>CAWIRT010000001.1:0-170581 GCA_963838445.1 uncultured Acidobacteriaceae bacterium
CGAACGCGCCGTCCTCGAAGAACGCCGTGTTCAGAGCCGTAAAAGCTTCCTTGCTGTAATCGGCGTAGCGCGCGAGATGCGGTTCTACTTTTTCCCGCTCCTTCAGCATCGCTTCGGCGAGACTGGAAACCTGCAGCCCCTTGTGTCCCACCGGCAGGCGCGAGAGTCCCGGCACATACCGCCCGTTCACAAACACAAGCTGAGCGGCCAGACCCTCCAACCTGTAGGCAGCGACGTCGTCCTCCGTGACTCCGCTGCATTTTTGCTCGGGGAGATGGAATGTGCTCTGGGCAATGGGCGCAACGTTCGTGAAGCGCCAGTCTTCGTCATGGACTGTAGGAAAGCCCAACTGGCAGAAGGTGGTAAACGCGTCCTCGCGCACACCCCGCAACCAGGACTCCTGGCGATGGACTGGCGACTGCTTCTGCAACTGCAGGAAGGCTTCCAGGTAATCCGGGAGCTGCTGTATGGCCGTCGACACGTTCGTACTCTCCATCAAACCGCAACCGCAGTGGCGCGGGCTTCTGCCTCGACCCCAACGTAACCCTGTTCTTCGAGCGTCAGCGCCAGTTCCTTGCCGCCCGACTTGACGATCCGCCCACCGACGAGCACATGCACGAAATCCGGAACGATATAGTCCAGCAGGCGCTGGTAGTGGGTGATTACGATGATGGCTCGATCAGGGCTGCGCATGGCGTTCACGCCGTTGGCCACAATGCGCAGCGCGTCGATATCGAGCCCGGAGTCGGTCTCGTCCAAAATAGCGAGCTTAGGCTCCAGCAACGCCATCTGCAGAATCTCATTGCGCTTCTTCTCGCCGCCGGAGAAACCTTCGTTCACGGAGCGGGTTATGAAACTCTCGTCCACCTCGAGCAGTTTCATCTTTTCCTTATAGAACGGCATAAAATCCATGGCGTCCATCTCTTTTCTGCCATGGTATTTCCGGACGGCGTTCAGCGCCGCGCGCAGGAAGTAGGCGTTGCTGATTCCAGCGATCTCGATAGGGTATTGAAAGGCCATGAAAACGCCCTCACAGGCTGCGTCTTCCGGCTTCATGGCCAGCAGGTCCTTGCCATCGAGCAGCACCTCGCCTTTGGTGACCAGATAGTTCTCGCGACGCGCCAGCACCTGCGCGAGCGTGCTTTTACCCGAGCCGTTCGGCCCCATGATGGAGTGGACCTCCCCGGCATTCACCTTCAGGTCAACACCCTTGAGGATCTCGCGATTTTCAATATTGACGTGCAAATCCCTGATTTCTAACATAGACATAGGCTAGCCAACGCTCCCTTCCAAACTCACGCTCAACAGTTTCTGCGCCTCGACGGCGAACTCCATGGGCAGCTTGCGGAAGACCTGTTTACAGAAGCCGTTGATGATCATCGAAAGCGCATCTTCCTTCGACAGGCCGCGCTGCTGCAGGTAGAAGATCTGGTCATCGCCAACCTTCGACGTGGACGCTTCATGCTCGATGCGCGCGGTGGAATTCTTCGCCTCGATGTAGGGGAAGGTGTGAGCGCCGCACTTGTCGCCAATCAGCAGGGAATCGCACTGCGTGTAATTGCGGGCACCCACTGCGCCCTTGAGCACCTTGACTCCGCCGCGATAGGTATTCTGCCCGTGCCCGGCGGAGATGCCCTTGGCGATGATCGTGCTCCGCGTGTTCTTGCCAATGTGAATCATCTTGGTGCCGGTGTCGGCCTGCTGCCAGTGGTTCGAGAGCGCCACCGAGTAGAACTCGCCCACGGAGTTGTCGCCCTGGAGGATGACACTCGGGTACTTCCAGGTGATGGCCGCGCCGGTCTCCACCTGAGTCCAGGAGATCTTCGAGTTCACCCCTTCGCATTTGCCGCGCTTGGTGACGAAGTTATAGATCCCGCCCTTGCCCGTCACGGGGTCTCCCGGATACCAGTTCTGCACAGTGGAGTACTTGATCTCGGCGTTGTCGTGCGTGACCAGCTCAACCACCGCGGCGTGCAACTGGTTCTTGTCCCGAGTCGGCGCGGTGCAGCCTTCGAGGTAGCTTACATAGGAACCCTCATCGGCGATAATCAGGGTGCGTTCGAACTGGCCCGAATCCGCCGCGTTAATGCGGAAATAGGTCATCAGCTCCATCGGGCAGCGAACCCCCTTGGGGACGTAGATGAACGACCCGTCGGTGAATACGGCCGCGTTCAGAGCGGCGAAGAAATTGTCGGAGTAGGGCACCACCGAACCCAGATATTTCCGCACCAGTTCGGGGTGGCGCTGCACCGCCTCCGAGAACGAGCAGAAGATAATGCCTATCTCAGCGAGCTTGGCCTGAAACGTGGTGGCCACGGAGATGCTGTCGAACACCGCGTCCACCGCCACGCCTGCCAGCCGCTTCTGCTCCTGCAGGGGTATGCCAAGCTTTTCGTAGGCGAGAAGGATCTCGGGATCCACTTCATCCAGACTCTTCGGCCCGGACTTCTTGGGTTTAGGCGCGGAGTAGTAAATGATGTCCTGATAGTCGATGGTGTCGTATTTGATGTTGGCCCACTTGGGTTCAGCCTCTTGTTTCTCCAGCTTCAGCCAGTGACGGAACGCCTTCAAGCGCCACTCCAACATGAATTCCGGCTCGTTTTTCTTGGTCGAAATAAGGCGGATGATGTCTTCGTTCAGACCCTTCGGGGCCGAGTCCGACTCGACGTCAGTGACAAAGCCCCACTTATATTCGCCCTCGACAAGAGTATCTATGATCTTCGTGTCGGTACTCATGGTGTCTCCTCCTAGAGTTCAGCGCGCTCGGTGCAGTTGCAGAACTGGGATCATCCTTAAACCTGACAAATATTTCCTGTTTCACGTCAAAAAAAAGCTCGCGCCCCTGAACCTAAACAGACATGCGAAATGTCTCCCTTAGCGACAATTGGACTAGCGCTTCCTTGCCCAGGAGCTGGGAGATTGGAATGCCGTCCATCACTCCCACGATATATCGTTCGATGCCCTCCCAGACCGGGCGCAGGCCGCAACCCCTGTGGTGAATACATGTCCGGCGCTTGCCCGTATGGCGGCTGCAAATGTCCTTTGTCGCCCACAGGCCACCGAACGCCCTTTGCACATCGCCGAGACTGATCTGTTCAGGGGACCTCGCCAGAACGTAGCCTCCCTTGACCCCTCGATGGCTCTTGGTGAGGCCACCCCTCTTCAGGGTCCAGAGCAGCTTCTCAACATAGGGATAGGAGAGACCCTCGCGCCGCGCAATCTCGCCGCTGGCAAGAGGCTCCCCAGCGGGAACGGAAGCTAATTGCAGGATGCAGCGAAGGCCGTATTCTTCTTGGGCTGTAATCTTCATAAGGCGACTATAGCCATGCTCCCAAAACCATACATTTTTGTCAAGTATTGCGGCGTACCACCACCGGAGTAAGAACAGACCACCAGGGGTAAACCCAACATGCATCGCTGACACCGAGGGCAATCTTCAGCCTGTTTGCTGGTCGTAGCTGAAGAGAAGGTGGGTGCCGACGAACTGTGGCCGAAGCGCGGTGGATCGATGGGCAGCCAGAAGTTCATTCTGGCCGACCACAAGCGTAAAAAATATCAATAAATGTGCGAACGGGCCGGTGCCAGATTTGGATTCAGAGGCCTTTAAGCCGAAGGATTAAACCAGCGCCGCCGCCGCAACAGCTCCCTGGCCTCCAAGCCCTGACTCACATTGCCCCGGCGTCAGCGATGTTGGGTTTACCCCTCTTTGGCAAATTCCCGTATTTGCTTTGTAAGTTCCGGAGTAAATCCAATGGTCGATTCATAGTCAGGCAATGCGACATCCTTAACGGCCAGGACCCTTATCCGGGCGAGGGTCTTTCAGCTTACCGAGTTTTTCCAGAAATTTGATTTCGTCGTTATCAGCAGGTGGCCTTACAGCTGGTTGTGTTTTCAACCATTGAGCCAGGCCTTTGTGACCGTTCTCTAAAGCAAGCTCACTTGGTTTTGACCCGTCTTCTCCTGGGATTTCTGCACTTACATTTGCCCCATGCTCAACCAAGAGCTCGGCCATTTCTCTATATCCCTTGAAAGCGGCTGAATGCAAGGGCGTCCAACCAGAAGCAGTTGTCACATTAACTTTTGCCTCTCTACCAATCAGGAATTTAGCCATCTCTTTGTGATCATGAGCAACAGCTATCGACAGTAGAGTCACACCTTCTGGCAGCCCTTCGCCCTCAACCGATTCTTTACCCTTCGGCAATGACGCTCCCGGTGCTACGGCTTCACCGTCAAGCCTTGCTTTTACAGCATCGATATCGCCTTGTTCCACATATCTGTATGTTGGCAAAGGCAAAGAACTCATGGGTCTTCCTTTCTGAGAAATTCGCCCGTGTACTCACGAAAACCCTTCTTAAGGTAAGTGAAGTTTTTGTGACCGTCGGCTTCCGCATGTCAACGTGTCGATGCTGAAACTATGGGCACAGCTCGCAGCAAATGGTGCAGGTAGGGGCGGCGGGCTGTTGTGCAGCACAGCGAGCGACGGGCGCAACCGGAGCGGCGGGTTGAGGGGTTTTTTGCCCAACCCCGAAAAGGTTCAATCCAGACTCATGCCGCCAATATGGCTTCCGACGTTGAGCCAGCGTTAATCCCGCCTACTTGGTACGGCAAAGTTTGCTTCTTTCCTTCGCATAGGCACGGGTAATTTCGACAACCTGGCTGAGGTCGGTTTTGACCAGATTCTCCGTGTAGTTCCCCACCCAGTCATTCACTTCCCCGCGTGTAGCCTTGGGTTCCGCGAAATACTTCTCCGTCGCATAGTCCTTAAGCGCGTCTCTTTCCAGACTTGAAAGCCCGTTGAAAAGCTCTCCCATACATTCCCCTGAAGTCGCCCGTCGCTTGCAATTGCGGGGAAAGCCTACAGCTGGCGGGCAGGGAAAAATAGTTAAGGTTTTGTGACCCTCCCTTTCCTCTGCACAAATCCGGCTCAAATCCCCACGCGCTCAATCTCGCTGAAACTGACCTCATCCGCGCGCCAGTCATAGACTTGTGTGGTTTTGATGTTGGGGTTTTTTGCCCAACGCCCCGAAAAGGTTCAATCCAGGTTTTGGGGTAAACCCACTACGCTCATGGGAGTCTAGAAATGGTCGCTGTGCTTACATTGTAGCTCCGGGCTATGTCCGCTCGCCACTTCCTTGAAGACTTTCGCCGCTCCGGCATCGACTGTGGGCCGCGAAGACGAAATTCAGGAGGAGGCAGAAGAAGAGACCGTTTTACGGGATGGGCGAAATCAGCTACCCCGGCAACCAAGTTGCACTGCCACTGACACTTGGAGAAACGCAAGGGGGGACCACCCAGGTAGCATGCCCTTCGAGCGTTGGGGTATTTAGTCTGGAAGTGCTTGAGCCTCTACCTTATTGCGTGGGTGACCAGGAGAGTAGCGTATGCTGAGAACGGGGGAACTAGGCGCAATGCGTTGGCCCTTGGAAAGCATCCTTCTTCTGCCTTGAGCAGGCAGCTCCTTCCAGCCAATCAAGATAAGGCGATCTCCTGATATACGAATCCCATTTCGAATCGTGACCCTATAGAGACGAGTTGGCTCGATGAGACAGCATCCGCCATTGTCCTTTGCGAAACATCCGCGCCCTGCAGATACCCTGTGACGCTGGAGTCTGCTTCATTTGCGAAGTAGACAAGACAGCTATGAGGTATTTGCATATGCGTATAGCTCTGATCGCGTCTCCCTTCATCTCTGTTCCCCCGACCCGCTACGGCGGCACCGAACTCTTCATTTCCCATCTTGCAGAAGGCTTGGAACGCAAAGAGGGATTGAAGCGGTGGTGTACTGCAACGGCGAATCCACGGTCAATGCTAGAGAAACGAGCGTACTATCCACGGGCCGAGTGGCCGCTGTCCACCGAGACCTCCGGCATGTTAAAGGAGCTAGATCATTTGTCTTGGTCGATAAAAGAAGCCGCGAAGACGTGCGATCTGATCCATATCAACAGTGCGCCAGCGATCACCTATTCCAGATATGTATCCACACCTTTCGTCTGCACCCTGCATCATCCGCATGAAACTGCCCTGACGCGCATGTACGAGCGTTATCCGGAGATCCACTACGTGGCGATCAGTGAGCATCAGGCTTCCGTTCATCCCACACTAGCAGTCACGACGATCCATCACGGTATCGACATGACCAAGTACCGGCTGCAGATAAAGAAGGAAGACTATCTCTGCTTCCTGGGCAGGATCGCTCCGATCAAAGGCGTACATATCGCGATTGAAGTTGCAAGGCGGGCGGGGATTCCACTGAAGATCGCCGGAGAGATCCAGCCAATCTTCCGCGACTACTTCGACACGATGATCAAACCGCACATCGATGGGCGCTTCATCGAATACGTGGGTGAGGCGGATCTGGAGATGAAGAACCAGCTGCTTGGCGGCTCTCGTGGGCTGCTCTTTCCTATCCAATGGAGTGAACCCTTCGGCTTGGTGATGCTTGAGGCAATGGCCTGCGGGACGCCGGTGTTTGCGCTCCCCGGTGGCTCGGTGCCGGAGATCGTTCGAACGGGTATCTCCGGCACCATTAGTTCCTCCGCAGAAGAGATGGCAGACGCAGTGAGGAACACCACATACACGCCGGAGGTCGTGCGCGGTTGGGTAGAGCAAAGGTTTTCGGTGGACATCATGGTGCAACGCTATGTCGAACTGTATGAAGGAATTCTCACCAACGGCCTCGACTCAGGCGCCAAGGTCCATCTCGTCAAAGAGGTCGCGGCATGAACTATCGTTCCCGCTGCGGAAGTCAAGCTGGAAGACATGGGATTGCGTCCGATCGCCGCGCCACCTGAACCTCGGTTCCTCTACACGGAAGCTCACCTCTCGAATGTGGAGAGCCTGGCGCTGATTCGCGGAAGAACGTTCTTCGTCTCCGATCGCTCCGGGAACCTAATGCCACCGGGTGCTCCACACGTCGGTCTGTTTCGCGAAGATACCCGCTACCTGAGTCAGATCGAACTGCTGGTGAACGGCCTCCCGCCCATTGTTCTCTCCGCGACGACCGAAGGCGCCTACGCCAACCGGGTGGAGTTAACAGTGAAAGGCAGCGTACCGGGCGAGGGCCTGGATATACCGGTCAATACGGTCTTCGTACATCGGGAGCAGATCCTGGAGAATGAGGGCCTTCATGACATTCTTCAGATCCAAAACTTTCACAGCGAGAAGGCGCATCTCGTCATCGAGATCACCTACGACTGTGATTTCATGGATATCTTTCAAGTGCGCGGCATTCATCCGTGGCAAGAGCGGGCGCTATTTCGAACCGCTCATCACCGAGACACGGATAACCTTCGTCTACGAAGGCCTCGACGATCGCGTTCGCACCACGGCGCTTTCCTTCGATCCCACTCCATCCAGGATCTCCGGACACACTGCACGATGGGAACTTGACCTGGAACCGCGCAGCCAGGCACGGATAACCTCGACGATCGTGACGCAGGCTCTGCCGAAACACTCGCTGCCCTCCAGCTTCACATCTTCGTCCACTGCGCCCCCTTGGATGAGCGAAGACGAAAAGGTGGAGGAGCACGAAGAGAAGTTCCACCTTGGTTTAACTTCGTGGGAGCAGGATTGCACGAAGTTCAAATCGAACAATGAAATCTTCAACACGATGCTCAGCACATCTTTGCTGGATTTCTATTCGCTGCAGATCCCCGAAGGACCAAACAAGGCGATCGCGGCCGGTGTGCCCTGGTTTGCCGCACTCTTCGGCAGAGACTCGCTCATTTCTTCCTTTCAGATATTGGCACTGAATCCGTCCTTGGCTCGCGGCACACTGCGTTCCCTCGCAGCGCGCCAGGGACAGATGGAGTGCGCCGATAATGATGAGGCGCCGGGCAAAATCCTGCATGAACTGCGTTTTGGTGAAATGACTGCGACCGGCGAGGTCGCTTTCGGGAAGAACTATGGTTCTGTCGATGCCACCCCGCTCTTTATCATTCTGCTGAGCGAGTATTTCCACTGGACTGGAGACCAGGAGCTATTGGAGGAGATGCGGTTCCCGCTCTCAGCCGCGCTTAACTGGCTAATTGAATACGGTGACACGGATGGCGATGGCCTGATCGAGTATCACAGAAAGACCGACAAAGGCCTGCTCAACCAAGGCTGGAAGGATTCCGGGGACGCCATGGCGCACGCTGACGGAACGCTGGCCCAGGCACCGATTGCGATCGTTGAGGAGCAAGGATATGCGGCCGATGCCTTTCGGCGTGCAGCCGCGCTCATACGTCTGCTGGGCGACCCTGAGCAGGCAGACCGGCTGATAACGCGCTCAAACGAGCTGATGCAAAAGTTGGATCAGTCGTTCTGGCTGGCGGAGGACGCGTACTATGCCATGGCGCTCGACAGGGACAAGCGGCCGCTTACCGTAATGTCTTCTAATCCCGGACACCTGCTCTTCACCCACACCATCAACGCCCAGCGGGCGCGCGACGTGGTGGCAAAGCTGATGGCACAGGGCCTCTTTTCCGGCTGGGGCATCCGCACCCTTTCGGACGAAGAGCAGACCTACAACCCGATGAGCTACCATCGGGGATCCGTATGGCCGCATGACAACTCGCTGATTGCATTTGGAATGGCGCGCTACGGCTACCAGCAGGAGGCATCGGCTATTCTTTCAGCATTGTTCGAAGCTTCACTTCACTTCCGCGAATACCGGCTGCCGGAGTTGTTCTGCGGGAACCAGCGGCATCATCGCGATGAACCGGTGCAGTATCCAGTCTCCTGCTCACCCCAGGCCTGGGCTTCCGGTACCCCCATCGTGATTCTCACGGCCCTGCTAGGGCTGAAACCGGATGCGTCTAGCGGAGAGCTCAAGATCGTGAATCCACGGCTGCCGGAATTCCTCACCCTCCTTGAGGTCCGTGACCTGCGTGTCGGAAAAAGCTGGCTCGATCTGGACTTTCTTCGCCAAGGCGACAGAACTTCATGCCGGGTTGTGGGGCGAAGGGGCGAAGAGCTGACGATCAATATCACCTATCGGTGAGCTTGCATTCGTCTCTCTATGCGGATAGCAGGTCTGTGCGAGGGCAGACGACTGGGGTTTGGAACGGCTTGGGGATTATCTAGGTGAGGAGAATTCCGCGCCCAGGAATCCGAAGTCGGCTCCTTAGAGCCGGGGCCAGTGAGCATGCAAAAGTCTCACCACCGGTGAGACAAATGGATCCCGAAGCGCTAAGCATCTTCAAAGATGCCGACATGTTGGAGTTCTTGGACTTGCCGAGGGACGACTATAGCCATGCTCCCAAAACCATACATTTTTGTCAAGTATTGCGGCGTACCACCTGAGTAAGAACAGACCACCAGGACAGGCTTTGCAACCTACTGCCAGAGGGACACGGTTTGTGGGACGCCGAAGGTTGGAAATGCGTTCAAACGCGCTACCGATGGGCCTGTTCACCCCCCGATAAAACTCATCTCCACCTTCTGCTGTTTCGCTGTCTCCGCGCTGCGGATCTCGGAATAGTTGTCGTCGCGGTGCTGCCAGATAGCGGCGATGGCGTTGTGAATCTCTTCATCACTCTTGCCGGTACGCACCATCGATTTCAGGTCATAGCCCTTCCGCGCGAACAGACAGGTGTAGATTGCGCCATCGGTGGAAAGCCGCGCGCGGGTGCAGGCGCCGCAGAAGGCCTCGGTGACGCTGGAGATGACGCCGAACTCGCCCCCGCCATCTTGATAACGCCAGCGTCTGGCAACTTCACCGAAGTAGTTGGGGTCGGCGGGCTCGCAGGGAAACACCTCGTGGATGTGCTTGACCACCTCCGCGCTGGGGATGACGTCATCCATCTTCCAGCCGTTGGTGGCGCCCACATCCATGAATTCGATGAAGCGCACAATGTTTCCGGAACCCTTGAAGTAGCGGGCCATGTCGACCACATGCCTGTCGTTGACGCCGCGCTTGACCACCATGTTGATCTTGACCGGGGTGAGCCCTTCGGCCG
Organism: uncultured Acidobacteriaceae bacterium; assembly: GCA_963838445.1. Classification (GTDB taxonomy): domain Bacteria; phylum Acidobacteriota; class Terriglobia; order Terriglobales; family Acidobacteriaceae; genus PALSA-350. The sequence continues at coordinate 9,942 of CAWIRT010000001.1, forward strand.
CGGCCACGTCGATGGCTTCGAGCACTTTGGCGACGGGGAAATCGGCGTCGTTCATGGCCTTGAAGGTGGCGTCGTCCAGCGAATCGAGGCTCACGGTGATGCGCGTCAGGCCGGCTGCCTTCAGGGCCCTGGCTTTGGCTTTCAAAATCGATCCGTTCGTGGTGAGCGTGAGATCGACGTCGGGCAACTCTCTGGCCAGCATTTCGACTAGCCTCTCGATTCCGCGGCGCAGCAGCGGCTCGCCCCCGGTGAGGCGAATCTTTTCCATGCCGTGGCCGCGGAAGATCTTCGCCAGACGCACGATCTCCTCGAAGGTCAGCACTTCATCGTGTGGCAGAAACTGATACTTGCGGTTGAACACGTTCCTGGGCATGCAGTAGGTGCAGCGAAAATTGCAGCGATCGGTGACTGAAATGCGCAGGTCGCGCAGGCCGCGGCAGCGAGTGTCCACAAGCGGGCATGCCGGATCGCGCTCGAGCGGCGGAATGCGCAGGTTGCGTTCGCTTATGCGTTCATCAGGGAGCGGGGTGATCTTGAAGTCCATTCAGCGGAGTACCGGGTCGCAAGTCAGAAACCCGCGCTTTCGCGGGGACGACCATAGGGCTAGTTTACCGGAACCATTATGTCCATGGCGGCAAACCTCCTTTTGACTACAACAGAAATTTTGATGTTGTGGTCTTCTTCACAGACACTCTGGAATTAGTGTTCGCGACATCAGACCTCATCGAAGCTGGGTGGGACGTCAAGGCGAACAGGAGCGGTTCGAGAGCTAAGGCTTTTCCGTTAAAACTTTTCATCCAGCATTGCAGTGGATCGAAGAACGGTTGGCAATCTTAGCTCAAGGCACCGGCTTTCCATCGTCTCGATGCAACCCGCTGATTGTTGGGCGACGTCCGTTTCTTTGGCATGTTGTTCGAGTAGTCCCGGAGACCAGTCTAATGCCAGAGGTCAGGCTTCTGGCTTGATCAATTCATCGTCAATCGAGACGGACGGGTGCCGAGCAGAGGCCCGCTTGCAGCTCCATTCGAAATCGGCCCGTAGGGGCCTTGGCCATGGCTATACTAGTGCTGAGGTGCTGCGATGAGTAGCGAATGGCAGAACCGTTTGGGGACAATCAGGGTCATAGCGATGGTCGTGGTGCTGGTAGCAATCGGGATTATCTGGTTGGTGCGACGATGATAGGCTCCCTCAGTGGGCAGGACTGTACGCAAGCCGGGGACACAGCAGCCGGGCAGACGATCCCAAGCCCTTATGCCGCCTACAGGCATCTCAATAGCGTAGAGGTGTAACATGAACGAGCAATACGTGAAAGGTGCAGCAGATAAAGTGGCCGGCAAGATTAAGGAGTTTGCTGGGCGCGTCACCGGCAACAAGAAACTTGAAACCAAAGGCAAGGTTGACCAGGTAAAAGGGGCTGTACACAATGCAGTCGCCGATGCCAGGGACGCCGGCAAAGAAGCCGTTGACAGCGTAAAGAACGCACCCAGTAGGCACTAAAGCCGTGGCCGAGTCCACGCTGAGCCGCTCCTCTTAAAACGGAGAGCGGCTTCTCCCCTTCAGACCAACGAGTTAAATCACCCGCACTAGGAAATGTAACGCACGGCAAACCCGGTCTCGTCGTCATTGGCGATCTTCACGAGTTCAAGCTCATCCTCTGGCACGCCGGTCTCTGTGGCCGCGCCTCTGCCAAGCTGTACTCCGTAGACAAATCCATTCTCGTCCTGGTGGAAACTTTTGATTATCCCGCCGGTCTCGATCACCTTGACTATGTCATCGTGGGCAAATTTTCTAGATATGCTCATGACCACGAAGCCTATCAGCGAATCACAACAGGAGCTGAGCGATCCGGGGCTGCCATGAGTCCCGACAAATTATTATTGGCTATAGCCTTAAAGCTCCGTGCCACCGCCGGTGCTATCGCTGGCGATTTCTGGGACTGGCAATATCTTGGAAATGCTCCCTAGGGCATCGTGGCGCGATTACGGGGCGTCATGACCGTCGAACAACATGGATTTCGGCGGTTGCCCCGGTCTTCTCTTTGACCTGGGGTTTGGCGGTTCTTCAGTTTTGTCGAGTCAGACCGCGGGACCAGTTCCGCTTGACGTTGGTCACCACGAGGAAGATGGGCCAAGAAGGCGACCGAGCCAGCGTCCCTGATGATAATGTAGCGTTGCTGCTTTGGCCGCCTCAGCCGCTTCCTTTTTCTCACGCTCCAACTTGCGATCAGGCACCAACACGTCGAACAGCATCGGCAACGTGAAGCGGCCGAGCACCAGGAGTACCGCCAAGATCCCCAGAAATACAGGTACAGACATTAAGGAGAGTAGGAAGGAGATCAGGTACCAGAAAACTACGCACAGAACAATCAGCCCAGCGAGAAAGAGCATCATAAAAGCCTCCGCTGCACACACTGCTATGTTACATCGGCACAGAGATCCCCACATGGAAAGACTTCAACTTCGACTTGAGGGTGTGAAACTAAGGCGGAGATGGTGCTCCGGGATCCTGGGTCGCTCCAGGCGAAGTAGGGTCATGAACAGGCGTCGCGGCTCTGCTCCCGAAGCCAGGTGCTGAAGTCACTAAAGAAAAGCCCTGGCGCTATATGGCGTGCACGCCTCCTGTCCATTCAGCGCTAAATCGCGTATATAGGGGCATGGTTGCTGCTGATCCTTGCGCCGAGTTGCAGCAGTTAGAGCGGCAATATGAATCTGCGCTTCGGGTCTGGGGACAGTATGAGTTCCCGCTACACGACGAACCGGTAGGAACGCGAGCGCGGCGATCTGAGCAGCTTCAGCTTAAGCAAAGGGCGCATTGATCCAGCGTTTAGCGGCGGCAGTTTTGCATCATCTTTTTCAAAAGGCGCCGGACTGCCTTTATGCCGTCCATCAAACTGTCGAGTTCCGCGAGCTTTCGTTGGGACAGCTTCTGCCAGCGCTCCGAGGCCCGGGTGACATAGCAAAGCAGTGAGCCCGGCAAAGCCATCCACGTCTAAATAATCCAAGACTGATAGCAGCGCTTTGGCGGCAGCGGCCATCGTGCCCTAGTACTAATATCGGCACACATCATACATGCAGCCGGAAAAGCCCGTAGCATGCGTTAGAACCGCCGACCGTCAAGCACTCATGCCCGGCGCGGAAGTCCGCTGAACTCTCGGAGGGATTGACGGACCCTGGAGAACGTCCCTCGTAAGCCCCATGTCATCCTCTGCCGGTTGCGCGACTTGCGTTTCATTCTTGTCGAGATCGAGGGCGGCGTTGAGTTGCGCCGTAAGCGTACGGTGTGACCACATGGACTTGTGAGGAAGGGAGTAAGAAGATGAGTTCGTTGTGGATACGGTAGAGCAGAGAGCACTGGCAGATAAGCCGCATGAGCAGCGCCGTCGGCGCTCGGAACGCACGATGCAAAATCGCTGCAACCAATTCTAGTTTGGACAAGATTCTCGTGTAACTTTCGCAGGAGATGCTTCGCGAAGCGCTATCGTCCTGTTCCTAACAATGAATGAGGAAGGATCGTGCAGGTTTTACCATCTGAAGGGTGCCAGCTTGACCCGTCTGCATAGCCTGCGGAGTCCAGCTCGATGTAGCTAACGGCGGTGAAACCCGGCACCGAGACATCAAGGAAGGCATCCTGCCCTGCCCCCACCTTAAGGTCAAGTTCAAGGGTCTTCGCAACTTTCTGGGCAACAGCCGGTGGAGTCTCGCTCATAGTGGTGACGCCGTGAACGGTGATCTGAGAAGCGACAATCTCTACAGAGTTTGCGTTGTTCAGAGTTATCCGAACCCTTTGTGTGGGCCGGTCATTTGCTTCGGCCAGCAAGTTCAAGCTGTTATCCATTCGCGCTTGTATACCGATCGGACCACAATTGGTTTGGAACCGCGCTAAGCGGACAACGACCGAACCTGTGGGCTGGTTCCCTGACGTTTGCGCCATTAAGGTTAGCGAACCGAAAAGTAAAAGGAGCGACAAAACACCGGTGCGATTCATAGCTGCCTCCGTGCGAAGAGACACCTGCTAACATTGTACGCGCTTCGTGGTCGAAGGGCTTGTTCGCTTGCGCCTGATAGTCAGCGAGGGTTTTTCCCAGGCGCGCGCCGCGCTACTGTTCCTGTTCCGCGAGCTTGTCGAGGGCGCGCAACGTGTGCTCGATGCTTTGCATCGTGCCGAGCGGATTCTCGGCATTGAGGTTTGCCGAGTAGAGGCCACTCCCCCTGATAAAGAGTTCCGGCGCCGGCTCTCCATCGAGCGCAAGGACCGTGTGTCGCGGGTCTATGGGGACGGCCGCTCTACATTAGCAGCTGGGCTGGGATAGATTGCTGCCTGAGTTTTTGGCGCCGGAAACACGGGCTGTTATCCCCTGCCGAACTGCTGGTCACAACGACAATTCCGGTGTCCGTAACGTGATGACGAGTGCGATCAAGTTCTAGATCGTGACCAATACTCTCACCGTCATGGACTGTGACGTTCTCATCAAGAATGGCACGGCGAATCTTGCACCGTCGTCCAACAACACAATTATCGAGAACGATCGAGTCTTCGATAACGCATCCGCTTTTGGTGTTGACACCTCGACCGAGGACGGAGCCGCGGACTGCACCGCCTGAGAGAATGCATCCGCCAGAAATAATAGAACCTACGGCCTGTCCGGGTTGACCATCTTCGTCGAAGGTGAACTTCGCGCTCGGATCGGGATAGCTGGCGGTCCGTATAGGCCAGCGTCGGTTATAGAGATTGAGAGAGGGGACAAGCCCGCAGAGATCCATGTGCGCCTCGTAGTATGCCTCCAGAGTTCCTACGTCTCGCCAGTAGACTGAAATAGCTGCCGATTCTCCGGGAATCACGTTTGTCTGATAGTCGTATGCGTAAATTGCTGCTCGTCCGAGCAACGAAGGCAGAATATCGTGTCCGAAATCGTGTCTGCTCTCCTGCCGCAGAGCGTCGGACCGCAGTTCCCTGAGCAATGTGCGAGCGGAGAAGATGTAGTTGCCCATGGACGCATAAACTTTGTCTGGCTCGCCGGGAATAGTGGGAGCATCTACGTTCTTCTCGTGAAAACCATGAACCGCGCCGTCGAGCCCGGCTTCAATGACCCCGAATTCGGTCGCAAGATGAGCTGAAACAGGAATTGCTGCAACGGTGACATCCGCATGCATACGCTCATGAAAGTCGATCATGTGTCGGATGTTCATGCGATAGACATGATCAGCGCCAAAGATAGCGACGAGGTGATCATCGAGATCATCCATCAGATTGAGATTTTGGAATATCGCGTCAGCCGTGCCTCTGTACCATGTCTCGTCGGTTGAACGCATCTGTGCGGGTACCGGGATGATGAACTGGTCTTGCAGCAGACCGCCAAATTGCCAGCCGTCGCGCAGATGTCGCAAGAGCGACTGGCTCATGAACTGAACCAGGACATAAATCGAATAAATGCCTGAATTGATGAGATTACTGAGAACAAAATCAATGATGCGATATTTACCCCCGAAGGGGACCGCCGGCTTAGCGCGCTCCTGTGTCAGCGGATACAGACGATTGCCCCTGCCTCCAGCGAGAACAAATGATACTATCGGGCGCTGCATGCTGAAGCCTTTCCTGATGACGCGAGTGCACAGCAGAATCATTCTTATTGTTGGAGTAGCGCTTCCGCGCGCTACGAGCCTGCGTCCGCATTTCAGTGCCGCCGCCCTCTCAGAACTGGTGTGCGAGCACTTCCATCTGGAATTGGGCCGGCCCGTTCGCCGTTTTGGGGTTGCATTGACCGATGTCGTGCTTTGCGGCGATATGGACAGAAGAAGGCTATCTATTCGCGGCATTAGTCCAGAATTTCCGATTTGGACCTCTGGCTTGCGATCATACGCTTCTCCTGTTCCGACGGCTCGACGGAGGAATATTATTACCGTGATGGGGTTGAACTTCGGGAAAATCACTACTATGCGGAAGCGAATCCGCTGCCCGCGACGCTGCGCCTTCCGCGGGCGAATGGCGGGCAGGACGCCATAGATGCTTTACTGCGCGAAGCGATGGCGGAGCAGAGCGCGCGCCTCGTAGCCAGTTCATAGAGATCAAAGATGCTCTCTGAGAAATCGGATCAAGCGCTGCTTCGCATCGGCAGCAGCACCCGGCTCGTATCCCCCGAGTGGCGCCGCTGATCGACCGTGACCGCCACACACACCTCGTCTGGACACATTCTTTTGGCCAACTCATTGTAGCGGCCGAGCAAACGACAACTCGTGGCCATCCGGGTCGAGCATGTGGAAATAGCGTTCACCCCAAGACGCGTCCCGTGGGATTCCAGGATCAAATCCTTTCTCCCGCAGATGTGTCCAGAACGCATCCACATCCGTAACGTGCAAGATCAGCCGGCCCCACTGCGACACACTGTCACCTTGTTCGAGGTTTAGGATCGCAGATTCTGAATCCTTCGCTCGCAGTGAAGAGAAACTCGCCCGTTCTCCGCCGTAAAGCAGCTCCATGCCGAGCACATTTCGGTAAAACTGCACCGAAGCCTTCATGTTCAAAACCCGAAAAGTAATCGCAGAAATCTTTTCAATCGTCGGCGCCATACGCCAGCAGTGTAACGTTGAATTTACTTTCCCGAGGCATACGGTGAAAGAGACGGAGGTGGCGGCCCCTGGCATACGTCATCGCCGAACCTTGCGTCGGAACAAAAGACACCGCCTGCGTCGCTGCCTGCCCCGTAGATTGCATCCACCCCAAGAAAAACGCGACCCATGGCGACGGTGGTCCGAGCTTCGATGAGGTATCGCAGCTCTACATCGATATTTCGCGCTGGATGATATACCAGAGAAGTGGAGTACTACGCAGAAAATCCACGACCCAAGACCGCAGGATTCGAGACCGATCCATGTTGACCCGCTCCAGCCGCGGGTCTAGAATCCCGCTGTAACCATTCTAAGACTGTGGGAGGTCTGTATGCCCCACTATGAGTTCTTCTGCAACGCCTGCAAGAAGCCATTCTCGACAATTCTGACCATAGCAGAGCATGACGCGGAAAAGACCGCCTGCCCGCACTGCGGTAGTCACGAGGTAGAACAGAGCTGGTCTGTCTTCTCTGCCGTCACCTCGAAGAAGAGCGCCTGAACACGCCAACACGAGGAGGCGCGTATACGTTTCGACAAATTTTCCTTCGGTACCCTCCGAATCGACGGCAGCGCGTACGAGCAGGACGTGGTGATCGACCGCGGAGAAATCCGCAAAGGCAAGAAGAGGAAATTCCGTCACGAGTTTGGGCATACGCCCCTGTCCATCGGAGAAAAGATACCTTGGAAATGCCACCGGCTTGTGATCGGCACCGGAGCGTACGGGCGTTTGCCAGTTATGAAGGAAGTGAAACTTGAGGCGGAACGCCGCCACGTCGAATTGGTCATCGTGCCGACCAGTGAGGCCATCCGGCTAATAGGAAAAAAGTCCGATGGACGGCTCGTTCACCACGATGCCCTTGCCACGAACATAAACTAGTGTGTTGGCGGTTCCCAGATCGATGGCCAGGTCGCTTGAGAAAAGGCTAAAGAGCGGCCTTAGGTTGCGCACGCGCGACGCCCGGGATAAAAACCACGAGGGGACATATGGATGCTTCTTTCTAAGCTGCCTGTTCAAAAACAGGATCATCCACCATGTCGTTCTTCGACCTTGTCGTCGGTAAACCGCTCGCAACTACCGAAGAGCGCGCCGACCGAAAGCAGGTTTCCAGAACGACGGTTAGACCGTGGTGCCATCTCTTTCTTCGCCAGCAGACCTGGCAGGAAATAGAAAACCTCGTAGCCGGGGGTCTGTAGATGTGGGAATCGCGCTAGCGATTTCCAAGCCTGGTGTTCTTCCAGGCGTCAATTGCAGGCCGGTTAGATGGTATTGCCCGCTAGTAGTGGTGGCCTGTAGATCTCATTTTTGGCCAGCACTGCCCAGGCCATTCGTGCCAATTTGTTGGCCAGCGCAACGATGGCGATGTTTTGATGCGTCCGTGCCATGAGCTGCGCCAGCCAGGCACTTAAACCGGAGGACTGCTTGGTTCTGTGCTGCATCACGGCTCTGGCGCCCTGCACGAACAGCCTCCGTAGGTACTGGTTTCCACGCTGAGGAATTTTCCACAATGTTTGCTTGCCTCCGGTCGAGTGTTCCTCGGGAACCACTCCCAACCAGGCGGCAAAATCGCGCCCTTTGCGAAATGCCGCGCCGTTGCCGATCGTCGCGATGATCGCCGTTGCTGTTACAGGACCGACCCCCGGCATTGCGACCAGCCTTCGACAAGATTCATTCTCCCGAGGCAATCTTCTCAACCGATTTGTCAGCACGGTCGATTTTCTCCCCTAGTTGCTCCAGTTCCTGCTTCAGTTCTGCGAGCAATACAAGCACCGCCCCCGACAGCTTGGCCCAGCCACCTGCGAGTATTCCGGGCAGTGCTTCATCCACGTAGCGCCGGCCTTTGCGCAGCGTAGTGCCACGCTCGAGCAAGAGCCCACGAATTTGGTTGACCACCGCCGTTCTTCGCATCACCCAGCGTTCACCGACCCGATGCAGCGACTGAAGGTCCAATTAGTCGTCACTCTTGACCGGCACAAAACGCATGGTCGGTCTTCCCACCGCTTCGGCGATCGCTTCCGCGTCGATGTAATCGCTCTTGTTCGTCTTGACATAGGGCTTTACATATTGCCCAGGAATCAGACGCACCTCATCCCCTTGCTCTCGCAGCGCTCGCCCCAGAAAATGTGATCCTCCGCATGCTTCCATCCCGATCAGATCCACCTTCAGGTTCGCGGTAAAGTGCAAGAGCTGCGCTCGAGAGAATCGTTTCCGCAATACCACTTCTCCGCGCTGGTTCATCCCTACCAGATGGAACGTCGTCTTCCCAAATCAATACCCAATGTGAATAGCTCCATGGCACTCCTCCTCTTACGCAGCTTATAGCCCCACCCTCCCTGTCGGGTAAAAGCGGCGGACCATTCCATTAACTTGACAGCGACTCGGTCTGACCTACCCCTGTTCGCAACCCACCCGCAATCACACCAGGGCAAGATCATCCTGCTCACCAGGCAACTCCTGGCGTCGATCTGGATCACTTCCACGGAAACGATAAATGCTTAGAGCACCGGCAGGGAATTGAATCACTCCCAGACTACGAGGGCGTTCCTGGGGGCTTGTGATATTTCCAAAGAGGGTAGGGGATGCCGGCGAGCCGATTGATTGCGAGAGCTTGCACCGTAAGCAGGATCACTGCGACCTCGATGATGACAAGCTCCTTGGGTTGGGAAATGATACCGAGCGAAACGATGAGAGTCGTCGCTCCCGCAGGCGGATGGCTTACCCGGAACAGAGCCATGAGCGCGCCCGTAGCTGAAAGCGAGAGCGCAGCGGCCAGCACTCTTGGGCCGTGGACACCGGAAAGCACGCCAAAAGGCGGGCTGGAGGCTACCGTAATTGCGAAGGCGGCATAGCCACAGATCAGTCCAATAGCGTGTCCCAGGATGGTATTGCGCGGGCTGGAAGCTTCCGCTAGCGGGGAAAAGAAGAACAGATACGCAGTCGGACCGAGCGATGGAAAGACAAACGGGCTGCCAGTAAGAAGGGCCAGCAAGGCCAGCAATCCGATCGTGACGAAGCCGTTTACGCAGACATAGGCAGCCCACACCAGGCGTGGCGGAAAGTGCTGCAAGAGCCATTCCAGCCGCACGTGTGCGAGGAGCACGCTTACATGCTCGAAGCTGCTGTGCTCGGCGCGCGCATCGTTATGCTCATTTACAGAGGTCATCAGATATTCGGGAGCAGATCGAAATATTCGTCGTCTTCATTCTTGCCCCCTTCGCCCAGGCCGACGCTTTTCTCCGACTCGATGAATTCAATGCGCTCAACCCACTTGACCATCTTGTAGCCAAGCTGGTTTTCGACCCGCAGCCGCAGTGGGGCTCCATAGACTTCGGTGAGGGGCTTTCCATTCATTTCTGACGCAAGCAGACATTGGGCTTTAAGCACATTCTCGAGGCTTTGTGTGTCGTAGTATGCGCCGCCGTAGAGCGAGCCGCCAAAGGAGAAAAATGCAACCACCTTCGCATTGGGTTTGGGCCGGACGAGTTCGACAAGAGACCTCATGGGAAGCCCACCCCATTTGGCAATCCCGGTCCAGCCCTGGATGCAGTGATGCATTGTGATTTCCTCGGCCTTAGCCAGGCGCTCGATGTCCCCGAGAGAAAGCTGGACTGGGTTGTCGACCAGGCCGCCCACCTTCAGCCTGAAGTCCAGGAATCCATCCTTGGCCATCAGCTTCCAATCGTCACGTTCGGGCATTTTGCCGTTGGGCCAAAAGCGCGGAGATATGTCCGCCTCGGTGTAATGCTCACTCGGAGACAAGCGGTTGAGCGTCGTCAGCATCAACGGGTAGGTGATGAACTTCTGGACATGCTGCAACACGCGAGGGTAGATCCACGAGATGTAATGTGCCCCGACACACGTGAGCACGACCACGCCAATGCCGGCGAAGCCAAGAATCATTCCCAGATGGCTCTGATCGTCAGTACCCATCACGATGTGGTTCATGTTGCGAGCAAAGCCGGTCATCACTATCAACGTCACATGCACGACGATGAAGGCAAAGAAACTGAGCATGGTGAGAAAGTGAATGGAACGCGCCGATTGCCTGCCGCCAAACAGCTTCGCGTACCAGTGGAAGCGATTGACAGCAGCCGGCGACATGGCGATACCGGTGAGGATTGCCATCGGGCCGAAAACAAAGACGACGGAAAAATACGCGATCTGCTGGAGCGCGTTGTAGCCATAGAATCCGTTCAATTCAGACGGCAGATGGAACGTGGCGTAGTGTACCCATGTATTCCAGGCCTGTAGCAGCACCAGCGTCGATTGGGGTACGAGCCGCCGCCACTGATCGGTATAAAAGAGCATGATGATGAAGAAGATGCCCGTGACGATGAAGCCGTAGACGTTGAGAAAGTGCCAACACCGGGCAAGACCGATGGTATGACGGTAGCCCGGCGTGGCAACCATCGGCGAAACGTAGCGCGCATCATCCTTTGCGGTCCAGAGCCGATCCATGGGAACTGCGATCGGCGTCAACCGAATCCACTCGCTGCCGGGCGTGCAGTGATTGTTGAAATAGAGGCGGGGATGATCGGCCAGGATCGACAGACCGCTTCGGATCAGCATCGTAACAAAAAGGAAGTTGAAGAAGTGGCTGTAACGCACCCACAGTGGAAAACCATGTGGACCGGCGAAGTTGTTGGGGGATATCTGCGGGACAGGCGGAATATGAGGGAGTCCCACAAGGAGAACCTCAATCCACGCGGCAAGCACAGGCACCGCCACCAGCACAGCGGCGGCGATGAGGATCGAGGGCCGTATCCAGATGCGAAAGCGGCGATCAGGGGGATAATGAACTGCGGCATGTGCCGGATCAAACGAGATCATTGCGCATCTCCTGGAAGACTCCCATTTCCCGCGGTCCGGTGATGCAGGTTCGTTCCGCCGTCGCACACGACAAGATCAGGAACCGTACCCTCGGTGTGGCATCGACTCTAGCTTTTCGTTGCTGGGCCATGAAATCGTGAGCAGAAACGCAGAGTCTGCGCGTGCCTCAACGTCATGATTGATGCCGGGTGCAAGGATGAGAATCTGCCCCGCATGTAGATCGTGTTCCTGTGCCTGCACATGGATGCACAGCGTACCTTCCAGAGCATGGATGGAGACGCTCCCGTCGGCATGGTGCTCCTTGATCTTTGCTCCAGCTTCCATTGCGATGAGAACCAGCCGCAGATCACCAGCCTTGAGAAGAAGCTTGGAGTGCAAGCCTGATGGCCATGGTTTATGCTCCCTGGAACCTGCGAGTTCGCTGACTAAGTCAAGAGATAAAATTCCGGGAAAAGCGTTGATGCTGGAGTTTCTAGCTGTCATGTGTATCGCTCCTCGCTTTGAGGGCTAGCCCTGGTTGCCATCGCGCAGGACGCGAGTCGGCGTCGGCGATCCCTTGCTGCTCTCTGATTCTCAAATGGGTCTGAACTGCGGTGGAAGGCGTTGCGGAAACGGCTCTGGAACCCCACAAAGCTCAAAATCGCCTGCCGTCGGGTTGTCACAATTGTCTTCAGAGTAGCCATGAGCCTTGGTGTGACCTGCTGCCCAAGATGCAATGGGATTTGTTCCTTGTTCCGAGGAAAAATGGCTTTTCTGCCAGACTCTTTCGTGTGACTCATGAAGGCTCCAGCGTCCTGTGGTTTGCTTGGAAGGTGCTCGTCTGGAGCGACCACGGGGCAACTGAAGGCGAGAAGCAAAGATACTGACGGCATCTACAAGATTACGCCCTAAACCTCCTCAGTGCGGTCAGCCCTGCCACACACAAACGATGAAGCCGCGATAGCAGCTACGAGATGCGATGTAAGACCACACTGTGGTCCAATTACAAGGCGCTCTTGCCCCAGTGAGGCTGCCCCTCCACCGGCGTGTTAAGCAAGCTTTCCCGGGACGCCTGACGAAGTTACCGGTAACCCCGTTTGTTTGGCATCTCCAGGGTTGGTAAGGCTCTTATGAGCAGGATACCTGGGCTAATTCACGATTTCGCGACCTTTTGTTTCGCGCTTTTGAGTTCTCTTCCTGAAGCTCCACCTCGCCAAAGTAATCAGTCCAGCTAGAGCAAACCCAAACGCAGCCATAATCTTTAGCTTCATTTGGATGTTCTCTGCCGTCGTGTGTGCGGGATCACCCGGGACGAAGAACCATGTGTTTAGGATTACCAGCCCCGCGTAAACGGACAGAATTACAGCAGTCCAAGCCAATGCGGTGAGGGCCGCAGTTGATCTACGAAGTGTTCCGTCCATTTCAAATGCACTTTGTCGGGCTCGATATCGAACGAGTCCCGACGACAGCAACCCTGCAACGCCTGACAAGGTGAAGATGGTAATGAAGACGAGCCCAGACTCCATATTCGAGATCAGGAGAGCGCCGAGAATTAGGAACGCAGCCATCGCGGCTAGTGCTCCCACTAAGTGGCTCCTTGTCCTCACGTCCTGCGGCAGCGCCAGTCTCATAGAAGCATTCTTGCACGATGAGATATTGGCCAGTCCTTCATAATTGGCCAGACTCGAATAGCCTGAAAAGTCTCGTTATCGGTAAGTTGCCCATGGCGCTCTGGTCAAACAGGTGAAGTTTCCAAGAACCCGGTCTTCCGGAAAAGCTCCCGACCGAATGCCGTCAAATCAGAAGACAACTTTGAAAGCCCGCATGAGCAGTTCATCGAGCGGCATGATGGTCAGCAATAACGGGAGGAAGGGGGCGATGGTTACAACCAGGAGCAGAACGATATCATCGGTCGCGATGGGCACCAGGCGCATCGCGCGAGCCACTGCAAAACTATTCCCCAGATCAGCCAGTGACTGGATATCGCCGCTGCCCAGCGCCGCTTCGTCATTGGCTTTGCCTTGCAGCCATTTTTGATCAAAATCCAGGACATACGACGAAGCAAAAGCGCCATATTTCTGCAGGCCCCAGTGTTTGGCGCGTAGAAGTTGTGGCGTGAACGAAAATAGCGGAGCCAGCGCCGCGACAATTGTGAATACGGCATAGCCAACAATCGTCAACTCTGAAGCAAACAGCTTTTCACCGCTGTAGAGGATGCGGCTTGCGATTTGCCCTGCGAGCAATGTGCTATGTGCGAACAACAACGGAGCGAAGCCCAAGCTGGTTTTGCCCAGAAAGCCGAGCCCGCCTGCCCCATCTGGATGTAGGGCCGGCAAGTGCAGTTCGAGATGCGAAACCCGAAGCAGAAACCAGAACCAGATCAGGAACCGCACGTACCAACGCAACAGGATGAACTGGAAGAGCGGTACGCTCACGAAGGCAAGCCAATATCCGGCCATCGTCAAGTGCACCGGGCCCCCTTGAGAGTAGGCATACCAGCTGGCGACATCCGGTACTATCTGAAACCGCCAGATCCACGTGCCGGCGGTGAACACCAGGACGAAAAGTGCAATCTCGGCAACCACTGAGTTGTGAATACGTGTGGCGGAGCGAATGACAGCGTAAAACTTTGGGAGCTCTTCCGGAGTGACAACCTGCCGTTCGACAAAGTTTTTCAGGATAGGCCCGATGCGTTGTCGAACAATCACCTCAGCCAGGAGCAGCACCGGCAGGCAAACTAAGAACCGCACGTTGGTCTCGATATCGCGAACGAAGAAAAGCTTTACTCCTCCCAGGAAGTGACCTTGCGCCAGCGAAAGGACTGCCAACGGTACCCAACATACGAGAATAGAGATTGCGGCCAGGCGGCGCAGTAACTGAGGACCCGAACCTGCCAAATGCGATCGACGCAGCATCCGATACAGCGGGCCGCCAAGGACCAGAGAGAAATCGGGTGGTTCCTGCAGGGGGGTAGGAGCAGTCATGGTTGACCTTCGCTTTCAGTAACCTTGGTACCAAGACAACCAGTAAGCCTATACCACCGAGACAGTGTTAGATTTCATCCATCGCTGAATGTGTGCTTCCTCCCTGGAGCAATTTTGCCGTTTATGTAAAAGCTGACGGCGAATCAACTTTTGCCACGCAGCAGGGCGACCAAGCTCCGCTCTGCCGCCCAGCATCGAGAAATAGTCATGGAGTGATGAGAAGTGATTCCACTGTTCAGCTGCGGGCCTCTTGCACTCACGATTGCCGCGTGGGTCGGTCTTTCTTGGGTGCGGGATCACCAGCGATCGCGACTCGCAATTATTGCGCTTAGCATCGTCACGGCGAATGCAATGTTCGCTGCGGGCACATATGCCTACTACCGAGTGCACCCTCCTTCTCCCTCACTGCCGCCTTGGAAAGACCCGCAAATCCTGAACTTCGGCCTGCTGTTCTTGTTGGCCCCGATAGGCATGATTGTTGGGGGCGTAGCGGCTACTCGTGGCACTGCAAAGTGGTTGATATTGGTTTTAGAGGTGGCTTCAATGCCGCTTTTGGTGCTTGGGTTCTTTGCCAGTGCAGCTGTCTAGCTCACAACAACTCCGGTTATAAGCGCGTCGGACGGACGGTAGCTCACTGCATTCAGATAGAACTTCCTGCAAAGTCGGGTTTTCGGTAAATTGCTCCCAACTGGGCAAGATGTCAGGAGAGTTTTCCGAAAATCCCGTTGCAGGCACCTGATTTGCGATACGACAAAATGCGATCTGCCGCCGGAGATAGCGAACGCATTCGTCACTGCTTTGCACTTCGCAGTCGATTGCAATCCGTTGTACCACAGACCATTGCCATCGGTCTCACTTCGACCCCGTTCTCTACTTTTCGCGTTCTGCAAGAAAATCAAGCGCGTCGCCCAATGCAGCGTCATATGTTTCCTTCTCAGCACGCGGGAAATCCGTGAAGATTTCCATTCGTTGCTTCAATGAGTCTTCGTCACGATCCACCGAAAGATATATCGTCGCCACATATCGGTTGATGGCCAAGTAGTGTCTTAGCTCGATGCGGTAGTGCATATGTTTCCCAAAGAAGTCATAGGTATCGATTACTTTGGAAACAGTAGGGAACCCTGCCCGTTTGAACGTTCATGCGAAACCTCCGACGGCAATCATAGAGCCGCCAGAACTCTAGAACAAATGTCAGACTCTCCTTTGGCCGTAAGAAGGCGAGTCTTGCTCACGGATCTCCCGTAAAGTCGCGTTTTCGGTAATTTGCCGAGTCCTGGTCGGCATCCGGCTCGATACCCAGCATCTCACTGACCGTGTGCACAATTCTTCTCCCGGGAACCGGGGTACCTTCCCGTAGTCCCCACGGACCGTTGTCCAAGGAGGAACTGAATTGGCTCAACCTCTCAGAGCAAAAAAAACGTACATCAACCTTGGGCCGCGGTGGCCTGGATCCAGTTTTGCCTAAGCCAATACTCTGTGCCCGTGGTCATCATTGTGAGGTTCAATCAAACCAAAAAGAATGTCATGAACAAGGCGGTCTGTCACGATTTTCCACTCCGTGGGCATCGCGCCCGCTCCATCGTGATGCACACCTAGCACGACCTTGTTGCGCCAGAGTGCGAGGGGGCCGTTGTTCGGTCGAGAATCAATCAACTCTGCAGGATCCATGTGCACCATGACAAATTCCTTCTCTGGGATTCCTATTTCTCCTAAGCTGCGGGAGCCTCCCCAGAACAAGCGATCCCTGCATAGCTCAGTGAGCTCAAAGAGGAGCTACAGCAAGCAGATATAGCACTGAGACGATCAGAGTTCGTTGCGTCAGAGCAAGGAGGCGAAGTTACCTATAATCCCGTTTCAAGTAAGCCGCTCGCGCGGCGGACGCTTCGCGTGCTGACAATCAGGCATTTTCTTATGCGTAGAACCTTCTTTGCTGGAGCATAATGGAGCCATCGTGACCTGCTGCTTCCCTCAACGATCCCGTTCCCAGGCAGTCGTGAAGCGGTCAAACAGCAAAAGTACGATTGAATTCCCATAGCAAACCGCATCCGCCGCAAACGCGAGCGACCCACTTGAAACGGCTCTATCGAAACTGCCCACCAGAGATGCTCTGGCTAGCCGGTTTTGGCTCAGGCAGTCACGATAGAGTCCTAACGTTTTGCAGGAACTTCGATATGCATAGCCGAACTCGCGTTGGATGGGAATACATGATCGGCTACGCCTATAATCCGCGTCATGAACAAGGCAGACATGGCGGTGAAGATCGTCCCTAGTAAAGACGGGGCCTGCACAGTGTTGAGCGCGGGCGAACAAGTCTGGCGCAAAAAGTATCCGTCCATGGAGGCTGCGACCAGCGAGGCAGCACAGCTGCAGATCATGACGCCAAACGAGAAGGGACTTGCGGACATGTCTCAACCCGTGCGACCTCCGCCCAAGGTTTTGCCGCACCGTCAGTAGAAGTCGACCTTAATGAACTCAGCCAGCGAGGCTTTCTGCTGGATGCGTGAGCCTATAATCCGTGGCATGTACAAGCCTGATCATGTAGTTGGCGGTGTGATGCGGTGTGGCGACTGTGGCAAGCCTTTAAAGCTGGGCTTTGGTGGAGTGGCGTCTTGCAAGAATCCTGATTGTGTCCGGAACAAACCCAGACAAGATGCCTGAGTCAAAAGCATACGAATTCAGCCCGGCAGACTGGATAGATGGGTACAGTGCCGCGTGAGGGGACCCAGCAATTGAGATAGGGGGAAAGCCACAGCAGAAAGTTAGACGGCGCGTCTGTGGGGCGGCTGCGCCTGCTGTCGTCGTCGCTCAAGCAGCATTCCAGAGCCCCCGCTTCGTGAACTTACTCAAAACGAGACTTCACAGGCAAACCGAGTAGACCCTGTGTCAGGCCATCACGGTCGCGTATATTGGAGGGGCTATGGTAACGCGCAACAAACGTCACGGATGGCAGGTCATCACGGCCGTCGTCCTTTTGTTCGCGCTGCTGATAATTCTCCTCCCGCACCCTGATCACCTCAGCGCAGCGATGACCTGCCCCTTGCTGGTCATCGTGTTCCTTTTCGGGGCGATAGATGTTCCGTTTTCGCTCTGGCACATCTTGCTACTGAGCGAACCGTATTCCCCGCAATCCCCCGACCTCCCGTCGCGCTTCCAGCGCCCTCCTCCTGCCCTCTAGGTCGTTCAGTATCACGCGTGTGATTGACGACCTGATGTGTCGGCACCCGCCTGTTTTGGATTGGCGGATTCGGTTTTGCCGAGGAGGGGCGATCTTTGGATTTCGCTACGGAATATATTCGCGGCTTGTATTGCTTCATACTGGCGTGCTGCTTTGTATT
The DNA here is from genome assembly GCA_963838445.1 of uncultured Acidobacteriaceae bacterium. Lineage (GTDB taxonomy): Bacteria > Acidobacteriota > Terriglobia > Terriglobales > Acidobacteriaceae > PALSA-350. The sequence continues at coordinate 27,670 of CAWIRT010000001.1, forward strand.
CTGCGCCCAGCGTCTTCTTTGGAGACGTAGAAAGCGTCTCGGGAAGCGCAACCCAGGCTTCTTCCCGACCTACACTGCTGCTGGCAATGCCTTGCAGGCGCTTCAAGCGATTACACAGCAAAGGGCCGAGTACGTGCTTGAAGAGAAGTTTGATGACGAGGCGGATGACGACGATGAGGGTGAGCCGTGCGACCCGACAAAGCATCTGAAGCGGCAGCTCAAGCGAATCAGGCGCGGCGAACCAATTGATAGGCTGACGGTTCTGCGGCCATAGTGACGGACACGCTGGAAGACCTGGACGCGGAATTCTCGAAAAACGGGGTTCCCGGAAATCTGCCGGACCACTTCTGGCTGAAGTAAGCGATCTTGGTCATCCGGCGCTCTACTTCAGCCGACAGTTCTGACGCTTGTCTTACACGAAAGTGGCCTTGGACCCTACCCATTCGCGCCGTACTGTTGGGGTACGAAAGAAACTTGACAAAGCAGGGGCGATAGATGGGCGCGTCGGTAGAGGACTTGAAGGAGCTCGGGGCCTTATTTGAACAGGCCGAACAGACTCCACACCATGAGGCTGGGCACGCCGTTGTCATGGCTTGGCTCAAGTTGCCGTTCGTTGACTTGACCCTGGAAGAGGATGCGGAAGGCGAGACGGCAGGTCAAGCGACTCTCTGGCCTGAAGCGTATCGCCGTGACTATACCGACAGCGCAATAGGCTGTGCCGCGGGTCAAGCCGCAGACAACTTGCATGAAGAATTTTGTGGTAACCCTTCGTTTGATTGGGACAACAGCAATGACAACAATCAGATTAGGATTCTCGGAATGCTGGCAGAGTGCTTCACTACCGACGATCAGCGGGGATGGTTCAACTACGTGCGAAGACACGCGGAGTCAATCTTGCGCATTCCGTATGTGTGGGAAGCCGTGGAAGAACTCGCGAGAAGGTCGGTCGAGTTGGGCGGTGAGCGTGAAATTCCTGCACAGGAAGCGCTGAGGATCTTGCGGGCCTGTAAGAAGGCGAGCGCAAGCGGAACTGTACAGGGTACAGCCTGGCTTTCGCAGTAAGTTTGGAGTCGAATCTCCGCGTAGGGCGGTTACACGCATCGGATGTAAGCAGTCTAGCCCAGTTGGTGCAAATGGAATTCACCAGTAGGCCCGCAGCAAGCGAACTGCACGAAAAACGGGGTTATAGGAATGTTGCCCACACCCGACCGGTGGCCGGGGGAATTTACCGAAAACGAGACTTTACAGGCAGTTCAAAATTGCTTCACGCGTGTTTGGTCACTCGCCCACGCAATTTCGGGGTGGAGGAACGGTCACGGATGGTCACCTTGATTTCGCTAACCCACTTAACAAAATTAATCGGGCTGGAATGGTTGATGAATTTTCTGAAATTCTGCTGCGGCTCGGTTGAGGTCGTGGAGCATAAGATAGGCTTCTCCACGCAAATGATCGCAGACTCTTCTAGCGTATTTTGAGTTGCTCGGCCACACCGGCCATCTCCATCGAGTTGATGAGCTGCCTGAATATCTACTTGAGCCCCTTAACCAGATAGAGCTCTGAAAGCACGCGCTCATAACCGTAAACGTAGGCGCGGCCGTCTGAGCTGAGCAGGAGGTGGGTCAGGGAAAGTCCCGTCACGACGACCGAAGGGTTCACTTCTTCGAAGAGTTGCCTTTGTCCCGTCACAATATCCAACCGGTAGATCCTTATCGGGAACTGTATCGATTGGTGCACGTACATGAACTTCGGGTCGGAGGTCCAAGCGAAATCTTCTCCCGGCAACAAACCGGGGATAGGGCGCGACTCCGTTCCATCCGTTGCATACAGACGGCCTCCATTGCCCGCAAGATTCCTCGCTGCAATCAACTTCCCATCAGGCGAGACCTGACACGGATGGACTCCTTCCGGAGTTACAGGCCGGGGTTTGGATCCATCTATGTATTGAATGAAACATCGCATCTGGTGGCCGGCCTGGTTTCCGGAGAAGACGATCCTCTTGCGGTCAGGCAACCAGCGGACAATGTACCCATACTGCTGAATGTCGCCCCGCTCGATTCGCTTGGTTGTGCCTACTCCGGTCGGCAACAGCAGAAGCTGCGTGTTGCCAACAGTCATCGCAGCCGCCCATTTTCCATCAGGAGAAAACCCAACGGCCGACCCTTCGCCCAATGGAACCGGTGGCGATCCTCGCATGTCGCGTACGGCGACCGTATAGTAGGTTGATCCTCGTTGCGCTCCCTCCTCGACGAAAAGGACAGTGTTCCCGTCGGAAGAGAGATCGACAGGCACCGACCAATCTAGCCACGAGAGGTCCCGCTCTCTGGTTGCTCCGGCCGCAAAAGCCATCATTCCGGCTCGTAGTTCATCGCGGGTTAACAGGAGTCTCCCGTCCGCGGCGATGTCCTCAAGCGTGACCCCGCCAGGTGCAGCGAAGCTCAGGCGGAGGTGGCCCGCAAGATCTACGGCATAAATGCGGCGTTGCACTCCTGTTTCGGTGGCCGAGAACCACACCTCGTTCCCGTCAGGAGACCATGCCAGCCCTTCCTCACTCTCCCATCCTGAGGAGAGAATCCTCTTGTGTCCCGCTAGATCGACGACTGAAACAACGCCCAGGTCGTCACCCGTGATCGGGTGGTCGAGAAACGCTATTTGGTCGCCTTTGGGCGACACGCGAGGGTGGCTGATCCAACCAGTGGTTTCGTAAACAACGTGGCCCGTGGGAAATTCAAGGCGCAGTTTGCCCGCCACACCGCGGACAATGGCGAGGGTTTTTCCATCCGGAGCCCAATCCGCCCACTCTACATTCTCGGCGATCTGGCGAGGCGACCCACCTGTTACAGGCACTTGGCCTAGAGTGCCATGCTGGGTCAGCAAAAAAGGGGGATTGGCCACTTGCAACACCGCCATTTGGGCGGTGGAAGAAACCGCAAGCACCGCGGTCCCCTGGAATCCGAGGCTTCGCGTGCCGGAGAAATTCACGTCGGTCGAGAATATTTCCACCGGGGCGTCGTCCCACGAGGCGCTATAGATCACGTTGTGCCCATCTGGCGCAAACCTGGCCGCGAATACCGTGCCCCGCCGGACGGTCAGGCGCTGAAATTCCGGCGCATGCGGCCGGACCATTCGGCGCACGAGGAAGATACCCAACCCGAGACCGATCCCTACGATGACGATGGATAGAAACGCCAGCAACGCGCGCTCGCGGCCGGAGCTGACTCCGGTGGGCAAAGTCGTGAGGCCGTCGCCCAGATATTCCATCTCTAGCTCGCCTCCGGCGTTTTCAAACGGGATGGCAGCTATTGAATCGAGGAACTCAGACGTTGGTGAGGCGACTCTCTTCCCCGCTTCTCCGTCCTCGAGCACGCCCGCGGCGGTGGATTGGGGAGCTGCGTTTATTGGCGCGAGGAACCGATAGCCGCGACGCGGGAGGGTTTCGACAAAGCGCGGATTATCGGAGGAATCACCGAGGGCCTCACGGACGCGGTTCACCGCAGCGTTGAGCCCGTGTTCGAAATCGCCGAAGGAGTCCGCGGGCCAGAGCTTTTCCTTTAGCTCCTTGCGCGTGACCAGCTCACCCGGCTGGCGCAGCAAAGCTTCAAGAACCTGGAAGGACTGCAGGGGCAGCCGAATCCGGACACCCTGCTTGCGCAATTCTGTGGTGTGCAGATCCACTTCGAAGACCCCGAAGCGGATGACTCGACTTGACTGGTCTGGCTCAGGCACAGGCAGCACCTGTGAGTTGATCGAGTGTAAGCCCAAAACAGCGGACCAGCACGGTTCTTTATTTCGTCCGAAAAGCTGCCTGCATTGAAGGGCTTAGCGTGTGATGTGCATATGACGTAACTGGTACAGGCAGCTCATCGAGGTAGCTGCAAATAGCGGCAAGAGTGTCCGCAGCCAAATTCGGCTGAGGGACTGCCAATGTCGGTCATCAAGTGCCTGGCTTCCATGAGTCTTGCTGCCATAATCCTTCCCGCTCTCCATGCGGAGGAGCACTGCCCCGGAAATGTCGCCAGTCTACCGTTCCGCTTGGTCAATCGCCATCAGATCGTTTTGGCCGTATCCATCAACCACACCGGTCCCTACAACTTCCAATTGGATAGCGGCACCCAGATCACTCTGATCGATCCCTCTCTCGCCGCTGAACTTCATCTGGATACTCAGGGGGTGGCCGTGGTCGCAGGCGTCGGATCTCGACAGTCTGCTTCCTTCGCGCACCTCGACCTGGTCGAAGCCGGCTCCCACGCTGTTGCCAACCAAAAGGTGCTGGTTTATGACCTTAAAAATTTCCATCCCGCCGATCTGCGAATTCGGGGCATTTTGGGCGATGATTTCCTCGAGCACTTCGACATGCTGATCGACAATGCTCATAGCCTGCTCTGTCTCGACGACTCGGCCGCGATGCGCGCAAACGTCAAAGGGCCACACATCCCGCTGCTTGTTACGGCTGAGCCAGACGGCGGCGGCGCACTGCCGGGTTTGCTCATCATCGCGGCGCGTCTATCCGACGGGTTGCGGCCCCTTCGCCTGCTGCTCGACTCCGGCACCAACACGGCCAAACTCTACAACGCTGCTCAATACATGTTGCTGCAGCTCTCGCACGACGTGCCTCTACACGGGCGCGGTGTGGATGGCGTGCAGCAGATTTTTTCGGCTTTGCCACCGCAGGACGTAAGGATCGGCTCACTCGAATTGTCCCGCATGTCCTTCTTCAGCCTCGCCGGCACCCAGGAGGATGCCAGAGGAAAGGGATTCGACGGTGTCCTACCTACAGGGCTCTTCCGGCGGGTCTTCATCGACCACGCCGATCACTTCGCCGTCCTTGAGCCGAGATAGGACCGAAGACTGTATCGCGTTTCCGCACTTACGGCATTAGCGGTTGCCATTGTGGCTCAGGGCTAGTGGCTACGGACCTGACCGGCTGGCATCTCCTGATGAGCTCATGGCGCTTCGTGCTGCAGTTTCCCGGTTAGTCCTCGGCCACCGGAGGCAATTCTGTCGCCACGCAATTCGAACTCGACGTCGTATCGTTCGTAAACGCCCTTGCCGTCATCAATGCCGGGGCGAAGTGCCTGCAAAACGTTAGGACTCTATCGGGGCTGCCTCGAGCGAAAACCGGCTATCCAGAGCATCTCTGGTGGGCAGTTTCGATAGAGCCGTTTCAAGTGGGTCGCTCGCGTTTGCGGCGGATGCGGTTTGCTATGGGAATACAATCGTACTTTTGCTGTTTGACCGCTTCACGACTGCCTGGGAACGGTATCGTTGAGAGAAGCAGCAGGTCACGATGGCTCCATTATGCTCCAGCAAGGAAGGTTCTACGCATAAGAAAATGCCAGATTGTCGGCACGCGTAGCGTCCGCCGCGCCAGCGGCTTACTTGAAACGGGGTTATAGGTAAGTTCCCCAGGATTGTGCATGGTCTCTGATTTCCGCTGGGTGGTGGGGAGTCTCTCCCCAACGCCTGCGACGCAAAGTTACTGCGTCCCGAAGAACAAATCAAAGCAGGGAAATGCCCTCAGGCCAGAGCATCGGTAACTATCCACTCCCCTCAAGAGTCTTCTGCGGGAATATCGAAGTTAACCAGTTCCGCCTTGAATCCCCTTGTGCGGATAGCGCCATAGGCGATACCTGCGATCATCCAAGCAGCGCCAAGTATCAGAGCGGGACGGCTCAGATTGAGCCAGATAAAGCCACAGATCAGGAAGCCGAGGACCGGCACTAAGAAGCTGCTAAGGGTTCTTACTTTTCCGTGGAGCCAATAGTGGACAAAGGCCGCTGCATTGACTCCCATGAAGGCGATGAAGGCGCCAAAGTTCAGCGCCTGCGCCCCTATCTCGTAGGCTCCGCCACCCAGCTTGTTGGCAAAAAATTCGAGCACGCCGGCGCCCGCCAGAGCAAATGCCCCGACAAGCAAAATGTTGTTTCGCGGAATCCGTCGTTTTGGCTCAATGGCGCCAAAAAATGATCTGGGAATTGCGTCGCTTCGTCCCATCCCATAGAGCAAACGTCCTGCGGCAAGCTGGGAGCCCATGCCCGACCCCATATTGGCCACCAGCAAAGTGAAATTAATCAGCTGGAAGAGAACTACTCCGCCAGCCTGTCGCGCAATGATGGCAAAAGCCGATTCTACGCGGTCGTCTGGGAAAGGCTTGGAGCCCCAGACCAGTTGAGCCGCGTAGACTTCCAAGCCCGACAGGAGGCCTGCGATGAGACAAACTAATACTGTCGCCAGCAGAATGTTGCGGCGCGGATTCTCCGCTTCTTCTGAGAGAGTGGATAAGGCGTCGAAGCCTATGTAGGTGAGCACCGCCACTGAGGTGCCGGCAAAGATGCTGGATGGATGAAATGTTGCCGGATTGTAGAAAGGGCGTATGAAAAAGCTCGGGTCGTGCTGCGCGCGCCATAGCAGACGAATCACGCTGGCAAGGAAGAGGATGACCACGATGACCATGCCGACGCAAAGAACCTCATTCATTCGTGCCGAGGTCTTTACGCCGCGCAGGTTGACCCAAGTGAAGAAAGCGGCGAATAGAAGAATCCACACGTAATAGGAGAGTCCAGGAAGGATATTCATCGCCGCTTTGGCGCAAAAGGCGGTGCAGATCAGTGGATTCAGCAAGTAGTCCATGACCATGCCCCAGCCGACGATGTAGCCAAAAGAGGAATGGATCTCCTGGCCGACGTAGGTATACGCCGAGCCGGCACTCGGATAGACGCGTGCCATTCGACCGTAACTTATAGCAGTAAGCAGCATGGCCACCATGGCGATCAGGATGGTCGTGACGACATGGCCTTGAGCCTTATTGCTGATAACGCCATAGATGCCCATCGGCGCCGTCGGCTGAATAATCACCATGCCGATGATGATCAGGTTCCATAGGCCAAGAGTGCGATTCAGACGAACTGACCCCTCCGGAGAGGAACTTGCGACAGCCGTCGAACTTTCCTTGCTCATGATGGATCTCCAATCTCAGACTGCAATGAATTATCTCGGGGTTCACCTGCCACGCACCGCTAACGGTTACTGGCTTAAGGCAAATCGGCCAAACCCGATAAGAATAACGTCATCTCGGTCGAGATGGGCCAACTTCCGTGAAGATGACCTTGGCGACAAGTGAGGCTTAAAGAGAGGTTATCCGATTGGAGCCACATAGCAACCTGAGAGGGGCAGAATGTCACCATGCAGATTTGGCGCGGAAAGCAGCTACTTGGATAGAAAGATCATACGATGCAGGAAAACACAGGCAGCGTGGGGTGCAGTTGGTGCACAGCATACCGCAACCCCAACGGGATGACTCGTGATCAACGAGGTCTTCACTGGCTATGAGGCTTGTTGCATTAGCCGGAAATCCTCGCCACTGCAACGCAAGACCTGGTCGCTGCAATGGAGCTTACAGGGTTTCAGGTCCCAGTCTGGTGGTTTTGTGGGTCTCAAGCTGGCAGGGGAAGTTACCGAAAACGAGACTTTGCAGGCAGGACATACAATAACTGGTTAAATGACGAAATTCTCCACGTTGGGTTTACCGCTTCTGCTCTGTTTAGCGGCGCTCGTATTGACTTCGGCAGCATGGCAGTCTGGGCGTCGCGTGACGCCTCATTTGTCCAGTTTCAGGCTTGCGTCGTTTCGGGCTGGCGTTGTCATCAGCTTTCTCAGCACAGTGGTGACAATGAGTTGCTGGATAGACCCTTACCTGTCGCTTTCAGAGCTATTTGGCGTAGCGTGCTTGCATGCAAGACCTGAGCGGAATGTCGCAAGCGGCTCGGGACAGCTTGGTGACTGGGTGATTGGGCCTGGCTAGAGTCAGATACGCCAAATAATTTTGAAACACTACGCCAAATAGCGATCAAAGCTACAGGTCTGCGGCTACCTCAATAACCTGGAGCAGGGACGGACGGAGACTCTGCATGGGACTTTGCGACGGCGAGCCGAGAAGAGCAGAAGACGGACCCACTTGGTCCGCCTCTGCCAATTAAACTTACAAACTCTAGTTCTCGTACAGCAGCACGCCCTCGGTTTTCTGCGAGTCCACCAGACGGTAGTACAGCTTGTTGTCTTCGAGGAAGACCTCGATGAACGCCGGCCGCGTGGTGATGGTGCCTTGGATCAGCGCCTCCGACAACGGATCTTCGACGTACTTCTGCAAGGCACGCCGCAGCGGACGCGCGCCGTAGCTGCGATCACTGAGTGTCTGACTGAGGACCCACTTCTTGGCCGCGTCGGTTACGGTCATGGTGATTGATTTCGGCGCCAGATTCTGGTTCAGCTGGCTGACCATAAGCTCCGGGATCTGAACGGGGTCGTTTTCAGTCAGCGCGTTGAACCGGATGATTTCGTCCAGCCGGTTCAGGAACTCGGGGTTGAAGGTGCGCTTGACCTTCGTTCCTCACCAGATCCTCGACCTTGTCGGAGATAATGTCTTTCTTGGTTGACTGGAACCCCAGGCCTTCGCGCTTCTGCAAGTGGCGCGCGCCGATGTTCGAAGTCATGATGATGATGGCGTTCTTGAAGTCCACCGTGTTGCCCAAACCGTCGGTGAGCTGGCCGTCTTCAAACACTTGCAACAGGATGTTGAAAACATCCGGGTGCGCCTTCTCGATTTCGTCAAGCAGAACCACCGAGTAGGGCGCGCGCTTCACGCGTTCTGTCAACTGGCCACCCTCCTCGTAGCCCACATATCCCGGAGGCGAACCGATCAGCTTTGAGACCGAGTGCTTTTCCATGAACTCGGACATGTCAAAGCGCACCAGCGACTTCTCGCCGCCGAACATGAACTGCGCCAGCGTGCGGGCCGCTTCGGTCTTGCCGACGCCGGTGGGTCCGAGGAACAAGAATGAGCCGATGGGCTTGGTAGGTTTTTCAGGCCAGCGCGGCTGTGGCGGATCGCACGGGCCAGGGCGTTGATGGCCTTATTCGGGAGATATGTGGTACATGAAGGCGCTAGCAACGGCATTCGACGGCCGCAAGTCTATCGTTCGATCGCTAAAGACATTCGAAGGGTTCGCGTCATTGAGTAGCAGCGCATCGGTTAGGCGACACTCAGTTGTACTTCACTGCATCCGGACCATAATCGGTAGCGGGTTCGCTTACGCCAGAATCTATCAGTCTCAACAGACCTTCCGGTCCCAGTAGCATACCGCGCAGTCAAAGCCCATTTCATCCCCTGTTGTGGCCCGTAGGGCCATCATGTATTCGGCGCAAAATGGGCCATTTGAACGCCGCAGGCCAGATCGCTATTACCAGCAGGGATTTCGGTGATTGCAAGTGCCCCGCCGCCAGTTCACGACTTGGCGAGTTACCAACGGTTGACATGAGCTAGGCAGCGCTCAATGTCCGAGATGGGATTAGAAGGCCGGAAACAGCACAAATCTCATTTGCTATCGGGAAACGTTGCGAGATCGCGGGGATTGGCAACGAGAGGTCGTACACGCCCATAGTACCGTTTTGTCGAGTAGCGGAAGCAGGTGGGTTCCGCGCGGGGTTCTTTGTCCTGTACCTGAGACGCACGGGTACTCCTGCGTTCCTCGAGGGGGTAAGTTTTGAGACTGCGTGCGTAGCGCTTGAAATCAGCGCTCCAACGTTCATACGTTTGCTCTACTCCCGGTTCTCTCTTTCCATTTGCTCTCAACAAATTGGGTCACGTTTTGCGGTGTGATCACTCCCTCCAGATGCCCAGTCGCATTTCGGTCGACTACAGGCAGCAGCCCGGGGCTCTTGTCCAATCGTTCCAGCACTACCTCTATGGGATGGTCTGAGTGTGCGTGAGGAAAGTTTCTCGTCGAGATCGACGATATCGGTTTGTCTCCCAAACCGGTTATTATCGCTTCCTGGACCTGTTCCCTCGTCACCAATCCAATAAGCGAGTCGTTGTCACCAACGGGGAGGCACTTCAATCCATCTTCCACAAATGAGGTCGCAACTTTCACCACCGGGGTGCCTGAAGGAACTATCGTGAATTCACGCGTCATGATGTCACGCGCCCTCCAACCTGAGAAGGTGATTCGTGTCCTCAGGTCAGGCAGGTGGACGTTGTCTTGTTCCAGCAGGGCTCGATAAAGGGGCTTCGATTGGTAATGCCGGGCGATCACAAAGCTCAGCATGTTCGCGATCATCAACGGCACAAAAATCTGGTAATCCTGTGTCAACTCAAAAATCATGAAAACGGAGGTGAGCGGAGCGCGGATGATTCCGGCAAACAATGCGCCCATCCCAACCAACGCGTAAGCCCCAGGGCTGCTCGTCATGAATGGCGCGAATCGGTGCACAAGGAATCCAACGGATCCCCCGGCCATCGCGCCAAGATAGAGGGTCGGCGCAAAGATACCGCCGGCATTACCCGAAGCATAGGAAATAACGGTTGCGGCCAGTTTTGCAACACACAAAATAACCATCGTTCTGAAAAGAAGACCACCGCTCAATGCCTGATCGACAAATTCGTATCCCACACCACGGACCTGGGGGACGAAGATCAGCAGCGCACCGATGAATAGTCCTCCGATTGCCGGTTGAAACCAGCGGGTCTTGACGGGCCACCTTAGAAAGAATGCGCGGACACGTAGCAAGCCCTGACTGAACGCCAGAGACAGGATTCCGCCCACTACGCCCAGACCTGCGTAGGCGATTAGTTCCATCGGATGCAATAGGTGATATACGGGAACGTGGAAGACCGGACTATTTCCTAGAATCGAGCGCTCGACGACTACCGCTGTGACTGAGGCGGCGACGGCGGATCCGAGCAAGACAGCGTTCATGTCGCCAATAATTTCTTCCAAAGCAAACAGCACAGCCGCAATTGGCGTGTTGAACGCAGCTCCCAAAGCCGCAGCTGCTGCTACAGGAACCAGATTCCGTGCCCGTCCTGGAGACAGACGGAACCACTTCCCAATGATTGACGCCAATCCAGCCCCAATCTGTACGGACGGTCCCTCGCGTCCCATCGAGTGGCCACACCCGATACACAACACGCCAGTGACAAATTTGCCGAATGGTACACGGGCCCTTATTTGGCCGTGATTGAGATGAAACGCCGCTTCTGTTTGAGGAACTCCGCTACCTCGTGCTTCAGGAAAATACTTCCACAATAAAATGCCTGAGATGAAGCTAACCGCGGTCGGAATCGCCAGGACACGCAGGGGCGATGGCTCGATCCCAAAAAAGAACATTGTAACGAACTTGATCGATAAGGTGAACATAACGGCAGCCAGTCCAGCAAAAACCCCGATCAGTATCGTGATAAAGATGAACAATTGGCTCTCGCGGAGTCTGAGTCGCTGCGCGAAGTTGTAGGTGCTCATTGTGCACTCAGGTGCCGGCGTCCAATCAGCACCAGCCCAAGGTCGGTTCCGGTCGCATTGCCGCAAGCCTTGTTGGCGGTTTCTTCAATCTGGTAAATCAATTCCATTTCGGATCGCACGTCATCGCTGTCGGGATGCCTGCGGCTCTTCTGGATTGAATGTTTCGCTTTCTCGGCCTCTGACTGAAGGGACTTCAACTGCGATGTCTCTTCTCCGGTTACGTTGACTCCGGCACAGTTGGAGACGCGCTGAAGGGCCTGATTGAGACCGCGAAGCAAGCGCGCCTGACGCTCGGACTTACTCAGATGAGGTTGTAGCGGGTCCCAGGAGACAACCGTCTTCGTGAGGTCGAAGAGCTCCAAGGAAGGGCCGCTGTCTCGTCTGTGATTCACTGCCGCTTGCAGGTAATGGAGCGCTTTCGTGTACTCGCCCAGTCGGAAAGCGGCATCCCCAGCCCCTGCCAACGAATCAGCATTGCGTGGGTCGGAACGAAGTGAGTTTTCAAAGTACCCGAGCGCGTGCTGCGCATCGCCTGCGCTCAAGAAGAGCTTCGCGATTTCTGCATTGGCACCCGCGCTCTGAGGAATTTCCGATCCGAGGATCAATAGTTCCGAAAGGGCGCGGCTCCGTTGGTTGTGATCCAGAAGGAGATGAATCAACTCGAGTCGAACCTGCTGCCTGCGTTCGTCAACGTGGCTTCCGGTCCATTGTCCATACAGCGCATTCTGGTAGAAATGCACGGCATCGGGAAGGTTGCCAGAGTTTGCTTCTAGTTTGGCCAGGGACAGATTGATTTCTGCATCCTCGGGGTCCGATTCACGTAGCCGGAGCAGCGCCTCCCGAGCCTCCAACGGGTGATTTCCAGTCGAAAGAGCATTGGCGAGGGCAAGGGTGAATTTCCGATTAGCTCGGTCACCAGCGATCGCCCGCCGGAAGGAATCAATTGCCGATTCAACGTTTCCCGAACTTAACTGGCGTAGATCCTGCGCACGTACCAGATACCGGCTACTCTCTCTTCCATCCTCTTTTCACTCGTTGCCATCGCCTTCGTGGCAAGAAACAGGCCAACAGCAAGAAGGGAAAGTAGCACCAGCAATACGATGTCTTTATGGAATTCCCTGTACGCCTCCTGGGCGGTGCATAGGGCGCATACCCCCCCGGAGAGAGGACCACCACAACTTCGGCAGATTTGGGATTCCACCATCGCCGCTCAAGAGCTAAGAAGACGGGACAGGCCGTTGGACCAAAGCAGAGTTCGAACGCCGGTTCGGCCATCCACGTTGGATTTTACGGCCTTTGAATGGTTCTAGCGACGAGGAATCGCCATAATTTTTGGGGCTAGAGAGTCCCAACAGCAGTTTGGAACGAAGCAAATACCTTTCTGATACCATAACACTGCTCTCACAAACTGCCTTCAGCCTTCCAGCAGTGTGCTTGTTTGTTGAAACGGAACGTTGCCATGGTCATCGGCGAGCGGGTTCGTGTTTCTTTGACGAACGTCCTCCTGGCGGTGGACTTCTCCGAAACCTCGCTGCTTGCGTTTCCTTTTGCCGCAGGGATTGCACAGCATTATGGAGGCAAAGTTTTCCTTGTCCACGTTACCAAGGACTGTGATCGGTCGCAGATCGGGCCCGAAGCACGGCAGATGTTGGACAAGATGCTTATCGCAGCCGAAGAGGGCGCGATCGCTTCTCTTGCCGGATCCCCGAACACCCCTCATGTAGGAGTATCCGATTACGGTAGCGTCTACCCAACACTGCTCACGGTTGCCAGTAAGAGCAATGTTGACCTGATCGTAATCGGAACGCACGGCAGAGAGGGTCTCAAGAAGCTGCTCCATGGATCGAAGGCGCAGGAGATTGTCTCGCTGTCGTCCAAGCCCGTCCTGGTAGTAGGTCCCAAGGTCTCGACGAAACCCGAGTTTCAGCGCATTCTGTACGCGACCAACTTCTCGCCCGCTGCGGTCCATGCGTTGCCTGTCGCTGACTCATTGAGAAATGCCTTTCACAGTTCGCTTACCTTGTTGCATGTGAACGATAGTGACAGTGGCGAGAGACCTGCGGATGCAGGGCCGAAGACACACAAGTTCCTGGAAGCTGCTCGTGCGGCAGGCTACGAAGACCTCACGGACAACTCCAAGGTGGTAGTGGCGTTTGGCCCTCGTGCAGAGCGAATCCTCGAGGTTGCCGAAGCTCGCCATTCAGATCTCATTGTTATCGGTGTGCAGACCCGCAAGGGCATTCGCGCTCGTCTCGCCGCTCACCTGCCAGTCTCTATGGCATTCGAAGTCATTTCGCGGGCACATTGCCCGGTTCTTACCGTGTCGTGCTCCACCATGGAGCACAATTGACAAAAGAGCAGACGAGTTTCACGACGGCGTACAGAGAACCGGCTACGGAAGCCTATCCGGCGGAAGTTCCTATATCTGTGGCGCGAGCAACTACGGACTGGCGGCAAGGCGGCGCTGGAGCGAGGCAGGGGAAGGCCGCCAGGGAGCAAATCAAAATCAGTTTCCACCCCGCCGACACCCAGCGCGGCTGAGTTGCGGATCGCAGAGCTGGAGCGGCTGCTGGGCCGTAAGCAAGTGGAGCTGGATTTCTTCAAACGAACCTTCGAGCAGGTCAGGGGAGCAGCGCGAATCGTACCAGCGATGGCGGCAAGGGGTCTATCGCGGCATCGAAGGCTCGCTCTCATTCGAAGGAGTAGGACTGACAGTGGAACGGCAGTGCCAGCTGGCCGAGGTGAGTCGAGCGGGCTTCTAGCGGTATTTGCAGCAGAGATCTGAGACCCAGGGTAATTCTACGCCGATCTTGGCCGCCGCGGGGCGCCGGTGAAGACGCAGGCCGATCCTCTTTAATGACGAGCCTCTCTTCTTTTCCTCGGTCGTGATGTTGTACCAATGCGCGGATTTTCTGGGAACGAGACCCACTAAACCAAGCCACGTGAAGTTTGCGGTGACGAGCACCACGTTTCGGCGCCCGTCTTCGATGGCCGCTGACATTCCATAACCGATAAATCGTCCGCCCTTGCCGAGTGCGCGATACGATCGCAGCCAGTTACGACCCGCCCAGTCGGATCGAATACTGCGCAGAGGCAATTGACTTGACGTAGCTGCACCAGGCAAATGGGGGAACATGTGCTACGACGCGAACGAAGTTATGCAAGCCGTTACCGAAGTGTTGGCCTATGGAACGCACTTTCGTTGAAGAGTCATTGCGGCCCGCTTCATAGGCAAAACAGCACGGGACAAAAGGCATGGCATTGGTTGTATGAACAGTTCTTGGAATTGCGATTAGACCAATATGAATGGTAGTGTTGCTGTTCCAGAGCGGATTCACCGCCTCCATGACTTGATTTACGATTTGTGGTGGAGTTGGCATCCTCGGCCCCGCGAAGTGTTCCGCCGTCTCGATTACACTCTCTGGCGGTTAACAGCGCATAATCCTGTCTTGATGCTGCGAATGATCAGCCCCGAGCGGCTGAAAGAAGCAGCGCACGATCGTGAATTTTTGGTTGTATACGACGCCGCGATCCGACATCTTGATGATGCTCGTGAGGCCAGAAGCACGTGGTGGTCGCAACGTTTTCCCGCAACTCATACACCGGTTCCAGCCGGCCACGATGCCTTTCCGTTCCATCTGGTGGAGGGACCATTTCGGCGCCTCTTGGGGAGCCCTCGCACCGCATCGCAACGATTTCCTGGGTCTCGGGACTTACGACAACGGGGGCGGACCCCTGTTCAACATGACTGCCCTCGCCCTCCGGACTGCTGCCGGACTCAGGCGGTGCAGGTACCAGATGGCGCCCGCCAGGCATACAGAGAACACGCCGCCGACGGCCAGCGCCCAGCCGCGCAATTGCCTCCGGCTTTGAACCTTCTTCCCGACGCCGCTCAAGCCAGGTGGCTTTTCGGTGTTCTCCCGTACTCCTGAAGGCTCCTCAGAAACTTCGACCTTGCCAATGAACCGATAACCGACCGTCGCCACGGTGGCGATGTAGCGCGGCTCCCGGATGTCATCTCCCAGCGCACGGCGCAGCTTCGCGATGCTGCGCGTGAGAGAGCTTTCTGTGACGGAGGCGTCGGCCCATACCGCGTCGAGCAACTCCTCCTTCGTGATGAGTTTTTGTGGGTTGTGGAGAAGAAATAAAAGAACGCGAAACGCCTTGGCTCGATCGGCGAAACCTCGCCCGCCTTTAGGAGGCAGAACTCCGCTCGCGAATCTCCACGTCTCCGAAGCGGAAAACAAGGGACTTACTCTCCGTCATAAAACCGCCATATGTGGTCGGAATTTCGTCATTGTTCCGCCAAGACCACGTAGAGCCACGCGCCCAGAGTTCCTTCAGCCAACCCGGCTGAGGAGCTCTCGCAATGACAACCTTCAAGTGGTTCGCTTCCTTGGTTCTCGCCGCAACCATCGTTCCCGCGCTTGCAGCAGAAACCCATTGCCCCGGAAATGGCGCCAGTGTACCCTTCCGCCTCGTCAACCGCTACCAGATCGTATTGTCAGTATCCGTCAACCATGCCGGACCCTACAATTTCCTGTTGGATAGCGGTACCCAGATCACGATGATCGATCCCACTCTCGCCACTGAACTTCATTTGGATACTGAGGGCGCGGTCATGGTCGCAGGCGCCGGATCTCGTGAGTCCGCTTCCTTCGCCCAGCTCGATCTGGTCGAAGCCGGCTCCCACGCTGTTGCCCGCCAGAAGGTGCTCGTTTATGACCTGCCGAACCTCCGTTCCTCCGATCTGCAAATTAAAGGCATTCTCGGTGAGGATTTCCTTGAACATTTTGACGCGCTGATCGACAACGCGCACAGCGTGCTCTGCCTCGACAACTCGGCCTCGATGCGCACAGCCGTGAAAGGGCCGCATATCCCTCTGGTTGCCTTGACTAAGCCAGAGGACGTCGTCGCGCTGCCCGGCTTACTCATCATCGCGGTGCGTCTATCCGACGGGGTGCGGCCCATTCGGATGCTGCTCGACTCCGGCACGAATGCACCAATCCTTTACAACACCTCTGACTACATGGCCCTGCCGCCGTCCCAAGACGGGGTTTTTCGCGGCGACGGTGTGGATGGAGCGCAGCGGATCTTTTTGGCTTTGCCAGCACAGGACGTGAAGATCGGCTCACTCGAATTGTTTCGCGTGCCCTTCTTCAGGCTCGCTGGCACCCAGAAGGATGCCCTTGTAAAGGGGTTCGACGGTGTCCTGCCTACGGGGCTCTTCCGGCGCGTCTTCATCGACTACGCCGATCACTTCGCCGTCCTTGAGCTGAGATAGTACCGAGGACTGTGACTACGAGCCTGATCGGGTAGCATCCCGGATGAACCCGTGCCGTTGCGTGCTGCAGTTTCCCGGTTTGTTCGGCCGCCGGAAGCCATCTGTTGCCGGCAATCCGAACTCGACGTCGATCACTTGTAAAACGGGGTTTTCGGTATGTATGGTCCGCCGCCTTGTCGCAAGCGAAAAGTGAGAATAGCAGGTAAGGTCTGCGCGTATGTATACGGCCTTGTTGGGGTGTTTAACGACCCCGGGCCTGGATGGAATGCGCTTCGCTCTGTTCCTATTTAAGTTCTCGGTCTTCAAAGACCCTTACCGAAAGCAGGTTTGCAGAACGACGGTTAGACCGTGGTGCCATCTCTTTCTTCGCCAGCAGACCTGGCAGGAAAATTTGAACTCCGCCGCCGTCGCCGGTCTGCGGATGTGGGAATCGCGCTAGCGATTTCCAAGCCTGGTGTTCTTCCAGGCGTCAATTGCAGGCCGGTTAGATGGTATTGCCCGCTAGTAGTGGTGGCCTGTAGATCTCATTTTTGGCCAGCACTGCCCAGGCCATTCGTGCCAGTTTATTGGCCAATGCAACGATGGCGATGTTTTGGTGCGTTCGTACTGTGAGCTGAGCCAGCCACGCACTTAAACCAGACGACTGCTTGGTCCGGTGCTGCATAACGGCTCTGGCTCCTTGCACCAACAGCCTGCGCAGGTACTGATTTCCACGCCGAGGAATCTTCCACAATGTTTGCTTACCTCCGGTCGAGTGTTCCTCGGGAACCACTCCCAACCAGGCGGCAAAATCCCGGCCCTTGCGAAATGCCGCGCCGTTGCCGATCGCCGCGATGATCGCCGTTGCTGTTACCGGACCAACCCCCGGCATTGCGACCAGCCTTCGACAAGATTCGTTCTCCCGAGCAATCTTCTCAATCGATTTGTCAGCACGGTCGATTTTCTCAGCTAGTTGCTCCAGTTCCTGCTTCAGTTCTGCGAGCAATACAAGCACCGCCCCCGAAAGCTTGGACGAGCCGCATGCGAGTATGCCGGGCAGTGCTTCATCCACGTAGCGTCGGCCTTTGCGCAGTGTCGTGCCACGCTCCAGTAAAAGCCCACGAATCTGGTTGACCACCGCCGTTCTTCGCATCACCCAGCGTTCACGGACCCGATGCAGCGACTGTAGGTCCAGTTGGTCGTCACTCTTGACCGGCACAAAACGCATGGTCGGTCTTCCCACCGCTTCGGCGATCGCTTCCGCGTCGATGTAGTCGCTCTTGTTCGTCTTGACGTAGGGCTTCACATATTGCGCAGGAATCAGACGCACCTCATGCCCTTGCTCTCGCAACGCTCGCCCCAAAAAATGTGACCCTCCGCATGCTTCCATGCCGATCAGGCCCACCTTCAGGTTCGCGGTAAAGTGCAAGAGCTGCAACCGAGAGAATCGTTTCCGCAATACCACTTCTCCGCGCTGGTTCATCCCTACCAGATGGAACGTCGTCTTGCCCAAATCAATACCCAATGTGAATAGCTCCATGGCTCTCCTCCTCTTACGCAGCTTATAGCCCCACCTCACTGCTCGGGTAAAGGCGGCGGACCATTCCATTAAGTTCCGGTCCTCTGCCGTTTTTGCTGTCGGAGAACTAGAAGGGGCGACTTTTCAGGTATTGTTCGAGAAGCCGGTTTTAAATAAGAACACCAATCCAGCAAGAGCCGCCAAGGCGAATTCACGATATTTCGACTTTCTCGACGATAGAAGCGTCGCCCGAAAGCCAACACTGTTCAATTTCGAACACATGTTTCTTGAATTTGGGCAGTTGCAAAGGGACGGCCATACTGGGAAGTATTTAATCTCAACAACTTGAGACGCCCTCTCTTTGGTTTGAGAAGTGCTTAGATTCAGGTCGGTTGGGGTGCGGAATGTGTCCGACGTGAACCAACGGGTAGAAGGGTACAAGAAGCCATTTTTAGGTTGGAAGAACCTTGCCCTACCGAGGAGCGGTGGGGGCGAAGAATTGGTCGTCACCAAGGGCTATTTTGCCACACACGTCGACGGCGCGTTGCTTGCCCTGCGCATGGGGTCCGGGCTTTTCCTAGTCGCCACTTTCGGATGGCACAAATTTCTTGGCTATCTCCTCTTGATCCGCGCAGGAGATTCATTGGTCACTTCAGGCTTGGCCCTGCTAATCCAAAAGATGGGCCTCCCAGCTCCAGGGCTCTTAGCGATTTATGCCGTGGTGAATGAATCGGTGGGTGCCCTCTTTGTGGCATGCGGATTATGGACTCGCGTAGCCGCCTTCTGTGCGGCGCTAAGTATGGCAGGGGCTCTTTACATCAGCCTGAGGCTCGGAGAGGAACCTTTGCGAGCAGCTCTTTATCTAACGATGTTCTCCACTCTAGCGCTGACTGGACCAGGGAAGTTTTCAATCGATTACATGGTCGACCGCCGACGTCATAACCTTAAGTGAGCCGATTTAACAATCTTGGAGCGAACAGACTATGAGAACGGCAATGCAAACGGCAGGTGACACAGCTGTTCTTGAACAAGGAAAAAGCACGGTGTCGATAGCAAGTGAAAATGTCCGCTTTTGAGAACAAATGAAGTGTCCGGTTTCATAAGTTAGTAGCCGTAGAGGCGGTGGGAAAGTGCGAACCCCGCGCAGTGTGCGGGATTTGCAAGTTGGGAGGGAAAGTCTGTTTTTGGACTTTTCCTCTCAACGTCTTTTCCACCGCCTTGATTTGCTTTTTGGTCAGGGGCGTCAACAGTTTTCCTTCCGCGCTGTAATGACCGACGCGATGTCCTGCGATCATGAGTGTCAGTGTTTGGTCCAGGTGCTGATGGATGATCACCTTGCATCCAGCCAGGGTGGGACGCCACTCGGCACGCTCGAGCTGCATGATCAGGTTGTAAAAGCTCACCGTGTTATCCCGATCAACGGTGCGCTCAAACCGCTGCGTGAAGATCATTTCCAAGTTCCTGTGCCGGCAGGACATGAACGCCGTGCCTCGCTGCGCTGCCGGAACCGTAAAGCGGCGGTTGAACTCGGCGATGTAGTGCTCATTTAGAAACTTGTTGGCCCCTTCCAGTGTTCGGATCCCGCGCAACCGCAACTCCTGCGGCAGCCGTCCCTGCCAGGTGGAGAAGTTGCGTTCCGAGCGGCCCCTCGCTTGCGGAGAGTAGGACGGAATCATATGCACTCCCAGCTCCTTCATGGCACGGCCCACCTGCGTGGGACGCTCATAATCGACCTTGCCGCCGCTCTTCGGCGTATACCAGAAATGGGCTCCGCGGTCCGAATAGAGCGAGCAGAACAAACCCTTCTGTTCGATCACCACCCGCAGCCCGGCCATCACGGTGGCGGTCGTTTCTTCTTCGGCCAGCTGCGCATAGTAGATCTCGCTGGTAGCGTCGTCGAGGATCACGATCAGATCGTGCCGGCGCTCATCCTGAAACCACTGGTGATCGCTGCCGTCGATGTGCAGCATCATCCCAGGCAGTGGACGCCGCTCGCGCCGCTTGCGATGCACGCCGCGCCTGGCCTTGCGCTTCACCAGGCCGGCTGCCTGCAAGGCTTGTTTTACCCACGTGTAGCTCAATCCGATCTGATGTTCCTCGCCGAGCTTCTCATGAAAGTGCCGCACGTTCAGATCGAAGTACTTGTCCCGGTAAAGGCTCAGAACCTCTTCGGCCTGCGTCTTCGGCACCCGCCTGCTGCTTGGCTTGCGCCGTCGCCGGTCCAGTAATCCCTGAGGGCCTTGCTCCTCAAGCCGCTTCCGCCAGCGACGCATCTGCCGCGCGCTGATGCCGGTCAACTCCGCTGCCTGCCACCACTTGATCTTCCCCGTTGTGGCTCGTAACAACACTTCCTGTAACTTCATCGCCCGCTCCGCCGCGGTCCTCGGATAAGTCTCCATGCTCGTATGCATGGATCCATCCTCGCCGCCCGTTATGCGGACATTTCATTTGCTAAAAACATCGGACATATTATTAGCTAACGACACAAGGAAAAAGCACGGATACTGGTTTGTTACTCCTTCTCTTAGGCGCTGGTCTTTCTCTTTTGCTGATGTTTGGAGTTCCGAAACTTAGGGATGCAGTGCATTTCATATGGAGCGCCCAGCCGTGGTCGTTCGTCGAATTCAACCGAAGGCTCGGATTGCCCTTCCCGACCCTAGTTGCCTACTTCCAGACACTGAACGAATCTGTGGGCGCACTGTGCGTGGCAGCTGGTCTTTTGTTTCGCATAGCCACCGCGACTTG
Source organism: uncultured Acidobacteriaceae bacterium (assembly GCA_963838445.1). Classification (GTDB taxonomy): domain Bacteria; phylum Acidobacteriota; class Terriglobia; order Terriglobales; family Acidobacteriaceae; genus PALSA-350. The sequence continues at coordinate 48,488 of CAWIRT010000001.1, forward strand.
GCCCTTGGGTTCGCTGTAGCTACCTACTGCAGCGTAAGAGTGCATGAGTCCTCATGGGTGCTCGCTTCGGGCTACTGCTTGATGTTCGCTACATTGGTGTTAACGGGACCCGGCAAATTCTCAATCGACCACCTAAGAGCGCTTCGAAGTGACAAGAATTCTTAACCTCTCTATAGCGCTTGCACTATTTGGTTCGTGAAACCTTGGCGGTCGCATCACCTTGCTCTCGTGCGTTGACCAGTGGGCGAACTTTTTTGGAGGCAAGGAATGGCAGCTGGCATGTTGAGCCGACGCATGGATACGGGTTTACTGCTCCTCCGTGTTGGCTTAGGCATCTCTTTTGTACTTCTCTTCACCCTGAAACAATCGAAAGGTGCGAATATCTTCCTCTACCACCCGGGTCGGCTGTGGCCCCTTGTCGCGCTCGCCCTCGGCGCCACTATGGTCACATTCGGTTTTGTGACTCGGCTTGCAGCCTGCGCGCTCGCGGTCAGCTGGGTATGGGCGCTCTACAGCGGATTACACCTGGGACAATCGGAGTTCAATGAGCCCGTGCGTTCTGCGCTCTTCAGCATGTCGTTTTTCACGTTATTTCTTTCAGGTCCCGGCAAGTTCTCGATCGATGCCATGACGAGACGCAAGGAAACGGGGCGCAAGATTCGGGATGCCAGTTAATCGAGCGCGGGAAAAGTCATGGCCGAGTTGATAGCAAGGGATTTGGCCGCACGTCCAATAAATTGATAGTCACCTCTCTCAGTTCGCCTCGCGGCACTCGGTCCTGGAAGCAAATTCTTTCAAAGCTGGCTAGCTGTCAGCACCCGCAGAAATACACGAACGCCATCCTCGGTTACAGTCCGGGAAGCGTGCCGGCTCTGCTCCGCGACAGACAGCCACGCTTGCGGCCCTATTGCATGAAAAACGGGATTTTGAGTAACTTGCCTGCCTTGGTACCGCCGGGACGCGGGGACCTTACCGAAAACCCGACTTTTCAGGAGGTTGGAGTCAAACCTCTGAGAAACCGGTTATACCGGACAGTAGATCACGTCCGGGTTGCCGGTGAGAACAAAGCCGCAGGCGCTGCGGTCGCTGCGGTTGTGGCTGTCGAGTAGTTTTGTGGGCGGGATAGTGTGTGAGTCACAGGAGGTATACCACTGTGACTCGTCTTCGCAAAATGATGCTCGAAGAGCTCGAGCGTCGTAACTATTCGAAAAGCACGACGCGGCGCTATCTGCGTTTCGTCGAGCGGTTCGCACAGCATTTCGGGAAGTCACCTGACAAGCTCGGTCCCGAACACCTGCGCACGTACCACGCCTACTTGTTCAAGCAACGAAAGCTCTCACCAGGATCGGTCGAGAACCACGTGGCCGCACTGAGCTTCTTCTACCTGCGCACGTTGCACCGGCACGAGTTCCGCCAGTTCCTGCCCTATCCCAAGGTGCGCAGGAAGCTGCCCAACATTCTGAGCCAGGAGGAAGTGGCACGTCTGATCGATGCCAGCAGTAGTCTGTTCCAGCGCACCCTGTTGATGGTTCTCTACGGTACAGGCATGCGTCGCGCCGAGATCGCCCGGCTGAAGATCGCCGACATCGACAGCCAGCGCATGGTCATCCACGTAGTCGACGGCAAGGGCCACAAGGACCGCGACCTGCCCCTGAGCCCGGTGTTGCTGGAGACCCTGCGCGCCTACTGGCGCTGGCTCAAGCCCCGCACCTACCTGTTCCCGTCACGGCTGCATCGCGATTGCGAGCAGCCGATCAGCGACAAGACGGTGTGGCTGGCGTGCACGAAGGCGGCCAAAGAGGCCGGCATTCGTAAGCCCACAAGCCCGCACTTGATTCGACACAGTTGGGCCACGCACCTGCTGGAAGCTGGTACGGACCTGCGCACCATCCAGCTTCTGCTCGGTCATGAAGATCTGGAGACCACGGCCCGGTATCTGCATCTTTCACAACAGCACCTACACCAGGTCGCCAACCCGATCGAAGAACTGAAGCTGTCGAGCGTAGACCAGAGTCAGCGCCTCTACCACCGTCCGCGTCCATGACGCGGCCGGCCATCGAAGTGGCCGACATCGTCCGCGCAAAGGGCAGGCAGTTTCTGGAACGCTTCAAGGCCATCCTCAGCTACCAGGTGCTGAAGGCATATCGTGCCGTGGAGCGCTGCCGCACCGCGGCCCTCGGCGGACATAAGGACAAGTGTGTCGGTTGCGGTTACGAAACCGGCATCTCCTATAACTCGTGTCGATCGCGCTGCTGTCCCAAGTGCCAGGCCCAGGCTCGTGCGCAATGGCTCCAGGCACAGCAGCGCGATCTGCTCAACACCAACTACTTTCACGTAGTCTTCACCCTGCCCCACGAACTGAACCCGCTGGCGCTGACGTCTCCCAAGCCATTCCTCGACCTGTTATTCGACGCCAGTTCCCAGGCCCTGCTTGAAGTCGCTGCCGATCCCAAACGGCTGGGCGCAGAGATCGGATTCCTCTCCATCCTGCACACCTGGAGTCAGAACCTGCTGCCCCATTATCATGTCCATTGCGTCGTTCCCGCCGGCGGACTGTCGCCAGATCATCAGCGCTGGATCCCGACCAGCCACCCGCTGTTCCTGCTGCCCATTCCCATACTGCACACCGTCTTCCGCAAGAAGTTCCTTGCCGGACTCCGGCAGCTCTGCCGCAAGAACCTGCTCAACCTAAGAGGTCCAGCCGCTGATTTCAGTGATCCTGCGTGGTTCGAACAACTGATGAAGAAGCTGGAGAACAAGGACTGGTTCGTCTATGCCAAGCCTCCCTTCGGCGGCCCCGAACATGTCCTGCGCTATCTCGGCCGTTACACCCACCGCATGGCCATCAGCAACCACCGCCTCACCGCCTTCGACGGCAAGAACGTCAGCTTCCGCTGGCGCGATTATGCCCACGGCGGCAAGCAGCGTGTCATGCCCCTCGACGCTGTGGAGTTCCTGCGCCGTTTCTTCCTCCACGTTTTGCCCAGGGGTTTCGTGCGCATCCGCCACTACGGCCTGCTGTCGAACCGCTTCCGCAAACAGCTGCTGCCCCTGGCGCGCACACTGCTCGCCGCTCAGGGCCGCGAGCCGCTGCCGCTGCCGCCCCTGCCGAGTCGCGACCTCTGGCACTGCCCACGTTGCAACGCACCCATGCGCGTCGTCCAGCGCTTCACCGCCGCACAACTCTATTTCGCTGGCTTCGATTCCTCATGACCGGCTTCGCCAATCCGCTCTCCACGCTTGCTCCACGCATGCCTTCCCAGCAGTGTGTCCACAGGATTCGGCGAAGCTTCAAAACCACCTTCACCACCATCCCGGAACGGCCTGATCGAAGATCGCTCTTTCATCTGCTGACCGGTTTCCATCATCATCGGAGACGACGGCCGCCCAAAAAAGCATTTGCCCAATCACGAAATAGCATTCAATATCCATAATCCCAGCCTGGATCACCGCGACCGCAGCGCCTCCGGCTTCCTTCTTACCTGCAAATCGAAAACGCCTCGGACTATGTCAGTGGCTTACTCCAAAACTCGTCACCGAGGCGTTTCCGATGTTGCCTAGCGGTGATACGTCGAGCGCCGGGATAAACCGGCATGTTGTAGGGGATGAAAGAGCCCTATGCGCCGGTTAAACCGGCGAGGTGTAGTGAATGCAAGAGTCATACAGTGAAAGATTAGCGATCTACACTGGCCCCGAGTCATGCGGAGTTGTTCGCGAGGACAACGTCGAAGCGTTGACAGGGGAAAGTGCGGGCCGGGTATTCAGCCGCGAAACTTACACTCCGGAGCGCCGACGCTTTTAGGGTAGGCGGAAGGCACCATCGGATGCGCCGTTATCGCGAGGCGTTTCCGAGTTCCGCGGGGTCGCAGACCCCGAGCACGCATCGAAACACCTTGCACGGGAACCGGGAGATCCTGCGTTCTCCCATAGCGGAAATGGCTTGGGACGCATCGGGAAGTCCGAGGACGTACGCCGATGATGAACGAACGTAGGAAGTCGGACAAACCTGTACTACCGATGAAGTCCTCGAACAAAGCCGGGCCACCGGTGGCGGAGAGGACGGAGGGAAGAGGTTTGACCAAGGGGAAGCCGCAACAGCAAAACGCGTCCCGGACACCGAGCCGGAGCGACGCGCCCAGTGCGCTGGAGCGGATACGACAAGCAGCAAAGAAAGATAAGGAGAAGTGGTTCACTGCGCTCTTTCACCAAATCTACGCGCTGGAAACACTGCGCCTGGCCTATCTCAGTTTGCAGAGAGAAGCTGCGCCTGGTGTGGATGGTGAGACGTGGCGGCACTACGGAGAGGGTCTTGAGGAAAACCTCCGTGATCTCTCCCATAGGCTGAAGCGAGGGGCGTACAGGGCCAAGCCGGTGCGTAGGGTGTACATCCCCAAGACCGACGGGCGGCTGAGGCCGCTCGGCGTCACAGCGCTGGAGGATAAGATCGTCCAACGCGCAGCGGTTGAGGTGTTGAACGCCATCTACGAAACGGACTTTCTCGGTTTCTCGTACGGGTTTCGTCCAGGACGCAGCCAGCACAACGCGCTGGATGCGCTCTACACGGGACTAGTGACGACGAAAGTGAACTGGGTGCTTGATCTGGACATCCGCAGCTTTTTCGATGCGATTTCGCACGAATGGCTCGTCAAGTTCATCGAACACCGCATCGCGGACCGGCGCGTCGTACGGCTCATCCAGAAGTGGTTGAACGCGGGCGTGCTGGAGGATGGGAAACGAATCCGAATGGAGGAGGGTACGCCTCAGGGCGGCAGTGCTTCGCCACTGATGGCTAATATCTATCTCCATTACGTTTTCGATCTGTGGGTTCATGCGTGGCGACGTACGCGAGCACACGGCGATGTAATCGTCGTGCGATACGCGGACGACATCGTGATTGGATTCCAGATTGAATCGGATGCCAAACGATTCCGGATGGAACTCGCCGAGCGGCTTCGGAAGTTCCAACTTGAACTGCATCCCGACAAGACGCGGCTTCTGGAGTTCGGTCGGTTCGCTGCCCGAAATCGGAAACAGCTCGGAGAAGGGAAGCCGGAAACGTTCGCCTTCCTTGGCTTCACGCATATCTGCGGGAAGACGAGAAGCAACGGTTACTACACGGTGTTGCGGCAGACGATTCGTAAGCGGATGCAAGCGAAGCTGAGCGAGGTAAAAGACGAACTCAGGCGACGCATGCACGACCCCATCCCGGAAGTAGGCCAATGGTTGCGGGCGGTCGTTGGTGGACACATCCGCTATTACGGAGTGCCCATGAACGGCTCCGCGCTGGGCGCGTTCCGACTGCGGACAGGCTTGCTCTGGCATCAAGCGCTCTCGCGCCGCAGCCAGAATGGCCACGTCCGTTGGGACCGAATGCGACGTTTGATCGACCGTTGGCTGCCTCCTGCACGCGTATATCATCCTTATCCACTGCGCCGCATGCGCGTCATTACCTGAGGTAAGAGCCGGATGCGGGAAATCCGCTCGTCCGGATCCGTGGAGGGGGTCATGAGCAATCACGATCCCTACTCCGACCGGAAAAGGAGAAGCGACTCCATTCTGGCCTCGAGTCTTGCCTGCGTTCCGCGAGGATGGCAGCTGAAGCGTAGACAGAGGAACAGGCGGGCGGGGTGATTGAGCTTCGAAAAACCGGTAGATCAGGATGCCGACTCCATGACGAGTAGGAGGAAGGCAATACGGCAACCGCGTTATACGCGAGTGGTTGTCCGGTCCTGCGTAGTCGATAGAGCCCGCGCACGCTAAAGAAACAACATGCACGAGAACCGGGAGATCTCCAGCATGCCTTGGTCCGAGGATCAAGGCCGGTCCGCGAAGGCCATAAACCACAATGCGGACGTGTACGTGCCGGAGAAGTCACACTGTGCCGTAGTACCTGTGAACCAACCGAACAACGAGGGGCAACCTTCTACGGAGGCTGGGGAGGAAAGGGCACAGATGAAGGAGAACATCGTCCAGTCACACATGCACCCGACACAGAGCGGGGGCCGCATGTCCCAGGGGCTGGATGGTGTGCGAAAGGCAGCAAAGGAAAGGAAACAGGAACGGTTCACTTCCTTGCTCCACCACCTGAACGTTGATCTTCTCCGGGACAGCTTCTACGCGCTTCAGCGTAAGGCTGCGCCGGGAGTGGATGGCGTGCGGTGGCAGGAGTATGAAACCGGACTTGAGGATCGACTGATCGATCTGCATGCCCGGGTTCATCGTGGAGCGTACCGGGCGCAACCTTCAAGGCGAGTCTATACCGAAGGCCGATGGGCGGCAACGTCCGTTGGGCATCGCGGCTGTGGAGGACAAAATCGTCCAGCAGGCTGTGGTGACGATCCTCAATCAGATATACGAGGTCGACTTCAAGGGCTTCTCCTACGGGTTCCGTCCGGGTCGCAGCCCGCATCAGGCGCTTGACGCGCTGACAGGTGGGCATCCAGCGGAAGAAAGTGAACTGGATACTCGATGCGGACATCCGCGGCTTCTTCGACAACATGAGCCACGAATGGACGATGAAGTTCATCGAGCAACGGGTGATGACGCTTTACGGCACGGGCATGCGGCGGACAGAAGTGTCGATGCTCAAGGTGCGCGATATCGACAGCCGGCGCATGATGATTCGTGTCGAGCGCGGCAAGGGCGGCGCCAGTCGAGATCTGCCACTCAGCCCGGCGCTATTGGAAACGCTGCGTGAGTATTGGCGATGGAAGAAGCCTCGGATCTATCTTTTTCCCAGCAGCATAGGTCAACGCGATCAGGACAGGCCCATTTCCGACAAGACCGTTTGGTATGCCTGTAAAGAAGCTGCCCGCCATGCGCGCATCACCAAGCATGTAACGCCTCACACCTTACGCCATAGCTGGGCTACGCGGCCTTCTCACCAGCTTTGGCGGTGGCCCTTCCCTCCGTTCCTGATTGGAGAAAATTCGCGGAAGGGCAGTACTCTAGGGCGTGCACGAGGTTGTCCTCGGCGATTTCGTTCCATTGCGTTTTAGTGGCAGTTTTAATGGCATTTCCTTGCCCACTTTCTTGCAGCTTCTTGCAGCAGCATGCAAGGTGCCAATCGTTTATAAACAATTGAAAACAATACATTTATAATGCTATGCCCTAGTGTGCTAAGTACTTAACGAATTCATGGAAAACGGACTTAAAATCCGCAGGCCGCAAGGCCGTGGGGGTTCAAGTCCCCCTCCGGGCACCACCTTCGAATCACGATTTGGCGTGTGGCCCGTTCAAGCCGTGTTTTGGCCTGAGTGGGCAAGTAGTCGGGCGTAAATTTCCCTCGTGCCTTGGGCTTGAAACGATTCAGGAATCCGGACAAAGCCCCTTCGAGACGTTCGGTTGCCATCATCGCCGTCCAGTGTTCACGACGAACAAAAACAGGCAAAGATTTGAGGCCGCTCTGTAGCGCGTCAGAGTCAGCTTCGGTCTCTGCGTCTATGGGTAGGTGGTCATGCCGGAGCCACGTCCACCTGCTGAGCCCAGAACCAGAGCGTAGGTTGCTAGCCGATGCGCTCAAGTGGTTAAAGCAAGGTGTGTCGCGGCGATCGATCGGCGAGGCAGAGACTTCTGGCAAAAGCGCTACTACGATTTCAACATCCGAGATCACCACCAGTTCGTGGAAAAGCTTCGCTATATTCATCGCAATCCAGCGATGCGTGCATTGTGTGAGCGACCGCAAGACTGGGAATGGAGCAGTTGTCGCCATTACGCGACGGGGATCGAAGGACGGGTGGAGATTGAATCCGAGTGGACCGCAAGAAGGCGCGAACGGAGAGCGGGCAGACTCTGTCCACCAGCGGAACTACCCCACTCAAGCCAAAGCAAGGCTTGAGTGGGCCACCCGCCAGACAGGCTCCAATGATAGGGCCGACTACCGTCAACCTCGGAGTGGCGGCGTCCCTCAGGGGTTAAGCTATCCGTCCCTGAAAATTGCCAGGTAAAAAGAAGATTTCCTGGAGCCGGCACTGATCCGCATTCGTCAAACCTACCGAGTTGCAATTTGCACACGTGTCGACTCGCCTTGGACACTTGAATGGATGATGCTATGAAGCGCCTCAAGCGTTTGCAAAGCCCTTTTCTAACATTGCGACTTGCCTGCCCGAAATTAGTCATTTTTATTGTGCTGGCAGTTGGGTTGACGGGTTGCGGAGGCAACGGAAGCCCCTCTGCTCCATCTGGGTCAGAGATCCCGTCGTTGCCCAGCATGGTAGACCCGCTGGTAAACGCGGCTATTAGCCAGCAAGACATTCCCGGGATGACGGTGGCTCTTGCGAAGAACGGAACCATGCTCTACGCCCAAGCCTATGGCAGTTCCGATATCGCAACGCACTCGTCAACACAAACGAATACTATTTTTGAAATCGGTTCAATTACCAAACAGTTCACGGCGGCCTTGATTATGAAGCTGCAGGAACACGGTCAATTGCATGTGGATGACTCGATTTCGGCTTATCTGCCGGACTACAAATTCCCATCTGCGATTACCCTGCGCATGTTATTGACCCACACCTCAGGTTTGGCAAACTACACAACGTTTGCTCAGTACCCAGGCTGGGCCATCAATGGTGTTTCGGAAGCAACCGTCCTGTCAGCGGTGAGCCAAACCCCTCTCTTATTCCCGCCGGGTACGCAGTGGTCGTATTCCAATAGCAACTATTTCGTACTTGGGGTAATCATCGAAAAGCTTTCTGGCCAATCGTACGCGGCGGATCTCGAGCAGTACCTCTTTCAACCGTTGGGTTTGACGAACACATATTTTTCGCTCCCTCCACCAGCTCAGTCTGCAGTCGGCTATACATCGAGGGCAGGAAGCGTGATACCTGCACTGGTATGCGATCGCTCGACCGCATTCGCGGCCGGAGCCTTAAGCTCGAATGTTGCGGATCTGATCGCTTGGGATAACGCGTTGATCAATGGAAAGGTCGTCTCGCCTGCGTCCTTCACGGACATGACAACCCCGGTAAGCTCTTCGATTCCAGGGGGCGGATCTTATGGCTTTGGACTGTTTCTACGCACTTTCGATAACCACCCGACCATTTGGCACAGCGGGGCGATCAATGGCTTTACAGCAGAAAGCAATGTATTCCTTGATTCCGGCTTTGCGGTAGTAGTACTCACAAATTCAGATGCTGCAAACCCCGATACGATCGCAACGGAGATCATGGGTGCGGTCTGCACCTCTACCCAGTATTCGAGCAATTGCTGAGAGCGACGCAGTGAACTAAGACAGAGCCCCCCGGAGAACCTCCGAGGCTAAGCCCACAACGCATTGACCTGTGCTTGTGCAACCTTCACAGGCACATAAGGAAAGCTGACTGGACTTCGATTATCTAATTTCAAGTAATCAATCCACCCAACCGAACGTGATCCGTCAACGAAAGAGGATCCTCGCTGCCTACCTGGTTCCCGTTCCAGCGTTGCTTCAGAGCAATCACCACCGAGGGCGGGAGCGTGATATCTACGAAAAATCACATCAGGGGTGATGGTGGCTTCCATGCCGGACAAATAGCTGGCTTCGTTCGCAAGGGACATGCAGGAGAGTGTCGGGCGGCGAACCGCTCCTACGCGGATTATCTCCTTGATGGAGTCAAATCGGCTAAGAGTCTAAGCATTTTGCGGCAATAGGTATGCTGTAACGGAAGATTCCGATCCCAACGAGTCACGGAGAATCTTCGTTTCCCGTTGACCATTACGTATCGTGTTGTCCTTGAATTTCCGTGAGGGACCCGGAGCACTGACTATGAGTGCTGTCCTTTCGGTTAATCGAGACCCGGTCGCTACGGTTTCCAGGCGAAATGAAAAATGATATCCTGTTCGCCTTCCTCCAACTACGTGATTGTGTCGCTATTTGTGGGGCATTCCGCGCACTGCCTTATATAACCCCACCAAAGTGAAATCCAAGGTAAGGAGTATGAGCATGAGCACGAACCTCGGTGATCACCTTAAAACCGGCCACTTGTGATCAGTGCAAAACCGGCCACTTAAGCAGGTTCAGACTTGATTGTTTTACTCCTCGGCGTCCGATGTCAGCAAGGTGGGGCGAGGAGTACCGGGTGTATCTAAGTTCCGGAGGAACTTGATTGGCATGCTATGGTGGTACTCGCTTTGCCGGGGTCGCGCCCTGTGAAGTGATCCAGAGCCGAGGACACGGGGCTGGCTCCGAAGGAATCGGTATGCGAGACCCTCTGCGATTGGCTTGATGAGCTGGTCAGCAGAGGGTTTCGTGTTTTTGGCTAGATTTCTTGGGTGAGGCTTCGTTGTTGGAGGCTTCTGGATCACAAGTTGCGATGTTGCCGGGCGCTCTTTGCCCGGCATCCTAATTGCTTTGTTCTTTGTCATTGAGCATCTCCATTGCTGCCGGTTTTCGTACGCCAACTGCGAGGACCGCATTTGAGAACGTGGCCGTGATGCAGAAGACGATCCAGCATGGCGGTGACCGCAGCACTGTCACCCAGCAGTTTCCCCCAGTCCTCAACCGGACGATTGGATGTGATCATTGTGCTGGCCCTCTCATAGCGGCGCATGATGATCTCCAGCAACTCTTCGGCCGCGATCAGCGGCAGCTTGCGCATGCCAAGATCGTCGATGATCAGCAACGGAACAGTAGCTAAGAGATCCATATGCTCTTTGCGTTTTCCATCCAGCGTGGCATCGGCCAGTTCTTCCAGCAGCAGATGCGCTTCACGATAGAGCACGCGATAACCCTGCTGGATCACGGCGTGGCCAATGGCCTGGGCGATGTGACTTTTACCGCTACCCGGCGGACCAAGCAACAGGGCGTCCTGGCGTCGTCCCACCCAGGCCGCGGTGGCCATGTCGAAGATCAGGGAGCGATTCATCCTGGCATTGAACTGGAAGTCGAAGTTGTCCAGACGTTTCTCTCCGTCGCGGAACTGAGCCTGCTTATGGCGCCGCTCCAGTTGCCGGCTGGTGCGACAGGCCAGTTCATCACAGACCAACATGGAGACCAGGTCGATGGGCGCGATGTTCTCCGCTTGTGCCTGCAGAAGACGTGTTTCAAGAACAGCCGACATGCCGCTCAGGCGCAATTGGCGCAGTGATTGATTTAGTTCGATCAGGTTCATGGTTTGCTTTCCTCGAAGTTGAGTCTTTGTTGGATCAAGTCGCGATACTGCGTCAGCTCGCGGATGAGAGGATCGACTTGCTTCAAGCTCAGAGAGGCTTGTGGCGTGCGCTCCAGATAGCGACGTACGAAGCGATACTCGGCAACACCCAGTTCCAGCCCAGCCGCACATGCGTTGTCGCAGGCCGCGCTGCCGTACTTTTTGGCCAGGTTCAGAACCCCCTGGATGCGGCGCAGTCCGGTCTCCGCCTTGCGCTGATGAATCGATTCGCAGAGCACACCGATGCTGGCTCCCGCCTTATGCGCCCGGGCCAGAAGCTCCATCGTGTGCGGCGGCGTGCGCCGGGGACGATCCTCAGGGCGAATGCGATGGCCGCCGCGTTTCTGTCCCAGATGCTCACGCAGCAACTGACCGGTGCGTGGATCGAGAAGCCGCACATACATTGCGTCCCATTGCACATCGACTTGCCGGCCTATCCAACCGGGCGGTGCTCCGTAGTACGCCGCCTCCACCTCGACACAACCGTCCAGATGAACCGTGCGCTTGCCGTACTGGTAGTAGCGGAACGGTTCCAGTGGCAACGCTTTCAGCGTAGGCTTCTCTTCAGCGAACATGGCCGCTACCTGCCGTTTAGTTCGGCCATGGATACGTTTGTCGGCCCAGCGTTCTTCCCAGTGATCGAGATAAGCCTGCGCTTCGGCCAGACTCTCGAAGCGCTGACCTTTGAGCGGCGTCTTCTGCGCATGGCCAACGCCACTCTCCACCTTTCCCTTCCGATCCGGATCGCGCACTCTGCAAGGCAACGCCGTTACCGCATAATGGGCCAGCACATCGCGATAGAGGGGATTCAGGCCGGGATCGTAGATGTCGGCGGCCAGCACCCCTTCCCGCAGATTATCCAGAACGACGATCCGCGTGGCTCCGCCCAGCCGCCGAAAAGCCATCTCATGCAACTCTGCCCACACCCGCGCGCTTGATCGGAACACCAGCAGGCGAACCGACTTGCGACTGTAACCGAGCGTCAGCACGAACAGCCGCGTGCGCCGATACTTGCCACTATCAGCATCACGCACCATCGGGCCGGTGCCGTAGTCCACCTGGCACTCTTCACCGGGCTCGGTCTCGATGATCACCCGTGCTTGTTGACAGCAAGCTCCGCGCAGCACCCGTACGAACCGCCTGACGCTCTGATAGCCGCCGGCGAATCCATGGCGATCTACCAGATCCTGCCAGATGCCCATCGCGTTCCGGCCACGGAGAAGATCGGCTTCGATCTTCTCCCGATACATCGCACAAGCGCTGGCAGAGACTTCCACCGAACTCGCAGGTGACGAGTTTTGCGCAGAAAAGCCGGTGATCACCAGAGTGGCCGGTTTTGCTTTCTCTTCGCTGGATAGTTCGTTTGAGCCAGTGATCAGCTGAGTGGCCGCTTTTGCCAGCGACTTCTCGCCCCAGCTGCCTGGCTGCCGTATCACGATCCCTGCCTTGCGCAGATAATCGCCCGCTGTTTCGCGGCGAACGCCTGTCGCCTCTTCAATGCGACGCAAGGGCCAGCCGAGACGCCCCAATGCAAGTACTTGTTCCCGCTTCTCTCCGCTCAAAACATTACCCATGAAGACAGAGGCTAACGGCCTCTATCCGCGTAATGTCTGAACCTCACTCAGAGTGGCCGGTTTTCAGGTGACCACAAGTGGCCGGTTTTGGGTGATCGCCAAGGCACGAGGGATGAAAAAGAAGAAACACTGGCACTTGAGTTTGAAGTGCCCAATGATGTGTCCGCTCAAGCGCTGGAACAAAAAATTCAGCAGATTCTGGCCGAATCGAAAACAGACTTGATGCAGGTTCTCGCCAAGCACAACCTTCCCGTCGATCAGCCGCCCGCCCTCAGTCAAGACCCGGTCAAGGTCACCTATGAAGGTGCCGGAATCGATCCGGCTACCATCGCCATTCTCATCACCCTCACACCACTGGTGATAGCGCTCGTACCCCTCGCCAAACCCGTGGTCAAGGATGCCTCGGAGGTGGCAAAGACGGTTGCGCTCGACCTCTGGGAGATGGTCAAAACCAAGTTGTGGGAGGAACACCATATCCGGGTCAAGCCCAAGAAGCCAAAAGGAAAGGGTCACAAAAAATAGTCATTTGCTGCGCGTGATAGCTCGAAAAACTGAACCATATGACGCCCAAGCAAGGCCTCCTACTGCAGGATGAAAAAATATTGACAGCTAAACGCCTGGCGTTCCGCAATCTCTGGCGCCTGGACCGCGACCTCTTCGTCCGCGATGACCATTCCGAGATGAAGGACGTGCATCAAGTTTGCCTGCAGCAAGTCTCAATAATCAGTGTGATGCAGCAGACCAAGGAGAACTCGGTTTCTCTCGCCGAGTTTCTGAACGGCTTGCCGGGCCACTTTGAACGGGCCCTGCGCAATTCTTTCCCGCCCGAAAAGCAAGCGAAGCTTGACATGTTCCTCGCGCACTTGGGCCTGGAAGCAAACCAGTGCGTCTCGATTATCGATGATTGCAACTGCTGGCTCGCCCGCTTGCGAGAACATGGCGCTGATTATCTGATAAGGAATGTCGATGTTGCCGTATCGATTCCGGCCACACCTCTTTGTTTTGATGTGGACGACCGACCCATGCTGGACGCGGCGGGAGGTAAAACCACTCAGCAAGGTGACTGGGCAGAAAGGATTGTAGAGCTTTGCTTCGATCCAAAGGAGTTCTCTATTCGGAGTTATTTTTCCGCCCTTTGCGTTCTCTCCCACGAATTCTGGTGCCACAGCCTCAGCCGGCTTAGAGTTCACCCCGAGATTCCCGCCGCCCCGCCGCAAGAGAGCTGGGGCTGCGATCCCGGAGATCTTTGGGAAGAAGGATGGATGGATTTCGTGCAGTCGCTCATTCTGGAATGGGAAATCGACGGGATCGTAAACGACCCTGTGTACGTGGCAGCGTTCTTTGATAACTGTGGTCGATTTGCTTCTTCTCGCAATGATCCCAGCCATGGCCACGCCAGATCATTCGGATACCGGACCGCCCAGCACTTCTATCAATTCCTAAGGCATAGCTTCCGGAAGACGGACCATTTTGCCTGTTTGGTTCTCCTATCCTTGGAGCTGAACACCATCGATTGTTCCTCTGATCTAAAGAAAGATTTCGTCGCCAAGGTATCGGAGTGTTTCAATCTCGACCTGGCGCCGACCGGGACGCCTCAGAGTATCGACGAGCTGGAGCAACACCTGTTGCGTCAGAAAGATAGCCTGTTTAAGGTGTTAGAAGCAGCCGGCGCGGGAAGGGCTCGAATCGATCTGCTTGACTTGCTCCGACGAATGCAGCTGATTGCGTGATTATTTATTATTTGACAGATAATTAATAAAACGATAGTGTCTAAAGTGGAGGTTTGCGTGCGCACAACAATCGACCACGCCCGCTTGCTCCGGGCCATGTTGCGTCTGGGCAGTTTCACCTACCGGCAACTTCAGGACGACACAGGTCTGGAAGCGCCCTTCATTTATGGGCTGTTAAGCGGGAAATATGCTTTCCTCGTCGAAGAGGTCGAACAGGTCAGAAGTGGCAAGCCAGGCCCCCCAGAAAAAGTTCTGGCGCTGAAGCCCCAGGAACAAAAAGGAGTACTAGAAGAGTTGCGGCCCTTCTATGCAGAAATGCTGGGACAGGGCATGATCCAGGAGGAGAACCCTCGTCACGAGCCGAAATCTTCGGAATTCGGAGTTGCAACCGAACTGATCGAAGCAGCTGAGAATCGGGTATCGATCACGACCTCCGAACTCAATCGGATTCTCCGCTTCCTCAAGACCGCATCGCTAAAGGAAGGCATTCCGTCTCAGGGGAACCTCAGCGAGGACAGTACAGTCGACGAAGCTGCGTTGCAAACCGAACAACAGATTCGCAAAGCTCATTTCGACGTCTGCCGGGGCAAGCTCTGCTGGATCCTGGTCGCCCAGGACGGTCCCAGCCAGGCTGGGGAAAACTTTCTCTGTCTGGGCTTGGCGTATTTGCAGAATGCTGCCCGGACGTTCACTCGAAATGACCTTAGAGAAGCCGCCGGGGAAGTCGATCTATGGGGGGCAACCTTCCTCGGTAACTTGATTTCCCCTGTGCTGCAGAGTCCTAAAATGCGGTGGGTTCCTCTATTCTGCGATCCTCTGGCAACCGCCGATTCCGCTGTCTTGCCCAAGGTGGCTCGCCTGCTCACCTCCTACCGTAAAGGCTTGACCGCGCTCGTCGATCCAATGCCTGGGCTTAATGCCCCAATCGAATGCTCAACGAAGGGCGGCTTCTGGCATGGAGCAAATAAAGCGACTGCACCTTTGGGCTCAAAAGCGGTCCTGCTCTACCAGTTCGACGATCGTGAACTAAAGCTGCTCGCATTTACCCCAGCAACTGGGGGGATCATCCGGCAAATGGCGTCTCCATCGCTCCCAAACCGCCCATAGCAAGTACATGCGCGGGCTAATGAAATAAGCTCCGGCATCAGCGCGATGCGTCTTAAGTCGAACGGCGACCGGCACAAAATAATTGCTGGTCTGGAAAGACACTCTGGCGGGAAGCAGATGGAGAACGCGCCACAAATCATAGACCTGTCACCCGCCGGAA
Source organism: uncultured Acidobacteriaceae bacterium (assembly GCA_963838445.1). Classification (GTDB taxonomy): domain Bacteria; phylum Acidobacteriota; class Terriglobia; order Terriglobales; family Acidobacteriaceae; genus PALSA-350. Next base: position 64,188 of record CAWIRT010000001.1, read on the forward strand.
TTACGATTGCGCTGCATTCTAAGGACAGGCCCTTCCTCCAATCCTCGTTGGATGAATTAGACAGGTTTGGCTATATTTATCGATCGGAACGTGAGGTAACCGACGAATCTTCCGCCGTTCTTCTAGATTTCGAGAGACAACACAAAAGGCAAGACGAAGGATCAGCGCAGAACAGCAGAGTCATCCTGGTGGGTGATGTTCCTTGGGAAAAAGACCCTTTTGGCGGCGATTGGCACGACGAAATTGTTCCGGGGCTAGCGCCAAGGCAAGATGATTGCTGCTGCCCCAGGCCGGTCATCTGGCGGCTGGCGGAAATCGACCTGCCGGTCTTCTTACTTCCAGCCGTCGTTCCCGACGATCCCCGAATCACCTTTTGCAATGTAATCGACGCATTCCGTTCTCCCAAACGGGCAGTAACGGCTATTTGCGAGAAGCTCGGGATCTCGCCGGTCGATCCGTTTCTTTCCGTGGCCGAGGCCCTGATCGTGCAGAGCACGTGGAGTCTTGGCTTGCTGGTTGATTTGGCGAAGGAGGGCCACACCACTGCGGAGGCCTTGCTAACGATCGATCCTACCCTTGATCGACGGGAAGCACTCTTGTTGGGAGCCATTTCTCAAGGCGACGAGGAGAGCACAAGACAAGCGCTTCAGTCCCTGAACAGGCCGGTTTCCTCTATACGCTTTTCCGGTGGGCACACGCTTCTACATCTTGCAGCGTGCTTTCCCAATAATTCCAAAATTGAAGCGGCCTTGCTGAATGCAGGAGCTGATGTCAATGCCAGGTCTGTTATGGGAGCGACGCCGCTCCACTGTGCTGTATGGAATCCTCCAAACGATCAAACTCTACTGGATCGTGGCGCGGATTCGCGCGTCGTGAGCCTGGAAGGAGATAGCGCGCTGAACGTGGCTGCATGGCTCGGTAACCCGGAGACAGTGGCCAGACATCTCGAAGCGGGCGCTCTTCCAATTCTGACTGACAAGAACGGTGGACACGCAGTGTCATGGGCTGCCCAGGCAGGACGTGTCGAAGTCCTGCAGCGGATTCTTAGTCGGTACCCGGATAGCATCGATGTTTGCACGGGAGCCTACGGAATGGGGTCCCAGGATCCTGAGTTTGGCACGGACATGCCAGGGCTTCCCGCTCTCGTGCGGATGAGACGTTACCGCGCGATCAATAACCCTAAGCTCGGAAGCACGGCGCTGATGACTGCAGCCTTCGGCGGCGCAAGAGATGCTGTCCAGTTTCTCCTGACCCGCGGCGCTCTGCCCAACCTTAGCAATCGTTCCGGCTTGCGAGCTCTGCATTACGCCGTTCAAGCCACAGACCATGCATTGGAGATTGTTAACGCGCTGGTCCAGAGCGGCGCAGATCCCGACGGGCGGGACCAGGAAGGTAGCACCGCTCTCCTTCTGGCTACAGCCTTCGGGAGACTGGATTGCGTTTCGGCGCTGGTGAAAAAAGGTGCCAACATCGATGCCGCGGACGAAAATGGGTTAACGGCCCTGCATCACGCAGCATATCTGGGTAATACAGAGCTCGTTACCGGGCTCCTCCAGTTGAAATCTACCCCCGGTCTGTTCGATAAGAGCGGCCTCACCCCGTTTCAATACGCCGTTCTTGGTTATGCTTCTGTTGACGCTATCCGAGCTCTCCTGAGAGTCTGTGACTTTATTGGTTTTGCGAAAAAATCGACGCTGAAAACAAAAAGGTTAGGTGCTTCCAAGGGCGCGAAAAATCAAAAAAGTCACAGCCTCTGAGCGGAGGCAGCCGAGTCGACGAAAAGACACGAGAGGGTCGCGGGGTACTTTCCCTGATAGCTTTGTCAAAGCGTTCGGAGGCTGACCGGCTAGCGATTGCGGATTTTTTGCTTGAACTCGGAGCCGATGCAAATGAGGCCGGACCAAATGGCCATTCCTTGCTGTTCGAAGCGGCTCTTGCTGGCGATGGTTTTTTTGTGGATGCGCTCTTGCGGAGGGGGGCGGCCATTCGTCAGGAGGGCAGCAACAAGGTAACCCCACTTCAGGCAGCCATAGCGGGGGGACACGATGAGATCGTTCAGAAACTGCTGCAGGCGGGGGCGGACCCAAATGTTGCGGACACAACGGGTGAGACCGCTCTCCATGAGGCCGTTACATACAAAAGAACAAGAGCCTGGGAGATGCTGCTAGAAAATGGAGGGGACCCGTGGAAGGGCGACAGTAATAATCAATGCGCAGCCGTTGCTGCGGCGCTCCTGGGCTATGAAGATTTCTGCAGGCCAGTTTTGGAATCCATCAATCTGCTGCGGGCGAAAAGCCCGAGTAACGGGCTCGCTCTCATTTGCGCAGCATTTTTGGGGAAGACCGAATTACTTGGCCGGTTTCTGACGGCCGGCACTTCGCCGGATTACGCTTCAGAAGACGGTTGGCGGCCACTTTCGGCTGCGTCCTCCCGGGGACAGTCTGGGGCTGTCGAGCTACTCCTGGAGGCCGAAGCAAAGGTAAATTGGGCCGTCGGAACTCGGACCGCGCTTTGCTGCGCGATTGAGTTTGGTGACCAGGCAATGGTCCATCGTTTCCTGGCGTTAAAAGCCGATCCGAATGCACCTGCTGGTCAAGGCAGGGGACCGTTGCATTTTGCGGTGATGCAATCAAGTGAAGAACTACTAAAGGAATTGATCGATGCTGGTTCCTTTGTGGATGCTCGGGAAAATGGCGGGCGAACCCCACTTCACGTTGCCGCCGAAAAAAATAGAGGCGAAGCTGCCAAGGTGCTGCTGCGTAGCCACGCTAATCCGACAGCCTTGGATGGAAATGGGGACTCACCGTTGCATTTGGCTATTGCTTCGGGGGCATTGGATGTTGTCCGTGTGCTACTCGAGGAAGATGATAATCTACACAACCTTGTTGACGCATTGGGGCAACGTCCAATAGAACGCGCAGACGCAGCCTCGCTTGATGCTGTCCTCGCTATCTTTCGTGAAAAAAGTCGAGACCCCGGTTTACAGTCAACTTCCCGGAGGCAGACCCAACGCACCACCGAGCTTGCCCGATTTCTGGACTGGCGACCGGCAACATCTGCGGAGTGTAATGCATTAGCCAACTCTTCAGACCTCCCAGACGGCGTCGACGAGGCTGCTAATGATATTCTTACGGCGGATTTAGGGTTCCTCGATCAAGCCAGCGTTCTCGCCGTTGGCGACCCGAGCCGCCGGGAACCGCCGAATCAGCGCTTCTACTTGTGGTCTCGTCGTCTCGGCACGATCCATGCCATGAAGTGGACGAACGAGGCAATCTACAATGCGAACGAGACATATGGTTTTAGGATTACTGAGCATACGTCCCTGGAGATCGTCCGCCAATATACGCTCTTCTTTTTTTTCTTTGTGCGCGGGCAACTTGGTCGATTCAATATTGTTGAGAAAGGGGCTTTCATTCCCTGGCGACCCCTTGCTCCCGATAACCAGAAGGAAGAGGTAGCTGATCAGCTGATTGACATCGAATTTGCCGAAAGCCGGTTTCCGATGGCCACCACGATAACGATGACAGTCTTGTTCAAGAACGCCCTCTATAAGACGAATTTTCTAATATCTCTGGTTAACCAAGACTTAACGCTCGACCCCGATGAAGGGCCTGAGCACTTCACTATCGGGCAAGGAAAGTTGTTTGGTGAAAAGCCTCTCGCTAAGGATCTCGATGTAGATATTGATTCGTCGCCAGGTGAATTCGGCTAAACGTAACTCCTCAAAGCGAAAATTCAGCGCCCACACAATCCCGCAAATGTTTGGCATTGGGAAATTGCATATCGTCCCTCTCCCAAATAAACCTCGTCTACTCCCCGTCGCGACCCTCTTAGTGACGTGATGCCTATGCACCGGCAAGTTTTGTTCGTGTTAAATTTGCCTGCATGGCACGGAGGTCGCGGCCTTGTCTCCAAATATATACGTCATGCATCGGCAGGTAAGTCAATCGCAGCTCTGGTTCAGGACTAGGCCTGGTGCATGCTCCGGGTCGCCATGGACGTGGCGTTTCCTTTGCTTCTATCTTTTCTTTCCGCTGTTTTTTTCAGCGATGATTGCTGCGGTTCAAGCTCAGAGCGCGCTCAAATACCAGGAGCCACCGAAGGCAATCGTCGAGTTAGTCGATGCGCGGCCGACCCCGATTGTGGATGTTTCTCCCGCAGATCAGAGGGGCAAACGATGGCTGCTGATTGAACCCATCTCGGGACTACCCTCGATTGCGGATCTGGCTCAGCCGGAGATGCGGCTGGCTGGGTTGCGATTCAATCCAAAGACGAACGGTCCCAGCCGTGGGCGCTTCTTGACGGCCCTGAGCTTAAAAGAGCTGCCCGACGGCGTCGAGAGGCCTATTGCGGGTCTTCCCGCGAAAATGAAAATCCCCATCATCGCGGACGTGAGTGGGCTGACCCCGTTTGCCGGCTGGGCACCGGATGCCCGCCACGCTTTTTTTATCAACGTGAGCGACACGACTGGGGATGCAGGGTTGAGCCTGTGGATCGTGGATGTAGCTTCGGCGCAGGCGCGGCGCGTGCCTGGCTTGGCGTTGAATGGGATTTTTTCCCGCCCCTGCGAATGGTCAGGGGACAGCCTGCACTTGATCTGCATCGCGGTACCGAAGACGCGGGGGCCCGCGCCCGTGCGCAGCGAAGTGCCGGTAGGGCCCGTGATCCAGGAGAATCTCGGGCGGGTTACCCCCGGGCCGACCTTTGAAGATCTGCTGAAGAGTCCCGAGGACGAGACGATTTTCGACTATTACGCAACCTCGCAGGTTGTCGTCGTTGGTCTTGACGGTAAGATCGCACCCGTGGGTAAGCCGGGCGTAATCGCAACCGCTTCTGGTTCTCCCGACGGCCGCTATGTGCTACTGGACGAGTGCCGTCATCCCTATTCTTACCTTCTGCCTTACTACATGTTTCCGGAGAGCGTCTCGGTCGTCGATCTAAAGACGGGGAAGACCGCCCTGTTGGCTGACAACCCGCTGCAGGACGCGGTCCCGAGCATTCACGATGCGGTGGAAGCGGGACCGCGCGAATTCCAATGGCGGAGTGATGCGCCCTCTACCGTTTTCTGGGTGGAAGCAGCCGATGGCGGAGATCCGCGAGTGGAAGCAGCGGTTCGCGACCGGCTATGGATGCGGGACGCGCCCTTCACGGAACAGCCGCGAAAGCTTGCGGAAATTCCTTTGCGCTTTACAAGTATGGCGTGGGGAAACGGTCAGGTCGCGATCGTGGAGGAGGAACGTTGGAAGGATCGCAAGCGCATCATGCTTGCGGTGTCGTCGGAAGCTCCGGGCCGGGAGGTGAAGCTGTTCGAAGGGTCTTTTGAAGATCACTATCATGATCCGGGCCATCCGTTTGAAGTGATGAACACGGCAGGGAAACTCATTCTCCGCACAACAGCGGATGGGAGCGGGGTCTACGTACACGCGGAGGGAGCCTCTGCTGAAGGAGACCAGCCGTTTGTCTCACTGATGAGCCTGGCCACAGGCGAGACGAAGCGCTTGTGGCGATCGGCCGCGCCATTTTATGAGTCCCCGTCAGCGGTTGTCGATCCGGCAGTTCCCACAATATTGATTCAACGAGAATCGCCGGGAGTGAATCCGAACTACTATCTCAAGAATCTCGGCAACAATTCCCTGGCACAGGTCACGCACTTCCCCAATCCCTACGGGAGTGCGGTGCTGCCGAAAAAACAGGTCCTCAAATACAAACGTGCCGATGGAGTTGATCTGAGCGCGAACCTTTATCTCCCGCCCGGGTACAAGACTGGAGATGGTCCGCTGCCGGCGTTGATCGAGGCGTACCCCACCGAGTACAAAACCAGATCAGCCGCCGGGCAGATCAGTGGATCTCCCTATCAGTTCCCCCGTTTGTCCTGGGGATCGCCCGTGCCGTTCACCACCCAGGGCTACGCGGTGTTGGAGAACACCACTATGCCTATCGTGGGGGAAGGACAGGCGGAGCCGAACGACACTTATGTCGAACAGTTGGTGGCGAGCGCCAAGGCTGCCATCGATGAAGGAGCCCGGCTCGGCGTAGTCGATCGAGACCGGGTTGCCGTGATGGGCCATTCTTACGGCGCGTTCATGACCGCGAACCTGCTGGCGCACAGCACGTTATTCAAAGCCGGCATCGCCCGTAGCGGAGCCTACAACCGCACGCTGACGCCATTCGGATTTCAAAATGAGGATCGGACCTATTGGCAGGCGCCTGAGGTGTATTACAGGATGTCTCCATTTTCGTATGCGGACAAGATCAAGACACCCATCTTGCTCATTCACGGCGAGGCCGACAATAACTCGGGCACCTTTCCCATGCAAAGCGAGCGCTTATTCAGCGCGATAAAAGGCCATGGTGGCACCGTGCGATTTGTGTTGCTTCCACTGGAGTCCCACGGCTATGCGGCACGGGAGTCTGTTCTCCACATGCTCTGGGAGATGAATAACTGGCTAAGCACGTACGTGAAGAATCCTAAGGCGGTGGCCAGCGGCGAGTAAGTACGGTGACAGGAGGAAGTGAAGAAATCCAATCTTTAGACCTGTGGGTGAAGGATGGGGTAAGGATGGACATTGCACCAGGATTATTGGCGGCTCGGACGCGGTGAGCGTCCCGTCTGGTGCGTATTTCAATGACCAGATCATCAGCATCCAACTACCTGCGCGGTACAAACTGGCAGGTGATACGACAATCGACCAAGAGCAATCGAGGGAAACTCGGTCCCACATCTCGTAATAAACGGCCTTAGGATTTCCTTGTCATGCAAGTAAGCTTTTGGCTATTGAATGCTGCAAAGGTAATGTCCTCCTTGCAGGTTGAGCTACCGAACGCTGCCCGGAGCCGAACTGAGAGGGAAATAGCGCTGCAGGGGCTAAAGAGGCTGCGTGAGAACTGGGACTACGAAATTAGTCCCGAAGGGACGGCTGAAAATGGGCCAGGACGTCAGTCCTGGGTTTGATTCGAAAGGGCGACCCAGCCTGCCCCGGCCTGCCGTGGGTCCCGCAGGGACGGGTGAAAATGGGCCGCGACGCAATGCTCCTTCAGTCGTCCCTGCGGGACTCAATCATGTTTCATGATGTACCCAGGACTGCGTCCTGGGCTAAGTTCAGCCGTCCCTTCGGGACTAGTTTGGAAACGGGGTGCTCACGCAGGGGCTTTAAGCCCCTGAGGGCAACGCGTTCCACAGAGCATCGCCGAGTGAGCCTGCGCTTTCTTTCCTGTTCTCACGCAGACTCTAAAGTCGTGCCTAATACAAAGCATTTCGAGGAATACCTGGAGGATTGATATGGCTAAGGCCCCGCTGATTTTTACTTATTACATCGCCGCCCCCGTGGAGAAGGTTTGGGATGGATTCGTTTCGAAGGAGGCGAATCAGAAGATCTTCATGGGCGCGGACTTTGAGGTGGACCTGAAGCCGGGAGGGGCGATGACGTGGTCGGGGCCGGGCAAGGATGGGAAGCCGATGCGGTATGTGACGGGTGAGGTGCTGCGTGCGGAGCCGCCGAAGCTGCTTGAGTACAAGTTCGGAATGGGGGATGGAGCTGTGATGTCGAGAGTGAAGGTGGAGCTGACTCCGGAAACGGAGGCGGTGAAGGTCGTGGTAACGAACGATGACTGGGCGGACGACGACCCGGCCTATGCTCAGAACGCGGATGGATGGCCCCGAATTCTCTCGCGATTGAAAACTCTGCTGGAGACGGGGAAGACTTTCCGGCCGCATTAGTCCAGCTTCACCATGAACAGATGCGCTGCCCTCTTTGCGAGGTTTGCGGACGTGGACACCGCCTACGGGTGTTAACTCGAAGAGACGAGATGAGCCTGAGGAGAGAACCTTGGAGAGAATCACAAGAAGAAACATGCTGACGCGCTCAGCCGGTTTCGCTGGGGCATTGGCGATGGGAATGCCGTCTTTGGGAGAGGCAACCATCGCCAATCCATCGGAGCCGGTTCCTAAAATGAAAGTCGTTGTTGTTGGAGCACATCCTGACGACCCGGAGTCTGGTTGCGGCGGTAGCATTTCGCGGTATTCAGACCTCGGTCACGAGGTGGTGATTGTCTATCTGACTGCGGGAGAAGCGGGCATCGATGGGAAATCGGCGAGTGAGGCTGCTGCAATTCGCACAGCCGAGTCGCAAAAGGCCTGCGCCATTCTGAAGGCGAGGCCAGTCTTCGCTGGGCAGATCGATGGGGATACTGAGGTAAACCCTGCGCAATACAAACGTATGAGCCAAATACTGGAAGCGGAACAACCGGCGATCCTCTTCACGCAATGGCCGATTGATAGCCATCGGGATCATCGCGCTGCATCCCTGCTGGTGTACGACTATTGGCTAAAGAGCGGGAGGCGGGCCGGCCTGTTCTATTACGAAGTTGAGACCGGTGCTCAGACGCAGAACTTCAAACCTACCCACTACGTGGACATCACCCAAGCTGAAGATCGTAAACGTGCGGCTTGTCTCGCCCACACCAGCCAAAAGCCCGAAGCAACGTTCTATCCAACACATGATCGAATGCAGAAGTTTCGCGGAATGGAGTATGGGTGTCTTGCTGCTGAGGGGTTCGTTTGCCACGACCAAAACTTCTCGCCAAGGGAGCAACTTCTTTGACTCTCCGTCGTGGCGGTGGCCTTATCGACGGTCGGATTAATCGCAGCCTTTGTTCCCGCTCGCACAGCAGCCTCGATCGAACCGATGCGAGGCCCTTGCGCGAGGAGTGAAAAACCAGGAACGGACGAACGGGCTCATCATTCCACGGGCACGAAATTCGCTGCGTCGTTGCTATCTCCCGTACCTTTGTACCTGGCATGCAGCGGATAGGGATAAACCGGCCTGGTAAAACTAACCGGAATCGCCGGGTCGAGCGGCATCCTGAGCGGGCCCCGGGAAGGATTACTGAGATGCGCCCCGATCATGACGTCGGGCGCCTGCCCATGTTCAACCCACGCCTCCAGATAGCTCAGATAGTCGAAAGCGGATACGCCGTCGCCGCCCCCGCAATGATTCATGCCGGGAATCGCGAATAGTCTGTAGAAATCCTGGGTGGCCTTAGGGCCGCCCATCGTCTTTTCCACCGTTTCGTAGTAGTCAAAAGCCGCGCCGGGCATCTCCGTCATATCGTTACCCCCCTGGTAGCTGAGCAGCTTTCCGCCAGCGTCTCTAAACCTGCGCAAATCAGGGTCGGTATCCGCATAGAGCACACCGATCCCGCTCCGCTTGTAGTCGCTGTCGAAGTCGAAGCCGGTGTAGTTCCACTCCTTTCCCGCGGTGGAGAGGATGGCCGTGTCTTTGAAGAATTCGTCGCCCCAGGTACTGGAGAACGCATCCTTCCATTGAAGCTCGGCGCCGGGAAAGATACCTCGCGGCGAAATAGCGTGGCCTTTCGAATCATGGGGCCGGCCGTAGATATCCTTGACGGCCTGGACCTGACGCGCGCTCAAGCAATCGCCCTGTTTGCCGGCCTTGCACTGCAATTCCGACGGATCGAACTTGCACTGGTACGGCGCGCTGACGATGCCGTCCTTGACTCCGTCATCCATATCGCATTGGGCAAGCACGGCATTGTGCAGAAGTTGTATATCGGCGTCACTCAGCACGGGTTTTCCATCGTCGCCGAGAAAACTCCGCTTGGCCCAGATGCCACGAACCGCCAGGTCACTCTCATCCATATCGGGTGCGCCGGCAATGATGCCGTCGAAGTCCCAGGGAAAGCGCTGCGCTTCGATCATGGCCTGATAGCCGCCGGTGGAACATCCCATGAAATAAGACTTGTTGGGCGCGGCCGCGTAAAAACGTTGCAGGATCGCCTTCGCGGCAAGGGTGACGGCGTGTGTGGCGCGATACTCAAAATCGGTTTGGCCCTGAAGATTGTTACGCGACCATAGACCGCCCCGGCCCGTATGGCCCATGTCGGTGCCGACACAGGCATAGCCGGCGTGCATTGCGCACGACCCAGGCACATACTCTGTGTTCCCACACCAGCCTCCGCAGCCAACATGCAGCAGCTTACCGTTCCACTGCGATACCGGCAGCAGAAGCACAAAGCCGGCATTGGGTGCGACGTAGCCGGAAACGCGGCACGTGGGCTGAACCTGGCCAATCGCTTTTACAAGGTCTTCGCTCACGTGCGCTTTGCCCGTGAGTCCCTGGACATCCTTCACCAGGGTGGCCTCCGAGATTTGCGTGGGCGCGTCGGGAACGGTGGAGAAGTCCGTCTTTGCCAGGGCCCTGCACCGGGCATCCTCGACAGACACGGATTGTGCCCGGCCAACTGCGCTGCCGAGCACCATTATGATGATGAGCAGGGGCAGCACACATGCAAAGCTTCCTATGTGCTTTGCGATTGGGACTGGCGGCAGTTCAGTCTTTACTTTCAAGGTTGCGACCTCGGTACGGCTCAACTCGCCGGCGGGTTCATCGAGATCGAGCAAAGCGGCGCAATGGAGCCATCCGTCCTGGCGAATTTTGATCTTTAGAATCTCGGCCATCAGCGAGTATAAATCGGCGTTTTCGCTCATTGGCCCACCAGGCGTGATGGAGGCTATTTGAATGGTGCAAAGGTAATATCCTCTCGCAGGTTGAGCTGCCGAACGCTGCCGAAGCCGAACTGAGAGGGAAATAGGGCCGCAGGGGCTAAAGAGTCTGCGTCTCGAGCGCGGTTTACTGTTGGCACTGGAAGGCCATGAAGAATCGGGGCCGGCTAACACTGGCGAACCCAGATGAACAGGCATCCTGTCACTCGATTGCGGTTTTTTTCAAGACCGTCAGGATCAAGGAGAAGAGGGCAGGGAATCATCCTGCCCTCTCCAGCCTTGCTGATACGCTCCCTTTCTCGATGTCATCCTCTCTCCAGCAGCGCGTCACCTCAGCGCGACGGCGTAGCCAGGAATGCATGGACCTCCGCGCATGCTGACTGGTTGACTTGCCAGGCCGGCGGACTCTGCGCCGGGCACGAGCTCTTCACGATCGCCTGGCCCACGATCTGTCCATCGTCATTGATCGCAAATGCCGCGGCCAGATACAAGGGCGAGTTATTCGCAACCAAGAGGTTAAGATCCGTCTTGGTGTGGTCCCGCCATAACCAGGCGCGCATGTTGAACTGCTTGTCCACCGTCAACCCGACGGCTTCTCCGCTGTTATTCAACGTACCGCAGCAGGGAATTCCGGTCACAATGGCGCCGGAAAACCCGCCCAGGTCCTGCATACCTGTTTCCCTGGTCCAAAGAAATGGATGGACCGTGCCATCTTTAGCTAACGATGCCCCGGCTACCTCACCGCGGTCATTGATGCCTCCGGGGATGTTAAATCCGCCGCCTCCCAGGCTACCGAGATTGGTAGCCTTGCCGTCTGTGTCCCACAGAACGGCGTGCGGCGCGTTCTGGCCCGGAGTGATGGGTGGCACGCGCGTGTTTCCGCATATACCGGAAACCCCAATCGCCTGACCGAGATTATTGATCGAGAAGCCATACCCGACCGTATCTCCAGCCAAGGGGGAAAGTTCGCGAGCCTTGCCATCCGGGGCCCAGATCACGGCCTCGAAACGAAGCACTTGAGAAGGCGTAGCCGTGGCGCAGGTAGTATCGCTGGTGCCATTTTCGGCAAAACCCACCACCTGCCCTAAGTCGTTGATCCACTGGGCTTGTGCGTTGTAGCCGCCGTTGAGCGGGCTCAGCGCCCTCATCACGCCATCTTTCCAAACGGCGCCGAGGCATTGCCGGTGGGTGCCGAAACCGCAGAAATCCTCACCCTTGTAGGCAGGGCTGCTGGTTTCCGAAATCACCGCGGCTTCGCCCCAAATATTTATCTGGGTCGCCTCACTGCTACAGCCGGCACACGCCTCTCCTCCCAGCGTGCCAATATTCACCAGCTTAAGGTCCCTATCCCAGAGGAAGGCGGTTTGGGAGATAAAATCCGTCTGCTTCGGTGTCGCCGCTCCTCCCGATACCACGCCTAACTTGTTAACTCCATACCCAAAGCTATATCCTCCCCCCAACGTGCCCAAATCTTTCACTGTGTAATGTACGTTACCTATGGTTTGCTCCTCTTGCGCGATGACCCCAAGCGGTATCGCCAGCGGAGCTGTTAGGCTCATGAGCGCAATCCACGAAGATATTCTGGATTTCATATTTCCCCCTTTCGTCTGGCCGTACGGAAAGTGCCTGCTGAGCGACTTGCATCGCTCCAACTAGATAGGCGCAGACTGCGGGCAGCAACTATCATCAGGCCGCCATTTTTTTGAACCGGTAGGGTGATCGGCCTAAAATTTCCCCGCAGGGTCAAGGAGGCGTCATCGACCAGCGCCACGATGGGGCCAAGAAACCGCCTTTGGAAGAAGTGAGCGGGCTGCTCCGCGCCTGGAGCGATGGCGACCGCGATGCTCTCGACCGCCTTACGCCAATCGTGTACGCCGAACTCCATCGAATCGCCCGGCACTACATGCAGCGCGAGCGGCCCGGCCACAGCCTGCAGGCGACCGCGCTGGTCAACGAGGCCTACATGCGTCTGGTGGACTACAAAGGTATGCAGTGGCAAAATCGTGCCCACTTTTTCGCCGTCTCCGCTCAGCTCATGCGGCGGATTCTGGTGGAACACGCGCGCCGCCACAATCTTAAGCGGGGAGGAAACATCCCCCACGTTTCGCTGGAAGACGTGGCGATCGTTGCAGGGGACCGGGATACGGACCTGGTCTGGCTCGATGAAGCCATCAATACCCTTGCGAAGTTCGACGCGCGCAAGGCGCAAGTCGTGGAAATGCGCTTCTTTGGCGGACTCAGCGTGGAAGAGACCGCAGAGGTGCTCAACGTTTCTTCGATCACTGTAATGCGCGATTGGAGCACAGCCAAAGCGTGGCTCTACCGCGAACTGGCAGGCGAGACGAACGATGGACTCGGATCGATGGAAACAAGTCGATAGCCTGCTGCAGTCCGCGCTGGACTGCCCGCCTCAAGAGCGCGATGCCTATCTGCGCCGCGCTTGTGCTGCCGACGAAACCCTGGAGCGCGAAGTTCGCTCTCTGCTAGCTGCGCAGGCGCATGCAGGAAGCTTCCTCGAGCGCCCCGCGATCGAGGCGGCCGCGCGTGCGCTGGTTCGTCAGCAAAGCCGAGGCCAGCAGAGCTCCGGCGATTCGCTGCTGGACCGTATCATCTCCCGTTATCGCATCGTGGAGAAACTCGGCAGCGGGGGTATGGGTGTTGTCTACAAGGCTGAGGACATCGAGCTTGGCCGCTTTGTCGCTTTGAAGTTTCTGCCCGGTGAACTCGCCCAGGACCCGCAAGCCCTGGAACGCTTTCGCCGCGAGGCGCGCGCGGCGTCTGCTCTCAATCATCCCAACATATGCACCATCTACGAAGTCGGCCGGGAAGATGGCCACTCCTTCATTGCCATGGAGTTTCTCGACGGCCTCACCTTGAAGCACCGTATTGCCGGGCGCCCTCTGGAGCTGAGCGATCTGCTTCCGATCGCCATCAACATTGCAGACGGCCTGGAGGCCGCGCACGCCGCGGGCATCATCCACCGCGACATCAAACCCGCCAACATCTTCATTACCCGGCGCGGGCACGCCAAGATCCTCGACTTCGGCCTGGCGAAGGTGACGTCAGTGGGAAAAGCAGCAGCAGACGTTACGGCGGAGCGACCGGCCCTCTCCTCGGACGAGCAACTCTCCAGCACCGGGATGGTTGCGGGCACCGTAGCCTACATGTCCCCGGAACAGGTTTGCGGTTACCCACTGGACGCCCGGAGTGACCTATTCTCCTTCGGCGCGGTCGTCTACGAGATGTGCACCGGCGCCTTGCCATTTCCTGGTGACACCAGCGTGGCGATCTCGGAGTCGATTCTGCATCGCGCACCGCAGCCGGTCATCCGCCTGAATCCTGCCCTGCCTCCCCAGTTGGAGAAACTTGTCGGGAAGGCCCTGGAAAAAGATCGGAATCGTCGCTATCAGCACGCGGCGGAGATACAGGCCGACTTACGCCGGCTGGAACGGGAGACAGAAACCGGCCGCCTTGGGATTCCACGGTCGCGACGCGTTGCCGGGCTCTGGGTTGCTCTGGCTGTCCTTCTGGTTGCCCTAGTGGTCGCGGGCGGCCTTTACCAGCGTGCGCGTCTTCTGAGCGACCGTCTGACAGAAAAAGACACCGTAGTGCTTGCTGATTTTGCCAATAGCACCGGGGACACGGTGTTTGATGACGCTCTCAAAACCGCGCTGAACGTTTCTTTGCGGCAGTCGCCCTTCCTCAGCGTGCTTTCCGATCAGCAGGTGGTGGAAACGCTGCAACTCATGACTCGTCCAGCCTCCACCCTGCTTACGCCCGGTGTCACGCGTGAGATTTGTCTGCGTGCCAGAAGCAAGGCCTATATTGCTGGGACCATCAGCCGGCTCGGCAGCGAATATGTGGTCGGGTTGAAGGCACTCAATTGCCAGAGCGGGACCATCCTCGGGCAGGAGCAGGTCACCGCGGCTACCCGGGAGAAAGTCCTGGACGCACTGGGCACAGCGGCTACCCGGTTGCGCGGTCAACTCGGTGAATCCCTGGGGTCAGTGCAGAAATTTGATGTCCCCCTTGCCGAAGCGACCACCGTTTCCCTTGACGCCTTGAAAGCCTTCAGCCTCGGCCAAAAAACCTACCGGGAGAAAGGCTTCGGTGCGGCTTTGCTTTACGATCAGCACGCCATCGAGCTCGATCCCAACTTCGCCATGGGATACCGCGCAGTGGGATTGGACTACACCAGCCTGGGCGAAACCGAGCGTGCGAGCGAGTATTTTACCCGCGCGTTTCAATTGCGCGGCCACGCGAGTGAGCGGGAGAGGCTGGAAATCACCGCAGCATACTATCGCCATGTAACTGGCGAACTGGACAAAGCAGCCCAGACATTTCAGGAAGAGACGGAGACCTATCCGCGGGAGGTGGTGGGGTATATCGGCTTGGCGTTGGTGTATGCCGAGCAGGGAGAATATCAAAAAGCGTCCACGCTCATGGGTCAACAAATAAGCCTCGAGCCTGGCCGCATCACCTGGTATGCGAGCCTGGCTCGCTACCGGATGGCGCTGCAGCATTTTGACGAGGCGCGAAAGGTCATTCTCGAAGCCCGCGGACAAAAACTCGAAGGCGCGGATTTTCACGGCATCCTCTATACTCTGGCCTTTCTTCAGGGAGATGCCGCAGCGATGGCCGAGCAACAGGGCTGGTTTGCGAGTGAACCGGCCAACGAGATTGATGGGCTGGCGCTCGCCGCGGCCACAGAAGCCTATGCCGGTCATGTGGGCAATGCGCGTGATCTGACCAGGCGGGCCGTGGACTCCGCCATGCGGGTAGGCAAAAAAGAAAAGGTGGCGGCGTACCTGGCAACTGCGGCGCAGCAACAAGCCGCCTATGGCAATTTAGCCGGCGCCCGGCGCTCGGCAACTGAAGCGCTGCAGCTTGCTCCCACCAGCAAACGAGTTCAGAGCGAAGCCGCCGTTGCCTTTGCCTTGGCGGGTGATATAGCACGAGCCGGCTCCCTGGCCCAGTCATTGGCGAAACGCTTTCCGTTGGACACGCAGATGCAGTGGCTCTGGCTGCCCGCGATTCGCGCGCAATTGGCGCTCAACGCAAACAGCCCGGCCTCGGCCTTGAATATTCCACAGGCGTCTTCGCCCCTGGAATTAGGGGAGACCTTCGGCGACAACCTTTCTTGCCTCTACCCTTTGTACATACGCGGGAACGCATACCTGGCAGCCGGACAAGGGGCAGCCGCCGCAATCGAGTTTCAGAAAATCATCGACCATCGCGGCATCGTCTGGAATTGCTGGACAGGAGCCTTGGCTCATCTGGGAGTAGCCCGAGCCAATGCGCTCGAGGCGCGAACATTGCAAGGCGACGATGCGAAGTCCGCCCGGCTCCGGGCACTCGCCGGCTACGAGGACTTCCTCACGCTTTGGAAGAACGCAGACCATAATGTGGCCTTGCTCATGCAAGCCAGGGCCGAGTACGCGAGGCTGAAGTAATCGCGTTCATGGGGCATGCGTCCAGGGTGGGCGGCCGGCAGCGGGCGTATAAGGGTTGAGTCAGGCTTTTATGCGGAGCTGCAGGAACCAGGCCATCGGTGCCCGGGAGAGATTGATCCAAAAGGCCTTATCAAACTACAAAAGCCTTGATAGGCAAACCAACTAGTGGGTATGATTCATACGATTGGCTGGTTTGCCGTGGCTCCGACGGAAACAAGACATGAATCGAAGACCAGGATCCTCGACGCGGCGCTGCACGTAATCCGCGCCAAGGGATACTCCGCAGCGCGCATCGAGGACATCTGCGACTTCGCCGGCCTGACCAAAGGAAGTTTTTTTCACCACTTCGATAGCAAGGAAGAGCTGGCGCTGGCCGCAGCTGAATACTGGATAGAAAGCACGGGTGCGTTCTTTGCCTCCGCACCGTATCACTCACTCGCTGACCCGGTCGACCGCCTGCTGGCCTATGTTGATTTCCGCAAGGCCCTGCTTATGGGTGAGCTGTCGGATTTTACCTGCCTCGCCGGCACCATGGTGCAGGAGGTCTACGAGACGCATCCTGCTATCCGCGACGCCTGTAATCGTAGTATCAGCGAGCACGCTGCAACGCTGGTTCCGGACATAGAAGAAGCTATGCGCCAGCGGGCCCTGCTCCCGAACTGGACGGCTGAGAGCCTGGCGCTTTACACCCAGGCCACCCTCCAGGGCGCGTTCATTCTCGCGAAAGCGAAACACGATCGCGAGGTCGCTGCCGCAACCATCGACCATTTGCGACGGTATCTGGAACTGCTGTTCAATAAGCGGTCAAGCGCTGCTCCCCATCGAAGGAAACGAGTGCGGCGTGACCGGTCTTCCCGGAGAACCTGATGAGTCGAAATGAATTCCGTACAGCCGCCCTCCTGATGCTTGTGCTCAGTTCTGTCTCTGGAGCCTCACGACAGACATGGGCGCAGGAAGCCAAAACGCAATATTCCAGTATGGCGCCGCTCGATCGATACCTGATGGCAGATCGGAGCGCCGAAATAGCCCTTGCGCGGAGCGCGGCGCCGGCATCCATTTCAGGCGATGCCACGGTTCTCGTCCTGGAGAAAAGCGGCTACCAGGCCGCAGTCGAAGGGAAGAACGGCTTCACCTGTCTGGTTGAACGCGCGTGGATGTCACCATTTGATAGTCCTGAGTTCTGGAATCCTAAGATGCGGGGGCCGATTTGTTATAACCCAGCGGCGGTGCGGACAATTCTTCCCTACACCATCAATAGAACGAGGCTGGCATTGGCCGGATTATCGAAAGCACAGATGCGTGAAAACATCACGACCGCGATTGCGAAGCGCGAACTTCCGATGCCTGAAACCGGTGCTATGTCTTACATGTTGTCGAAAGCAGGAAACCTTGGTGATTCCGTCGGACACTGGTGCCCGCATCTGATGTTTCATGTTCCCAAGAACGCAAATTGGGGAGCAGACCTGAAAGGCTCACCGGTGTTGTTCAACGACCAATATCGCGATGTTCCGGAGCCGGAAACGATTTTCATGGTGCGCGTTTTCTATTGGTCAGACGGCACCGCTGCGCCACACCAGGCCCTTTAAATGGGTTGACCAGCCTGCAAAGCACATTCGTTCGCTGAACGCCAGAGGTGATGAAGAAAGTGCTCGCGATTATTATGTTGATATCAACCTATAATGTCAAACGTGGCGCCGCTTGCGGAATCTCGATCCCATCCGGATTGCCAGGCGACGTTGAGAGCGAGGCTTTCCATCATGCACGTTTTAATTGTGGATGACGAACCGCTTGCACAGATCGCATTGAGAAACATTCTGGCCGGCAGGCGCGAGGTCGAAGGCTTTGAGACAGCCAACGACGCCGTAGAAGCGCTGGACAAGTTGATGCACCAGAGCTTCGATGTTCTTCTTCTGGATCTCAGTATGCCGGAGGTCTCCGGCATACAACTCCTGGACCAGCTAACTGCTCATGGCCGTCTCCTACCCTCCGTTATTTTTGTAACGGCGTATCAGAAGCATGTGCTGGCCGCGTTCGAGAAGCATGCCGTTGACTACGTTCTTAAGCCCTTCTCGAATGAACGGATCGAGGAGGCACTCGACACTGTGTTCCGCAGATCGGAGGCGGAGCGAGCGGTCAGACCGGCGGAGACTTTTCCGCAGCTACAAAAACTCTCTCAGCGAAAGGGCGAGAAGATCGCGATTAAAGCCAACGGAAAAATCCTGTTCATTGCGCCGGATGATGTAATGGCCGTCCATGCGGAGGGAAACTACGTGTTGCTGCAAGCCGATGCCGGCTCCTATCTCTTGCGGGTTTCGATTTCTTCCATTGCCAAGAAGCTGAGACCCTACGGATTCCTGCGCATTCACCGGTCCGTCCTGGTCAACGCCTCATATGTGGAAGAGTTGCAGCCGCTGCCTACGGGAGAGTACACGCTTCGTATCAAAGGTGGCATCGAATACACCGTGACGCGGACATACAAAAGCAATTTGAAAGACCTCGCCGGCTGCTGGATCGGGTTTGATGGATTTGTTGAATGACGAGCGCTTGCCCCGGGAATCCAGGGTTCGTTACCTGCCTGAAGACCGTCAAAGCTACTGTTTTTGGAAGCACGCGCTTGCAGCCGGTGTGGTTGGGATGACGCTACATTTTGCGGTTACCAAGCGAAGAAATCAGAGTTTGAACCAACAATGATCTTTCCTTGGCCCTTCCCGGCCGGCATTCCATAAAGCGTAAGCGCCTTGAAGAAAAACGATCGATATGCATAAGAAAAATGGGCAGATAGCGTTTGGCTATCGAGGTGCACGCCACTGCTCAAGCGGGGTCTGTGTAGCTGGCTGCATTCACATCGTGATCTCGGACGAAGTACAGGCGACGAAGTGCCTGCTCAATCCTGGAGGGTGGCCCATTCAATCGCACTTGGCTTGAGTGGGCAAGGCCCCTCGATCCGTAGGTCGCCATGCCGGCAACACGAGCGAAACGGAGGAATCAAATGCTGAACTTCAGACGGTTTCTTACGGATGCCACGGTGGTGCGGCGGCTCGGAATGTTGATCGCTACTCCCTTATTGCTTTTTGGGACCGTGGGAGTACCAAGACCGGCGGGGGCACAGAACATCTATGCGGCGGTGCACGGTACAGTAACGGATACAACTGGGGCCGCCATTCCCGAGGCCGCGGTATTGATTGCCAATACCAGCACCGGAATCACGACTACGGCAACCACAGACAGTCACGGCTACTATATTTTTCCCCAACTGCAGATCGGCGGTCCTTACACCATCACCGTAACCGCCAACGGCTTTCAGAAATTCTTTTCCACCGGACTTACGCTGAACCTCAATGACAACCGCGAAATCAGCACTCAGTTGCAAATCGGCTCTGCCGTGCAAACGGTCGAGGTGCAAGCCGCGGCGGTGCAGGTGGAAACTTCAGATACTCAGTTGAAGCAAGTGTTTACCGCCCAGCAAATGGAAGAAGCGCCGCTTCTGGGCCGGGATGTGACCGGTTTGCAAAAGCTCGCGCCTGGCAACATGGAATCGAGCGACCGATTTGGCAATTTTTCTTCCAACGGCAGCCAAACGCAGAGCAATGCCTACCTGGTCAACGGCGCCGACATCACCGACTCCTCACTGCAGAGCGAGGGGCTCTCGGTTAACCCCGATGCCCTGGCAGAGCAGAACATTGTGTACAGCACGCTTAATCCGGAGTTTGCCCGTAACAGCGGTGCGATCGTCAACCAGGTTCTCAAGTCGGGAACCAACACCTTCCATGGCAGCGGCTTTGAGTTCTATCGCGACACCTTTTTGACCAACGGAAGTTATTTCGCTCCCAGCCGGCCTAATTTTCACCAGAACCTATATGGGGGAACGCTGGGTGGTCCCGTAATCAAGAATCGTCTCTTCTTCTTTCTCGCCTACCAGGGGTTCAGGAACCGGGTGGGCGCGACCCAGCTATCGCCGGTATTCAATCCCTCTCAGCTAAACGGAGATTTCAGTGCGGACAACAATGTCGCCAACGACGGCGTGAACAACGTCGTCGGCCTTTCTGCCAATCCGATTCCATTTGCCATTGCAGGTTGTGCGGCTGGAACACCATGGAATGCCTGCTTTCCCACGGGGAATATTCAACTCGCATCGAGCAGTTACAATCCGATCTCGGCAAAACTGCTGCAACAATTCGTTCCCGCGGCGAACACGACGGTCGGCGGTGGCTCCTATTATGCTTTCAATGCTCCCAACAATGCGGCCCAGGACCAGGGAATCATCCGCGCAGATTATCATCTGTCGCAGAACGATTCCCTCTGGGCATCCACCATTGTCCAGTCGAGCCCCAGTGCCACAGCCTTGAGTTTCGGTGGCTCTGACCTGCCTGGGTTCGGCGCAGATGAGGCGGAGCATTACAAGATATTTATGGCATCGTGGACACATACTCTGGGTTCCACCGCTCTGAATGAACTGCGCGCCGGTTATTACCGTCTCAACTTTGCTGATGTGGAACCCACGCATGTTGTCCAGCCCAGCAGCTATGGTTTCAATATTTCCCCACAAAGTCCCATGGCTAACCTGCCCCTGATCAGCGTGGGCGGCTTAAACGGCAATACTGCCTCAGGGGTCGCGGGCGGCTTCCTTGGTTTTACGAACGAAGGGCCACAACCGCGTAAGGATGCAAACCTTAGCGCCGCTGATAACTTCAGCAAGATTTTCGGCAACCACACCTTGAAGTTTGGCGTGTCGTATGAGCAGTTCGGCGTAAGCAACCCTTACTATGCCAACAACAACGGCAACTACAGCTTTTCCGGCGCCGGTAGCTACAGCTCAGGCGACCCGATTGTCGATTATGTCCTCGGCATACCCGACTCTTACCAGCAGGCATCCGGCAGCTTTATCCAGGCTATCGGCCATGAGTATTACGCTTACGCCCAGGACGGCTGGAAGGTCTCGAACGACCTGACCTTGAACTATGGCATCGCGTGGGATACGGAGTCGCCCTATCAGAACCATCAGTTCAACGGTCTCGGCATTGTCTGCTGGTCGCCCGGCGGGACCCAAACTTCCAAGGTCTATCCCGGCGGTCCTCCAGGGCTAACCTATTCGCGGGACCCTGGCTGCAATATCGCGGGGGGTGTCACGACAAAATACAATCACTTTGGCCCGCGCCTGGGGTTCGCCTGGTCGCCCAGCTCCGGCCCTGCCAGCTTGCTCGGGGCTGCGGGGTCGCATAAATTTGTTGTCCGCGGCGGCTTCGGCATGTACTGGAATCGCGACGCGGAAGAGGGTCAGTTGCAAAACCTTGGCGATCCCCCGGGCTTCAGGAATTCCTTCGGCGCAGCCGATTTCGGAGGCAGCCCCTCCTTCGCCAATCCTTTCGCGGATATCGCTACCGGACAAACAGAGACGAATCCATTTCCATATTCTTATCCCGCTCCCGGAACGCAGTTGAACTGGCCCAACTATGCGGAGCTATCGATCAGCACCTATCCCACCAACTACACCGTCCCGTATGTTTACAACTTCAACCTTAATGTGCAGCGCGAACTGCCGAGCAACATGGTCCTGCAGTTGGGCTATGTCGGCTCCCTGGGTCATAAGCTGGTGCGGGCGTATGAAGGCGACCCAATTACTGCAGCCGGCCATGCGGCCTGCCTGGCAGACCCCAGTTGCTCCGCCGATGGAGGCAGACTTTCCATCGACTTTCCGCAGTACTTTACCCAGCCCGCGATTGTGCCTGGGAGCGCGGGAAGCGGTTCCTTCGGAAATGGAATCCCGTGGTTCATCAGTGTTGGCCAGCAGCACACAGACGGATCCTCAAACTACAACTCGTTCCAGGCCAGCCTCACCAAAGGGACCACTCATGGCCTCTACTTCACACTCGCTTACACCTACAGCCACGCACTCGACAACGCTTCCGGGTATGAGAGTTCAGGGGCCAACGGCCGTGGTATCAACACCGTGCCCGGCTTTGAGTTTCTGAATTACGGAAACTCGGATTATGACGCGCGGCAACGTCTTGCTACCTCTTATAACTACGAGGTGCCGATCCTCAATAGCTGGCAGGATAAGCTGGTCCTCCGTGAAGCCCTGGGCGGCTGGCACATCTCGGGCGTAACGGCACTTCAGACTGGATTTCCCGTGACCATTCAGGACAAAGGAACACCAAACTCCTTGTACTGCAATGCCGGCCAGTTCCTCTCTTATTACAACTGCGCCGATACGCCCGATGCCTCAAACTTCAACATCAGGACTTTCAATCCTCGAACCTCGAATCACGAGTGGTTTGATCCAACGCTGTTTTCGCAGGAGCCACTTGGGAGTTTAGGCAATGTGAAGCGTAACTTCTTTCGTGGGCCTGGCTTTAACTACACCAACCTGAGCCTCTACAAGGATTTCCCGTTAGGTGCGGAAAAAGCCCGGTATATCGAGATTCGCATGGAGGCCTTCAATGCGTTTAACCATGCCAACTTCGGTCAGCCGGATGGGAACTACACGGATGGTCCAGGATTCTTCGGCGTGGTCACCTCCGTGACGGGTTCGACGACAGGCGGACCTCAATGCAGATCCGCAGCCGGGACGTGCAATCCAGCTTGTCGGTAAATTCTTTTTCTGAGGATTCTGAACTCGATGACGGGCTGGTCACGTCGAAGAAGCGGAAGTAAAACTGCCGAGTGTATTTTCTCCGCCTTCCACGGTGTTTTACTTCAGAAGGCCATTGACCACCCCAAATTCGGGTAGTGAGCCACTTGGAAGTTCGAGTTCCGATCCATTGCGGAGCTTCCTCAGCTGCTGATCGGACGAAATTCAAACAGACGGAACGTAACCGATATGGTACGTCTCACGGAAAGCTGCAGGAGCTATTGAATGCTCAAAGGTCATGTCCTCATCGCAGGTTGAGCTGCCGAACGCTGCCGAAGCCGAACTGAGTGGGAAATAGCGCCGCAGGTGGTAAAGAGTCTGCGTGAGAGCCGGAAAGTAAGCGCAGGCTCAACTCCGCGCTGCCCTGTGGAACGCGTCGCCCTCAGGGGCTAAAGCCCACGATGATTTCATTGCGTTTGCGCCGGGGATAAATCCCCGGCCTACCAAAAAACCGAGTTTTTCCGCAGCCTGTAAAGTCGTGCCCTGACACAAAACCTAAATGCAGATCTCACGCAGACTCTAAAGCCCTCGTCCTACGCGCCCCTTTCGGCATGACTGAAGTGGTGCCCTGATACAAAGCACGTTTCGAAATTGGCTCGAAACACTGACCTGGACATTAGTTTTGCAGTCATCAATAAATATCGACAGGAGCGCAATTTGTCCGCCGAACAATACGATGTTCAGCGGCCAGATCCAGATCGATTGCGCCGTACCGTCGCTCGCATTCCACCAAACTCTGGTGCCCATTGAATCCTTGCCCGACGCAGATGCACCGTTGCCGGTTCAGTTTTTTGTAGTCATCGTTGCAAGTAACTTTAGCTGGCTTTTTCCTCAGGCTCGGGGTAACCTTTTTACATCTAATTCGTAACCAGTCGGGGGCTGTTACGGAGGCATACCCGCGGAGGAGATGCCAATGGCGGAACGACGACAAATCGAACATGCACAGGTCTTGCGGTTCGCAAAACTGCTCTTGCTTTTTGTCGAACGACAACACATGCTGTTAGAGTTTCCCACTGTGACAGATCTGGATCGAACGATCATCCCGCCCGAAGACCTCCTCAAAGCATCTTGATTCTCAGCCGCCCCTTGAGGGATGCTTTGCTTTATTCGCTTGTCCTTGATGCATCGCCGGCGCACGATGGGGATGCGTGGATCCACCCGCGAGAACGGATTCGCAGGCTTTCAGCCTCGCGGCCAGAACGCGCTTACCGTCTGTAGCCAAGCCTGCATCATCAGCCAATGCCCAGCGTAGGTCGGATGAACGCCGTCCCAACTCCAATACTCCGCCGGAGCCCGTTGGAGTGCCCTGTCGAACACATCCTGGTACCTGACCAAAGGCAGATGATACTTTGCCGCGAGTCTCTCGACCACGGCTTGCCGCTTCTTCACTTCGGCCAACTCCACCACATACCCGGCCTGGTGGTTGCCCACAGGCAGCAGAAATGGCTCCCCCAGCACGATCTTGACGTGCGGCAGAACCGCCAGGGTTTGCGCCAGCAACTGATCGTAGGTTCGGTTGTAATTGTCCGCAGTCTCCCCATTTGGACCGGCAGAAAGGGTGTCGTTGATCCCGACCAAAATACTCAATAGATTCGGCTTGAGCGCGAGCGTGTCCGATTGCCAGCGGGCCGCCAAATCAGAAACACGATCTCCACCCACGCCGCGATTGATGAAGGTGAGCCCGCGTTCCGGATATTCTGCGCCGGCCCTGGCTGCCACGATGTAGGCGTAGTCCTGGCCCATGATGTGGTTGTAGTCTTTGCCGGTACGCCATCGTCCTCCATCGGTAATCGAATCACCCTGGAACACAACGACATCTCGTGGATGGAAAAAAGGTAAGGGTGTCTGTGCCGTAAGGCGAAGCGATGTCAAGTACGATCAGCAATGGCAAAAGGATTTTCATGAGCACATTCCTATACCCGTAAGGTTAGCAAGCCTCTGAAATAGTAAGCGTTCACCGGAACTACGACTCTTGGTCCATAGTCGAAGCCCGCGGAACCTCGCACTTTGAAGCCCGTCGCCATTTAGAAAGCCGAAAGATGGCAAGAAGTGTATGCTGATGGACCAAGGCGAAAGTCCAGGCTATCGGGAAACCTCTTTGCGGAGTAAGAGTCCGGGACCCAGCAAGAAGCGCGGAGCCAGAATGAGATTTGTCGAAGCAGGGTTGCGCTACAGTATTCGCCCGGGGGAGCCTGGTAGAAGCCTCGTCAACCGGATGGTGCCGAAATGAGCGCACGTCAAGAGATACTCGACGGTAAATTCAAAACGTCTCCATCTGCTGTGGCTGCACTGCGGGCGGCCGGCGGAGCTGGGACAACGCCCGAATTGTTCGCAAGCTTTGTAGGCTACGCCTGTGCCCAGTGGAGCTATGCCGCTCAATCCGGAGCCCAGAAAGCCCAAGACCTCCTCGACGGAGACGGGGCCAAGACTGTTGCCTGTGGCACTCTGCGCGAAGCGCTCAAGATCATGATGCGCGACGATTTGCACCTTACCGCCCGCAATGCCGACATCAACGATCGGTTCCTCACCAAACCGAGCCTGGAGTGTTTCGACTCCAAAGTCAAGGGCAACGTTGGCAACTATGGCTCGAACACATTCGATCTGGCCTGCCATTTCTCAACCCACTACTTTGTGGAGACCGATGGAAAGTTCTACGATCCTTGTCTCATGGCGGTCTATGCCAATAGTGACGGACCGATTGCCCATAAAACCTGGTTGGTCAAGAATTCCAACAACCTGCGAAAGGCCGGCAAAGGCAGGTCGCTGGTAATTCTAAAATTGTTGCCGGGACGTACCGTGCCCGGCTTCGGTGAGGTATGGGAAATCCTGACACCGGCGGAATGCAAGCGCAACGGGGTCCTCACGCCCAAGGATTTCCAGGCGCTCAAGACTGACCCGGACGTGATGGCGGGCCAGCTCCTCTGACTCCAACTCATCCCTGGAAGTGGGCTGTTGTTCTGTTTTTTCCCCCATCGATATCACACCACCGGCTTTCCTTGAACGGATTCGTGGATTTGCTTCCAGCGGCTCCAACTCACAATTCCCAAATCGGGTTGAGGGGAATCAGGCAACATCGAAAGCAACTCCAGCATATTTCCATCCGGATCCCGGAAAAAGAGAGAGGCAGCCGGCATCCATGCAATCACCACTGGTTCGTCGGTTGGCGCCCCGTCAAAGTCGAGTGGAACAACGTTCGCTGCTCGAAGGCGTGCCGGCGCGCTCAGCAGCTCAACAAGATCCGACCGAAAGGCAATGTGAAGGTTCATCCTCTGCGGGCCTGTTCCCACCTCCCACAAACCGAGCATCGAGTTGCCTCGTCCTCCTATCCAATAAAACGCGACCCTGCGCTTCCAAAAAACTTCCGCGAGTTCCAATCCCAGAGTTTGGCCGAAGAAACTCATCGAGCGTTCCAGGTTAGCAACGTTCAGATGACTTTCGAACAGATCGTGAAGAGCAATCACGCTCACCTCCATCCTCAACGCTTATGAACAACCACTTTGGCAGAAGATGCGATTCCAGCATACCGATTCCCCTGTCGGGGCGGCGTGGGAGTCGATGGCTGATGCAACCGCGCAGTTCGCACAGCATTCCGTTTCTCGCCTGGTCTCATCAGGCCCACGACCCCCCTCACCGAAGGGCATCCACGCTGATTGCGCGGCGAAGGCGACTTATCAGCGATCGCACGGGGTTGCCAGGAAAGCGTGAAGATCGCCGGTGTTTGTCACCCCAAAGCCCACGATCTCCCCCGCATTGTTGATCCCGAAGGCGGTGAGCAGATGCAATGGTGAATTCGCGGGGATAAGATCGTTCAGGTCGGTCAAGATGCCGTTCCTCCAGAGGAACGCGCGAGGGTTTCCGTTGATCGGTCCCGCCGCGCCGAAAGAGGCTCCAACCATCTCGCCGCCGTCGTTAATGCCCAGGGCGGCGCTGTTTACATCTCCGGAAAGTACGCCCAGGTCCAGCATTTTTCCTCTCTCCCTGGTCCACAAAAAGGCATGCGTGGTCGTGTTCCCTGGCATGGCCGAAACGCCTGCGATTTGACCGCGGCTGTTGATCGCGTTGGCAATATTTCCTATCGCCAAAAGATCAGGGTTTCCCTTTCCGCCCAGGTTGCCGAGGTCGTGCGCGGAGCCATCTTTGTCCCACAGCACGGCGTGTAACCCCGCGGCGAACGGAGGGATTACGGTGTTCGCGCAGGAACCAGACGAACCGACGACCTGGCCATCG
Source organism: uncultured Acidobacteriaceae bacterium (assembly GCA_963838445.1). Classification (GTDB taxonomy): domain Bacteria; phylum Acidobacteriota; class Terriglobia; order Terriglobales; family Acidobacteriaceae; genus PALSA-350. The sequence continues at coordinate 91,018 of CAWIRT010000001.1, forward strand.
TCATTGATCCCATTGGCCATTCCCACCGTGTCGCCGGAGAGCGGACGGAGTGGGCGTACCTCGCCCTGTCGCGGCCCCCATACGACCGCTTCGAAATCAAGAATCTGGGGTCCGGTGCCATTGACTCTCGTTCCAGTGGGGCAATTCAGGTCGCGGACCCCAGTCTCCGCAACGCCCACAGCTTCGCCGCGATTGTTGATCTGGCCGGCTGACCCATTGTGGCCGCCCAGCAGCGGGAGGGCATAGATCTTTCCGTATTCCCACAGCACAGGTAGGCACGTAAGGCCACTGCCGTACCCACAGAAGTTTTCCTTATTTGGGTCTGAATGCGGACTCTCAGCCTGGCCAACAACCTCTCCCCATTCGTTGAGGCCGGCTGCTGCGCTGTTGGGTCCGCCCAACCCCGGTATACCAATGTCGAAAGGAGATCTCCTTGAACCACAGCTCAGCGTGCTGGGCGCCATTGGGAACCGCCGCCACTCCGGAAACCAGCCCAATGTTGTTGATCGAACCCGCTTGGCTAAAGGGCGTCGACGACGGGCCGAGATCAATGATGGTGTAGTGAGCCTTTTGTGTCTGGGCAGCCAGTTGCATCGGCGCAACTGGTGCAGCCATCAAGCTCAGCCAGGAAGTTATAGACAGCAATCCAAATTTCATAACGTTCTCCTTTGCGAATTGCTAACCGTGCAAGGAACGGTTAGGTGGTTTTCGTGTTTTGTAGTTGAGCAAGCAGCGAATTGAGGCAGATCAGCACCGCTCCATCGGCTGCTTGTGTCCGGTGCAGGCCCATACAGCTGAGCCATTTCTCGACCTCATGTTGGGCAGGATCCGGCGCCACGCCGGTGATTGGCGAAACGACCATCTCCACTTCGGCTCCGCATTCCGGGCACCACGCGCGTCGCTCTGTTCGAACTCGAAAGACAAGCAATGAAGTTGTTTCGAGAATGATCGTGGTTCGCTTGGCCATGGGTTTCTGCTCCCCGGGGGCGATTCTTTGGTGGAACGAAGACAGGTTGGCGGCTAGCAGGTTGAAAAGTCCTGAAACCGCACCTGAAATGTTCTGAAACCTGCTGATCGCGCCGTAAGTGGCTGATAACCCTGAAGTACATGCCAGGCCAGCGCGGGACCGCATGCTAAAATTCCTCACCAATCCGGGCTCAAAATGTCAGGTGGGAATGCGCCCTATGTCCGTGAGCGAAGGTCAGAAGGGCAAAGAGCTCTACGAATTCGGGCCCTTTCGCGTTGACGTGCAAAGGGAACTTCTCTTCCGCTCCGGCGAGCCCGTAGCTCTGACCACAAAGACGTTTCGGATACTCACTGTTCTGATCCGCCACGGCAACCAGACCGTCACCAAAGACGACCTGATGAGAACGGTATGGCCCGACACGTTTGTGGGAGAGGACAACCTTAGCCGTCACATCTTCATGCTGCGCAAGGTGCTGGGTGAGAGCGCGCAGGACCACCGGTATATCGTTACCGTGCCCGGCCAGGGCTATCGCCTGGCCGAGAGCGTGCGTGTGGTCACCGATCAGGAAGTCGATATTGTTGCCGCCAGCCACTCCACAGTGCACGTTCAGGTCGAGCAAACAAGGCATTGGGGATGGATATCGCTCGCTGCGGTTCTGCTGCTCTCGCTGGGTGCCGGGGCATACCACTTCTTTCTGCGCCGCCCCGCGCGCCTCACCACCAAGGACTCGGTGGTGCTTGCCGATTTTGCCAATTCGACCGGCGACTCCGTTTTTAACGGGACACTGCGCCAGGGCATGGCGGTACAACTTGCGCAATCACCTTTCCTCAGCCTCATTTCCGAGCAGCGCATTCGAAAAACACTTCGCCTGATGGGCCGGGCGGCGGATGCGCCGCTTACTCCTGAGATAGCGCGGGAGATCTGCGAGCGTACGGGAGGTGCCGCGGTCCTGGAAGGCTCGATCGCCAGCCTCGGTACCCAGTACGTCGTTTCGCTTCGTGCAGAGCATTGCGGAACCGGAGACGTGCTCGACCTTGAGCAGGCGCAGGCTGCGAGAAAGGAAGATGTCTTGAATGCCCTGAGTCAAATCGCCGTCAAGTTCAGAACCAGAGTCGGCGAATCGCTCACCACGGTGGAGAAGCACTCAACCCCATTAGCTGAGGCCACTACGAGCTCGCTCGACGCTTTAAAGTCCTATAGCGAAGGAGTGAAGGTCGGGTTCTCCACCAGCCTGGAAGCCGGTGTGCCTTATCTCAAGCAGGCGGTTACCATTGATCCCGATTTTGCTTTGGCACACGCTCAACTCGGGATTTTTTATGAAGACCTGGGCGAATCCCTTCAGGCGACAACGAGTACGACCAGGGCCTATCAGCTGCGCGGCCGCACCAGCGATCCGGAGAGATTCTTCATCACCACGCTTTACCAGAGACTGGCCATGGGAAATCTGGAAGAGGCGCGGCGCACCTGTGAACAGTGGGCGCATACGTATCCCCGAGACCCCGCCCCTCACGGATTGATGTCTGGATTCATTTATCAGGGATTAGGTCAGTACGAGAAATCGATTGCTGAAGCCAGGAACGCGATCAGCCTGGACCCGGGATTTTCGCCCGCCTATGTCAATCTCGCCTCCAGCTACATTTACTTAAATCGTCCGGCGGACGCTGAGCGCACCATGCAGCAGGCCGCACAGCGCGAACTCGATATTCCTGAGCTCAGGATGCTTATGCGCTACCACGTTGCGTTCCTGGGCGGTAACAGCGTAGGGATGGATCGGGAGGCCGGCCTGGCGGTCGGCAACCCTGGAATCGAAGAATGGATGGCTCACGCACAGGCACTTGTGTTGGCTCGCTCTGGTCAACTGCAGAGGGCAAGAAAGATGTCAGATCGCGCGATCGTTTTGGCCCGGCAAGCAGGCCAGAACGATAGAGCAGCAATCTATGAAGCTGGAGCCGGGGTGTCGGAAGCTTTGTTCGGAAATCCGGCAGCGGCGAGGCAGAAGTCGACGGCGGCCCTTGCGCTTTCCAATAGCCGGGATGTGGAGTATGCCTCGGCGTTTGCTCTGGGGCTCTCATCAGATTCTTCCCGGGCTCAGGCACTCGCTAATGATCTGCAAAATCGATTTCCTGAAGATACGTCGGTCAAATACCACTATCTGCCCGCCCTACGCGGGATTGCTCGCGCTCCAACGTGGTGATGCCGCGAGCGCAATCGACCAATCCATGGTCCCGTATCCTCACGAACTCGCAGTCACCCACAGCGCTTTCTCGGCGTTCTTCGGGATGTTCTACCCTGCGATTGTCCGCGGCGATGCTTACCTCGCGTCTCACAAGGGAGGCGAAGCCGCGGCCGAGTTTCGTCGCATCCTCAGCCAACCCGGTCTTCTTCTTGCCGATCCCGTTGGGGCAATGGCTCAACTGCAATTGGCGAGAGCCTATGGAATGCAGGGCGACACCGCCAAAGCCAGGCAGGCGTACCAGGACTTCCTAACCCTCTGGAAAGATGCCGACCCCGGTATCCCGACCCTACAGCAAGCGAAGACTGAATATGCCCACCTTCGCTGAGCGGCTAAGGGCAGAGGTTCGGCCAGGCGAGCGAAACATGCGATGGAAAAAGCTTTCGCTAAAAACTCCGGGCTCCCGCTAGACTCATGTAGCTCTTGAATCGTCTCAATAGGAAGACCCGAAACTCCATGTCTGCATCGCATCGCTCCGACCCCCGCTTCCACAACCGCTTCGTTTATCAAGTACTCTTGCCCGCAACCGCGCTGGGCATGCTTTTCCTGGCGCTCCCGGCTGCGATTACCGCTCAGTCGGTGCCTCCGGCGTTGGAGTCTCCTCCTGCAGGGCCACCTAAGGCTGGTCCAAACGGCGAGAAGCTACCCGGTATGCCCAAATTTCATGACCCCGCGCCCTATGACATTGACGAGCACACCGGCTACAAGCAGATCTTCGACGGCAAGAGCTTTACCGGATGGGACGCTGACCCCAGCATCTGGCGCGTGGAAGACGGCATCATGGTGGGCGAAACGCTCGAGGGCAAGCCGAAGGGCAACAACTACATCGTCTATCGCGGCGACAAAACACGCGACTTTGATTTGAAGCTGCAGATGAAGATCGAAAAAGGCGGTGGCGGCGGAATTCAATACCGCAGCGTAACCGGCTTGCCGTGGACTCGCCCGCAACCCCCAGGACAGCCGCCCTATGACCTTAAATTTATGATGACCGGTCCACAGGCCGACTTCTGGTTCCCGGTTACTGCGTCGACATCCTCCTACACCGGTCAGTGGTACTCCGAAAACACCATGCAAGGCATCCTCGCCTATCGTGGCCAGGTGACCCAGGCGCTGCCCGGCCAGACAAACCGCCTGGTCGCCAATATCGGCGACAAGCAGGCGCTCGGCGGCTATGTGAAAGTAAACGAGTGGAACGATTACGAGATCATCGCCCGCGGTGGGGTGATGATGCACATCATGAATGGCCAGCTGATGGCGGTTTTTATCGACGACAATCGAGACTCAGTCAATAATCAACCGGGACTCATCGGTTTCGAGATCGAAAGCCAGCCGTGCAAGATTTCAGTGCGCGATATATGGCTCCGCACCTTCGACTAATGGTCTCGTTCGCGCCAGGTGAACGAACAAGCGTACTTGTAAACATCTCATGACCATTTCTCGAAGGCAATTTACGCTATGCTCTCTCGCGCTCCTGGCCACATCGGTTCGAGGCGCGTCTGCCAAGCCCCGGCCAGTGCGGGTCCTGATCGTCGATGGTGTCAACAATCACGACTGGAGGACCGCGACTCATGCCATCACGGAGATCTTAACCGCCACCTCTCTGTTTTCCGTCGAAGTATCCACCACCCCGCCTCGAGGAGCCCCGCTGGAAGATTGGAATTCCTGGCACCCCGATTTTTCCCGCTATGACGTGGTGATCAATAACTTCAATGGCGGTCACCAGGAAGATGGAATTGAATGGCCTCCCAGCGTCCAAAAATCACTAGAGACGTTTGTCCGCGGTGGCGGGGGACTGGTCGTCTACCATGCAGCCAACAATGCTTTCTTGAAATGGAGCGCATACAACGACATGATCGGCCTGGGCTGGCGTTCCAAAACATTTGGACCCGGGCTGGCAGTGTCCGATGATGACAAGGTCGTGATCATTCCGCAGGGAACAGGGTTGGAGCCTGGCCATCCTGAACGGCTGGAATTTCAAATTCACGTGCGCGACACGCATCATCCCATCACCGCGGGCATGCCCAGGGTGTGGATGCATCCATCAGAACAGTTGACTCACGGCCAACATGGTCCTGCGGAAGGCTTGACGATTCTCACCTATGCTCATTCCCCTGTCTCCAAACAGAATGAGCCTATGGATTGGGTCCGGACCTATGGAAAGGGCCGTGTCTATACCACCATGCTTGGCCATACCTGGGTCGGTGAACCCACACCGAATCTGGATTGCGTAGGCTTCCAGACCCTGTTATCGCGTGGAGTCCAGTGGGCCGCAACGGGAGTTGTTACGATTCCCATACCGGCGAATTTTCCCGGGCCGGATGCCGTTTCACTCCACAAACTTACCTGAGGAAACTCGGACCCACTCACCAACGAGCCTTACATCCGTTTGCCGCCGGCGGCGACGATCACTTGACCGGTGATCCACCGGGAATCGTCTCCTGCGAGGAATGTGGCTGCCAGCGCAATATCTTCAGGCTGAGCAATTCGGCCTAGAGGAGTCTCTCTGTCTTGCTGCTTTCTAAATTCACCCTCGCTCAGGCCGGAGGCGCGGAGGCCATCCGTTTCAACCATGCCCGGATCGAGCGAGTTGACTCTGATTTTGCGCGGGCCAAGTTCTTGAGAAAGCGAAATCGTAATTGCGTCGACCGCGGCTTTGCTCGCACTGTACGTGGATGCCTGCGGTGCCGGCATAGGACCAACGATCGAGCCAATGTTGATGATGGAACCGCCTTCCGGCCCAATCAGCTTGACCGCTTCTTGAGTAGTCAGCAGTAGACCAGCAACATTCAAGCTCAAATGTTTTTGGATGTGCTCCGGCGTAATGGACTCAAGTGGGGCAAATTCATAGGTCCCGGCATTATTCACAAGGATATCGAGTTTGCCGAAAGCTTTCCTGGTTTCGGAAAAGAGACGTTGGATATCGGCCGGTTTGGAGACGTCTCCCTGGACGGCGATGGCCTTTCCACCATGATCGGTAATGCGAGCGACGACAGTGTCCGCGCCGGTTCGGCTGTTGGCATAATTGACGACCACCGAAGCTCCTTCGGCTGCAAGATGCTCCGCGATAGAAGCTCCAATACCTTTGGACGCACCGGTAACCACTGCGACTTTATCGTTTAATTTACTCATGGCAGTTCCTCCTTCTTCACCATCTCTTAGGTTGTAGTACAGTTCGCGCCTGAATCATCACTGCTATTCGATGCGATGAAACTGAAGAAAGTAATAACCCCAGGGTCCCAATTCGACATAGAGCCCCACGTCGGCCATCTCGTGCCCATCGCGTTCGCAGTTCAGGTTAGAAAGAGCGTCAGTCAGACGCCACATTGCTCCACGAACTTCTTTCCACGGCACCTGCACCCGGCCCTGAACAGCACCGCCACCGAGATTAATCACGATGAGGCGCCGATCATCGTTCTTGATCCAACTCCAGGCCACCAGATCCTGAAAGCTTGGATTGTCGGGCCAGCCGCTGCACCCGCACAACCTCCATTCACCATCGCGAAATATTGGCGCATTGATCGCCGCCAGGAGTGTGCCGTAGAAGACCTGCCATCCTTGGTTGACGGGTTCGGCCGGCCGTCGGCCCAAAAATACCGGCAGCCGTACCGTTCGACCTTCAAATTGTCCTTCATGGAAGAGTCTGGCCCCGGGGAGGGAAGACGTGGTGACTGCGGCGGCCTGCTCCTTCGCCCGTGAAAAGGCTGTTGCCGCCCGCGGTTCATCGTGGTTTTCGAGGAAGCGCAACAGCTTCTCCTGGTAAGCAAGATCAGCACCAAGGTGAAGCCGGATACTTTCCGCGTTGCCATGTTCCAGGCGATCATAAAGCCGCTTGTCGTAGCAGAAGTCGAACCCCTGGCGTTGCAACTCATACTCCAGATCCCAGTAAGCCTCGGCCATAAAGCGAAAGCCCGGATGCGTTTTTTTGATCGCAGGGATCAGTTCACGCCAGTAGTCAGTTGGTGGCATTTGCCCCGCACGGCCACCCCAGGTTCGCGCGAAGACCTGGTTCAACAAAAGCATGGCCATGTCGCAACGAACTCCGTCGCACTGATTGGCAATACTGCAGACAGTCTCAATCATGGCTTGCCGAAGCCCGGGCCGCATTGCATTGAGCTGCAAAACATCGGGCCAGGCTGGAAAATTAGGGTCACGTCCGCAGGCGTAGAAGCTTCCCTCTACCTCGATGTACGCCCCCGGGTCGTTCCTGGCGTCGTCTGCGGTCCCGCAAAGAAAATAATCCCTGTGATCGGTGACCCAGGGGTGATCGGGGGCTACATGGTTCGGAACTAAATCCAGGATCAGGTTCATGCCTCGTTCGGCCAACTGCCGCCTGGCAATCGCGAGACCTTCTGCACCTCCAAGATGCGTGTCAACCACATAGCGCCGTATGCAGTAAGGAGATCCGATATTGTCTTCCGGCTTGAAATCGGGCAATGCTCGCCGGAAATCGGCCATCAGACCCTCATTATGATTAGCAATCGCAATGCCCGCGGGACTTCGTTCCCAAACTCCCATGAACCAAACCGCATCGAAGCCGAACCTGGCCATGGCATCCCATTCGGCCTCGGGTACGGAACCCAGATGAATCGGCTTGCCAGTCTTCACCCCGAGCTCAGATAGCCAGACCCAGGTATTGATTTCGTACAGTGTGGGATATCGAGGCCAAACGGGCATTGTCATCGGTTCCTGATCGCCGCCGCTGGGGAGCGATAGGGTTCACGATACCATTGATAAAAATTGCAATTAAACGGACAGGTGGACTTCAAGTCATGAAACACCTTGGCGCAGTACACCTTCTCCCGCCCCTCAATACGGACATAGACGGATGCGGCTACGAGCATGCCGAGGCTGGGTGCAAGAAAGTAGACCCAAATACCGTGCCATACCCTGGCAAACATAGCCGACGAGAAAGAGCGCGCCGGATTCACGCTAAAACCGGAGAGTGATGGACAGAACGCGTAATAAAAAACAGTGATCAGAGCCACGAAATATGGGCTGAACCGGGCCAGATGTCTGTGGTTTGTAGCAAAGAGAACCAAGCCCATGAGCAATCCCGACAACGCGAATTCCGCAATAAACGCGATGACGCTCCCGTAGTCTCCCGGAGTGGTGATGACGTAGGAAACAGGTTTGGCCGCTAAACTGTCACCCAGGATTCGATGGGCCACAAACACACCAGCCAGACCACCAATGAAGTGAGACGCCACGTAGTGGAGCGCATCCCAGCGATGTATTCGGCCAAGGTGGAAATAGGCGAAAGTGATGGCCGGATTGAAGTGAGCACCCGAACGCCTGCCGAAAGGGGAGTGAATGATCAAGCCCGTTGCCACGGCGATAGCAACCCCCATGCAGAAGGCTTTGTCGGTGGGCGTGAGCCCAAAACGTTTCACGGGCGATGTATTGCTGTAGAGCGCCGTCCCACAAACGCAGATACAGAACATGAGCACCCCGAGCTCTGCAGCCTCCATCAGGTATTCCCTCCAGTGTGTCTTAAGCGCTTCTGCGATGGATGCAGACGGAGAGAGCCGAGTAACTAAAAATGGACCTGGCGACAGGTTCATCGCAAAGCAAACCTCATGGAGGCCGCCAGACGGGCGGGTGAGAGGGCGTGTCGGACACGGCGAACGGTAGGCAAGCTCGATTAAGCTCGTTCGAGTTCAGCGATTTGTTCATGCACCGTTTCACCCGGTGCAGAAGGCGCAGACGAGAATAGCGAGTGAAGCCCCTCGGTGAGCGTCGGATGAGCCAGGACGTTATCTCGAAGCGTCGTATAGGGTAAGCCTGCGACGATTGCAATTTGCACGCAACCCATGACCTCCCCTGCGCCAACGCCGAAAGCTGTGAACCCAAGGATGCGGTCGTCATCCGCCGCCACCAGCGCCTTCAGAAATCCGCGTGTTTCGACCATCGCGCGAGCACGGTGTACAGCTTTCATGGGAGCTTTGAATAAGCGGTAGGCAATGCCTTGTGCTTTGGCCTCCTTCTCACTCAGTCCGACACGGGCGAACTCCGGGTCCGTAAACAGGCAGAAAGGCACTTGCCTGCCGGTCGTCACATGGTTACCGCCGCTGACGTTGTCACGGAAAATGCGAAAATCGTCTTCGCTGATGTGAGTAAACTGTGGGCTGCCCGCCACCTCACCCACTGCCCAGACTCCAGGTGCCGTCGTTTCCAGCCGCTCGTTGACCTTCACGTATCCGTGACGGGTCACTTCAACCCCGGCCAACTCCAATCCAATGCCTTCGGTATTTGGAATGCGGCCGGCTGCAACCAGTATGTGTGTACCCTCGATTGTCCGTTCCACTCCGTTTTGCTCGATCACGACTCTTACCGACTGGCCAGACTTTCCGGACACCTTCCTGGTCCGTGCATTCAGAATGCTTTCGATACCCTCGTCCTCGAACAGGTTGCGGAGAGCCTCGGTTACATCATCGTCCTCTCGATGCACTAATCGATTATTGCGATCGATCACCGTCACTTTGCTGCCGAATCGACGCATCGCCTGGGAGAGCTCCATCCCAACGTAGCCACCACCGATTACCAGCAGGTGTTCGGGGACCTCATCCAGTTCGAGAGCCTCGATATGCGTCAATGGCTGCGAGTCGGCAAGACCGGGAATCGGCTCTAACGCGGCGTGGGTGCCTGTGCCGATGATCACATTCGCTCCGCGGAGCAGACGGCGTGTCCCGTCGGGCAGGGTGGCCTCCAAAGTCTTCGGGCCGATGAAGCGTCCCGAGCCGAGGATGAGTTCCGCACCACTTCGCTTGAACTCCGCGAGATGAATGTCGACCTCGCCCGATACCATCCTGCGTTTGCGATCGCGCACTGCCCGCATATCAACTTTGAAGCTCTCGCGGGCAATGCCAAACTCCTCACTTCTGCGCACGTACGACGCAACCTGCGCTGTGTGAATGATGTTCTTGCTGGGCAGGCAGGCGATATTCGGGCATGCTCCACCGATGTACTTCCGTTCGATCACTGCGACCCGCTGTCCCTGCCCGGCAAACGTCCATGCAGCGAGTTTCGATCCTGTGCCGCTGCCGAGGATCACAAGGTCGAATTCCTCTGGTGCCGAGTTGGCAGATGACTGCGAACTATATTCCGTGTTTTTCATTTGAACTCTCCTTCCGCTGAGTTGTGTCACGCGCCGTTCGATCACCAAGCAAGCCGCGCACAGAGTGCTTTGCGGGGAGTGGCGACCAATCGTCTCAAAGGTGCGTTCGAGCGAGGGTTTACAGCCAGTGTCGCGGGTGCCCTCCGCTAACGCAGGCTGTCGTGAGCGTCTTGACCTATCTCCAGGCCGCGGTGCTGAGCGAACCCCCGGAGAAGAACCTGTTGAACCATAGCGTGATTTGGATGATCGCCCGCTCGACTTGGTCGCGGGTAAGAATCGAAAAAGCTCGCCATCTTGAGTGCTCTTACCGGCTCGGGCCCGGGGTCTCGGATTGCAGTCGTTGTGCAAGGCCCGATTATTGCAGCGGACGTCCAAGGGACGCCAGCTCTTCCGGGCTGGCTACCAGGTCAATATATTCTTTTGTAGATCGCTCAGTCTCGGCCTAAGCGGTCTTGGTCTTTTTATTTGCTGAGGCGCGGCCGACTGCCTCACCGGCTTTCGCCTTTGCATCACTCGCTGTAGCTGTCCGCTTATTCGATCCGTTTGCTTTGGCGGCGCCCGCGGAACCTGGCTCCGCGGGCGCGGCCTGTGCAGGATTCACCTTTGCAAGGCTTTTGCGCAATGCCTCCATCAGATCGACAACCTTGGGTGGTTTCTTCTCCACCTCGGGGGCCGGTAGAGGAAGGTTCTTCATCTTGGCTTCCACCAGTTCACGGAGTGCTTCCTCGTAGTGGTCTTTGAATTTGCTCACTTCAAAAGGCTGCGTATAGGCATCGATTAATTGCTTCGCCAAGTTAAGCTGAGCCGCGTCCGCCTGCTTGGTACCGGTATCTGTTGCGTAATCTCGCGGGTCGCGCAACTCAGCTGCAAAACGCAGGGTGTAGAGCATCATTCCAGGCTGTTGCCGATCGTGCGGTGGAGCGAACGTCATCAGGTGCTGTCGGCCGCTGAATACTATCTCTCCAACGCCGACCATGCCACTTTCAACCATACTTTCCCGCATCACCGCGAAGGCGAGGGCCTGGGGTCCCGCCTTGGGCATGACAAAGTATGGCTTTTCATAAAGCGCCGGGTCAATTTCGCTCGCCCTGGCAAATTGAGAAATCTCGATTGTCTTCTTGCCGGCCAGGCGTAGGTTTTTGAGCTCCGCGGGCTCGATGATCGCGTATTTGCCCTTCTCGTATTCGTAGCCCTTGACGATGTCGGCTTTTGCAACCGTGTGCTGCACAGGGGATTCCTGTTCCTCACGCGCAGCTCCAGCGTCTCTCGCCTGCGGAGCCAGGTGGAGTGACGAGTTGAACTTCGCAGAAATAGATTCGGCTTCTTCGCCTGTGTCCGGCTCGGCTGATTCCGTTGCTGGGGTTGGACCTGCCGACACGTTTTCCCTACGTATCCGGCTCAGAGTGTTCCTGTCGACTTCATGAAAAGAGATCGGGCGAGTGGTGCTGGTTGCGGGGTAGATCTCCACCGCAAACCCGACCAGCGAAATCTGAATCGTTCCTGACCATAACGGGCGTGCCATCAAAGCTCCTATAGACCGAATAAAAGAAGGACCCGGACACTGTCGCAAATATGATGCTTTGATTTAAACAGAGAGGAAAGCACATTTGCCAGTCGGTGGCGTTTTGCAACTCGCCTTGTGCAGGTTGTGGACTGGTTCACCTTTTATTCGCCATGCACTGGACACACTATTCTTACCTCGGGATCGCGTCTACTGGTTGAAGCGGCCCTGAGTGGACCAGCAGCGGAGTGATTTGGCGTCCATCTCTCCGTTGAGACCCTCCGGCCTTTTGCTTATTGTTCCCTATCACTACAAAGTCAACTTTTTTAGTTACCCGACCCGCATCCAACGAGGGACCGACATTCGTTCCCGAGTTGCACATGAAACCAAAGCAATGCACCGGTGGTTTGAGCCCGGAGGAGATTCAACAGCTTGAAGACGAAACCGAATTGCGCCTCCACACCTGCGCTATCTGTGGTAGGCGGAATCTTTATGCCGTCAAAGACCGTTCCGGCAAATGGGCACCGGAACCACACACCGAACCGCTGCCGAGGGTGAAACTCAGCGCCGGGAATCCTCAATCCTGATGCTGATGCATCCCGGCAGTGAGGCTCGCGCGTCAGCTCCCACCATCACTGACCGCGCGCCGGGCGGTTGTACATCCAGTGCTTGGGTGGCGCATTGCAGCAATCTCTTTTTGGCTTGAGTGGCGCCGCATCGACAGCTGAAAATGGGCCGCGACGCAATTCTCACTTCAGCCGTCCGTGCGGGACTCAATCATGTTTCTGGAGGTACGCAGCAATTAGCGGCCTGGGCTAAGTTCAGATAGCGCTGTCAAAATTAAGCATGTTTGGAGTGCAGTTAATTCACTGATTGCCAGGGTCCCGGACCGGTTTCGCAAGGAATTTAGGTTGGCCTTCGTGATTGCAAACCGGAATTGGGTGGGTTGCAGATAAACCCAGCACTGGCGTCCACAAGCGTTAACCTATATGGGGTTTTCTCGAACCTCCCACAAAATCGTCATCCTCAGAGCCTGTAACTCTTCGATCTTTTGTGTTTTTTGCACCCGACCAGATGTTGGTTAGTCCCCTGCAGAAAGGCGTCATCCTGAGCGAAGCGCATCGCAGATCTATCGCATAACAGAGGGTTTATGGCGCGAAGTCGAAGGACCCCCGAAAGTGCTTATCTTGTCAATGCCGTTCGGAGCTTTCGACCACCCAAGCCCGAGAATGAATTCTTCCTGCGGTACGCACTCGAGGTCACGGGTACATCTTTTCATCCCTGTAATCATCTTCCCTCCCCAAGTCTGTGCAAAATCTTTGAACCGTGGCGGGTTCGCCAGGTGCGGGCTTCGGTGGTTGAAAGGGTACCAACGGCATGATTAGGATGAGCGCCCCTCGAGGTCCTTCGACTTCGCGCCCAAGCGCTGTATCACGCGATAAATCTGTGAGGCGCTTCGCTCAGGATGACGATTTTGTGGGAGGTTTGAAGAAAAACAGCCCAAATAGGTTGACGCTTATGGGACTGACGTCCTGGGTAATTCTCAGCCGTCCCTTCGGGACTGGTCCCGATACACGTTCATGTCATCTTTTCAGCAAGTGCTCTCCAAACCAGCCGATTCGAAAAAGCTAATTTGGGTAAGTCTGAAGCTCAGACAGCCCTGCGGGACTTAATCCGCCGTTCTCACACACCTTCGAGGCGAACACTTTCAGATCCGTCGATCACATTGGTTCGCTAGCTTGCCGTAGGTGCTACGGCGATATTTACAACCGCTGGAAGCAAACGCCGATGGCTAACCTCTTGCGCGAGTAAGTGGAAGCAACGCTACTTCACCAAGGTGGGAGATGATTCATTACCCCTTCCGGCACAGTGGGACATCGGCAATAAGGTCTGGCTACCTTATCGCGTACCTGATACGGGAACTGCCCCGCTTGCCACAAAGACAAGGCGACTGCCTGGGCTACGAACGCGCTGAGTTATTGGTCAAGGCAATCGCCATGAAGACTCCAATAAGACAAGTGCAATCCAGCGAGAGCTATCTATCCGCGGTGGTGTTGTGGCACGATATGGCGTGCTGGCCGCTAAAGAAAGAACCAGTTTCCTCCAAGTGTCGGACGGATAATAGACGTGCCAGCAGGCCCGTTAGACCGCGGCTGGAATTGCGGAAAACTCAGATTAAGCTACGCATTTGCGGAATCGCGTATGCGGTCTACTCCGGTTTGTAACAGCTTATTTCTTCTTGCCTGGCGACGGTCGCTGCCCCCAAAGACAGCGCGCCTCAAGTGCGCACCATTCAGACAGCAATTTAGTCACAGCCACGGTTCAGCCAGCTTGTCTTTATTTTTACGTCACGGGAAAACGGTGCAGATGCTCTTGACAACCATGATCCCGGATAACTATAAGCATCGGCAGGCGCGGAGACCTCGGTCATTCGCGCCATAAAAAAGACGGTAACCGCCAATCGTCGGTCGATCATTTGCTCTCCCGCAGTAATTCAGCCAGCCGATAGGCGGGTACTGCGTCGCACTCGCCGGTTGCTCATCAGAGCACCTCCGACATTGTCGCCGCAGAGCGCGAAAGTTGCCGCTTAGGCAAAAGAAGCGGAATGCAACATTTGTTGGAGCGAGTGATATGCGACTGCAAAAGCTCAGGGCGGCTCGTTCTGGCCGTCGTCCTCGGGTTATTGTGTCTGCCCAGTCTCTCCCATGCACAAGCTATCTACGGATCCATCTTCGGGACGGTGACCGATAACACCGGTGCAGTGGTTCCCAATGCGACAATCACGGTGACAGATGAATCGAAGGGCACGTCCGTGACTGCGCAAAGCAATGAGTCGGGCGACTACACGGTGCAGCACCTGATTCCCGACACCTATGACATCAAGGTGACTGCTCCCAACTTCAAGACATTTGAGCAGACCGGGATTGTCGTCGCGGCCAACACCTCTCCCAAGGTGGATGCCCATCTCGAGATGGGTGGCGAGTCGGAAACGGTGACCGTGAATCGCCGATACGGTGCCCGAGTTGAAGGCCGACCGTGCGGACGTATCCACGACCTTCTCCGAGAAAACAGTCTCGGATCTGCCTTGTCCAACCGCAACTTCACCAGCCTGCAATTGTTGCTGCCGGGCGCGCAACAACTGGGCTGGAGCCACGCGGCAGACGAAAACCCTCAGGGCAGCCAGCAGATCCAAATCGATGGCCAGGCCTTCGGCGGCGTGGCCTATGAGCTGGATGGAACGGACAATCAGGATCCGATCCTCGGAATCATCGTCGTCAATCCAGCTCTCGATGCGATCACTGAAGCCCAGATCGCGACGCAGAATTTTGATGCTGAATTCGGCAAGGCGGTCTCGGCGGTCGTTACCGTGCAAACCAAGTCAGGGTCGAACAACTTTCACGGCAGCGCGTTTGACTATCGCCAAAGCGCCGCACAACTGGCTCGCGATCCGTATTCCCAGTTCAGCCCCAATGCGGTCACCGGCCGGCTCATTCCCCAGGCGCTCTTTAACCAGTTCGGTGGATCGATCGGCGGCCCGATCAAGAAGGACAGGCTCTTCTTTTTCGGGGACTACCAGGGGGTCCGGCAAAAGGTTGGCTCTTCTGCCATCATGACGGTTCCATCTCCCCACCTGATCAGTACTTGCCTGGGTGCGGCGTCCGACGGTCAGCGGCATTCCAGGCTGTGATTTCAGTGAATATGCCAATGCGATCGCAGGCGCAGGCAATGCCTTGATCTACGATCCAACAACTGGCCAGCCCTTTCCCGGACAGGTGATCCCGACCGCGCGGCTTTCTGCGCCTTCGCTCGCGCTGCTTAAATTATTGCAACCCTATGCGCCGAATAAGTCCGGCAACTTTGGCTTGTTGTCCTCTGCAGAACTACGCGTCGGGAGGTACCGGCCTTTTCAATAACGACCAGTGGGATGAGCGGGTCGACTTTCAGTTGAGCCAGAGAACCCATGTTTTCGAGCGCTTCAGCCGGTTTACCGACACTCTCAGCGGGGGTACGCTCTTTGGCACCGCGGGCGGCGCGGGTTTCGGGATCAACGGCTTCGGCGGTACTTCGACGGGAGCCAACGATAGCCTTGCTACCGGGGCGGATATTGCGGTGAACAGCTCGTTGCTTACAGATTTTCGGCTGGGCTACTATCGCTATAACATCGTCACTTCGAAGTACGATCAGACGGTTCCGTTTGCCACACAGCTGGGCATCCCTGGTCTCAATTTTGGTGATCGATTCACCAATGGCGCACCTGGCTTCAATATCGCGGATGTCGGCAGCACCAATCTTACGAACAATCCCAGCAACACGCAGAGCCAGGGTCCGCAATACGGCTCGGGCCTGAACATCACCCGCTGTAACTGCCCTACGACGGAGAAGGAAGATCAGTTCCAGGGGGTTAATAACTGGACCAAGATCTTTGGCAACCACTCCTTCAAGATGGGAGCCGACGCGCGCTACGCCAGGAACCTCAGGGTTCCCAGCGATACAGATCGCGCGGGTCTGCTCGACTTTGGCAACGGTCCAACTTCGAACGGCGGATCCGGCGGGCTGGGCTTTGCTACCTTTGTTCTCGGCGATGTGACCGCCTTTGGCCGCTATATTCAAAACCCGAACATCGCCGGCTCGCTGAACGCCAAAGAGTTTCAAAAGCGGTTGTTCTTCTACGGCCAGGACACGTGGCGTATTCGCCCGAATTTGACGGTCAATTATGGTTTGCGTTGGGAGCTGTATTTCCCGGAGACGGTCAACGGAGCGGAGCACGGTGGCTTGATGAATCTGAACGACGGATTCATCCGGGTCGCTGGGGTGGGAGGCATCGGCAGCAACATGGGCTGGGATGTGGCGTGGAAGGCGCTGGCGCCTCGTATCGGCATCGCCTATCAGTGGCATCCGAAGACCGTGATCCGCGCGGGCTATGGCCGAAGCTTTGACCTCGGCGTGTTCGGCTCGATTTTTGGCCACACGGTTACCCAGAACCTGCCCGTGCTGGCGAACCAAAGTGTGAATAACAATGCCACGGGGACCACCTCGGCGGCCTTCGCCCTTTCCGCGGGTCCTCCTCCGAACGTGTTTCCTGCTGTGCCCTCGGACGGGTTGCTGCCGGCGCCGAACTATAACGTCACCGTGAAGGCACGGCCGAACCCGATCAGGTTGCCTACGATCGATGCCTGGAACCTCAGCCTGCAACAATCGATCAGCCCGACGCTGTCGCTCACCATGGCCTATGTCGGCAACAAAGGGACGCACACTTTGAGCGCGCTCGATGGCAACAACACCAATCCGAATGAAGAGGCGGCGTTTCTTCCCTCGGGTTACAGCATTAACGGGCAAGCGCTGCACTACGTTCCCAGTTCCGCGATCCTGCCCAGTGCGGTGAATGGCATCAATCCCGATGGTGGGACGAATACCAGCTCGTTCCTGCAACGCTATTACGCGTAAGCCTGCCGGCTTGCAAAGCGCGGCCTATACTCCGCAGCCTGGCGTGCCTGCCGGTGCGTGCGGATGGACGCAGAGCATCCAATACAACGGCGATGATCAGGACAATCATTTCAACGCCCTGCAGGTCACGGTGGCGAAGACAATTCTCCAGGGGGCTTTCGTTCACATCGAATTATGCCTGGCAGCGGGCTTTCGATTGGGCTTCGAACTTCAGGACCTGGGACGCGCAGGCGGTCAAGGGGCCGCAACGACTCTCTTCGCGAGCAGCAGATTGTTTCCTATGGGAACTGGCAGATCCCTGTCGGCAGAAACAGACTTATTTGTCGAAGTCGCCAGGGTGGGTGGACGAAGTGGTCGGCGGCTGGGAGATTAGTCCGATCATCAATTGGTCGAGCGGGTTGCCTTTCACGCTCACTTATGCGGGCTGCGGGAATAACCTGCCTGGGGATGCGCCGTGTTATCCCAATGGGTCGACCTTCGAGCCTGCCGACGAATGTCGGTTCGTTCAGTACCACTGGCCACAATCGGTCCTTCTTCAATGGCTTCACTGATCTTTACAAGAACGGACCGCAGGGGAATTTCTCCGCTCCTGGGCTGGACCAGATCGGCACGCGGGCCGGAATACGAAGTTCGGTCCTAACTTCTTTGATACGGACATGGCGGTGCAGAAGAATTTCACCCTCCATGAGAGCTTGTTCGCGCAGTTCCGGTTGGATGCCTATAACGCGTTTAACCACATCAACGCCGGCAACCCGAATGGAAATGCCTCGACGATCAATATTGATCAGGGGCCGGTCTTCATTACCAGCGAACCACCTGGGGCAAAACCCCGACAGCTGCAACTCTCCGTGCGCTTCCAGTTCTGAAAACAACTGGAAACATCTTACTCGGAAGCGAGCGATAGGCTCGCCTCGAGACAACGAGAGATCCCAACAAGGTTCGCATCGCGGGCAAGGTACCCAACGCGCGCCGTCCATCATGGCTCGCTCAGGATGTTCTGCAGCTCTTCCTCCCGTGCCGGGATTCTCATCGGCAAGGTAATCGTCACCTGTAATCCGCCGCTCTTTCGATTTTGCGCGGTAATCGTGCCGTCGTGTAGCCGTATCGCCTCGCTCGCAATCGAAAGGCCCAAACCGGTGCCTCCGCTGTTACTCTCGCGCCCCGGTGCGGTGCGGAAGAAAGGCTGAAAGATATCCGACAACATAGAGTCGGGAACTCCAGGGCCACAATCCAGAACTTCCAGGATTACATGCTCGCGTCCCCCATCGGCTCTGCAGTCAAGGCGTATTTCGGTTCCCGCGGGCGCGTAGCGGATCGCGTTCCTGAGGATATTGTCGATCGCTCGGCGGAGAAGCTGAGGATAGGCCATAATCGTTACATCCTCACGCGTCCCGGTGACCTGGCAATCAGCATGCGCCGCTTCGAAATTTGCATCTTCGATAATGCTTTCGCACAAAGATCGAGTAGAGATTGCGGTCAGCGTTTCCGCCGGAGATGCCCCGGCTTCCAGCCCGGCCAGAAGAAGAAGTTGCTGCACCAGGTTGCTGAGCTTATCTGTTTCCCGTTCAATCCTTTCCAGTTCTATGTTCTTTTTCCCCCCGAACTGTCGCCGCAATAAGGCAAGCGCCAGGTGCATGCGGGTGAGCGGAGCTCCCAGTTCATGGGAAACATCTGCTACGAATCGACGCTGGGCGGTCATCAACGACTGAATTTGTGCAGCCATTACGTCAAAGTCTCGCGCCAGATCCCCCAATTCGTCTCTGCGAACGGTTCCGTATGGCGAAGAACGTGCGCTCAAATCGCCTCCTGCCAGGCGTTGCGCGGTCGCTCGCAATCGGGTAATCGGGCGAGTGAGGTACAGCGAAAGAACCATGCAGACAAGGGCTGCCGGAAGCATGGCAATGGTCCAATTGAACCAAAAGCGTGGTCTTAGCAACCGGTTCCTTGCCTCGAAAACCGTCATGACGGCAGCATAGTGCCGCCCGTCGCACTCTTCACCGGGCATGCGAACATCATGTGGGAGCCAAAGCGTGATAATTCAAAACGTGATATTTCTGAATGCCCGCTCTGCAACGCGACTTCAGCCATTCGCGCATCGAATGGTGGCGCAATACCGTCTTTCACCAGTACTTTGCCTTCGTGATCGAAGAGGGAGAGAGATCTATGACGGATCGTCACCATGGAGAGGAATGCGGCAGCTCCTTGCCGTTCATATTCATTCACGGCTTTGGTAAGAACAGATGCCGCCGATTCGGGCTCGAATAGCCGCTCGCGGTCCGCAGGAAAATTTCCCGGCCAGAGCTCCCCCGCGGTGAGCACGGCCGCGATCATCAGAATGGTAGCGACCCAGAAGCTCAGGAAGATTCTCAAGAAAAGCTTCATTGTGCCTACTCTTGTGACGTTGGGCGAGTGTGATGCAGATACACATACCCAGTATTGCGAATGGAGCGAATACGCTCCTGTCCATTTGTGTCTGGTCCGAGTTTCTTTCGCAGCGCACTGACCAGGTTATCGACTCCGCGGTCGCCGGCGTAGCGCGAACGTCCCAGGGCTATGCGGGTGAGATGTTCCCTTGTAAGTACCCGGGCGGCGGAGGAAGCCAGGGCATGCAAGACATCAAATTCCGCTGCCGTGCAACTGATCGGCTTTCCATTGCACTCGACTGTCCGCGATCCTGCGTCAAGTATCAGGTCATCGATCGCCAGGAAGGCACTGCCGAACCGCGACGGTTGACCGCGGCGCAGCACCGTGCGGATTCTTGCTAGAAGTTCGACGGGTGTAAAAGGCTTCGGAACATAATCATCGGCTCCCCCCTCAAGGCCACTTACTTTATCCGCCACTGCTGCCCTGGTGGTGAGCATGATCACTGGAATGCGGCTGCTTTGTCTGATCTCATGGAGTACGCTCATTCCGTTTCTGTCTGGCAGCATAACGTCGAGGATAATCAACACCAGGCCACCTTGCTTTACCCGGTCCAGGCCGGCTTTAGCGGTGTATGCCATGTGGACGGTGTATCCCTCGGGGCTCAGATACTCCGCCAACATTTCGGCCATATGACGGTCGTCGTCGATCAGCAGAATCTGCCTTTTTGGCAGCTCACATAAAGGCGACAGCGGGGGTCGCGCAGGGTCGGTTTGTGACAACATAGCGGCACCTTATCAAAGAATGCGTCCAGGCGTTGCGAACGTCAACCGCGATTGGCGAGGACGCATCCGTTATTGGCGGGTGGCGGTCCAGGAACCCCCCTGCTTTGTTGTACCGCTCATCTTGTCTCCAGCAACTGTGCCTGTGAAAGAGGCTTGGTGCTTTCGCAGTTTCACGCTGAACGAAACCATGTTCCCTTGCAGGCCGCCTTTCAGCGAAGTCGAACCACGCTCGCCTTGAAACGTGCCGCTAAGCTGCTGCCCTCTTGTTTTATTTGCATAGTTCCTTGCCGCTGGTTCCCGTTAGCACCTGTCCACAACACCTGCCAATTACCTGAAACAGTTGCTGACACTGGCATATTCTGCGCAAGCGGGCCTACCAACACGCTGGCAGGCTCTGCAATGCCGTTCGATGTACCGCTGACAGCTCCGGCAATTAGGAATAGCGCACCCATGAGCAACGGGAGCGAAGAGAATAGCTTCACAACAACCTCCGCTAGTGATTGATTCACTCCCCCTCAGACGCAATACAAGCGTCCACGGCTGCGGACGATTTGTCGTGTTTTGTATGGCAACTCTGCATGCTCCGGTCGGGATGGCAAAGGGGGAGAGTTGGTGCTGAAGTGAACACCGGTGGCTCGCCTCGTGATAAGCCTGACGGGTTCGTGTGCCGGGGGCCATTTGTGAGGATTTGTCGGTCTGCGTGTTCTGCCGGAAACCTTTGCACTGCTTAACCGATCAATCAGACAAGAAGCGTTCCAGCTGTGCGGTCTTATAAACCTCAACTCATCGCACATGGATATCCGATAGCTACGGCTTGATAAGCCGATCTTTGAACAATGGACCGGCGACGGAGCGCTTCATTATGGAGGAGAACGAATTGAGGAGCTTTTTTGGCTTTTCTATTTGCCGTAATCAACCTTTTCCCATTGGCTTGTGGAGCACAGCAAGCGTCATCTGACATTCCGGATAACCCAAAACCATCCCTTTCGATCGACAAACCTGCTGGTTCCTTGTATGCGCCGCCAACTCAGGGTGAGAGATTCAAAGCCTATCTGCGCCAAACCTACGGGATCAGGTCCTTTGTAGAAGCAGGTGTACGTGGAGGAATCGATCAGGCGTTGGATCGGCCGAGTGAATGGCCGGAAGGCGCGTTAGGCTATGCCGATCGATTTGGCTCCGCAATGGGTGAAATCGCGATTCGGGGAACGACAGAGTATGTCATCGCTGACATCTTCAAGGAGGACCTGCGCCGCTTGCCTTGCGGTTCGCCTTGTTCGGCATCCGCGTTCAAACGCGCCCTTGAAGACACGTTCACCGCAAGAAAGGGAGAAGACGGGCACAGATCCCTTTCGGTATCCCGCCTTATTGGACCCATTTCAGGCAGCGCCGAGCCGCGTCAATACCTGGTACCCGTCGACGTCCGGACGGTCGGAAACAGCCAGAGATGTGGCAGGAACCTTGGCTATGTTTTTGCCCGCAATCTCATCCGCGAAATGTTTGATCACCCATAGCGCAACCCACGGGCAGGTCCGTTATCGCTTAGATTAATCTTTGGGGACCACATTGTCCTGGGGCCCCACCAGTTCAGATGCCAGGAATACGTCCAGGCCCCCACCTGAGCCGAGATCGGCGATTCCTTCGCCGGATCGAATTGAAGCCATCGCCGTAGGGTTCCCGCAGGAAAGACCCATGTTCGCTTCGGTCGGGATGAAAGAGAGCTGTTTCGATCGTGGCCAGATGAAATTCCACATTATGATAACCACCCGCCGGCGCATTGGCTCGCGCACGATCGATCATCGCTGGGAGTCATAGGATAGTGGTGCCTTCGAACCCAGGCGCAAAGATCCTTCATCAGACTCTTGCGTGGCTCAAGTTGCCCGCCACTTCGGTACCCAAACACTGATTACGCCTCGTGAATTCTCTTGAAAAAGGGGTAGCGCCGCGCATCGTGTTCAGCTACATTTAGTCAATCGGACCTGATGCTCAGCCCCAACAGTGTTGGAATGCTGGTCACTCGGTCGGCTTGACAGGGCGCGGAACCCAAAACGAAAAGGGAAGGGTCTGCAAAACCTTATTTGGTGGTTCAATTCCATCCCGCGCCTCCACCCTTCTAAAATGTGGTCGACGAAATATCCCGAAACTTTTCTAGATTCAATCGCGCTTGGGAAGGATGACTGCCGGCTTGAATGCGCAAAAGCCCAGCAAGCTGGACTCGCACCCCTTGTGCGTGGCGAGGTTTCGCGCGGGATAACGCGCAGGGTGCCGCGCCTAACGGCGCTCCCACCGCACGCCGGGGCACAGCGGGGCGGACGGAATAACGATTATTGATGTCCCAGGCCCTCCCGGGCGGGGATGACGTTTGGCGGACGGCCCCTCCGGGCCTCGACGATGCGGTACTCACACACCGCCCCGCACCGGGTTAAGTTTGCTGGCAACGCTCCGCATAGGCGTCCGACCGAAAGGTTCTGCACCGCGGGGCCGTTAGCGGTGGCTCGGGTTAACCCGATCGACGTGTAGAAACGAGATGCAGCTCCGAATTGCAGGCATGACAAAGGATGTTCTGATCTACTGTAGATAGCGTGGACACAATTGCTGGTATAAGAATGGCTCATATTAGCTCCTTATCCAGTGCAATTTCATTCTTGTACAGTGCGCCTTGTGCGTTCTCCAAAAATAATAAGGGTTGCTGAACGTGACAGTAAGTTACGCTGCGCGTCGATTACCGCTTGAGTACTACATTGAAACATTATGTTACTGAGGAGTGAGATGCTAAATGGCTAGGAGCACGTATGCTCTATAACAGGCACCAGATATCTTGTTATGGATGCTCGTGCGGAACGGGACTCTGAGCGGACGGAAGATTGACCGCTCTTGACTCATAGCCGCACACCGATTGCACAAGACGACTTGCTGGTTTGCAACACTTTGATTTCACGCTCACTATGCCGATGGTTGTGAGAGATCGCGCGGAACCAAAATGAAAAGGGAAGTGCGGACGGAAGCATCAAGAGATGGTTCAATTCCGTATTGCGCCTCGAACTCTCCGCATGCCCACCGCGGTCTCGAGTCCCACGATGCGCAAAAGGGTTTCTACCTAACCGCCAAGCGTCGTGGCCTGGGGTCAGCAAAAGTCACCGTTGCAGTCGTGGTTGACGATCTTCGCGACCTGGAGACGCTGGGCGATCTTCTCGATTCGGCAGGATATGACGCACGACTGTTTTCCTCTGGCGAGGAGTTTCTAGCCAGTCCCGACATCAGGACCACTCGATGCTTAATTTCCGGTATCGGTACGTCGTGCGTGAACGGGATTGAGCTCTCGCGCCGAATCAAGGCGCAGGGCATGGAAATACCCTGCATCCTTCTTACGGGTCGCGATGAGGGGCGCACTGTACTCTTTTGCCGCACAGAGGGCGCGCGATTCCTGCTTGCGAAGCCCATCGTCGGGCCAGAACTCCTGGCAGCCGTCTCAATGGTCACAAATTCTCCTAGCTCTTCCGAGCAGATCGGGTTGGTCGACGCCCTCCGGTCCGCTATGAGCCGTGCCGGCGCTTTCTCGGGTGGGCCGCTGGTTTGGCGTGCCTGCTCAGCGTTGTTTGGGAACGCGAAGACCCCGCGCATTGTGAGAAGCCGCGCCGATAGCAACCTGCATACTGTGGCCTGATCCTCCCAATTTGCCCGAACAGCGCTGCACTCGCCACACGCCAGATCGATGGGTGGACCAACTTCGAAGGCTTGCAGGCTGAATTGTCAAGAGCTTACCCGCTCGCCGTGCCGTCAACTTTGGATAACGCCGTCTTCTCCAAGCCTCGGATTCGGAAGATAAACCAGGCCCGGATGAAATTTCTTCAAGACATCGGTAATCGTTGTTGCGGACTCTGCAGGGAAATGCCTTGTTTTCCACAACTCCAGTTTCTTTGAATTACGTTTGACACTGAATTCGTTGGAGCTCAACGCCAGGCGAGTGGAAAATGCCCTGTTCCTGGCCCAATGTGTCACCAGAAAGCGAAATCTGATGAAACAAGCGGAACGGTCGCATCCTCCGGAAGGCATAAGATGGAAAGCTGGAGATGTGCAGATGCGATACAAGAAGATCAATGTCGAACTGATGGTCCTCGCCGATGAGGCCGAGCCCGTCGTTGAGGAACTGAATGCGGCCCTCGACCGCCTGGAAGAGAAGCACACACTTTTTGGTGGTGGGATCGAGACCGTCGCTTTCGAGCACCATGGCAGGCGCAGGAAATCGGCACTCGCGCATACCCTGGCCGCGGGTGGGACGGTTGCTGATGCTCTCAGGACTGCACGCGAGAGCGTGCATGTTGCCCTGCGGGCGATCATTTAGTAGTCGAGACCGTGCTGGCGAAGTGAGAACCGCGCAACTGAGAACCTGTGGAGGCTACCCCGGATACGCCCCCGTGATGTAGCCCTGCAGTTCTTGAATGGTTTGTGCCTGGCCGGAGATCACCCATTTCACCAGGTCGCCAATCGAAATTACACCCAACACCGTGTCATCCATCAGCACCGGGAGATGGCGAAATCGGTGTTGCGTCATAATGTTCATGCATTCGTCCACGGTGTGTTCGGGACTTACAAAGAAAACCGGACTGGTCATGATCTGGTGGACCTGGGTTTCTCTGGAAGACTGGCCGATCAGGATTCCCTTGCGCGCATAGTCACGCTCCGACAGGATTCCGACCAGTCGTTGGTTCGACAGGACTAAGAGGGCACCAACATCGTGCTCGGCCATCTTCTCCAGCGCTTCGTAGACCGTCTGATCGGGTGCTATGGACAGAACCCGGTTTTTTTCCTTGCTTTTGAGCACCACTCCCATCGTGTCGGAGATTCGCATCAAACCCTCCTGACCCTTCTTAGCCGCGGAGTATCCCATCCATGCCAAACACTTTGCCGCCCTGAGCCCTCACCTGCGAACCGGACGGGCCGCGATAGAACCCCTCCCCGATCCGGCATGTGGACAATAATATAGTCCTTCCCGATTGCCCAGGAACACTGCAAGAGCAAATTGTGTCTCGGCCAGGTCGGAAATCGGGCCTGCGAGTAAATCTTCGCCAGATAGCTGCCTGCCGGGCAGGAAGGGGCTTCCCAGGAACCTTTGTTTCGACCTGGCTGGTCGCTTCTTGAAAATGCCGCGCACAGGCGGTTTCCGGTCGAGCGATTTCAGCGAAGCGACCTGTGCGGTATCCTCAACGGATGATCTCGCTACGGAACCGATCCACCGCGCGACGTTTAGAAATTTGTGCAGCGCTTGCTCTGATTGTTTCTGCGGTCGCTCTCCCATCTTCGCTCGCGCAGAAAGGAGCTCCTCCGGTCACGTCGCTGCGAGTCTATCTCTTCGACTGCGGCCTGATCAAAGGGGAAGACCCGGTAGCATACGGACTGAATAAAGGCGATGTGAACAACACCGACATGGTGGTGCCGTGTTATCTGATCGTTCATCCCAAAGGAACCCTGATGTGGGACGTGGGCGTAATTCCGGATAGCGCGTTCAAGGGAGATAAGCCGGTGAGCCAATCCGACGGTTCCGAATCGACAAGTTCCCCGAAGCCATTGCTGCCGCAGCTCGCCGCCCTTGGCTATCCGCCGGCGAAGATTACCTACGTCGCCTTTTCACATTATCATTTCGATCACACGGCGAATGCGAACGCGTTCGCGGGGTCCACGTGGCTGGTCCACGCAGCGGAACGCGACGCGATGTTTGCTGCCAGTCCTGAGCACCAGGCCGCTTACAGCCGGCTCCGCG
Organism: uncultured Acidobacteriaceae bacterium; assembly: GCA_963838445.1. Taxonomy (GTDB): domain Bacteria; phylum Acidobacteriota; class Terriglobia; order Terriglobales; family Acidobacteriaceae; genus PALSA-350. Next base: position 117,179 of record CAWIRT010000001.1, read on the forward strand.
GAAGTAAGACGGTGATCCTCCCAAACACCGACTACGATGTGTTTGGCGATGGTACGGTCATCATTAAATCCACTCCCGGTCATACGCCCGGCCACCAGGTTTTGGCATTGAAGCTGCCCCGGACCGGACCGGTCTTGATTGCGGGTGATTTATGGCACTATGCGGCAGAGCGGAAAGCTTCGAAGCCGCCTGAATCTGAAGCCAATAAGGAACAAACGATGGCCAGTCGCGCCGCCATGGAAGCATACCTCAAGCAGAGCGGAGCGCAGCTTTGGATCGAGCACGACCCACAAACCTTTAGCCGGCTCAAAAAAGCTCCTGACTATATCGACTAGCCCGGATGGTTCAATGGCCCAGAACAGTAAGGACTCGCACTGTCATTGGAATCGGTCATACCTTGCTCCGCTCTCGCCAAAGTCGTTAACGGGTGATGGAACAATTCGACTGGGCTTTTCGTAATCACCATGAGATGAGGCAAATCTACAGTTGGTCATGGGTTCAGGCTCAGGTTGCGCAGATCATAGAGGTCTGGGATCGGGGTGCGACACCGCCAGCGCAAAATGGCCCGCAGTACAGCCTGATCGTGCAACAGAAGCGAGAACAAGCCTACGACCAGGCGTTGCAGGATGTTGAGCGCGAGTTGAGAAGAGCCCCGCGGACCAAAGCGGAGCGCATCCACACACAGGACCGAATCGTAGCCGCCTTCGCTCGCTTTTCTGCGGCTGCCCTGGATTTGGAGGACGAGACGGTCAGGATCCTGACGGAGGACTTCCTGCCCGTGGGTTCGACGCTTGCGCGGTGGGCGAGACAGTTTGACGAAAGCTTGAGCATGGCCGACATCATTCAGGCATGCCGCAATGCCTGGACTGCCTGCGGATTGCAGCCACTGCTTGGCGAGCGCGTGGGACTAACCCCGTCCATCCTGGGATACAGCCTCCTGTACCCGTATAGCGACAATTATCTGGATTCTGAAGACATCTCCGCTGAGGCGAAGCTCAGGTTCAGTGAGCGCTTTCGGGATCGATTGTGCGGCGAGCAACTTTCCGCTCACAACTATCGCGAGGCCGCGTTATGGACCTTGGTCAGGTTGATCGAAGAACAATATCCTCGCGCTCGTTATCCCCAGGTCTTTGACTGCCTATTGGCGATTCACCGCGCACAAGAGGAGAGTATCGCGCAACTGAGGAGTTGTAACCATCACGGTGACGTGGAACTGTTGCGGATGAGCTGCGCGAAAGGTGGCAGTTCTGTGCTGGCGGACGCTTGCCTGGCCCACGGCTTCCTTAGCGGCGAAGAAAGCCTATTTGCGTTTGAGTGGGGTGTGCTGCTTCAGCTGGGAGACGATTTGCAGGATGTGCGTGAGGATATACGGCGTGGTTCACTCACCCTGTTCTCTCGCGCCGCTGTGCTCGGTAGCCCACTGGACACGCTGGTGATTCAGCTTCTGAACTTCAGCGAGCACGTAGCTGCCCGGATGGATCGCTTGCCCCATGGCACTGAGATGCTTAAGAAACTCCTGAGGATGAGCTGGCGGTCGCTCATCATTGGAGCGATCGCGAACTCACATGAATATTTCTCGCCAGGATTCCTGGAAGACGCGGAACGCTGGTCTCCGTTTCGTTTTGAATTTCTCCGGGCGCGAAACGAGAGATTGACAACTCGGCAAGGCCTGTATGCGATTCTTTTCGAGGCCTTCCTTGAGCCGCGCGAAAGCAACGATGACGAACTTCCAATGCCCCAAAATCAAAACTCTTCCCAACGTGAGACCAAGGCGAGCGTCCGGCGCATATCACGGCCCATCTTTAGTAAAAGTTAAGCGGTGACAGTATCGGTCACATCTAACCGGACGGCGCTCTTGAGCAGTGGGACCTTGTAGTAGTCCACATTGGCCGCAGCGCCATCAAGAGTCATGATGGCAAAGCAATTGTCATATTGCGAACCATTGTCGCCTAATATTCCTTTGGAGTTCCACGTAGGCAGTGTCGCACCCGGGCAAGTCTGCAATCCGCTTCCAGGAGCGTACTTCTGCTGATTCGTAAACACAGGAACAGCGGAAGCGCCCAGGCAGCGTCCGCGCTTCAATCCCAAATAGGAATCGTAGATCGCAAAGGTATGCTCATGACCCCAAAACCACCATTCGATGTTGGGAAGAACCGGTTGAAAGATGGAAAGCAAATTGGGATTGTATGAACAATCCTGACCGGCATTCTTGCCCACCGACCCGAATGGTGAGAACAACTGGTGATGAGAAAGGAGCACCGTCTTGCGTTTGCCGGCCTGCTGTATTTTTTGCAGCTGCCAATTAGCTTCAGACCAACCGCCCGCCGTCACCAGGTTGGTCATGTTGCTTGAAACCGTCCCCGGATCACTGTCATTGTGTCCCGTATCCATCGCAAGGAACTGCCAATCATCGTTTCGCAGGCAGAAATAGCTGGACTGCTGCCCAATCCGGTCCACTAGCCAGTAATATCCGGTACCGCCGGAGTACATATCGTGATTTCCGCACAAGGAATAGAGTGAAACGCTGTCACCCAGAACCACCCGGCAGATATCCAAAAAATTGTTATGGGCTTCACTTTGCGTGCAGGCGTAATAAACGTCCCCGAGATGAATCAAAACATCGGGCTTGAAGTTGGCAACCTGCTGCAACACGTTAATCGCAACTGCGTCGCCTGTACCCCAGTCGCCGAGGATTGCAAACTTCTTTCTCGAACCCAGGTTGATGACGACATCCTTATTCGGCCGGTACGGCAACGTAGTGTGCAGTGCTTTATATGCCAGGAAGGTGGTAACGCATTCTGCCCAACCAGTTGCATCGCAGACCGAATACTTAAGCTCTCCTGCAAGTTCTTTTGCCCGGGCCTGGTTTCCCGTCATCTCTGCCCATAGAAATTCCGCCGCGGCTTTTGCGCAATCCGCTGCACTTTGAACCGTTAACCCTGGGCCGGTCGCGGCCGCCTTGGGTGCGTTGAAAAGGTTCGCTGGGGTAGGATCTTTCGCCACCGCCGTCGCGAGCAAGTGGGCAGGGGCCATTAGATCCGCCACCTGTGTCGATGCTGCAGGCGCCACATTCGGTGTCGCCCCAGCCATACGGCTCTGCACGGATTGCCGGCGCCGGTGTACCTCGGCAACCGATGCTTGCCACAGTGATAGTACGGGATTGCGAAATGAATAGTCCTGGAACATGCAAGGCACTCTCTGATCTTTTCGCCAAGCGGCCACGACAATACTACCATCGCCGAAGTCGACAAAAAATGCCCCCATTTACAACCCTTAAATCCCGCCGCGACCAATCACATTGAACGCTCTTCACGGGCAAAAACACTTCCCAACAAAGGAAGAGGCCCTTTGTAAACAGAAATGCCGGCTGAGCAGGTTGGCCAGCCGGCACGTCTACCTAACCCCGATCATCTATACCTCGACGGTTGCGTTCTTCAATGCCTTTGCATTGGCCTTTTCGTGCATCGCGGCCTGCTTCTTGCCTACGCCTTTGGTGTACTCTCCCACGGGGGTGGAATCGAGAGGAGACGTTCGTTCACTACCCGGCTGCGGATCGTACGGCGTCACATCGAGCCCCTCGCCGCCCTTGATCTCCGATTCGACCGCGGTCAAACCGTTCCCATGGTTCCACGGGCCCACGAAATCGCTTTCGCCGTATTGGCTCTCGCCCGTAGATGCATTGAAATACTGATCGACGAGCTTAGGCGTCGGCTCAATAATTCCTACTGCAAATTGTGGCTTCTCCATGCTATCGAGTGCTGCCGTGAAGGCGCGCATGTGCGTGATTTCACGGGTCATCAAGAATTGCAGGGCTTGCTTCGAGCCTGAATCCTGGGTAAAGCTGATCAACCGTTCGTAGACGATCTTGGCTCGTGCCTCAGCGGCTATGTTGCTTCGCAGGTCAACCGCGATATCACCGGTAACCTTCAGGTAATTCGCCGTCCAGGCATTTCCCATGGAATCGAAGAGAGCAACTCCGCCACCCCCCGCGATGGCAACCAACGGGTCGGCCTCCGCCGCTTCCCGGCTACTCTTCATCGGCTTCAAGTGCATCCGAATCAACGCTCCCACAACTTCCAGATGGCTCAACTCTTCAGTACCAATATCCATCAGCAGATCCTTGCGCGCAGCGTCCTCACAATTGAAACCTTGAATGGAATATTGCATCGCCGCTGCCAATTCTCCGTTGGCCCCGCCAAACTGCTCCAACAACATTTTTCCGAACCTGGGATCAGGTTCCCCAACGTTCACGGTATACATCAGCTTTTTCACATGGTGATACATAGACATCTCCGATTGATACTGCAGGTGAGCGAACGCAAAGGTTTCTGCGAACTACGCAGTTGGGCCGTGATTGACCCGCCGTGAAGGCGCTTGCGTCCATCGCCCACAGCCTGACTACTGTGAGTGTGAACTGTTTCGAGGAGTTGTATGTGTAGTGCACAGTTCCGAGAGTAAATTAGAGTGCTGATCGCGTCCCGTTTGATTCTTCTCAATAACGGACACGATTGCGAGCGGGGATTTGCAGCACGAACATCAAAGACGGTTTGTCGACTCGCGATTGAGCATCTTAGTAAGGATGCCGACCGCAAACCCCAAACATTGACCGGCGGAATCCCGAACATCAAAATTTGCATCATTCCAGAAGAACGGCGTCATTCCGCGGAGCGTTACCCTGCGAATCTATCGGTCGCTGCCACCAGGGCCCGGCTATTCGCTGGTTCTGATGCGCTGTGGCCGGCGTCGGCCGTGATGACGAGGTCAGCCTCGGGCCATATGCGGTGCAGTGCCCACGCACTTTCCATAGGGCACACAACATCATAACGGCCCTGCACAATCACCCCGGGAATATGGCGAATCCGGGTCGCGTCGCGGAGCAACTGATCATCCGTTTTGAGAAAACCCTTATTGGTAAAGTAGTGAGCCTCAATACGCGCGAAAGCGAGCGCGAACTCATCCTCTTCATAGTGGCTGGTAAATGTGGCATCGGGCAGGAGCTTCGAGGTAGCGCCTTCCCATCCGCTCCAGATCTTCGCCGCGGCAAGTCTTTCTGCATGATCTTCACTCGTCAGACGCCGATAGTAGGCCGCAAGCAGGTCGCCGCGTTCACTCTCTGGAATATGGGAAAGGTACGGCTCCCATGCGTCCGGAAATAGAACGGAAGCACCGTGCTGGTAAAACCAGTCGATCTCCTGCTTCCGAAGTAGGAAGATGCCGCGCAGTATGAGCTCGGTAACGCGTTCAGGGTGCGCCTCGGAATAAGCGAGAGCAAGCGTCGAACCCCACGATCCTCCAAATACCAGCCAGCGCTCAATACCCAGGTGCTCGCGGATTTTCTCGATATCGGCGACCAGGTCCCACGTCGTGTTGGCTTCAAGAGACGCGTACGGAGTGCTCTTGCCGCAGCCACGTTGGTCGAAGTTCACGATGCGGTATTTTTCCGGGTGGAAGAAGCGGCGCTGTTTGGCATCGGAGCCGCCGCCGGGGCCACCGTGCAGAAACACTACCGGCTTGCCGGAGGGGTTCCCGCTTTCCTCGAAGTAGATCTCGTGGATCGGTGACACTTGCAGCCGGCCCGTGCTGTACGGCTCGATAGGAGGGTAAAGCCATGTGACAGGATCCTTCATCATGGCTACTGGGAGCGTGTGGTTGGTCATCGTGAGCAGTATATCTCTGCGATACTGCCTCCATTCAAACCTCGCCACTTCAGTCGCATATCATCTTCAAACACAGGCCCCGTTGGTCCATTGCTATCTAATTGCGCCGAACGGGCCGCCACCGCCGCGAGTAGGTTGTCGTGTCAACCTACACCTGATAACCTTTCTTCTAACCATGTCGATTAAACCGCTGTCCCCTCAGGAGCTTCGCGTCTGGCATGCCTTTAAGCTCATGGGTGAAGACGTAATGGCCCGGATCGGGCGCGATATCGCGGCGGCGACCGGCCTTTCAGGCCCGGATTTTGGAATCCTCTCCCGCCTCGCTGGTTGTGGCAATGGGGAGCTGCGTCAACAGACGTTGGCTGAGTCTATGGGTTGGGACAAAAGCCGGCTGTCTCACCAGCTCACACGGATGCAGCAGAGAGAGCTCATCGAGCGTCGTGAAGCGGAGAAGCGCGTCGTGATCGTAGTGCTTACCCGGCATGGGCGCGAGAAGCTGGAGGCTGCGAGACCCATTCACGCGGGATCGGTGCGGCGGAATCTACTCTCCCGGCTCAGCCCGCAACAGATCGAAACCATCGTTCGTGTAAGCAACATTCTCGGCGAAGACGATGAGTGATCGACCCGCTTAGACTACGAATCAACCATGCTGACGGCCCGGGGAAACGAGTGAGTCATTGCGCGCTCTCTGAGCAGTGCGTCGAAATCTTATATCCAGCCGGAACTATACTGGCGCGCGCGCTGAAGTAATCGCCCTTGGTTGAAAAGTGAGGTCGTCTACAAAAGGATAGGACGGTTTGCGAAACTTGTTCTTCGGTAAATGAACGATATCCTGATTGATCGCCCCGCCGGAGAGAGCCATCAAACTCGGATTCGCCAGGGGTGCCAACTCTGGTGAGAGATATCCCGACTTCACGACGATAATCTTGTACGACGACGGCTGAAGTCCCAAACGAGTGAAATCCACAATGTCATGGTACGGCCGTCTCTGCGCGGATAGCACCAGCGTGATCCCTTCGATCTGCACCACCGCTTCGCGAAGCTGCTCCGCAGATGCGGGCAGAAGAAAGATCACCTTGACATTCACCTTGACTGGCGTGCTTCCCAACGGGTCGAGCGTCGCCCCGATCGAGAGCGGGAGCGTCGCACCGGGCCCCGCCCGGTAACAGGCATCGGTAGCCGGCTTATCGGTAATCCCGGCAAAAACCACGTTCTGCGCCTTGAAGTGGAGCAGCCTGTCCAGCACTTCCGCTTGATCGCTGTTACCACCGCCCGTAGGGTTGTCGCCTGAATCAGCCAGAATGGCAGGGTGAGTCTTCGCCCTCATGGCTTTCGCAATACATTCGTCGATAGTCCCGGTCTCGGTACCGAACTTGAACTCCTTGCGGGCGTCCCAGTATTGCTGAGCCAGATCGGTAGCAATCCTCTTCTCCGTGGCCGGAGCAGTACCCGTGACCACGGCACTCGCCGTCGAGCGCGGCTCATCCGCCCAAACATACCCGACCAGCAACGACACGTCGAGAATCCCCGGCTCCTCATTCAACTTGGGCAACTGTGCCCAAAGCCGTTTGCCTGGTTCCCAATCCGTGCTGCTCCGTTCGCCCGGCATCAGCACCGGGATGGGCGCCCACACCAGCGTCGGCCGGATGTGCAGGTCGAGGCAATGCAGAAGCATGCCGCACGAACGCTGCATGGTTTGCTCCTGGTCGACGTGCGGTGCCGTGCGAAAAGCCGAAAGCATATCGATGTTATCGATTACCCGCTGACTCACATTTCCGTGAAGATCGTACGACGCCGACATCAGGCAATCCGGACCGACAACCTTTCGCGCAGATTCCATCCAGTCGCCTTCCGCATCCTGTATCCCCTCCACAAACATCGCGCCGTGCATTGGCAGGAACAGCCCATCAAGCGGCAACAGCGCCTTGAGCTTTTCCAGGAATTCGGCCTTGATCGTCGAATAGGTCGACGTCTCGACCGGGCCCCCAGGGACTGCCGTTGCAACCAGCGTCGCCTTGAACGGCACGGAATAATTCTTGAGAAAGGCAAAACGCTTCGACTCCGTGAGCTCTTTGCCCCTCAGAATCGTAAAGTCTTCCATCCGGGCCCGGATGCGGCTGTAGGTGCTGCATTCAATGCCAATGCCGCCGTAAGCAACGCGTGGCTGCTTTCCATCTGCGAAAGAACCGGCGAAACCGCGGCCCGCGAGCGAGGCGACGACAGCCGTGGCTGATGCGCGCTTTAGAAAGAACCTTCTTCGCATGCAATCAAGCTCCGGGGGAATCTTGAGAAAAAAGAGGGTCAGACCCGCCATCCGGATCCGCCCCTTTACGTTGCGGTTTAGAAGTACACCTTGCCGGCGAACTGAATGATCCGTGGGTTGTAGGCATTTTCCGTGCTCGAAATTTTGCCGTTCGCCGCATTACCAAGGGAAGCGGTAGGAAAGGCAAACTGCGCCGTGTTCAGAACGTTGAAAGCCTCCGCGCGAAATTCAAACTTGAACTGCTCTGTCACGTCGAAGGTCTTGAACAGGGAAAGATCAACCCGTTGCAGACCCGGACCACGGATCTGATTGCGATGCTCGTCCCCGATCGTTCCCGGCGCCTGCGCCTCGAACGCTGCCGTGTTGAACCATTGCGTGACCGAGCGATGCGCGGGCTTGAGGCTCGCAATCTGATTGGGGCGATCGGAGTTGGTTGTGGCGGGCCGCGTTCCGCCAACATTATTGAGGTTTGTTTCCGAGAAGGGCAGCCCCGTGTTCCAGGAAACCAGACCGTTCGCCTGCCAACCCTTGCCCACGATACTCTTGATCCCCGTCAGACTTTTGCCAAAGGGTAGAGCGTAGTTGAAGGTTCCCGTAAAGCGGTGACGGACATCGAGGTTTGAGTTGCCATACTCCACCGTCGGTACCTGCGACGGCACTGACCCGAAGCCGTCACCACCATCATTGCTGATCGCCTCAGAGTCATCCAACCCGTGGGCGTAGGCGTAGTTGAAAGAGAGATCCAGTCCGTTGGTCAGCCGCCGCTTGGCAACCAGTTGCACACCGTTGTACGATCCATTGCCCAGCGAGGTGAACAGAGGAATGGTGGTGACGTTGGGCGCCGTAGCCGCATATGTGCGTAACCCAGAACCTCCCGCAACCCCTGTGTTTGCCGGGAACGTGTTTGCATCCGGCAGATAGTAAGCCATTCTGCGGCCGAGCTCGCCAACGTAGGTGAGGCTCACCACGGTCGCCCCGAATTCACGCTCTGCCGCCAGGTTGAACTGTTCCAGGTAGGTCGACTTGAAGTGCGGGTCCAGCGCGGCACTCACAGAACCCGAGGGGTTGGTGGCGCTCCGTGGGGTGGGGAGGGGCAGCCCGTTTGCCAGGTGGGAGTAGGTGTTGCTGCATCCCGTAGACGTGCCCACGCCCGGCACCGTCGCACACGGCCCATAGGAACCCGTGAATGGCTGGTTGACCAACGCGGATCCTGAGGTTAGGTTTTCGGGTGCGTAGCTCATGCCAAAGCCCCCGCGAATCACAGTCTTTGGCAGCACCGTAAAGGCAAATCCTACCCGCGGTGCAATATTCGTGTAGTCCGGCCGCACGTTGCCGTACTTATTGACGCCCGGCGTTCCGGCAACCACGATGGTTCCAATATCGGTATCAAAGTTAGAGAGGTAGTCGTTGATCTCCGTATAGGGCTGGTAGTAGTCCCAACGAACGCCCAGGTTAAGCGTCAGCCGTGAAGTTGCACGCCAGTCATCCTGAATGAAGGCATGCGGCTCATAGCTTCGATTGTGGGGAGTGATCAGGATCGCATTGCGCGACACGCTGGTAAATGCCCCGGTGAGAAGATCCGCAAACGTGGCGATGGTCCACGTACCTGCGGCAGAGTCTGTTTGCGTGGAGGTGTCCTGCCTGCGAATCACCCCGGCTCCGAACTTGAAGCTGTGTTTGCCGTGATTCCAGTTGAGTGTTCCCACATACTGCCAGGTATTTTCGAGATAGATAATCGGTGGGTGGAATCCGAGGGTCGTTCCCCCCAGGCTGATCGTGATGGGCGCGAGTTCGTTAGTGCGGTCGTTGATGTTGATGTTCGGTTGGCCGAACGCCGTGTTGACCGCCTGGCCGAAGCCGGGCGGGTCCTGGGCAGTGTGCAGCAGGGTGTACCCGGCCTTCAGTTCCAGCAGAGTATTTGGATTGAAGGTGTGGATGTAGTCCAACTGCGCCTGGTGGGCATTGCTGAACGCCGGACCCGGATAGCTGCTCAGATTTCCCCCTGGAGACACAGAAAGTCCAGCCGCCGAAACCGTTGGGAAAAGACCGCCGATGTTTGTGCTCACGGCGTTATAGGTATAGCGAACGAAGAAAATGTCTCCGTTGTTGAAGTGGTGGTCCACGCGGCCGTCCGCTGTGGTGGCGTTTTGAGCATAGGATGGGGCAACCGTGTAGTTGTTGCTGAGGGCCGAGCTGGTCGGCTGCGGGAACAGGTTGAAGTACTGCAGACCAACTTTGTCGAATGTGGTAGGGTCCACCACACGATTGATCGACGGGTTGTCGGTGAAGTTTCCCGGGTTTGATCGTTCGAAAGCAGTGGGCACCGTAGTCTGGGTCGGATTTTGTCCCTTGACCAGGCGAAAGCCCTCGTAGTCACCGAAGAAGAAGGTCTTGTCCCGCTGAATCGGGCCGCCGAGACTGCCGCCGAACTGATTCTGGTTCCACTTCGGCTTGGGAATCACCGCGCCAAACTTGTACGGATTCGCATCGAGCACTGTGTTGCGGAAGAACTCGTAAGCCGAACCATGGAAGCCATTCGTTCCCGATTTCGTGATTACGTTGATGATGGCGCCGGCAGACCGGCCCACCTCAGCCGTAAACGTGTTCGTCTGCACATTCACTTCCTGGATCGATTCGACCGATGGACGAACGCCGATCGAGCCTATGACCCGTTCGTTGTTATCCATGCCGTCGATCAGCTGATTATTGATGACGTCCGCCTGTCCATTGATGGAAACAGACGAGGTTTGGCGGCGATCATCAGGCCGATTCCCGCTGGCGAGCCCGTTGTTTAATCCCTCGGTGGCTCCGGGGACCACCTGTACCAAATTGATATAGTTACGGCCGTTCAACGGAAGATCCTGCGTAGCCTCATTGGTTATCGTGGCGGCCAGTACCGAGCTGTCCGACTGTAGCGCCGGCGCTTGAGCTTCTACCTGGACCGTTTGATCCTCCGCGCCAACCTGTAACGTAGAATCCTCGCGCGCACGATCACCGGCCGCAAGGCTGAACGTGTTGATCGTAGACTTCTTAAAGCCAGAACGGCTAATTGCCAGGGAATAGCGATTTGGCTTCAGCAAGGTGAAGGTGTACTGCCCGGAATCGCCCGTGACCACGGTTCGCTTCTCATGCGTGTCCAGGTTGGTCAGTTCCACCGTCGCGCCGGGTATCGCCGATCCGGTCGAATCCACCACCGTGCCGACCACGTCTCCTGTTGTGGCCTGTGCATGTGCGCATGACACAACCACGCTACTTGTCAGGACCACTCCCGCAACCACAGCGACCCGAGGGAAATGCAGAAGCCGGAGAGTCGGCAACGAAAAAGCTTTCCACCGCAACTGGCTGACATCTCTGCCAGCAAACAGCCTGGATAGGGCTAGGCTCATGGTGATCTCCTTACTTCAAATTGAGTAGAGGCTCGTCAAGCATCCGCTCACCAGCAAGGGAGAACGCACGGCATTCCGAAAAGCTAACAAGGTTAAATTGAGCGACTTTTCGTACCCCGTGGTATCCGCTGCGTGCCAACCCAACACGTAGCATCGGGGCGTTCGAAACGCCTTCCGCGATTTGATTCGTCACGACGGAATGCCTTCGATGAATCCGCGATCCTTCATCGTGGGCAAGCCGGAGATTGGTAAACCTCCGACTGCTGCAAACCTTCCCTTAGCAGCGTTCGCCGCTGTCTCGCCGAACCACGTCTAGGGCCTCTGCTCCTTGATCTCCATTCGGGCTGGAGTAAGGAGCATCTTTGCGTTCTGGTACGTCGAAGAACTCTTTCGTTCCAAACGTGGGTGAAAACCCAGCGACAGAAAAACCAGCTACTGGCGAAACCAAGCCCATGAACAGGGCCGTATTGGCAATCATCACATGACAGGCAGTGAAAAGGCCAGTAACAAAAAACAGGAACTGACTCCCGCGGGTTGTAGCCAAAGCGACAGTCGATTGCCCGGCAAGGCACTCTTGTAAGATTGACTTGCTCAAAACATACTTTAGCGATTTCATAAAGGGACTGAGACAGTGGCTGGTCGACTATTAAATTGTCCCAGTCTGATATGCGAGCAATCTGGGACCTTAAAACCATAGCCCAGGACGCAGTGCGGGGTATACGTTCCTGCCAAGACCAGTCCCGCAAGGACCTCCGAAACTCATCCCATCGCGCTCCGATCGCGGTTCCAGCAGGGAATTTGCCCCTGAGGTACGTTCTCTATTTACTCAGACTCATCTTGCTGTTGGACCCGCGGATCAGCACGAGAAGATGCCGTGCTAGGATTTCGTGGCACAAGGCGAAGCTTCTTGACGCACCCGAACCAACTACCGTAAGAGGTAACTGGACATGAAGACAAGAACTGTATTTCGATCTGCCCGCATCTTCGACGGCGAATCAGAAACACTGCGAACCGGTCAAAACCTGGTTGTGGAGGGCGACCGAATCAGCGAGATCTCCGAACGCCCCCCAGGAGACGGCGACGCCATTGTGGACTGCGGTGGACGTGTGCTGATGCCAGGGTTGATCGATGCACACGTTCACGTTTATGCGGCTGGGCTAAATATCATCAGGGTTGTGCAATCACCCATGTCTTATCTCGCGCACTTCGCGGCGCGCTTTCTCTCTGCGAGCCTCGATCGCGGTTTCACCACGCTTCGCGACGTCGGGGGCGCCGACGTTGGCCTGGCCATGGCCATCAAGGATGGCTTACTTGGTATGGTGCCCAGGCTGGTTTACGGTGGGCGCATTATCTCTCAGACCGGCGGCCATGGTGACTTCCGTCCCGGGGACCACTCGCTCGAAACCGGACACTACTGCGGTTGTTCGTATCACGCCAACGAGTTGGCAGTGATTGCAGATGGCGCGGACGCGGTGCGCAAAGCTGTGCGCGAGGAACTTCGGCGCGGGGCTTCGCATATCAAGATCATGGCGTCCGGAGGGGTCGCGTCGCCGACCGATCCGCTCGACCGCTGCCAGTACTCCGATGACGAGATTCGCGCTGCCGTCGAGGAGGCGGATCGTGCCGGTTCCTACGTTGCTGCGCACTGTCATCCCAAAGAGGCCGTCCGGCGTGCTGCGGCACTGGGGGTGAGATCGATCGAACATGCCACACTGATCGACCAGCCGACCGCCGACTATGTCGCCGAGAAAGGTGCATTCACGGTGCCCACCATGGCGATTATGGTTGGCCTTCTTGAAGAGGGCGAAAAGCTCGGACTTCCTGCGGCTAGCCTTGAAAAGTTGAAACGGTTTGGCGATTCCGCATTTTTGACCCTTGACATGATGAAGCGGGCCGGGGTCAGAATGGGATTCGGTACCGATCTGCTCGGCAGTCTACATGTGCGGCAAAGCACCGAGTTCACGCTGCGTGCGCGGGTGCTGCCGCCGATCGATGTCCTTCGTTCGGTCTGTGCCATCAATGCGGAGTTACTGGGACAATCGGGAAACCTCGGCTGTATACGCCCAGGAGCCGCAGCAGACATCCTGGTAGTAGATGGCAACCCTCTCGAAGACATCTCGACTCTGGGATCCGGTGGCGACCGCCTTTCGATCATCATGAAAGACGGCTGTTTTCACAAACGAACGATTTGAATCTTATTGGTCATTAGCCACGTAGCGCTGGTACTCCCGGAGGCTCCTTTATGAGGCGAAGAGATTTTCTGTTGTCTCTGCCGCTGGCCGCTCTGATGCCGCAATTACGCGCCGCCGCCCAGCTCAAAATCACCGGCATTCGGATCGTTCATCTGAAGGTCCTTCGCGAAACCGGCAAGATGGAAGCGGCGTGGGATCCAGGCACCGTGACTACATGGCGCATCGGCGGCGGATCGATCGTCGAGATTCAAACCGACCAGGGACTTTCCGGCATCGGCCCGGGGATCGACCCCGGTGCATTGGAGGCGGCCAAATCGCAGCTCGTCGGCAAGGACCCGTTCAGTGTCGAGCAACTGGCCGGTCCGCTACGCTATTACGCGGGTGGAAGCCCGCGTACAGTCTCAGCATTGGAAATTGCCCTGTGGGACCTTATCGGCAAGGCCGCCGGTCAACCCCTTTACAAAATCTGGGGCGCGGCCAAACAGCGGGTACCCGCCTATGCCAGCATGATCCAGCTTTCCACCCCCGAGGAAAGGGTCCGCATGGCGGTCGAGCTCAAAGCGCAAGGTTGGAAGGCGATCAAGCTTCGCGCGCATTACCCAACATTACAGGCAAGACGTGCAACTGGTGGAAGCAGTACGCAAGGCGGTCGGCGATGACATGGAGATCATGGTGGACGCCAACCAGGCTCAGTCCTTCGGCACCTGGCAACCGGGCGTCACGTGGGATTTTCTCCGTGCTCTCGAGACCGCGCGCGAGCTTGAGCGTTTGAATTGCCTCTGGCTGGAAGAACCCCGGCCGCGCTACGCTTTTGATGAGCTGGCCGAGCTGAGTCGTCTGGTCGGCATTCCCATCGCCGGCGGAGAGAATAATCGCGGCGTACACGAATACCGCTGGATGCTCGAACAGAATGTCTTCAGCATCCTCCAACCCGATGTGATGGTAGCCGACGGCGTCGCCGGCTTTCGCGAGATCGCGGCCTTAGCCGAGGCGCACCACAAGAGAGTGATTCCCCATCACGGGGGAGGCAATCTTGGCACCATTGCCCAGCTCCACGCCATTGCCTCCTGGCCGCACGCGCCGTGGATCGAGCTCCTCCACGACCCGCCCGTCGCCGCGTATACCAATGGCTTTGCCATCATGGAAAACCCCCCACTCGTGGACAAGGAGGGTTATCTTAACTTGCCGCAAGGTCCAGGCTTGGGAGTGGAGATCAATAAAGATCTGATCGCCGCTTAGTCATTCAGCGTGGAATCAAATCGAACTGTTTGATCGCAATCTTCGCTCCAGTGTTCGGGCGCTCGGAATCCGGAAAGAAAATGACCGTGATCTCGTCAAATTGCTGGATCTTTGAGCGACCAGGGATACGGAAGGTCAGCACCTCGGCCGCTGGCGAGGATTTCACCGTGAAGTGGCCTGGCTCGGTCGAAACAACCGTCTGCTGATCCAGATAGAGCGTCGGCTTTCCCAGGGAAGTCGAGTCCGTCAGCAGGACCCCAAGCGCAATGACCCCCGGTGCGTTATCGTGATTTTCAATCGCCACCTGGATCTCGCGGCAACACGCCAAAGGGATGGCAGCGGCGAGGGACTGATGCGCTTCCATGACCAGCGGAATGAAATTGACAGAACGAACATCCACGGTCAAGGGATTTCCCCGCGCCACATGCGCTCTTGTTCCCGGCCCCTTGCCCCGGGGCTGGAAATACCAATAAGACCCATCGAAACGTATCGTCAACGGCTTGCTCGTGTTGAAGCCGCTGAAAGAAGTCCTGGAGAGAACCGGAGCAACAACTTTCTTCTTCTCCGTGACCGGCCAAAGGATGATGCGTTCGTACCCGAAGAAATCTGAGGCCGACCTCTCGACGCCCTTCTGCTGTTGTGGAACTCTTCTTCCGGAGGAGGCGCGGTCGCGGGCGAAGTAGTCCATCGCCCCGGAAGAAACCCCGCGTTGGAGCCCTAACAGCAGCAACCCCGTCGTGATCAAAACCGCTGTCGACGTGGCCTTTGCGAGTCGCAACAAAGCGTGCGATCGATTTTCCCGGTTACCCCATGCGGATGCGCCGCCACTCATCAATTTCCAGGTCAGCAGGAACGCACAAAGAGCTACCAGGAAGCTGCCGGCACACAGCGAATGCCTGTGCAGCGCGAACAACCCGCCGTACAAGCAGACTGCAACGATCCAGCCATCCATCTCTCGAGCAGGGGTATCGAGGTATGCCGCAAACAGTTCTCTTTGTTTCCATTTCCCGTTAAGCAGATTTGCGGAAGTGGTGCCGGTCAGCGACGGCACGATTTTGCGCATACCGCTTGCCATCACCACTGCCACCATCGCCGCTACGGGAACCGCGCTGATGGAACGCTGCCGCGAGAGCAGTACAACGGTGGGTACCCAAATCCAGCCGATCGCGCTCACGATTGTGAACAGGCTTAAGGAAACAGAAGATGCCATCCCCGAAGGAAACCAGAAGAACCAGGTACTCACTGCTCCTGACAGCATAGCGATCGAGATGTAGATGAAAGCCGTGAGAATAGCTGCCGCTGGTGAAAGAGGGTGAGGAGGGGGCCAGCGGCAGAGCAACCACGCGACCAGGAATGCACCCAGCGAACCAGCGACCAGGAGCACGGCCACGTGGGGCGCCGCTCTACCTTGTACCATAGGAGTTCCTCTTTACTCTTCGGGACGGCCGATTCGATCACTCCGCTGCGTTACTGACTGCCTATGCGGTAGCATACTACATAGTAGTAGACACCTGGTTTCGAGGATAAGTTCCCACATTGCAAGCCGCGGGACTTTGGCAGGGGAATGAATGATTCCCGAAAGCCAGGTTTTCAAAAGATTTGGCTATCTTGACCTGGAGCCGGCGAAAAATCCCGAAAACTCCGCCTCTCAGGCTTTTTTTTCATATTTTTCGGCGTTACGACTTGTCTCTTCAAGTCACTATCTACTGCAAAGATACATTCTCGGGAGGCGCGGAGACATTCCGAATGGCGCAGCTAAGACCTTTTGACGTATTCGAGATTCAAACCGCGATTGACGATTACCAACGCAGACACCCACAGCGCGCGACTCCCTCGGCGGAGGTGGCTCTGGCTTGGCGTTTGGGCTGGCGCGGTCGAGAGCGAGCATGGGCACATGCGTTTGCCGGGCAAACGGAGCAAAAGCCACCCCGAAAACTGAAACGCCAGCGAACAAGGTTTGAAGGCGAGGTAGGGCACCTGCGCTGGGCCTACGAAGGCTTTCTAGTCTGGTGGCTGGTGCGTTAAAACAGAGCGCCCCCAGCAACCCCAACTGGAAACCCCACTCTCCCCTTTGTCATCCCGAGCAGCGAACTCGGTAGGGCGCGTTGAGAGAGAAATGACAAAGCTCCCTACGCCAGCCACCAATGCTTTGGGTGGCGCCCGCACCCAACCCTCTTTTCATTAGGAGCGAAGCCGGATGATCTGCACTTCAGCACAAGTTTAAAATTCGGCCATGAACGACGACGCCTTCACTTACGTAGAGCCCGACCTCCTTCCGGTCCTCAAAGAACTCCGTCCGCGCGAGCCTATATTCCACACCCCGGAATTCGGCACAACTCTCGCAGATTTTGCAAACGCCACCGACCCTCACTATTGGGAGGTGGGCGCGTCAGGACGTCGCTATAGTCGAGATTTCATTCTTCGCACTCTGGAACAAAATCCCCCCGTCGACGCAGTCTCGGCAAACTGGCAGATGTTTGATCATGGCCTCCGATGCCTGGGCCCTGATACTTACCTTTTGACCTACACCCTCCACCAGGCGAAGCGCATCACCCGTCGCTCGACCATTTGGCAACGTACTGCTACGGACTGGCGCATCCTCTACCATCAGGGCACAATCGTTACCACTGAAGAAAATGACAACTGATCATTCTGCCTGCGCCTTATCTGGAAGGTGAAACGATTTAGGGCCGGGCCGCCAGCATCCGCGTAATTTCGGCGGCGGGAAGCTCAAGACAGCCGTCCGCATTTTGGCCGCACCACAGAGGCGAGAAACCGTTGTCGCCAAGGCTTTCGGCCTTTGCCCGCAGTGAAGTCAACATAGGCGCTGCCAACGGAAATGCGGGTACGTTCTTGTTGATCGGACCTAGTTCCGCCACGATGCGGTTGACTATCCCACGGGCGGGCCTTCCGGTAAACAGGTTGGTGACCGCCGTGTGCCGCGCGGCCGGGCTCTTCAAGGCGGCGCGGTGAATAGGCGTCGTGGTCACCTCCGGGCACAGCAGGTAGGCGGTCCCTATCTGCACCGCAACGGCGCCGAGCGCCATCGCAGCCGCAACCCCAGCTGCATCTGCGATGCCACCCGCAGCGATGACGGGGAGCTTTACCCGCTTTACGATTTGCGGCAGCAGCGCAAAGGTTCCAACCTGGGTCGTCAAATCCTCTGTCAGAAACATACCGCGATGTCCACCCGCTTCGAGCCCCTGCGCAATAATGGCGTCAACGCCGTGCTCTTCCAGCCAGCAAGCTTCTTCAACCGTGGTTGCGGAAGCGAGAATCGTCGAGCCCATCGCCTTCACTCGTGCCATCAGACTGGCCGAAGGTAAGCCAAAGTGAAAGCTAACCACGGCGGGTTTGAACTGTTCCAGCAGGTCGGCCGCTTTTTCATCGAACGGAGTGCGTCCTGGGCCGCCTGGATTTGGGTTGGTCGCGGTAATTCCATACTCCTCGTAATAGGGTGAGAGCGTGGCACGCCAGGCTGCCTCACGCTCGCCGTCCGGCTCGGGCTGCGTGTGGCAGAAGAAGTTCACGTTAAACGGCCGGTCCGTGTTCGCTCGGATCGCGGACAATTCCGTATACATATCTGGCAAACTCAGCATGGCGCACGGGAGCGACCCGAGGCCGCCCGCGTTCGATACCGCGATCGCCAGCGCGCTACCCTGGACGCCTGCCATTGGCGCCTGTACGATTGGGTTCTCTATGCCCAAAAGATCCTGAAACGCTCTCATGAAAGAATCCTCGAAGCATCCTTGGGAAGAGTACGGAACGTAAGCGAATATCGGAGCGTATTGAGCGGTGGAATACTATGCTCCCATTCCGTTCGAGCCTCACCTGATAAGACGTACATAGAACGAGGTGCCAGGATCCGGGGATCAGTTGCGGTTCGTCCTGGAGCACCCCGAAATCGTAACGATCAGACGCCATCAAGGATGATATCTGTTTCCCTGTCGCCTCGGCCGAGCGGAGACGCCGTGTCCGCTTCTCCTTCTGGTGCAAACTTTCGTATCCTTATCCGACACCAAATTCCGGAGGTTGCCCATGGATATACAAAAGGAATTGATAGCTGAATACGACCGTGAAGTGGTATCGACGCGAAAGATGCTGGACTCAATTCCGTCCGATGCCGATCTGAACTGGAAGGCTAACCCTAAATCCATGACCCTTGGCCGTCTTGCCGCTCATGTCGCCGAAACCGCGGGAGCATGGGGCGTCGACACCCTCTCGAAAGACGGCCTGAGCTGGGATCTGGACAGCTACAAGCCCTGGCAGCCGGCAAGCAAAGCGGAAATCCTGGCGACGTTTGACAACGACACGGAGAAAACAAAACAAATTCTTGCCCACCTCGATCCAGCTAAGTGGAACGACAACTGGAAGATGACCGCCGGTGACCAGACCTGGATCAACGACTCGCGTTATATAGTGTTCCGCACCTGGGTGCTGAATCACCTCATCCATCACCGCGCGCAGTTAGGCCGCGACCTTCGTATGCTCGGCGCTCGGATCCCGGGCATGTACGGTCCCTCGGCCGACGAGGGCTGAACGAAAACAACTCGTCCCCCGCAGACTGGCTCCATGCAGTCTGCGGGGACCGCAATGCGAACGCCCACTTGACATGCAAGTGGTGTGGAGACATGATTGAAATTGTTTACTTGGATGCCCAGTGAAGAAGACGACTCTCCAGATTCTGCAGGGCACTCTCGATCTCATGGTACTGCGGACCCTCGCCACGATTGGCCCGCAGCACGCGTATGGCATTGCTACCAGGCTTGAGCAGGTTTCCGAAGACCTGCTCAAGCTTAACCAGGGCACACTCTATCCAGCATTGGTCCGATTGGAGCAACAAGGCTGGATCAAGGGCACCTGGGCAACGACGGAGAGCAACCGGGAAGCAAAGTATTACGTCTTCACCAAACCGGGACTGAAGGCTCTCCAGGAGGAAACACAGCGCTGGCGGCAAATGGCTGGCCTTATGGAAAAGGTACTGATGGAGGAACCATGATCCTGGCGACCGTGAGGAGAATGATCGCGAAGCTTCGGAACCTCTTGCGCAATCGACCTGCAGAAGAAGAGCTGGCGCGAGAAATCGCTGCACATCTTGCCTTGCTCCAGGACGATTTTCAAAAGCGGGGTATGGCTCCCGAAGACGCGCGTCGCAGAGCCCGGCGGGTCATCGGAGGCGTAGAGCAGACGAAACAGTCACATCGGGACGAACGCTCCATCCTGTGGCTGGAACAGACCGGGCAGGACCTGCGCCATGCCTCCCGGACACTTACCCGCAATCCCGCTTTCACCTTTGTCGCAGTCGTCACGCTTGCTCTGGGGATTGGCGTGAACACAACTCTTTTTACAGCCTACAACTCTGTGGCTCTGCGGCCACTGCCGGTCGCGAATGCACGAAGTGTAGTACGCCTCGAACGTTGGCTCGAGAGCGGGTTTATAGGTGACGTTCAGTACGCCTTTTCGTGGCCCGAGTATGTCTATTGTCACGATCATCAGGACGCTTTCGCAGATTTGGTAGCCACCAGCGGCCGGTCCACGTCTTAGTGGCCTTTTCGAACAACGGGGAACAAGCTGCGGGTCAATCGAAGAACCTGCAGGGACAGATGGTCTCGGACAATTACTTCAGCGCCTTTGGAGTCGAGGCGGCACTCGGCCGTACTTTTGGACCAGGTGAGGATCGCGCTCCAGGGGCCGACCCCGTCGTCGTGCTGAGCCATGCGTTCTGGCAGCGCGAATTCCACGGCGATCCGCAGGTTGTCGGTAGACTGTTGAAGATCAACGGTACCGGCTACACCATCATCGGTGTCGCTCCAAAGGCATTTACCGGAACCTCCTTGCTTCCGCAAATTCCAGACTTCTGGGCTCCGGCTTCGATGCAAGGGCAGCTGGTTTCCGGGACAGGATTGGTTGCATCAGCCAACCGATTTTGAGTTTCAGGTGCTCGGGCGAATTAAGCCCGGCATCCCCTCAAACAAGCGGAAGCGGAAACCGATGCATTGATTCATCAATTCTCCACCACTTACATCGCGCGCGACCGCACGTTGAAGGTGGTCCTTCAGCACACTGCCTTCTTCGGAAATACAAACGATGTCCGCTTCGAAACCGGGGTTGCGGCTCTGATGCTGATCGTGGCCATGGTGCTCTTTGTCGCATGCGCCAATGTACGCTAACATGCTGCTCGCCCGCGGTGCGACCCGGCAAAGAGAGATCAGCGTTCGACTGGCGCTCGGGGCAAGCCGCATCCGCGTGATTCGACAGTTGCTCGCAGAGAGCATTTTGTTGTCGATGGCTGGTGGCATCGCTGGCCTCGTACTGTCCATTTTGGCCACCAGGCTCATTCGGACTTTCGTAACCCAGCTGCTCAGCGCACAACTCGGGGACGATTTCTCTTTCAGTCTCAACCTCAACCCGGACGCAAAAGTCGTCACTTACGCCTTCATCCTCTCTGTTGACTGCTGGAATCGTATTTGGCCTTTCGCCCGCACTGCAGTTCAGCAAGCCGGAGCTCGCCACTTCTCTCAAAGACGAAACCACATCCTTCGGCCGTCGCGTTGCGCGCTCTCGGTTCCGCAGTCTGCTCGTCTTCGGTCAAGTTGCAGTATCCGTGCTTCTGCTGGCATGTTCAGGCCTTTTGATTCGGGGTCTGCTGCGGTCGCAAACTGCCGATCCCGGATTTGCGACCCGCCCCATCTATCTCCTGCTTGCGGACTATGATGATGATCCCATCAAGGCCGCGGCCAGATTTCACCGCCTGGTAAGCAAGCTCGGAACTGTACCGGGGCTCCCCCATATCGCGTACGGCCGCGGCCCCATGATGGGCATATGGGCACCGCCTATCCAGGTGAAGCGGCCCGGCGCCGGGGAAGGCATCCTGCGTGATCGAACTCTGGCCAGTTATGCCTCCGATAATTACCTGGGCACGCTTGGAATCGACCTGCTACGCGGACGGGACTTCACCAGGCAGGAGGCCGCGGCCGGCGCGCACGTCGCCGTGATCAGTGAGTCCGCGGCTCGCCGGTTCTGGCCCGGAGAGGATCCACTTGGCAGGCGGTTTCAGTTGGATATGCATTTCAATGGCAAGCTAACCGAGTTCGAAGTTATCGGGATAGCGAGAAACATTCGCTTCTTCAGCTTGACCCGCGTCGATCCCGCCCACGTATACCTGGCCACGGATCCCGCATTAACTTATCCCATCGTCCTCAATATCCCCGGTAATCCGCAATCGGCACTTGGCGCGGTCCGGAGGGCCATAGAGAATTCCGATCCAAGTCTTCTCCCGAGCGTGTCCCTTTGGAATTTGGATACCATGCTGGTCCGTCCTCAGCGGACGCTCGCGAAGGTGATGGCCATCGTTGCTACCGGCCTGGCCACCCTGGCTCTGTCACTTGCGGGGATCGGAATCTACGGTGTGATGGCATACGTGATCAGCCAAAGAACTCAGGAAATCGGCGTGCGGATGGCGTTAGGAGCAACCTCGGGTCACATTTTGAAAGATGTAGCGCTGCGAGGTCTCTGCCCGGTTGCCTTCGGATTGATCCTTGGCCTCGCCTCCGGCGCGGGGGCCTCGGCGTTGCTGCATAGCACGCTCGCTTTTCCCGGATCCAGTGATTTCCTGTACGGCGTGCGCTTCTACGATCCCTGGACCTTCCTCGGCATATCCTGCTTTATCGCCACCGTCGCAGTGCTCGCCAGCCTGATTCCCGCAATGAAAGCAGTCAAGGTCGATCCCACGGTTGCCTTGCGCTACGAGTAGCCGCGTGTCTGCAAGCGCGGAGATTTCAGTATGGCTTCTGTCAGTGTTTCACTCGCGGCAAGCCGCATGATCACAGTGGCAGGCAAGCGCTGTCACGTTCTTTGAGTCCTGGCAATATTGGCTACAGTACTTTTGCTTCTCCGGTGCGATACAGTTACAAGAGGGATGCGCGCACTTCTTTGGTCCGGTCATACCAGTCCTCCTCGCCTCCAGGAATCTTGCCCCTTTCTGCAAGAAACAAGACTCGATTGAAGTAGTGACGCTTGAGGGTGGGATTAGGTTTTCTCAAGCCGCGACATTTTCCCAGATAGTTGGGCTAGAGGGATCAGAAACTTTCCTCGACTAGATCGAGCATCGTCAAACACAAGGCGCCACAGGGGACTAATGAAACACTGACTTGGCCGAGATGTCCCTAATTGCCGCCCAAACGGGTCACTCCGGTTACTGAAACACTATTGCCATACTTCTAATAGTCTTTAGTACCAGGGGATGGTCTGCCTATAGTTCGTATCTCACCAAATCTTTACGGATGCTCCGGTCCACCGGCATCTATGCGTCAGCATTTGCGTCTGAACCGCCATTCGTCGATATGCGCCCAGGAACCGTCATCATCGCGTTCCTCATTGACGAAAGTAAATTGGTCGACGCCCTGTTTGGTCCACGTCATCCGCCATTCGCAGTTGATTCCAATCATCGTCATCAGGCCGGAGAAAATGATCTCGTTGCCGACTCAGCCCATCGCCGGAGCTGCCGCCACAATGATTTGTGAAATCCGGACGGTGAGTCGATGGGGCCGGCAGCATGTACCGGTGCGCATTGGCGCCACCCTCTTCGCGGCATCATAAGTCACGGCATTGGCCGTTCGTGGATCAAAGTCCAGAGTGTGCCGAACTGATCACGCAGTTGACTAAAGCGCGACGCGAAAAAGGTTTCCTGCAACGGCATATAAGCTTCGCCGCCCTCTACCAGCAGGCTGTAGATGCGCTCGGCACTTTCTGCGGAATCGACACTGAGGTAAAGATATGCGCTGCGCATCGGCTGAAGGCGATCCGGCGGTACATCGTTTCCGATTAAGACAGTTCCGGCTATTTCCATGCGTGCGTGCAGAACCGGATCCTCTCCATCTCCGTGGGGGCTGGCTCCGGGTGCCTCGCTCTGCTTCATCAGGATGAGTATCTTTCCCCCGAGATTCTGCTCGTAGTATTGGAAGGCCTGCGCACAATTGCCGGGAAAGTTCAGATGCGTGAAGAGTTTCATGTCATCTCCATTCAGGTGATTTGGTTTCAATACCGGAGTCGTAAAAATCCCTGGCTACTGCACTTGCTCCATCGCAGCAGTATGCTCATCCAGGCGCATCAGAGTCCGTATCATACCCTCCTGCATCCCCGCCTGCAGGTGACCGTCGCGAGCTTCGCGTGACTTGTGTTGGATGGTGTGCGTGACCAGTGTTGCTGTCTGGGTCTCATCGAAAGTGACCGTCGTCAGCCATTCCGGACTTCCAAGTTGCGGCATGTCATAACACTCGGTGTAAACCAGCCGATACGGGCGCGCGATCTCGCGATAAGTGCCATGAAAGGGGTGATCGGATCCATCTGCCATCTGCATGACAAGGCTCCAGGAACCGCCGACACGCAGATCAATGGCGCAATGCGTAATGCTCGATCCCTCGCAGCCCCACCAATGACTGAGGTGCTCCGGCCTCGTCCAGGCCTCGAATAACAACCGTGCACTTCGTTGGAAACGGCAAGTGAACGCAATCTCCCGTTCTGACGGAAGTGTGACCATGACTTCAACGCTTTTTCCGGCGAGCATGCTTCGCTCCTTTCTTTGCTTCTAACTGTCCCAGGTAGTCGTCCAGTCGATTCATGCTGTGTTCCCAGGACCGGCGATACTGTTCGAGCCACTTGGCAACCTCCCGCAGGGGAGCACTCTGCAGCCGGCATGGCCTCCTCTGTGCATCGCGACTCCGGCTGATCAAGCCCGCGCGTTCCAGAACCTTGAGGTGTTTCGTCATGGAGGGCGCGGTGATTGGAAACGGTTCGGCCAGTTCCTTGACGCTTAGTTCCCCCCGCGAGAGACGAGCCAGGATCGCGCGCCGGGTGGGATCCGAGAGAGCTGCAAACGTCGCACTGAGCTGATCTGGCAAGTAATTCACCAACTGGCTAATTAGCCATGTGGTAAAGTACCGCCTTCGCGCAATCTGTGTCAAGCACAAACAAGAATGAAAAACCGATCGAGTCGCGAATCACGGATCGACGGCGATCCCGCACGTTTCTTAGTAGGTCGACAGACCAGCGCTCAAAAAGGAATTCTTTCCACGGGACCTGCTGTTTCTCTTCCAGTTCTCACACACCCTCTTGAGGTCCGGAGGGCCGCCCGCTAAATGTCAGCCCAGCCGGAAGGGCTGGCTGGAATTCCCCATCATGTCGCTAATTGGCTCGAGTTGCCCAGGCTAAACCATCCGGCTCACCGCCCACATCGATGTGGCCTGTCACCTCAAGGGTTTTCAGGTCCAGCACAGCGACATAGTTATCGGGCCCGCAGGAGATGAAGGCGCGGTTGCCTTCGGGATCCATCAAAATACCTGCCGCTCCGTGGCCGATTTTCACCCGCTTGAATTCTTTGCGCGCCACCGCATCGTAGATAACAAGATCGCCATCGCCCAAACGGGAGATCAGCACAAGCTTCCCATCCGGAGTGAACTTCAGTCGGTTTGCCCCGAACGTCTTCGCATCCAGCGTGGCCGTCACCGCCCGGGTCGTGAGGTTGATCACAGACAGTGTGCCGTCCTGCGCATTCGCAGTCCATAGCTCGCGTCCATCCGGCGATACGTCAAAACCCTCGTCGCCCCTGCCCACCGCGATCACGGTTTGATTCCAATCCATGCGCGCTTGCGTGCCGCCGGGCGGCGGCGGGGGAGGCATGCCACCCTGGGACGGCCGCATTCCCGGCGGTGGGCCCATTGGCGGTAGAGTGATCTTCTCCAGGATGCTGACCGTCCCGGAGCTAACGTTAGTGGTGTAAATCTTCTGCTCGTCCGGGGTGACGTAGATCATGTGCGTCCTGTTCTGCCCAGTGCCCATGACCCAATCAATTTTGGCGGACTCGGGATTATAGCTGGCGACCACCTTCGCGCCCTCGGCCGTGAACCACAGCTTCCC
Organism: uncultured Acidobacteriaceae bacterium; assembly: GCA_963838445.1. Classification (GTDB taxonomy): domain Bacteria; phylum Acidobacteriota; class Terriglobia; order Terriglobales; family Acidobacteriaceae; genus PALSA-350. Next base: position 142,830 of record CAWIRT010000001.1, read on the forward strand.
TCCAACGAACGTAAGCCCGTGCGGGCCATTCAGGGCTCCCGTGTCGATGTCGGGCAGTGCCTTCTGGCCCACCAGGTCGATCACGGAAAGCGCATGGTAACGGCCACCACCGTAGATTGAGACGTAGGCCGTCTTCCCATCCGAGGACGCAATCACCTCGTGCGGATCGGGACCGACAGGAGCGCGTGCGACGACCTGCAGTGTGTTCGGGTCGACGATCGCAAGGGTGTGGTTGTGCTTGGAAAGCGCCAGGAGGGATCGATTTGGCGTCGACTGGGCAGCCACGCCCATCGTGGCCGCGCAGAAAGCGAAGATGGAGACACCGGCGAAAAACAACTGGACAATTCTTGATCGCATGTTTCTACTCCTTTAGCTTTAATGTTCGTCAGGGCCCAACAAATATTTGGGCTTATACATGATAGCTCGTGCGGTTCGTCTTCTCTCTCTGAAGGGTACGGGCTCCAGCTGTACATACCTTGGAAACAAACGATGGGCTTTTAGAGGCTGCGTGAGAACTGGGACTACGAATCCCAAGGACGGCTGACTTAGCCCCGGACCAGTCCTGGGTTTGACTCGCAAGGACGGCGAAACTGCCGCGACCATGCTCCTTCGGTCGTCCCGCAGGGACTCATCGTGTTTCATGATGGGACCGTCCGCGCAAAGCTCAGCCGTCCCTTCGGGACTAGTTACGTAGATCTTGGCTCTCACGACCGGGCCCTTAGCCCCGGTGGGCAACGCGCTCCACTCAGCATCGCGGAGTGGCGCCCCAAGCATTGCGCGCAAAAGAGACCAGGCGTATATTGGTCGCCCAATCGGCAAAGCGACGTAATTCCGCGCGCAATTGCGAGCTCCCGACGGCGAATTCGCGATTCTTTGCCAGTCTTCAGGGTAGCGAGGTCAGATGAGATTAACCAGAATCTTTTCGCTCGGAATAGCTGCCATTGCTTTCTTTACATGGCTCGCCGTCTCACTCAGCAACACCCAGGCAAAGCAGGTCCGGAACGATTCTATCCGCGGACTGGTCACCAGCTCCGCGGGGCCCGAAGCAGGAGTGTGGGTAATCGCCGAGACCACTGACCTGCCGACGCGTTACATCAAAGAGGTAGTAACCGACGACCACGGCCGTTACCTGATACCCGCGCTGCCAAAGGCCAAATACACCGTATGGGCTCGCGGGTACGGACTGGTGGATTCGCCAAAGGTTGAGACCGTGCCGGGCAGGGCAGTGGATCTGCGACCAGGCGTAGCCCCGGACAACAAGGCCGCTGCGCGCTATTACCCGGCTAATTATTGGTACGCCTTACTTGAGGTGCCCGCGGAAAACGAATTCCCAGCCACAGGCGGGAGCGGCATTTCGCCCAACATCAAAAGCCAGGCGCAGTGGATCCATCTGATCAAGACCGATAGCTGTGAGTCCTGCCACCAACTCGGCAACCAATACACCCGGACCATTCCCGCCATGTTTAGCAGCCTGGCTCCGCCACAAGCCTGGATGCGACGGGTGCAATCAGGACAAGCCGGCTCCGCCATGATGGGGGGATTGGCGCAACTTGGTCCCACCCGGGCAACTGAGCTATTTGGCGACTGGACCACGCGCATCAAGAATGGCGAGCTTCCCCCGGAGGCCCCTCCACGCCCGCAGGGGGTTGAGCGCAACGTGGTGATTACCCAGTGGGACTGGGCCGATCCTACGGCCTACCTGCACGACTCAATTTCGACTGACAAGCGAGACCCGAAGGTGAACGCAAAGGGCCTGATCTACGGATCCCCGGAGGAGAGCCGTGATTACTTGCCGGTGCTCGATCCCGTGCACAACACCATCGGCCGGCTCAAGGTCGAGTATCGCGATCCAGACACGCCCGGCCAGCCAAAGCCTCTCAATTCCTCAGCAGTGTGGGGTGACGAGGCCATCTGGGACAGCCACACCACCGTTCACAACCCGATGTTCGATGAGCGCGGACGCCTCTGGTTCACAGCTCGTATCCGTGCCAGTGACAATCCCTCCTTTTGCAAAGCCGGTTCCAGCCTGATTTCGGCGCAACTCACCCCAGTGGAGAAGTCCGGCCGTCAGTTGGAAATGTATGATCCTGCAACCAAGCAGATCTCCATGATCGACACCTGCTTTGGCACCCATCACTTGCTCTTTGCTGAGGATGCCAATGACACCCTGTGGACCACCAGCGGCGGCGGTGGCGGAGTAGTCGGCTGGTTGAATACAAAAATGTGGGACCAGACGCACGACGCGGAGCAGTCACAGGGTTGGACGGCTCTGGTGTTGGACACCAATGGCAACGGTAAACGCGACCCTTACGTGGAAGGGGAGCAGAAGGTCGCGACTGCGCCCAGCGGGGAGAGTTTGGGCACCGCGTCCGCTGTCAACACAGCTGCCGACTCCACCAAAGACACGCGCCTGAATGCCGCGTTTTATGGCCTCGGAATCGGCGCCGACGGCATGATCTGGGGCTCTGTGCTTGGTTTCCCGGGCGGGATCGTCCGCCTCAACCCGGGGCCGAATCCTCCGGAAACGACCCTGGCTGAATATTACGAAGTGCCGTGGAAAGATCCCAGGGCTCCGGTTTGGGGTTTCTCCCCCCGCGGTATGGACATGGACCGCAACGGCGTCGTCTGGGTGGCGTTGGCCAGCGGCCATCTGGCCAGCTTTGACCGAAGCAAATGCAAAGGCCCCCTCAACGGTCCAACGGCAACGGGGCGGCACTGTCCCGAAGGTTGGACTCTCTATCAAACACCGGGGCCGAAGTTCAAAAACGTCACTGCTTCCGGCAGTGCGGACTCCCACTACTACGTCTGGGTCGATCAGTTCGACACCCTGGGCCTGGGCAAGAACATACCCATCATCACTGGCAATTCGTCGGATTCGTTGCTCGCCCTGGTAAACGGCAAGTTCACCATACTCCGCGTGCCTTATCCGCTGGGCTTCTATGCCAAAGGGATGGATGGGCGCTTCGACGATCCCAAAGCGGGCTGGCAAGGGAAAGGAGTCTGGACCACCTGGGGCACGCGCACGCCATTCCACAGCGAGACGGGTAAGGGAACCAACCCTAAGGTAGTTCACTTCCAGATTCGACCTGATCCGCTGGCGGACTGATTCCAATAAGCGCGCACTTTACAAAAGAGTCGATAACTGGATTTACCCAAGGTGACGGAGGATCCACTGGTGTGCATTAGTTGCGGACAAATATCGATGAGAGAAATGCTGGCCGGTGGTAAATTGATCTGAGGCACAGCGAAGAAAACACTGGATTGCGATGACAGACAACACCACCGAGGAGCCCGAGAAAGTCCACACCAACTGGGATGACCTTCGTGCTCAAGCCGCGAAACTTGGAATTAGCTTGAGTCAACTCCAGCAACAACTGCGCGAGCAAGAGCTGAGGCGTGCAAGAAAAAGACCGCCCGCAGAAACGCCTAAATGAAATCTTGTCGAGCATGGCGGTGATCGAGTAAACCTCTGCCGAGCCTCACACCCCGGTTAACAATCGTAGACCAGAACGTAGAATTCCCTCCCGGGTGGAAGGGCGTCCAGATCTTTCATGATCGTTTCGGCAGTGTTCTCTATCAGGCACCTTGATTTAAGAAAGGCCTCCAGCTCAGCACGGTTGGGAATGTGCGATCCCAGTACAGAAGGCATATCGCGAGGCTTTAGACTTTCAGCCAGTTGTATATGGTACCCATACTCGTGGCTATTCTTATGGAGTTTGGTGACCATGTACTTAAGAGTTTCAGCCATAGTATCCTCCCCCAAAACGAAGCGCAGAGACAATACTTGCCATTCCCACCACCTCCTCATCTTCGAAGAGGGAGACAATTAAGGTGCGCTCCGACTTTACTCGACGAGAAATACTCCCGTCCTGAGCATTAAAACCATGGCGTCATTTGACGCATCTTTACGTGTCAGGAAGGTCAAGACAATCGTTCCGCGACTAAGCCGGGGCCTAAGCAAAACTGCTCTTTTTTGTCGTCCCTCCATGCGGGAAAACCAGTACGAATTTCGGGATCGCAGAAGAGGTTCTGTCGTTACTGACGAGTACATGACGCAAGAGGTTTGTTGCGCGTGCCCCTTGCCTTCGCCTCGCTGTTTGCAGTACGTCACCTTGCGCCAGAATAACTGATGAGCTATGCTCCGCCTCATGAAAATTTCGTTGCATCCTGCATTGTTCCTGCTCGGGGCTGCCTTGGCCGCTATCCCCACCCGTCCCTCGGCGGTGCTGTTTGACAATAAGGAAGTCAAGGTTTCTTGTGCCCTCGAGAGAAGTCATGTGGTGGGCAAGTTCCACCAGCACGAGATGAACCGGGTGATGGTCTACCTCCAGTCCGGACGGCAACGGTTCACGTATCAGGACGGAAGGCAGCCGGCGGTGTTCGATTGGAAGGCCGGTGAGGTGAAGTGGAGTCCCCCAACGGGGATGCATTCGCCCGAAGTCCTCGATCATGATTTCAACATCATCGAGATCGAGTTGAAGACGCCGGGCACGGATAAGCCGATCTCTGGCAATCTCGACCCACTCAAGGTAGATCCCGGTCACTACAAACTCGGATTCGAGAATCCTCAGGTGCGAGTTCTGAGAATCAGGATCCAGCCCCACGGAGTGGTTCCACTACACGCCTATTCCGTTGATCGCGCGACCGTCTTCCTTAGCGATCAGAATTTTAAGATCAAAGACTCTACGGGCAACGTCGAGACGGTAGAGCACAAAGCCGGTGATGTCATTTGGGAAACGCCAACCACGCAGGCGGAACAGAACCTGAGCAGTGAGCCATTTGAAGCGGTGACTGTCGAAATCAAAAAGTGACGAACCAGCTATTTAGCCTTCAGCTTGCAGGCCCAAGGTTTTTGAGTACGAACTCCGCGCGCTCCTCAACCGGGCACAAGGGCAATTCCAGCACCTTGTACCCCAGACCTTCGTACACTCTCACCATCAGGTCGTAAGTCCTGATGGCTTCAGCGAACGATTGTTTGCGCTCTTTGTCGGTTACATAAATCGCGGGCCATGGCGGAGCCGCAAATACATTCCTGGCGTAGCGGTAAGTTCCGCTCGCCGTTGCTGCCTGTACATCCTCGAGGTCAATCAGACGCGCGTAGCAGAGCGTGTCAGGAATTCCCCGGTCAAAAAAGGTGGTCTCTGGAGTCGTGGCATTCTCCAGGAATGCCGCAATAGAACGCTCCAACATAATCTCGGTATATCGCTGCCTGTTGAGCCAGGGCAGGGCAACTCCACCCGTCTGCATCTGTTCCTGGATAATGAGCCTGGCAACTTCCGGGACGCAACGAAAGCCTCTTCGCCCCAGCTCTGATAGCAGGGTCGTCTTCCCCGAACCGGGGCCGCCGGTGAGCACGTAGAGTTGCGGCGCATTCATGCGTTGTGTTGCTCGCTCAACGGAAGCTGCATCCATGATTGTGGCATAGCTGCATCCATGACTGATGCATGCAGCCGGACGTGGGCTGAGTGGGTACAATATCGTAATGAGCATTACCCCTGGTTACACCGATGAGCACGCCACTGCCGGTCTCGATCACAGTTTCCCCGCCATTGAAACCTGGGAGAATCAATTCCCGGGCTACGAGATCCTGATCGACGATCCTGAATTCACTTCGGTCTGCCCCAAAACCGGCTTGCCCGACTTCGGCGCCCTGACCGTGCGTTACATGCCGCGTCAGCGCTGCCTGGAACTGAAGTCGATGAAAGAGTATCTGTTCACTTACCGCAACCTGGGAATCTTCCAGGAGAACGTCGTCAATCAGGTATTGGAGGATGTGGTAAAGGCTTGCGATCCGGTATGGGCTGTTGTCAAGGGGGAATTCCGTCCCCGCGGCGGCATTTCGACAGTCGTCGAGGCTCGCTGGCCGCGTCCTCGAACCTAAGGACAGTTAGCTCACTAGCTGTGGAGCAAAGGCAACCGCTGTCGCAACAGAGAAACCCGTAGGACGCAGGATATCAACCACCACGCGCCGCGGGTTGGCAATGCTCGAGCGGGCGCTCAGCTGCACGGATTCCCCTGTCCCAACTGGGGGAAGAACATCCAGGCGGCCTTCCATGGGGAGGTCGTCGTAGCCGTGAAACACCCAGCGAACCCGATAGCCGCGAAGCGTATACGACGGAAGCGTTTTCCGTGTAGCCACCGTGATCTCGGGGCCCGCCGAAGACCATTTCAAGTCCAGGCGTTCGATCGGGCTCGACTGCAGAGCGAGAGCCTGGAACGAGGGCTTCCGGTTGGCATAGAGATCCACGACCCCGTGCACACGCTGCTTGAAGGCGCCCACTCCTTTATCCCCAACCAGAGTGCGATAGTCGTTGTAGTCAAAATAAATAGCGCCGGCGACCTCCGGAAATCCGCGAAAAACCTCGGTGTGTCCGTTCACGATGTCTACCCGGTGCTCATCACCCGGAGCCATAGACGGCTGGCACTCGCACCATCCATACTCCGAGATCACAATGGGCTTGTTCGGGAACGCTTTGCGAATGCGGTCGATATGAGCGTAGACATCCTTCGGTCCTCCCGGATACCAACTCCCGTAGTACTCATTCGTCGAGATGAAGTCGAAGTCTCCGGCCATGTCCTCTTCGGGATGAACGTCAAGGGTGTGCGAGGCATAAGTCAGCAGTCTCGATGGGTCGAGCTTCCGAGCCTCATCTGCGATCACATGAGCAAACGCGCGCGTCCGCGGATTCTTACCATCCACCTCATTACAAAGCCCCCAGCTGATCACAGATGGATGGTTTCGGTCGCGCGCAACCATCTCCCGCAATTGCTCCAGCCCATTTTGCTCGAGCTTGTGCTGTAGGTCATCGCTGATGTCACGGAAAGTGGATGGCCCCCATGCAGGTACTTCCTCCTGCATCAGGATCCCGTGGCGATCACAAAAGTCCAGGACGCGGCGATCTTGCGCCCAATGAACCCGGGTGTAAATACAATTCAGCTCCTTCAAATCGCGATGATTGGCTTCAATCCATTCCGTCGTTTCCGCCATGCCAAACTGGGGATGGCTGCCGGCCATACGCTCCACTCCCATCAGGACGACGGCTTCTCCATTCAGATAAAACTTCGTGCCCCGTGCCTCGAAGCGGCGAACTCCGAAAATATCCTCCATCACCTGAGATCCCTGGCTTCCGGAGAGTGAAACCGTAGCCGCGTACAGGTGAGGATGGTCGAAATGCCAAAGCTTCGGAGAAACGATTTGCATCGGAGCCAAGTTGACTGCCAGGACGCCGGCAGCGGGGATGGTCGCCGGTGTGGCCTCTCCCACAAGCAAGGGAACGACGCCGGCCTTTTCTTGGATGGATGCGTGGACACGCACCTGTTGCGGAGTGTGGAGTGTGTTGCGAATAACCGCCCGTATCGCGACCTGGGCGTTCTTGAATTCCAGGTCCGGCGCCGCTTCTATCTCCATCCGCTCCACAAAGACATGCGGCGTGAGCAAGATGGATACTGGCCGGATAAGGCCTCCATCGTTAGCCCAATCGAAAGACTTGAGGCGAGGCAGCATGGTGTCTGAATAACTGTTGTCGACGCGCACCAGCAGTTCGTTTGTTTGGCCCGGCTTCAGCCGCGGAGAGGCATCGCAGGTGAATGCTGTATAGCCTTTCCCAATGTGCTCGCCAATGGAAGCGCTGTTCAGAAAGACCGCAGCGGAGTGATACACAGCCTCGAATTCGATACGTACAAAGTGATTCCGCCACTCACTGGGAGCGTCGAAAGCCAGCCGGTACCAGGCGACTCCCACGTAATCCGGACGATTGCCGAAGGTCTGCCAGGTATGTGGCACCGTCACACTCTGCCAATCGGCAGAGCCCGAAAGAACGGCAGGCGGATTGCGGGAAGCCGTGGGGTCAAGGCGAAACTGCCAGCCTTGTTCCAGCGAGATCCTAGCGGCCGGAGAGGAGCCGATCGTGGGTCTGACTGCCGTCTGGGCTTCGCCGATGGCCAATGCGGTGCCAAAAGCTGGCAGCGCAGTAATGAAGTCGCGTCGTGAAGTCATCGGTCGTCGCTCACTGAAAGAATTCTCTTGTCTGTTTGAAGCCGCACATCAACTCCACGACTCCTCGATTGCTTCCAGCGACTTCCCTTTGGTCTCGGGCAAGCGGAGCGGCGAGGTAGACGAAGCCGGCGGCGCAGATGGCCGCATATATCCAGAAGGTTCCCGATGCCCCCAACGCGCGGTTTAGAAAAGGGAAGGTATAGGTGAGTACGAAGCACGCGCTCCATAGCGCAGTGACCGCAATGGAAACGGCTGGTCCCCGGATCTTGCTGGGAAAAATTTCAGAAATTACAACCCACGTTACCGGCGCCAGAGACATGGCATAGCATGCAATTGCCGCCACTACCAGCAGCAGCATAGGAAGGCCGTGCCCATGGAAGTAATAGAGTCCACCGAGCAGCGTATAGATGATTGCTAGCCCCGCCGAGCCCAGAAGCATCAGCACCCTCCTGCCATAGCGGTCGACGGTCCGCAAGGCAACCGTCGTGAACAGTAGGTTCACCGCGCCCGTGACCACGATGTTGAAGAGGATGTCGGAGACAGGGAAGCCGGCTGCAGAGAAAACTTCCTCAGCGTAGTTGAAGATAACGTTGATACCACACCATTGCTGGAGAACCGCGAGAAAGATCCCAAGCCAGAGAATTCGCCGGATCTTTGGCTGGAGCAATATCTGCAACGAAGCTTCTGAGTGCTCAGCTGCGATGGAAGTTTGTATTTCCGAGTAAACCGCTTCGCTATATGATTTCCCGCCGATGCTGCTTAAGACGCCTTTAGCCTTATCCGCTGCCCCGTGCCTGGAAAGCCAGCGGGGACTTTCCGGAACAAAGAACATTGCACCGAGGAATAGTACGGAGGGAATGGCCGTCACTCCAAACATCCAGCGCCATCCAACCTGACCATTCCATGAATTCAGAATCTCGGCCGCCGTAGCCGTGGGAGAGATTGGCCTGGCGATAAGCCAATTCACAACCTGCGCCAACAAGATACCGCACACGATGGTCAGTTGGTTGAGCGAAACAAGTTTTCCGCGCAGATGAGCCGGGGCGAGTTCGGCTATGTACACCGGAGAGAGGCTCGAAGCCAAACCAATCGCAAAACCGCCCAGTATGCGCCAGAATACAAATACCTGAAAGTGACCCGCCATCGCCGTTCCAATGGAGGACAGGCAGAAAATAACGGCGGCAAGAATCAAAGGACGCTTTCGTCCGTACCTCTCGCTGAGAGCGCCCGAGGCCAACGCGCCCAGCAGGCAACCGATAAGGGCGCAACTCATCGCCCATCCCTGTTGCGAGGGCAGCGTCAGGACAAAGAATTTTTCGTAGAAGGGTTTGGCACCTCCGATCACGACCCAGTCATATCCAAACAGAAATCCACCGAGTGCGGCGATCGACGCCACGATCCAGATGTAAAGACTCTTCACCGGAGCACTGGCAGGTGGGTCCTGAGCCTCGTCGGCAATCGAGACCGTATTCATTTCCGGCCTATTTTGCGAGCCACGATGCGGATTCAATGACCCTCTCTCCTGTGCGGCCTAGTTGCGTGAGCATCGTTTGCGCAGCGAGGTTGTTTGGATCCATGTCGACGACAAGTTGGAGTTTACGCCCTGCGGACAACTCATTGCCCAGCGCAAGTTCCACGAGAGCTTCGGTGAAGGCGCATTCGATTTCCTTTCTCAAAGCGAGATCGTCTTCGAACACCAGGAAGTTCGGCAGTGAAGTGGCAAAATAGTCGATACTGGGCTCGCTCTTGCGCCGGGCGTCCAATCGCTGAGTCATCTCCTGGGTAACCTCGACGATAGCCTCGACAGCCGCCGAGGTCATCCCCAGGCTGCGCAGTGCCATAATCTTGTAGTAGCACATCCACGGTGAAGCAGGCTCGCTCTCCGTCGCGGACCTGAATGAGTTTCGCGCCATTTCGTCTCTCCCCAACTCGCGCAGGGCTACTCCGCAAAAATAGTCGAGGTCTAATTCCTGCGTCAGGAGGTGCTTTCCTTCACCGAGGTTATGAGGATAGGTTCGCGCGGCGCTGAAGTGTTCTAAAGCTCCTGCGTAGTCTCTGCGATTCAGGCATGAAATACCCAACAGGCGATGCGCCCAGGCGTATTGGCCGGATACCAGGCCTTCGCCGCCTTCCCACGGATGAAACCGCCGTCCACGAAGAATCTCAAGCGCTTTTCCCGGTTGCCCGATCTGGTTGTAGAGAGTGATCAGTTCTACGGTCAGATCGTCTCTCTGGGCGATCAGATCGGAGCGTTTCTCCAGGAAGGCCAGGCGTTCCATTGGCGGAACGCCGGTCCGTTTGCGCAGTTGATCCAACTCGTAAACCAACCGCGCGTCCCCGGGGTTCGCCAGCAGCGCCCGCTCATAGGCATCGAGTGCCCGTTCTGCGCTGTGGTGGATGTTGAAATAGGCAATGCCGAGGTTTCTCCATGGAATAGAAAATCCAGCATCGAGCGCAACACTCTTTTCCCATTGGGAAATAGCATCTTCGTAGCGCTTCTTATCGTAGTAGAGATTCCCCAGATAATACGCACCTTTGGCGTCCAAGGGGTTTCGATCCAGGGCATCTTCGAGGGCGATCATTTCCTCCAGCCTCGATGGGAAACAATAGTCGGGGGATGCCGAGGCTGCCAGGTTTCGATGCTCAACCGCCAAAACCTGGTCTCCCGTCTGCTCAGCCAGGTGAGCCAGGAAGTAGTAAACCATGGGATAGCTCGACGACGATGGATCGGAAGCGACACACAACAACAGCGCGCGGGCCTCTTCGAACAGACCCGCGGCCGCGTAATCGGAGGCAAGATCCAGGTGCAGTTGCCGGTCCATATTGGTCTGCTGTGCCAACCGCTGCGCGGCGTTCTCAGGGGTCAGGCCCTCGAGCAGCAGGAGCTCGAAGCGGGAGAGAAAGTCCAGAGGATCGTTCGATACCGCACCGGAGGCAACGGCCAACGCCTCGCCGGTCCGCCCTATCCTCCGCAGAATTGCCAACTGCAGCCCCCGCGCTTGCAAATGGTCACGGTTGGTCGCGAGCGATCTGTCGATATGGTCCAGCGCGTGTGACCATTGCCCTCGACGGGCATCCAAACACGCAAGCCGATAGTAAGAGGCCGACCTCCATTCGTAATTCCAGGTGGCCTTGGAGAAAGCCGCAAACGCGTCGGCAATTCGTCCCTGAAAGAGGAATGAGAGGCCAAGGTAGTAGTGCGCTTCTCCAGTCGCGGGATTGGGGTTACGTACGGTCAGCCGCTGGATTGCGCGTGTCAGGTGCTCCTGGGCTCTCAAGAAAAGACCGCGCCTGAGGAGCAGCTTGCCTAACGAAGTATTTGAGCGGCTATCGAACGGGTCCCTGCGTAAAGCCTCTTCCCAGTAGGGCTCCGGGTTTCGGGTTGCATGGCGATATTGCTCCAGGTGCAGTCCGGTGATGTAAAGTTCTTCAACCGTCTGAATCTCATCCGGCGATGGAGGCTCTTTCGCGGGATCAGGAATGTGTTCCGACGCTGGCGCGATTTGCGTAGTCCAGGTGATAAGTTCGCTCCCGTCAGCCGTAAGGACGCGCAAGGTAAGTGAGGCAACGGGCGAGGCAACGCCTATGCTGGCGATGAACGGCGTTCCGGGCAGAATGTCGGCGGTCGTCTGCAGCAGAATGTGGTCACCAGAACAAAGAACGACACGCGCTTTGTGGAATGACTCCGTGACGCAGGCTCCAATCCGAACCGCGCCGTTTTCTTCCTCAAGGTTGATAGCAATTTTCTGATTTGCGTTCTTTGCGGGGCCGATCTTCTGAATCGGATACCAGTATTGGCTGAATGATTTTGTCTCGTAGGGCAGAAGCCAGGAAAAGTCAGGTTGGTTGTCGGTATAAACACCAGCCATCAGTTCGATATACGGACCGTCGCTGTCGGTCAGTTCGCGGTCCCAGGCGTATCCAAAATCGCCGTTTCCCCACGTCCAAAGTTTCTTGCCAGGGGCGATGAAGCGATCTGCAACGTGCACGATTCCTGCTTGTGCGCGATAGTCATAGCCGCCAAAGAAATCATAGGCGGACTCGGTGACCATGTAGGAGGTGGGTACGGGAATATTCCTATACCAGGAAATATCGACTCCGCGGCGATAATCCACTCCGTAATAGAAATCACGAGCCACGGGAAACGAGGACATGGCACGCTTCGCGTGGTCGGCAACGAATGTTACGTCAGGAGGAAAAAACGCCTGGTATTGGTCGTGAACGCGAATGCCGACGTTGGCCCACCAGAGAAACGTCTGCGCGAAGGGCGTGCGATTGTAGAGGCGGACTTTCGCTTCCACCAATGCTTTGGCCGGATGCAAGCAGATTCCGACCATACCCTTCATCCGATGCATCGGCTCGTGCTCGCTGAGCCATACGGTTTTACTGCCATCGGGTGACTCCTCGATTTCCCAATGGACCGGCATATATGTCGAGGGGCGATGGTGCTGGGGCCAATTGAACTCCACTCCACCCGAGATCCAAGGGCCGAGCAGGCCTACGAGCGCCGGTTTAATTACATTTTGCCGATAGAAGAAGTCGTAATCGTTGGTTTTGTCTTGCCCGATGTGAATACGTCCGCCGATCTCGGGAAGGATCATGAGGCGGACAAACTCGTTTTCAAGGAAGACGGCCTGATACTTCTGATCGCTTTTCTGGTCTGAAACCCGATCGGTAAAGGGATTGGGATAAACTTTGCCGCTGCTGCCCTGGTAGACCCGCTTCTCCAGGAACATTGGATTCTTGTCCGGCGGCTGTACGGGATAAGTCGGTATCTCGACCTCATCCTGCCATGCGCGAACCGATTTGGAAGTTATCGCATCGCTCATATTACTCCGGCGCTGTTACAGGTCCAACCGATCATCAGCTCACACAGGTACCACAGCCTTGAAGTCGGAGCATACATACACTGAGAACGTTAACGTACCCGACGCTCACCTCCATGTCAAGACAAATGGCCGCGCGGGAGAGAGTGGATGAGGAGGTCTCGGAGACGTTTCAAAACACCTGGCGTTCCCCAGGATCATCCGAGTGACCGGGTTGCGATCCTATCGTCGATGTACGGAATGCTCGCCGTTCGGGCGGCTCACCAGGGTCTGATGACGAGTTCAACCGGGCCGGGAGGTGGCCGATTTTCCGTGGCATGGCGACGAAATATCGCCGGGACACGCCACTGAAACCGGGGCACGGTGACGTTAACGATAAAGTTCTTGACAGACTTGAAAAGTGGTTCATATAGTTGCTGACCTCTGGGCAATTCGCCTGTTGATCGCTGCGAGTACGTACCCAGGATTCAGTAATGACCTGCAGTTGCTGGCGTTTTCATTTCGTAGGAGGAACGGCGCATTATGAACAAACTATCGAGAAGGCGTTGGACGGGAGTGCTGGTAGGGGTCTGCGCATTGATTTTCGGCGCCTCTACCGGAATGGCTCAAGTGGATACCGGCACCATCCTGGGAACCGTTAAGGATCAAACGGGTGCGGTCGTCCCTGGTGCGAAAGTCACGATTGTCAATCAGGGAACGGCACAAGCCATCTCCACCCTGACCCGATCGGACGGCACCTATATCGTGACCCCGCTCAAGATCGGCAGCTATCGAATCAGCGTTGAACTCGCCGGCTTTAAAAAGGAAGAGAACGCCGCCTTCGATCTCAATATTCAGCAACAGGCTGTCGTGGACTTTGTGTTGCAAGCTGGAGCGACCAACGAAACCGTGCAGGTAACCGCCCAGGCCGCCCTGCTGCAGACCCAAAACGCCGTTGTGGGCCAGGTTATCGGGTCGAAGACGGTTGAGAGCATGCCGCTCAACGGCCGCGACTGGACCATGCTGGCCACGCTTACTCCGGGGGTGACGCAACCGCAACAAGGCGCCCGGGCAGGCAACCAGTTTGCCGCCAATGGCACCCGCCCTGCCCAGAACGACTACCTGCTCGATGGCATTGATAACAACAGCAACGATGTCGACTTCCTGAGTGGTGAGGCCGACGTGGTCAAGCCTCCGGTCGACGCCGTCCAGGAATTTAATATTCAGACCAACAACTTCAGTGCTGAATTTGGGCGCGCCGGCGGCGCGATTGTAAATGCCACGATCAAATCGGGCACCAATGGCTTTCACGGCGTCGTATGGGAGTTCTTCCGCAATGATGTCCTCGATGCCAACGCCTATTTTTCAGATCCTGCAACTCAGCGCAAGCCGGAACTGCGGCAGAACCAGTTCGGCGCAGTTGCCGGGGGCCGCATTATCAGGGACAAGACCTTCTGGTTCGCGGATTATGAAGGCACGCGAATCAACCAGGGAGCGCTGCAGAGTGGTATCTGGGTGCCTACGACACCGGAGGTAGCCAGCGGCTACACCAACTTCACCGATCTGTTGAACGCAACTGGAAACTTTCAACGCACAGACGCGCTGGGACGCTCGTTCAGCAATGGACAGATTTTTGACCCGGCGACGACACGCCCAGTGACCGCTGGTCAAGTGGATCCCGTGAGTGGAATTATGGCCACCACGAGTGGCTACGTCAGGGAGCCTTTTGTCAACAATCAAATCCCCGCCGGCCGCCTGGACACCAACGCCATCAAGCTCCTCCAACTCTTTCCGGCACAAAACCTGAGCGGGGTGGAAAACAACTATCAGACGACCACGGTCAATACCACCGTGCAAAATACCTTTGATGTGCGCATCGACCAGCATTTCAACGAAAAGAACCAGATGTTCGGCCGCTACAGCTGGATTCACAGTACGCAACAGGTGCCCCCTCCATTTGCCGGAGTCGCCGACGGCGGCAGCTATAGTGACGGCACGCAAAAATGGGATGTATACGGCGTGGCAGTCAGTTACACCCACGTTTTCACGCCAACCCTTATCAATGAGGTCCGCTTCGGGTACGGCCAGGAACACACCACCCGCACGCCGACGACATCCGGCACCCTGGGTATTCCGGCGCAGTTTGGCATTGGTGGTATTCCCCAGTTTGCCGGCAATGGGGGGCTGCCCTATCTGAGTCTGGGCAAGATCCATAACCTGGGTGGTTCTGAGTGGCTCCCTGGCGATCGCTACAGTGATACCACCCAGCTTACCGAGAACCTGACCAAAGTCTATAAATCCCATACTTTCAAAGGTGGGGTTGAGTTTCAGTACCTGTACTTTCCGTGGCTTGCCCCTCCGGAATCGAAGGGCTCCTTCGACTTCGACGGAAGGTATGCCTCGATTCCGAATCAGACCGACCAACTCGCCGGTCCGGCCCAGTTCCTGCTCACGCCAATGGCAGCGACGGTTGCCAATGGGGTCAACTACTCCGGCGGATCGGACCAGGTGGCGGCCTCGAACTACGGCTATCTGCACAGCAACCGAAACTATTACGGGGTCTACTTCCAGGACGATTGGAAAGTAACGCCTCGCCTGACACTGAATCTCGGCTTGCGCTGGGAATACTTTGGGCAGGTGGGTGATACCAATGGCGCCCAGGCCAACTTTGTACCTGGAGTTCCCGGCTCAACGGCGCAATTCATCACTCCTTCAGCGAACAAGACCAAGACGCCTGTCTCCACCAGCTTCACCCAAGACCTGGCGAAAGACGGTATTCAGTTGGTCTATACCAATCAATACGGCACTGGCCTCGGCATATCGCAAAAGACCAATTTTGGCCCGAGATTCGGGGTGTCGTACCAGGTAACCGAGAAACTCGTTGCCCGCGTAGGGTATGGGATCTTCTACGGGGCATTCGAAAACCGGGGCGGCGATCCCAGTCTTGGTTACAACTATCCCTTTGAATATGTACTGCAGTTTCAGGACTCGTCCAACGGAGGAGTTGGCAGCGTAACACCCACAATTTTCCCCAACGGCTCTTATGGCACCCTGGAGAACGGATTGCAGGGCATCAGCCTTACTCCATCCAGCGTAAGCGGCAATGGATTGCAATTTCGCGGTGTGCAACTCCACTACCAGACGCCTTACACCGAAGGATTCAACCTGATGCTGCAATATGCGTTGACGCCTGCAGACTCAATCCAGGCCGGATACGTAGGGTCCGTTGGCCGTCATATTGAGGCCTTTCCCGGTACTAATAACCCGTCGCAGATTCTGCCTCCCGGTACTCCCATCACTCCCTACCTTGCGTTTCCTGACTTTGCCAACGGTGCTTCTTACGACATCACCGCGGGGTCGAGCAGCTACAACTCTCTACAGACCAAGTACGAACGCCGCTTCAGCCATGGCCTGAACCTTCTCGCCGGCTACACCTGGGCCAGGACCCTGTCGGACGCCGGGGACTTATTGAGTGATGGTGGTGTCGGCGGCTACCGCGCTCCACAAATCACAGGGATCTCCTATGACCGGGGTCTGGCGTCCTTCAACATCAATCATTCGTTCGTGGCCAGCGGCACCTATGAACTACCGATTGGCCAAGGCAAGGCGATGATGGGCGATCTTCACGGACCTGCTCAACTGCTCCTTGGGGGCTGGTTAGCCAATGGGATCCTGACCCTGAACAGCGGTCCCCCACAATATATTCCTTGCCAAATCACGACCACAGCCACTACCAGCACTTGCTATGCCGACGTAATCCCTGGTGTCAGCAAGTATCGTTCGGGTGGACCCGCGCATTACTACAACCCCGCAGCCTTCACCGATCCGCCGGTGGCGACAACCATTGGCAACAGCAATCTTGCTCCGCTCGGCGGATCGAACACCCAGGTCAACGGTCCGGGCTACCGGGATCTTGATTTTTCGATCTTCAAGGAATTTGGAATCACGGAGACGACACGCTTGCAGTTCCGGGCCGAGGCATTCAACCTGACCAATACCCCCAGCTTTAACTTGCCGTCGAACCTCAATTTCCAGGACACCCTGAATTTTGGCCAATCGACGACCACTCGCAACAGTGGCCTTAACACTGGTAACCAGCGTCAAATTCAATTCGCATTGAAGTACTACTGGTGATTGTCTTTCCTCCGCCGGGCAGCCATGATGGCTGCCCGGGCGTTTTTTGAGCAGCGCTCCTCTGCAATTCTGAAGCAGGGTCCAGGAGTTATACTCGTGCCGGATGCGGCAAAGGGCTTCAGGTTGGCTGCGTGTTGTTGGGATTGTGTCTCTGGTCACTTGCTCCGCCACGATGACAGCTTTCGCCTTCCAGTCCAACCCCGGACCTGGAAGCGCAAACCGTTCCCATCCGATGCCTTCCTCTACTCCATTGGCTGATGAGTCTGGCCTTCGCCAGGCGGAGCAGGCCATGATCGCGACGGCTCAGCAAAACCCCAACGACTTTGTTGCGCAGAAACGGCTGGGCGAATTCTATGTCCAGCGGAACCGTTTGCCGGAAGGCATTCCCTATCTGGAAAAGGCGCAGCAGCTCAATCCGCAGGATTACAACACGGGCTACGATTTATCGCTGGCATATCTGAATTCTGGCGATACTGCAAAGGCTTCCGCGCAACTTCAGCAGATGATCACGAGCCATGAGACTGCGGAACTCGATGACCTGCTCGCAGAGGCGAAGGAAAAAAACGGGGACTACACTGCAGCCGCGAGCGAGTACTATCGCGCAGCCCAGCTGGATCCAAGCGAACAAAGCATCTTCGATCTCGCGTCTTTTCTCTTGCAACATTCGCATTACGAAGGCTTTCTTGATAATGCGCTGAAGTTCTTCGAATATGGCGTGCAAAAATATCCGAAATCGGCGAAGCTGACGGTAGGCTTAGGCGTCACCCTCTACACCGAAGGCAGGTATGACGATGCCGTCAAGACTCTGTGCGCCGCCGCCGATCTGGATCCGAAAGACCCAAGGCCGTTTCAGTTTTTGGGCAAAGTAAGCACGGTCTCCCCAAGCCACATCCCCGAGATACGCAAACGGCTCGAAGAGTTTGTCCATCTGTATCCCAACAATGGACCCGCGATCTACTACTACGCGATGAGTTTGTGGGAGCGCCCGGAAGGGCAACCAGCTGCCGATCTGGGGGTGATCGAGGCTTTGCTGCAGAAGGCGGTTGCGGCAGATCCAGCTCTCTACGAGGCTCATTTTCAGCTCGGCGTCCTTTATCAAAACCAGCAGAAATACCAGGATGCCATTGCGGAGTTCAAGCAGACGATCAACCTTCGCCCCGATTACGGCAGCGCACATTATCATCTCTTTCTCCTGTATACCCGCACCCATCAGAAGCAGCTGGCCGACGAGCACCTCGCGATACTCAAACAGATTAAGCAGGAGGACACAGAGGCGGAAAAGGTAGAAGATAATCCAGGGAGTACCCAGGCGAAATAGATCGTGGAGACTCCAAACGAGCTTCTTGCCGGGAATGGTGAACGAATGAACCGCTTTGATAGCGATAACGACCCCGAACACATCAAGGCTGAGCTCTCGCGCAATCGCGATCTAGGGTCGTTCCGAGGAGTTGCAGGTGCGATCTCGTGGAGCCGGCGCGAATTCCTTCGCGCAGCTACCGGGGCGACGGCCGCGACCGTGCTGTCTGCGTTCTCCCCCCTGCGTGCCATGGCCATGCGCAAAGGGCAGAAGGCGGTAGTTGTTACCTTTGGAGGAGGCACGCGCGATGAAGAGACGTTCATGCCCGACGGGCAGGAAAATATTCCTCATCTCTTGCGAGACTTCATTCCCCAGGGAACGTTTTTCACCCAGGTAGTCAATCGAGGGATCCTCGGTCACTACGTCGCGACCGCCAGTCTGGTAACGGGGGTCTATGAGACTTTTAATAACTTCGCCGCCGTCTCCCCAGACAATCCCACGGTTTTCGAGTATTTCCGCAAGGAGCTGCATCGCCCCGCATCCGATACATGGGTGGTTGCCCCCAGCAATGGCTTCGGCCTTATCGGCGAGAGTAGCCACTCCTCCCACGGAGCTGGGCTGGGTGCCGGCGTGATTTTACCCAAGCGCCTGCTGGCCGCGGCGATGGCAAACGGGTCTTCCGGCTACGACCATTTGTTGCGTGACAACTACGAGAGCCCGGTCTATGCCCCGGCGCTCGGTGTCAGTGACCAGCAATTGCATCAGATGGCACAGATGCTGAAGCTATCCGTGACGGATTTTGCCGCCCACGCAAAGAGCCTCCGTAGCCCGGATGAACTCTCGGTTTACATTGCCCGGCAACTCATGCATCAGCTTGCGCCGAGCCTGCTCTGGATCACGCTGCACGATATTGATGTCGCGCATGCCGGCACCTACTCGCTCTACATCGATGCTATACAACGCTCTGATCGACTTTGCGGGGAGATTTGGCAGATGATCCAGAGCGAGCCCGAATACGCCGGGAAGACAACCATGTTCATTCTTCCCGACTTCGGCCGCGACTCGGATTCCTCTTCCGGCGGCAATGGCTTTCAGCATCACCGCACAGGCGATGCTTATTCGAGAACCACCTGGATGATGGTGAGAGGCGCCGGTGTCAGGGAGAACGTGCTCGTCGACCGTCCTGTAGAATCAACCGACCTTGTTCCCACCCTAGGATCGCTCTTCGGTTTCTCACCGGACTTCTCTCATGGCAAGGCGCTGCCGGAGGTACTCTAGCCATGCCTACCCAGCAAATTCAAAGCGAACAGTTTCGTAACTATCCCCCTCAGGCGAAACAGATCGCGACCAGCAATCTCCCACTGCTGCAGCAGCTCCCGCTGGCCTTCCTGCCCCTGCTCCTGAGAGAGGTTATCGTCTACGACTGGAAGTTTCCCGCGGAACGAGACGAGATCGACCGGCAGTTTCGCTATCTTGCGAGTTTGACGGCAGACCAACTGTCGAGCACCATGAGCTCATTTGCAAAACTGAAGCTATCGCCAGAACTGGAAGCGATGGACTGGGTGGGCGCTCCATCGCGCTTCTCGGAGAGGCTTTCCGCATATCTCTGGGCAACTCACCAGATTGACGATTTCAGCGCAGCCGCGGAAAACTACATACGAGTGTTCAATACCGCGGTGCCTGAGGCGCCTGCTCCGGCGCCGCGGCTCGGCATCGCCGTGATCGGCCAGGAGATCAGCCAGACGAACTATCCGCTCTTCCGCAAACTGCGTCCACACGGCGTCTACTTCAGTCAGGTCGACCCAACGAGTAGTTATAAGGTCTTACTGGCTGCGGTTGCTGCACGCGCCCAGGCGCACCCCTCCTCCTATGCCCACTGGTGTATTGACGGCGGAGCGCAGACAATTCCGCAGAACAACGCCGTCTCGGCTGTGTCCTATGAATCCCTCCAACCGGTGCGCAAGGCGCTCATCCGCAAAATGCAGGAAACCAACGCATCCCAGTCCGGCCCTGAAGCCCTGCGCACCCGGCTCGCGGAAACCAATCCGGCTGAAGTGGGAATGAAGCATAGCGCAGACGATCCTGTTCTGAGCCGGTTCGCCATCAGCGTGCTTACAGAAGGGTCGGGAACGCAGATCTACAGCACGACCTTTGTGCAATGGACTGCCCGGGAGGCGCTCCGCAGAGCGCGGCCGCTCACGATACTGGCAAGGTTCGCACCCCGCCAGACAGAAGAATCTGCGGATGAGGAGCTCTCCGGCATCCAGCAACGGGCAAATCTCGATCCGGCGGGATCCCTCCTCGATGCAGACATGGGCGCTTACTACAACTGGATCAATCTACAGCGGCTCTCCGGTGCCGGCCAGTCTTCTTATCTGGCCTGGTTTGAAGGGCATAGTGAAGCAATCGCAATCGCTCCCTCTTGCGCGCCCGGCACGGAGTTCCATGACAGGGTGGATCTGGCGGAGATCCTCCGTCGCATGCAGAGCGTGCCCTCAGGGGCTAAAGATGGTGCGTGAGAGTTTCCGGCTTATGAAAGGATTATCCCTCGGAAGACACGGGTACCCGCCTGGAAAGTCGTAATAAAAAAACCGTTCTCCCGCTGCAAAACTGACCCGAATCCGCATATATATAGGTGTGTCCACCAATAACTTTGTGCCGTTGCAAATCATTTGCCGGCCACGTGCACAGATGATGCATGAAACGCGGGGCCGCCCGAAGGGCTCCGTGGGCAAATTATCCCGGACAACCTCTCCCTGGGTTCGGACTTACCACGCATACCACGCATATCACGCACCCTTTCCGTCGGTCGCGGGACTTAAGGCGCATAGGGCGCATAAGGCGCACACTTCCCCCCACGCCACTTCCCGCTCAGCTGGACGCCGGGTACGGCTTCGGCTGTTCAGCGTGTCGTGAATGGCGGCGGCTTGATGGGCCTTAACCCGCATTTCTCACAGACCCCTGGGTAAACAATTAAACGAATCGCTGCCAGTAGTAAGATCTCTATTCGTAACAAATGACGGGTGCCCCATATCTGCCCGGTTTTGGCAGATGTGGGATTCAACGGCTGTCCACCGAAAACTCTGTACCAGCAACAGATCTTGTCCATGGCCATCTACGCCCTGCACAGCCAGGGGTTGAGGTTTGTGGAATCCCACATCTGCCAAAACCGGGCAGATATGGGGCACCCGGGCTTTGTCGCAAACCGAGCTGTGAGAAATCCAGGTTAAAGAGTGAGTGTGAGAACGAACGATTTTGCGACCAGACTCCGCAAGGCCTGGAGGGCCGACCGCCAAAGGTCAGCCCAGTCCGGAAGGACTGGGTATCCATCATGAGACGACGAGCGCCGTAGGCGCGGTACCCTTCCTACTGGGCGACGGGAATAAATCTCCAAAACTGACCCTTTCCTCTGCATCTAACCGGCGTCCTCATTTTCGTCGGGGCCGGAGACCTGGTCGAGAAACAAACCCAGGTTGCTGCGCAAAACAATGTGAGGAGCGAGCTTGGTCGAGGGCGGCGGCTTTACACCCTCGACGAGAAATCGAATGAGTGTCTCCAACGCGACCTTGCCTTGCGTGAATGGTCGCTGGTAGATCGTGGCTAACACTTTCCTCGACTCGATATGCCGGATCAATTCAGGGAAGAGATCGGTGGTGATGACTTGTATCTCTCCCAAAAGACGCTTTTGCTCCAGTGCCTGCAGAACAGGAATGCTGTTAGCGGTGCTGATGTAGATCCCCGCGGGGCGAGGTTTGCGGGCGAGCAGATCGAGGGTGGCCTGGTAGGCGTCTTTCGGGCGCTCGTGCGACTCGATGGCCGGCAATAACGACAGTTGTGGTGCCTCGGTGGCTAAGCTGGCGGCGAATCCACGCAGCTTGTCCGCATGATCAAGAGTACTCAGATCGCCGGTGATAGGGACCACCGCGCCACCGTTCGGCAGACGCATACCCAATAGCTCGGCCGCCATACCTCCGCTTACGAATGCATCCACGGTAATGCAGGCAAGGCGGCTGCTGCGTGGTGCGTCGCTGGCCACGCAAACAACCGCTCTTCCTTGTTCAGCGAGTCGCTGCAGCGAAGCGCCGATGGCTGCCGGATTGCCAGGAGTGAGAATGATGCCGTCGAAGTGTCGTGCGACATCCGCTTCCATCAGCTCAACATCGCCTTCCCCAAGACGGGGATAAGACCGAAAATCGAGGTCGATGGTAGCGCCCAACGTAGCCTCTGCCGCGGCCCGAACGCCGGCGCGCAAAGGATCGAAGAACGACTGGATCTGCTTCGGGAGATGCACGGCAATCCTGATACGGCGATTCAACTTGAGGCTTCTGGCGGCTACGTTAGGCTTGTAGTTGAGCTTCTCCGCCATTTTAAGGACCTTGGCGCGTGTCTTAGGGCTCACCCCCTGCCTCGCGTGGAGTGCGCGGTCGACCGTTCCGATCGAAATACCTAATACTTTCGCAATTTCCTTAATCCCAGCAGGTTCTGACGTTGTTGGCTTCACGGCGCTGCTATTGTAGCCCACCCAACGCTGCTAACTGGAATCTCTTGTGGGCGGCTGCTGCGTGGTGCGAGAGAGCTGCGAGTGCACAAACAGTGAGAGCCGTGGGCTTCGGATGACATTTCCGTTGCGGCCCATGGCTCTCATTGTTTTACGGCGGCACTCCGAGTTACCAGATCAACTTGCGCGCGAGTCCTGGCTAGGCCATTTCGATGGCCAGGAGTGATACGTCATCGGCGAAGTCTGCGACGGCACGCCAGGCCTTGATTTCCGTCATCAACCCTCCAAGCAGCTCATTGAGCGGTTGGCCTGCCCATTGCTCCAGGTAGGCGAGCAGCCGATTCTCTCCGAAGGCCTCACCGTGCACGTTCGTGCATTCAGTCACACCATCGGAATAGAGCAACAGTCTATCTCCATGCTTTGCGGAGACGTCGAAGCAGTCGAAATCTATGTCGGGCCATACCCCCAAAGGCATGCCACCTGAACCGAGCTTTCTTATCTCTCCAGCTTTCCTTATCAGGATCGGACCTGGGTGCCCTGCTTGGGCGAGGCTTAGGATTGACGACCTGGTATCGAACAATCCGTAGATCATGGTGAAATATCGATCGTCCTTCGACTGAAAGCGGTGGTTGAGCCCTCGAAGTGCATCCCCTGGAGGTAAGAATTCGAATGCTTCACTATCGCGGTTATAGCGTTTCAAAGGGTTTTCAGCCGCGCCGTCTGGGGTCAACATCATGCTCAGCGCGACGGATAGCATCGCGGCCGGAACTCCATGACCGGAAACGTCCAGGAGATAGAAGCCCACCAGCTGTTCACCCATGGCAAAAAAGTTGAAAGTGTCTCCGGCAACATAGCCAGAGGGCTGAAGGCGCCATTCGCATCGGACTCCATGAGCCAGCATGGCCGGTGAGGGTAGCAGCCTCGTCTGCATCCATGCGGCGGCTTTCAAGTCGTCTTCAATGAGCGTGTGCGCCGACTTTAGACGGCCGTTGATTCGGGCGAGTTCGCGGTTCTTATCGGCCAGGCCCTGCTCAAGACTTAGGACGCGCTCACCCGCACGTACCTTGACCCGCAACTCCTCAGGGCTGATCGGTTTGACCAGGAAGTCATCGGCACCCGCGTCCATGCCCTCGATAAGATCGGATTTGGCTCCTTTCGAGGTACAGAGAATTACATAGACGTAGTGATCGAGGCTCGTCTCCGCGAATTTTACGGCAGAGGTCCACTCCAGCAAGGTTTGGCATCAGCCAGTCGCTCAGAACAAAGTTGATCGCACCCTGCTTCACCAGATCCCATGCGAGTTGTCCGTCGGTTGCCTCCACAACCTCGTGACCCTGCCGCTGAAGTAGCTCGGACAGGATCGTGCGGGCGACGGTATCGTCGTCAACGAGCAAAATCTTCATCCTCTACTGATGGCCTCTGTCCGGCCTCTCTGGGCTAAAGGGCGTGCGCTGAGCGTCCGCCAAACCATACCTCGAACTCCCCAGCCTGCTTACAGCCTTTCTTTTGTTTATCGGCAAGCATCGGCAGTGATTTACTCGTGCCCGACCCGAGGCTGACGGAATGCAGGTATTTCTCCATCGACGACTCATCTTTGACGGAGCAAGCCGATGGGAGGAACAGCAACGGAGGAATCATATGCCGTTGGCGACTCAGGCAGCCGGCCACGACTCCCTCAGCGCCGGGATTCAGTATCACCTGCGTTACTCAGTGGGCAAGCTTGAGTGGGATCGCCTCTAAGCATGACATATTGCAGGCTTTGGCTTACGCGGTTCGCGCCAGATTAATCGACGGACTGATCGTCACCGAAGAGCGTCGTCGACGCTGCAGAGCCAAGCGTTTAATTTATCTTTCCGCGGAATTTCTCATTGGCCAGTCACTGCGCAACAATCTCTTCAATCTTGGACTTCTTGCAGGAGGCGGAGCAGGCAACCAGACAGCTGGGCTTTGATCTGGGCGAGATTGCCGATGCCGAGTCGGACGCGCCTCTGGGAATGGAGGCCTTGGCCGGCTCGCCGCATGCTTCATGGAATCGCTCGCCACACAGCGGAATGCCGGCCTATGGATTTGGCATCAACTATCAGTTTGGCCTATTCAAGCAGGAAATCGAGGACGGCTTTCAGAAAGAAAAAGCCGACCAATGGCTGAGCTACAACTCTCCCTGGTTGATTGAGCGCTCCGGCAGAGACCTGCACCATACCGCTCTATGGGCGTATAGAACATGAGCTCGCCAAGGACGGCACTTACAACCCGATGTGGGTCGATTGGCAGATCATCATTGGTGTCCCCTACGATCTGCCGGTAGCCGGGTTCGGCGGCCGTACGGTGAACTACCTCCGCTTGTACTCGGCCCGCGCCTCAGACGAGTTCGACATGAAAATCTTCAACGGCGGGAGACTATCTTCGCGCGGTTGAAAACAAGATGAACATGGAGACCGATTTCCAAAGTTCTGTATCCGTCTGATACAGCGCCGGCCGGCAAGGAACTCCGCCTGGTGCAGGAATACTTCATGGTGGCGTGCGCGTTGCGAGATGCCGTTCGCGATTTCATAGAGAGATATGCCGGATGCCAGCATGGAGCGGCTCCACGACTACGTGGCCTTCCAAATGAACGATACCCACCCGTCGCTGGTGGTTGCGGAGTTGATGCGGATTCTGGTCGATGAGCATGCCCTGGCCTGGGAGGCCGCGTGGACGGTGACTCAGGCGGCCTGCGCTTACACCAATCACACGCTCTTGCCCGAGGCGCTGGAAAAATGGCCGGTGAGCCTGCTGGAACGAGTAGTGCCCCGGCATCTTGCAGCTCATTTATGAAATCAATCGCCGATTCCTGGCCGCGAGGTGGAAGAGAAGTTTCCCGGGCGACCGGGCGCGGCTCGAACGAATGTCCATCATCCGTGAATCGGGGCTGCGGGAAGAGATGCGCATGGCCAATCTGGCGATCGTCGGCAGCCACAGCATCAATGGTGTCGCGGCGCTCCACTCGCAGCTGATTGAAGACTCGCCTGGTACCGGATTTCTATGCACTTGTGGCCGGAACGATTCAACAACAAGACCAATGGCGTGACCCACCGGCGATGGCTGGCCTGCTGTAACCCTTCCCTGGCCGAGTTGATCACCAGATCCATAGGCGAGGGTTGGATCACAAATTTTGCCGCAATCCGGGGTCTCGAAGCTCACGTTCGGGACCACGGCGTTTCAAGAGGAATTTCTGCGCATCAAGCGGGAAAACAAAATCCAGCTGGCGACGCTGATCTATGAAACGGAAGAGGTCTGCGTCGACCCGGAATCCTTGTTTGATATTCAAGTCAAGCGGATCCATGAATACAAGCGGCAGCTGCTGCATGCCATGTACGTCATGCATGCTTATCTCGGCATGGTTGACGAGGGCTGCAGGCCGGCCGTACCCCGTACCCACATCTTCGCCGGCAAGGCGGCGCCAGGATATGCGATGGCCAAGCTGATCATCAAGCTGATCAACAACATTGCTGCGACGGTCAACAAGGATCCTCGGGCGGAGGGCTGGATCAAGGTGGTGTTCATGCGCGACTACCGGGTGAGTCTAGCGGAGAAGATCATTCCCGCCGCCGACCTGAGCGAGCAGATCTCGACTGCGGGGATGGAAGCCTCAGGAACCGGGAACATGAAGTTTGCCATGAATGGGGCGTTGACCATCGGCACGCTGGATGGCGCCAACGTCGAGATTTTGCAAGAGGTGGGCGCCGACAACATTCACATTTTTGGTCTGAAGGCAGAGGAGATCGAGGTCCGGCGTCATGCCTACAATCCCTAATGATTGTTATCGCTCGAGCCCCGCAGTTCGCCGGGTGTTGGATGCGCTCAGCCACAATCGCTTCTCTGTCTCACGAACCAGGATTGTTTCAACCGATCATCGACTCGCTGCTTCACCGGGGCGATTACTACTTCCACCTGGCGGATTTCGATTCTTACCTGGCCGCCCAGCAAAGAGTGAGCTGTGATTTTCAGGACGTTCCGGCGTGGACCTCGAAAGCCATCTTGAACGTGGCGCGCAGCGGTAAGTTCTCGAGCGACCGGGCGGTTGCTGAATACGCGAGCGATATTTGGGGGATCATGCCGATGACCGGCTGAAAACTGCACTATCAACGGAACCTTTTTCCCGTACATAAAGGATCGTTATGAGAATCGTAGAACAAAAGATCGGAAGCAACGTAATTTTGGCGGTGCTTGAGCCGCGCCTGGTTGCCGACAAAGCGCAGTCCTTCAAAGAAGCCGTCGGCCGTTATTGCAGTCAATGGGCCAATTTCCCTGGTCCTCGATCTGGCCAAGGTGGAATTCATCGATAGCACCGGGCTGGGCGCGATTCTCTCTGTGCTGAAGCGCATGCCGAAAGGGAGTGAACTGCTGGTCTGCCGGCTGAACGAGGCGGTCACCAATATGTTCATGCTCACCCGGATGGATCGCGTCTTTACCATCTGCAAGACGGTGGATGAGGCGGTGCTCACGCTAAGTCATTAAATGTTGAGCAACCAGACGGGCCTTCGGCAAATGGAATTTCTACATTTCGGAGCGGCCGAGTTGACCGGCAGAAGACATTTCGCCGCATTTGGATCAGCTGTGCCAGCCCCGACTTTAGTCCGGGGGAGCGGGTTTTCAAACCCGCGTAAACGCTCCGCTAAATCAAATTCAGGGCTTTAGCCCTGGTGGCGGGGGGCCACCAGAAGCTGCGCCATGCGATCGGATGGGAGAAGCGCGCGGCGTGGGCTGTGGTCGAGGATACGAAAAATCTACGCGTTGATTGGGCAGCTTGCGCCATTTTCACCAGGGCTTCTAAAAGCCCGGTCGTTGGAAGATAAAGCATTCTCGCGGGTTTGAAACCCCGCTTTCCCGGACTGAAGTCCGGGGCTGGCACGGATCAAACGGCAGCCGGCTACAAAATATGACCCCCCAGGGGCTACCACCTGCCGCCCCTGGCTCTGAAAATGTTCAAACTCCATGTGCCTTCGGCATGCCAAGCGTCAACAAATCCATCTGTCCGCTATA
>CAWIRT010000002.1:0-83634 GCA_963838445.1 uncultured Acidobacteriaceae bacterium
GCGTCACATATGTGTCTGATCCTGCCGATCCGGTCCCCTATCGTCATCGGCCCATCCAGCCGACCTACGCCGCAGACTCGCAATGGCGAAACTGGATGACAGAAGACCAGCGCTTTGTTACTACGCGTAAAGACGTGGCGATCTGGACTATGGGAAAGCTGGACCATGACCTCACCATTACGGGCGAGGTAATCGCCGATCTATTTGCCACCACCACGGGCACCGATCTGGACATGGTAGTGAAGCTCATCGACCAATACCCCGAAGATGATAGCGATCCAGCCATGCGAGGCTATCAGCTGATGACCAATGAGGAAATCTTCCGCGGGCGCTACCTCAAAGCCTTTGACAAGCCGGCCGCGCTTACGGCAAACAAGCCACATGAATTCAGGTACAGCCTCCATGCAGTGGATCACGTCTTCAAAAAGGGGCACACCCTTGTGGTTGAGGTGCAGAGCACCTGGTTCCCTCTTTACGACCGCAACCCCCAGACCTTCGTACCAAACATCATGACCGCCCATCCGAGCGACTACCAAAAGGCCACGGTCACCATCATTTCCGATAAAGCCCATCCATCAGCGCTCATCCTCCCACTAGTGAACAGCAAATAGGAAGCGCTGCCTCCGCACGCCGTGGGAGCAGCCACTCGGCCCGGCAAGTGAGGACAGGAAAGACAAAGCCCACAACCAATCGAAGCGAGACCCTCACTCTCAAAATGAATTGTCATCCCGCCTGTCCCGGCGAGCCGTGGAACCGAAGCGAAGCGAATTGGAGGGACCTGCTGTTTCACCCCACCGCCGACAACAGCCAAAGGAAAAACCCCACTCTTTCCCTTTGTCATCCGACCGACACGAAGCGAAACCTCAGGAAGAGTAACGAATGAAATCGCTGCGACCCTGGGACCAATCGGAAAACTGTTTGGGAACGTGCGTCTACTAAATCTACGAGTGCAATTGAGAAAGTTTCTCCTTACACTCCGCAACGCCAGCTTCTACGTTGCACTTCGCGTACAGCGCGCGCGCCTGTTCGAAGAGCGACTTGGAGGCATCCACCTTCCCCAATGATTCGTTTGCCAACGCTAATCCGCGCAGAGTATTTGCCAGGTCAAGCTCAGCGTCTTCCCCGTGCTGCCGGTAGATCCCTGCAGCTTCCACGTAGAGGGGTTCGGCCTCCGCGGGCAGCGACGCTTCGCGCAGGATGTCCGCCTCATGCCGGAGCGCATACGCCAATCTCTCCGGCGGCCCGATCTGCCGGTACAACACTGCAGCGCCGGCATAATGGTGCCGCGCCGCCTCCAGGTTTCCGATGCCCCGCTCAGCCTGTCCTAAACCGCAAAGCGCCTCGGCCAGATCAGGCCGGTCTGCCCCTTCCGCGGCGCTACGCACCGCCTTGAGGAAAATCGCACGCGAGTCCGCCAGGCGGCCTTCTCTGCGCGCCTGGTAACCTCGCGCAAACTGTTCTTGGAATGTTTCCGTCATCGTACCGTAGCTTAGCATTTCAAAGCGGCCGGCAAGGGGGGCCACGCGCGGCGGGGCCGTTGGCCCACCGGCGAAACTCCCTTCTTGAAGCAATACGCCTCCACCATGCATCTAAAACCGCGGATATTCAATAAAGAGGCCCATCGTGCCAGTCATTCGAACCTGTACTCAGTGCAACCAAAAGAATCGTGTTACCGCCGGGCATCTCGCCAGCACCGGCCGGTGCGGCGCCTGCAAAGCCACCGCTCGCTCCCATCGCAGAACCATTGGCAGCGGATCCGGCTCTCTTCGACGAAATCCTCAACAACGCTAAGGTTCCCGTGCTGGTGGACTTCTGGGCAGCGTGGTGTGGGCCCTGCCGCTCCGCTGCACCCGAGGTCGCGCGTACCGCGCAGGACATGGCTGGAAAAGCCATCGTCCTCAAGGTCGACACCGAGGCGCATCCTGAATTAGCCGCGCGCTTTGATGTCCGCGGCATCCCCAACTTCGTCGTTCTTGCCGGAGGCCGCCCAGTGTTTCAACAAGCCGGTCTCGTGGGCCATGAACAAATGGAGCAATGGCTCCGCTCGGCCGCGGCCTAGACGAAGTCTCAAGCGGACCTGTACCCCAGGAAAAGTCAATGCTGCCGGTACGGGTGGGTATGGCCGGACTCGGGTGATGATACGGGTCTGGTTTTGTTTTACGGGACTGGTTCGTACAATTTTCAAAATCTACCGGACTACGTCCTGGCTAAGCTCAGCAAAGCTCAGCCGTCCCGGCGGGACTTACATTTCGAAATCCGGTCTTACACATCCTCTTTAGCCCCTGGGGTACCCCGAATTGCCTTTTCCCTTTGAAAGGTACGCCATATAGGCTGCTCGAAATCGCCGCCGACAACCCACGCACCGCGCGAAAAACTCCAAACAATGGTTCCGATTACTCTGGAAGCATGAGCAACCTCTCTCCGTCCGATTACGCTGATCTCCAGGCCGCCGTCGCAAAACTCGAATCCCAGAGTTTCGCCATGAAAGTTGCTTCCAAGCTTGGCATGCCGGTCGAGGCGCTGCTGCACAGACTCCCCGGCCCCGCCCAATCGGCCATAAAAGTGACCGTCGATAAAGCCCTCGAGCAGTGTTTGCGTATCGCACTCAAGGCTCACAAAGCAAAACCGTCCGCCGCGATCTACAAGCGCTCCCACACCACCGCTGCCGCCATCACTGGTGCGGTCGGCGGCTTCTTTGGGCTGCCCGGTTTGCTTGTCGAGCTTCCCGTCACCACCACCGTGATGCTGCACTCCATCGTTGAGATTGCCCGCAGTCAAGGGGAGGACCTCCTCAACCCGGAAACCGGCCTGGCTTGCCTGGAGGTCTTCGCCCTCGGCCCCGAAGACACGCATGGAGACGCCAAAGAAAGCGCGTACTACGCAACCCGGGCGGCATTGGCGCAGGTCACGCGGGAAGCCGTCTCCTATGTCACCCAAAAAGGAATGGCAAAAGAGAGCGCACCGGCCCTTATTTCCTTCCTGGGCAAGATCGCTTCCCGATTTGGCCTTGAGGTAAGTGAGAAAGTGGCCGCGGAGCTCGTCCCCATCGCCGGCGCAGTCGGCGGTCTCACCCTCAACATCATGTTCAGCCACCACTTTCAAGGCCTTGCGGAAGGCCATTTCACGATTCGCCGCCTTGAACGCAAATACGGCAGCCAGGCGGTTCGTCAGGATTACGAACTGGCAAATTCTCTCCCTGCAAAAACCTCCGCAAAAAGGCCAGTGCCATTCAGGGGATGATCCCACCTCGGTCCAACGCCCATCCGGTTGACCACCATGGTGCGCCTTCGGGAGAGCTTTTTCCCTTTCCCCGGCCGTTGCCGATATCGCTGATAAAAACAGTAAGGTGAGAGTCAGAAGGGAAAGCAACGGTGATCGCCAGGGCGCCTGACCGCAAGACAATCCGATTGTTCGGCTGGCTTTTTGAGTATTCCATTCTTCCTGGCTGCGACCGTGATAATGCCGCCGGCCATGGCGCAACAATCGGCGCAACAATCGGACATGCCCGACGCGCAGAAGAATCCCTTTGCTGGAGACCCTGCGGCCATCGCCGCCGGTAAAACGCTCTATACGCAAACTTGCCAATCCTGCCACGGAGGAGAGGCGCGAGGTGATCGCGGTCCGTCCCTGGCGTCGGGAAACTTCACCCATGGCAGCGAAGACACTGACTTGTTTCGCACCATCCGCACCGGTGTTCCCGGCTCGCAAATGCCCGCGTTCGCCCTTCTGCCCGCGGACAACGTCTGGCGCATCATTACCTATCTCCGCAGCCTCAACACTAACCACGCTGCCGACGGCGAGGCTGTGGCCGGCAACGCCAACGCAGGCGAGAAAACATTCTGGGGCAAGGGCGGCTGCGGCCGCTGTCACGAAGTGAACGCCCGTGGCTCCGCCATTGGACCCGACCTCTCCGACGCCGGAAAGAATTCCGCAGATTACCTGCGCAGCATGATCATGAACCCCAATGCTCCCACCGCCGCGGCACAACGCTGGTTCAGGCCAGGCGGCGTGCGGGTTAAGACCCGCGCCGGCGAAGAGGTCATCGGCATCCAGCGCGCTGAAGATAATTACACCGTGATCATGACCGACCTGAACGGCCAACTGCGCCGCTTCGACCGGAAGGACATTCTCGCCGAGCAAGTCGAGCCTAAGTCGCTGATGCCCGATAACTACAGTCAGCTGCTCTCCCCAACGGAAATTCAGGACCTGGTCGCCTACCTGAAAACCCTGAAGAGCCGCGATCTAACCAAAACCATCCAGGTTGATTTGCCCGGCGGTTTAAGTTTCGCCCGGCTCCGCAACGCCGCAGCGGAGCCGCAAAACTGGCTTACTTACTGGGGCAACTACCAGGGGCATCACTACTCCGCGCTGAACCAAATCACTCCGCTGAATGTCCCGCGCCTGCAGGCCCAATGGTCCGTGCAGATGCCCCCGGGACCAGTGCTCGAGGCCACGCCGCTGGTCGTCGATGGCACTATGTACACCACCTACACCACCGCATCCTCGGCCGGAGTTTATGCCATCGATGCCCGAAGCGGTCTCACCATCTGGAAATATGACCGGCACCAAAAAGCGACGAATCCGAATCAGATCAATCCCTTTAACCGTGGTGTCGCAGTGCTCGGGAATCGCGTGTTTTTCGGCACCCTGGACGCTGCCCTGGTCGCCCTGGATGCGCGCAGCGGACGCATCCTTTGGGAAACCCAGGTAGCCGACACCATGACCGGCAATTCCCTCACCGGAGCCCCCCTCGCGGTCAAGGACAAGATCGTGGTTGGCGTGGCCGGGGGCGAATTTGGCATCCGCGGCTTTATCGACGCCTACGATCCAGCAACCGGCCGGCGGTTATGGCGCTTCAACACCATTCCCGGCCCCGGAGAATTTGGTCACGACACCTGGAGTGGCGAAAGCTGGAAACACGGCAGCGGCGCTGCATGGCTAACCGGCAGCTATGATCCCGATCTCGACCTGTTGTATTGGACGGTTGGCAATCCTGGCCCCGGTATGAACGGAAGTGAACGCGAAGGCGACAACCTCTTCACCTGTTCCGTCGTTGCTCTGGATCCGGATACCGGTCAACGAAAGTGGCATTATCAGTTCACTCCCGGAGATACGCACGACTGGGATGCCAACGAAGACGTGGTATTGGCAGACAGCGTAGTGGGAGGGGTGAAACGCAAACTGCTGTTGCAGGCGGACCGTAACGGAATGTTTTACGCCCTTGACCGCACCGACGGGAAGCTCATCCTGGGCAAACCCTATGTCAAGCAGACCTGGAACAGCGGCTTTCAGTCCGACGGCCGTCCTATCGTCGTGCCCGATTGGCAATCGACCGCGAAAGGAAACATCGTTTCTCCAATCCTGGTAGGCGGCAGCAACTGGCAAAACCCTTCCTATGATCCCGTCCACTCCATGATGTATGTGGTTGCGCTGAACGGAGGCATGGGATACCGCAGCATCCCAGTAAAGTATGAGGCAGGGCGGCAGTACATGGGCGGAGCCCCGTTCCCGTCAGGCGAAACCGCCAAAAGCAGCCTCTTAGCCATCGATACCACCACCGGCGCCGTAAAGTGGGAATACCCGATCTTCCGCATATCAATGGGCGCCGGTGTCCTCGCCACCGCCAGCGGACTCGTCTTCCTGGCAACCGGAGATGGAAATCTGATTGCGTTGGAAGCCACCACAGGTAAATCCCTTTGGCATTTCCAGACCGGAGCATCCATCTCTTCCTCGCCCATAAGCTACGCCATCGAAGGAAGGCAATATGTAGCCATCTCCGCAGGAGACGCCCTCTACGCCTTCGCGCTTCCAGACGAGAACGAGCCGAAGCCGTAGAAAATCTCTTGCTTCACTTTGTAAGAACGTCAGTTCGTGCTTGGCTTGTCGACAAATTCAACAACCAATGTCTCTACCGAACCCTTCTGCGAAACTAACTTCAAGCCAAGCTGTTCTTCGAGCGCTGTAAATAAGCCAGGACCAGAATTATCAACCCCGGGAGCGCTCCCTGCCGGCGCAACACTCTCCGGCGTCCACTTAAGGGTGAAATCATAACTACCCGTAAGTCCGGTCTTATTGATCACGACCCGCCCATCGGTTTCGGGCACTCGCGAGAGCGGACCCGAAGCAAAAAAATCAAGCGTCGCTCCGTTACTGTGGAGTTCGCCCGGTCCTGCGTTAAAAATACCGCCGCCACGCGGCGTCTCTCCAGCGCGAGGGGTCTCGTTACCCATCGGTGCCGTAGTCGATGGCTTCAACTTCGGTCCTCCCTTTGCGACCACCAGGGCATAAACAGGAATCTCACTCATGCGATGGCTCACTTTGAGTTGACAGCGCTCCGCAAGCAGCGCCTGGACCATCAGTCTCACTTGTCGAACGCGTTCGTCCATAGGTAATTTCTCCAGGGCCGCGGTAGTCGCTTCATCTTCTTTCGCATCGATGTCGTACGCCGCTGAGCTTACCCAGTCCGGATAGCCGGAAATCTGCGAGGTCGACTTCGCGTCGTAGGCAAACATAATCACATCCCTCAGAGGCATGTTGCGAGTGGTAAATCTTCCCAGCGACATCATCATGCTTCTTCGGCCCCCGCTCGCATCGTCGCCCGGCTTGAAGGTCGCCACTTCGAAACTAAATGCAGTGTTCCCTCCGGCGCCTTGGACCAGGGACGCGCGGACGCGTGGCGCATCGACAAATCCAAACACAATCGGACCCAGAACCGCAGCCGCTGCAAGTCCAGCCAGCAGCCACTTGCGCGAACGCGTCAGACTCCGCACAGGATTATCCAAAACGATACGGCGAACCCGCCGCTTGAGGTCCGATCCCGTAATACCGGAGAAGTAGGCCAGTGGAGACTCGATAGAAAATTCACATGCCCGCAAGATGCCCGCCGCGTAGATTTCTGGTTCGCTGCCCAGGATCACCACCTCCTCGTCGCAGGCGCGTTCGCGTTCGTGCATCAAACACGACTTTAGCCACCAGACAATAGGATGGAACCAGAAGATTGCTTCGACCAGCATGTGCAGAAGGGCCGTCAGATTATCCAGGTAGCGCGCATGAGCCAGTTCATGCGCGAGGATGGCTTCGATTTGAGCCTCGCTAAGCCGCTTTGACATTCCCTGCGGCCACACCAGCTTGGGAGAGACAATACCGAAGATGCCGGGCTCCAACGATGCGTCCGACATGAACAACGGAATCGGGCGGCGCATATTCGCCCGCTCCTGCAACTTGCACAGCAGGGATGCTTCGAAGCCTTCCCGAGCGGGACGCGCCGGCTGCAGTGCCGTCGCAATGCTCCGCCAGCGGATGATCCACGAGCCAACCACGATCAAAACGCCCACTACCCAAACCGCACCAACAATAAAAAGCATGTGCGCGGTTGGTGGCCGTCCGGACAGCAGTGTAGACCCCATCGGCCCGGATAAGACCGGCGTGAAAGTAAAGGGTTGGCTGGCAACGTCCAGAGAGTAATAGGTGGCCGGTTGCAACCGCGAGATGGTGACCCGAGCCGGGACCAGGGAACTTCCAAGAAACAACAACAGCGAAAAAGGAAGCAGGAACTTGAGCGACGCTGCGAGCCATAGCCAATAGCGTATTCTGGCCGGAACACCGCGCAGGATCAGGGCCAAAGTGGCCGCGCCGAGAGCAAAAACGGTGGACTGCCACAGGTGATTGGCCACAGGTGCAAGCAGATCCGTCATCATGCCTTGGCCTTTCTACCTGCTTTCGCCTTCTTCTCAGCGAGCTGCAGGATCGTCTTTTCTGCCTCCCTCACATCTTCCAGCGTCAGGTTGCCCGATTCGATCAAGTGCGCCATGACACTTTGAGATCGTCCCCCAAAAAGAACCAGCAGGTCACGGATAAAACGCCTCTGCGCACTGTTCCGCGAGACGCAAGCCGCAAAAATATGAAAATTCCCAACCCTGCGAACCCGCTTGAGCGCCTTTTTCCCCTCAAGCCGATATACCGTAGTCTGCACGGTGGTGTAAGCCGGCCGGGACTCCTCAGGAAACGCCTCCTGCATCTCGCGGATGGAACACTCGCCGCGAACCCAGAGCGTTTCCATAATCTGCAGTTCAAGCTGTGAAAGTTTTTGAATCACAAATCAATCCTGCAACTACTATTACACATGTAGTAGACTCTACTACAAATAAATGCGCAATAGGGTGTGGATATCTTTCAACGGCTGGAAAAGTCTCGCTTTCAGGACCTGTTGAGCCATGGACGGGCGTGTATCCAATGGATACTTTGCAATTTCCGTGCAACAAATCTGTCATCTCAACCGGAGGAGTCATGGGCCTATGGCCCACCCATGGTGATGAAAAACGCCCTCTGTCCAGCAACCGCTCTCCATGGAAGCTTCACCCTCCCCTTTGTCATCCCAGCCGAAGCGGAGGGATCTGCAGTTCCGCGGACTTTTCCTGGAAATGTTTTTCGACCGGAGCGCACCCGGATTTCCTGCCACGCAGCACCGAACAAATCCGCGTATGCCCCTTTCTCTTAAGGAAAAGCCGGTGAGATCAGCCAACGCCACCAAGGTCCACAGGAAATCCGTGGTAGCGAAGCGTACTTGTCCCGGCGTGCGTGGAGAGATCTGCGCTTTACCTTCGGTTTTACGTAATGGGTGCCCGCTCGTCAGGATTGCAGAATCAACTGAGGACCCTGATAGCTTGCCTTGCAGCGCGGTTACCCTCTTCGATCGCACCCGGCGCACTCGCCTCTCCGTTAGTATCGCTATGACCAAAGGAAACCATGCCAAATACCTGATTCCGAAACACCTCGCGCGGCGCAGGTTTCCCCTCCTTGCCAAAGTAAAAACCGGGCGGCGGCACAATGAACGCGTGCCCCCACCGGTTGAGGATTTCCCCGGCGATATCTCGTTCCGGGTCGAAACCCGAACCCGAAAACACTTCTCCAAATTGTTCCCGCATCCTCCGCTCAATATCGCGGTAGGGGTGGAGATCAACTCGGATCGACCCTTCGCGCACTGTCTCCAACAGATTCTCCGGGGTTCATAAACGCGACGTAGAGCGTGAGAAAAACAGGCGAATCTGGACCAAACGTCTTCAAGTCTGCAGTTACGGGGTGATTCAACCAGACAAGCGTCGCGCTTGACACCCCTATTCGTCTATGGGTACTCTGCTCTCATCTACGCTGAAAAGCGTACGTGCGATGTTGCGGTACACGTGCGGGAATACCATGTCACTCCTTCGTCGCCTCTCGAATTTGTTTGCTCGTTCCAGAGTAGATCGCGAAATCTCGGCGGAACTAAAGTCTCACATCGAGATGCGGATTGAGGACAGTATTGCCGAAGGTATGTCCCCGGAAGACGCTCACCGGGATGCTGTGCTTCGGTTTGGAAACCCTACCGGGTCCGAATCGAATGACGTGGGAGCGCCAGAGGCGCGGCACTCATCTCCAATGTCAGCGCCCGGTGCCCAATGCAACAACTCCCTCGGGCGGAAATCAGCCAGCTCACGCTAAACTTAAGTTCAACAATGAACACCCTCTGCTCACAATGCAATGCACCCACCTCCTGCAATCCAGGCCGTGACTGCTGGTGCTCTGAACTTCCGCACGTACTGCCAGTACCCACAGAAACGAACGGGTGCCTGTGTCGGAATTGCTTAACCAGCAAGCTGGAACCAGACGCGACCGTTGCCAAGCTCATCCCTGACTGACAGCAGCAGCCCCAGTACGATCTGGCGCATACGTGATAAACATTGCAAGCCTTGGCGATCCAAGCCAGGAAGCTTCCCGGGGTTTTGCTACTATGCTGTCCGAAGACTGGCCAGCGGCTTGGCTATAGCGTCCTGAGGACGTTTTCAGACTTGACACGGCACCGCAGATGCGACTTAATAGTCATGTCATGTCTCTGACGCATCTCAAGTTGCGTACCATTGCGAGGGGCTCCCTGCTCCGTCCCTGTTGTTGTTGATCCCTTCTTTTCCTCGCGAAACTAACTAGTTTAGAGTCCTTACGGCGTCGCTCGAGCTGGGTTGCGGTATTCCTATCCGCCTCCTCACTTGGCGGATGCCCTGTTCTACTCTGGGTTGCTTGTCCTGCAAACATGAAGTTAGACTTTCCTGCCTGGGAGGTAAGGAAGCGATGCGCATCATCATGAACGCCAAGAAAATTCCCACCCTCTTCACGTTTTCTGTCATAGCCCTCGTTTCCGGTGTGGCACTGCAGGGCCAGGTGACATCCGGATCGATTGTGGGTGTGGTTTACGACCAAAGCGGCGCGGCCATTCCCAATAGCACGGTGACAGCAACAGATGCTGCAACCGGAGCCTCGCGCGAAGTGCAGACCAACAGTTCCGGTTACTACACCATCCTGTCGCTTCCTCCGGATCCCTATAAGGTGACGGCCTCCGCGACGGGATTTGCTGTGACCAGTGCGCAGATCGTCGTTGCCCTGGGACAGCCGGCAAACTTCGATTTCCACCTGAACCCCGGCAGTACCAACCAGAATATTCAGGTCGACGCAGGGAGTAGCCAGCTTGCACTGGAGACGACGGAGCACCAGGTGGGATCGCTGGTGCCCAGCCACAACATTGAGAACCTGCCGGCCAATGGGAGAAACGTATTCCAAACACTGCAGGCCGCTACCAATGTGGCTCCGTTTCAAAATGCGGCCGGGCCTGTATCGAACTTCAAGACGACCAGCAATAGTTTGACCATTGGCGGATCGGCCTCGGGTACAACCAGCTACTTGCAGGATGGCGTAACCAACATTGCTGTGCTGACCAAAACCGCTAACTTTCAGCCGCCGATCGAGGCGACGCAGGAGGTCTCGATTATCCAGAACGGGGCGTCGGCGCGGTATGACGAGCCGAGCGTGATCAACGTGGTTACCAGGGGCGGCACGAACGGCTTACACGGCAGGGTTTACGACTATTTTCAAAACGATGCGCTCAACACAGTTGGATATTTCAAAGTGCCGAAGCCCCCGCTGCGCTATAACCAGTTCGGCGCTAATATCGGCGGACCGATTATTCGGAACAAGCTGTTTTTCTTTTTTGATTACTCGGGATTGAGAGAGTCGCAGGGGACGACGCTGTTCGCCAACGTTCCTACGTCGGCCGAGCGGCAAGGCGATTTTCAAGCGGATAGCTATACGATCTACGACCCGGCTACCTATAACAAACAGGCCGGGACCATCGCGCCATTCCCAAACAACACTATTCCTGCGGGCGAAATCAGCTCCTTCGCACAGAAGTTTCTGGCCTACTATCCGCTGCCCACGGGCAGCGTGATCGCCGGCGACAACTACCAGAAGAGCGTCAACAATACGACCAACTACGACTCTTACCTGGGACGCGTGGACTACAATCTGCGCCCGCAAGACGCCTTGTATGGCGCATACGAAAGCACCAACCCGGGCATTCTGCAGCCAACCTTCAGCGCGACTTCGATCTTTAACTACATCAATGTTCAAACGGCCAAGAATGCCTACGTGCAGGAGACTCACAGCTTTAACCCGACCACGCTGAACGTTGCCCGCTTTGGATACAACGACAGCAATATTTTTTATTCAACCGCCGGCACCGGAACGGCAGACTTTGTCACCCAGTTCGGGATACAGAATCTGGATCCAGCGCAGGCCCAATATGCGCCCCCGGCGGTATCGTTGACCACGCATACCGGGTTGGGCAGCCCTACCAGCCCGCAAGGAACCGAGCAGAAACTTTATGAGTTTGCAGATGAAGCGAACCTGATTCGTGGAAAGCACAGCATCTACTTCGGCGGGGAGCTCGACAAGCTGGACATGAATCCCAACTGGACCATTTGGAATAGCGGCCAGTTTACTTTTAACGGGCAGAATACTTCGAACCACAATGCAAAGAAGCTGGTAGGGGGCAGCGATCTGGCTGATTTGCTGCTGGGCTTTCCGTCCTCGGCTGAGGGGGGAACCGGTGTAACGATTGCCAGGTTCAGGGAGTGGAATGTTCAGCCCTATATACAGGACGACTGGAGAATCACCAATCGGCTTACATTGAACTACGGCATTCGCTACGACTACTATGGGTCGCCGGCCGATGCCAACGGCCACTCCAATGTGTATGATTTGCCGACGAATACCAACCATCCGGGCACTTTTCATCAGCAATACCTCAATTTCGCTCCTCGGGTGGGCTTTGCCTACTTGCTGAACAAGAACGCTACCGTGCATGGCGGATATGGGATTTACTATTCCCCGTTCCAATACAATCAGCTGCAGTTTTTGATGATCAATGAACCCAACTTCTTTCTGCAGTTGAATACCTACGCTTTGGGAACTCTGACGCCGGTGACGAACACGTTCCTGGCCAATCCAACTCTGAGTGCCGAGGCTCCATTCACGATCCAGCTGCATATGAAAACGCCTTACGTACAGCAATGGAACCTTTCCCTGCAGCAGAGCCTGGGACCGCATTGGCTGGCGACGATTTCGTATCTGGGGAATAAATCGGACCATTTGCAGATCCGGCAGAATCCTAACCAGGCGTCGCTGCCGGCCGATCCCAGCAATCCAGGCTCAATCCAGAGCCGGCGGCCATACTCCTATGTGGGGGATGTTTACCAGATCGCGAGTATCGGGTATGGAAACTATAACGCGCTCGAGGGGGAGCTGGAGCGCCGGTTTACCAACGGCCTCTCTCTGGCCGCGAACTACGTGTGGTCGAAGTCCATGGACGCGTTAAATAATGGTGCGTCGAATCCGCAATATGGGCCGGATGTGCAGGCGGAGTACGGGCAATCGGATTTCAATCCCGGACAGGTGTTTAAGCTCAGCGGGGTTTATGAGCTGCCTTTCGGGCAAGGCAAGAGGTTTCTCGGGACCGCGAACTGGCTTGCCAACGCGGTGGTTGGCGGATGGCAAGGGAGCGGCATCCTTACGGTGCAGAGTGGACTTCCGTTTAACGTGAGCGCGACCGATCTTTCCGATACGGGCGGCGACCATGCGCAACGGGCAAACCAGGTGTGCAATGGGAACCGGCCGCCAAATCAGTCAATTGCAGAGTGGTTCAACACCGCTTGCTATGTGCAAACCGGCGTCGGCCAGTTTGGTAACGAACAAAGAGATAATATTATCGGGCCACGCACAACCAACCTTGATTTGTCGCTCTTCAAGGCGGTCAGCATTCGTGAGGGCAAGTCGGTGCAGTTCCGGTCTGACTTCTTTGATTCGCTGAATCATCCCTTGCTGGGGATTCCTTCGGCGACGGTCTCGGCTTCCACCTACGGCCGGATCACATCGATCACGGGATCGAGAATCGTTCAGCTTTCGCTCAAATTCATCTATTAAAGGGACAGGTAAACATGCTCAACAGTGGTTCTAAAAAGTTTGTTCGCCATATTGCTGCCTGGTTGGTTTGTTTGATGCCCGGTTTGGTGAATGCGCAAAATGCCAAGCCGAATGTTCTTGTCCTGGTGCTGGATCAGCTTCGGGCGGATGAGCTGCATTGCTATGGGAACCCTCGGCTGACGAGCCCGAATTTAGATAAGCTGGCGAGCCGCGGCGTGCTTTTATCTCACTTCTACACGGTTGCTCCGTGGACTTCGCCTTCGTTTGGAACCCTGCATACTTCGCTCTTCCCTTCTAAGCATGGAGTGACGTTGTTCTGGACTTTGGGGATGCCGTTGTTGAATAAGGATGTGCCCACAATGGCCGAGAGTTTCAAGAATGGGGGATACCGTACGGCAGCGTTTGTGGACAATTCGCTTGGCGGGAAGCCGCTGATGGGGAATGGTTTCGATGACTTTGTGGATGGCAGCGCAGCGGCTCCGGATATCACCGAGCGGGCGGCCCGGCCAAAAATCGGTGCTCCTTACACGACCGCCAATGTGCTGGCATGGATGGATAGCCATCATGATTCCGGCCAGCCCTTCTTCCTGTATGTGCACTTGCTGGAACCGCACTCTCCTTATAATCCTCCGCCTGAGGATGATTTGTTCAAATCGGATGCTTACCCATATCTCTCCAACGATGGTTACGATCTGGTGCGCGGCGGATTGTTCCGGCTGGCGGTGAACGGGGACCAGAAGGCTGTGGAACGGCTTTACCAGCTGTACGACGGCAAGATTCACTATGTGGACCGCTACGCGGGGATGATTCTCGATCGGCTGCGGTCTTTGGGATTGGAAGACAATACGTACGTGGTGCTGACGTCGGATCATGGGGAGATGCTGTACTCCCATCCGGATGACTTTCTTACCTTCGACCATCGTTCGCTGTACGACCCGGTGCTGCATATTCCGTTGATCGTAGCGGGGCCGGGGATTCCGAAGGGAGAGGTGAATCCTGCGCTGGCTTCGAATTTGGATACTGCGCCCACGGTACTGGATCTGGCCGGCGCTCCGGCACTCGACGATGCAGAAGGTCATAGCCTGGCGCCGTTGATCGAGGGGAAGGTCAAGTCAGCGAATGAATATGTTTTTGCCGAGGAGGACGTCGAAATCCCGGAGAGATCCGTGCGCAACCTCGATTACAAGCTCATTCGCAATTTATGGACGGGGGAGGAGCAATTATTTGCCCTGCGGAGCGATCCGGCCGAATTGCATGATGTGGCCAAGGCGAATCCGGAAGTGGTGAAACAACTGGACGTGCCGCTGAATGCGTGGATGAAGGAGAATGAGCCATCGTACGAGGTGCAGGTGCGCCGTTGGAAGATCTATACGGAGCCGCTGAAGGTGGTGACGGTGGACGATATTGGCATTGGGGCAGCGTTTTTGATCAACCATCGCCAGGAGTGGCACTCCGATGAGAGCCCGGCGAGCGGTAATTATGGGGGAGCCAGTTTCTGGACCGAAGCCGGGGATGGGTCGAGGACCGCGCTTTGGCGAGGCGACAGCCCGTTAGTCGGAAAGTACAAGGTGTCTGTGTATACCGGCCTTCCGAAGGTTGGTCCGCTGGCTACCAACGCGCGTTACAAGATTGTCGCGGAGCATGAGACGCAGACGGTCATGGTGAATCAGCAGCAAGGCGCGGGGCAGTGGCATCTGCTGGGCACGTTCGAAAATCCGCGGTTTGTGGAGCTAACCAATGCTGCCAATGGAGTCGTGGTGGCGGATGCTGTTCGCTTCGAGCGGATTGAATAAGGTTGAAGATTGGATCCCCTTGTCTTGCCGGCCAAAGTAAGCTATTTAGCAGAGGGAGGTGATAAAGAGCACTTCTGTCGGGAGCCATTGGTTCAAAGGCGCAACAAAATAACTGAGCGCCCGGCAAGCGGCTTCGCAGCTATGGATGCGGTTTGTCGTCCGGTAAACCTTTCGTGCAACATTCCTGGGTTTACGTTCCGTCATCGGGTTTTCATATAAGGAGAGATCGATGTTCACTGTCGACGGTGTTCGCAAATTCCATGGTTGGACCCACGCCTGCCTCGACCTGGTTCTTGATCACCTCTCCACAATTCCGACAAACGAGTATGTGAGGGAAGTGTCCGGGTTCGGCTTCCGCACGCTGCGTGAGCAAACGATTCATATTTTCAACTGCGAAGGGTTTTGGGTTCACACGCTCCAGGGGTTACGGTACGCCGACCGGACCATTGAGGCCTGTCCGGTCCTCGACGACGCAAAACTCCTGCAGAAGGAAGTCAGACTGTCGACCCATGCTTATTTGTCGACCTTAACCAATCAACAACTCAATGCCGATGCCGAGCTTCATTTCTCCGATGGGGACGTTTCTGTCCGCACCCCGGCGCTTGTTCTTCATCATGTCCTGACGCATGCCTTCCATCACAAAGGCCAGATCGTTGCCATGTGCCGTGCCTTGGGTCACCCTGCCCCCGACACCGATCTGAACCAGTTCGAATGAACAATGACGGGGAGATGAGGGGATACGAAACCTATCCTCGCAAAATGCCGCAATTTTGGGCTACTCCTGGGCCGCCGGTAAGTCCCAAGTAAACCTTGATTTCGTCGTTTCCTGGGATCAGTGGCAGAATCTCTTTGAGGTCACTCGTGAGGCTCTGGTTCGCCCCTAGCAGCGAAGTCCCCATTTATCGCCAGCTTGTGACCCAGGTTGTCCTGGCCATTCTGAGCGGCGACCTGCGTCCGGGGGAGCGGCTTCCGAGCACGC
The DNA here is from genome assembly GCA_963838445.1 of uncultured Acidobacteriaceae bacterium. Lineage (GTDB taxonomy): Bacteria > Acidobacteriota > Terriglobia > Terriglobales > Acidobacteriaceae > PALSA-350. The sequence continues at coordinate 16,057 of CAWIRT010000002.1, forward strand.
GCGAACTGGCGCGCCGCTTTGCGATCAATCCCAACACGGTCAGCGCAGGTTATAGGCAATTGGAACGTGAAGGCTGGACCGAACGGCGCCATGGGAGCGGTATCTATGTTCGCGTCAACGCCGACCCGCCCACCACGCCGGAACAGATTCTGGATCAGCATATCGCTGGCTTCTTTCGGGCTCTTCGCGAGCTCAACTTGCCTGCGGCAGTCGTTCGCGCACGTCTGGCCGACTGGCTTGTCGCTCCGCCGCCAGATCACCTGCTTCTTATTGAGTCGGATCCCGAGTTCCGGCAGATATTGCTCACAGAAATTCGAGGAATCACAACCTGCGCGGTCGAGGCTGTTTCACTGGACGATTGCATCCGCCCTGGGATCCTGACTGCTGCCATTCCTCTATGCCGCCCCAGCAAGGTCAAGGTTACGCGATCTGCCTTGCCGCCCGGTGTGGAATTGGTTACACTTCGGATCCGTTCTGCGAATGCCTGGATTGGTCCATGGCTGCCGAGCCTCAGCGGAAAGCTCATCGGAGTTGCTTCCGCCTGGCCGGATTTCATCATTACGGCTCGAACCATGCTGACCGCTGTGGGTGTGGACCCAGAGACGACCATCTATCGGGATGCCCGCAAGCCTCGCTGGAGCCGCGGACTCGAGATGACTAACGCCATCATTTGCGACGCTCACACCGCTACGCTCCCCGCCTTCCCCAGGCAGGCAAAGGCTATTGTCTTTCCCATGCTTGCGGACTCCATGCGCGAGGAACTGAGCCGCTACCCCAATGCCCTCTTCGCATTATGACACTCACGAAACTGTACTAGGCCTTCAACCTGTTATCTGAATCACCGTTATGCTCACCCTCGTACTTCCCTGAGGAACTTGAGACATGCTCAGAACACAACTCTGAAAACCAACACGAAACAAACTACAAACATACGAGTGCGAGTTACAACAGCATGTCGAATCAGCTTCCACAAACCCAGATCTCCATTGCTTGTGATTCGGATCGAGACTCCATTTATGCATTGCGGCACCAGGTCTATGCGGAGGAACTGCACCAGCATCCGACGACGCACGACCGCATGTTGAGCGATTCGCTTGACGCATTTAACGAATACATCGTGGCGAAGATTGACGGCAAGTTAGTGGGCTTTGTCAGCATCACTCCTCCGGGCTTCGGGAGGTACTCGATTGACAAGTATTTGGTGCGAGAGAACGTAGACCTGTCGTTTGACGAGGGTTTGTACGAAATGCGAATACTCACCGTCGCGCGGCCGCACCGTGGCACCAGGCTGGCTGCAGCCTTGATGTATGCCGCAGGGCGATGGGCAGAAGAGAGAAGCGGCATGCATCTTGTCGCGATGGGGCGTGTCGAAGTGCTGAAAATCTATCTGCAGCACGGGTTCAAACCTTTGGGCCATCGGATCAAGGCTGGGGCTGTGACCTTTGAGCTCTTGGGCGCTTCGATTCAACAACTGCGCGCAACTGTTGAGAGCCGCCACTCGTTTTACCAGAAACTGGAGAAGCATTTAGAGTGGGGCCTTCCGTTTCCTTTCTTCAAACCACCATGCTGCTTTCATGGCGGTGCGTTCTTCGATGCCATTGGCACAGACTTCGAGGCATTGGAACGGAGAGACTCGATCGTGAACGCCGATGTACTCGATGCATGGTTTCCGCCTTCTCCAACCGCGCTGAATGCGCTGCGTGAGCACCTGCCATGGCTGATGAGAACATCACCTCCGACTCAATGCGAAGGGTTGAGGAGGGCCATCGCGCGCCACCGGGGCGTGAGCGAAGAGAACATATTGCCCGGAGCCGGGTCATCCGATCTGATCTACCTTGCCTTCCGGCAATGGCTGAACCAGGACTCCCGAGTGCTCGTGCTGGACCCTATGTACGGGGAATACGTCCATATCCTCGAAAGGGTCATTGGCTGCCAGGTCGACAGAATGGTCCTGCCAAGGCGAGACGGGTACGTCGTGGACCTTGAAGAACTCCGGGCGCGGGCCTCGCTTGGTTACGAACTGATCGTTCTCGTCAATCCCAACAACCCCACCGGACAACACATCGCCGGCCACAAGCTGAAAGAGGTCCTTTCTTGCGTCCCCAGAAGCACCAGAGTCTGGGTGGATGAAGCGTACATAGAATATGTGGGGCCAGACGAGTCCCTCGAGCGCTTTGCTGCAGCCAGTGAGAATACGATCGTCTGCAAAACGATGTCGAAGGTCTATGCTTTGAGCGGCATGCGGGTGGCTTATCTCTGTGGATCTCTGCGCCAGCTCTCCGACCTGGTTCCGATCACTCCGCCGTGGGCCGTAAGCCTTCCGGCGCAGGTTGCCGCGGTCAAAGCGCTTGGCGACAGCGCATATTATCAGGACCGCTACCGGGAAACACGCAAACTCCGTCAACGGTTGATGGAAGGGCTTCGAGCCATCGGTATCCGCGAGATCGTGGCTGGGCAAGCCAATTTTGTGATGTTCCACCTCGAGCCGGATCAACCATTTGCGGCTACGGTGCTGAGCGAAGCCAGGAGGCGGGGCGTATTCCTTCGCGACGCATCTCCGATGGGATGCGAAGTAGGGCTGCGAGCGCTTAGACTCACCGTTAAAGAGGAAGAAACTAACAAACGCATTCTCGCAACGCTTGAAAGTGTGCTCTGAGTGAGGGGCTCGCAGCTTAACAATTGACAAAGCCATGCGCGATCATCTTCCAACGGTCGCCGCTGGGAAAGAAAGCCATAGTCAGTGGGCGGTATAATTCGCCTCACCATGCCGTTGACAGCGGGCACGAAGCTTGATGGCTATGAAATTCTTGTGGTCCAGCCCCGTTCAGCATCACCGCCACGACCGTGCGCGCACCTTTGGAGGGACGCATAGACACCGTCACCGTGTGCGGGGATTCTGCAGATACAGGAACCGCGGCAAATGAAAACAGAATGACTACACAAAGAACAGCGCAGTATGCCACGCCATCACGCCTCGCAAGAGCAGCCGGTGTTCCTCCGCTCGACTCGTCCGGCGGAGATTATCCCGATGCTTTGCCCTGAGGAACAGGCCATGACCAGCAATGGGAAGGCGGCAGGGGGAACTGTTCCTGGAAAGCGTTGTTCTCCATGTGAATTCCTCCAAACTTGAGCCTCAGTTGAGGCGCATGAAGACACTGGGATACCTCGGAGGGCACCTGCAAACGGTAAGGCGCGGAAATGCAGCCTTTCCTCGCCTTGCCGTCGAATGCAGTGCTTTGCCGTGGGTTGCCCGGGGACCCGAGGCTAGAACTTGGCCTGGATTCGTCGCAACCGCAACAGCAGGGCACAATCAGCGCAGGACACGAATGACGAATCGCTCTCGAACTGAGCGCTCAGTCGTCATCGTGCATGCGACGCAAGTTGTTCTTGTACACGGCCTTGCCGATAGCGTCTCCCAGGCGCTGGCCTGCGACCTGATCGGTTCGAAAATGTATCCCACCGTAAACACGTGCGTCGGAGATGTCGTCGGTAATCTGCTCGAACGTCGTGTATTGCAACACGATGTCGGGCACGGTGGAATTTGACAACGTCATGGAATGCCCGCCTTCCCCGTATATGCGTCTCAGAACCTCGGCTGCGCTATTGGCTGCGCTGCCGTGGTTGGAGGGATAACTCGGGAAACATGGAGTCGTAACAAAGGGGACAAAGCTGGGATCAGGATCGGTCTTCGGATTACCGTCTGTGGCGCCGGCATGGATCGCTGTTTCGGGCCGCCAGAAATTGTAGAGATACTTGTTGAGGAACGCCGCGACCAGGCTGTCATTCACCGCCATGTTCATCAGGGCCAGAGCCTGAGCGTTTTCGGTCAGCGAATGCCAACGTTCCTGTGCAACCTGCTGAACGGCCTGATTGAAGACCTGGGTTGGCGAAGCCGCCGCATAGAAGAGCGCCACATTCGCGCGATCTTGTGGCCGCTCCGTACTGTCGGTGCCTCCTACCGTCATCACCTCGTTGTAGGTTTTCGCGTATGCGCGGCTTGCGAGGGCTGGCGGCGGATCGAGGAGAAAATCACTAGCACGACGGATGCCGAACGGAGTTATGTTTTGCCATTGAAACGCGATTCCGACGGCGACCCCATTCACAATTGGACAGCTCGGTGTGGCCTGCCATTCTCCCGGAACCGGCGGCCCGGGTATCTTGAATTGCGCAGGTGATGATCCGTCGTTTGCGCGCAGAGCGATCATGGCCAAAGCTGCGGCATCACCCGTGGCAATGCCGTCCGTCTTGGCTTGACCGTCCGGTATAGACGCGAGGGATTTGGCGCGCTCGGCGGCGAGGGGCGCAGCGCTCATTGGGAAATAGGTGTTAAGCACGTGATAGGCAGCCTGGATGGCTGCGGCCTCGGGGCATGCACCTGGCGGTGCCACGATCGTGCCGAGATAGGGATGATACTCGCCCGTGATGGCGTTCACGGATTCAAATACGGCGAGTTGTACGATTGCCGCGTATCGTGCCTGGGCGAATGGGTTCTGGCCGTTCGTGACCGCTGTGTTCACCGCGATCGCGTTCCAATCCAATACGACGTCGGCTTTCGCGACCGCAGCCCCGAATAGAGCCGCGATCAACATGCATAGGCCGAGAATCCGGTTCGTTGTGCCACCTTGTATCTTTTTCATTGTGCTTCCTCCTGATTCTTCACTGGCTTTCGGTCAGTGATGATCGGCATACTTGCGGCAACGGAGGCTGTTGTCCATAGCGGAGAGTGTGTCGCGGCGTTATGCTTTGTGTCGCTCTAAAGACAAGCAGGGGTTGCACTTGCGTCAGCCTCTACCGATGTGGTGTAAAACCGCTCGGCTTCCATGGGGTGTGCCATGGCTTCCGAGCCAGCTGGAGTGGAGCAACCGATCCGGTTCGACGCGGGATACGAGGCTGTCTTGACCATCGTTGGAAGGCTTTGCTAGACATCCGGAGTTGAATCGCTCTGTCTGGGTCAGAGCTTAGTGTGCACGCGACACTTATTGGGGAAACACCGGGTCATCCCCGAAAGGCTCGGATCAACGTCGATGACCCTCAGCGGTCATAATGGAGATGACCAAGGAGCAAGCGGACTGGGGTCGGAAGAGAATGTCTGCTGCTTACCTCGTCGGATTGGCGTTGAACGCCAGTTGCGTCTGCGTCGCAGCCTGCTTATGACGAAGCATCTTCTCTTCCCGGCTGGGAGGCGATACCACGCCCGTACCGCTGTCTCCATCCCATACTTCACGCAGGAAGTACCGGTCTCCGTACCGATGGAATATCAAGCGTCCGGTCCTCTGGATCTTGTCGTCTTCCGACGCGGACCCCGAGAGCAGTACCAAAGCCGGCTTCCTTGAACCCTGCTCTTCCAATTGAACTATTTTGTGGCTAAACCGCACGTGCATCGCATACGAACCGGCCGGCATCTGTACGGACCCCACTTGAAAAGCGAAGGGAATACGGACGTCGACCCGATGGCCGTCCTGCGCTTTGGCGCTTCTTGTGGATGCGAACAGACCTACGGCAACGGCGCTCGACAGGATCGCCGAGCCGAGAAGAGACGTAAATCGATTGCTTTTCATGATCGCTATCTCCATTTCTTGAATGTGTTTGCCTTCGACTGCCTGTGGTGATCGTCATACTTGCGGCAACGGAGCCTGTTGTCCATAGCGGAGAGTGTGTCGCGGCGTTATGCTTTGTGTCGCTCTAAAGACAAGCGGGGGTTGCACTTACATCAGCCTCTACCGATGTGGTGTAAAATCGCTCTGCTTCGATGGGGTGTGCCATGGCTTCCGAGCCAGCTGGAGTGGAGCAACCGATCCGGTTCGGCGAGGGCTACGAGGTTGACCTGCGTCCTCGGAGGCTCCGCCGTGGCAGTCATGTGCTGAAGCTTGAGCGTATCCCGCTCGAGATCCTTCTCCTGCTACTTGAACACCGGGACGAGATTGTTACCCGGGATCAAATCGTTTCCAGGGTTTGGGGCCAGGGCGTCTTCCTGGATACCGACAACAGTATCCGGGGTGCGATCCGCAAGCTTCGCCAGGTCCTGAAGGATGACGCCGAGACTCCACGGTTCATACAGACTGTGACCGGGCAGGGGTATCGCTTCGTCGCGCTCGTTATTACTCCCAAAGAACCAGGCCCAGCTTCCGAACCAGAGGCAGCAGGTGTTCCCACCAGCGACAGGGATTTCGTGTCGGAACTCGATAGCTGGTTACAAGCCAGGAAACTGCGTATCGTTGAGCCAGATCAGGATCGCCCCGCGGAAAAAACGACCGATGCTGAAACCGGACAGGCGAAGCGCAAGTCCTACAGATGGCTTTTCGCTGGAGCCGCTCTGCTCTCAGTCGCGTGTCTTCTGTCATTCCTGGCAGTTCGCGGCTGGCGACGAGCATCGAACCCGCCCGCACATTCCAAGGGCAAGATAGTCCTTGCTGTCCTGCCATTCGAAAACTTGAGTCGCGATCCCGACCAGGAGTTCTTCAGTGACGGTCTGACTGAAGAACTGATCGCCCAGACCGGAAAGCTGAATCGGGATCGACTTGCCGTGGTAGCCCGCAGTTCGGTTGCCAAGTACAAAGGCACCAATCTGGCCGCGAAAGAGATCGGTAAAGAACTGAACGCGGACTATCTTCTCCAGGGCGCCGTTCGCCGCTCGTCGGACCGTGTGCGCATCACCGTCCAACTCGTCGAGGCTCAAAATCAAACAGCCCTGTGGACCGAGAGTTACGACCGCGAACTCAAAGATGTGCTAGCTGTGCAGGACTCCGTCGTGCAGAGCATCGCGAGCCAAATCCACATTGCTCTCACGGAAGAACAGAAAACACGTTTCGCAAATCCGCGGCAAACAAGGCCTGAAGCATACGAGGCGTATTTGAAAGGCCGCTACTACTGGAACAAGCGAACAGCCGACGGCATGCAAAAGGCGGAGCATTATTTTCAGCAGGCCGTTGACAGCGATCCAACTTACGCCGCGGCATATTCCGGACTGGCCGACTGCAACAGCGGGCTCACGTGGCACGGGTTCAAATCCCCCGCCGACGCGCTTCCGAAAGCGTACGCGGCCGCTCGCAAGGCGGTGGAAATCGACCCACAATCGGCTGAGGCTCATGCCTCCCTGGCCCTTGTGCTCAGTCATGGTTGGAATTGGGCCGGAGCCGAGACCGAGTTCAGGCGTGCTCTGGAGTTGGATCCTCAGTATGCAAATGCGCACCACTGGTACGGAGACTATCTTTCCATTAAGAGCCGCCATGACGAGGCGATTGCCGAAGCCAGCCATGCGCTGGAACTCGATCCACTTAATCTCATGATCAGCACGTGGGTGGCACTGCGATACTATCAGGCACGTGACTATTCTCGTGCCATCGAACAAGGTCGAAACTCTGTTGAGCTGGACTCGAACTTCGCAGCGGCACACCTTCTGCTGGGCGAGGGGTACGTCCAGGCAGGTTTGCACAGCGAGGGCGTGAGTGAGCTGAAGCAGGCTGCCAGTCTGTCAGGGGATAGCCCACTTTACACGGCCCAGGTCGCGGTAGCCCTTGCAGCGGCAGGGCGGAGGCCTGAAGCACTCCGAATCGCACACGAACTGGAGGCAATCTCGAGCAAGCGTTACGTTTCGCCCTACGGGTTGGCGCAGATCTACGCAGCGTTGAAAAGCGACGAAGACACATTCAAATGGCTGCAAGCTGCGTATCGCGATCACGCTGTCTGGATGGAATACCTCGCCGTCGATCCGATCTTTGATGGCTATCGCTCCGACCACCGCTTTCAAGAGCTCCTCCGGCGCATCGGCCTGCTCTGAGTTATTACGAAGTCCCCGATGCACTACCGCCAAGCGTGGCCGTCTGCATCCAGTTACTTGTCGAAAGTAGACAAGCCAAGAAAGCAACAAGGTCCTTCAGGCGAGCAGGTAAGGTGCCTGCAATTGCAGTTTTGTGGGTTCGTAGGTAACCTCGTCGATAGCACTCACCCAGCGCATTCCGGAGCTGTTATGCAACGTTTACATCTTGGTTTGGCCGCGCTCTTCTGCGCCTCTTCTTTCTGCGCGTCGTCACTTTGTGCGCAGGGCAACCCCTTACACGGGATCGACGTCAGCGACATAGATCGCAAGGCAAGTCCGTGCCAGGACTTCTATGAATTTGCAAACGGCACTTGGCGGGCGAACAACCCTATACCGCCTTCGATGGTGATGTGGAGCAGGCGCTGGGCGGCTGGCGAATCCACCAAGGAAGTGCTGCATGGCATTCTCGAGGAAGCTGCCGCTCATTCCTCCACCGCCCCGCCAAAATCTACGGACCGCTTAATTGGCGACTATTACGGCGCTTGTATGGACGAGAAGCAAATTGATGCTCAGGGCGTAAAGGCGCTCAACCGGGAACTTGATCTTATTCAATCCGTCGGCTCGGTTGCTGATCTCGAGCGCGTCATCGCCCGTTTGCACGAGGAGGGTATCTTTGCGCCATTCAACTTCGGATCAACACAAGATCCACACAACCCCCAGCGAGTCATCGCCGATACCGGTGCGGGCGGCCTTGGCCTTCCTGATCGGGACTATTACTTCAAAGATGATGATAAGTCCCAGGAAACCCGTCAGAAATACCTGGAACATGTTGCGGCCATATTCGTGTTGGCCGGTTCCGACAAGGTGGCCGCGGCGGCGGCAGCACAAATTGTGATGCGTATGGAAACCTCCCTTGCGGGCGCATCCCTTACGAATGTTGAGTTACGCGACCCCTACGCCACGGATCACCAGATGAAACTGGATGAGTTACAGAAGCTCACACCCGATTTTAACTGGCCGGAATATTTCAAGGTTTTGAATGTCGATCCCGGCGTCACGTTTAACGTGGACCAACCCAAATTCATGCAGGAGTTCCAACGGCAATTGCAGCAGACTTCCCTTGCAGACTGGAAAACCTATCTGAGGTGGCAGGTGCTGTTGGCGGCTGCCCCTGCTCTTTCAACACCCTTCGTTCTGGAAGACTTCTCTTTTAACCAACGTTACTTGCAGGGCACCAAAGAAATGAAGCCGCGCTGGAAGCGCTGCGTGGAAGCGACCGATGCGGATTTGGGCGAGGCCTTGGGGAAAAGGTACGTCGAAAAAACATTTTCTCCCGAAGCAAAAGCGCGAATGCAAGAGATGGTCAAGAACATTCTTCTGGTGCTGCATGACGACATCTTGGCGCTCACCTGGATGAGCGACGAAACCAAGCAGAAGGCCCTGGAGAAACTTTCCACGTTTAACCCCAAAGTCGGTTACCCGGACAAATGGAAGGATTACAGCAGCGTTGAAATCACACGGGAATTTTATTGGAACAACGTGGTTGAGGCGAGGCGTTTTGACGTCCGCGATAACACCCAACTGATTGGCAAGCCGGTGGACCGCCTTAGGTGGGGAATGACTACACCGACTTCAAATGCTTATTACAATGCGGAGCTGAATGAGATCGTATTTCCGGCGGGGATCCTTTTACCACCGATGTTCGATGTGAACGCCACGGATGCAGCCAACTACGGCGGCATCGGCCCGGTGATCGGGCACGAAATATCCCATGGGTTTGACGATCAAGGCGCCAAGTTTGACAGCAAAGGCGAACTCAAGAACTGGTGGACTTCCGCGGACTACAAGGAATTCCAGAGCCGTGGACAGTGTGTAGTAGACCAGTTTTCCGCCTACACCGTGGATGGCGGTTTGAAGGAAAACGGAAAATTAGTATTGGGCGAGAGCATCGGTGATCTTGGTGGTGTAAAGCTGGCCTATCTTGCGTTCCAGAGGTCAATGCTAGGTAAGCCCCGCCCACCCGACCAGGACGGCTTCACACCGGAACAGCAGTTTTTTATCTCCTGGGGGCAATCGCGCGGAGACGCAATTCGTCCCGACACGCAACGCCAGTTTGTGCTCACCAATCCGCACCCGGTCAGCAAATATCGCGTCATTGGTCCGCTTTCTAATCTGCCTGAATTCCAGAAGGCGTTTAGTTGCAAGTCCGGTGATGCTATGGTGCGTCCGGTGGAACGGCGCTGTGTGATCTGGTGAATCGTTTCCACGACCTTGATGTTATTGAGCGCTTGCCGGGCTGGCATGGATGTTATATCCACTCGACGAGCCTGACATTTGCGCAGCTTGTTTTCGAATGTCGCCAACAGCTTCAAGACCGGCCATAGGATGCGCTGGGAGCAGGCTTCCCTTCTCCAGATGGAATTGAGCATCTGCGTAGGAGGCAGCTCCTCTTGGATATCTCGCAAAGCGTGGCCCCTTATCCGGCGGTAATCAGCTCCGTGGCAATCTACAAGGTCGATGCGGGCTGCACTGTCGTGCGGCTCCGGGTCAGCACCATGGCGGCCAGCAGCATCCAGAGGAAGCCGGCAAAACGCGTGATCGGGATGAAAAAGTTTGCCGGATAGGCAATCAGGCTGAACCAGGAAAGTTCTCCTGTGATGGCGACAAAAATTCCCAGGAATGTGAGCCATCGCGGAAGCAACCGCATAAAGTAGCTGGTCACGGATACGCCGGCTGCAAAAAGACCGAAGCCGATCGCGTACAAGACTCCTCCGCACAGAAAACTGAGAAAATAGACCACCTTCACCACGGCTACCGAATCGGAGACGTCTGGCACGGACAAGACCCAACCTGCGATGCCGGAAAAGAACAGCGCGATCGCGGCTACAAGGCCGCCGAGCAAAGTGATATTCGTTCCCGCTGCACGAACACCCATGAAGCGCAACCGGCTCACAGTCGTCACCGCAAAGATCCCAAAGGGGACCGCAGAACCAAAAAGAAAGAAGCTGCTCACGCGCACCGCCATTGGGCTGTGGGTGAAAAACATGCGCACCTGCTCGGCTGGTGCAAACGGGGTGACAAACGGGCCGCCGTGCCGCAGCACAGTACCCGCTACGAGACCGGCTGCAAACAGGACGATGTGAATGGACGCCAGCAGGACGATGGAAGGACCACGGAATCGAGGAAGAGATTTCATGACAGAATCATTTATCTCATAAATGACTATTCTATGCAATAATTATTTTTAAGATGACCAACGAAAAAATGGACAGAGGAGAACCGGCGTTTCTCCTCGCCCAACTGGGTGCGCATGCCGCTTCGCAATTTGCCGAAAGATTGAAGGTTCTTGACCTTGCTCCGGCGGATGCCGGCGTTTTGCGCCTGCTGCGCGTTGCCTCCGGACTCAGCCAGCAGGAGCTTGCAGGCAAGTTGAAGATCCATCCCAGCCGCCTGGTGGCGATTCTGGATAACCTTGAAAAACTGGGCTACCTGGAGCGGAGACCGAACCCCGACGACCGCCGCTTGTATTCGCTTCATCTGACAAAGGGCGGAGAAGAGGCTCTGGGAAGGATCGGGAAAGTAGCGCGGGAGCACCAGGACGCCTTGCTTGCCGCACTCAGCAATGAAGAACGCGCCGCTCTTGGCTCTCTCTTATTAAAGGTTGCCGACCAACAGGGACTCACTCGGGGAGTCCATCCTGGATATCGGCTCATGGGGCCATCCAAACGCCCGGCGGCCAACGGAACGTAAGAAGATGCGCAGAATCAGGTTGGCTGCTTGCCCACTAATCCAACAAAACCCTGGCAAACACATCGTGATCGACATTGCCACCGGTAGCCACCAGGCCCACACGTTTTCCCTTGAGCGTGTGCTTCTCCTTGAGAGCCGCTGCCAGCCCGGCAGCACCCGCCCCTTCAACCACGTTGTGTGTGTCCGTAAAGTAATACTTCATAGCCTGGCGTATTTCTTCCTCGCTCACGCGTACTATGTGGTCGACGTTCTCGAAGACTACCTCGAGTGCGGCATCATCAGGCACGCGACAAGCCATCCCGTCCCCCAGCAAAGTAGTTACCGGGGCGGCGATCTTGCGTTTTGCCTCGAAGGATAGCGCATAGGCTGGGGCACCCTCAGCGACGACTCCCACAATCCTCGTCTTCAACTTCATTCCATTACGAACGGCACTGCAGGAGCAGATACCCGATCCTTGTCCGATCGGCACGTAAACCACATCCACATTCGCCACTGCAGAGAAGAACTCCAGCCAATAGGTAGCCACTCCTTTGACAATGTCGCGATGGTAGGGCGGCACAAAGTGCCACCCGTGCTGCTCCGCAAGCTGCTGCGCGTGCTCTTTAGCCTCCTGGAAGTCGCTACCAAACTCGATGAGATCGCCACCCTGTGCCCGCATAGCGGCGTTCTTCTCCGCGCTGTTGCCGCGCGGCACCACGATGTGTGCCTGCACTTTGAACCTGCTCGCCGCCAAGGCTACAGACTGGCCATGATTGCCGCGCGTCGCGGTGACCAACCCGGATAGATTCGTCGATTTATGAAAAAGCTCTGCGGCATACACGACCGCCGTGCGGGCCTTGAACGCCCCGATCGGAGTCTGGTTCTCATGTTTTACCCATACTTCGGCGCCGAGTCGTTCACACAGCAGAGGCCACCGAAACTGCGGCGTGGGTGGCATGACCGCGTATACCAGCTCCTGCGCATCCTTGATCTCGTCGATCGTAGGCAAAACTGTTGCAGCTAACGTTTCGTTGGTCATGATGCGTCGGCTCCCGTGTGTAAACAGTCTAACTCGCGACAGCCTGCGGAAAATCTCAATGCTGGGGGTACGGGAGGGCAGGAACGAGCTTTCAGAGAGTGTGTGAAAACGGAAAAGAAACCGCAGATCTCTCCACTCCGCTACGCTCCGGTCGAGATGACAATTTCCTTGCAAGATGGTTTTTTGATTTTCTCCTGGAGACACAAAATCTCGTCCACCCATTGAATTGTCATCTCGACCGGAGCGTAGCGGAGTGGAGAGACCTGCGGTTTCTTTTCCGTTCTCACACACCCTCTGCAGCCCGTACACAAACTGCTGAGCACGACTCGTCCGCGATGAGTACATTAAATTTGAGGTGTCTCATGGCCCAACCTGACAGCGGCATCGGCAATGTCACCCCGAACACGGGGCTTCTCGAAATGGCAATGGCGTATTGCCGCAGTCGCGTGCTTTGCGCGGCTGCCCGCCTCGGCGTTGCCGAATGCACTTGGAGACGAAGTGCGTAGCGTTGCCTTCCTGGCCGAAAAGTGTCAGGCAGATGCCAATGCTGATGATCACCGGCGTCCTGGCCGGATTGCTTCCCGCTATCCGAGCTACGAGGCTGGAGCCGATGGCAGCTCTCAGGCACGAATAACTCAAAGCTCAACGATCTGTAGCATGAGCGTATTCGTCTGGGCACGCTTTAACCAGCTGTGACCCGGAGCAACCGAGCTGCATTCTGGTTGTACACCTTATGCAAAATTCCATCGGGCAGCTCGATTCCTGATATTTTCCAGCGTCCTTGCGGAGGTACCGCTGCGGGAGCGTAATCGAAGTATTCATCATCCGTTTCCAGAAATCGGAAGTAGATTTCGTACAGGTGATCGTTGAATACCTGCTGCGGAAATTTATCTCCATGCGGTGTAGCATCGGTTCCAAAAACAATGCGGTCCTGGTACTTGTCAAAGAACTTGCGTGCCGCCCTCGGCTGCCGGCCCAGCTCATTCAGACGGGCGGCGATGTCCACGTACATATTGGGGAAGCGATCGAGGTTTTGCGCAACGTTATCCAGGTCTTCCGCGAAGTTACCGACATGTAAAGCGACAAAATCCGTCTTCGGGTGGCGCTCAAACACTCGATTCCGTGCCTCCAGAATTTCCGCGTTGGAGGGGAACCCGCCTCCGAAGTAAGACCAATCCGGGTGATTGTTCAGTTCCTCGTAACGCTCGTTGAAGCGATCCGTTGCCGTGAAAAATGCCAGTGGATCGGATACGTGAATAGCCACGGGCATTTGCAGGCCGGCACACGCCTCCCACATCGGGTCGAATCGGGCATCATCCACCTTCACCAGTTTGCCGCTGGTCGTTTGCTCGCGCAAAGAGAGACCGAGGGTCTTCAGAATTTTGAGACCACGGGCACCAGCCTGGTGGGCAGCGACGATAGCGTCTGCCTGCAACTGCGGATACTTCGCCTGGGGAAACAGGTTATACGAGGGTTCGGTGAACGTATAAAAGCGCGTGGGAAAGCGTTTGTCGTATTGGGCGACCGTACTTTTGAGGCCACTCGAAAAACCCCCGGTGAGGTTGGTCAAGGCAAGGATATTCCTGCGCTCCATGATGGGCAGCAATTGCTCCGGCTCACCGGCGATCCTGCGTTCCGCTCCCAGGGAAACGCCATTGACCACATGGGCCGAGAAGGTCAGGTGGGTATGAAAATCGATGACCGGGTATCTGGCGCGCGGCACCTGCGTTTCCTTCAAGTGAAGCATGCTTGCCGGCTGGTAGTTCTCGAGCGCAAGCGGTGCCTTCTGGCTCTCTGCCGGCGTCTTCTCTGCCTTGGAATCGCTGCTCGATGCAGCACCCAACACCCGTCGAAGACCGCCAGACAAAATACCCATTCCGGTTGTAGCCAACACGCTACGACGGCTGATCCGGCTCATTCTCCCCGTCCTCCCTACGATGTGTTACCGATGTTCCCTCGGCGAATCTCAAGCATATACCTGGCCGAAAACCTCGATGTCCGGGAAACAAGGTAGCGTGCACGAAGAGCCGTGCCGACCAAAAACTCAAGCAAGCCGGCCTTTAGAGTCTGCAAGAGATCACCGTCCTGGCTTTGTATCAGGGCACGACTTCATCGTGCCGAAAAACAAAGCAAGCACGAGGGCTTTAGCCCCTGAGGTACGCTCTTCTCCCCTTGACAATCTATAGTCGAATGTCTACCATCATCTCTCACCGAGGGTCGAACGTCTTCCATGGCAAAACAGGTACAGCAACGGGCGAATCTGCTCCAGGGCACGCTGGACATGCTTATCTTGCGAACCCTTCTTTACGGGCCGGCGCACGGTCATCAAATCGGCAAGCACATTCAGCGGACCACGAACGACTTTCTGCAGATGCAGCACGGTTCCCTCTATCCAGCCCTGCACCGTCTGGAGGAAAGAGGATGGGTGGTCTCCAAATGGGAGATGGCGCCCGACCGCAACCGGGAGTTCAAGTACTACCGGCTAACCGAAAAAGGCAGAAAGCAGCTCGTAGTCGAAGAGTCGGAATGGAAGCAGATGGCCGAAGCTGTTGCGCGCGTGATGTGGCCCACCGCTGAGGAGAGCTGAGATGCGATGGTGGCGGATCACGAAAAGAACTGCGGATCTGGAGCGGGAGCTGCAGTCTGATCTTGCCTTGGAAGAAGAAGAACACCGCGAACGTGGACTGTCATCGGAGGAGTCGCGGCATGCTGCTTTGCGCGCGTTTGGCAATCCCACGCTGATTCGCGAACAGACTCAGGCAACCTGGTCCTGGAGCTGGCTCGAATCCTTAGCCAACGATCTGAAGTACGGATTTCGCGGAATGCGTCGCAATCCGGGTTCCACAATATTTGCGATTCTCATTGTCGGCCTCGGTATCGGCGGCGCGTCAACAGTATTCAGCGTGGTCAATGCACTGCTATTACGTCCGCTTCCCTTCCGCGACCCGGGACGGCTGGTATGGATTTCCAATGCGGAAGACTACAGCACCCAGGCCGAACACTTTGTCGACCTCCGGGCGCAGAATCAGTCATTCTCCGACCTCGCGGGCTGGTCCGGGTTCTACAACGCGGGCGACAAGGAATTGACAGGGACCGGCGAGCCGCAGCGTCTTACGAGCGTTCCGGTTACCGAAAACCTGTTCTCCTTGCTGGGAGTGGAGCCCGCGATCGGACGATTGTTTACCAGGGAGGAGTCCCAAGGCAAGTATTCCGCGCCGCCCGCTATGCTGCTGAGTGACAGCTTTTGGCGCAAGCGGTTTGCGGCGGACCCGAACGTCGTGGGACAGAAGCTGACGTTGAACAATCAGCCGGTAACGGTCGTCGGCGTCTTGCCCGCGTCGTTCGACTTCGCCAGTGTCTTTGCCCCGGGCACCCCGATCGATGTCTTTATTCCCTGGCCTCTCACGGACAATACAAAACCCGCTGGAAACACGATGGCTATCGTCGGAAGGTTGAAGCCCGGCGCGACCGTCGAGGGTGCTCAGGCTGAACTCAGCGTCCTGGCAAAACATCTGGTGAGCGAGCATCCGGACCGGAATCCGGTCCACCCGACGCTGGTTCCACTGGAACAGCACGTGAGCGGGCAAGTGCGTCCAGCGCTCGTGGTGCTGATGTGCGCAGTGGGTGTCGTCATGTTGATCGTCTGCGCCAATCTTTCGCATCTGCAAATGGCGCGCATGGGGACGCGGCAAAGAGAAATGGCGGTGCGAGCGGCGTTGGGAGCTGGGCATTTTCGGCTGCTGCGCCAGGTGCTCACCGAGAGCGTGGCCCTCTCGTGCTGTGGTGCCGCACTGGGCCTGCTTCTGGCCGTGGCTGGCACGCACGGGTTGGCGCATCTCAGTGCGTTCAACCTTCCTCTTCTGCAAAGCATTCGGGTCGATCGAAGTACGCTTGCCTTCACCTTGTTGGCGGCGGTCGTTTCCGGCGTGCTCTTCGGCTTGGCGCCCGCGCTCCAAGTCCCGGCCTTCAAGCTTCGCGAAGGTCTGCAAGACGCTGGTCGCGAGTCGAGTGGCAGCAGCCGCCATGGCTGGTTCCGTGACGCACTGGTGGTCTCCCAGTTCGCCCTCGCCTGCGTGCTGCTGGTGGGCGCGGCGTTGCTCATTCAAAGTTTTCTGCGCGTGCTGGACGTGAAGCTGGGGTTTCAGCCGGAGCGCGCAGCCACATTGAGGATCGACCCGGGTGCTCAGTTCTCGAGTCTCGCGCAACAGGAATGCCTTTATCGACGATATGTTGCATCGCACCCGGTCAATCCCCGGCGTCGCGGCAGCCGGTATCAGCGATGTACTGCCCATGGACGGAGACAGGTCATGGCAAGTCTCGGGCCAGGGACAGGTATACGAAAAGAACCATCACCCGGAGGCCTTTGTTCGCGTCGTGAGCGATGGATACTTCGGAGCCCTGGGAATCGGGTTGAAGTCGGGGAGAGAATTTACGGAGAGCGATCGAGCGGCGAGCGAACCAGTCGCCATGGTAAATGAGACGATGGCGCGCACTCTGTGGCCCGGGCAGGACGCGGTCGGACAGATGCTGACCCAGGACGGCGGACGGCGAGTCGTCGGTGTGGTTGCCGATGTTCATCACGGAGGACCAGAGAGTTTGGGTGGGTCTGAAATGTATCTGCCGATGCGTCAAACCGGCGACTACGCGGCGATGAAGCTTGTAGTGCGCACCGCACTGCCGCCGGCTAGCCTGGCGGCGAGTATCCGAGCGGTGCTACGGCCCATCGATCCAAATCTTCCGGTCACCGAGTTTCAGCCGCTTCAGGGGTTGGTCGACAAAGTGGTGTCGCCACGGCGTTTTCTGGTAATCCTGCTGTCCGGCTTCGCGGGATTCGCTCTGTTGCTTGCATCGCTAGGCATTTACGCGCTGATTTCTTATTCCGTAAATCAGCGCACCAAAGAAATTGGTATACGTATGGCGTTGGGAGCGACCTCCGGGCTTGTGCGACGAGGGGTTCTCGCCCGCACGCTGCGGCTCGCCCTCGCCGGGGTAGCACTGGGAACCCTCGGCTCTTTCGTGTTAAGTAAGTGGATTGAGTCCCTACTCTTTGCCACAACACCGACAAACCCGGCAGTCTTCGCGGGCGTAAGTTCCCTCCTCTGTGCAGTCGCCTTGGCAGCTGCCTACTTTCCTGCGCGCCGCGCCTCCCGCATCGAGCCCCTGCAAGCGTTGCGAACAGAATGAGGCCACCCACCCCAAACAAACTTGTAATTCCGACAACGTCTTATCGAAGCGCAGCCTTCCCCTTTGTCATCCCGCTTGTCCCGGCGTGCCGTGGAACCGAAGCGTAGCGAAGTGAGGGATCTGCAGTGCGCCCCTCCCAGGCCACAACATCTTATCGAAGCACAACCTTCCCCTTTGTCATCCCGAGAGCCTGTGACTTTTTCGATCTTTTCGTGTTTTCTGCGTAGCTAACCGGATGCTTTTCACCTCCCACAAAGCCGTCATCCTGAGCGAAGCGCCGCGCGGATCTACCGCATAGCGGACGGCTTATGGCGCGCAGTCGAAGAGCCTGTCCTGAGCGTAGCCGAAGGAACCCCGGCGATGCTTGTTAGCAGATGCTCTTCCCAGCTTTCCAGCCACAAACTACAGGCCAAATCAAAAAAGTCACAAGCTCCGAGCGAAGCCGAGGGATCTGCAGTGCGCCCCTCCCAGGCCGCAACATCTTATCGAAGCGCAACCTTCCCCTTTGTCATCCCGACCGAAGACATAGCGAAGTAGAAGGACCCGAGCCCGTGCCAACAAACCCCAGACCACTCCCGGCAGTGTGCGGGCATAGCGGAGGGCCGGGACATCAATGTTCGTGATTCCGCCTGCCCCGGCCTGCCGTAGGCGCGGCACTATACGCGTTTTCCCGCGCGAACCCGCCCCGCACATGAGCCATCCCATCCACAGCAGAGAGAACACCTATCCGTGCATTGCGTAATGCGACCGATGCCTTGTAGCATACCCATGCGTTCTGGCACACTCTCCCAAGGGAAGGGAAAAAAACCAAATGGTAGGCCCACAAACATCACGCAGGGGGCGCTCCGGGCAGCGCCATGTCCTGCCTGAAAAGCGCGCGTATTCCCCGCAATCAAATGCACCCATCCGCCCAGGTGAAGCAAACGCGGTAGTGACGCGATCGATGATCATCAGCAAGCTCCTTCTGTTTGTCGCCCTCATCAGCAGCCTGACATCATTCGCGCAGCAAACCTCCTGGAAGGATTATCTCGGCGGTCCGGAAAGCTCGCACTATTCAACTTTGAACCAGATCAATACCAGCAACGTGAACAAACTGGACGTCGCCTGGAGTTATCCGACCGGAGATGACACGACCTACACGTTCAGTCCGCTGGTGATCGACAACATCGCTTATTTCGCGGCCAAGCACGGGTCGCTGGTAGCAGTGGATGCGACCACGGGCAAGGAACTATGGGTCCACACCTTTACCGCCGCGGCCGGGCTCCCTTCCCGTTTTGGCGGCATCGCGGGCATGCGTGGCGGGAACTACTGGGAGAGCAAGGATCGAACCGACCGTCGCCTGCTTGTGTCTTCGGGAGGCTTCCTGCAGGCCATCGATGCGCGCACAGGCAATCTCGTGGACTCCTTCGCCGACCACGGAAAACTTGACCTGAAGACTGGCCTGGACCGGGCCAGCAGACCGCTATCATCCAGGACGCCAGGCCGTATCTTTGAGAACATCCTCCTCTTGGGCAGTGCAACGGGAGAAGGATACCTGGCGCCTCCGGGCGATATTCGCGCCTTCGATGTGGTCAGCGGCAAGCTTCTGTGGGTGTTCCACACCATCCCGCGTCCGGGTGAGTTTGGATATGACACGTGGCCCAAAGGCGCCTACAAATACATGGGCGGCGTGGATGTGTGGGGCGAAATCACAGTCGATGAAAAGCGCGGAATCGCCTACTTCCCGGTAGCGTCCGCGAAGTACGAACTCTATGGCGGAGACCGGCCGGGCGACAATCTTTATGCCGATTGCATCCTGGCGCTCGACGCCCGCACAGGTAAGCACCTCTGGCATTTTCAGACCATTCACCACGATGTCTGGGATTATGACCCCGATGCCGCCCCCCAACTGGTAACAGTGAAGCACGACGGCATGACCGTGGATGCGGTGGCGCTCGCCTCGAAGAATGACTTCCTCTACGTGTTCGATAGGGTCACAGGGAAGCCGCTATGGCCGATCGAGGAGCGTCCCTTTCCGGCAAGCGATGTACCCGGTGAAGTCACTTCGAAGACGCAGCCTATCCCGACGGTAGTGCCCCCATTTGGGCGCCAGGGGATGACCGTAAAGGACATGTATGTCGGGTTCATGAAGCCGGAAGAAATCCCCTGGTGGAGAGACCGTCTCACCAAAGCAAGAACCGGTTTCTACACACCGCCGGCCGTCGGGGTAGATACCATCAACCTCCCGAGCGTGAACGGCGGCGCATTATTCTTCAGCACCGGCGCCGATGCGAAGAGCGGCACGGTTTACGTTCTATCCAAAGATATGCCGTCGATCGTCAAGCTCGTGCCGGCTGGAGAATCCACTTCAGCGAACGCGGGTGGATTGATTCCGTCTCGCCCGCACAACGCTGCAGCGAGAGGAGGCAGACCCGGGTTTCCGACCACAGAGGAAATGGGCCGCGCCGTCTATGAACAAAATTGTCAGGTTTGCCACGGCCCGGAACTGAAGGGAGATCGCGGGCCTGAAATCGACACCGTCGTGACCCGGCTGGGCGCGGAAGCGACCCGCAACGTGATCACCAGGGGCAGAGCGACCATGCCGGCATTCTCTTCGCTGCCGGCAACATCGATGAACGATCTGATGGCCTTTTTGAAGCAACCTGACGTGGCGCCCGTGGGTTCGGCGCCTTCGGCTGCGGCACAAGCCTTTGTAAGATCGATGGCGGAGCCCGCTTACCCTGAGGATGTCGAGGGGCCTCCATCCCGTTACAAGACCGGTTACGGAAACGAAAGATTTGTGATTACCCCGCCGTGGAGCGCCATCACCGCCTACGACCTGAACACCGGCAAGATCAAGTGGCAGACGCCTTATGGCGACGTCCCGGAAGCGGGCCCAAGTGACAAGTTGCGGGGAAATGCGTATCCAAAGAGCGGGTTTGTGATCACCGCCGGAGGACTGGTGTTGTTTGCCGGCAATGACTCAAAACTTTACGCATTGAGCAGCGCCACCGGCAAGCTGATCTTCAGCAAAGAACTGCCCAACGGATCGCAGGGAGTGCCCGCAGTGTATGAAGTAAACGGACGCGAATACATTCTGCTCGCCGTGAGCGGAGGAGCCTCACCGTATCCAGAAGGAGCTTACATGCCGCCCGGCGGCGTGTCGCCTCCGGAGATCTCCAAGGGTTATATCGCCTTTGCACTGCCGGCCGGCGAACCTAAGCGTTAAAGAGTTGTGGTATCCCACATCTCGCGAAAAACCAGCGAGATGTGGGGCACCCGGCATTGGTTAGGAGTTAAGAGCCCATGCACCAGATCTCACGACGTAAGTTCGTCGCGCTGACCGCGACCGGCGTTGCCGCTGCACCACTGGCGCTGATGGCGCGTTCGATCGGCGGCAAAGTCACCGCGCAGCAAATCGTCGATCGCATTCAGAAGAGCGTTGGCGTCCAATGGAAGCCGGAAACCGTCGACACATTCAAGGCGGGTGACCCTTCCACCGTCGTGACCGGCATCGTAACCACGGCCCTTGCGTCACTCGATGTGCTTGGGCGCGCGGCCAAGGCGGGCGCGAATCTGATCGTCAGCTGCGAGCCGACGTTCTACGCCAGGGCCGACTCGCCGACACCTCCGGCCAGACCCGGCCCAGGGTCGGGAGCTTCCCCATCATCTCCGCAGCCTGCTTCCGATCCTGTCTTCTCAGCCAAGGACGCCTTCATCAAAAAGCATAATCTCGTCGTGTGGCGGTTCAGCGATCACTGGCGCTTGCGCACGCCCGATCCATTCGCGCAGGGGCTCGCCAACATGCTCGGCTGGTCAAAGTTCTCCGAGTCTAGTGATCCAAGGCGCCTCTCCATTCCGGAGACTTCGCTCGACGCGCTCGTCCTGCACGTGAAGAGGTCGCTGAAAGTCCGCGGTGGTATGCGCATCGTCGGCGATCCGCAACTGCGCATAAGGAAGGTTGCCCTCCTGCCGGGATCGACCCCGATAGCGGCCTCGGTCGAGGTGCTGCCCGGCGTGGACGCGATCATCGCCGGCGAGGTCCGCGAGTGGGAGTCCGTCGAGTATGTGCGCGACACGGTGGCGCTTGGCGGGAAGAAGGCGCTGATCCTCGTTGGCAGGATCGTCTCGGAAGGCCCCGGGATGCAAGTCTGCGCGCAGTGGCTGAAGACGATTGCTCCCGAAGTCCCCTCCACGTGGATTCCTGTCGGCGATCCGTACTGGAGGCCAATCGGATGAGTGCCTTTGCCGCAGCCGAAAACGTTTCTTTGACCGCAGGGGAAATCGTTGCCCGCATCAAGACCAATCTCGGCATACCGTGGCGGGATAAGACGTACCGCGACACCTTCAAGTTCGGCGGTCCTGACACCGTCGTTAAAGGAATCGCAACCACCATGTTCTGCTCCTACGACGTCCTCCGGCGTGCCGTCGAAGCAGGCTGCAACATGATCGTCCCGCACGAAGACACCTATTGGAACGATCGCGACGACGTAACCGTCGTGAGCGGCGATCCGAGCTACAAGCGCAAGATCGATTTCATGCGCGAGCACGACGTCGTCGTGTTCCGCATCCACGATCACATGCACGCGCAGAAACCCGACTTCATCTACGTCGGCTGTGCGCGGGCGCTCGGCCTCGAGAGCAAGTACGAGACGGCGCCGCAATCGCACCACTTCACTCTGCCGGAGACGACACTCGACGAGCTGGCAGCCACGTTTCAGAAGCGGCTCGGCGTGAAGGCGTTGAGGGTCGTAGGCGACCCCAGGGCAAAGGTGAGCCGCGTGCAGCTCGGTGTGGGATACGCGACGCCGAGCATCAATAACCCAGATGTGGACGTGGTCGTGAGCGGAGAGCAGCAGGAAAGCGACGGCTTTCTCGACAGCCCGGCTTACGTCCTCGACGCCATGACGCTGGGCATTCCGAAAGGCTGGATCATGCTCGGCCATTCCGTCTCCGAAGAGCAGGGGATGCTTGAAATGGCCCAGTGGATCAAGTCGTTCACGCCAGAGATTCCCGTTCAGCTCGTCAAGACCGGCGAGCCCTTCTGGGTGCCGAAGTAAGGCAGTGCATCTTTCGTGCGTCTGGGTTCCTCAGTTTTGCCACTCCTCTGAGTCACTGTCGGACAATGGATTTACATCTTCTCCATTCGCATCAGCGCTTCTTTGAAGAGACTCTGGACATCACTAAGACGTGTCGTTGGATCGTTGTTGTACCCCATCAGGAGATGATGGTAGGTGCGCGTAGTGGTGCGTTGGTCGACGATCTCGCGGACGACCTCCAAAGCGGGGCGTCGATGATGAGATCCACCAGTGACATCGAAGGTGGCTTTCTCCAGCGCACAATAAATGCTCCACGTCGTTGCGCTGGCCGGGCATTCGCGGTTGTCAGCGCGATTCCACACCGCTTCGGTCGAAAGACTGGCCGCCGCCTCCCGCACAATCTTTTGATCGAGTGCGTTTGGCTTCACTTCGTGAGAGGCGTCGAGGTCGAAACTCAACGTCGGGGACGATGCGAATTGCGTAACCGCGAACCAGCCATATTCCGTCCGCAAAACGCCCGTACTGTCGGCATAAATCTCAAGCTCGAGGCGGGCGTTCCGATATCCTTGGTCTGTCATATCACCTGCCCAAACCGACGCAGGGTGAATGTCGTCACGCCAAACTCCGGTGGTCACCGCCGCGGCAGGCGAAAGCGTCATCGCCGGCGTCTGACCGAATAGCGCGCCGCAAGACCCTCCGAAGTGATCGTCCACCCGGTGAAACACACAGTGCGAAAGATGAGCCGTCGTTGCAGCGCATGCAACCGATGCGGGCACAATCCAAAACGTGAGCAAGACTGCATATGCAAATGTGCGACCTCTTGGCATGTTCGGCCCCAGAATCCCAGCCAGGATGAGAGTGGCCCAGAAATCCGTTGTCGCTGGCTGAACTTCGAGGACGACAACAGCGTATGGCGATATAGACGGCGCTTTGTTTTTGCAGGTTTATCAATGATCAGAGAATTTATGAGACTGGTTCTCGTAAACATTCCGTTACGCCTTCGGTGAGGATGATGGCTTTCAGGCGATATCGATCCCCGACCGCGTTACCGTGGGAGCTGCGTGACATTCATGTGACGAAGCGCTGACACTCCCCTGACACACTGCCGCCCATCCCACGGTGTACTGGTCGTACGGGAGCATCACTCTCGGATCGCGTAGCTACGCCATCGGTGACTGCTGCGCGGCGTGGGCGCGCCGGATTCGTGCACCTGCAATTAGGTTGACACGTCAGTACTTGGGAGTCTCTTCATGAGTAAGTTGAGCGGTCTGAGGAGCAACTGGGAGTCCCTCGCGCAGAGGGATGCACTGGCCGCCATTCTTACCGACGAGAGTAAATCCGGTGGTAGGTGGGATATTACAGAATTCATGGCCACCGGAGATGCTGAGATCGAAACCGTTCTACAGCATCTGGATGCCATCGGGTTGCACCCGGACCCGGGCGGTGCCGTCCTGGACTTCGGGTGTGGCGTGGGCCGCCTAACCCAGGCCCTGGCCCGGCGCTTCCGGTTGTGTATCGGCATTGATATCTCGCAGGAGATGATTACCCAGGCTAAGACGCTGAATCGCTACGGGCACTGCCGCTATGAGGTCAGCGCCACGCCGCATCTGCCCTTCGCAGACAAAGGCTTCTCCTTTCTCTACAGTAATATCGTCCTGCAGCACGTGCCCCGGAGTTATGCCGTGAACTACCTGCGCGAGTTCACACGGGTGCTCGCTCCCGGGGGGGTGCTGGTCTTTGGGGTGCAGGACTCTTTTGCCACCCCGGACCTTGCTTCCTTCTTGACACGCATTCGCCACATTCTTCACCCGCGCTCGCGCGTAAGAGGATGGTTCAGGCGCTCTGGCGGCGAAATGCAGATGCACTGCCTACCCGAGCGTGTCGTCCGGCACGCGCTTGGAACTGCAACAATCACGGATATTCGCTATACCAACACCGCAGCAAAAGACTTCAATGGGAAGCTCGTCTATCTTCACCACCCGCCGCGGTCCGGCTACGTGGGCCGGCAATACTGCGTCACGAAACCAGCCTGAGCGTTGGATCGGGCAAGTGAAACCGCATCCATTCGTTGAGGATAGAACGGTTGCCTGTCGGACCAGACCGATCGAGGCCCGGAGGGGTCGCCCGCTAAACGTCAGCCCAGCCCGGAAAGGCTGGGTTGGAATCCCCATCATGATCCCGCCTGCCCCGGGCCGCCGTGGGAGCTCCTGCCCCACAAGACCGTGTCGATCGATTTATAGAACGCCCCCATGCCGTAGTTGCCCTTCGGACGCGGACGGTCGAGCCAGTCGACGGAGCCGTCGCACCGGGCAATAAAGCCGTCGGCGCTGGTGGCGATGTAGACGATGATTTTGCGCTTGCGGACCATGACGGTACAGGCAATGGGTCAAATCTTAACCCGAAGCACGTTGGGAGTTCCATCAAGTAGACTCGGAAAATCGAAAATTCGTGAACAAACGGGAAATACCCTGGAAACCTCCCATCCGCGAAGACGATATTTACGCGAACCGCGGAACAAGACGATACGTACTCCTAAATGAACGGCCAGGTGCCCACCTCGTATTTTGCGCGCCTTGACGTGGCCCCTGCTACCATTGCGGCCAAAGGCTTTTGAATGCCGAAGAAACCCGCCACGCTGCAATACGTTCTGTTCGCGCTGGTCGCCGCCGCGGCCATTGCATTTTATGTCGCCGACGCTGCGAGCCAGTATGAGTACATCTGGCACGGCAGTGAACGAGCCTCAGCCCCGGTGTATTTTGGTCTGTCGAATCAAGTCGATCATGCGGACAATCCGGCGCAGAAGGCAGGGATTCACGAAGGGGACCGGGTGCTGGAAGTAAATGGTCATCCCTTGCGCAGCTTCGACACGCTTCTGCAGCAGACAAATGCCAGCCGGCCCGGCGACCCGATGACCCTGCTGATCGAACGAAAAGATGGCAGCCGCAGCACCATACAGTTTCCGCTAAGCCCGCAGGTTACCGGCGGCAAGCTGCCATTGTCATTCAGGCTGTTCATTCTCATCCTGCAGGCCGTTTTCCCCGGGTTCTGTCTCCTGGTCGGACTCTGGGTAGTTGCGGCAAGGCCCCGCAATCCAAACGCCTGGTACGTCCTCGGCATCTTCGGATTCATCCAGTGCTTCTTCTCCAATGCGAGCTACTGGAACGGGCCGATCCTGCCCTTCATGAATATCTATTCTGATCTGGCCTTCATTGCATTCTTCCTCAGCATGCTGCTCTTCGGCATCTACTTCCCCGAACCGGTGCGTCTCGAAAGTCGATATCCCTGGGCCAAGTGGATTCTCATTGGCCCGTCGCTGGCGTTTGCGGCACTGGATGTGATCATCACTTTGGGCCGAAACGTCGATTTCCAAATCTCATCCTGGATTCCGCCCTGGCTTCAAACCTTGGATCACCGGACCGAATCGGCAATCGCGGTTATTTGTATCAGTCTTTTTTTCTTTACCCTCTTCCCGAAATACTCCACCGCGTCCACGCGCGACGCGAAGCGCCGGCTGGGTATCCTTGTTTGGGGCGCGGAGATCGGGCTGACGCCAATGTTCATTGGCGTCGTGATTGGCCAGATTCGCAACCGCAGCTTACAAGATGCCGTCCCCAGTTGGTACTTCTGGACCTGTTTCGTCCTCTTCATTTTCTTTCCGCTGTCCATGGCCTACGTCATCATCGTGCAACGTGCCATGGATGTCCGCATACTACTGCGCCAAGGCACACAATACGCGCTCGCGCGCGGCACCCTCAAAGCCGGCCGAGTGGTCCTTCTCACGCTTCTTGGGGTGACGCTTTACCAATTGGTGAGCCATCCCCAACATTCGGACACCGCACTCACATGGGCTGTCGTCCTTGCTCTGCTGTTCCTGGCGATGCAGTTCGGCGGCAAAGAGCGCCTTTCTGCGTGGATCGACCGCAAATTCTTTCGTGAGGTTTACTCCGCCGAGCAGGTCCTAAGCGAGCTTTCTGAGCAGGCCGGCCGGTTCACCGAAACTCGCCCATTGCTTGAAACCATTACCCGGCGCATCGCTGACACTTTGCACGTCTCACAGATCGGCGTTCTGCTGCAATGCGCCGGCGGATATTGCCTGGAGCAGTCGATCGGTGCAGCAATCGACCAGGGCGTATCCCTGCCCGCCACTTCTCTTGCCATCAGAAAATTGCGCAGCGAGAAAACCCCGCTCACCGTGTACTACAACAATCCGGACGGTTGGCTGATGCTTGCCAGCGACAATGAGCAAGAGATCCTCAAACGTCTTTCCGCCGAAGTCCTGCTGCCGTTACCTGGCCGTAAGGATCTGGTAGGCGTCATAACTCTGGGGCCGAAGCGCAGCGAAGCTCCCTATTCGCGTAGCGACCTGGCGTTGCTTCGTTCCGTGGCCATTCAGACCGGCCTCGCCATCGAGAACAGCCGTCTCTTTTCCACATTGGCCGCAGAGGCCGTGATTCGCGAGCGCGCCAACCGCGAGATGGAAATCGCCCGGGAAGTACAGCGGCGCCTGTTTCCACAGGTATCCCCCACTGTTCGTGGGGTGGAAATCGCTGGGCATTGCCGCCCCGCGCTGGGAATTGGCGGCGATTACTACGATTTCATCGCGGTCGACCGCGCCAGTGACGGCACCGCGCAAACATCTTCCCGTCTTGGCATCGCTATCGGAGATGTCTCCGGCAAAGGCATCTCTGCCGCTCTGCTCATGGCCAGTCTGCGCGCCTCGCTGCGTGGGCAGACCTTGACCGGCTTCGATCTGGCCCATCTCGTCCACAACGTGAACTTGCTGCTCTACGATTCTTCCGATTCCAACCGTTATGCGACCTTCTTCTTTGCCCACTATGATCCGGCGACACGTCAGCTGACTTATGTCAATGCGGGCCACAATGCGCCCGTTATCCTGCGCCCCACGACTGCTGCGGTCGCGCAAGGCGCTGCGGCAGACTTGTCAGGGCAGGCATCGCGCAGGCGCGAAGGCGAGGGACCCGCAGTGAGGGATGCATCGGTCATAAGCCTTGTCCAAACCGTGCCAAACCAGGTATCCCCGAACGGAACCTGCGAAATCCTTCGTCTCGAAGAAGGCGGCCCTGTTGTTGGACTGCTGGTTGAAGCCAGTTATCAACAATGCGTCCTCACCATGGAGCCTGGAGATGTCCTTATCGGCTACACGGACGGCATCAGCGAAGCGATGAATTCTGAAGATGAAGAATGGGGCGAGGATCGCATGATTGCGCACGCTGCGAGCTGCGTGAACCTTTCCGCACAGCAGATGCTGGACAGTCTCCTCAACGCAGCGGACAAATTCGCTTCCGGAGCGCCGCAGCACGATGACATGACACTGGTGCTGATGAAGATTGGGCCCATGGGCGGGGCCTCAGGGGAATCACAGATTAGCTGATGAACAATCGTTTTGGAAAAAGCGGGGACCTGAAGCCGGACCCTTCAAGGCACAGACGAATCGTAACCTTAACAGTGTTGTGTCTGACCGGCTAGCATGGTGAACGTCCCGCCTACCCCTCCATCCCCCTCACCGCCGCAGCGGTTCAAGCATGCGGAGCGACAGGCGCCACCCCCTCGATTGAAGGCAGAAACCGCGGCGTCACCTTTGCCTTGGCCGCTTGCTCATAGGCATATCCGTAGCCGAGCAACCGCGCTTCGCTCCACGCTGGACCGATGATCGAGAGCCCGACCGGGAGCCCCATCACCGCGCCCATCGGCACGGTGAGGTGCGGATACCCTGCGACCGCCGCTAGTCCGCCCGCCCCTGCGCCGTTGATCTGGTCGCCATTCGCTGCGTCGATCTTCCACGCCGGCGGCATGGTCGGCGATACCAGTGCGTCGAGGTGGTTGGCTGCCAGCATGGCGTCGATCCCGTCGCGGCCGGCGATCCGAAGCGAGGTCGCCCGCGCCGTCAGGTAAGCAGCATCGTCGAGCCCCTTGGTCGCCTCCGCTTTCACGAACGTTTCCTGCCCGAAGAGCGCGAGCTCGCGATCGGCATGCGCCGTGTTGAACGCGATGACGTCGGCCAGCGTGCGCGTCTTCACCGCCGCCGGCGTGGTTGCAAGATACGCATTCAGATCGGCCTTCAGCTCCGTATGCAGCACCAGTGTCTCCGCCTCGCCAATGTTCTTCCTGTCTTTGAGCTCGGTGATGTCGACCAGCGTCGCTCCCTGCGCCTTCAACACGGCTAGCGCCTGCTCGAACACCTTATCCGTCGCCACCGACCAGCCGGTGGCAAAGCGCAGCACGCCGATCCGGGCGCCCTTGAGCGCATCGGGCTTCAGCACCGCCAGATAATCGGTAACGTGCGCGTCGGCGTCCCGGGTTGCCGGATCAGCGGGGTCTGCGCCCGCGATCGCGCCCAGCACCCGTGCCGCGGTCGCCACATCTACCGCAATCGGCCCAGCCGTGTCCTGGCTGTGACTAATAGGCACAATCCGCGCACGGCTGACCAGTCCCACCGTGGGCTTCAGCCCCACGACGCCGTTCACCGCCGCCGGGCAGGTGATAGACCCGTCGGTCTCGGTGCCAATCGCGGCTTCCACTTCGCCCGCTGCAACCGCGGCGGCGCTGCCCGAGGAGGAGCCACACGGATTCCGGTCCAGGGCGTGAGGATTGCGCGTCTGGCCGCCCACCCCGCTCCAACCCGATATCGAGGCATTCGACCGAATGTTTGCCCATTCCGACAAGTTCGTCTTGCCCAGAATAACCGCGTCCGCCGCCCGCAGCCGCGCCACCAACGGAGCATCACGATGGGTCACGTTATCGAGCAGCGCCATGCTGCCTGCGGTCGTAGGCAGCGGCCCTTCCGCCTCGATGTTGTCCTTGAGCAAAATCGCATAGCCGTAGAGCAGCCCGCGCGCCCTACGCCCTCGGTCGATAGCGCGGGCTTGATCGAGCGCGGTAGGATCGAGCGCGATCACAGCATGGATCTGACGATCCACCGCATGCACCCGAGCGATCGCCGCCCTGGTCGAACTCTCAGCACTCCTCGCCGGACTCGAAGCAGCCGCCAGCACGGCAAGCAATAGTGGAATCACGAATCGATAGTCTCCCTCAACCGCCATGGTATAGGAAGATTTTCGAACACTTGGAACATCCCTCCAACGGCTGTCATTATCAAAACTCTGTCTTTTACTGCGGAATGATGGGTGCCCCACATCCCCGATTTCCTGTGAAGTTTCGCGGTTTCGCGAACTCCATGCGCCTTTTCTTTAAAGAAAGGCGCACACGCGGCCTTGTCCAGCGTTGCGTGCAGGAAATTCGGGGCATCTCGCTGGTTTTTCGCGAGATGTGGGATACCACGGACCTAAACGTTGTTGGTGAAAATTCGGGACAAACGCATTGGGGTGCCGTAATAAAAGCATCCTTTCAACTGTCCGGTAATCTCTCTGGGCGAACATTGATGATGCGCATCATTTCCTGGTAGTGTTCCTCGTCATTGGCCTTGATCTCGTCGAAGTGCTTTGATTGCTCCTCACGGCGTGGGTCTCCCGTTCGCGCATAGAGCTGCAGTAAACCGAAGTTGGCTCCATAATTCTCCGGATCAATGGCAACCGCGCGATCGAGATAGGTTTGCGCTTCGCGATACTCGCGACTCGCGATAAAAGCCTGGCCGAGCTCCCCAAGAACATCTGCTCGATTCGGGGTAAGCGTATTCGCCTGCTCCAGCTCATGTTTCGCATCCTCGAGATGGCCTTGCACACGGGCGATGCGCCCCAGGTAGTAATGTGCGTCTGCCGCAGTCGTTTGGTGGGCGGCCGCCTGTTTCAGCCACGTGCTCGCGGAATCGAACTTCTTCGCTCGAAAGTACGTGGTTCCGATGGCCAGCAGTGCGGTCGGGTCCGATGGACGCAAGGCATGATACTTCTCCAGATAAGGCAGCCCCTGGGTCGCATCCTGGGCGAACGACGAAACCGTCCCCATCCCGAAGTTGTATTCCGGATTGTCTGGCGATAGCCTGACCGCTTCTTCCATGGCCTTGCGCGATTCACCAAGCAGGCCCAATCTGAGCGAAAGCACGCCGAACTCATAAGCAAAGCTCGCATCATTTGGTTGCAGATCTCGAGCATGCGCCAGGTATCCCAGCGCTCCCTGATAATCCTTACTGGCCTTGGCGACTCGGGTCAGATCCACAAGTATCGGAACCGGAGAGCCGCTCAGCGCGAAGGCCCGTTCCAGCGTCTTACGCGCGATCTCCAGCTTGCCTTCTCCTTCCTGGGCTAGGCCAAGTATCCGCAGTCCGTCCGCTGACAGAGGGCTTTTGTCGTTGGCCGCCGCAAATATCGACTCGATCAGGTCAGCGCGGTGGGCGGTCCGAAGCGCGGGCAAAACTTCCATTGCATCTTGTTCGGTAAGATCAGGAGCGGCGACGATCGCGGCCGCAGCTTTGTCTGCCGCGGACGCATGATGGAGCGCGGCTTCATCGGCGCAAAGCACGATCTGCGCACTAATGCGGTTGCGATCGTCCGGCCCCAACCTCGCGAGACGCTGCAGGGAACGTTCGTAATCGTGATCCCACATGAGCAGCGTGGCGGCCTGGTAATTAGCTTCAGCATTGTTCGGCTCCCTGCGCAGAAGCCTGTCATAGGTGCGCAGCGCTGAAGCTCTGGCAGCCTTATCGGTCCCGGCTGTTTGCATATAGATCCGGCCAAGGTTCAGATAGGCGCCGGCGAGGCTTGGGTCGTGCAGAATTGCCGCCGAGAATTCCTCGATGGCGCGGTCCGTATGGCCCTGCTGCACCTCGATCACACCAAGAAGATTTTCCAGTCCCCCATTTGCCGGAAACTTTGCCTGCGCGCCGGCAATCAGTGACCGGGCGCCGTCCAGATCATTTTGTTCAATGTGCTGTTGGATCTCCAATACCAGAGCGCGATATTGTTCGCTCGACGGCAGGGCGATTCCTGCCCGGGTCATCCAAAGCACACCCAGCGCCAACAAGATGATTCGTCCGAGACCGAAGTAAGAATGCTTTAAACTACTGCTCATGGCTTTGTCCAGGGGTAGAGCGGTGGCCGCTGTTTCGCTCGCTCTCCTCCTCTGTAACGCCTGGGTTCCCTTGGCGTTGGCCCAGAGCTCGAGCGATGCACCGGCGCCGGGCACCGCTCCGCCTTCCTCGCTGGATCTGAGTCCTGAAAAAGTATCTCACTTGAAGACGGCGGTCGCCGCCCACGACTATCTTGCCGCCGAAAAGCTGCTGATCGATGAGATCGAGCCCGATCCTCATTCCCTGCGGGCGGCTCCCCTGTTGGCTTATCTGGGCAGCGTCTACTTTCTGAACCACGATTATTTGAACGCCGCGGTCGCCTGGAAGAAATCCGATGCCATCCGGCCGCTTGGCGCCGACCTTCAATTCTCGTTAGCGATGGCGTACATCAAGATCTCGCATCCGGATTGGGCCCGGCCGGTTCTCGAATCACTTTCCGCGCACGACACGAAAAACGCGCTTTACCCCTATTGGCTGGGCCGGCTCGATTACGACGCACAACATTACCCG
Organism: uncultured Acidobacteriaceae bacterium; assembly: GCA_963838445.1. Lineage (GTDB taxonomy): Bacteria > Acidobacteriota > Terriglobia > Terriglobales > Acidobacteriaceae > PALSA-350. The sequence goes on from CAWIRT010000002.1 coordinate 48,273, forward strand.
GAGGCAATCCACCGCTTCCAGCAGGCAATCACCCTCAATCCAACCATGGGGCGGGCTTACGACAACCTGGGGCTCTGCTACTTCTATCAGAACCAGACCGAGCTCGCGATCAAAAACTTCAACCGCGCCATCGAACTGGACCGGCAGATGTTGCGTCCCTCCGCGTCGCCTTATTTAAACCTTGCCGTGGCGCTGCAGTTTATGGGCCACGCACAGGCGGCGGAAACCAACCTGCGGGAAGCTCTCCGGCTCGATCCCCAGCTTGCGGCGGCACACTACCACCTCGGCAACCTGCTGCAGGAACGGGGTCAGCTCGACGCTGCGGTGCAGGAACAGTTGGCAGCGGTGCGCCTCGATGACAAATACGCGGAGCCGCACGTTGCGTTGGCACACATTTACAACCAGCAGGGGCGAAAAGATGCCGCCCAGGAAGAGGTCAGGATCTATCGCCGTTTGCACGCGAACGCAAACGATCGCGAACAGCTGCCCAAGGCGTCAAATCCGTAAGGCAAAACAATTCGAAAAACCAAAAGCCATCCGGGAGAGAACTACACAGTTCCCTCGGATGGCTTTTTAGTTACACCAGCAGTTACGATCCTAAAACTCCAGGCGGCCCACAAACTGAATGGTGCGTGGAGTGGTGACCTGCCCGTTCCAGGTGCCAAAGGAGTTGCCAGAAGCCGCAACGTCGGTGACGAACGCATATCCGGTACCGCCGTTGGTATCGCCCTGGTTAAGAAAGTAGTGGCTGTTGAACGTGTTGAAGAAGTTGGCCTGGAACCTGAAGTTCAACCTCTCCGTGATGTGCGTATCCTTGATGAACGATATATCCAGATTCCGATAGCTGGGCCCGTAGATTGGCTCGACCGCTTTTCCGTAGCCCGGTGTACCCAAAGGCCGAGAAGTCTTTTTCAAACGCGTTGGGGTTGATGTACTGGTTGCTGTCCGTAACCGGATTGAAGCTGTTGCGGCCGTGCAGTAAGGGTTGCTGCCCGGCGAGGGATCCGGGGATACAGTGTTGGCGAAACTCCGGTACCAGCGTATCCGTGGCGCAAGCCGAAGAGTAAAACGAGAATGGGATGCCGTACTCATAGCGGAAGATGGGGCCCACCCGCCAGCCACCGATCACCGTATTGAGCAACCCGCCAGAGTCGAGGTATCGTTTGCCTCTCCCGATCGGTAGCTCATAAACGGCCGCAACCGAGGCCGTATAGGGGACATTGTCCGGGGCGATGGCGCGCGCGCGCGATTGATCGTAAGGACTGAAAGCGCCGCTGTTGCCGCCGGCGCCCACGCCGGTATTGTTTCCGGATTGAACGTTGTTCGAGGCATTGGTGAACAGCTTCTGCAGCGTCAAGGAGCCGAGGAGGTAAAAGCCACCTTGAAAGCGCCGGTTTACCCCTCCCTGGAACGAGCGGTAGATGGAGTTTCCATGCTGCTCGTTGAGGCCCAGCAGATTGCCGCAATATTGCGGAAACGGCTGAAGAGCCTGCGCGATCGTAGGTGCGCATCCCGTCATCTGCGAGGCCCAACCAACGTAAGGCTGAGCGACGCCATGGGCGGCAAAGGTGGCAGGACCAGTTGGGTCGTTGTAGTTGACTGCGAGATCCGATCCGATGGACGTGATGGTTGGATTCAGCGGGTTCAACACGTTGATGGGGCTCAGGGCCGAGGGCAGGTGGGTACCCTTGGTGCCGACGTAGGAAAGAGTCAGCGTCGTGTTACTGGGTAGCTGCCGCTCGACGGTCATTTGCCACTGTGAAGAATAGGGTCTCCGGTTGCCATCCAGCGGTCGGTAGAGGGAAGGCGTTTGTCCGTTGTCAAAGCCTGAGTTGATATTTTGCGTGGGGCCGACCTGGCTGGGGGAGATGCCCGTCGCCAGGTAGATCGCCGGCGTTTTGAAGTTGCCGACAGAGGCTTCGTTCAGGGTGAGATTCTTGTTGAATCCATCCTGCGCCAGACCGCCGCCCCAACCAGGATAGAACGCCTGTCCGAAATAGATCCCGTATCCTGCACGAACCACCGTCTTGTCGTTGAGCGTGTAGGCAAACCCGAGCCGGGGGCCCCAGCCCTTCTTGAATGGAATCTCAGGATAACGTGCGCCGTAACTGGCTGCTCCAAACTTTGTTCCTGAGAAAGCAAGCCGTCCCGGAAGCTCAGCTCCTGAAGCGGTGACCGCATCCGGATTGCCCCCGATGGGGTCGATGAACGATAAGTTGTTCTTCTTGTCGACGAACGGGGTGATGTAGTCCCAACGCAGGCTGTACGACAAGTTCAGCTTGGGCGTAAGGCGCCAGGAATCGCCGCCGTGAAACGCCCATCCAGTCTGCCGTGGATATTTTGCCAGCACGTTGATGTATTCCACATTCGCACTGCCGGTGGCGCCGAGGTAAAAACTGGCAATCGGACTTCCCGGGACAACTCGAATTCGCGCAACCCGTGTTACCGGTGGTATCCGCGGCGAAGTTGAAGGTGCCGCCTTGATTGCCGCCACTATGAATACTCATGCCTGCGAGCTTGTATTCGAGGCCAAAGCTGAGGGTGTGTTTTCCCTGGATGCCGGGTGAAGACATCGTTGACGGCCCAGGTTCCGCGGGTGGTCAGATTGTCGGTAGCATCAGGCGGCGTGTTGTTGCCCAGTTGCGAGTAGCCTCCGCCGAATGTCATTTCGGGCAATAGGTGGTGTTGGCTACTCCCGGCACTGTGGGCAAATTTGCCTTGCCGTTCAGCGCGTAATAGCCTTCGTTGCGGCTCAGGTAGCCGACGGTGGCGTGGTTTGTCATCAGGCTGGAAAGGGTGTGCTCCCAGTTGAGCCGCTGGATCGGCGCATTCTCCGGGTTTGCCGGACTTGCCGTCGAGAGGGCGATGGGCAGATCGCTCTGCGCATTCACGCCGCTGAACTGCCACCAGAACGTGTAGTAAAAGTGATCTTTCTGGCCAACATTGGTGTCGATGCGAAAGAAATACACGTTCTCGCTGTTGGTTAACGATCCCTGCCCTGACCTGGGAATGAAGTAGTTGTTGACTTCCTGGCCATTGGTAGGGTTCGGCAATTCCGCCATGAAAGGCTTTGGCGATTGGATCTTCGAATTGGGGGTCGATCTGGTTGTTAGGGATGGCCGTACCTGCCAACGCCCCATACTTGGCCGGGTCTGCGGGATAGTAAAGTTGGCTGCCAACGCCGCTGAAGTTTCCTGCACGGGCAGCCAGCGAGGCGATCGAGAGGGTGGAGGAACTGGCGCCGCCGTGGTCCTGGAACCCCTCCCAGTTGAAGTAGAAGTAGCCTTTTACGTATGCGTCCGGACGATGATATCCCGGAATCCAAATCGGGCCGCCAACGTTCGCCCCGAAGTCGTTTTCCTTGTCTGCCGTCTTTTGAGGAAGCGCCGTACTGCTTGGCGTTGAGGGCGTCGTTGCGGAGATACTCGTAAGCCGCCCCGTGAAACTTCTCACCGCCGCTCCTGGTTTGCACGATGAGCTGGCCTGAAGTCGAGTTTCCATATTGCGCGTCATAATTCGAGGCCAGGATTTTGACTTCGCTCGTGATATCGGGCGACATGCCAAAGTCGGTCTGCAAGCTCACCATCCCCGACTGATTCATGAACCCTTCCGACGCCGTGGCCCCATCCACCACTGCTTCGTCGCCGGTAATGATCCCGCCGTTGGTACGGGAGTTGTAGGCATTGCCGCCGCCCCCGGTGGTGACCCCAGGCATAAGGATGGCAACCGTCACTGACGAGCGAGGAGCGCCGGAGATCACCAGCGGGAAATCCTGCAGCGTTTCCGGGCTCACCCCTCCTCCCAGGGTGGGGTTGTCATAGTTGATGAGGGAAGCATCAGCGCTGACGGTGATGGTCTGGTCGGCCTTGCCAACGGTCAGCGGCACATCGACACGGGCGGACTGGTTGACGGCAAGCTCGATACCCTTGCGCACGAACGATTCGAAGGCGGGCGCAGTCACGGAAAGGTCATAGATGCCGGGAGGGAGATTGGCGAAATTTGTATTCGCCGTCGGCACTCGTTTGGAAATCCTGCCGGGTTCCGGTATTTTGGTTTACCAGCGTGAGCTTTGCGCCCGGTATGACCGCCCCGCTGGAGTCTGTGACCGATCCTGAAAGTGAGGCGTTGACGTCCTGTCCGAAACTCTGCCGGTTTACGGCCAACAGAAATATCCCAAGAACGGACCGCCCAAAGATACGTATTGGCTCTGGAAAGACTGCCTCGCATAGGGTCTCCTTTCGATCTTCACGCTGGGTCCCGACGCACTCAGACCTGCTTCCGGCTCGACAGATGTGGGTAAATGCACATCCGCCGGAAAAATCAATATGCACTGAAGTCCTGGAAAACGGGCCCTGTAACCGCTTTCATTTCGGAGGCGTAGTCACTCCCTCTTGGAAGGCCAAACACCTGTCCTTGTATTCATCTGGAGCCTTGACTGACCCTGAGGCGGAACAGCGGAAATCTACGCGCCGGGATCAAGCAATGTCAACCAATTTAATGAGATTCTCTTCAACCCTTAGCGTGGGCGATGGCCCAAAACACTCGCTGGCGATCCCGGAAGCTCTACTGCGTGGATGATGCAGGATTTCCCGCGCCTGTCCAGCTTGTTCACTCGCCCTTCACCACGCAAGTGAAGCGAAACGCCTGTTTTTCCTGGGGAAAACCGCCTCCGGTTTGGTTCGCCGGTAAGCAACCGCAGTCCTGCTGAGAGTAAGCGAGCCATGTATAAGCTGGAGCGATGTATAAGATGGATCGATGCGTCGACCAAGCAGAAGAGAATTTCTTTCCGCATTGGCGGCTAGTCTGCCGCTGAGCGTTTTGCGCAAGGCGTTCCCGTCGGCATTCGTCCCGCCTGGAGGGACGTCCGCCCTCTTTCAGCCGGTGCCACCCACGCAATCCGGCATCACCTGGAAACATTCCAATGGACGGTCTGCGTCCTATTACCTGCCTGAAACCACGGGGGCCGGCTGTGCGTTTCTCGATTTTGACAACGACGGCTGGATGGACATCTTTCTGGTCAACAGCGGTCCCTGCGACTTCTTCACTCCGCAGCAGCCGCTGTGCAATGGGCTTTACCGGAACAACCGCGACGGAACCTTCACCGACGTAACCGCCAAGGCTGGGGTGACCAACACCGGTTATGGCATGGGCGTCGCCGTTGGCGACTACAACGGAGACAGTTATCCCGACCTCTTCGTCACCAGCTATAACCGGTCCACTCTTTATCGCAACAATGGCGACGGAACCTTTACCGACGTCACCCTTAAATCGGGTATCGCCACGCCAGGATGGGCCTCCAGCGCCGTCTGGTTCGACTACGACAATGACGGGCGCCTCGATCTATTCGTTTGCCGATTCGTCGAATTCGACAAGGCGGCCAATAAATTCTGTGGCAATGAGGGCACGGGGGAACGTCACTATTGCATTCCGCGGGTCTATCCCCCGACCCACAGCTGGCTGTTTCACAACAACGGGGACGGCACGTTTACCGACGTTTCTGCAGCAACCGGGATCAGCGCAGGGCTGGGCAAGGCCTGGGGAGCGGTGGCCACCGACGTCAACAACGACGGTTGGATGGACCTCTTTGTCGCCAACGATACCGTCGCCAATTTTCTGCTGGGTGAATCGTCAAGGCAAGTTCAAGGACGAGGGGGTCGAGGGCGGAGTCGCCTACAGTGCTGACGGCCGCGCCCGCTCAGGGATGGGTGTCGATGCAGCCGACCTCGACCAGGACGGCTGGCAGGACCTGAGCGTGACCAATGTAGATCAGGAGATGTACTCCGTCTATCGCAATAACAAAGACGGCACCTTCGACGATCTCTCGCCGGCAAACGGGATTGGAGAACTGACTCGGTCGATGAGCGGATGGGGCTTGCGCTTCTTCGATTACGACAACGACGGCAACGTCGATCTCTTCATTGCCAACGGTCATCCCGACGACCAGATTGAAGTCCACTCCGGCAGCGTCACCTATCGCGAACCGCTGCTTCTGTTTCACAACGATGGCCGGTTTCTTAAGAACGTCAGCACATCGGCAGGGCCGATTTTTTTGGTCCCCCTGGCGGCGCGCGGGTTGGCCCTGGGGGATTTCGACAACGATGGGGCCGTGGATGTTCTGATCTCGACCAACAATGGGGCCCCCGTACTATTACGAAATCAAGCAGCCAAAGGGAACCACTGGCTGGGCGTCAAACTCGTGGGCAAAAAAGCCAACATCGACGCGATCGGCGCCCGTGTAACCTGGAAGGCCGGAACCCTGAAACGCACCCTGCTCAAGTCGGGAGGCGGAAGCTTTCTCTCCAGCCACGACCCTCGCCTGGTCCTTGGTATTGGCGTGCACACCAAAGTAGACCATCTCGAGATTCGCTGGCCCGCTCCAAGCACCCGCGTAGAGACGTTCACTGATCTGCCGGTCGATCGCTATATTTCCATAGTGGAAGGAGTCGGCATCGTTCCTTAACCGGGTCCCGGAAATCGGATCGGATGCCCTCTTCCTGATTCGCCCTGACGGTTATATCGGCTTCATCGGTCTGCCCGAAAGCGCTCCCCAGGTCAAGGACTATTTGCGGAAATTTGCACTTATAAATGATGCAAAGATGCTTTCTGCCCCCTTGCTCAAGGATCACCTTCTGTGACACTATACGGGTTGAAGGAACTTAAAGGTCTCTGCGGGCCCCATAACTACAAACGTTTTTGAAAGGTTTTGGAAACAACTGCGGTGTACTCCTCCCGGGGAATGTGAAAGCTACCGTTCCGGTTCGCGGGCAGGAGGGCATCAAATTGGCAATACTTGGATTTACTGCTTTGTTGTGAGTTGTTCGAAATCGGACGGGTCTGTGCGACCGGCCCGCCTATTCGCAACCAATACATTCCGGAAGAGCTTCAGGCCACGTGTCCCCCTTCGCAGGTAGCGCGAGAAAAACGGAGGCGAAAAGCTGCAATCGTGTCGTACAGTCGAAAATTTCCCGAGCAGGATCGTGCCATCGAATTGGTTTTCAGCCTGATGCGTCAGCATCCAGAAGGTGTCACCATCCAGGAACTGAATGAGCTCATGCAAGCTCATCACGACAAACTCCAGGGCGAAATTGCCTGGTTCAACTCGATCGATGTTTTGATCGATGAGGGCAGGATCTATACCTGTCCCAAGTGGAGAGAAAAAGGCTATCTCGAAAGCCTCAAGCTGTTCGTGAAGTAGCGAAACAAACAAAGCGGTGACAGACGACCCCTTGCTGAAACGTCGATGTTTCGCCTGTCACCCCCCTTCTTCTCGTCAGCCTGATTCCCTTCCCAGGTAAGGAGCCCCCGCCGCCTACGGCTTCACCACCGTTCCATCAATGGTGCGGTCGGTCGAATACGCTCCGCCCCCGGCGATGGCGCCTAAAGGATTCTTTGCCGCCAGCTCTTCGTTGATGTCCACACCCAGGCCCGGCTTGCCGCTGCCGTAGAGATAACCCTTGCGGATTTCCCCGATGCCGGGAAACATCTCGTGCACGATCGGCGGAAAATGGTTTTCCTCCTGGATCCCAAAGGCGCTGCTCGAGATGTCGACATGGTAGCTGGCGATCTGGTTGATGGGATCGTTTTCGCCGCCTTCCTGAAAAGCCGTGCGGACGCCGAAAAGTTCGCACAGCGTGGTGAGCTTCTTGATCGGAGTAATGCCGCCGGTCGCCGCCACACGGCAACGGATGAAGTCGATCAGGCGGTCCTTCACCAAAGGAATGACTTCAAAGGGATGGGAGAATACTTCGCCTACCGCTTGAGGAGTGGTGCAGATCTCGCGGATGTTGCGGTAGTAGGCAATCTGTTCCGGGGGAAGAATGTCTTCGACAAAAAACATCTGATAAGGCTGCAGCCGGCGCGCCAGTTCCACTGCGTTCATGCCGCTTAAGTGCGAGTGCACATCATGGAGCAGCTTTGGCGCGAAGCCAGCCTTATCGCGCAGGTATTCGAAGAGCGGAGGAATCGTATCGACATAGCTGCTGCTCGTCAAACGCGGCGCCCTGGTAGCCGCCCTCCGGACGGTTGCCCTGGCCCGCAGGGGTGAAGCCGCCTCCGCCGTAGCCACCGAGTTGGATCCGCACATGGGTAAATCCGTTGGCGAGGGACTTCTGCAGAGAGTCCAGGCACTCTTCTTTGGTCTTGCCGCCCTGATGGTCATAGACGGGAACGCCGTCCCGTGCTTTTCCGCCGAGCATTTCGTAGACCGGCATGCCGGCGCGCTTGCCTTTGATGTCCCACAGAGCCATATCCATGGCGGAGAGCACGTTGTTGTTCACCGGGCCGTTGCGCCAGTAGGTGCGCATCTGTGCCGACTGCCACAGGTCTTCGATTCGGTCAGGATCTTTGCCGATCAACCACGGTTTCAGATGATCTTCGAGAGCGGCAACCACGGCCATGGTCTCGTAGTTATTGTTGGCCGAGCCGATGCCATAAAGACCAGGCTCGCTGGTGATGATCTTGAGGAAAATCCAACGATAATGGCTGCCCCCGTTGGTGGTGATGATCTTGCAGTCCTTGATGGTGAGCGGCGGCAGTCCATTGGATCTGTTAGCAACTTCCTGCGCGCCGGCCACGGAGAGCAAAGGAAGTGTGGCAGCGGCCGACTTGGAGGAGCTCTCTGCGATTCATCGTTCTCCTTCCGATCGAAACCAGTCGCAACGCAAACCAGCTGCCCTGGACACGAATAGAAAGGTTAAGAATCCCGGCGCCAATCTGCAAGTTAAATCGCGCGTTGTGACAGGCCGCTCAGTGTTTGCTACTCTGCGCATCCGGGACTCGATACCCCTGATTCGATGCTCGCGAATGCCCCTCATGGCTGAGCAACGGTAAATGCAAACAGCGCCGACCCTGCAGGGATGACCACGTACTGTTTGCCGTCCAGCCGGTAAGTGATCGCCGTAGAGTAGATGGCCGCACCCAGCTGCACATTCCACAGATCGCGGCCCGTGCGCGCGTCGAGGGCAATGAAATTGCCGTCGGATTCGCCGGCAAAGACCAGCCCGCCTGCGGTGGAGAGCGCTCCCCCGTTGGGATTGCTGAAGTATGGAAACGTCCACTTCTCAGCTCCGGTCGTGGGGTCGAGCGCTTTGAGCGCGCCGGTAGGTCTTACGACAGGGTCGGGCACATAGACGCTTCCCAGAAAGTCGTGGCCCACGCGATAAGGCTGGGGTGCGCTGGTAAAGATGTCGCACTCGTTTGAGGTGGCGACATACAAAAGTCTGGTATCGGGACTATAGGAGGGGGAATACCAGTTGGTGAGCCCGAGGGCGCCCGGGCAAACCCGGTTCCCTGCCGGATTCGGCACCAGGTCCGTATTCACCACCGGCCTGCCGTCCGGTCCAATGCCCTTGGCCCAGGTCACCTGGCCGAAGGCGGCGGCCTTGAGGAATTTTCCGTCGGTACGATCGAGCACGTAAAGAAAACCGTTGCGGTTCGCTTGCACCAACAGCTTGCGCGGACGCCCCTCCCAGTCTGCGTTCAGCAGCACCGGAATCTGGGTGGCATCGTAGTCGTACAAATCGTGCGGGGTGAATTGAAAATACCATTTCAGCTTTCCCGTGTCGGCATCGAGCGCGAGCATACAGTTGCTGTAGAGATTGTCGCCGCCTCGTTCGCCGCCATAATCGCTGGGCGAAGGGTTTCCCGTAGGCCAATAAACCAGGTTCAACTCGGGATCGTAGGAACCGGTAATCCACGCCGGCGCGCCTCCGGTCTTCCAGGAATCTCCGGCCCAGGTTTCATGTCCCGGCTGGCCAGGACCCGGCACAGTTTCAAAGCGCCATCGGCGTTGACCGGTGTCGGCATCGTAGGCGTCGATAAATCCTCGAACTCCGTATTCACCGCCCGAGATGCCAACGATCACTTCGTTCTTCACCACCAGGGGTGCGACCGTGAAGGTATACGCCGCGGTGGAATCGGCGGCCTTTACGTCCCACACCAGGTTGCCGGTCTTGGTGTCCAGGGCGATCACATGCGCATCCAGCGTGGCCATAAACAGTTTGTTGCCGAGAATCGCGAAGCCACGGTTCACCATGCCGCAACACGGCTGCAGCTTATCCGGCAGGTTTCGTTGGTATCGCCATATAGGGCGTCCGGTGCGCGCATCCACTGCGAAGGCGCGATCGTTTTGCCCGGTTCCGTACAACACGCCGTCCACGACCAGGGGAGTGGTCTCGAACTGGCCGAGGTCAGCGACCTGAAACGTCCACTGCATCGCAAGCCGCGAGGCGTTGCCGGTATTCATCTGGTCCAGCCCGCTGTAGTGCCAGCCGGCGTATCGCCCTGAATACGTGAGCCAGTTCTCCGGCTCCTGGTCCGCGGCCAGCAGACGCTGATACGTGACCTGCGCCGGTGCACACGCGCTCCCGCAGAGAAGCATCCCCAACAGCAGCGCCATCTTTTTCAAGCGATCGTCCTCGTTACGTTCTGCAAATCATTGCGCTGGTCAGTTGTCTCGTAAAGTTTCGAGGTAGGCCACCAAATCCTGAAGCTCGGCTGGCTTGAGCATCGTCTCGGAATAAACCGGCATCAGGGATTTGCGCTCGTGGGTTACTTCTTTCAGATTCTTCTTCAAAAAGAACTGCAGCGCTGGTGCGTGTCCATTAATTGGATGGAGAAGGTATCTTCATTCTTGGCGACACCCACCACCTTTTCGCCGCCGGCCGTTACAACCGTCACCGTGTCGTACACCAGGGGAAGGCCGTAGTGGTTGTTGGGATCCAGCATGCCACTGGTGAGTTCTTTGCTGGGCTCGCGAATGGAATCGATCAAGTAAGGTACGGAGCGCGCTTCGCCCACGCGCGACAGATCCGGACCAAGCACTCCACCGTGCCCTCGCACCATGTGGCAGGTCGAGCACCCCGCTGTTCCCCAGAAAACCTTCTCGCCTTTGGCAGGATCTCCGGAGACAGTTGCTTCCTTCGCAGGAGCCAACGAGCGAAGGTAGGCCAGGATGGCCCAGGTCTCGGAATCGTCGAATTCATTTGCGGGCATCTCGGTTCCGGGCACGCCGCGCGTGATGGTGCGAAAGATGTCAGCATCGCTCGAACCATGAACCCAACGCCCTGCCGTCAGGTCGGGTCCCCGGCCGCCGCCTTGCGCGTTGAGCCCGTGACAGGGCGAACAGTTACCACGAAAGAGCGAAGCGCCTTCCTGAATTGCGGCCGGATTGCCGGCGACCGGATTGGTGACCACTTTCTCCTGGCCATGGGCGTTGAGCGCAAGAACCACGGAAAGGCCGGCGACGATCCAGGTGTATCGTCTTGCCATCATGCGGGGATCGCCAGTTCGGGCTCGGGCGGGTACAAGACGCGAAGATAATAGGCGATGAGAGCCAATACGAAACACCAGAGCAGGATGTCGACGCTGTAAGCAAGGCCCAGGCGGACCATGATGCTTACCGTCTGCCCGATAAGGCCCGCGTCGGGCGTCCAGTCAGCCAACGCCCAGGTAATCACCGACGCACCAAATCCACAGATCAGCACGGAGAGCCAGTAGAACCAATGGCGGTATACCCGAGTTGCACGACGGAAGCCGGCCACCCCGCAAGCGCAAGTCTCGACCGCTAAAGGCAGCAGTAGACCCAGCCAGCAGATATTGCAGCACAATCATAGATACGTTCCTGCCAGGCCACCAGGCTGGAATAGCCGAGATGATAGCGCAGCCACGGCGGAGACTGAGAGTTCCAATAGCCGGCAAACAACGCCTCGTGGGCCCGGCCCGCGGCAATGGGCTGCAGCAGCAGCCACCAAATGACAATGAATCCCGCCAGCAGCAGGCAGCTTAGCCACCACGGCGGCCGTAGGGCGCAGCGGCGTAGATAACGGAAGGTCGCAACATATAGCCAGAGAAAGCCCACCACCAGCAACACCCCGGAGAGCATCGAGAACGCGAACTGCCAGGTATGCGAGTCGGGGATCTGCAGCCAGCCGGCGGCCAACAGCATGAGCAGGAAGTTGCCCACCCACTGGCTCAGGAAGAGACGGGCCTTGTTGCGCGAGAAGATGTGGGAGAAGGCGCCCCGAGTTGCCCCCATGACAGCTTGCATCATTTCTGCCCCTCCGCGGCTGACGGTGCCGGATCTACCTGCAGGTGCAACAAGTCGGTGGTGGCCTGAATGCCCGGTTGGTACATCGGCTGCACATCGGCCGGGGTGATGGAAAAACTGCCCGGGTTCACCACCTTGAGCAGGTAGAAGGATTCATGCCGGCCACTCGATTCAGTGGAGAAGAAGGCGGCATGGTCGTCGAAAAACTCGCTTCGGGTATACCAATACTGCCAGGTTGCAGGCTGGTCGAGGATGTTGTAGCTATCCCCGTGCTGCACAAACTCCGTGCCCGCCGGGATTGGATCTTCGATCAGCAGATACTTTGCCGGTGAGCCATTCACCGCCAGGTGCACGGCCAATGTGTCTCCGGGGACAACTGCGCCCTTCAGCGGGTCGAGCCGGTACACGATCTGCCCATCCCTGGTGATCGGCGTCAGCTTGAAGTAGTCCCGCGTGATGTTGAGTGAGAGCGTGCCTTGCTGATAAAGCTTCTGCTCGGTGGAGTAGTATTTGCCCTGCACCGACCAGTAGGCTCGCCCGCTGCCATGCTTGGTCACTTGCACCAGGTTGCTGCCCGGGTGTAGTTGCGCGGGCGTGACGTCCACTGAGTAATCAGCGCCCGAGGCCGCATCCGCGGCAGTGAAATGATGCTTGCCGATCCCACTGCCATTGACCGATATGTCGACGTCGAAGTCCGCGTTCAGCTCCTGTGAGGCGGCAAGATAGTCGACCAGGCCAAAGAGCACCATGGCTGTCTGTTCGGTCGAGTTCCACCAATAGCCGCCCGTGCGATTGACTACCAGCCACTGCGCGGCCGCTTCCAGCAAGGGACTCTTCGGGTCGGCGTGGGTGAGGAAGCGTAGGGCGAAGGCGGTGCTCTCCGCGCTGTTGTCATCGTTGAGATCAAGCAGCGGGTTGTACTTCGACGGCCAGGAGGCAAGCACCCCTTCGCGCTTAACCTTGCCCTCCAGGATTTGCGCGATTTGTGCCGAGCGGTTGTCTCCGGTGCGCAACATCACCATGCCGGTAAGCGCCAGCCCTTCGGCGGAAAGGTCATTACGCCGCGACCACAGGGTTTCTACCGACGGACTCAAGTTTTTCGCAGCGGCCTCACTCAGGGCATACATCACGTAAGCGCGCAGATCGGGAATCATGCGTGGATGTTGGGCCAGCTGCTTCTGCAGATAGGCCGACGCCCCCGCCGAGATTCTGTTCTGCCTTGGCATATCCGGCAGCCTTGGCCTGGGCAAGGCCGGAGACCACGTAGGCGGTCATGAAGACGCGGCTGTCATCCTCTTTCCACCAGCCCCAGCCGCCGTCGTCGTGCTTCAGGTCGTTCAGGCGATCAAGGCCGGCATTGATCTTCGCCTGCAGATCCGCCGGGCTAACCATGCCGGAGAGGTTGAGCTTCTTAAGCGTATCCGCAACCACGAGGTTGGGCAGGAAGCTGGACATGGTCTGCTCGGTGCAGCCATAGGGATAGCTGGAGAGATAGCTCAGTGCGGAGAAGAGACTCCCTGCGATCGAGGGCGCGACCTCGAGATGTACAGTGTGTGCGGCCGCATCGGTGTTGGCCGGGAAGTCGATGGTCGTGCTGGCCGCAACATTTTCCGTAATCACCCCCGAGGAGTTGATGGTGCGCGGAACGCCGTTTGGCTCGACCGGGAAAGTAAGCTCGAGAGCGTCCGATTCCTCATTGGTAAGCGCCTTGGCCAGCAGACGCGCGGTTCCGATGCGCGATGCCTTCACCCGCCAGAGAGCGGTGCCCTCGCCCTTGCTGGGCACGCTCACGGATTGCGGTGCGCCGCTTACCGGGTCAAGCCCGTCGATGTTAAGCGACAACTGTACCTGTTTGGCCTGGTCCAGGTAGTTGTGGACGATCACCGGGATGGTGACTTCATCTCCCTGGCGCAGGAAGCGGGGCGTACCCATACGCACAATGATGTTCTTGCGCACCAGCACGCGGTTGATGGCAGAGCCGGCTCTGGAATCAAGGGTGATCGCGTGCACCGTGGTCCGCCAGGTCGTCAGCGAATCCGGGAACGTAAGGGTAACGTGGGCGTGCCCGGCGGAGTCGGTATGGACCGAGGGCGACCAGTAGGCCGTGTCTGGAAAGGCCTTGCGTACCCGAGGCTGTACCACATCGTTGCCCGGCTTCACCTGCGCCAACTGCGGCCGGTAACGCGATGCCCGCTCGGCGAGCACGGGCGATTTGAGACCAGCCTTGCCGCTGAAGTAATACTGCAGCGACGAATCGACCGCGGCGAAGACGTATCGATCGGGGTAAAGCTTCCTGACCATGTCACCGCTGTTATCCGGGTAGAGGGAGTAGATGGCCTCGTCCACCACCCCAAAGCTGAAGTCGGCGCTGACCGGCTTGCCCTGCCAGTCGCGGGCAAACACGTCGTACCCGGCAGTCTGCTGCGGCTGAAAGACCTGCTTGTCGGGGGTGATGTCGATTTGCAACTGTTGCTGTACCGGGGGCACCTTGATGCTGAGATTGGCCTGGTAGAGCTGGTCGTTGCGGATGAAAGCCACCGTCAGTTCGAGGTTGGGTTGCGCATCCGCAGTGATGGGCAGGTCAAAGGTCAACGACTTGCCAGGAGAGAACATCACTTTACGAAACTCGACGGTATACCCGGTAGCGATCACCAGGGGATGAAAGCTGTCAACGTTGGAGAGGATGCTGAGGTGAGCTGTGTCTCCAACGGCATAACTCTTCTTATCGGCGATAATCTGCACCGAGCGCGACTCGCCTCCCCACCCTTCCTCATTGCCGCCCATCACCCACAGATAGCATGGAGTCGTAGACGATCCTTTGGTCCAAATTTGACCCAAGCGGCCCCGGCGGTGTAGTGGCGGTGGCTTCCACCTCGGCACTCCCCGCGGACGAGACAGGAATTCTTCCCTGGGCGCGGCCACTGGCGTCGGTGGTCACATCGGTGCCGGCGCCGGGGATGGTTTGGGTTTTGCCGTTGGCATACTTATGGGTCACCAGCTGCAGGTGCACCCGGGTTTGCACCGGGTGGTTATCGTAATCCACCGCGGTTACATTAAAGAGCGCGGAGTCGCCCACGCGGATGGCATAGCTCACCGGTTCCACGTGGATGCGGAAGCTGCCGCGGGTAGCCAGAAAACGTCCCCGGCCGGTGATCTCGCGGTTGGCCTGATCGGTGACCGCGGCCTCGACGGTGTAATCCTGGTCCGTCGGCCGCTTCATGTTGGCAACGTACTGCGTGGGCACATTAATGGTGAGCTTGCCGTTGGCGTCGAGTTTGCCGGTCTGTTCCGATTGCTGAGCGGCGTCATAACCCAGCGATGCATCGTCCCCGGCATCGGCCCCCATGCCCGACCCGTCATCGCCGCCTCCTTCTTCCTCATCCCACCAATAGTGCGGCGAGTGGTAGACGCGATACTTGACCGCCGCGTTGGCAACGGGTTCGCCGAAGAAGTACCTGGCATCGATCACCACCTGCATGGTTTCGCCCTGCAGCAGGCGACCTTTGGCGGGGCTCACCCGCACCTGGTACTCGGGTTTTCTGTAGTCTTCCACGCGGAACTGGCCGTTGCCTGCGTCGGCGTCGGGGTCGTCGGAAGCAGGCCCGTTGCGCAGCCGGATGGTGTAGTAGCCCAGGGTGGCGGTCGCCGGCAGGGTAAGATCGCCGCTCACATTCCCGGCGGCAGAGAGCGGCATGTCCTTGTCGAGCAGGGGGTGATCGTCCTGGTCGGCAATGGTGACGTGAATGGTGTGGAGTTTGGGCAGCTCCAGGTGATTCTCAACCCGGGCGCGCAGAATTCCCTTCCAGTGCACGATGTGGCCAGGCCGGTAGACCGGCCGGTCCGTGTAGATGTAAGAAGACCAACGGCCTCCCTGCCAGCCGCTGAGGGCGTAGCCGCCGGGAGTGACCGCCGCTACGTCGTCGCCGTGGGTGGCCACCACCCAGAAGTTGTCCGGCTGTGGTTTGGGGGCGATCAGTTCCAATGGGGCCAGCCCGTCGGCATCGGTGGCGCCGGTGGCTTTCTGCTGCTGGCCAAAGCCCGCGCTCACTTGCACCCCGGCGATGCCAGCCCCGGAAACGCGGTCCACGCAATATGCCAGCACGCTGCCGCTCCCGGTACGCGTGACCATGGCCATGCGGCTGATCATCAAGAGGGTGTACGCCTTGTAGTGACCGTCGGTCGCTTCGATCAGGTAGAGGCCTGAGGGCAGCGGGTCGATGGGGAGTTCCTGGGAATCGGATACGTAGGTCGGAGGCAATTCCTGGCGCCAGCGCGCGACCAACTGGTGATCGTTGAGAAGTGGGATTTGGGCGAACTGGGCCACGCCAACGATGCGGCTGCGTCGCGCCAGATTGGCTTGATGGGCACGGAGGCGATCGCGGTTTTCCACGGTGAACTGGCCGCGGAAAAAACGGCGTACCAGGAACCAGAGATGATGCTTCCAGTCGTGAAACTTCTCCAGCCAGGTTCGTTCGTCGATCTGTTCTTTAGGACCAAATGGAGCTCCATTGTCGAAGCTGTGCAGATCAGGCAGGCCAGCCAGAAACTTTTCCGGGTGGGGCACCCGGTAGATACGGAACTCCAACTCATCGACATTCTGCGCATACAAATGGATGGCCGGCTTTTCCGCCGGAGCAAAGCTGCGGTTGGTGCTCAGGTTGAAGGAGACGGGGCGGGCGGCCAGCAGCTGCAGGGGGAACAGGAGCGTGAGCAACCACAGGAACCCGAGACTCAATCGCCTTGGCGCAGGATGTTCCAACGATAGACTCCGAGAAAGTTTGCATTTTCCGGCAGCGGATGCCAGCGCGCGTCCGGGTGGTGCAGTAGATCGCTCAACAGCAGTCGGCGCATTTCGCCTTTGCCGCGGTGAATGGGCCCGGTGTGATATACGACCCCATCGTCTCCACAGAAAATCATGGAGTGAAACGGGGAATGGTACTGGGTGGCGTCCGGGACATCATACGGTGAGTTCTGGTCTAACTGGCGATAAAAAATGAGCTCGCCGGGGCGGCCCAGAGTTCCTGTAGAAATGTGCGAATTAAGCGAAGTAAGCGAACTAAGTCGTGGGGTGCAGTCCAGATGCGGTGGAGCCTCTCTCCGTAAAGGGCCCATTGGGTGGGGTTGGGTCTCTTTTTTGAAGAGACGCAGGGATTCGGGCCGCCCTGTCGCGTCCGGGTGCAACATGTTCAACCATTTTTAAAATTTGATATTTTTAGGTGCTTTTTGACGTTTGGCGACCCAGCGAAAGGGGGTGGGGCTAAATAAGTCCTTTGTTTCACGAAGATGGTCAAGATGACCAAGATGATCAAATTAATAATTTGATCATCTTGCCCGAATGGTGGCCAAGGCGCGTATGGGCCCTGGGAGACGGTTCCATGGGATGGTTTGCCACACTTAGGTGCGCTAAAAGCGCTACAAGCGCGATAAGTCCTGAGGGACGGAAAGAGGAGCGCGCTCAGGGCCCGTTGGCTCCAGAGGATGGATGTCCGGACTGGAGCCCGCGGCGGCCCCGGGCATGCCCAGCATCGGAGTTCTCATATACAGGGGGTTAGCTCCGCTGTGGTGGTGTTTTCCAAGTTGTCAAAACTGCTCAATCAAGAGAACGCACTGAGCGCACCCTGCTCTCCGTGGCACCCTCGTGGGGCGCTCCACGGCGCGGCCGGGACAGGTCCACGGCGCGGCCCCACGGCCAGCTCCACGGCACGCCGGGACAGGCGGGGCGCAGCGGGACAGGCGTAATGCCGCGGACAGGCTTGACCCGTCACTTCTGATGTCACATCACTGTTTGCTACACCGACTCATCACGCCGATAAGCGCTGATAAATTGCCGGTGCCTTGGGGGCAGTTGCACGGGTCGAGCACACCGATGCAAGGTCAAGCAGGGCTGTCGTGAAGACCGCGCTGACGTGTGGATCGTTGCTTCCAAAGTAGTACGGTTTTGGTGCTGTGTAAAGAGCGAGAAAAAATAATTTTACCTATCATGGATGCCACGCGGTTACCGTCAAATGGTTACGGCGCGACTCGTCGATGTTACCTACCCGGGGCGGCCGCTGGGCAGCATAGAGTTTGTGCGGGATCTCGAAGGGTCGATGAGGCGGCGGTTGGCCCGCAAGAGGGGGGCGTCCCGCCTAAAAGCCGTTTTGATGCGAGCCAAAGCAAACTGGCCTTTGAGCCAGAGTAGATCGTGATCCATGATGGTTGTAACTGTCATCATGTCGAAATAGGTTACTTCCCGGCTGTCGGGATGGTGGTTACTTCGTCGGTCCCTTCAATGTCTCATCTGCCCCTTCAATGTTTCATCTCGCAGAGATAAGGCTCCCGCAGAGGTTTCTGTATTTGCTGTTGTTGTCGCTACGTCACGGCCGTTACGTTTTCTCGACTTGCAAATACAAGAGCAGCAGCTAAGAATGAGAGTCACAGAGAGGTTACCGATGATGGAAAGCCCGGTTCCAAAGGGATCCAGGCCGCATTCCGGCCACAGACCACAAGTCAGGACTACCGAGGGCGAACCGCTGTATTTGCTGGGTTACAGCGATCATGAAGAATTGCGGCTTGGGAGGCAGGCCGAAGAGCTTCGACACGAGTCTGCATCGTTGTTCGATCGACTGAAGCTTAGCGCCGGCGATCGTGCGATCGATATCGGCTGCGGACCGCAAGGAGTGCTGGACCTACTTTCGGAACGGGTTGGTTTGGCGGGACGTGTCGTTGGCGTCGAAAAGAACGCCATGTCCTTTAGGAGTGCGAAACGATTTGTGGCGGACCGAAAGTTCGAGAATGTCGAGGTGATGCAAGGCGACGCGGCCGCGACCGGGCTGCCCGGCGCGAGCTTTGATCTGGTTCATGCGCGTCTCGTTCTCGTGAATGTTCCCAATGTCAACGCGGTAGTCCATGAGATGACCAGATTGGCTCGGCCGGGCGGCGTGGTTGCCAGTCACGAGGCAGATTACGTTTCACACGTGTGCGATCCTCCTCTTCGAGCCTGGGACCGTCTTTTCGCGATCTTCGAAAAATATTCGTCTGCTAACGGCATCGACCTTTTTATTGGCCGGCGGACACCCCGACTTTTCCGTGATGCGGGGCTCATCGATATTGAAGTGAACCCGATAATTCGCACCTTTCCGCACGGGCACAACCGCCGCATGATCTTTTGGGATTTTCTCCAGAATGTGCGAAATCGCATTTTGGAGCAGGAGCTGATTGGTGAATCGGAGTTCGACCAGTTGGCCTCTGAGCTGAAGGAACATCTGGATCGCCCGAACACCTTGGTCGTTTCACACGTGTTCTTTCAGGTCTGGGGGCGTAAACCGATATAACTTGTTCCTCGTTTCGAAGAGTGCAGGACAAACTCTTTCAAGGGTTTCGTGGACATCGAAACCCCGTTCACGACCCCCCCAGTTATCCGTCCCCGAGTTACCCGTCTTTCCAGGACCGACCCGTTCTTCGTGGGATAACCCAGGTTGGATGAGGCGCGTCATGATCCTAAATGGCAGGGTCCATGCGACGCATGTCGATTCCTGGCGGTCTCAGGCTCGGTCACAGGTTGAACGACTGCATCCAAAGAGCGAACCGGTGCCACGTTGCTGTCTGTCCGATCGGTGGGGCAAAATTCAAATACGCGAGAATCAGGAGAACGCCAAAAACCGTCGCTCCATGCACCCGATGGAGCGACCACACGTCGTACAACACCATCAACCCAAGCAGCACATAAATCCCGTAGACGGCGAACTTATCGCTATCCGCGACGTGCACCGGAAAGCGCGAGAACGCAGCCGCCATCATTACGATGGTCGCCAGCAGGATCAGCCTCTTATGAGCAGCAGCCTTTTTGCGCAGAGCGAACGCTGCCCCAGCCAGCACCGCAAAGCTGACCTGTTCGAGAAACGGGATCGTCTCGAAGCTGAGAACGCGAGGATCGTGCGCATACCGGCGCAACTGGTTAGCCGAAACCACGAACCCAACTCCAACCATCACCACGGCAAGAGAAAAGCCCGCAATCCCAAGCGTCATGTGCCACCTGATCTTCTTTGCTGAGACCAGAAATGCCTGAACCGCCAGAAGAAGCATCCACGAGGTATTCAGCGCGGCATGGATATGCAGGATCGGAGCCGGTAGATGTGCGCGAAAGACCCCGGCAAGGTAGTAGCTGCGGGCAAACCCGACGAAAACAATTAGCAGCAGCAGAACCACCATGCAGCCGAGAAGACCTTGTCGTAGCGCCGCCCAGCCAGCTTCCGGGTAACATTAATATGCTCTTCAGGGGCAGTCTGCATAGCCCTTTCGCAAACACGAAATTCGGAGAGAGTCAGGCCGGATACTGCGGGGAGTAGCGCGAGTGTAGCACCTTCTGTCGACGGCTGGGCTCTGAGCGACGATGAACTGTCGGGTCAGGGCGTTCGATTTCCAGAGTGCTACAGTGCCTATCGGCGTTTCCGGTATATTCGACTCATTTGCGCCAAATCGCCAATGCACTGGTTGCTACCCAATTCGAGATTTCGGGCGAGTGACCGCCTAACCGTCAATGTCGATAGCAAGTGAAAATGTCCGCTTTTGAGAACAAATGAAGTGTCCGGTTTCATAAGTTAGTAGCCGTAGAGGCGGTGGGAAAGTGCGAACCCCGCGCAGTGTGCGGGATTTGCAAGTTGGGAGGGAAAGTCTGTTTTTGGACTTTTCCTCTCAACGTCTTTTCCACCGCCTTGATTTGCTTTTTGGTCAGGGGCGTCAACAGTTTTCCTTCCGCGCTGTAATGACCGACGCGATGTCCTGCGATCATGAGTGTCAGTGTTTGGTCCAGGTGCTGATGGATGATCACCTTGCATCCAGCCAGGGTGGGACGCCACTCGGCACGCTCGAGCTGCATGATCAGGTTGTAAAAGCTCACCGTGTTATCCCGATCAACGGTGCGCTCAAACCGCTGCGTGAAGATCATTTCCAAGTTCCTGTGCCGGCAGGACATGAACGCCGTGCCTCGCTGCGCTGCCGGAACCGTAAAGCGGCGGTTGAACTCGGCGATGTAGTGCTCATTTAGAAACTTGTTGGCCCCTTCCAGTGTTCGGATCCCGCGCAACCGCAACTCCTGCGGCAGCCGTCCCTGCCAGGTGGAGAAGTTGCGTTCCGAGCGGCCCCTCGCTTGCGGAGAGTAGGACGGAATCATATGCACTCCCAGCTCCTTCATGGCACGGCCCACCTGCGTGGGACGCTCATAATCGACCTTGCCGCCGCTCTTCGGCGTATACCAGAAATGGGCTCCGCGGTCCGAATAGAGCGAGCAGAACAAACCCTTCTGTTCGATCACCACCCGCAGCCCGGCCATCACGGTGGCGGTCGTTTCTTCTTCGGCCAGCTGCGCATAGTAGATCTCGCTGGTAGCGTCGTCGAGGATCACGATCAGATCGTGCCGGCGCTCATCCTGAAACCACTGGTGATCGCTGCCGTCGATGTGCAGCATCATCCCAGGCAGTGGACGCCGCTCGCGCCGCTTGCGATGCACGCCGCGCCTGGCCTTGCGCTTCACCAGGCCGGCTGCCTGCAAGGCTTGTTTTACCCACGTGTAGCTCAATCCGATCTGATGTTCCTCGCCGAGCTTCTCATGAAAGTGCCGCACGTTCAGATCGAAGTACTTGTCCCGGTAAAGGCTCAGAACCTCTTCGGCCTGCGTCTTCGGCACCCGCCTGCTGCTTGGCTTGCGCCGTCGCCGGTCCAGTAATCCCTGAGGGCCTTGCTCCTCAAGCCGCTTCCGCCAGCGACGCATCTGCCGCGCGCTGATGCCGGTCAACTCCGCTGCCTGCCACCACTTGATCTTCCCCGTTGTGGCTCGTAACAACACTTCCTGTAACTTCATCGCCCGCTCCGCCGCGGTCCTCGGATAAGTCTCCATGCTCGTATGCATGGATCCATCCTCGCCGCCCGTTATGCGGACATTTCATTTGCTAAAAACATCGGACATATTATTAGCTAACGACACCGCCTAACCGTCAATTACTACTTGATCAAGAGGCGCACTCGCCCAAGTTGAAGAACGCAAACCCGTGTCCGGTGAACCGGCACGGCTTCTCGGACAAGTGCCTGCAAAGCCCGGATTTTCGGTAAATTGCTTGGACGGACCGATCCGGGAAGCTGAAGTTGCTCCCCCCTTTCAGGGAAGTTCAGTTCTTCGGCGAATCGGCATGGCTGCGCAAGGACTGGCTACCACATTACTTTTGGTTTGCTGACCGACCGCTTACAGTCAGCCCATTGATCGTCCTCGGCGGGAGGAGCCACAGGAGGTGTCGGCGGTCTTGCGTCGCGTCAACTCTTCGACCTCGGTCTCTACTTTTCCCGTTCTGAAAGAAAATCAAGTGCGTCGCTCAAAGCAGCGTCATATGTTTCCTTTTCAGCACGCGGGAAATCCGTGAAAATTTCCATTCGTTCCTTCAAGGAGTCTTCGTCACGTTCCACCGAAAGATATATCGTCGCCACATATCGGTTGACGGCCAAGTAGTGTCTTAACTCAATACGGTAGTGCACATGTTTCCCAAAGAAGTCATAGGTGTCGACTACTTTGGAAACAGCGGGAAACCCTGCCCGTTTGAATTCTTCAACAACATTCATGCGAAACCTCCAACTCCAATGATAGAGCGGCCAGAACTCTAAAACAAATGCCAGACTCCGCTCTGGCCTATTCTTCTGAAGTCTGGGCTTTGTCACTATCCACATTGCTTGAGGGTTGGGATCCAGTAGTAATGCCTCCGGCTTTGCTTTGGACGCTGAGCGTCTCGACGCTCGCGACAATTTTGTATCTCGCTGCGGCAAGGTTTCTTCGCTTATATGCAGTTGATCGAGATGTCGAATTCTCCGCATTGCCTGTGAAGTCGCATTTTCAGTAAGTTCCCCCGCGCCGGCGGGTCAAAGTCAAGTTCTGCGGGATCGACGCCGATTTGGGATGGCCGCCTTTGAAGTGGGGTCAATTGGCGCGGATCCTTACCAATTGTGTCGTCCTTCTGCGTTCTATATTGCCGCTCAAATCAGGCCAGCAAAGAACTTCGGCGCCGCTACGCTGTATTGATGCTAAAGGCTGAATCCACATGCTTAATGAGCAACACCTCGTTTCCGATCTCACTGTAGATCAACTCGTCCACAGCACCTCCCGCCAGAAGAAGACCGAATCCGCCGGCGCGCATTCCTTGTTCTTGTCGCTGCACAATATGTGCAGCGGGATCATCGGGGGGATTTGCAATTGCCGCGTGGGTGAGCGATTCGCGACGGAAGCCCGCCCCGGGGTCACGCACATAAAACACCAGTGCTCTCCCGGTGCGAACAGCGGTGACTTCAACCACCTGTTCGGGATTGAACGCCGCTCCGTGCTCCATTGCATTCAGCAATATCTCTCGCAACCCCTGCATTGTTTCCTGCCTTGTGTCATCAGGCAGTTGAGCGCTCAGCTCTTTCGCAAACGTCATGAGACGTTCAGCAGTGATGAGGCGGCAATTTACGCGGACGGAAACCCAACCGGGCTTGGCCGATAGAACCTGTATGTCGTCTCGCCATTGGCTGTCGGACGCTGCGCGACACGCTAGGTTCGCGATATCCTCCGGATCAAAGGGAGGTGTGAAGCATGCGAACACTCGGGCGCGCAGGGCAGAGATGACTTCGTCCGGAGTGCTGTGATGAGCCAGGACGATGCACTTTACCCCAGGCCTGACGACGCGCATCTCTTCCAGCAGAGCCAAATCTTCATCGACAGCGCTGTCTGGGCTGGTAATTACGACTCCGAACGATCGCATACGCAATCGCTGCAGGGCGTCGGCGTCCCCAGCCGCGTACTCCATGGGGAAAGCGGCGGCGGAGAGTGCATCGCCGATATCGCGGCTCACTTGGGTGTCACTTTCAATAACAAGGACCCGGCTCATATTGCGCTCCGTTTTTGCTCCGAGGCGATGAAGTAAGTAATTCTAGACCATCGTTCCTTCTATCCTCGTCTGGGCGAGCCACAGGCTCCACAACAACAGCCTCTCTGTATTGCTCACCCCCGAACTCAGCAAACTGCAAAAACCCGCTCAATCCGCTCAGTGGATCATCAAATCACTCACCGCGCTGGGCGGGCACACGACGGTCTATGCGGATGCCTGAAAAGTCTAGTATCGGTAAATTCCCCTGCTGAAGCGGATCGGGGGGCAAGTTACCGGAAATCCCGTTTGAAGGAACTCCTCCGCAACCCCACGACACCCAAGGCTGCATTACTTCCGGATTGGCGACCATCCGACCGGAACGAGCAATTGAGGCGTCAAAGAGCCCCCCGAATTATGCCAGCGCAGGATTCAGACTGACTGTACGGGTTACGGAAAGGACCGTAATGTCGTCCTCTTGGCCAAACTGGGTGGCTGCTTCCGCAATAGCCTTCGCTGGTTGGTTGCTGATGGCCTCGGTGCGCTCAAAGCCGTAGAGTTCTCCTTGCGGGTTGGTCGCCTCAACCACGCCATCCGAGACAAACGTGAGCCGGTCGTTGGGAGCGATCTGGTAGCGCGTCTCTGCATAGCTGGCTTCGCCCAATATGCCAAGCGGGAGGCCGGGTTCGACCGCCATTTCCTCGCCATTGAGATAGGGAGCTGGATTGCCGGCGTTTGCAACAGTCATAGTGCCATCTGCCGCAATGTGCGCAGCGCAGCATGTGACAAACCCGTCCATTCGCCCATGAAGCACCCGGTTTAGATGTGCCAGCACTTCAGCGGGCCGGCTTGAGGCATAGTCGTGCAAAGAGCCCATAATCGCGCTGACGGTCATGGCGGCCTTCAACCCTTTTCCGCTCACATCTCCTACCACGACCAGTAGGCCGCCGTCTTCCGGCATTACGCGGAAGAAATCTCCGCCCACTTGTTTGGCTGGTGCATATGCGCTCTCGACCCTGAATCCCGGAACGTCTGCGGCCGGAACCACCAATTGCCGCTGCACCTCCCGCGCCGCTTCCAGATCTGCGTTGGTCCGTGCATGCTCCATGGTGATCCGCCGATGGCGCGCGATCATCACCGGCGCAATGGAAATCAGGAAGAAGAACATCGAGAGATCGTCACAGTCGTAGCTGAATCGTGTCCCCAGGTGGAACCGGCCCACCAGCCTGGTCAGGCCTAGAAGCTCAAAGCCATTTGCCAGCAGAAACGAAGGCAGCAGCAGGGCTGCGTCCCGGCTGCCTCGTCGCCATTGCATCGCCAGGAACACCAGGGAACCTGCCACAAACGGTAGTTGCGCAGCCAACAACACATAGGCGAAATCTGGGAGATATCGGCCCAGCCCGTAGAAACTCGCGGCTGCCAGCACCTCCGGCACGAGCAGAAGAATTACCTGGTAAGCCCGCAGCGCCCAGTTCATCCGCACCTTGGTAAAGGCCGCCAGAAATCCAATCAACGGCGCGTACCGCGCAATCTGCCCAAATTCATTGAGCCAGCGCTGCCACGCCGGGCCGACGATCGGGTAAACAACGTCAAAGCACGACATCAACGATGTCGAGCCGTCCAGCCACAAAAAGGCTGCGAACCACAGGTATTCGCGGCTGCCCCTGTCAAAGGCAAATGCCAGAAGCAGAACCGCGCCGCCCAGCAATTCGGCCAGGCAAAGCAGAACCTCCGGCAGAACCCGGTAAAAGCGCGCGGCATCCAAGGCCGTGCGGCGGTCGGACAGCAGCGCCGATGTACCGAGCAGCACGTCGCCTTTTCCCAGCCCAACAGCGCCAGACCTTGTCTTGCCGGCCTGATCGAGGCGAATGGCAAGCAGGGACGGGGAGCCGGGCGAAGCCCCTGTCAGGTGGATAAGAATCCCGCGCTGTGTGTAGTAGTTGGGGCCAGGCAGCCGGCTACAGTCGGAAACCTTCGACCCATTCACAAAGATCTGGCACCCGGTCGCCTTCGGAGCGATCAGAAGTGCGGAATTTGCGGGAATGTTTTGCCACGGAATGAGCGCTCTGAACCAGAGAACCCCCTCTGCTGTGCTCAGGTTCTTGCTTTCCGTGGAGCCGAGTTCCACCTGCTGCCAGGCGCTGTCGTCCTGTGTCGGACTGGCCCCTTGCGGATCATCCCCGGCGTGGACCCGCCAAGGCCCGTCGAACGATTCGACCTGCATCGCATGGGGCTCGCCGCCTTTTCCCTGCGCCGAAACAGAGTGGGTCTCGGCCATGGCTCCAAGGGCGGACAGCAGCACAAGAATAGTGGCTAATCTGCAGGGAAACATGCCGAAAGGATATCTTGGCCCAGCAAGATTGAGACAGCAGAAACCTCAGGTCAAAGCTACGGAAGCCAACGGATTTCGACCTTCGAGCTGGAACGGCAAGGTTCCGGGCGAATCACCGCTAGGCAACATCGGAAACGCCTCGGTGACGAGTTTTGGAGTAAGCCACTGACATAGTCCGAGGCGTTTTCGATTTGCAGGTAAGAAGGAAGCCGGAGGCGCTGCGGTCGCGGTGATCCAGGCTGGGATTATGGATATTGAATGCTATTTCGTGATTGGGCAAATGCTTTTTTGGGCGGCCGTCGTCTCCGATGATGATGGAAACCGGTCAGCAGATGAAAGAGCGATCTTCGATCAGGCCGTTCCGGGATGGTGGTGAAGGTGGTTTTGAAGCTTCGCCGAATCCTGTGGACACACTGCTGGGAAGGCATGCGTGGAGCAAGCGTGGAGAGCGGATTGGCGAAGCCGGTCATGAGGAATCGAAGCCAGCGAAATAGAGTTGTGCGGCGGTGAAGCGCTGGACGACGCGCATGGGTGCGTTGCAACGTGGGCAGTGCCAGAGGTCGCGACTCGGCAGGGGCGGCAGCGGCAGCGGCTCGCGGCCCTGAGCGGCGAGCAGTGTGCGCGCCAGGGGCAGCAGCTGTTTGCGGAAGCGGTTCGACAGCAGGCCGTAGTGGCGGATGCGCACGAAACCCCTGGGCAAAACGTGGAGGAAGAAACGGCGCAGGAACTCCACAGCGTCGAGGGGCATGACACGCTGCTTGCCGCCGTGGGCATAATCGCGCCAGCGGAAGCTGACGTTCTTGCCGTCGAAGGCGGTGAGGCGGTGGTTGCTGATGGCCATGCGGTGGGTGTAACGGCCGAGATAGCGCAGGACATGTTCGGGGCCGCCGAAGGGAGGCTTGGCATAGACGAACCAGTCCTTGTTCTCCAGCTTCTTCATCAGTTGTTCGAACCACGCAGGATCACTGAAATCAGCGGCTGGACCTCTTAGGTTGAGCAGGTTCTTGCGGCAGAGCTGCCGGAGTCCGGCAAGGAACTTCTTGCGGAAGACGGTGTGCAGTATGGGAATGGGCAGCAGGAACAGCGGGTGGCTGGTCGGGATCCAGCGCTGATGATCTGGCGACAGTCCGCCGGCGGGAACGACGCAATGGACATGATAATGGGGCAGCAGGTTCTGACTCCAGGTGTGCAGGATGGAGAGGAATCCGATCTCTGCGCCCAGCCGTTTGGGATCGGCAGCGACTTCAAGCAGGACCTGGGAACTGGCGTCGAATAACAGGTCGAGGAATGGCTTGGGAGACGTCAGCGCCAGCGGGTTCAGTTCGTGGGGCAGGGTGAAGACTACGTGAAAGTAGTTGGTGTTGAGCAGATCGCGCTGCTGTGCCTGGAGCCATTGCGCACGAGCCTGGGCCTGGCACTTGGGACAGCAGCGCGATCGACACGAGTTATAGGAGATGCCGGTTTCGTAACCGCAACCGACACACTTGTCCTTATGTCCGCCGAGGGCCGCGGTGCGGCAGCGCTCCACGGCACGATATGCCTTCAGCACCTGGTAGCTGAGGATGGCCTTGAAGCGTTCCAGAAACTGCCTGCCCTTTGCGCGGACGATGTCGGCCACTTCGATGGCCGGCCGCGTCATGGACGCGGACGGTGGTAGAGGCGCTGACTCTGGTCTACGCTCGACAGCTTCAGTTCTTCGATCGGGTTGGCGACCTGGTGTAGGTGCTGTTGTGAAAGATGCAGATACCGGGCCGTGGTCTCCAGATCTTCATGACCGAGCAGAAGCTGGATGGTGCGCAGGTCCGTACCAGCTTCCAGCAGGTGCGTGGCCCAACTGTGTCGAATCAAGTGCGGGCTTGTGGGCTTACGAATGCCGGCCTCTTTGGCCGCCTTCGTGCACGCCAGCCACACCGTCTTGTCGCTGATCGGCTGCTCGCAATCGCGATGCAGCCGTGACGGGAACAGGTAGGTGCGGGGCTTGAGCCAGCGCCAGTAGGCGCGCAGGGTCTCCAGCAACACCGGGCTCAGGGGCAGGTCGCGGTCCTTGTGGCCCTTGCCGTCGACTACGTGGATGACCATGCGCTGGCTGTCGATGTCGGCGATCTTCAGCCGGGCGATCTCGGCGCGACGCATGCCTGTACCGTAGAGAACCATCAACAGGGTGCGCTGGAACAGACTACTGCTGGCATCGATCAGACGTGCCACTTCCTCCTGGCTCAGAATGTTGGGCAGCTTCCTGCGCACCTTGGGATAGGGCAGGAACTGGCGGAACTCGTGCCGGTGCAACGTGCGCAGGTAGAAGAAGCTCAGTGCGGCCACGTGGTTCTCGACCGATCCTGGTGAGAGCTTTCGTTGCTTGAACAAGTAGGCGTGGTACGTGCGCAGGTGTTCGGGACCGAGCTTGTCAGGTGACTTCCCGAAATGCTGTGCGAACCGCTCGACGAAACGCAGATAGCGCCGCGTCGTGCTTTTCGAATAGTTACGACGCTCGAGCTCTTCGAGCATCATTTTGCGAAGACGAGTCACAGTGGTATACCTCCTGTGACTCACACACTATCCCGCCCACAAAACTACTCGACAGCCACAACCGCAGCGACCGCAGCGCCTGCGGCTTCGTTCTCACCGCCTAACCGGAAGTAAAGGTTGAAAAGGAGGATGATCGGCCTATGGCTAGCAGGCCAAAGGTCGATGAAGCAGAAGTCGCATTCCCCAAAACAGCGTAAGCACCCCAAAACCCGTCTACATTTGCCGGATCTTGAGTTTTCAAAGTCAGCTGTCTTGAACAGCTTAACGAGTGTCGACGGCCAACGCGGATACGGCCACGCGATCGATGAGTTCGTCGATTGGTACTGCTCGGAACCGCGACTGGCCTTGAACAGAACGGTGGTTCTCCGTTATCGCAGCTACCTTGAGGCCCGCCTCCTTGCCCCCGGAACCGTCAATTTGCGCCTGGGCGCCGTTCGGCGTCTCGCCTATGAGGCAGCCGACTCCGGCCTGCTGAGCTCCGATCTCGCCGCTGGGATTCGTCGCGTCAGGGGGGTCAGAAATCTGGGCGTGCGCTTGGGCAACTGGCTGACTGTTGAGCAGAGCCTCGCGCTCTGGCGAGCCCCGGACGGCGAAAAGCTTAAGGGCAAGCGAGATCGCTCGCTTCTTGCCCTGTTGCTTGCCTGCGGTCTGCGGCGTCACGGAGCCGTTGGTCTCAGAA
The DNA here is from genome assembly GCA_963838445.1 of uncultured Acidobacteriaceae bacterium. Taxonomy (GTDB): domain Bacteria; phylum Acidobacteriota; class Terriglobia; order Terriglobales; family Acidobacteriaceae; genus PALSA-350. The sequence goes on from CAWIRT010000002.1 coordinate 77,717, forward strand.
TCGAACATCTTGAACAACGGGAGGAACACTGGGCCATTGTCGATCTGAGGGGCAAGGCAGGGCACGTTCGCACGGTTCCTGTCCCCGGCTGGGTAATGGAAGAGTTGCGAGTCTGGTTGAATGCTGCGGGGATCGACCGAGGCAAGATCTTCCGTCGAGTGACGAAGATGGGGAGGGTCCTGGGTGAAGGCATGACAGAGAAAGCCGTCTGGCACATCGTGAAGGATTCGGCAAAACGGATTGGATTGGAGAAGTTGGCTCCGCATGACCTTCGTCGGACCTGTGCCCGTTTGTGCCACGCTGCGGGGGGAGAGTTGGAACAGATCCAGTTCCTTCTGGGACATGTTTCCATTCAGACGACGGAACGCTACTTGGGTTGCAAGCAGCGGATTCGATCGGCAGTCAATGATCAGATCGGAATCGAACCTCTTCCTTGAGCGGCGATATTCGTGATGGCGAACCGGAGACCGGTAGTACCATGGCGCTGAAGCTGGAGGCAGACGGATGGATTACGACCGGGACAAAGTCGATGAGATGACTCTCGCACTTCTATGGCTGACCAGTTTCAAAGATCCGGTTGGGGTGCGGGCCTGGAAGGGGCAGGACTGGGATACGATGGGCCGACTTCACACACGGGGCTTCATCTCTGATCCAAAGAGCAAAACCAAATCGGTTGTCTTGAGCGAAGAGGGCGAAAAGCTGTCGAAGGAACTGTTTGCCAAGCACTTCGCACTCAAACGCTAGATCGCACGAGCAACCAAAGGGATGTCGCAACCCACCAGATTATGGTTATGGAAGGATTGGCGACAATCGGCTCATGACGAAAGAGGAAGGCTCCATCCAATTGGCGGGCGCGATGTGGACCCTCCGTGGTGCCTGCAAAGTCTCATTCCATCAACTTCCCTCAGCCAGACCAGTCTGGCAGGCAAGTTACAGAGAATCCGGTTTTCAAGGAAGCTGATCACAGCTCGTGGCGGGTGCTCTCGCGTTTTTTAGTCGAGTGGGTCGCTCGCTGCGGTAGACATTTTTATCGGTTTGCCTGGGAGGGCTGGAACGCCTCGCGCGTCTAAATGCAGCACGCGAAGCGTACCCCTTGTTCTTGTCGACTAGTGAGCTGCGGCAAAAGTAAAGGCTGTCGCAGGTTCAAACTTGCTTGCAGCGTTTCCGGCATAAACCTTGCCCCCCGCCATGGTGAGCTTCTTCACAGGCGCGCCCTCGCTCAAATCAAGATCAGCCAGTGGAACCCAAAAGGCGTTGGGGCTGGTGGCGGAATCGAAGAAGAACACCTTGTTCTTTTGGTCGTAAACGGTGCGCCATAAGGTGGACGCCAAATTCGGCTTGTCGGGATGCGTGATCCCCAATGGCGTACTTACCGATCTCATGACGCCGAGAACCTCAGCCACGGCCTGGTTCTCATAGGTTCCATTGGGAACCGCTTTAATTATTTTTGTATCGACTTCTGTCGGGATGGCCTTGATCAGAAACGAAGTGCGGACGAAGCGATCGGCGGCACTGATCGATCCAGGCAAAAAGGCCAGAGGATTCACACCCGTCCAATAGGTATCGATCGCGAGTTGTTGATCGAAGCTGGGAGAGTTAGTCATCACCTGGTATTTTCTGTCGTGATGAATTACCAGTTTGCCGCCAATGTATTCGAAGATCGCCGAATCGCCGGTAGGATCGGAAACCGCCAGGTGCAACTGCGCGCCTTTACCATTGGGCAGTTTCGGCGCAATCACCTCGAAGGGTTCGGCTTTTAACGCATCCACGGTCTCCGCAACGCTGGCGTAGTTGTCCAGTACGTATTGCGCCCACGCCATTATTGAGATGGTGGGTTGGCCGTTCTTCGGCGTGCCGTAATCCGACTCCGCCAGATAGAGCACGTTGGCAACCAGCCCCCTCTCGTTGATGCCGTCAGCCGTGCCGGCATCATAGCCGGATACCGCAAGGCTGCCGTACTTCGAGGTCCATTTAACGCTCCCGTGTCCAGAGGCTCCATCGCGGGCGATGCCCTTAGGGAATACCCAGGCGTTGGAGTAGACATCTTCGGCCCAATCCATCGATCGGCCAGTGATCACCACGTTGTCGGTGCCCAGGTAGACAGCGCGCGTGCAGGCACCAGCCGGAATGCCGCTACCGGCGAAAAACATGATAGGCGTCAGAACCGCCGCGGCAAGCGCACGAGTTCGGGAAAAAAGCTGAGATCGCATAGGTCGCTCCTTAAGTTTGCTGGGTGTTCCCCGGTTTGCGTTGATCGCCGTAGGAACAAGCCGAAGATAGAAGGGGAAAGTCTCTGCGCCTACCCCGGGAAGTACCTGATTTTTCCGCGGAAATTACCTGTTTCAGAGCCACTGAAGCCGGGTATGTAAGGGAAAGCGGCTGTACCCCGAGACCACCGGGAGCATTGCTTTTCCGTCACGCACAAGGGCAAGCAGCATCGAGTTCCCCGGTTGAAGAAGAGCCGCAGCATCGCGGATGAATTCTTGGTCCAGACTGGGCTGTGGAGGGCGTCCGTTTCCTTCAGGGACGATGCCCAGCGCCTGGTACGACCAATAATGTGGCGGCAGGATTGCGCCCAGGATACTCCTCCATCGCGCAGTGCGCTCGGTGCTGGTTTCGCTGTCAAGCGATAGCCCCAGGAACAGCTTTAGGCCGCCGTCTCTTTCCACTTCGACGGCAACCGCATTCTGCAGATCACCGGTCCAGTCGAAGTGCAGGCGCTGTAGCTGTGGTAACACCTCGAGTGCTCGATGTTTTTCGGTGAAGCCTATGATCAACAGCTCGTTCACTCATCACCTCTGCCTTCAGCCCGAGTGCGCGACGGCGTTCTCTTTGATAAGGCTATGGAAGGCCATGCCGATGCGGAATAGCGATAAGCACCTGTTTTGCCAGCGGAAACTACGTGACTGAGCGTGGACTCGATGGTTCGCCATTCTTGCTAGTCCCGGCGATACACCGTAAAATCTGGCTTAACTCGCGCTTTTTACAAGGTAATTTCATGCCTTCTTGGCGATGCTCAAGGGTGCTCGCGGCGCTGCTCCTCGCTCTCGCGCTGCTGACGACGGCGCACGCCGCGAGCTCCAGACCAATCCGGATTCTGCTCGTATATGAGAGTGGCGGCTTCTCTCCGGCGTCCATGGAACTTCAGCAAGGGATGCTCAATCACTTGCGGCGAGAGCTGGCCGAAGATGTAGAACTATTTTCTGAACAGATGGAATCGACACGGCTTCCGGAAACGCAAGGCAAAGTGCTCTCGTGGATTCGGGAACGATATACACCGCACGGCATTGACGTAGTCATTTTTGTAGGCTCGGACAGTCCCGCTATTCTGCCCGGAGTACCAACGATCTATGCCCGGTTTACTTCGTTCGCAACGGCGGCCGACGTCTCCAACACTCAGAGCAACGCCCAGGTGTGGTTCAGGATTGACCTCAATCGTACGATCGCGGCGGCTCGCCGATTGCAACCGGAGGCGAGGAGTATTGTGGTGATCGCCGGAACGGCGCTCGAGGATGAGCTGCTCCTAAAAGAGGTCCGCGAACAACTTGCGAAGTCGGATCTGCCCGTAAGTTATCGTGCTGGAGATTCTGTTGAGGGTCTCCTGCAGTACGTGGCTCACCTGCCTCAGAACACGATTGTTTTGCCAATCTCTTATACACGCGCCGCCCAGGGAAATCGCTATTACTCCACACGGGATGTGGTGCATTCCTTGTCGCGTGTATCGGCCGCTCCCATCTATGCGGCAGCCGACACCACGATTGGCTATGGAGCCGTGGGCGGATATGTAGTCGACTTTGACAAGTCAGGCGAACTGCTCGCTGCCATCGCCGTACAGATGTTGCACGGCCACACCGCGCCGTCCATCTCTCTATCGCCTGAAGCGACCGCTTCTTACATTTTTGACTCGAGACAGCTTAAGCAGTGGGGCCTCACCGAAAAGAATCTTCCTGCCGGAAGCATCGTTCGATTCAAAACGCTCGGGATGTGGGAGCAATATTGTTGGCGTATCAGCGCCGCAACCGCGCTGTTGATGGTACAGCTCTGCCTGATTATTTACCTGTTGTTTACGCAGGCCAAGCGCAAACTGGCAGAAGACTCCCTGCGCGACATGACCGGGCGGCTGCTCGTGGCCCAGGATGAGGAACGGCGCCGATTTGCCCGCGATCTGCATGATGGAACTGGGCAGCACTTGTCGGCCATCGCATTGGCCATCGGGCAGGTGCTCGCGAGGTTTCCCTCAGGTCATCCGGCGTTGAGCAGGCTCCTGCGGGACTCGCATTCCGCCAGCCGCCAGGCGCTGGATGAGGTGCGGACGGTTTCCTTCGCCCTCCACCCTCCTTTGTTGGATAATCTCGGTCTGGTTGCCGCCGTCCGCTGGTACTTGGATGGATTGCAGAAGCGAACTAATCTCAGAATTACGTTTGAATCGCCATCAGAAATAATACAGCTTGCCCCGGAAGCGGAGAGAGCCTTGTTCCGGATTGTGCAGGAAAGCATGAACAATGTCATGCGCCACTCGAGCGGGCAAACGATCGTGGTGACCCTTGTAGGGCGAGATAATACGGTGACGCTTGCAATCGAAGATGACGGCGCCGGTATGAGCCCGCAGGAGCTTGCCCAAGCGCAGGGCGCAGCAGTCACAGGTGTGGGTGTTGCCGGGATGCGCGAACGGCTGCGGCAACTCGCCGGAACCTTCAGGATAGACTCGAATTCGCGTGGCACAAAAGTAACAGCAACGGTGCCGATAGACAAGGAGCGATATGCTGCTGCGCATTCTGTTGGCCGATGACCATGAGCTCACGCGGTCCGGGCTTAGATTCCTTCTGGAGCAGCAGCCTGACTGGACAGTATGTGGCGAAGCGTCCAATGGAAGACTGGCGGTTGAGATGGCGGAGAAGCTGCAACCGGACTTTGCGATCTTAGACGTCAGCATGCCAGGTTTAAATGGCTTGGAAGCAACGCGCCAGATTTTAAAAAGCCGGCCCCGCACCAAGATATTGATCTACACGATGCACGAGACGGAAAGGATCATCCTGGACGCGCTGGAGGCGGGGGCTCGGGGCGTGGTTCTGAAATCGGACGCCGGGGAAAACATGACTGCCGCCGTGCAGAGTATCGCCGCAGGCAAGCGATTTTTTACTTCGAGCGTGATCGAGACGGTGGTGGATGCGTATCTCTCGAGACGTGAGGCCGGAAGACAAGACGGCGGGACGCTGACGACTCGGGAAATCGAAGTGGTTCAGCTATTGGCAGAGGGTAAAAGCAATAAGGAGGTCGGCAGCATTCTTTTTATTACCGACCGCACGGTGGAAGGACACCGGCGGGAGATTATGCGTAAGCTTGAACTTGGGTCTACGGCAGATCTTGTTCGCTATGCGGTCCGAAATGGAATTATCGAGCCCTAGGAAAGCTAAGGCTGCTTTTTTGTGACAGGCGCTGTTTCACTGCAACGATGGCGCTCCCCGGACTGCAAAGTTCAGTGACTTGCTTCAAGGCTTGGTCTTTTTCCGCGATTGAAGACCTGCAGCCACGCAGACACAGACGAGCAGGAGGCGCAAGTCACGGCGATGTCGGGAGGTCCAATGGACGTCCATCCACATCGATCCCTCCAGAACACCACCCAAACCAGAAGGAAAAAAAGCCACAAAGGAGTCCAGAGCAAGAGGGTCCCGACAGTCCTCTGCCATCCTTGCATTCGCGCTAGCGCCCATCCCGCAAGTTAACCTCCTGGAAAGTCTGGTTTTGAGTAAGTTCCCGGTTAACGTCCAAACGGCGGTGTATTCACCGGAGCGCCCCGTTCAGGGGGAGCATCGGTCGGGTGATCGGCTTTTCCGCGACTGGGATTACTTCCGGGTCGGCGACGATCCGACCGGAATTTGACAATCGCCCTCTATCCGGCTCGCTGAGCGCATTGGCGA
>CAWIRT010000003.1:0-209319 GCA_963838445.1 uncultured Acidobacteriaceae bacterium
CGCGCTCCCACGGGTGGGGCGGCGGGGTCGCGTTTGACTGGTACCCCAGCCCTCCGGGCTGGGTTGACGTTTGGCCGCCGGCCCTCCGGGCCTCGATCCATCAACAGGTCACGCTCCGGTTCACACCTCAAGCGTTATTCAAATTCGCGGTCACGGCTCATTCGCGGTCACGGCTCAAATGGTTTCATTTGAGTTCGTGGTCAGACCTCGAGCGGTTTTATTCGAATTTCGCTATCAAGCCCAGATCGGTTAGGCCGTTGATGAAGAATTGGACGGCCAAGGCTACCAGCAGCAGGCCCATGATGCGGACCAGGATGCGGATTCCGGTTTCTCCCATGATGCCGCGCACCCGGTTGGCTCCGTTCAGGATCATGTAGCTTACGGCGGCGGTCAGGACGATGGCTCCTAAGACGACTCCCAACTCCCAGGGTTTCAGGGCCTGACCGACGAGGATCATGACGCTGGAGATGGCTCCCGGCCCGGCCAACATGGGAATGCCGAGCGGCACAATGCCGGCGTCATCTTTAGCGGCGGCCTCCGCGGTTTCGTCGCTCGACTCCTGGGTGGGGGAACGGCGGGCTTCGATCATGTCGATGCCAATGAGCAGCAGGATGACGCCGCCGGCGATTTCAAAGGCGGGAAGGGTGATGCCGAACATGCGGAAGATCAGTTTGCCCGCCAGGGCAAAGGTCATGAGGACAATGAGGCAGGTGAGCGCGCCACGACGGGCCATGCGCTTTTGCCGTTTTCGATCGGCACCCGCGGTGATGGCCAGGAAGGCGGGGATCGCGGCAAAGGGATCGACGAGAAAGAAGATGGAACTGACGGCCAGCACGGAGAAGCGAACATAGTTCGAGTGCAAGGTGTTGATGGCCATGCTTGCCGGTCCGTACATGAACACAACTTAAACCAGAGCGCCCGCCATCGGCAGTTATAATCGTAGTTTCACTCGAAGGGAGCTGCTGTCGATGCCTATCCAGCCAACCGCCAAGATCTGGCACAACGGAAATTTGGTTCCGTGGGACAAGGCCCAGATCCATGTGATGAGTCATGTCGTGCACTATGGCTCATCGGTTTTTGAAGGAATTCGCTGCTACGCGCAACCGCAGGGGGCGGCTATTTTTCGGCTTCCTGAACATATGCAGCGACTGCTGGATTCGGCCAAGATTTATCGTATGCCCCTGCCTTACTCGTTGGAGCAGCTATCGAGCGCAGTGGTGGGCCTGGTGGAGAGCAATGGTGTTGCTCCGTGCTACATAAGGCCGATCGCACTGCGCGGCTACGGAGAAATGGGCGTGAGTCCCAAGGGCACTCCGATCGAAGTGTTCATTGCCAACTATTCCTGGGGCAAGTATGTGGCCGGAGACGAGGGAGCGGATGTGTGCATCTCTTCCTGGAGCCGGATGGCTCCGAATACGATACCGGCGCTGGCCAAGGCCGGAGGCAATTATCTGAATTCTCAGCTGATCCGCATGGAGGCGGATAGCAATGGGTTCTCAGAGGGGATCGCTCTCGATGTATTCGGGAATTTGTCGGAAGGGTCGGGGGAGAATTTGTTTGTGGTGCGGAATGGGGTTATCTATACCACGCCTTTGGCGAATTCCGTGCTCTCCGGGATCACCCGCGATTCCGTACTGACCATGGCTCGCCACCTGGGGATTCCGGTGGTGGAGCAGGCGATGCCGCGGGAACTGTTGTATATCGCGGACGAGGCCTTCTTCACGGGAACCGCGGCGGAAGTGCATCCTATCCGGTCGGTGGATCGCATTCCCATTGGCGATGGGACGGTTGGACCGATCAGCAAGCAGCTTTCTGAGGAGTACCTGGGGATTGCCCATGGGCTGCGGCCGGATCGGTATGGGTGGCTCACCCACGTCAATGTGAATAGCAGCCAACCGGTGCCGGCTTAGTTCGTAGATTGGATTTCCTTGGGCGATTCTTCGCTATCTGCACGGGACGTTGAGGTTCGCGGTATCCCACATCTCGCGAAAAAAACGAGCGAGATGTGGGGCACCCGTCGTCTACGGCATGGACAGAGTCCCGATCCCGCCGGGGATCGTTTAGCGGGTGAAGCGAACAGCAGGTCCCTCCACTTCGTTACGCTTCGGTCGGGATGACAATTCTGTTTTAGGGTGGGGAAAGGTTTCCTTCGATCCCGATGAAAACCTACTTGACCGCGGCTTTTGGCTCCTCTACCGGGGCTGGTGGGTGGTTTGGCACTACGCCCAGCAGGGGTGAGGTTGAATCCAGGGGTGGGGTCATCACTTGCGGCCGAATGCCGGCTTGCTGGCCCCAGCCCGGCAGCAGCGGACTGCCGGTGATGAGGCGGGCGCCGCGATTGAAGGTCAGGTAAGTCCAGGCCCAGGAAAAAAAGACGGCCAGGCGATTGCGAAAGCCCACCAGGAAGAACAAGTGGACCGACACCCAGGAGAGCCAGGCGAGGGTGCCGGACCAATGGGCTTTGAAGGGCCAGCGTACGTTGGCCACGGCGGCATGGCGGCCGATGGTGGCCATGTCGCCCTTATCGAAGTAGTGGAATACGGTTCGCGGCTTCCCTGCCATATCCTGGGCGATCATTTGGGCTGCGTGGCGACCCATTTGCATGGCCGGTTGAGCGACTCCGGGCACCTGGCGACCGGCTTCTTCCACATGGGCCAGGTCTCCGCACACAAAGATCTCCGGATGACCCGGCGGGTTGAGGTAAAGATCGACGATGGCGCAGCCGCGTTTATCGGTGGGTGTTCCCAGCATTTTGCCCAGGGGCGAGGCCTGAACCCCCGCTGCCCATAAGGTCACCACTGCATTTAACTTTTGGCCGCCAACCATGACGTAGCCGGGCTTCACATCCATGACGCTTTGCCCGGTGTGTACCTCGACCCCCAGTTCGGCCAGCTGCTGGACTGCTTTTTTAGACAGGTCCTCCGGATAGGCGGCCAGGATGCGGGGGGAACCCTCGATCAGGATGACGCGTGCCTTGGAGGGATCGATGTGGCGGAAGTCATGGCGCATGTAAAGCTTCGAGATATCGCTGATGGCGCCGGCCAATTCAACGCCGGTGGGGCCTCCGCCGATGATGACGAAGTTCAGTTCCGGGTGGGCGCCGGTCTCGACCATTTCCCGCTCCGCCAGCTCGAATGCCAAGAGAACGCGACGGCGGATTTCGGTTGCGTCCTCGACGGTCTTGAGTCCGGGCGCATTTTGAGCCCAGTCGTCCTTGCCGAAGTAGGAATGGGTTGAGCCGGTGCCCAGGATGAGGTAGTCGTATTCAATTTCCGCGCCACTGCGCAAGAGCACGCGGTGGTTTTCAGGCTCGATATTCTCCACCTCATCCATCAAGACCTCGATGTTCTTGTCTTTCGAGAGGATGGAGCGAATGGGCTGGGCAATGTCTGCCGGGGAAAGCACGGCCAGGGCTACCTGGTAGAGCAAGGGCTGGAAGGTGTGATGGTTGCGGCGGTCGATCAGGGTCACATCGACGGCCATATCCGCCAGCGCCTTTCCGGCGCTGAGGCCGGCGAAACCTCCTCCAACTACCACCACGCGGGGACGCGGGGGGACATTCTTTACCATGGGCGGAGGTGGGGGCGGGATTGCGGGATTATCAGCCATTCAGACACGCTCCTCGGTCATGCATACTACGATGCTCTCTCTTTTAGGATACAGACCGGGGATGAAAAGGTTACGCCCGGGCTAGATCTCGGGGTAGAAGTCGAAGAAAGCTTCGATGCTTTGCCGCAACTGGTTCTCGATTTCTTCCCTGCTGCCCTCCAGCACGTGCATGGTCACGTGCGCTTGTTTGCCATTCTTGAGCGTCACCAGGGCGTCGCCCACTTCGATCGCTTCCTCAGAAGGAAGCAGCCTCATGCCGTAGATCAGGGTCAGGTTTGCCATGCCGCCATATTACGTGTGGAGAGCGGCTAGCATCCTGATTCCACCGGGCACCATCCAAGTCCCTCTCTATAAATTGATAACAAAAGAGTTACTGGTTTGATTGAGGGGTCTAGGGGACAGAGAACGCAGAAGTTGTGCACCGGCTATGGCCGCGACGGTCCTATTTTGAATCCGCGGCTCCTGATCACCCGAGGGCGTTCACATAATGCAATGCGCTCACCTGCCGATAACAGGGACTGAGGCCAGCGAGACCACAGTGGTGGCTACCGCGCGACTGGACCGCCAAGGGAACAATGAACAGAAATTTGTTCTGGAGAAAACAGTTTCTGCTGGGATTCGCGACGGTGCTGTGTCTTCTTGGCGCGCCGCAGATCGCGTCGGCGCAGGTGGGTCCAGCGATGCGGCGGGCGCCAGATATCTCCATATTTGCAACTGCTACGGATGCCAAGCCAAACTTCCGCTACCTTTACGACCGTGCTGTTTACGGATTCTCTGCCGGCGGCTTCTGGCAATCGCGGCGCATTCTCGGCGTCGAGGTGCGCGGTTCAATCCTGAAGTGGGGTAGCGATCAGCATGAAGAGTCGGCCCTTGCGGGTCCACGAGCCGCGCTGCATTTTGGCCGCATTTCTCCTTATGCGTGTGGTCTTCTGGGTGCCGGCAACGCATGGTCCCGCAACCTGCCTGACAAACAACCACCCTTTATCATCGAGGCAGTTGGCCTCCAATGGTCGATCCTGGGGGGAGTCGACATCCGTCTCGCCCACCACATCCGCCTCCGTGTGGGTGAGCTCTCTTATTCGAAAATATCCTTAGCCGACAGAACGCTGACAGCGCTCAACGCCAGTGCGGGCATCGTCTATCGGATTAACTAGCGCTCCCGCCGGCGTGATAAAACCGCGGAGTCGCTGCGTTGCCGAGGGCGTGTAAAGCAACACCCACGGCTACCGACGGCCAATTCTAACGACTTCGATCACTTGCTCGATCACGTAGGCGACCTGGCCCGGGGACATGCCGGGAAAGATGGGCAACGAGAAGGACCGGTAATACTCTTTGAGAGCAACGGGAAAGCTTTCATGGCAATAGTGGTAGGTGTCGCGATAATACGGATGCATATGGAGAGGAATGAAGTGGACGCTGGTACCCACTCCCCTTTGCTTCAACTGTTCCACAACTTCCGATCGCCCGATTGTCAGCCGGTCTAAATTGAGACGCAGAACATAAAGATGCCAGGCGGATTCGCGATCGAGGAGAACTGTGGGAGTTTGCACTTCCTCACACTGCGAAAGGGCATCTGTGTATTGCTTTGCGATTCGTTCGCGAAGATTGCGCAATTCTGTGCACTTGCTCAATTGGACGATACCGATAGCAGACTGAATGTCGGTAAGGTTGTACTTGAACCCAGCGTCTTTTACTTCGTAATACCAGGAACCCTCGACGCTATAGCGCCGCCAGGCATCCTGGCCGATGCCGTGTAGTCTCATGGTCTTCATGCGAGAAGCAAGCTCGTCATCATGGGTGGTGACCATACCGCCTTCGCCGGTGGTGAGGGTCTTGGTGGCGTAAAAGCTGAACGCAGTTAGTTTGCTGATGGCCCCCACGGGTGTGCCGCGAAAAGAAGCCGGGAGCGCATGGGCCGCGTCTTCGATCACATGGAGATGGTGGCGGGCGGCGAGCTGTTGAATTCTGTCCATATCGCAGGGCTGTCCGGCAAAATGAACCGGGAGAATGGCGCGAGTCCTGCTGGTAACCTTTTTCCCAGCTTCCTCGGGATCGATACAGAGGGTTACCGGGTCCACGTCGACCAGCACGGGAATGGCTTTGAAATAGACAACGACCTCAGCCGTGGCTGTGAACGTGGTTGTGGGCACCAGCACTTCATCGCCCGGCTGCAATCCGACCGCTTCTAATGCAAGGTGAAGCGCAGCGGTGCACGAACTCACGGCGATGGCATGCCTGGCTCCAACATAGGATGCAAAGTTCCGTTCGAACTCGATGGTCTTCGGCCCCATCGTGAGCCAACCGGAACGGATGACATCAGCCGCGGCTTTGGCTTCGTCTTCTCCGACGCTCGCGGTGTGAAATGGAATGGTCTGCTGTTTGAGTTTCATCGATGGAGTTCGTTCGCGAGAGGTTTGCGATCAACACCCAGCCGTTAAGGATGAAAGTTGAGGGAATCATGGGTGCGCAGTGGAGCGGACGATGATGCGATCTTTCAGTGCGTTCGACCACGGGGCGCCGGCACCGTTACGGGTATCCCCATCCTCAAATTCGAAGCAGAACATCTTCGCAGCAAGTTCGCAGCGGACAATTGCCTCATCCCGGGTTGCCGCGGAATAGAGGACATGGCCATAACGATCAAGGCTGGAACGAATCTCCCTTATGGCAAAACCCTGGCGTAGGAAACCATCCCGTTCGGAGGCCGGATAGATGACTTCCACACCTGGAATCTCGTAGAGCTTACGGTGACCATGAACGGCTCTCAGTGTGCCGGTGCGTTGTACATCAAAGTAGCGGACGCACGCGGCGCGTTCCCATAAGCGAGGCGAGTGAGGGCGCTCCCCCAGCGCCAGCAGGATCGCAACTCTCACCAAATTGACGCCACTCGAGAGAGGGGTTAAATGTGTGGAGATACGGTCTCCTCCGAGCCGGGCGCCGATCTCGATCAACTGCGGGCCTTTGGTCGATACTTTGACCTCGGCGTGAAAAGCGCACCAGGTCAAGCCCAATGCGCTCAGTCCTGCCCGGACAGAGCTGTAGATTTGCTGTGCGCGCAGCGGTGTGTGAGTGGATGGCTGGCAATGGCCAACCTCGACCGGCGAAATCCCGGAGAACAGGAACTTATCGGTAATGGCGACCAGGTAAGAGTCGCGATCGGTGCAGTAGCCTTCGACACTCACTTCTTCGCCATCCACCCATTCTTCCAACAGCAGCGCTCCACCCTTCTGCCATGCGCGGCAGCCCGCATACGCTACCGGAATTGCCTCTTGATCATCAACGCGGTAAACTCCACGGCTTCCCGAACCCCGGCCGATCTTGAGCACCAGAGGATATCCAAAAGACTCAGCCGCAAGCTGCGCCTCGGCCAAGGAATGAATCAGACGAGTACGCGGAGACGGCGCTCGCGATGCCGCGAAGGCTTCGCGCATCAGGCGCTTATCGGTCGCGCGCGCTGCCGCCTGGGGCGACAACGCAGAGAGGCCCATGCGCCTGCCTACGGCAGCGACCGTGGACACGGCCGCGTCCGTGCATAGGGTCATAACGCCGTCGATATGCTCACGCTCGGCAATGGCGCAGACAGCATCGGCGTCGAGAATATCGGCTACATAGGGTACGTCACACAAGGCGAGGCCGACGGCAGAAGAATTGCCGTCCACCGCAATGGTGCGAATCCCGAGTGCGTGAGCCTCATGGATTGCTGGTATTTGCAGCGGACCGGCACCCACCACTAATAAGCTGGGAATCAAGAGCTCGCCCTTTCCGAAAGGTTGTACTTAGCATGCAGTCCCGCAGGGACGGTTGAGCTTTAGCCCAGGACTACGTCCCATGAGCGCTAACTTGTTTCGGAGTCTTTCTTCAAACTCCCACAAAATCGTCATCCTGAGCTCACCGATTGATTGGGTGACACCGCGCTGACGGCGCGACCCGAGGATGCTTATCTTGCCTATGCCGTTCGGAGCTTTTCAACCACCGAAGCCGGCACCGGGCGGACCAGCCACTTCTTTCCTTATTGCCGAGAACAAGAACTCTCAAAGACCTTGCACGCGGGCTTCGGTGTTAAAAGCTCCGAACGGCATAGGCAAGATAAGCATCGCCGGGGTCCTTCGACTGCGCGCCATAGGCCTTCTGTTATGCGATAGATCCGCGCGGCGCTTCGCTCAGGATGACGGCTTTGTGGGGGGTAAAAAGCATCCGGTTAGCTACGCAGAAAACACGAAAAGATCGAAAAAGTCACAGGCTCTCAGGATGACGGCTTCGGGGGGGGGTAAAAAGCATCCGGTTAGCTACGCAGAAAACACGAAAAGATCGAAAAAGTCACAGGCTCTCAGGATGACGGCTTTGTGGGGGGTAAAAAGCATCCGGTTAGCTACGCAGAAAATACGAAAAGATCGAAAAAGTCACAGGCTCTCAGGATGACGGCTTCGTGGGGGGTAAAAAGCATCCGGTTAGCCACGCAGAAAACACGAAAAGATCGAAAAAGTCACAGGCTCTCAGGATGACGGCTTTGTGGGGGGGTAAAAAACATCCGGTTAGCTACGCAGAAAACACGAAAAGATCGAAAAAGTCACAGCCTCTCAGGATGACGGCTTTGTGGGGGGTTAAAAGCATCCGGTTAGCTACGCGCAAAACACGAAAAGCTCGAAAAGATCGAAAAAGTCGCGAGCTCTCAGGATGACGATTTTTGCGGAGTTTTGAAGAAAACATTCCAAACAAAGTCAGCGCTTATGCTTGCGCAGATTTATTTACTTATGTTGCCGTCGCCGTTGCTTGGTGGTCGTTACTCCGGGGTCGGTCGAAACTCGTGCGACAGCATGGAAAGGAGGAGACGGTCGACGAAGCGGCCATCCGCAAATACCGCGGCACGCAGCAGGCCTTCCTCCACAAAACCGAGGCGCCGGTAAAGGCTAATCGCGGGCAGGTTGGTGACATTGACCTGGAGAAAGACTCTATGCAATCCCAAAGTCGCAAAGGCAAACTGCAGCAATAACCGGGAAGCCTCGTCAGCGAGACCTTTGCCTCGCGCTAAACGATCTCCAAGGTAAATCCAATACTCCGCATGACGCGATCGCCAGTTGATGCCGCGAAGCCCGAGCGCTCCGACCGCGTGCGCTTCGTTCCTTTTACCTTGAGCGATCAGGAAGACACGCTGCGCAGGATCTGCCATGACGGACTCGTACCAGCGACGGTGTTCCCAATCGGTGACTGGGCTTTCCGTCCCGGTACCTCGCCTCACTTCCTCATCATTGATCCATTCTCTTACCAACGGCAAAGCCGCTTCATCGAAGGGAAGAAGCGCTCCTAGTTTTCCGTGGAACATTGCTGGGCCTCCACTCCGTGATCGGACGGGGCGTCCGGAAGCGCCGGCTCTCCGGTCCGATTAATTCCCTGGCTGACCACGACAGTTGCAATTGTCTTCCAGAGAATCTTGATATCCAGCAGGCAGCCCGCATGGTCGGCATACCAGGTATCCAATTCCCGGCGTAAGGTGATGGGCAGGTCATTGCGTCCATGCACCACCGCCCAACCGGTCATACCGGGGCGGACATTGAGCCGCCGGAAGTCGGGTGGCCGATAGCTGCAAATGCCTTCAGCAAGCTCTGGACGCGGCCCGATGAGGCTCATCTCGCCGCGCACCACGTTCCACAGTTGTGGCATTTCATCCAGGCTGGTTCGCCGAAGGATTCTACCTAAGCGGGTCACGCGCAGATCTGTGTCCGAACTATAAGCACTGCCGTCGGGATTGCGGATATACGGCGCATTCCGCACCATCGATCGGAACTTGATGATCCGAAACTTTCGCCCTTGCCAACCGATACGTTCTTGCGTGAACAATACCGGTCCCCTGGAGCTGAGCTTGATGGCAACAGCGATCAGCCCAAACAGCGGCGCAAAGACAATCAGCGCTGCGATAGCCACGGTAAGATCAAAGAAACGCTTCCAGGCACAGCTGAGCCGCTTGATCACAATTTGTACCCCAGGTCATGACAAGGGCCGCACGGTCCTGGTTGCGGTCTCGAGCAGCAGCTGGATCATCCGGGGAAGATTTGCCTCGCGGGTCAGGTGGCACAGGGCATAGTCCAGACCGCGGGCTCCGGCGGCGCGAATATCTTCCGGAGCGGTGGCGGCAATGACTTTCAAGGCGGCAGCCGTTCCGGCCGGGTCATCCGGCGGAATCACCCAGCCCGCTTTGGCTTTGGTGATCAGTTTGGCGCTGTCGGAGTTGCCGAGCACCATAGCGAGTACCGGACGGCCAGACAACATGTACGAGATGAGCTTGGAGGGAACCGACACCAGCGACTGCTCGCCTTGTGTTGGCAACAAGAGAACGTCGGCTGCGCCGAGGACGATTCCTGTGTCCTGCTTCGGCCAGGGGGTATGAAAAAAAATGCGATCCTGAAGTCCCTTTTCTTCGACCATCTGCTGGCACGCGCGCAAAGACGAGCCCACTCCGGCGATGAGCATACAGATATTATCTTCGTTCCATAGATACTCGAATGCCTTGATCGCCGTTTCGACTCCGGCTGCGGCGCCAATGTTGCCGGCATAGACTGCCAACATGGTTTGATCGAGTATGCCGTACTTCTGACGCAGGCCGTAGGCGCCGCGGGCGTCCACGTTCACGGAGCTGGTCTCTCCCCAATTCTGCAGCACGTGGATACGCTCGGCAGGCACTCCGCGATCTAATCGATAGGTTTCACGAAACTGATCCGAGATCACGATGAGAGCCTTTGCGGAGTGTGCGATCCTGCGATCGAGCGCGCGCAAAACTCGATACAGGAGCGATTGCGTCCTGATCCTTTGCTGCTGTGAGAGCGATTCGGGGTAAACGTCCTGAATGCTCATCGCGACCGGGATGCTGCGCAGCCAGGCCGCGGCGCAAACCATGCCAGAACAGACAATCACCCATGAGTTCATATAAATGACATCCGGCCGCGGCAGAAAAAGAACGAGGGCGGAACAGGTAATGGCAAAGCCCAAATTTTCCAATAAACGGCTGCCCATGCTTGACTTCCTGGAGAGGAAAGAAAAGCAGCGGATCACGGAGAACCCCATACTCTCCCGACGGTAGAGCGATCGCCGGTAGCCTTTGAAAAGCCTTCCGTCGGGACGGTTGGGAAACGGGGCCAGGACGGTAACCCGGTGACCAAAGCGAAATAATTCCTCGGCAATTTGAAAGCTGGTCTGCGCAGTCACCACAGGTTCAGGCGGGAATACGGCGCTCACGATCAGAACGTTCATGCTCTTATTCCCAAGGACTGGGGTTGGGTGCGAGGTTCACGGATCGGGTTACGGAATGGCAGTCAATCGCGGGGAGTGCCCCGCGGCCGGCCGTTCGCATCGGATCTCCGCAAAGAGGTGGCGCCTGCGCGCTCACCTCGCAGTGGCTTGCGGGAGCCCTGGCCTGCCTTTGCATCAACCCCCGCATGGTGCAACTGGGGCGCCGGGTTTTTCTGCAGCTGTTCCAATTTCATGCGCGTCCGAAAGTCAGGCGCGTTTCGTATCAATTTGCGTAGCTTGATCGGACTGATATAGGCGTGGAAGGCGCGCTCGCCTCCCTGGCCTGAGTGCTCGTCCGAGCCGGCTTCTGAGGTAAAGAGCAAGGGGGCAGACGGCATGGCGCTCGGCGTAATCCCCATCGAGTTCAGGCGGCCACTGCTATTCGGATGCAATGGCGGAATGGACCTGGAAAGAAGTGACGGCGCCGGTTTTCCTCGAACCGGCAGATCTGGCGGCTCGGTTGGGATCGGGGATTGCGAATGTTCCGACGCCGGCGTCGTTCTTGCCTGTCAATATTCCACCACACTCGACCGAGCGGGCTTGCTTCGCGCTCGATTGCGGACTGGCTGCGCCGGCCGAGCCAATCGCGTCCCGGGTGGCAGATGCGTTGGGTTGCCCGGTAACGATACGTTGCCAGCCAACTCCAGGTTGGAAGCAGAGCCCGGTCGACACCTCCGCATGGGAGTTCCCGCCCGGCGAACTTTTGCCGTTTCCCGATTTGCCGGTTTTGTGGACGAACGCTTGACTCGCCGGCGGACTGCTTGACGCTGTTTGGGCTCTCGCCTCCGCAGCGGCGGCAAGGAGCACCAACAGGCTGACACAAAGTTGCGTTCGAAGGTTGATCATCGAATCCTGTCGAAGACGCGCACTGGAGAAAGCGACTGTTGGCGTAGGAACAAGGCCACAGCCCGCTCCACGGCTACAGAAAAATCGGCCGCGAATTCCTTTACTCGATTCTGCGCAGCCACGATGGCCTCTTTCTCTCGCGCGCGGCGTGATGGGGCAGGCAAATCTTCGTGCTGAGCCATCAGCGATGCAAGCTGTGGTGCGGCTTCCGGATCAAAATAGTATGCGCGATCCCCGGCCTGTTCTCGATGAACGCGCAGATCGGAAAGCAGCATAGGCACCCCAAGTGATTTGCCCTCTTCCACAGGAGTGCTCCAGCCCTCGGATAATGAGGGATTGATAAGCGCGGTACAGATGCGCATCAACGCAAACACATGGGAGCGCGGCACGATTCCAAGAAAGCGAAAGTTATGCGTTAGCCCGTAGGCGGAGACCAATGCCTGAAGCCCGGCAAAATGGTGGGGATGGCGATAGTCCTCCGCCCTACCGGAGGTGGCCACCACCGGGTTCGAACCCTTTTGCCGTAATAGGCGAAGCGCCTCGATCACTGTGCGATGGTTCTTGTGCTTCCAGAACTGATTGGGCAAATAAAAGTAACACTCCGGTAGTTGATAGCCGAGCGCAACGGCGCGATCGCTGTCTACATCAGAGAGGCCGGGCGGCAACATCGCGGAGCGGACAACGGAGGTTCTGCCCACCGATTGGGGAAAGAATGCTTCACAATCAGATCTGCTATCTTCGCTGCTGAGCATGACCTGCCGATGGCTCAATATTTGCGCGCGAAAACCGAGATCGCGCTTCCAATACGCGCCGAAGCTAAACAATTCAGGGAGATGCCGGTGTTGAAAGTCGGTAATCCAGGCTACGCAGGGAAACGGAAAGCGCCAGCCATAGTATTGCGCGCACTCGAAGAGCACGTCGATCCGGTGTTCGCGAAACGCGTGAGCGGCGGCCTGATCAGAGCCAGTCAGTAGCGCTTGGCGGAGACGTTGATTCCTGTATGCGTCGTTAAAGGCGGAGAGACGAATGACCTGCACCCCCGATATAGCGGCAAAGGGCTCTATATTTTCGGCTACCGTATCAGTGCCCACAAACAACACCATGCGCACGCGATCCCGCGCATGGGCGGAGAGCACCTGTGCCAGATTGACCAGGTAGTTATAGCCGCCTGTGCCCCTCCAGTTGGCGGCACTGATCAAGGTGAACGCCACCCGGGTCAAAGATCACTCCTGGAAGATTGCAAGTACCACCGCACATAGTCGCGGACCCCGCGATGCACGGGAACGCTCCAGACAAACCCCTTCGTTTGCAGGAACGAGTCATCCGCCACCAAGCTGCAGGGGTTGCCGGGGCGCGCCTTGCCATTGAAGACAACCCTGGCCGGCGCAGGCCAGGACTCCAATACCATCGCGGCAATGCTGCCTACGCTGGTCGCTTGTCCCGACCCCACATTGAAGACCGCCATCGCGCCCGGATCCGAGGCCAGCCCCATGGTGAACTCTAAAGCGCGCACCACATCACGGATGTCGGTCCAATCGCGCAGTTCCTCGCCGGTGCCACCCAGCACCAATTGCCGCGTGCCTGCCGCCAGGCTGGAGCACATATCCCACAGCAGCTGCTTCTTAAGCCAACTGCCGTATACCGAGAACAGCCGGACCACCAGAACGGACAGGCCGAAATTCTCTGCATACGACAGGCATAAGTTCTCCATCATCAGCTTGTGGTATCCATACGGCGAAAATGGCAGAAGCGCATCTTCTTCTTTGATGGGTCCTGTATGACCCGCCCCATAGACCGCCGCGCTCGATACGGAAACCAACTTTGCGTTGCGCGCCCCGAGCCGCATCCACTCGAGCAATTCTGCGGTGGTAGCGACCGTGCGCGTGAAGTCTTCATAGGGGTTGGCAATCGACGCGCCAATCGATGAGCCTCCGGCCAAGTGAAAGATATAGTCGGGAGGCCCCCCATCGCCCAGCAGTTGTTGCAGATTGCTGGCATGAATTCCTCCATTGAGCCAGCGTTCGATACCCCAGGCTCGCGCCTCCGCGGATGGCCAGGGGCCATGCCCGATGCCGACCACGGTGTGGCCCTGGCGTGAAAGCCAGCAGGCAAGATGGCGGCCGATAAAGCCCCGACATCCTGTGATCCAGATGGCTTTCTGGACGCGGTCATCACGGAGAGGGATCGGTTGGCTCAAAGAATGTTGCCGAAGGAGCTCGCAGCCACGGAAATAGGTTGAATGACGAAGCCGTGTTGGCGGCGCAGGTGGGCAACATACGCTTCTTCGGATGGTCCCTCGGTGACGCGATTGGCAGGCCACGCAACCCACTGCATGGAGGAGAAGTCGAAACGCTTAACCACCCTTGCGGGATTTCCCACAGCCAGCGAGAAGGGCGGAATATCCGTTCGAATCAGCGCGCCGGCGCCAATCACACAGCCGTGCCCGATGCGAACATTGCCAACCACCTGGGAGCCGTACCCAAAGAAGCAGTTTGCGCCCACATAAATATCCGCGTCCAGGGTTACGCCAGTCGCCATGTAGGCGCTCATGGGATCGTCGTAGCGGTGTGAGCTCCCGATGAAGGCGCAGTTCAAGGCCGTAAGGCAGTATTCGCGAAGGACGATCGACCGTCCAACGGAAAAGAAGTTTCTCTTGCCGATAAAGCAGTTATCACCGATGACCAAACCATCCGAGAGAGACTTGCGGTCGTTGACATTCAGCCAACTACCACTGCCGATGGC
Source organism: uncultured Acidobacteriaceae bacterium (assembly GCA_963838445.1). GTDB lineage: Bacteria > Acidobacteriota > Terriglobia > Terriglobales > Acidobacteriaceae > PALSA-350. The sequence goes on from CAWIRT010000003.1 coordinate 14,476, forward strand.
GACATTGGATCCGATGCGAATGCGGAATACACCGATGAGCAGCACGTCAGAGGCGATATAGACGGAGGGAAACCGGAGAAACAGAGCCGCGCTTGCCCGCACGCCGAGCGCAAAGCGATAAGCTCGTGCCACGGCAAGGGCCAGTGATGGGCTCCTTCGCAGTCCTTTCCTGGCTCTCTCCTTCATGTTCATAACGGCTTCATCCGCTAGGCGTTCGCAACCAGTGCCTCAAACGCACTCCACTGCACTTGCTTTGAGTATTGTCGAGTAACCATGTCATGGCCGGCCTGGGCGATACCCGCGATCATTTCCGGAGCCTCCAATAACTCGCGGAACTTGACGACAAGGTCGGCCGGAGACTGATAGGTAACCAGCGTTTGACCTGCGACCATGCCTGCCGGGTAGACACCCTCGTCAGACAGAAGAAGTGCCCGGCAACCCATACTTTCAAAACAGCGCATATTGCCGCGGTCCTCGCCCGACATGTCGATGGCGCCATTTAAAACGATCTTTGCGCGGGAAATACGGGTGTAGAGGTCACGGCCATAGACGGGGCCGGACGAAACAGCGCGAATGTTGCGCGGCCTGCGATATTTTCCTACCGGCGCAAGGTAACCGAGCGGTGATTCAGCCAGGCGGGTAAACCGGGAACGCGCCAGGCAAAATTCGATCCTGCAGGCAGGGCTGAGAGCGGCGACGGCATCGAGCGCGGCCGCGCGCCGCATATGATGCCGCGAATAACCGCCAACGAACAGCAAATCGATAGGACGGTCATGGTTGCCGGCATATTGATCCATCACCGGATCGTGAGCGGGCGAGAAGTACGCAGCTTTCCAGCCACAGCCTTCATATCGCTTGAGCAGAGTAGGGGAGTTGCACACAATGAAGTCGTAACCGCCAAAGTCCGCCGCAGGAGAGGGAATGTTACGCCAGGCAATCGCCTTGCGCACGCATCCCGGCAGCTTATGGACAAAATCGCTGTCGTACCGTACCGGATCCAGATTGTAGAAGACCTCGGCACGATGCGATTCAATCTGGGCCAGCAGGATGTCTTTGAGACTTACCTTCTCCGGCAAGCCCATCTCTCGAGCCCAGGTGCGTTGCAACACCTCGTCATCTCCGTTGGTGAAGAACGCTTGATGGTCGCCGTTGAGGACCGGCAGGAGAAAATGGAGCGCCCCATAGCGGTGGTCAAGGAAACGCTGAATCTGATTTTTGAAGGGGACGCCCTCACCCACGTCCTGGGGGCGCGACAGGTAACAAGGGGGCACTCCGGAATTCTGCAGTAGCCTCATATGCTAAAATCCAGCCCGCAAAAAAGGGGGGGATAAGGATGACTCGCAGTTACGATAAGCCGGTGAAAAAGCTCGTGAGTTACACGATGTCCATGTGGCTCCTGGCCGCGTGGTTATTGGCGGCGCCGAGCATCGCGGGTCAAGCGGTGAGCGCAAACCATCCATTCCCGGTCTTTGATGCAACCGGCTTCGCACATAAACCGGATTTAACAAAGTACGGCCTGGAGCGGATCATGGTTCTTTATCCAAACTTTATGTGGGAAGGGAATAAGATTCCCGACGCGACCAGTCTTCCCGACCATAGTCGAATCACAACCTTTGCTCAACTTGCCAACCAAACCACGGGCACCGTCGTCATCGACATCGAACACTGGCCGGTCGTGGGAGAGGCGGCCACGGTGGCCGAGAGTGTCAAGAAGTACGAAACAGTGCTGCAATGGTTCAAGACATCGGCACCGGCGGTAAATGCCGGCTTATACGGTGTGCTTCCTATACGGGATTATTGGAGGGCCATTCAAGAGAAGGGATCGCCTGGATATGCAGCGTGGCAAAAGGAAGACGACAGCCTGGCTTCGATCGCTCCCTTCGTGGATGGGTTATTTCCGTCGGTCTATACCTTCTATGAAGATCGGGACGGCTGGCAGAAGTATGCCATCGCGCAGATTCAGGAAGCGCGCAGACTTTCCCGGGGAAAGCCTGTCTACATCTTCCTGTGGCCGCAATATCATCCCTCCAACAAAACGCTCGGGAACACCTTCCTGCCGGGCGATTACTGGCGCACGGAGCTCGAAACTGCCCGGAAATATGCGGATGGCGTCGTGATCTGGTGCTGCTCCAACAGCCTGACCTGGGATGAGAAAGCTCCGTGGTGGTTAGAGACTCGGGCCTTTTTGAAAGAACTGGATTCAGGCCAACGATGACCACGAGCGTTTGGCCGGCAACCGCTCCGGCCGCATCCGGGGAAGATCGGCGCCCAAGACGATTGCCATCATTCCCCACAACGACGCGTTGCCGTACAGGCCCCCTGAGAACATGGCCCCGATGAGCTGCTGAAAGAAGCAGAGTGAGATCCATGACATCGCAACGTCTACCCTGACGAGCAGGATGGCGCGGTAAATGGCCATGAGCAGCATCAAGACAAAGATCGATCCACCGAATGTACCCGTAGCCATGAATGCCTCGACGACACAATTGTGGGGATAGGCCAGCGATCTTCGTTCAACGATGGAACTGCCCAGGACAGGGTGTTGCAAATATTCGTGCCAGGCATCCCGCGCCAGGTTCTGGCGCTCATACACGCTGACATTGGAGACGCTATAGGCTTCCGCCGATCCCAATAGACGCTTGACATCCGTGCCGTTCTGGGCGAGGTAGGCCGCGGCCGCGGAGATCACGAAGAACAGAACGGCGCAGATGCCGATGGCGAGCAGCCTGGAGCCACGGCGTAATCCCAGATACACGACAATGGGAAGCAACAAAACGGCGGCAACCAAGGCGCCGCGACTGGACGCGGCCAGAATAGAAAACGCTCCAAAGCAAACCGTCGCGGCCGCCAAGAGCCGGAGAGTCCAGCCCCTGCGTGCTCTCCCGATTTGCAGCAGGACAAAGAGCCCGAGGATCATGGCGGTCAATCCCATGTGCCCATAGCCAATATGGTTAAGAATATCGTTTCCCAGGTGCTGGCCCTGGAGTTTGTCCTCCTGGACATGGGTCAGACGCATCGAAATCGCAGAGCATACGCCGAGCGCGAGCATGCTCCAGACAAGCGCCTTGCGGTACAGATGGATTTCGCCGAACAAATAAAAAACGATAAACGTAGGCAAGCACATGCCGAACAAAAAGACGGCGATGTCATCCGGGTTCTCCCCAATCGACACGGGAAACAGCACCGTGTCGCATATAAATCGGGTGACATATAAAGTCCAGAACCCAACCGCCAGCAAGGTGGTGACTGACACGGTTAATCGGAGATGGGAAAGGGCGAGTATCCTGTATACCGCGTATGTGGACAGCGCCAACACTAAGCATCGAAAAGGTACGGTAACAGCGCGATGGTTGATATGCAAAACACCGGGCAGGTACGATACCACGAGAAATCCGGCCAGGTTCAAGAACAGGCAGAAGCTTGCGATGCCGACAAGCCTGTGGGACCCGGAACGATTCTCCACATCCGGGAAAATGTTGCCATGGTTCATTCTTCTTTTCCATGACCAGGCCCGAATTGCGTAGGGCTTAAGTAACCGCGCGGCAGACAAAGGTTGGCCGGGACCCGCCAGCGGCAGAACCGTCTAAAATCAGCAAAGCCAAAGGCCTGGGGGCGGCGACTCACGCGCAGGTACCGTTGCACACGGGTCTCGATCGACAGGGTCAGCCCAGGGACGGAAAGGACAGCCATGGCCCGATTGCTTATCGCCGCAATGGAATCATCCGGGCATCGTGCCCGGCTAGTCCGATGGGTGATGGAGTCGGAAGTCATGAGCAAGGCGCAGGTCATTCTGTCTGGCCCGAGAAGCCTTCTCGAGCACAAGGAACTGGTTGCTTTGCGGGGACGGTTTGTCCCGCAAGAAATCTTGATCGACCGGGCAACGGCCACCGGTCTTGCCAACTCCTCATGGATGGGTCTGGTGCGCAAGCAAGCTACATATCGCACACTGTATAGCCGCGCCGTCCGCCAGGCGAAGCTAGGCGGCGCAGTGGACCTGGTGATCCTGCCTGCAGCGGATGATGCCCTGGACGCATGGGCTGTTTTGGGGACCGGCTTTGCGGCGACCCCGTGGGTGGGAATCAGCTTGCGACCGGTATTTCACCTGGGAAGCATGAGAGGCGTGGTGGCTCCTTCGCGGCGGGATGACTGGGTTCGGAACAAACTGTACAGAAAGGTGTTGCGCGATCGAAGTCTGCATAAGTTGCTGACCATCGATCCCACGATGATGGATTTTGCATCGTTGTCCTTCAGTAACAAAGAGAGAGAGCGGCTCGTCTACCTTCCCGATCCGAGCCTGGAGTACGATTTACCCGATCGCGGCGCGAGCCGCGCGGAGCTAGGGATTCCCGGCGAAGCGCATCTCGTGCTGCTGTACGGTTCTCTTACAGCAAGGAAGGGAGTGAGCCAATTAATCCGCGCCGCAAGTGATCCGCAGTGTCCCATAAGCATCCACATTCTGCTGGCGGGACTCCAGAACGGGGAGGTAAAGCAATCCCTCCAACAGATGGAAGCAAAGGCCTTGAGCGTCTCCGGTAGGCTGCATGTGTTAGAGCAATATCTCGATGATCGGCTGGAAAGAACAGTGCTGAGCGCGGCGGATTCAATGTGGTTGGGATATTCAAAGTTCTACGGAATGAGCGGTGTGCTCGTCCTTGCTGTTCGTCACGGTTTGCCTTGCATCTTCACCCGCGAGGGGGTGATTGGGTACCTGGGCCGCAAATTCGCGGTGGGACCGGAGATTGATCCGGACGACCTGCAAACGGTGGTGCAGGCGCTTCGAAGTTTAGCCATGAAGCCTGAGCAATATAGCCGGACTCTTGCCGAAGCCAGACAAAGGTTGGCAGTGCATTCAATCGAGAATTTCCGATCCGTAATTTCCGAAACCGTGACCAGCGCGATTTCTTCTTAGTCAGGCGCGATCGCGTTCTTGACGCCACCCACTGCGGCTCGTGCCGTCATAGCGGGAGAGGGGAGAAACAGCAGGCCGCTCCATTGGATTTCCTGGTACAGCTCGTGCCGTTGATGAACTGCATGCGGCTCTCTTCACGGGGGACCGCGCACGTTCCGGCGTTAACGGTGCGAAGTAGGAAATCCGTGCTCCGTCAAAAAAACATTTCAAGGAAAGTTCCGCAGAACTGCAGATCCCTCCGCTACGCTCCCCCAGATTTCCTGTGGAACTTGGTGGCGCTGGCAAACTTCATGCGGCTTTCTCTACCGAAAGCCGCATATGTGGTTGTTGCGAGTGCCGCGAAGTAGGAAATCTGGCTTCGCTTCGGTCGGAGGCTTTGACTTTTTGATTTCCCTTGTAGTCTGTGGCCGGAAAGCTCCGAAGAGCATCTGCCAACAAGCATCGCCGGGGTCCTTCGACTGCGCGCCATAGGCCGTCCGTTATGCGATAGATCCGCGCGGCGCTTCGCTCAGGATGACGGCTTTGTGGGGGGTGAAAAGCATTCGGTTAGCTACGCAGAAACACGAAAAGATCGAAAAAGTCACACACTCTCCCAATGAGCAAAAAAGCCAACAGAATCAATATCGATTTCCAGCGTTCATTGGTTTCATAACCTCGCCGCAGGCGAGGTCATCGGCTCGGGATGACAAAGGGGAGGGCGAAGCCTCCATGCAGAGCGGTCGCCGTTACAGAAGGCCGGCATTTGATCTTCCAGCTCGCAACCGTGAGCGCCCTGCGCTTCCGCTCACTCCTGGCTCATCCAGCGGGAACAAGCTGGGCATGCAGCAATCTTGGCAGCCGCCAGGCTGTCCAGAACACGATGGAGCAGCAGATTCCGCACAACAGCGCCTTGGGTCCCCCCAGCGCGGCGAGCAGCGGCACGGCCAGAGCGAAGACAAAGGCGCGCTGAAAGATCGCGATCGCTGCCTTCCTCAACTGCCCCAGGCCCAGCGTCAGCAGAAAGTGAAATTGCTCCCAGATGGACAACACGATGAGGGCACCGATCAGGCCCCGGGTCTGCCAGCCCAACAGGATTGGTTGCCGAATCCAAAACCGCACCATCTGTTGTCCAAGGAGAAGCATCGCCGCCAGCACGGCAACCCCGGTAAGTACGACCGTCAGGCGTCCTTTTTTAATCTGCCTATCCAGCCAAGCGTAATCTCTGCGCGCGTAGGCATCCGCCGTGGATGACCACATCGGGCGAAGGAATCCCAGGGCAAAGGAAAGTGAAAGAAGTACGATCTGGATGGAGATCGCAAAGGGGGCGCTTTGCCTGGCGGGCAGCGTTCGGGCTATCCAATAGACGGGCCATTGATAGACCAGAACAAAAGAGAACGAGGCCAGCACATAGCGAAGACCATCGCCCAGGAGCCGTTGGCTCTCTAGCCTGGGAAAGCGATCGGGCCTGCGCAGCAGATAGCGTTTTCGACCGAACAGGCATCCCGAGTTCCCCATCTTGAAGGCAAGCGGTGGCAGGGTAAAGGCGGCGATGAAGGCCGTAAGGGCCATTGAGTAATGAGCGGCGATTAAGAGGGCAATACAGACGACCACGTTCGAGGCCGCGCCAAGAAGATTGCTGATATGCAGTTCCTGAAACGCCTGACGCAGGATATCAATGGAGGACAGAGGAATGGATGCGAGAGCGACGGTAACCGCGATCAATATCGCAGCGTGCAGATCCAGAACATTGCCGGCGCCTGCCTTACCTAAAAGGGTTTTGGGAGACAGCGAGGCGACGACCGGAAGGATCACCGCGATCCCAATCAGGCAGAGCGCGATCAGCGGCCCCAGGCCGGCCTGCACAAGCACGGCCTGGCGTTCTTCGTCGCCTTCCGCTCCGGCGGCGGCCAGGGGCGTCACCAACGATCCGCCAATCCCGAGATTTAAGACACCGATAACTCCTGCGGCCGCGGTGATCGATGCAAACGCCGCGTATCCACTTTCGGCGAGCGAACGGTAGACCAGAGGAATAGCCAGCAACTGGATCGCGACGGTAGTCACGGTGGAGAGAAGGGACGTGATCCACGCAAGCTGCATCCGGTTGGTTCTTGCCCGCCGTGCCTCGGGGCTCGGATCCATCGGCAGATCTTCTTCACCCGCTTTACCGGGAACATGCTGAAGCGGCTGAGCACAGAACCTCACTCGTGCCGTCTCTGCTGCATGAGCAGCGCGGGCGCGAGCATCTCGTTCGAGAGAGGCTCCAGGGACGCAACGAAGATGGCCCGCTGAAGACTCGCTTCATGTTTTTTCGGCGCGTTCCAGTCCGTCGGAAATTCCTCATGGTTGGGCTGCGTTCGCGGAATGTAGACATGCGGGTATAGCTTGCGCAGTTCATCCCAGACCCACGATCGCGATGGCCGGCAACCCGTGCCGCTGAACGCCTGGGTGGGGCTCTTTTGTACTTCTTCTGTGAGGTTCACACCGGTGTCCGGGGCGAAGGAAACGCATGTCTCCAGAAGCAGCATTTTGCCTGTGTTTTCGCGAAAGAATGCGAGCGTCTGTGCCGGGTTGCTCAAGTGGTACAACAGCCCGTAGCAATAGACGATATCGAACGGCGCTCCTGCGACTTTGTGGGGCGGATGTTCCAGGTCGAGTCGCCGCACGTCGCTGGCCGGAAAGCGCTGCCGGACGTACTCGAGCGAGCTTTCGCGCGTTTCGGTAATCGTCACGCGGCATCCCCGATCCAGGAAGTAGTGAGAATGATCCCCAATTCCCGCCCCAACCTCCAGAACGGACATGCCCGCGACCGGGATGTGCAGGCTGGCAAGGTGTTCTTGCCGCCGCGCGTTGTGGCGGAGGTAAGCCTCAGAACGGAAGTGCAGGATAGGGTCAAACCTGGGGACGATGCGATAGCCGGTTCTCTCGATGATTCTTCTGGGGAACGTGGTCAACAATGGATCCTCTTCGCGTGGCGCGTCACACAAATGGATGGCTATCCGGTAGCCACGAGTTCTACGTCCTGAAACTTAACAAGCGTTGGTCGTGCTGGTGTCCTGCCTGGTAAAGACGGCATCCACCTGTAACAACCTGCCCGTGGTTGGATCCCGGAACCCGGGTTGCAGATCCCACAGCTCAAAACGCTTCTCGCGCAGGAACTGGTACATCTCCGGCATCAGGATTTCTCCCTGGTACAGGGGAAGCAAGGACATTTCCAGCTGCAAAGCTAACGCTGTTCGCAGGATGTGTTGGGCCCCATGCAGCACGTATCCCTCGAAGCCCTGGACATCCAGTTTGAGGAAGATCTTTCGCCCACCGACGGTCGATTCCAGCAGGTCGTCCAGACGGCGCAGGGGAACGACTTCTTTCCCGATATATCGAGAATGGGGCGCCGCGGCTAAGTGCGCATCCAGCATGGGGAGCACGGAGCTGGACACACTATTTCCAGCGAGGTTGATTTCAATCTCGCCAGATCGATCACCGACGGCCACTCGATCGGCGATCGTCCAATGTGGGTCGTTCCTGGCAAGCGCCAGCAGCGTGGCGTGCGCGGTGCTTAGGGGTTCAAACGATAGAATCTCACCCTGGTATCCACTGGCCCGCCGCGAGAGCGCATACTGACCTCGGTTAGCACCGATGTCGATCAGTAAGTCGATGCCGAGCAGCGAGAACAAGGCGCTGGCGCGGCGGTCCTGTGATTGGTGAATGTCGTATCCAAAGGCGTGAGCAGCGGACCTCGCGCGCGCCTTGAGTGTTTTGGACATTTCCACTCTACGCCTCAGCGGTTTGCGTGCTGTCATGCGAAACCGGCTCGGGCTCGGCCAACCAATCGTACTGGTCAAGCTGTCGTAGCCTGTATCCGAAACCTTGAACATAGTGCAACAGATCGAAAACACAGTAACCAAAGGGTTGACAGTTCTCTTCACAGGCTTCGAAGATCAGGACGGGCTTGTTCACTGCGGACAACAACCCGACTGCCCCGCGAAGAATCGGCAGTTCCGCGCCTTCAGCGTCCAGCTTAACGAGACCGACATCGGGGCTTCCCAATTGTTGCCACACATCATCTAATCGCCGCGTCTCAATCTCGACGATCTTCCTCACGCGAAAGCGTCCATTGGCATGCAAGCTCCCGTGCGATTCCCCACCTTCATGAGGGACATGAAAGGGCACACGGCCCGAAGCGTCGGAAAGCGCGAACGGGAAAACAGTCACGTTGGCCAGGCCGCTCGCCTCAATGTTGCGGCGCAGCTTGGTGACCACAGCGGGCTGCGGTTCAAAGGAGAAGACTCGCTGGCCGGGGCCTATCAGCTTGGACGTGAGGATGGTGTAGTACCCAATGTTCGCGCCAATATCGATGACGTTCACCCGGCGGGACGCAATTCGCTCCATCTCGCGACGAACTGCCGGCTCAAACGCCTCCTCACACCGGATCCGCCGCGCCAGGCGATCGTTGGTATCAAGCAACATCTGACCCCCGCCGGCAAGCTGGTGACTCACTGTCTTTATCCCGGCCGCGCACAGGCCTTGAAGGGCCCAATAGGTACAGCGGCTCTTAATGTAGAGCGGAACGAAGGGTTCCCTGCGGATAGGCATCGTATTGTCAAGGCGATCAGACGGCCGGTATACGCCATGGACGCATGCTTTAAACAAAGCCGGCACATCCATCGCCTTTTTGGTCACGGCGAAACGCTGCTCGCGCTTGGTTTAATGGCCGGTTCGTGCCTTTCCCGCTCTTCCGAGTAATAGCGGTTGTATTTTCCGTATCCGTGCCCATACCCGTAATAGTGGTCGGCCACGCGCACATCATTGACCACGATACCCGTGAGATGACCCTCGCCAAATTGCAGCAACTCGCTGGCGCGATGCAAGCCGCTACGCGGGGTGACAGCGATCCGGGAGACGAGAATAACCACGTCGGTCTTTTGCGCCACCAGCACAGCGTCGGTAACAACCAGGCACGGAGCACTATCGATGATCACGTGATCGTACTCCGCTTTACACGCCTCCAGAAGTTCGTGCATCTGCACTGATCCGAGCAGTTCCGCGGAATTCGGCGGACGCGGGCCTGCCTGAAGAACAAACAAATTCGGAGCATTGGGCAAGGCTGTGACAGCGTCCCGCCAGTTACCGGCTCCGGTGAGGGAGCCGCTCAACCCAAGGTTTTTTGGGATCTCCAATCGTTCCGCCAGCGCGCCGCGCCGCAGGTCTGCGTCGACCAACAGCACGCGCGACGGCCGCTGGGAGAGGGCCGCAGCGATATTCATGCTAACGGTTGTCTTGCCCTCCCCAGGCACTGCGCTGGCAATCAGGATCGTCTTCGGGGGCGTGCCGGCCGATGCCAGGAGAAGCGCCGTGCGCAGCGCGCGAAATCCTTCCGAAGCCTGCGAGTTCGGTCGAAGCACGGTAACCAGAGAACCCAGCCTGGATCCATCGCCATTCGTTTCTCCATTCTGTCCCATATTCTTCGCCCGCCCGGGCTCAATCGGCGAGATCATTCCCTTGATGTGCGGGATCATCCCAAAGAGAGGAACCCCGGTGAGAAACTCAACTTCTTCCGGGCTGCGGATCAGGTTATCCAGGTTTTCGGCGGCCAAAGTGCATGCGATTCCCGCAGCCAGCCCGAGCAGGATGCTCATCGCCAGCACCAGCGAGGTGTTAGGTTCCACCGGCCTGGTGGGGAGCGTCGCGGGGTCGATGATATCGACGGTGGCCGCCTTGAGACTGGCAACCACTCCCGCTTCTTTCAGTTTCTTCAATAAGTCCTCGTAAAGATCGCTGCCGGATTCCACTTCGCGTTTCAAAATGCCGTATTGGTCGAGTCCCTCGCTCATGGCGTAGGCTTGCTGCTTCTGCGCATCAAAAGCGGCCCGCAACTGCTTCTCGGCGCCGGCAGAGATCTGGTAGTCGGTGCGGAAGCGTTCCTGAATGTCCGCAATCTCCTTTTGCAGGGATTTTTCCACTTGGGCCAATTGACTGCCGAGCTGTATCAACTTGGGATAACGGGGGCCAAACTCCGAGTTCGCCTGGGCGAGTTGGGTCTCCAAATCGGCTTGCTGTTGACGCAGGATAGGAAGCACGCTGTCAGGGACAATGGTGCCGATCAACTCCGGGTTGCCCGACTGGGCAACGCGATACTTTGCCTCTTTGACAATCCGGTCGCCCTCCGCGTCCGTCAACTCCTTGCTGAGATCGTCCAGCTTGGTGAGCACAAGGTTGTTATTCTCATCGGTGCCGAAAATGCCTGTCTGCTTTTGTAGCTGGGAGAGTTTGGATTGCGATTGCTCCACCGCCGACTTGAGTTGAGCCAGTTGGCCCGATAACCAGTCCGACGCCTTCATGGTGTCGTTGTAACGGGTCATGAAGGTGCGCTGCGTATAAGCGGATACGAGATGATTGACGATTTCCCGCGCCAGGTTGGGATTGGCATTGCGAAAGGTAATTTCTACTGCCTGGGTGCGTGCGACCTTCTGCACGGTCAGCGCCGCACCAAAGATCGCCAGCAGCCCGTTCCGGCGTTCCGGGCTCGTCTGCTCGATGTGGTCTGGCGCAGCCGGCACGATATACGGTCCCAGGAAAATAAACTTGCGGTAACCGGCAAAGGTAGGCTGCTTATCCAAGTGCAATTCGCTGATGACCGTCCATGCCAGGCTGTCGCTTTTCAGAATATGAACCTGGGTTTCGAGTTTTTCATCAAAACCAAGACCACCGCCGCCGAGGCTGGCGGTGATGTCGCCCATATCCAGGGCATCGGAACCCTCGGGATTGATCGCCAGGTCAGCGACGGCTTCATAGCGGCGGGTCTTCACAGCACAATACAGCACTCCCAAAAGGAACACCACGATGACCGAAGCGGCGATGATCCGTTTGCGGCGCCGCAACACGCGGACCAGGTCCGAGAGGCTGATCTCATCCGATCTTCCTGGATTACCCGCCTCCCCGCCGCCCCAAATGCCCGGGCCACGGCCCTCGGAGGTGCCTTTGGTTGCATGCCCAACTGAGTTGCTTCTCCTCACAAGCATCGTGGTTAATGCACCTCGATAGCGTAGATGGAGTAAACGGCAGCCTGAATCGCGCCTTGCAGCCCCATGGCACCGTAGCTCTTTACGTTGCTCAAGGGAACGAAGACGATATCTTCCGCTTGCAACTCCAGGTCTGAGGCCTTGCCGTGGTAAATCTTGTCCAGCGAAATCCTGGTTTCCACCGTTCCTTGAGGAGACTTCCTGAGGATCACAGAATCTTTCAGCGATGCCAGCTTCGTTGTGCCCCCAGCCAATGCCGTCGCCTTCAGGACAGAAATCGAAGTGTTATCTTCCATGAGAAATGCGCCCGGCTTGTTGACCTCTCCCAGTACATAGACCACGCCTGCTTTGGAGACGATGATTTTGTCACCCGGATAAATCGTTACATCCGCATGCTCAACGGGATTCGCATCCGATAGGGTGATCACTTGGGGATGATCTCTCTGGGTTGCGTGCAAAATCGTCACAGTAGCGCCGGATTTCAGGGTTAAACCACCTGCCGCGGAAATCGCATCGTAGAGCCGATGCGGGCCCATCAGGGGATAGATTCCCGGTGTATTCACCTCTCCGTATACCGTGATGCCCTGGGTCGCAAACTCCTCAATAAAGAGCGACACCTGCGGCTCCTTTACCATCTTTTGCTCAACCAGTTCGCGGGCAATGAACCGTTGCGCATCGCGAACCGTCATCCCGGCAAGCTTCAGGTCTCCCATCAGGGGAAGACTGACGACGCCGTTGGCATCCACCCGAACCTTCAGCACCAGCTCGGGAACATCGAAAACGGTGAGATCGAGCAAATCGCCCGGCCCAATCGCGATCGCGCTCTGGTCAGTGACAGTTGCAGGTTGCGAACGGTCGATTGCCGGCTCGGCCCAGCCGAGGGATGCACACATGCCAGCCAGGATCAGTATGTGCACTCGCGTAAGGTAGGCGAAAACCTTCATCAATGGGTTGCCCCGCCAATCTTTTCGATCGGGTGTGGATCTTAGAAGCGAGACGCTCGAGGCAAAGAGCGTTTTCAGTTCAGCAGGTTGGCCTGCGTTTCAAGAGACTGCGGCCACTCGGTGGTCACGGCTGCCGGGAGATTCGGCTTCACCTTCGGGCCCTGGGCTGTGGCTGCGGAAAGGGCGAGCTTCAGCAGTGGGGAGCCGGGATTGTAGTCTGGAATGAGTTCTTTCAAGTACAACACCAGACGGGCCACATCTTTGCATTCGGAGATCTGGCGAAGTTCTTCCAATGCGACATTCATCACTTTGAGGTCGGCCGAAAAGGGAGAGAGATAGCTGAGAATCTTCGCGTGTGCCGTTGGCATGAATTGTTCGTTCTGGAGATTGAGTTCTTCGAATAGCTTCTCACCCGGGCGCAGGCCGGTAAATTCGAACTTGATATCCCGATCCGGGCGCAACCCGGAGAGTAAAACAAGATTACGAGCGAGATCTACGATACGGACGGGTTCGCCCATGTCGAGGACAAAAACCTCTCCGCCTTTTCCCATCGCGAATGCCTGCAGTACGAGCTGGGTGGCCTCTGGAATGGTCATGAAGTAGCGACGCATCTCCGGATGGGTAATCGTTACCGGGCCACCCGTGGCAATCTGCTCTTTAAATATCGGAACAACACTGCCACTGCTTCCCAATACGTTCCCGAACCGTACGGCGATAAACCGCGTGCTGCCTTGTTTTTGCAGCGCGTTGATCACCAACTCCGCAATCCGTTTGGTTGCGCCCATCATGCTCGTAGGGCGAACCGCCTTGTCGGAAGAGATCATGACGAAATCGTCCACCCCTTGGTCAATAGCAGCGCTGGCTACATTCCAGGTTCCGAAGATGTTGTTTTCTACGGCCGCAAAGACGTGTCTTTCCATCATGGGTACGTGTTTGTATGCGGCGGCATGGTAGACGATCGACGGGCGATAGCGATCCATGGCCTGCTGTACATTCCCGGAGCGAGTAATATTGCCCAGCTCGGGAAAGAACGTGAGCTGAGGAAACTTGTTGTTCAACTCCCGGTCGAGTTGAAACAGCGGGGTTTCGGCTTCGTCAAAGCCCACCAGGGCAAGTGGATTGAATCGCGCGATCTGGCGGCAAATTTCCGAACCGATCGAACCCGCCGCGCCAGTGACCATAACGGTTTTGCCCTCGATACGCTCGCGGATTCTCTCTTCTTCCAACAGCACGGGTCTTCTTCCCAACAGATCTTCCACTGCGACGTCCCGGATTTGTTTACCCAGTTCCGTGCCGTGGATGATATCTGCTAATCCGGGGACCATCTTGTAATCGACTTCCGCGTCAATGGCGGATTGCAACATGCGCACCAGTTGTGGACCGGTGGCGGAGGGAATCGCAATCAGCACTTGTTCAATCTCGTACTTTGTCGCGAGTGCTCCAAGAGCCTCGCCGGTGCCCAACACTCTCGTTCCGTGGAAGGTCAGGCCGACCTTGCGTGAATCGTCATCGATCAGCCCGACCAGGTCACTTTTCAGGGAATGATTTTCCCGCAGCTCGCGGGCAAGGGCCAATCCTGCGGTTCCAGCGCCATAGATAAGGGTCCTGGTCCGATCGCCGCTGTTCTTCTGCCTGACCTTTCTGGGGGTCAACGCTAACCGGACCGCAAATCGAGTGCCCAGTGTCAAAGAGCATGAGGTCAGCCATTCGAGAATATAGATCGAGCGCGGAATTCCGGGATGCACGGTAAGAACAATGATCAAACCGCCCACCATCGATCCGGCGGAGTTAGCTAACCCAATCCGTACGGCCTCGTCGAGCGAGGTATACCGCCAGTAGCCGGTGTTGACGGCGCCAAAGAAGAAGGCAACCGATTTGGCGACTGCCCATATAAGGATGGCCTCACCCATTCCATGGGCGTAGATAGCGGGCACAGAACCATCGAAACGCAGCTGGAAGGCAAGGAGGCCGCAAAGGGTAAATCCGGCCAGATCCATGCTGGATGAGAGAAGCCGGCGCGGAACGTGCTCCGGCATGTTGTCAGGCAGAGAAAACAACCGCATGTAAGAATCTCCCCGGAAGGCGAAGTTTTGGCGCATGCTGCCGATTCCCCGGGTTCCATCTCCAGAAGAGAAGCAGGCATGTTCCATGTTTTGCGCGCGGTCGCTGACCGCCGGCCGTATCAGGCGACGGCATTTCGATGTTTCGTGGACAGGCGATTGTGGGAGGCGATAAGTTCGAGGGCGCTTCCGTCAACCTGCAGAGAGACGCTCTTACCAATCATACCCAGGGTCACAATAAAGCGAAGGCCATTGCTTTTTTCCTGGACCAGACCAATCACGCCGGCCAAGGGGCCGGTGATGACGCGTACTTTGTCCCCTTTGGTCATGAATGGGTGGGGCTCGATCGTCTTACAAGTAATGAGGCGGCGGAGCAATTCCATGTCGCTAGCCGGAATCACCACCGGCCCCGTGGCATTGCCGACGATGCTTAGCAAGCCTGGCAACCTCATGAGCGGGCCATGATCCTGGGGCAACAAGCGCACAAAAATGTAATTGGGAAAGAGTGGCATTTGGAGATCGACGGTCGTACGATTCTTCCACGATCGCTGCGAGGTATAGAGAGGAAGGAATTGTTCGATGCCGATGTGGTTGCAATGGGCAGCGATACGCTTTTCATGCCGGGACATGGTGTAGGCTGCAAACCATTCCCGTTGCGCATCGCCCGTATCAACTATGTAGTCTCCGCGGTAGTGTGGTTCGGGTGCAGCTTCGCCATTGTCACTTAGCAAGTGATCTTCCCCTTTAGAGCTCTTGGAACCCGAGGTCGGCCACGTGTCTGATTTGTAACAATCTCGCCGCTGGCCTTCGTACTCATCATCGGCCAGCGGTTAAATTTCATGATGTATCTAACATGATGGCCGTTCACGATTCAGCAAGGCCAGCCGCGGTGGACTCAGCCCGGTAATGAGAATGACCCGTTCTGCTGCATAGAGGTGAATCGACTCGAGTTCGTGGGTTGGCCCTCACGCGGCCGGGAAGTGCCGACGCAGGTGACTCGCGGCATTTCAGAACCGATCCAAGTCAATCCTCTGAGAGAAAAATTCGAAGTCCTCCGCCGCAGTTCACCCAGTTTTCGGTCGCTCGGCAAGCGAATCCGGCGCCCGAATCCCGCAGGTGAGTCCTGTCGCCCATGGGCCGCCGCGGATGGCTCTGAAATGTGGCGCCAATGCCCGCTAACGCGATCGCGCGCGTGGACGCGACGTGACAATTAGTTTCGCTTGACCGCTCTCCTCACGTGAGTGGAGCTACTCAAGGGGCCTCTCTATTTTTCCATGAACCGCTTACCGCGATGCCCGGCACAACTTGTGTCTCTGCTAAAAACAGCCTCGTGCTCAGATCGCCGATGTTGCTTTTCGTCGCCGTGATAGGGGCAATTGGTGCGACTTTGAGGTTATGAACCGCGGTCCGCCGGATGCCGTAAGAGTGGTAGCAGCAAAGAGTAGAGAGCTGCATGGACACAGTCAAAAGCGGCTTTCTCCGCTCAGATTCGACAAGGTGGAAAAGAAAATGATCCCCAGGCTTAGGTTGATTGCAATGCTCACCACGGTTCCTAATGAATCATTAGAAAGCCCACAATATCCGGCGGTCCTGAAGCAACCGGAAGACGGAACGGCTGATGGCGCTCCGTTTACCGAGCTCCTCTTCCCCCAGCCACGCGAACGGAAAGAATTAGCGGGATTGCCTGGTGGATATTCGCAGGTGGGCGCGGCAAGCAGGTCGTTATTGCTTGAAAAGTGTGGCCGTGCCGGTTTGTTTGCGCTTGTGCTCCTGATGCTTGCCGGCTGCAGTGCCCACCGCCTGGTGACAGTGGCTCCGCCGACAGCTCCGCAGGCCAAATTCAGGGTCTTCGATGCCACCTTGTACAACGCAAAGCCAGACCTGGGGCAATTCGGATTGACGCCCATCCGGGTTGCTTATCCCTCATCTTTATGGCCAGGAAAGTCAGCCAATATGGACAATGTTCCGGCTGCCGCCGTGGTGCAGAATATAGCTTCCAGTGCGAGCCAAGTGAATGACATTGCGGTGGTGGATATCGAGCAGTGGCCGGTGACGGGTGATGCCGCCACGATAGCTCAAAGCCTCGGCAAATATCAACAAACGCTGCAGATGTTTCAGCAGGACGCCCCATCACTCCAATTTGGCTACTACGCCACCGCGCCAATCCGAGACTATTGGAATGCTATCGCTGGACCGGGATCCGCGAAGTATGTGGCCTGGCAACAGGAGAACGATGCAGTGGCCCCGATCGCTCAGCAGGCGGACGCACTATTTCCTTCCCTCTATACGTTTTATACAGATCAGGTTGGGTGGCAAAAGTATGCGATTGCCAATATCTCAGAGGCGCGCAGGATAGCTCCGGGCAAACCAGTCTACGTCTTTCTATGGCCCCAGTACGACGCTGGGACTGGCGCCGGGGGTGGCGAATATCTACCGGATGCCTATTGGAAGATGGAACTCGAGACGGCTAAACAATACGCAGACGGTGTGGTGATCTGGGGTGGCTGGACGGAGACATGGGATGACAATGCCTCCTGGTGGCTTGAAACTCAGCAGTTCATGACAGAGATAGAGTCGAAGTAAGCCTGTAAGGCAAGTAGTTAAGCCGCCTTTCCTGCCGGTTCTTTACGGCAGGAAAGGCGGCTTAGTTTGGGTCGTGACGATTCGAATCCGGCAGCGCTGCGGGCTGATACACGCAGACTGGGTTCGCTGTCAGGAGCGGCCGTCGGAACGCGAAGCATCCGACAGAGCCACGAGGGCTATCAGAAGCCGGTAGTCCTGCTGACAGTTGCCGTGCTGATTACGCCAAAGTCGAGCCCGGGGTGTGCTGCTTTTCGGCCCTGAGGCGGCTCACGAGACCAGACGGAGTGATAAGATCAAGACAGTTTTGCGAAGGGTTCATGAGCCGCGCGGGTGTTGACGTTTCCTTTTTATATAGCTGAAAACAGTTCACTTAAAAGAAACAAAACCAAGAATCAAAGACTCTTATTTCTATGGCTCAAGACATCCGCGACACCGTCATCCTGGGCACCGGCTGTGCCGGTCTCACGGCCGCTATTTATGCTGCCCGCGCCAACCTTAAGCCGCTGGTACTGGAAGGTCACGAGCCGGGCGGCCAGCTCTCGATCACTACGCTGGTGGAAAACTTTCCCGGTTGGCCGGAAGGAATTCAGGGGCCGGACCTGATCGAGAAGATGAAGCTCCAGGCTACCCGGTTTGGCGCGGATATCCAGATGGGCCACCTGGTGTCGGTGGACTTCTCCAAGCGCCCCCTGGCCCTGAATCTGGGTAAAGAAACGGTGCACACGCGCACGCTCATCATCGCCAGCGGTGCTTCTGCGCGCTGGCTGGGACTGCCCAGTGAACAGGCCCTGATCGGGCACGGGGTGAGTTCCTGCGCCACCTGTGATGGCTTTTTCTTTTCCGGCAAGGACATCGCCGTTATCGGCGGTGGCGACTCCGCCATGGAAGAGGCTCTGTTCCTGACCCGGTTCGCTACCAAGGTCACGGTGATCCATCGGCGGGAGCAGTTCCGTTCGTCGCGCATCATGCTGGATCGCGCCATGGGGCACGAGAAGATCCAGTTCCTGACCAACACGGCGGTGGAAGAAGTGCTGGACGTAGAGAAGAAGGAAGTGAGCGGCTTGCGGTTGAAGAACACGCTTACTCGTGAAGAGTCGACGCTGCCGGTGAGCGCGATGTTCCTGGGCATTGGGCACGTTCCGAATGCCAAGATGTTTCGCGGGCTGATCGATCTGGATGATGATGGCTATATTCGCACGACAGACCAGGTGTTCACGCGCGTGCCCGGAGTCTTTGCCTGCGGCGATGTGCAGGATCGGCGGTACCGCCAGGCCATCACGGCAGCCGGTTCGGGCTGCATGGCGGCGCTCGAGGTGGAGAAGTTCCTTGAAGAACACGGCCGCTGAACAGGATGGCGTGACGGCGGTTCTTAAGGAAAATTTTGACCGCATCCAGGCGCAGATAGCTGCGGCCTGCCGCGAGGCCGGACGGCCACGGGACGAGGTGGCCTTGATGGCTGTCTCGAAGATGCATCCGGCGTCAGCGATTGTCGCGGCGGAGGCTCTCGGCGTGCGGCTATTTGGCGAAAACCGGGTGCAGGAGTTTCAGGAGAAGAGCGCCCAGTTGGCGCTTCCCCACGGCAAGCCGGGGCAGGCTGGGGCGGAGTTCCACCTCATTGGCCATTTGCAGTCGAATAAGGCGGCTCGCGCAGCCGAACTCTTTGCGTCGGTCGACACGCTCGATTCTGTCTCGCTTGGAGAACGCCTCGATCAGGCCGCGATGCGACTGGGCCGGCGGATAGCGGTGCTGATCGAGATCAAGCTGAGCCATGAAGAAAGCAAGGCGGGCCTTGTACCGGAGTCGGCCGAGCTGCCATTGCTGCTCGAGCGTTTGCCGGATTTGCCGGGGTTGCAGCTGCGCGGGCTCATGACAGTGCCACCTTTCCTCGAGGATTTGTCGGCGGTGCGGCCTTACTTTGCCCGGCTGCGCAGATTGCGTGATCAACTGGCAGCGGCGCATCCGCGGCTCTCGTTCGAAGAACTCTCGATGGGCATGTCGCATGATTTTCCAGTTGCCATTGCCGAAGGGGCGACCCAGGTGCGCATCGGCACTGCTTTGTTTGGGCCGCGGACCTACCCTAAGTGATTCCCATACACGACCACCCTCTGGGGGCTACCTTTCCGGTGCGGGTGCAGCCACGGGCTGAGCGAACCGCGATCACCGGCACGGTGGGCGATATGCTCAAGCTCTCGCTTTCCGCGCCGCCTCTGGACCGGATTTCCTGCCCGGTGTTCGTTGGGGCAGCGAACTGCATGCGGCTTTCCTCAAAGAAAGCCGCACACGTGGCTCTCGATGGGGCCGCGAAGCAGGAAATCCGGGATGGGCGAGCGAACCTTGCTGTAGTGGAGTTCTTTTCCGAGATCTTTTCCGTGCCGCGCTCCACGGTTCAGGTGGTGGCCGGCGAGCGATCGCGTAACAAGTTGATCCGCATCGCCGGACGCACGGGCGCCGAAGTGCAGCGGATGCTACGGGAACACTTTACGGTTTAGAGCGACTTGCGGATCACATCCTTGGCGAAAGCCATTCGCGTAGAGCAAGGGTTCGGTGTACATCTATAGGAAATCTGCTGCCAAGCCAGCGATCAAGGAAAATGCATGTCTACAGCTCTTGCCCCGGGTCACGCTTTGTATGCCGGGGTGCTCGGCATTATCGTTCTCAGCCTGCTCACGGTTTCGCTTTCGCGACTGAAGAAGACGAAGACCAAGGCAGATTACCTGGTGGCCGGGCGTTCCCTGCCGGCCTTCGTGTTGGTTTTCACCCTCCTTTCGTCGTGGATTGGTTCAGGGTCGCTGCTGGGAGGCGCGGAGAATGCCTACAAACACGGGTTCTCAGCGCTTTGGCAAGGGGGTGGCGGATGGGCCGGGCTGCTGCTTATTTATTTCATCGCGCCACGGGCACGCAAGTTCGCCCAGTTCACCATTCCTGATCTGCTGGAGGCTCGTTACAACCAGACGGCTCGCGTACTGGGAGTGATCGCGATTCTGTTTGCCTATACGGCGATTACGAGCTATCAACTTATCGGCGGCGGTGACATTCTTCACCTGATTTTTCCCGACGTAATCACCGCGGAGCTGGGCAAATACATCATCGCCGTGTTTGTCATCGTCTTCACCGCCATCGCAGGGATGGCATCGGTCGCGTATATGGATGTGGCGATTGGCTTGCTGGCGACAGTTACCCTGCTGCTCGCGTTGCCCTTCGTGTTGCATGCGGCGGGAGGCTGGGGGGGCGTCACCCACACTCTGCCCGCCACCCACTTCCAGGTGCTGGGGGACTTTAACCTTGCCCAGGCACTCGAATTGTTTTTGCCTACCATGCTGCTGATGCTAGGCAACCAGTCGATGTATCAGAAGTTCTTCTCGGCAAAATCGGAGAAAGACGCGCGCAACGCGGTGGTGGGATGGATCATCGGTACGGTTATACTCGAAACTGTCATTGTTGCACTGGCGGTATTCGGGTCGGTGCTCTTTCCTTCGGGCGAGGTGCAGCAACGCCCGCGAGAAATTATCGCGTATACGGCGTTGCATGGATTGCCGGCGTGGCTGGGGGCTCTGCTGATGGGGGCGGTGTTTGCCAAGATCGTCTCCACTGCCAATAACTATCTCTTTTCGCCGGCCACGAACCTGATCAATGACGTTTTTATCCGCTACCTGGCGCCCGGGGCCTCGAATAAGAGGGTACTTATTGTTTCGCGACTGGTGGTGGTGTTTCTCGGCATCTGGGCACTCTACCAGGCGGTCAATACCAGCTCGGTGCTGGCCAAGACTCTGTATGCGTACACGATCTATTCCGCAGCCCTTACGCCGGTGATCCTGGCTGCGTTTTATAGCCGGCGGGTGAATGCCCAGGGGGCGGTGAGCGCCATTGCTGCGGGAACACTGGTCACGTTTTTCTGGGATTTCGATGTGGTCAAGCAGCACTTGCCGCCGTTGCTGGCGCAGCGCGACGCTATTTTTCCGGCTTTGATTGCGGCGCTGATTTGCTTAGTGGTGGTAAGCGCGTTGACACCTCCGCCTAAGGCGGAGCAGGTGGCTTTGTTTTTTCCGGTTGATGGGAAGAGGCGGTGATTTCGTCGAACTCGGTTTCCCGTCTTGCATCGGCAAATCGCGGATTCAAAGCGCGACGATTTTGAGGTCGGGAATCAGTTGAAAATGCGTAAGGTTCAAAGTGGCTACCTCAAAGCCGAGGTGGAGCGCGGTTGCACCGATTACTAAATCTTCAAAAGCGATGGAGATACCCATCGCAGCCTGTTCACCTTCGATCTTACCTGCGAGCCTGGCGATCGCCAGCGTCACCGGTTGCACAACCATGTCCCGACAGAACTCCTCCGTGAAAGCCGCACGCTGGTCGCGGTCCGCGGTTGTCCGTGCTCGGTATATGCCGTGGGTCAGTTCGATTATGCTGATGACAGAGAGCGCACACTCCGTTTCCCCATAGACCGCCTGTACACGTTGGATAACTTGCTTTTACTGATTCTCCGCGCCGTTCACTTGCGATGAGCACGCTGGAGTCGAGGATTAGCCCCATGCCGATAGATCCCGCGGTTTGCGGTTGCGGATAATCTCTTTCAGATCGGCAGCAAAGCCGGCATCCATCACAGGCTCGTATCCCGCCTCTTTAGCATGCGCCTCAGCCAGAGCGATCGATTCTGATAGCAAGCGTCCGGGAGGTTCGGCCGCCGGGCGAAGCACAGCCACCGGCCGGGCACCTGATTCGATCACAATCTCTTCGCCCGCACGAACGCGGGCAAGCAGACCGGGGAAGTCAGCAGCGGCCTCGGCTTCCGAGATGTGAGTGATTGCCATGGCTGAGATGATACCCCCATTTCATCTTGTTTGACGCCAAGAAGATGGGTGGAAACCAGTATGCGTTAGTTAGGGCGTGGTCAGGGCTTCCAGTTGGGGGCGCGCTGCCTCGTAGGCCTGTTTTATGCCCTGGGCAAGGTTGGTTCTGGGCTTCCAGCCCAGCTTTGCCATGCGGCTAACGTCAAGCAGCTTTTGCGGTGTTCCGTCGGGGCGTGTGGTGTCGAAGGCCAGTTCGCCGGTGAAGCCCAGAGCGGCGCAGACGTGCTCGGCGAGCTCCCGTATGGTCACATCCGTGCCAGTGCCGATGTTGATCAAGGGGACGCCCTCGAGCAAGGAGGCATAGATCTCTGGTTCGAGGTTCATGAGGAAGACACAGGCTTCGGCCAGGTCTTCACTGAAGAGCAGCTCGCGACGCGGAGTGCCGGTTCCCCACACCACGATCTGCTTATGGCCCAGGGCCTTGGCCTCCGCTACCTTGCGAATCAGGGCGGGCAGGACGTGCGACTTTTGGGGATCGAAGTTATCGCCCGGGCCGTAGAGGTTCGCGGGCATCGCGGCGAGGTAGCGGGTCGCAAATTGACGATTGTAGGACCAGCACATCTCGATGCCGGCGATCTTGGCGAGTGCGTAGGGACGATTGGTAGGCTCGAGCGGGCCGGTAAGTAGATACTCTTCCTTGATCGGTTGTGGACAGAGCTTGGGATAGATGCAGGAAGAACCCAAAAATAACAGCCGGTCGACGCCTGCGCGGTAGGCAGCATCGATGACGTTGGTCTGAATGATCAGGTTTTCGCGGATGAAGTCCGCGGGATACAGATCGTTGGCCAGGATGCCGCCGACTTTGGCTGCGGCCAGAATGACGTGATCGGGACGTTCGCGTTCGAAGAAAGTACGTACGGCAACGGCGTCGGTGAGATCGAGTTCGGTGTGGGATCGCAGCAGAAGGCGCGCAAAGCCCTGCTTGCGCAGATTGCGGCAAATGGCCGAGCCTACCAAACCGTGGTGACCGGCAACGTAGATGAGACTGTCTTTCTGCACTTCGGCGGCTCCGACTAAAGCATTATCAGGGTTACGACTATCTGAGAAGAGTTGTTATGTGCAGCCGTTCTTTAGCGGAACGGCTGGGTAAAAGACGATTGCCTCAATGTACACCCACTCTGATAATGCTTCAGGACTCGTGAAAGTTGTAGGCGGCGTAACCATGCTGGGTTACCAAGGCATCGCGTTCCGCGGCCTTGAGGTCTTCCGTGGCCATTTCTTCGACCAGGGTGCGGAAGTCGGTGCGGGGGGACCAACCTAATTCTTTGCGCGCCTTGCTGGCATCGCCGAGCAGGGTTTCGACCTCGGCCGGACGGAAATAACGCGGGTCGACGGCGACGAGAGCTTTGCCATGCTGATCATAGGCCTGCTCTTCTATGCCAGTTCCCTTCCAGACGAGGTGGATGTCAAGACATGCCGCAGCCATGGTGACAAATTCGCGGACGCTGTATTGCACTCCGGTGGCGATGACATAGTCCGTTGCCTGCTTTTGCTGAAGCATCAACCACTGCATCTCTACGTAATCGCGAGCATGTCCCCAGTCGCGCTTGGAATCAAGGTTGCCGAGGTAGAGCTTGTGCTGCAGGCCGAGCTTGATGCGCGCCAGGGCGCGGGTCACTTTGCGGGTGACAAAGGTCTCGCCGCGCATGGGCGATTCGTGATTGAACATGATGCCGTTACAGGCGTAGAGGCCGTAGGACTCGCGGTAATTGACGGTGATCCAGTAGGCATAGAGCTTGGCGACTCCATAGGGAGAGCGGGGATAGAACGGAGTTTTTTCCGACTGCGGTGTCTGCTGTACCAGCCCGTACATCTCGGAGGTGGAGGCCTGATAGAAGCGGGACTTGCCGGTAAGGGAGAGAATGCGAATGGCCTCAAGTAGCCGCAGGGTACCCAACGCATCGGAGTTGGCCGTGTATTCAGGCTCCTCGAAGGATACCTGCACGTGGCTTTGCGCTGCCAGGTTGTAGATTTCGTCGGGTTGCACCTTCTCGACCACGTGGACCAGGCTGCTGGAATCCGTCATGTCGCCGTAGTGAAGCACCAGGCGGCGCTTTTCCTGGTGGGGATCCTCATAGAGGTGGTCGATGCGATTGGTGTTGAGTAAGGAAGTGCGCCGCTTGATGCCATGCACCTCATAGCCCTTTTTTAGAAGGAATTCGGCGAGATAGGCGCCATCCTGACCGGTGATGCCGGTAATCAAAGCTCGTTTCAAGAAGGAGTGTTCCTCTGCTTCATTTTAAGCTAGCGGGCTCTCTGCGCTTGCAGGGGGTATCCCGACTGGTATCTTGACAGAGACTATGGGTGCACAGGAATCCCGGCTGCTGCATGTGGTGGCATCGTTTTCACCGGCTATGGGAGGGACGAGCGAGGGGATTCGCAAGCTTGCCCAGTGCGGTGGAGGCGAGGTGGAACTGGTCTGCCTGGATGACCCTGCGGAGGGGTATGTTCAGGGGCAGAGTTTTCCGGTGCACGCACTGGGTCCTCCCCAGGGGAGCTATTGGTCAACGCCCAGGCTGCAGCCGTGGCTGAGGGAAAATCTCGGGCGCTTCGATGGAGTGGTGATCCATGGGCTGTGGCAATGGCATAGCTACGGCAGTTACTGCGTGGTTCGCGACCGGGTTCCCTATGTGGTTTTTCCTCACGGCATGCTGGACCCGTATTTCAAGCGGGCATTTCCGGTGAAGCATTTCAAGAAACAAGTGTATTGGCTGGCGCGGGAGTATCGCGTGCTGCGGGATGCCAAGGCGGTTTGCTTCACCACGCCGATCGAGCGCGACGCGGCGACGGGAACGATGTGGCCGCAGCGTTGGAATCCCGCGGTGGTTTCGTTTGGCACGTCGGAACCCAGCGGCGATCCGGCGACGCAGCGGGAGATCTTTCTTATGCGGTATCCAGCCTTACGCCAGCGCAGGTTCTTTCTATTCCTCTCCCGCATTCACGCGAAGAAGGGATGCGATTTGCTATTGGAGGCCTTTGGGCGAGCGGCGGCGGAAACGGATGTAGATCTGGTGATCGCGGGCCCGGATGAGGAGGGGTTGCGGCCCCAGTTAGAGGCGCAGGCAAAACGGCTGGAGATCGACCGCCGGGTACATTGGACAGGGATGCTTGAGGGCGATTTGAAATGGGGCGCCCTGCACGCGGCTGAGGCATTTGTGCTTCCCTCACACCAGGAGAATTTCGGGGTCGCGGTGGTGGAAGCGATGGCTTGCGGGGTGCCAGTGCTCATTTCCGATAAGGTGAATATTTGGCCGGACATTGCGCACGATGAGGCGGGAATCGTGAATTCCGATACGGCCGACGGGACGTGGCGTTCTATGACTACTTTGCTGGCGATGAAACCGGAGGAACGGCAGCGCATGATCAGCAATGGGCTGGCGTGCTTTCGCGCCCGGTATGAGATGAAGAGAACGGCGCAGGCTCTGAAGGATCTTTTTTAGTAGGTGATTTTCAGCCGTCCCTTTCGGACTGTTTCGACACCCAAGACTGCGGGCTGGATTTTCAGACAGGCTTGTCCAAATTAGATCGGAAGCTGTGGCCCATTTAATCTCCCACCCATGTCTTGAGTTCTGGACGGGTGCCCCATGTTCGGCCCAGCGTACATGGGCTGAATACGGATTCTTCGAATGCTTTCACTCAACACACCACGGTTCTTGGTCCGTAGTCTTCTTACCCGCATAGCTGTAGCGTTGGAGGGCTGCGCCCGTCTTTTTCGGCCCATGTACGCTGGGGCGAACATGGGGCACCCGTCCAGGGAAGGAGGCCTCGTCCTTCGCTCCAACAGCAGGGCCGCCGATGGGACTGCGCCTGGGTTACTACTCCGACCCGATCGCCTGCCCTCCGGTCACAGGTGCAATCACCGGATGGCGGCTCGGACGGCGGTCTGTTGCTTCGGCGCAGCCCATTCCTCGTAGACTGCGGCGTGCTCGAGGGTCAGTCCGGCTAGATCTTTGGCGGAGAGGATTGCGCGGTCTTTGTGCGGCCAGGGAATCTGAAGCGCCGGGTCATTCCACAAGATGGTTCGTTCATGCTGGGGAGCCCAAAAATCGGTGGCTTTGTAGAGAACTTCCGCCGAGGCGGAAAGGACCATGAAACCGTGGGCGAAACCGGGCGGGATCCAAAGCATCTTGCGATTTGCGGCGCTCAGCGTTTCTCCCACCCATTGGCAGAAAGTGGGGGAACCACGGCGGATATCGACCGCGACGTCGTAGATTTCTCCGCTCAGACAGCGGATGAGCTTTCCCTGAGGTTGCTTGATCTGGTAATGCAGACCGCGTACCACGTCCTTGTAAGAGAAAGACTGGTTGTCCTGAACAAAGGGGCCCATAATGCCCATTTCCGCCAGAACGCGCTCGTTGTAGCTTTCGAAAAACGAACCCCGGCTATCTTCAAAGACCCTGGGTTCGAGAAGTTGCACATCCGCAATCCTGGTCGCTACCGCCTTCATTCATTAGCCTCGTTGGTTCTAAGTTCAAGGTGTCAGCTCGCGACTTGCGTCGCAGCCAACACCTGATCCAGTTGTTGCTGCCAGCTGGGCAGCCGGAAACCGAAAGTGTGTGCGAACTTGTCATTCGCAAGCACTGAATTGGCCGGCCGCCTGGCAGGAGTTGGATAATCAGAGGACGGAATAGGTTGCACCCGGGGTTGGGTAGGAAGAATACCTGCAGCGAAAATGGCACGGGCGAAACCACACCAGGAAGTCGAGCCAGCGGCAGTCATATGATAAATTCCCGCCGCCTCGGGGATCTCAGCGTATTGCTCCGCCAGACGCGCGGTGGCGTTGGCGATCGTAGCCGCAGACGTAGGAGCACCGATCTGATCGTCTACCACTCGCAGCTCGGAACGCTCAGCCCCCAGGCGGAGCATCGTGCGTAGAAAATTCTTTCCCTGCGCAGCATAAACCCAACTGGTACGGAGCACCAGATACTGGCCGGCAACCTCGGCGATGGCTGCTTCCCCGTCCGCCTTCGAGGCCCCGTACACACTGACCGGGTTGATGGGATCGCTTTCGAGATAGGGCTCGGACTTTTCTCCGTCAAAGACATAATCCGTCGAATAGTGGATGAGGAGGGCATCCAGCCGGGCCGCCTCCTCAGCCAGCACGCGGGGAGCGGCGGCGTTGATGGCAAAGCAAAGATCGCGCTCTTTTTCGGCCAGGTCGACCGCGGTGTACGCGCCGGCGTTGATGATGACGGCGGGCTTGACCTGCCGAACCGTATCGCGGATCGATTGTTCGCTCGAGAGATTGCATTCTTCGCGGCCGGTTACCACTACATCGCCAAGGGGATGGTACAGGCGGGAGAGTTCCATCCCGACCTGGCCGTTTTTTCCGGTGATCAGAGTCCGCATCTTAATAGTTTAAGTGCAGAGCACCTAATTTCTCCACTATTCCAGGACCCCACATAGTTTGGCACACACAATCTTCGCGCTCGTCAAGGTAAGTGGGCCTCTTTAGTAACTTATGCTGTTGGGCGCGATGGGCTAGAATTTGTGCACAGTGAGCGAAGTGACCGAATCTGCTGAAACAACGGAAGTCTCCGGACCGGGACCCCACCTGGCGCAGGTCGACCCGCCACACCCGTTCCGAAGCGCGATCAAGACCCTGGTCATCGCCGCCATCGTGGTCAGCATCGCCCTGGGCCTCTATGTTTACCTGGGACAGAAGCCGCCGGTAGCCGCGGGAGAAATCCTGACCATGAATCTCTACCCGGTGCACACCCTCGTCAACAACGGGGGTGGAGGCGATAACGGGATGCCGGGAAAGCCGGAGTATTACGATCAGCTGTTGATACTGGCGAAAGTCAAGATAAGGAATCAGACCGATATCCCGCTGTTCATGCAGGATATTTCGTCCACTATCAAGTTACCGGATGGCACAGAGCAAGTGAATGTGACCGCCGGCGACAAGGATATTGATCGGGTTTTCCAGGCGTATCCCTCATTGAGTTACCTGCGCGCGGATTCGATTCCTCGCGACATCACACTGGCGCCTGGGCAATCTGTTCAGGGGCTGACTATCTTTAATTTTCCCATTACTAAAGAACAGTGGGACACGCTGCAGTCGGCTAAAGTGGTGGTGTCGTTCATGCA
Organism: uncultured Acidobacteriaceae bacterium; assembly: GCA_963838445.1. Classification (GTDB taxonomy): domain Bacteria; phylum Acidobacteriota; class Terriglobia; order Terriglobales; family Acidobacteriaceae; genus PALSA-350. The sequence goes on from CAWIRT010000003.1 coordinate 42,901, forward strand.
CCAAAAGAATTTAGAAATTTTGCTGCCTCGGAAGTAAAGAGACAGCAGGTAGCTTCGCTTCAGTCCCACGGCACGCCGGGGCAGGCGTGATGACAAGGTTGAAGTGAGGTCGATACCTTTCCGATTGGGATGGGAGTGTCGGGCGAACCGCAGATCCCAGTCCATTGCATGCCGAGCTTGGCTTTGTATCAGGGCGGTGACCCCAGAGAACTCGCGCATTCCGTAGATTTGGGCCTCTCCGGCCTGTCTGAAATGTAGAAACTACAGACCCAGGACTAGCGCGCCATAAGCGTTAGCCTATTCGGGGTGTTTTCTTCAAACCTCCCACAAAATCGTCGTCATTTTTCTCTGAGCGAAGCGCCTCACAGGTTTATCGCGTGATACAGCGCTTGGGCGCGGAGTTGAAGAGCCTGTCCTGAGAGCCTGTGACTTTTTCGATCTTTTCGTGTTTTCTGCGTAGCTAACCGGACGCTTTTTACCCCCCACAAAGCCGTCATCCTGAGCGAAGCGCCGCGCGGATCTATCGCATAGCGGACGGCTTATGGCGCGCAGTCGAAGGACCCCGGCGATGCTTGTTAGCAGATGCTCTTCCCAGCTTTCCAGCCACAAACTACAGGCGAAATCAAAAAAGTCACAAGCTCTGAGCGTAGCCGAAGGAACCTCGACGGACGCTTATCCTACTCATGCCGTTGGCACCCTTTCAACCACCGAAGCACGCAGCTGGCGGACCCGCCACGGTTCAAAGATTTTGCACAGACTTGGGGATGGAAGATGATTACAGGGGATGAAAAGATGTACCCGTGACCATCAAGTGCGTACCGCAGGAAGAATTTAGTTCTCGGGCTTTGGTAGTCGAAAGCTCCGAACAGCTTTGACAAGATAAGCACCTTCGGGGTTCCTTCGGCTACGCTCAGGACAGGCTCTTCGACTCCGCGCCACCAAGCGCTTTACCACACGATAAATCTGTGAGGCGCTCCGCTCAGAGGCTGTGACTTTTTTGATTTTTCGCGCCCTTGGAAGCACCTAACCTTTTTGTTTTCAGCGTCGATTTTTTCGCAAAACCAATAAAGTCACAGACTCTCAGGATGACGACTTTGTGGGAGGTTCGAAAAAAAACCCATGTAGGTTAACGCTTGTGGGACTAGAGTGCTGGGCTATTTTCAGCCGCCCCTTCGGGACTCGTAGGCGACCGAACCTGGCCCAGCACTGTGTGCTGGGCCGGGTTCCGCTTTTCTAAGGGACTGATTTGCGAGCGCCCTCGCTTTAGCGGGACGCTCCTATGGCGTTGCGGGGGCGGGCGCGTTCTTGGGCGTCGCTAGGTAGCCAATTACCTGGTTCTTGTTGATGGTGTTGATGACCAGCTCGTAGAGGAGCTTGTCTTTGCCGGTGTAGAACTGGACCGGCTCGTCCAGGTTCTTGTCCTTTTTCTCAATCTTTTTGTCGTCCGATTCCACCAGTAGAGTGTATTTCGAGTGTTTGGTGTCGGCCTTCTTCAAGGAGAGGCTGATGCCGGAGATGGGGGTGGGCTTGGCCCCCTTGGTGAGATTCAAATCGTAATAGTTTCGATCACCCTTGTGCTTGAGGATTTCGAGTTCCTTGCCATTGGTCGCCACCAGCCCGCTGGTCACGCCCAGATCACCAGTCACCCTTTTCAGTTGGGATTCGGCGTTGGCTAACTCGGTTTTTGTTGCAGCGACGTCGGTCTTTACTCCACCCACATCGGTTTTGACCGAGGAGACATCCGTCGAGACCGCACCGATCTGCTTCGTGGCTTCCGCCTGCGCGGCTGCCTGTTCTTTTTCCAGCCGGGCGGTTTCCGCCTGCTGCCGCTTGAGGAATTCACTGGCGCGTGCTTCCAGTTGCCGTTGGGTGAGGCCTACGCTCTGCCCCAGGGTTTCCGAGGTCACGCGCAACTTGGCGTTGGTCTCGTTGAGGCTCTCGGCCAGCTTGTCATTTTGCTGCTGGGCGTTGACCAGGGCGGTCTGCGATTTTTCCAGGCGGTTTTCCAAAGTGTAGGCCCAGATCAACGCGGCGGCGGAGGCCATAACGGCAAAACCAAGGAGGGCTATAAAGACACCGGAGTGAGTACGTTCGACTAAATCTACGCTATCGTCGCTCATGCGATCTGCCTCTTTCGACTGTGAACGCTGTGTATTTTCCCATCCTACAATGGACGAGTGGAGACTGCGGAAGTCATCGTCGCCGGAGGGGGTATTATCGGGCTCTCCACTGCGCTTGAACTAGCGCGGCATGGGTTCCGGGTCCGGGTCCTGGAAAAGGGCCGTGCCATGTCGGAGGCATCGTGGGCCGCAGCGGGCATGTTGTCGGCCCATGACCCCGAACACCCGCCGGAGCTGGCAGAACTAGCTGAGCTAAGCATGAGCCTCTATCCGGAGTACCTGGCCACGATTGAGGCGCTTTCGGGACGCCCGGTGCGGCTTCGGACCCGGGGTGCACTCAGTACTGACGGAGAAAACGAAAGCGGCGTTGCCCTCAGCGCCCAGGAGGCGCAAAGGCGGATTCCGGGGTTGGCTACTGCGGGCCGTGCCTTTTTCTGGGTGGAGGAAGTGAGTCTCGATCCACGAGATCTTTGCGCCGCACTGCCTCTGGCTGCTGGGGCGGCCGGAGTGACTTTGCAGGAGGGGACGGAAGTGCTCTCTGTCCGGAGCCAGGCAGACTCGGTCGAGATCACGACCCGGGGCGGAACCCTGAGCGCGGGCGCTTTCGTGAATTGCTGCGGCGCGTGGGCGGCTCAAGTACAGCAATTGGATTTGCAGCGGCAGCCCGCGGCCGGGGTAGAACCGTGGAAGGGACAGATCTTTACCGTCCGCCTGGACCCGCCGCTCGAGCTCGCCTGTGTTTTACGCTCGCCCGAGGTCTACCTGGTTCCGCGGGGAGGGGGCCGGGTCGTGATCGGGGCCACGGTGGAGCGGGTGGGATTCGATCGCCGGGTAGATCCCGCCACGATCGAGCGGCTGCAGGCTATGGCGGCGGAACTCTGGCCCCCCATCGGGTCCGCGCCGGTGGTGGAAAGCTGGACCGGGCTGCGGCCGGGAACCAGAGACGGCCTGCCGGTGATTGGAAACGCCGGGCAACCCCATTGCTGGGTGGCAACGGGACACTTTCGTAACGGGATCCTGTTGGCGCCGGCCACGGGGCTGATCGTGCGCCAACTACTCGAAGGCAGTCCACCGGCGGCCGGACTGGGAGCGTTCGCTCCCGGACGGTGAGCGGGATGGGAGGGAGTCCTCTCCGGTCTACTTTTCGTCTAAGTGACAAGATTCAGAGCGCTGCGCTATAAAACAGACAGCGTCGGGCGCTTAACCGGCGGGCTTAAAACAACTGCTTTTCTGAACTATTGTCATCACCAGCCGATTCCCCTTGCAGTGAGCGGGACAGCCAGCAGGGACCGGGCGACGCGGGGCAGCTAAATAAGAAGAGGAGCGTTCAGTATGTCTACGGCGGTGGTGGGCAAAGGACTTGCAGGCGTAGTTGCGGCCAACTCCGGCATTTGCTGGATCGACGGCGATGCCGGCGTGCTGGCATACCGCGGGATCGACATCCATGAACTGGCGGAGAAGTCGACCTTCGAGGAATGCAGCTATCTATTATGGTTCGGCCGGCTTCCCCGCCGGGCGGAACTGGACGAGTTCAGCAAACGGCTGAGCGAGGCTCGCCGGCTGGACCCGAAGGTCATCGATCTGCTCCGCTTCTTTCCCCAGAGTGCGACCCCGATGGAAGTTCTGCGGACGGCAGTCTCCGCATTGAGTTTTTACGATCCGGATGAAAGCGACAACGAGCATGACGCGAACGTGAGCAAGAGTTTTCGGCTGACAGCACAGATTGCGATGCTGGTGGCGGCTTATGACCGCCTGCGCAAAGGCAAGGCGGTGGTCGAACCTGATCCTTCCCTGAGTCATGCGGCCAACTTTCTGTGGATGCTGAACGGGGAAAAGCCCTCCGTGACGGCGACAAAAACCTTTGATGTGGCCCTGATTCTTCATGCCGACCACGAGCTGAATGCCTCGACCTTCGCGGCCCGGGTGATCGCTGCCACTCTTTCGGACATTCACTCGGCGATTACCGGAGCTATTGGGGCACTGAAGGGTCCGCTGCATGGGGGCGCCAATGAGGCGGTGATGCGCATGCTTTTCGCCATTGATAAGGAGGGCGCGGATCCGGTGGATTATGTCGCCACGCTGCTGGCGCAGAAGAAGAAGATTTCCGGATTCGGCCATCGCGTGTACCACACCGAAGATCCACGAGCGACGCATTTGCGCAAGATGTCAGAAGAGCTGGGCGAGTCGTCGGGGAATGCGAAGTGGTTCAAGATGTCGCGGGCTATTGAAAAGTACATCCTGGCGGAAAAGAAGCTGAACGCGAATGTGGACTTTTATTCGGCTTCGACGTACACGATGCTGGGGATCGACCTGGATCTGTTCACGCCGATCTTTGCGGTGAGCAGGATTTCCGGTTGGGCTGCGCATGTGATTGAACAGCTGGATGACAATCGGCTGATCCGGCCTCGGGCCGAGTATATCGGCCCGGAATACCCGGTGAAGTATACGGCGGTTGAGAAACGGTAAGAGGGTTAGGGTTTGGGATTGATCCGGGATTTCGGGTTGAGTGTGAAGTAAGTGCCCCAGGTCTCAAACGCGAGACCTGGGGTACCCTTCGATTTGTTTGGGGTTAGGTTTCCGGGTCGCTATTTGCGGCTTGCCGGGGGTACTATGCCGTTCATGCGCAAATAGACCACCATTTGCCCGTAGTGGTCGTTGTTGTGGGCCAATCCCATGGCTGCCATACCAGCTCGGGTGTCGCTCTTTTTTCCGAACTCCTCAAAGGCATTTTGCGCGGTCATGGTTTCCACTGCCTTCTCGGCAAAGGCGTAAGAGTCTTTCAGCGCCTTGACGATGTCGTCTTTGCTGGTCAGCTTGTCGATTGCGTCGGTATCCCCACTTGGCTTCACACCGAAACCGCTGAAAAAGTAGTACTGCGAGGAAGCAATGTGGGTGACTTGCTGGCCGAATGTTCGCACTCCCTCGAAAGTGCCGTTGGTAGGCGCGAAATTGTACTTATCCGCCGGCATAGCTTCAGCAGCGGCGATTACCTCCTCAGCCTGGCCGCTTAAAAGCTTTGCGTAGACCTGTGATGGGGATGCCGACGCAGCGAAAGCCGGCGCAATGAGCAGAGTGGTTACGGCAAATGTGGCGAGAGCAGTGAGACAGGACTTGATTTTCACAGTGGACCTTCCTTAAGTGCATTTAGCAGAAGAAAGCCTAGCAGGTTTTCAGGTGCGCTTTGGCGAACCTGGGCGGAGCCGCCGAGCTTTGTTCCAGATTTGTGACGAACCCGTAGAATAGTGTGGTGCGGCGAATTTACCTGGATGCGAATGCCACCACTCCTCTGCTGCCTGAGGTGCTGGAGGCGATGCGGCCTTTTTTGGTGGAGCAGTTTGGCAATGCTTCCTCTATCCACCAGGAGGGTCAGCGGGCGCGTTCCGCGGTGGAGCAGGCACGGGCCAGCGTGGCGCGATTGCTGGGGTGCCGGCCGGCGGAAATCGTCTTCACCAGCGGCGGCACGGAGAGCGATAACCTGGCGATTTTTGGATCGGTCAGGGCTGGGGATCATGTCCTCACCAGCCGGGTAGAGCATCCTGCGGTGCTGCATGCTGTCGAAAGATTAGGGGATCGCGGAGTTGAGGTAGAGTTCCTGCCGGTCGATGCCCAGGGGGTTGTGGCGGTCGAGGACGTGCGCAGAGCGCTGCGGCCTAACTCCCGATTCATCAGTGTGATGCTGGCCAATAACGAGACTGGGGTTTTACAACCGGTGGAAGAGATCGGGCGCATTGCGCGCGAGGCAGGGGTCCGCTTTCATGTCGACGCAGTGCAGGCGGCAGGCAAGATGGCCATCGATGTTCATTCGCTCGGCTGCGATCTGCTGAGCATCTCCGGTCACAAGATGCACGGGCCGCAGGGGACGGGCGCTCTGTTCGTGCGCCGCGGCACCCGATTGGAGCCGCTCTTTGCCGGAGGCGCCCATGAACGGCAGCGCCGTGCGGGCACGGAGAATGTCGCCGGGATTGTGGGCCTGGGGAAGGCGGCGGAGTGTGCCGTGGAAGGGCTGCAAAACGGCGAGCTGGATAAGATACGCGGTTTGCGCGATCGGCTGGAGATAGGGCTGGTGGAACAGGCCAGCGGGGTAAACGGGGGTGGAACTCCCCGGGTGCCGAATACCTCCAACCTGTGGTTCGAGGCACTCGACGGAGAAGCGCTGGTGATCGCGCTGGACCTTCGAGGGCTGGCTGTTTCGAGCGGCGCAGCTTGTTCCTCCGGAGCGAGTGAGCCCTCGAATGTGTTGCTGGCGATGGGTCTCTCGCCCGAGCGGGCACGCGGGAGCGTGCGTCTGAGCCTGCACCGGCAGACAACCGAAGAAGAGATTGAGCGGACAATCGAGTTGGTCTCGGCGCAAGTGGCGAGATTGCGGGAGCTTTCGGCGGTGACCCAATGACGATCGCTGTGGCCATGTCCGGTGGGGTGGATTCGTCGACGGTTGCGGCCATGCTCAAGGCGGAAGGACACAGCCTGGTCGGTCTGACGATGCAGTTGTGGAACCAGCGCCGGCTGGCGGATAAGGACGGCATGCCGGAGCAGGTGCAAGGACGCTGCTGCTCAATCGACGACGTTTATGATGCGCGGCGAGTGGCGGAGTTGTTGTCGATTCCTTATTACGTGGTCAATCACCAGGAGCGCTTCGAACGGGATGTGATCCGGCCCTTCGTGGACGAATATCTTTCCGGCCGGACGCCTATTCCCTGCAGTCTGTGCAACAACCACCTTAAGTTCGACCAGTTGCTTCTGACCGCCAGGCAGATCGGGGCGGAGCAGATCGCTACCGGCCACTACGCACGGAATGAATACGATCCACGGCGGGGACGTTGGATCCTGAAGCGGCCGGCGGATGCGAGCAAGGACCAGACCTATTTTCTTTTCGGCCTGACCCAGGAACAGCTTGCGCGTACCCTCTTCCCGCTGGGCGGGTTTACCAAGCCCGAGGTGCGAGAGATGGCGCTCGGATATGGGCTGGCGCTGGCGAACAAGCCGGATTCCCAGGAGATTTGCTTTATTCCGGGCGGGGACTACAAGCGCTTTATCGAGGCATACCTGGAAGAGCAGGGTGAAGCGGTACCGGACACCGCCGGGGAGTTGGTTTCGGTGGGTGGCGAGTCCCGGGGCAAGCATGATGGAGTTCACAATTTCACCGTTGGCCAGCGCAAGGGCCTCGGTTTAGCCTCGCCTACTCCGCTTTATGTGATCTCGATTGATCCTGAACGTAAGCAAGTGACGGTAGGAGCAGAGCAGGAGTTGCAGCGCGATTCGCTGCGGGCGCGGAAATTGAATTGGATTTCGGTCGCGGGATTGCAGGGGGAGATGCGAGCCCAGGTAAAGATTCGTCATCGTCATGAACCGGCGTGGGCGACGCTTCGGCCCAGCGGCGAGGATGAAGTGGAGGTGCGATTCGATGAGCCGGTTCGCGCCGTGACGCCGGGGCAGGCGGCCGTGTTTTATGCTGCTGACGAGGTGATTGGCGGCGGTTGGATTGTTTAAAAGGGTCGCTCGGGGGCTGAAGAGGGTGTGTGGAACTCGGGATTCAGAATCCGTCCCGAAGGGACGGCTGAAGATGGGCCGCTATGCAATGCTCCTTCAGCCGTCCCTGCGGGACTCAATCATGTTTAATGACGTACCCAGGACTAGCGTCCCATAAGCGTTAATTTATTTGGGCTGTTTTTCTTCAAACCTCCCACAAAATCGTCATCCTGAGAGCTTGTGACTTTTTTGATTTGGCCTGTAGTTTGTGGCTGGAAAGCTGGGAAGAGCATCTGCTAACAGCATCGCCGGGGTCCTTCGACTGCGCGCCATAAGCCGTCCGCTATGCGATAGATCCGCGCGGCGCTTCTCGAGGCTCTCAGGATGACGGCTTTGTGGGGGTAAAAAGCATCCGGTTAGCTACGCAGAAAACACGAAAAGATCGAAAAAGTCACAGGCTCTGACCGAAGCGCCTCACAGATTTATCGCGTGATACAGCGCTTGGGCGCGAAGTCTAAGGACCTCGAGGGGCACTTATCCTACTCGTGCCGTTGGCACCCTTTCAACCACCGAAGCCCGTACCTGGCGGACCCGCCACGGTTCAAAGATCTTGCTCAGACTTGGGGATGGAAGATGATTACAGTGCATGAAAAGATGTACCCGTGACCGTCAAGTGCGTACCGCAGGAAGAATTCAGTTCTCGGGCTTGGGTGGTCGAAAGCTCCGAACAGCGACGACAAGATAAGCACCTTCGGGGTCCTTCGACTCCGCGCCACGAAGCGCTGTACCACACGATAAATCTGTGAGGCGCTTCGCTCAGAGGCTGTGACTTTTTTGATTTCGCCTGTAGTTTGTGGCTGGAAAGCTCGGAATAGCATCTGCTAACAAGCATCGCCGGGGTCCTTCGACTGCGCGCCATAAGCCGTCCGTTATGCGATAGATCCGCGCGGCGCTTCGCTCAGGATGACGGCTTTGTGGGGGGTAAAAAGCATCCGGTTAGCTACGCAGAAAACACGAAAAGATCGAAAAAGTCACAGGCTCTCAGGATGACGATTTCGTGGGAGGTCGAAAAAAACATCCCATGTAGGTTAACGCTTGTAGGACTAGCGTCCTGGCTAAGTTCAGCCGTCCCTTCGGGACTAAGCTCCCAAATGCTGGTTGTCACACATGCACTAAAGCCCGGATGAGCCGCAGAGCGATGTGGCCGGGTCAAAACCGTTAAGAAAAATTTCACATTACGCAGCTAAACAAACGCTCAGACGAACAGATCTTCTTCGGGATCCAGGTGGTTGTCGGGCGTCTTTTTGCGCATTACGTCCACACCCGCACGCAGACCGTTCAGGATGCCATTCACCTGGCGGACAGGTGCCGCAATGCCATGCTCAAGCGCGTGGACGGCGTAGGTCAGCTGATCGAGTGTCCCCTTGACCATGCCGTCGACGCGCGACGCCTGGGCCTGGGCCCGGCCGGTTACGTCTCCCACGAATCCACCGACCTGATCCGCCTTGGTACGCAGCGTGGCGGTAGTGGCGGTGAGGTTCTCAGCAATGGTCTTCAGTTTTGGGGAGACATCCTGAAGCAGTTCACGCGACGACATGATGACGGGCAGTGCGTGCAGACGAACGTCGTCCGCCAGCGCCGAGATCTTTTTCTGCGCCTTGCGGGAACCCACGAAGATGGCCACCGTAAAGCCTGCCTGCATCAGGATGCTGACTGCGGCCACAGCTATAAAGACGACCAATAGAGTCTGCGTGGACTTATCCATTTCGTACGCTAAATCTGCCCGTCGACTGGCGACGTGGTTGCCGTATAAGCGCTCTTGCCTGCATCCACCGCCGCTGAAACTTTGCTTGCATGCTTGGCAACCACCTTGCGACCGCGATCGACATAGTCCTCGACCTGGGAACGGCCAGTCGCCACGGCTTGCTTGCCGCGCTCAACGTAATCGCCAAACTGTTCTTTGCCCGCGTCCACGTAGGTGTTAACGTGTGCCGCGGCTTCTCTCGATTTCTGCTTCAGATATTCAGCGCGTTCGCGTGCGCCCTCGGCCAGACTGTCCCGCGTGTCTGTACCGGCTTGAGGAGCGTAGAGGACGCCGATCGCTGCACCAATTCCGAGCCCGACCAGAAACCAACCGAAACCACTTCCGCCGTTGTCCTGATTATCGTCTGACATGAGTCTTCCCCTTATGTTGCTAAGCTAGTCTTCAATATACTGCTTCCACCATCTCCTACGGGTTTAGCACCCGGATACCAGGAAGAAGATAGTTGGCGGAGCCACCGAATACAATGAGTGGGATGCATTATTCGCCCGCCGCGTGCCAGCCAGTTCATGGTTCCCTTCGTCAAAAGGTAAGGCAGGCGCAAGAAAAGTTGAAAACTGAGGATTTCCCCCATGAAGATGGAATTTGTAACTCGACGCACCGTTTCGGTGGCGGTTTTGACCGGCTTCCTGGTTCTGGGGTCGGGCTGTAAGAACCCGTTCCAACCTGCAGGACAGCCCGCACCGACAGCACAGCAGGCCGCAACACCGGCCGCGCAACCGGCGCCCCCTCCGGTGCGCGACGACCAGCAGATTGGCAGCGACATCCAGGCGAAGATCACGGCTGAGTCAGCGTTGACGGGTCAGAATATCCAGGTGACAGTGGCCAACGGAGTGGCCACCCTGAATGGCAAAGTAGACAACGATGCATCTCGTGCCCTGGCGGCGGCTGATAGTGGTTCGGTCGATGGGGTAAGAACGGTGATCAACAACCTGGTGGTGGCTCCGTCACGGGCAGCGAAGCCAGCGCCGGTGAGACTGGCGCCGGAGCGGCGGCACAAGCAGGTAGTGGCTGAGAGTGCACCTCCGCCGCCGCCACCCCCACCCGCGGCAGCGGCTCCCGCCCAAGAGCCGGTGCAAATTGTGCCGCCGGCGCCTCCGCCTCCTCCTCCGCCGGTCGTGAAGACAGTAACTGTCCCAGCCGGGACGGTGATTCCGATTCGCATGACCGATGCGCTGAATAGCGCTACAACGCAATCGAACACGATTTTCCATGGGGCGTTGGCGGGCGACCTGATTGTGGATGGGATGGTCGTAGCAAAGTCTGGCGCTTCAGTGGTGGGACGAGTGATTACAGCCAAGGATGCGACCCACTTCTCCGGCAGCTCGGAATTATCGATTGAGCTGACACGGATCGATACGGTGGATCACCCGGTGGATGTCGTGACCGACGCCTTCAGCAAGCAAGGCAATGGCCGAGGAAAGAATACGGCGGTTAAGACCGGTGGAGGCGCGGCCGTTGGCGCCATTCTAGGTGGGCTCCTGGGTGGCGGTAAAGGCGCGGCCATCGGGGCAGTTACCGGCGGCGGCGTGGGCGCAGGAGCGAATGGAGTGACTCGCGGACAGCAGGTGCAGATTCCCACGGAAACGCTGGTCAGCTTTCATTTGCAGTCTCCTATTAGCGTGACTACTTCCAAGAAGGTTGGCGCATCGCGTGACGGGTATAGCGGGGATGGGCAATTGCAACAACGACAGTAGCTGCCTGAAAAGTTGCAGGTTGAGCGCAGTGGTATCCCACATCTCGCGAAAAACGAGCGAGATGTGGGGCACCCGTCAGTGTCGGCAGGATAGAGTCCTCGGTGCCGGTTCGGACAGGGTTTAGAAGTACGGGATTAGGTCCAGACTCCGTATTCGACCAGGTGTTGGGCTATGTTGCGCGCGGTCGCGTAGACGTCTTCGGGAATGCGCCTGGCCAACCGACGGGCGATGGCTAGCTGGACGCGCAGTGTGTCACCTTCGGCGACCGCAGCGACGATGCGGCGGGAGGCCATCTCGACAATTTCCATTGCCTTGGCGGCGTATAGGCGAACCAGCTGGGCGGCGGTGCCAGCCAGGGGCAGGCCGCGGGCGCGTAGCTTGCGGGCACGGAGCAACGCCGAGTCCAGCGCGTACACCTGAATGATGATGTCGGCCAGGTCCGCCATCACTTCCTGCTGATCGGCCAAGGCGTTCATGTATTTTTGCGAGGCCGCGCCGGCGGTGAAGAGAGCCAGCTTCTTCGCACTGGCCAGCATCTGCGCCTGGGCATACAACGGATCGTCCGAGTGGTCCTCCTCGTCCTCGAAAGATGGCGGTTCGAGGACTTCATCCATCAGCTTCTTAATGGCCGCCATCAGAGGAAGCTGACCAGCCATGGCGCGCTTCATCAACCAGCCGGTGATGATGAGCCGGTTGATCTCGTTGGTGCCTTCAAAGATGCGGTTGATGCGGGAGTCACGATAAGCGCGCTCGACCGGATACTCTTCGACGTAACCGTAACCGCCATAGATCTGGACGGCGTGATCTACGACGGCGTCTAGCATCTCTGAACCCCACACCTTGAGGATGGAACACTCGACGGCGTACTCCTCGATGCGTTTCTGAATTTCGCGGGAGTTTCCCGCGGCATCCTCGGGCAGAGCCGAGAGCGCATCGTCGATCATGCCCACGGTGCGATAGGCCATGCTCTCGACCGCAAACAACTGAGCGGCAGAGTCAGCGAGTTTTTGCTGGATGAGACCGAAAGCGGAGATCGGCTTGCCAAAAGCCTGGCGCTGCTTGGCGTAGCCGATGGCGTGTCCGAGCACGGTGCGGGCGGCTCCGACGCAGGCCGCGCCCAGTTTGAAGCGGCCGATGTTGAGAATGTTGAAGGCGATGTGGTGGCCCTTGCCGACTTCGCCAAGCAGGTTTTCAACCGGCACCTTGCAGTCGGAGAGAACGAGCGGGCAGGTGGAGGAACCACGGATGCCCAGTTTGTGTTCTTCGGCGCCTATGGAGAGACCGGGGGTTCCCTTTTCAATGAGGAAGGCAGTGAATTTTTCCCCATCGACTTTGACGAAGACGGTGAAGAGATCGGCAAAGCCACCGTTGCTGATCCACATTTTCTCGCCATTGAGGAGGTAGTGGGTGCCATCGGCCGCGAGCGTGGCACGGGCACGGATGTTCATGGCGTCGGAGCCAGAGGTGGCTTCAGAGAGCGCGTAGGCGCCGATACAATCGCCGGTGGCGAGGCGGGGCAGGAACTTCTGCTTCTGCGCGTCGGTACCATACCAGACGATGGGCAAGGTGCCGATGCCCACGTGGGCGCTGAAGGCGACGGAGAAGCTACCCAGCTGGGAGAGATAGTCGGCGACGATGGCGGAGGTGACCTTGTCCATCGCAAGCCCGCCGTACTCCTCCGGAATGTCGACAGCCATGAGACCGAGGTCGCCGGCTTTTTTGAGCAGGGCGCGGGTCACGTCGAAGTGCTTGGCCTCGATCTCCTCGGCCGCGGGCAGGACTTCGTTGCGCACAAAGTCAGCCGCCGTGCGCGCGATCTGGCGCTGCTCTTCGGTGAAGTCTTCCGGGGTCATGATCTGGTCCGGCGTGCTTTCCCCGATGAGGAAGTTGCCGCCGGGAACCGTGCGCTTTGCTACTTCTGCTGCTGTGGCCAAAGTTTCCCCCTTATGGCATGGATTCAAAGATACCTGCGGCGCCCATGCCTCCGCCTACGCACATGGTTACGAGTCCGTACCTCGCCCCCCGAGTTTTCATGGAATGCAAAAGGGTGGCGGTTAGCTTGGCGCCGGTGCACCCGAGCGGATGGCCCAGAGCGATGGCTCCTCCGTTTACGTTTACCTTCGCAGGGTCGAGGCCCAACTGCTGGATCACGGCCAGGGATTGCGCGGCAAAGGCTTCGTTCAGCTCGATGAGGTCGATTTGATCGAGGGTCAGCCCAGCCAGCTTGAGAGCTTTGGGCACGGCATAGACCGGACCTACTCCCATTTCCTCCGGCAAACAGCCGGCAGTGGCGAAGGAGATGAAGCGAGCCAGCGGCTTTATGCCCAGGGCGGCGGCGCGCTCGGCCGACATAACGACTGCGGCTGCGGCGCCGTCTGAGGTTTGCGACGAGTTCCCTGCCGTGACTGTCCCCTTGGCGTGAAAAGCGGGCTTGAGGCCGGCGAGTGCTTCGATGGAAGTGTCTGCCCGCGGCCCTTCATCGATGGTGAAGGGTTTGGTCGCGAGCTTGACCTTGCCCCCGCCGTTGGTCGCACTGGTCACGGTTACAGATACGATTTCCGCGGCAAAGCGGCCGCCCTCGATAGCGCCCAGCGCTTTCTGATGACTGGCGAGGGCAAAGGCGTCGGCCTGCTGGCGGCTGATACCGTAGCGCTGCGCTACGCGCTCCGCGGTAAGCCCCATGGAGAGGTAGGAGTCGGCATAGTGGTCGATGAGCCAGGGATTGGCGGAGACCTTGTTGCCTCCCATGGGGACCATGGACATGGATTCAGTTCCACCGGCGACAATCACCTCCGCGCCGCCGCCACGAATGCGCTCCGCAGCCATGGCGATGGATTGCAGGCCGGAGGCACAGAAGCGATTGACGGTCATGGCCGACGAGCTGACGGGCAACCCGGCGCGCAACGCGGCAATGCGGGCAACATTCATTCCCTGCTCGGCTTCCGGCATGGCACAGCCGAGAATTACGTCTTCGATCTCGTTGCGATCCAGCTGGGGCAACTGGGATAGAGCGCCTTCGATCGCGGTCGCGGCCAGATCGTCGGGGCGGGTGGTGGCCAATGCTCCTCGACCGGACTTGCCGACGGCGGTTCGAACACTGCTGGCGATTACGGCGTCTCTCATGGTGCGGGTCCCTCAGGGGCTATAGCCCAGATGATTTGACTATCTGACGTACGGGCTAAAGCCCGTACCCTTCAGAAGAACTCAGGGCTAAAGCCCTCATCGCTCTCAGCCCGGTGCGGCACGGCTGAAGAGGATGCGGAAAAAGCCGGATCGAGCAAGAAAGCATGCCCCAGGGGCTAAAGCCCAAGTTGATTACATTGCATTTGCGCCGGGGATAAGTCCCCGGCCTACCCTAAAACCGAGTTTTTCCGCAGCCTGTGAAGCCGTGCCGCACTGGGGTAAAACTTTCAGCCGTCCCTGCGGTACCCACGGCGAGCCGGGGCAGGCTGAGTCATGTTTTCACATCCTACCCGGACTGCGTCCTGGGCTTACTCAGCGGTCCCTGCGGGACTGAGTTTGGCGTTGAGTTCAAGCCGTGCCCTTCGTTCTGAGAGTTTTCCACGGTCACCTTCGTTCATTTAAGCTCTCATCCTCTATGAGTCCCTGCTGAGAGATTGCTTAGTTCCTTAGTGGCTTTCCGGTTTTCAGCGTAAACGCGATGCGTTCCTGGGTTTTGCGTTCTCCACAGAGGGACAGAAATGCCTGCCGCTCGAGGTCGAGGAAATATTGTTCGCCAACCATGGTGCCGGGGGGAATGGCGCCCCCGCACAGGATGTGGGCTACGTGATTACCAACCTTCTGGTCGTGGTCACTGATGTAGTCAGCCTGGCGCATGAGGTGAACGCCGAGCTTCAGAGTTGCCAACGCGCTTTCACCGGCAGCCGGGATTTCACGAGGAGTGGGCGCAGAATAGCCTGCTCCGGCCAGCGTGATGGCAGCCTGCTGGGCGTCATGAACGACACGGTCGCGATGGGCCGTGATGCGGTCAGAAGCGCTGAGATATCCAAGCAGGCGCGCATCGGCGGCGGAGGTCGAGACCTTGGCGAGGGCGACCAACTCGAAGTTGCGCTTGAGGGCGTCGAAATACTCGGTTGAGCCGGCGAGGCGCGTAGTGGCATCGCGGCCGGAAGCGGAGAGGACTCCGACGGCGGAATCGACCGCGCGCAGAACCATTTCCTTGGTGCCTCCACCGCCAGGAACAACCCCGACGCCGGTTTCGACCAGGCCCATGTATAGCTCGGCATGGGGTTGGCGGGAGGCAGCGTGCAGAGCGATCTCTGCTCCGCCACCGAGGCACAGACCATAGGGCGCCACGACTACTGGCCGGGGACAGAACCTGATAGCTGCCGTCATGCGCTGAAAAGCGCGTACAGCAAAGTCGAGATCCTCCCACTCCCCTTCCTGAATGAAGAGCAGGACCTGGAAGAGATTTGCGCCGACGGAAAAGTTGGCGTGATCGCCGGTGATGACAAAGCCCTGGAAGTTGCGGACCGCATCGCTGCCGGGGTTAAGGACCTGGGTCACGAGGCGGGTGATGTCTTCGCCGACCGCGTCTTTTTTCGAATGCAGCTCAATGGCAGCGATGCCGTCGCCGAGATCTACGAGCGACGCTCCGGCATTGCCTTTGACGATGCCGTGCGATTGGCGAAAGTCCGCAATGGCCGCGATGCCGGCCGGCTGGAGCACGGGTACATATTCGGCACGAGCCGGGTCGAACACCTGCTTGCCCCCATCCCGGTACCAGGTAGAGGCACCGGAATGAATTAACTTCCCGGCATTAGGCGCGATGGCGGCGTCAACACCGACCGCGTCCCACATTTCGAAAGGCCCCAGTTCCCAGTTGAAGCCGGTGCGCATGGCGCGGTCGACGCTGGCAGGATCTTCGGCGATCTCGGGCAGGCAGTTGGCAGCGTAGGCAAACAACCGGCTGAGCAGCGTCTTTTGGAATGCCGCGGCCTTATCTTTGCGAATATCGCCGGCCATGAGCAGGCGCAGCCGCTCGGGCAACGATTCGGCGTTTTTAGCCAGTTCCAACGAGGGAAATTTGGGGCGGGTGGCAGCGCGGTAGGCAACGGTC
Source organism: uncultured Acidobacteriaceae bacterium (assembly GCA_963838445.1). Taxonomy (GTDB): domain Bacteria; phylum Acidobacteriota; class Terriglobia; order Terriglobales; family Acidobacteriaceae; genus PALSA-350. Next base: position 59,086 of record CAWIRT010000003.1, read on the forward strand.
TGCCAGTCGAGCGCGAGCCGGATCTCGTTGCCGTCCGCGTCTTTCTCTTTCTTGTAGAAGCCCTGACCGGTTTTATCGCCCAGCCAGCGGCGTTCCAGCATGGTCTTCACGAAAGGCGGCAGCTCAAGAGCCTCACCGGCGCGGGATTGGGAAAAATTCGAGACCACGTGGGCCAGGATATCGATGCCCACCATATCCGCCAGGCGGAAGCTGCCCGTGCGGGGCCAACCGAGGGCGCTGCCGGTGAGCACGTCCACTTCTTCCACGGTAAGACCCTGCTCCTGCATGAGCTCGATGGCCTGGGTCATGACATAGACGCCAATGCGATTGGCAATGAAATTTGGAGTGTCGCGGGCGTAGACCACCGTCTTACCCAAGCGACGGTCGGCAAAGTCGGCAATGGCGGCAATCGCGGCCGGATCGGTCTCAGGGGTGGGGATGACCTCGAGCAGGCGCATGTAGCGTGGAGGGTTGAAGAAGTGGGTGCCGAACCAGGAACGGCGGAGTGCAGACGGCAGCTGCTCGGCGATGCTGGCTACCGGCAGACCGCTGGTGTTGGTGGTGAGGATGACTCCGGGCTTGAGAAGGGGGGCGATCCGGGCGAGAATTTCTCGCTTGATGGCAAGGTTTTCTGTCACCGCTTCCAGCACCCAATCGCATTTGGAGAGAAGACCCAGGTCATGATCGAAGGTTCCGGGCTGGATGAGCCGGAGGCTGGCTGGATCATAAAGAGCGGCCGGTTTCGCCCGGCTGAGGTTTTCGAGTGCAACCTGCGCTATGCCCTTGCCGGCATCTCCGGCCAAGTCGAGCAGAACTACGGGTATGCCAGCGTTGGCCAGATGGGCCGCGATGCGCACACCCATGGTTCCCGCACCCAGGACGGCGGCCTGCTGAATCATCCCCGGCCGCGGAGACGCGGGACTGAGCGACGAGGAGGAGACGGCTTCCACTGCGGACGCAGGCGCGAGGCTCATGGTTCTGATTTCTCCTTATCTAACGTTACGCTTCTCCGTTGGCGGGGGAAAAATCGTGCGCGTGAATTTGGGGTAAAACATAGATTCTCTGGTATCGACATTGCAAACGACGTACGACTTTAGTCACTTAGGAAAACCTATATGCTTGGCCAAAGATGGAATGATGCAGAGAGGTCTTCGGGTATCGGGCGAAAGGCCGCTACGCTCCGGTCGAAAAACATTTCCACGAAGGGTCCGCGGAACTGCAGATCCCTCGGCTCCCCCGGATTTCCTTTCGAGAGTTGCGGCTTCGGTCAGCGGCATGTGGCTCTCTTTAGGGAGAACCACATGAGTGGTCGCCGGCGAGAGCGGTGAGGTAGGAAATCCGGGTACGCTCGGAGGCTGTGACTTTTTCGATTTCGCCTGTAGTTTGTGGCTGGAAAGCTGGGAAGAGCATCTGCTAACAAGCATCGCCGGGGTTCCTTCGGCTACGCTCAGGACAGGCTCTTCGACTGCGCGCCATAAGCCGTCCGCTACGCGATAGATCCTCGCGGCGCTTCGCTCAGGATGACGGCTTTGTGGGGGGGTAAAAAGCATCCGGTTAGCTACGCAGAAAACACGAAAAGATCGAAAAAGTCAGAGGCTCTCAGGATGACAAAGGAAAGGGCGGCCGTTCTATAAAGAGTCGTTGCTGGACCGAGGTGTTTTTTAACACCTTGCGTTGGAAGCGCAGGCCCCTCCTCCGATCGGGGCGTCATTTTGTTGGATTGCATCGGGGTGCCTTGAGAGGGGTATCGGATGATTATTTATCAGATGGCAGTGGCAGGAGAATTTCAATTAATACCTTAGGTTATCGAACGCAAACGCAGGTATTTAAAGGAGAGCAAGCGATGCAATTTGCCATCGTGATCATGGCCGCGGGTAAAGGCACAAGGCTCAAGAGCACGCGTCCAAAGGTTCTGCATGAAGTCGGGGGCAAGTCCCTGATCCGACACGTCGTCGACGCGGCACGGCAGATTGTTCCGCCCGAAGACGTCTACGTCATCGTAGGGCATGAGGCGGCCCTGGTGAAAGACTCCGTTTCCAGTCTGGGGATTCAGTTCGTCGAGCAAAAGGAGCAGCGAGGCACGGGCCACGCCATGCAAACGGCACGCCAGGCGACCGAGGGATACGAAAATGTGATCGTGCTGTATGGAGATGTGCCCCTGATCCAGGCAGAGACGATACGCCGGGTGCGCGATTTCCATCTTGCGCAGCGGGCGGCAATGACGGTGCTGACGGCGGTGCCGGTGGATCCGTTTGGATATGGACGAGTGGTTCTCAAGTCGCCTGGTTCCAATGAGATACGAGAGATTGTTGAACAAAAATCTTTAACTCCGGAAGCGGCTAAGGTGACCGAGATCAACTCGGGCATTTATGCCTTTGCCAGCAAGCCTCTGTTTGCCCATATCGACAGCCTGGGAACGAGTAACGCGCATGGCGAGCTCTATCTCACGGATATGGCGGCCATCCTGGGAAAGGCCGGCGAACGGGTGGTGGCTCTGCAGGCGAAGGATGCTGATGAAGTGTTGGGGGCAAACACGATCGAGGAGATGATGGCGATCGATGGCAAGCTCCGACTCATTACCGCGCGCCGGCTGATGGCAGAAGGGGTTACGATCTTTCGCCCTGAGACCACGGTGATCGATGCCGGGGTGGCGGTGGGAGCGGACACCGTGATCGAGCCCTTTGTGCAGCTGTTGGGTGAAACCAAGGTGGGGAAGGAATGCCGCATCCGGTCGTACTCAGTATTGGAACACGCTACTGTGGGCAACCAGGTGCTGGTTCGCCAGGGCTGCATCATCACCCAGTCCCGGGTAGACGACGGTGCGGTGCTCGGGCCCTATGCCCATGTGCGGCCGGAGAGCGAGATCGGCGAGGGCGCGCATGTAGGGAATTTTGTCGAAACGAAGAAGATCCGCTTAGGCAAAGGCTCCAAAGCAAATCATTTGACCTATTTGGGCGATGCGGATATTGGCGAGGGCGTGAATGTGGGAGCGGGGGTGATCACCTGCAACTATGACGGAGTGAGTAAACGCAAGACGATCATCGGCGACCACGTGTTTGTGGGCAGCGACTCGACGCTCGTAGCGCCGCTGACGCTGGGGAATGGGTCGTACATCGCGGCTGGATCGTGCATCACAGAAAATGTGCCGGAGGATGCGCTGGCGCTAGGGCGGGCCAGACAGACCATCAAGGAAGGCTGGAGTGCAGCGCGGCGCAATAAGAAACAGGGACTGTAGTCAGGCGGCGGAACAAGCCGGATCGAGCAAGAAAGCATGCCCCAGGAGGTAAGCCCCCAAAGATTACATTGCATTTGCGCCGGGGACGAATCCCGGCCTGCCTAAAACGGGGTTTTTCCGCAGCCTCTGTAGTCAGGCGGCTTCGGTGCGGGCTTGCCCGGCGAGCACTTGACAGAGACGGATGCGAGCGGAAAAGCAGGTTCGTTGCACCTGCGCTTCGGGAATACCAAGGAGGCGGCCGATCATCTCTGGGGAATAGCCTTCCACGTCGCGGAGCAGGAAAAGCAGGCGCTCATTGGCGGGCAGGTTGCGCACCGCTGCTTCCAGGTCGGGGCGGCGCACATTGCGGTGGCTGAGGCCGAGTCCCGCAGCAAGGACCGCTGGGGTTTCTTCCTGGCGCAGGGGAAACCGCTCGCTCAGCTCATGCAGGAGTGCCGAGTCCACGGCGAAGGCATCTGGCCGTTCCTGTTGTTGAAAGGCACGCACGAAAGTAATGGCAAGAATTTCTTCCGCTTCGACCTCATTCCCCGTCATATAGAAGGCGAGGGAAAAAGTACGATGACGGTGGCTTTCGTAGACATCCCGCTGTTGCTGCTCGCAGGACTGTTTGGCAGCCTGGGAGACAACGAGATTCGATTCAGCGGAAAACTCGCGTTCGAAATTAAACAAAGCTACCCCAACTCTACGTGATATTGAACATTGCAACTGTGAACCCGGTAGCGATTGTCGTTCTGATCATATGCGAAAGAGAGGGAAAGGTCTTGGGCTGAGTATAACAGTTTGCTCATGGGCAAGACTCGGCGGCGAAGAATTCACACCGGGGGTAGCAGTTGAAGATAGACTTAAGGCAATTCACACACCGCGAGAGACGACGAGCGCCTTAGCGCCCGTCACCCCACCTGCGTAACTGCGTAGCCGTTGCTACGGATTGCGCTGCTGGCAAGCGAGTAAATCAATCGTTTTTGTGACAAGGAAAGGGAGCCTTCCGGAAAGACCGGATGCCCGGCAAGTATGGAAACCGCACGCAGTCAAGCACGCGTTCTGGTGGTAGATGAGCATAAGCATTGTCGAGTGGAAATCGACGGCATGCTCGAAAAGGGGGAGTATTCCACCGTGCTATCAAGCGGCGGTGACGATGCTATCGGTCACATCGTGCGCGACCCACCCTATGACCTGGTGCTTTCTGATCTGACCATGGCCGGCATGGGTGGTGATGGCCTGATCGGACGGATGCGGCAGACACAGCCGGATACACCCTTGGTGTTGTTGACCCCGATCCGCGACGTTGGGGAGGCACTCGCCGCAGTGCGGCGGGGGGCTTATGACTATCTGATCAAGCCGTTCGAAAAGGATCAGCTTCTGGTGACGGTCCGGCGGGCCATTGATTACCGGCGGCTGGTGCAACAGAACGCCATGTATCGGCAAGATCTGGAAGAGATGGTGAGCGCCCGAACGGAGATGCTCAACCAGGCGATTGCCGACCTGGAGCGATCGTACGACATCACGCTTGAGGCGCTGGGCGATGCGCTGGATCTAAAAGATGCGGAAACAGAAGGCCATTCCAAACGAGTGACCGCTTTTACGATCGCGCTGGCGAGGGGTGCGGGTGTGCCTTCGCACCAGATACCGGTGGTGGCGCGGGGCGCGTTTCTGCACGATATCGGGAAAATGGCGATTCCTGACGCGATTCTGCTCAAACCAGCAAAACTGCAGGTGGATGAGCAAAAAGTGATGCGGGAACACTGCGCCCGGGGATACCAAATGCTGCGTAAGATTCCCTTTTTGCAGGAGGCGGCCGAGATTGTTTACAGCCACCAGGAACACTACGACGGCAGCGGTTATCCGCGCGGACTGAAAGGGGAACAGATTCCGCTGGGGGCGAGAATCTTTGCCGTAGCCGACACGCTGGACGCAATCACGTCAGACCGGCCGTACCGTAAGGCGACTAGTTTCGCTGCTGCGCGACTTGAGATCAAGCGTTGCGCGGGGACGCAGTTTGACCCCAAGGTGGTTGAGGTGTACCTCAGCCTGCCCGATCAACTGTGGGAGGATCTGCGGGCCGAGATTACGCAGCAGGCAAAGAAATTTTCACCCCTGCAGCTGGAGCCCAAGGGGCCGAGGCTGCGCAATCCGTTCAGTTAAAGACAGAAGGTGTAGCGATGAGCGTGTTGACCCCGGAAACGGTCCAGGAAAGGTTGCGTTCGCTTCCCCAGTGGAAGCTCGAGGGCAAGGAAATCGTCCGCCAGTACCAGTTCGCCGATTTCGCTGCGGCGATGGTTTTCGTGAACAAGGTGGCAGAAAGGGCTGAGAAGGCAGGCCACCATCCAGATATTGATATCCGCTATAACAAGGTCCGGCTGGCTTTGGTTTCCCACGACAAGGGCGGTCTGACGGAGCGGGATATGAGGATGGCGCAGACAATTGACTCGTTGTCGTAGCTAAATCTACCCGCGGTTTGGGCCTTGGCACTGCCTACTATTCACAATTCACATTGATTCGCCCAGGTTTCAAAAGGGAGAACGGGGCGCTCGCGGCGGGCCTGGACAGGCGGGACAGGCTGGGGCAGCCCTCGATTTGCTTGAGGGTCAGAGGCTAGTCTTCCGTGGGCGGGTCTTGCTGACGCATTTGGGCCAGGATCCTGCGGTTCCAGATCGCGACCGCGATTCCACCCAGAGCCGCCGAGGTGGCCAGCAATAAGCCGGTACGCCAGATATTTTTATGTTCGGGGGTATGCCGGCTCCAGCCTGGGCCCTCGTCGATCGGCACCGGTTCGGACTTAAATGGAGAAAATCTGCGTAAGGGCACGATGACCTGAAAGAAAAATGAGGAAAATTGGCATTACAGAAACTTATTTTTTGAAAGCGCGTCTATGGGGAGGTAGGGCAGGTTCGAGCCCCGAGCGATACAGTAATTTGGATTTAAAAAGCTCGAAAATATGTTTTTTAACGAAATTTGGCATTTGCAACTAGAAGTTCATGACCAGCATCTGTTAATATAAGTTCAGTCGTGGTTGAGGTTGTTGCTCTCACGGCGCGGTTTTTAGTACAAGTTGCGTCACTGGCCTCCCGGCACGGACAAAACACCGTTCGTGCCGCCTTTTTTTGCTATCCGCACTCTCTTGCAGCTCAAATCCTCACTTAAGTTCATTGCAATCCTATCGCCGAATCGCGGCGGTTCCCTTTCGACCGCGCTACACTGAAACTCTAAAGGAGCGGGAATGCGGCGAATACTGGTGTGCCTGGCGATTGGAATGCTGTCGGTGGCGGCTTACGCGCAATGGATAACCAATGAAGACGTTCCCGCGTACCACGCGACAGCGCCGGTTCACGGGACGAAATTGCCTGCACTGCTTTCCGGCTCACAGCTCGCCGGGCCGATGTTCCAGTATCCGTGGCAAAAGGCGGTGTACGTGGATGCGGCCAAGATTCCCACTGTGCTGTATCAACTCCCCTGCTATTGCCGCTGCGACCGAAATATGGGCCATACCAGTCTCCATAGCTGCTTTGAAGGGCTACATGGGGCCGAGTGCTCCACCTGCGCCAAAGAGGGGTACTACGCCTACCAGATGTCGCTGAAGGGCAAGACGGTGCGAGAGATTCGCGAAGGCGTGATGCACAAGGACTTTGAGAGCATCGATCTCAACGCGATTGGCTTGTAGAAGGCGCGTATAATGAGCATAGGGCAGGGGTTAAGCCCGTGCTTTGAAGAAAGAAAGAAGGGGGCGTCACGGTTTCGACGGGATCGATTAGGTTGAGAGGCATGCCGGGGTGTGAGCACCCGTAATCGCTTGCAAAAACAATAATTGCTAACAACAACCTAGCACTTGCTGCTTAATTAAATAAGTAGCCGTTCTCCGTGGCTTCGCCTGTGGGTTGCGGAAGAACGTCGCACAGCAGGCTGGTTCCTGGGACGCGGTCCGAGCCGCAGGGACGAGATCATCGGACTAGCGTTACGCGCATCTTGTCGGTTCTGAGCGCGTCGCGCGAAATCTCCGGAACTCGACTACGCATGGAGTCTCTCTGCTGACATGGATTTCGGACGCGGGTTCGACTCCCGCCGCCTCCACCATTCTTAACCTCGGCTGAGTAGACTCCCGAGGTCCTTCGCTGTGCTCAGGATTTCGCCTGCGGGCTCAGACGCCCGCATTTCGGCTCAAGTTCGACTCCCGCCGCCTCCACCATTCTTAACCTCGGCTGAGTTGGGCTCCCGAGGTCCTTCGCTGTGCTCAGGATTTCGCCTGCGGGCTCAGACGCCCGCATTTCGGCTCAAGTTCGACTCCCGCCGCCTCCACCATTCTTAACCTCGGCTGAGTGGGCTCCCGAGGTCCTTCGCTGTGCTCAGGATTTCGCCTGCGGGCTCAGACGCCCGCATTTCGGCTCAAGTTCGACTCCCGCCGCCTCCACCATTCTTAACCTCGGCTGAGTTGGGCTCCCGAGGTCCTTCGCTGCGCTCAGAGGCTGTGACTTTTTTAATTTCCCTTGTAGTCTGTGGCCGGAAAGCTCCGAAGAGCATCTGCCAACAAGCATCGCCGGGGTCCTTCGACTCCGCGCCATAAGCCGTCCGTTATGCGATAGATCCGCGCGGCGCTTCGCTCAGAGCTTGACTGACGCGCTGAAGACCTATGTTCAGCGCGCAAATTAGATGACGGCTTTTTGGGGGATGAAAAGCATTCGGTTAGCTACGCAGAAAACACGAAAAGATCGAAAAAGTTACAGGCTCTCAAGGATTTCGCCTGCGGGCTCAGACGCCCGCCAATCCGCTCTTCTCTGATGCTTATGGGCTGGAGAGCGGAATATCACTTTGACCGAGGAGTCAAACCTTCGCTTATCGGTTCTGTTTTCTGAAATCTGTGCAGTCCGGTTGTGTCACACTGCCGCTCCTCTTTATGCTGGCTACGCATTACGACTCATCAGCACCTGGCTGCCCCTGAAAGAGAAGTGACCGTGAAAATTACCAAAGTGGAAGCGATCTATGTTCGCCTGCCGGAAGTCAAGCAACAGACGGACAGCGGCCAGGACGCCCTGGTCGTGCGCGTGGAGACCGACGCGGGCATCCACGGCATCGGGGAAGTGGATTCGAGCCCTCTCGCGGCAAAGGGTGCGATCGAAGGTCCGTACTCGCACACCATCACCAGCGGCCTCGGTCACCTCTTGCTTGGCGAAGACCCCTTCGAGACCGAAAAGCTCTGGTACAAGATGTACAACGCCAACATCTACTCGGGCCGCAGAGGCATTGCCATTCACGCGATGAGCGGTATCGACATGGCTCTGTGGGACATCAAGGGTAAGGCACTCAATATGCCCGTATGGAAGCTGCTTGGGGGCGGGTTTCGCCAGAAAATCCGCTGCTACGCCAGTACCCTGTTTGGCGCCACGCCAGCAATTACCTGCGAGATGGCGAAACGCTTCCGCGACGAGGGGTTCAGCGCAGTGAAATTTGGCTGGGAGCCTCTCGGCCAGAACGAAGCCAACGACATTTCCTTGGTCAAAGAAGCGCGTCGTGGTCTGGGAGACGACTGCGATCTGATGATAGACGCGGGGCTGGTGTGGGATGCAAAGACTGCTGTGAAACGAGCCCGCTCCTTCAGCGACTACAATCTCTTCTGGCTCGAAGAGCCCTTGCGGCCTGATGACTATGAAGGCTATCGGCGCCTGAGCGAAGCCACCGAAGTGCGCATTGCCGCTGGAGAAGAAGAGAGCTCACGCCTCTCGTACCTTGCGCTCATGGACGAGGGAAAAATTGACATCGTACAGGTGGACCTCGCGCGCTGTGGTGGTTTTACCGAAGCGATGAAGATCGCCAGCCTTGCATGGGATCGTGGCTTGCTCGTGGCCAATCACGGTTTTACGACCTACATCAACGTGGCGGCCGCGCTGCATTGGCTCAATTCCATTCCCAATGCCTTGATCTGCGAATTTGTTTCTCAATCCGGAACCGGACTGCGAGACGTTCTCACGAAGCAGAAGTTTGTGGCCGATGGTGGCTATCTCACCATTCCGACAGAACCGGGCCTGGGGATCGACCTCAATGACGAAGTCGTGCAAAAGTTTCGCATCGCCTGAGCCTCTTGCCATGACCTAAGGTTCCCAGAACTCTGCTAAAGGGCCGGATAAGCAATTCAATTCACGGTAAACCAGCCGTTTTCCGCCTGCTTCGCGGCTTTTCCATCCTCTAGGCTAACTTCGATTCGATATCTCAAACTATGACCGAACTCACTCTTTCCACTGCCTGGACCTTTCATGGATTGAAGACCATACAGCTCGAAAACCGCTATCTGCGCCTGACGATTCTCCCCGAGGCCGGCGGCAAAATTTGGCAGATTACCTATCGCCCGCTCGACGAGCCGCTTCTCTGGAACAACCCGCGGATACCTCCACGCAAACAGCCGATTCATGCTCGCTACGACGATGTGTGGAGCGGCGGTTGGGACGAGTTGTTTCCCAACGATGAAGCCGGAATGGGACCCGAAGATCTGCTGCCCGACCACGGCGAGTTGTGGACCGGCGAATGGGAGACCTTTCCCTTCAAGGATGCCACCCAAGTAGGGGTACGCCTGGTATTTACAACGCCGATCAGCGCTTTCCGCGTCGAGCGCACGGTTGTGCTGCGGCGCGAGGATGCGCACCTTACAATCGATTACTCCTTCACCAACGAGGGCGCGTCGAGCTTCCCATTCCTTTGGAAGCTGCACCCGGCGTTTACCGTTTCACCGCGGCATCGCATCGATTTTCCGCCTATGACGGTCGTTCGGGAACCCGCATTCGCCGGCTCGCTGGGTAAAGCACCCTTGAGCTTTAAGTGGCCCCATGCGAAACAAGGCACTGGCAGCGTGGATCTGCGGAACGTCCCGGACTCCTCTTCTCGGGCAGTTCATTTCTTCTACGGGACCGAAATGCAGGGCGGCTGGTGCGGAATTACAAACCGCGCCAACAAACTCGCAGCCGCGCTGCGCTTTGATCCCAATGTCTTCCCCTCGTGCTGGCTTTTTGCCGCCCATGGCGGTTGGCGCAACCTCAACGTTGCGGTCCTGGAACCCGCGACCGGCTATCCATTCCGTTATCAGGAGATGATCGAAGCTGGGCGCGCCCGCGAGCTCAAGCCCGGAGAGAGTCTGCAGACCGGTGTCCTTTTTGCCGTGCGTCAGGGCCTCAATTCGATCGGTGGTGTGGCCAGCGATGGAACCATCCTGCCCGGCGACGAAGCCTGATCAGCAGACAGCCATTCGCTTCAGTTTGCCGCCTTCGGCTCACTCTCAAGCGAGAGAAGGATTGCCGCGGCCACGGCCATCGCAGCTCCGGCGATCTGGTGTGGGGTGAGGCGCTCTTTCAAAAAGATCACAGCCATCACCACGGTGAGCATGGGGTAAAGCGAGATCAAAGAAATCACGATCGAGGCTTTTCCTCCTGACTCCAATGCGCGGAAGCTCGTCCAGGCGCCCAGCCCGTTGAGCGTTCCCCCGGCAATCGCGCTCAGTAGTGCAACCGAGCCAAGCTTGTGGGGTACCCGAGCCAATCCGGCCACCATCGCCGACAGGGCCACCATCGCCCAACAGAACCAGAGAAAGGATCGTTCGCTCGAGATCGCGTTGGTTGAGAGCTTTTGCGTAACGCCGGTAATACCCCAAAAAACCAGCGCAGCGAGGACGCACAGCAGCCAGGTTTGCATCTCTCTTCCTCACGCTTACATGCTTAGCAAATAGATCGCCGCGAAGGCCAGGACAAGGCCTGCCATCTGGACACGGCCTAATCGTTCCTTGAGAAAAACCAAGGCGAGCACAACCGTCACCATTGGAAACAGGGCTGTTGCCGGAGCAACTACCGAAGCTTTGCCGCCCTTCACCAAAGCTTCGAAAAAGGCAATATTTCCCAGACCTCCAAGAATCCCGGTAAGAAAGGCCCAGCTCGCGCCACGGCGAGCATCCCCCGCCGGGAGACGCTCCCGCCGTTTGTGGACTGTCCATCCGACAAAGACCATCAGCGGAGCAAGTCCTACGGTGTAAAGCAACTGGTTGAGATATACATTGACCTCCGCCGAGGCAACTTTGGAGAGAAAGCCCCATGCACCCCAGACGGCGATGGTGACCAGCGACCAGAGAAGCCATGGAGCGAGGATTGAGGACTTGTGCCGGGATGACAAAAGAGTTCCTAGTTCGCAGTTCTGGGGAAACTCCCGGTTACCCAGCGCTGCGGCTGGCTGGCAAAGGCGCGTGGGCTGCAATGCATGTACTTTTTAAAGACCGAAGCAAAGTACGCAGGATTGCAGAAGCCGGAACGATCGGCGACTTCGGCCACGTGCAACCTCGGATCGAGCAGCAGCCGGCGGGCGATTTCCAGGCGCTGGCGAATGAGGTATTCCTCGAGCGTGTGGCCTGCTGTGCGGCTGTATACCCGCCCTAGGTGCCCGGCAGAGATCTGCAGATGACGGGCAATTTCCTGAATCGTGACCGTCTCCGGGCCAAGCTGATGTACCAGCCGTTGCGTGTGCATCACGATCTTGTCTTCGCGCCGGCTAAAGCGTTCGCTCATTTGCTGTTGCAGCTGTGCCACGAACCCGCGAAACGAATCGGCCATAACCAGAAAATTCTGTGAGTGAATAATGGTGTCCATCGCTTGTTCCTTGGCCTCATCCATCCCAAGGAAGGAAAGGCCCAGAGAGCAGCTTTCACGGGCAAGATGCTCGCACCCCCAGGTGAGCAGTCCTTGCATCTGTTGAAGATGACCCGGTCCTGAAGATGCCGAGGGCACGCTGGAAAGAAAATCCTGCGCCGCCGAGGCGAGGGTTGCTGTATCTGCAGCCTGCAGAGCGATGAGCACCCGCGCCAGCGCGTGCGATGGTTGTTGCCTCTTTCCTGGCAGGCCGTCGAACCAGGTCACAGCCGCATGCCCCGCATCGAGTGCCGCGGAAGCTTCTCGATAAGCAGAGAGCAGCTCAGCCCCCTTTTGTTCCAGCCGGCAAATACCCACGCGAGCCGTCGCCTTGCCTTCTGCCCGCACAATGCGAAGAAGCGCCTGCGCCATTTCCTCCAATACCGAACGCATTCTGACCACCGACTTCGCCTTTTGCAGCGTGAAGATGCAAATCTCTCCCGGGCCGACGACGGCAGCGAAGGTGTTCGGCCAGGAGTGGCAACGCTCTTCGATCAATTGCACCAGTTTGGCCGAATTCAGGTGGCTGCCGATGGCGGCGGCAAGTTCCACTTCCTGCAGGCGCGCTTCGCCCCGCTCCAGTACAGGGGCCACAGGCCGGAGCCGAAGCAGCAGCACATGATTCGGCAATTCCTCCAAACCGATGTTGCAGCAGAGGGCGCGAATCGTATCTTCGCGTTCTTCATAGGCACTGCTGCCGGGAACGGTCAACAACATCTCGGCGAGCTCGCGCCGATCGAGCGCGAGCTCACGCTCACGGACTCGCTGCAGCTCGCTCATCACCTTCAGGCGTTTCCAGGCGTTCGCCAGATAGCGCGCAAAAACTTCCATCGTGCGTAGCATCTCGGCAAGCTGCTGTTCAGTAACAACTGGAATGCGAAAGTAGGCGCCTTCGAGTTGAACCGGATCAATGTGCGGTTGCCCGGCCAAAATCTGACTTACTCGCAAAAACCCTTCTTGTGTCGGCGGAGACTTTAGCACTTGCCCACTGAACAGCGTTCCGAGGTAAACCCCGTCGCAGGCGACGGGAACCGCGATGTCCATCAATCCGACATGGCAGGCATACAGCTGGCTCATCCCGGTTTCGCGGCATCGGCGCTGAGCCGGCTTGTCGCTCTTGGCACAGGTCTGCTCTTCATGGGCACCAAAGCCGTGGACGAGATTGCAAAAATGGGTGCTCGGGGCCAGGGAAGTTCGTCCCGAGTTGTCCTCCTTTTTCGCAGTCTGGATTTGTACCAGCGCCTCACCCGTGGTGAGTTTCGGGCGATGTGCGGGATCGAGCAACTCCAGGTCGTCTGCCCACATCATCTCCACATTCCGGATTGGGCTGGAGTTGTTCAGGATCACCAGGAAATTCTCGAAGAGCTCAAGGTCCTTCTTGAATTCCTGCTTGAGAGTACCGCTAAGAGTGGTCTTAGGCCGTTTCACTCCTGCCTCCTCAGTCGATTGCGGGTACCGGGTTGGGTCGGAAATCCATGATAAGGTCTTGTGCCATTTTCTAAAGTATCGGAAAAACGGCAGGACCTTCACTTTAGAGGGCAACCCGTTGCAATTCCAACCTTTTCTTCCTTAACCGGCGCCCAGACGATTCGATCCCCATGCGCTCCCATGCGAGTCAAGGATGAGCGCGAATGGTCAGCCCGCCATCCACAACCAGATGCGTGCCCGTGACCCATTCCGCCTGGGGTCCGGCGAGATAGGCAACCGCCTCGGCAACATCCATGGGTAGTCCACGCCGCCCAAGGGGATGCAGCTCCGCGGTCAGACGAGACACTTCTTCGGGATTGCTCACCGTGCGCAGCCACTGATCCCACATGGCGGTATCGATGTAACCGGGCAAAACCGCGTTCACACGGATCTTTCGCCCGGCAAGTTCGAGCGCCAGGTTGCGGGTCAGCGCGAGCAAGCCCGCCTTGGAGCAGGCATAGGGGATGGCGTGAGGAAACGCATAGGTGGCATGGATGGAGCTGATATTGACAATGGCTCCCCCGGCTTCAGAGAAGAAAGGAACCAGACCCTGCGACAGCAGAAAGGGAGCCCGCAAGTTAGTTGCCATAATCTGGTCGAAGAACTGCGCCGTCACCTGTTCCAACGGCAAATCCTTTTCGATTCCCGCATTGTTCACCAGCACGTCAATCTTGGGCGTAAACCGCGGGACTTGCAGAAGAAGTTCCTCTACTTCATGCGCGGAGCTCAGATCAGCCTCGATGGTGTCGACCGGCAAAGAGGACTCGGCGCGCAGGTCCGCTGATAGGGACGCCATTCCGGCCGCATCCCGGTCCACTAGAATCAGGTGCGCGCCTCGTCCGCTCAGATTCTCTGCAATGGCCCGCCCGATTCCTCGGGCTGCCCCCGTCACCACAGCCACGCGGCCAGCAAAATCCTGCGGACGTGCTTTCCGCTCCATGGGATGAACTCCTACTTGTTCTTGGTGGCGATTTCGGTGAAAAAGACCAGTTCTGAGCTGAGAGGAGCGGGCAGATTAACCTTCAACCCGGACTGCATCAGTTCGCTTCCTGAAACGTCGCGGTCGGCAGAGCTGCCGTCTTCGAAGTGGAGAAGGTACTGCTTATCCTGGCGACAATCCGGCGAGTACGAAGCTATGTGCACCCTCTCCTGTCTCTGATCCATGAAAGGCATACACAACGCCCTGCCTGGTGCGCGGCTGCCAGTACTCCACGGCATCCCAATGCACGCCATCCGGGCGTGGGGAGATGTGGTAGAGATCCGCTTCACGAATGAGTGGACGCAGCTTCGCCTTGTACAGGCCGATTGCATCTTTAGCGGTCTGGCGCTGTTCCGGCGACCAGCCATTGGTATCCTGCATGATGGTCATCCATCCCATCATGCCGCTGCGCAACATATACAGAAAATTTGCCCTGGTGGGCGCCGGCCATTTCTCGATGTAGCACTCCAGCATGGCTGCCGGCAAAACATAGCTGGTGTCGTAAAAGGCGCGGCGGTTGGACAAAGGGTCGTAGGTATCAGTGATAGAAAAATAATCACCGTGAGCAGCCGAACCAAAGTCCACCATGCGGCCGCCATCGTTGCAGATCTCCAGCAGCAGCTCGGGATGTTCGCGGCGAAGCTGCTCGTAAATTTTGTAATACGCCCGCACCGCATGGTAGCTCACGTCGGTGGAGTTCGAAGCCACGACGAAGTCTGAACCCCAGTCATGGGTCACTTTCATTGTGCTCTGTATAGGAGGGGCATGTGGATGTGTGTCTCGTACACACCCCTGGGCCACCAGGTAGCCGTCGTGTTCGAGCATGTCAAGGTGAAAGCTATCGACCACTCGCTTCACGGTGGCGTTGGCATAGTCGGCCGCGGCCGGCAGTCCAATATCGATGGTTTGTCCTTTGAAAGGTTCCGGCTTCCAGTCTGGCGCCACATCATCTACCAGCCAGTCGCGGGTTTTGGGATCTCGCGCGTTGAGCGCACCCGGCTCGGTATCCAGCCCAGCCTGAGTCCAATCGATCCACATACCAAAGCGCAGGCCATTTTTATGGGCATAGTCGGCAACATAGGCGAGCCCGTGGGGAAACTTCACCGGATCGGGGTACCAATCGCCGACACCGCGAAACCAGCCGGCATCGAGGCCGAACATCTCCAGGCCCAACTCCCGCGAACGGTCAATCATCCGCATGGCAAGAGCCTCGTTCACCTGCATGCCGCTGCCCCAGCTGTTGTTGATGGTGAGCGGGTAGTGCGGATCCTTCCAGGCATGGGCGTTCCCAAGCACGGCGCGCACCCACTTGCGAAGCTCGTTGCCTGCACCGTCAGGGCCGGCGGAGAAGGCGCCCAGGAATGCGGCCGGCGTTTCAAACGCGCCGTCTTTGGGGAGCCGTGTACGGAATGGGCCAGGATCGGGATTAAGCCCGAGCACGCTCTCGAGCTGATCTCCATTGCGTTGCAAATGAACCTGGGTGCGGCCACTGAATTCGATGCCCGCAAACCAGCCATCGCGGGCCCCGGCGCTCGAGTAAACAAACTCCGCCGGAATGATCTCGCGCGGCTGCCCTTTCACCGGGCGCGCGTAGGTGCTGGAGAGTCCTGTCCATGTGTAACCGTCCGCGATTGGTAAAAGGTGTGTGCCTTCCGGGGAGGGGGTGTTGGCGCCCTTCTCCACATAAAAGTTTGAAAGCGAGCCGTGGCCAGCGAGGGTCCAAGTGACTCGAAGGCTGTCGATCAGCGGAAGCCACAGTTCCCTGCCACTCAAATTCGCAATAGAAACGTGGTGTTCGACGGGCCCGAAGGCAGCCCTCGCCTCCCAAACCCAGCTCAACCGCAAATGCGGTGTGGCGCTGTCGTAAACAAAGATCGCGTGGTGAGCATCCACCCGGTCGAGTTGGGGCTGGTGTCGCCACGTGAGCCGCACCGTCTGTCCATCGACTTCTGCGGTCGCGGGTAGCTTCGCGTCAGCGGCATTCGTCCACTTCGTCTCTTTCCCCGCTGAACCGGATAACGCATTCAGCCTGGGAGCGTCTACACCGGCATCGAGGTCAACCACAGCATCTGAAGTCGCGATTCTGGCTTCGGAGGACGGTTGCCGCGGGGCGGCAACCGCGGACCACGCGCCGGATAGGCTAAGGGCAGCCAAAGCGTAAATGCAGCTACGTTTCGTGCGTGATCTCATTTGCGGTGCCAGACGCACACATGACTTTAATAGGACGCACTCCACTAGAAAAAGAATCGGCCGCCAACCTGCATCACCCTTTGCCCCGTCTTGCCATTGATGCCACCGAAGGTGGGCGAATCAGGATCTGCAATGACCGCCCCACTGAAGACCCCATATCCGGTGCTGCCAAAAACCGCGTGATTGAAGATATTCTCGGCCTCGATGCGCAGCTCGAAGTAGCGATCCAGATCGCGGCTCATGTAAAACTTCTTCAGGATACTAGCGTCGGTCGAAAAGTCTCCCGGCCCGCGGAGATCGGGAAACATGACTGGGGCATTGCTGAGCGAGTAGTCGGGTGTTCTCACAAATGATCCGGCGTTCAGGATCCCCTCACTACCACCATTGGCGAACTGGCCATTCACTACCAACGCCTTACTGTAATTGATGGCCTTGTTGCGATAATTGTGATTGGCCAATGACCAGCGGATCGCAGCACCCGGTGCGGTAGAGCCTCCGTCCACCGTGGGCAAAAACACGGGTGTGCCTTTTGGATCCCACACCGTGATGCCGGCTAAAGCCCAACCGCCCACGGCCGCATCGAGAAGGTGGCCGCCGACTCCATTCGGCACAGCCAGCCACTGCCTGCCCCGGCCAAAAGGCAAGTCGTAGTTGTAGTTGAGCTTCAGCGTCTGCGGCTTCTCATAAAGCGCAACGCCGTAGCCCTCCATGAGGTTGTGCGGATTCTGCAGCTTTCCCGCGGTCGCCCCGTAGACGTGAATGTCTGTGCTCGCGGTGTTGGTCAACGTCTTGCGAATCGCATACGAGGCGAGCAGCGCAAGTCCGTGATAGTTGCGAGACTGAATCTGAATATTTGCGAAATTGGAAAAAGACCTGCCCCAGGTGGCCTGTCCCGGCGTCGTCGAAGTGTTGCCCGCATATTGCGGAGAGAGGCCAGTCAGTTGACTGAGAGACACCGTCGGTTGGCTGGCAAATGTCTGGGACTGCCCATAGAAAGGGTTGGGCACCGGATCATTCAAGTGGGGACCGAGTTGATAGTAGTTCAGCGGAACATTGTTCAGGCTCCAGTTAAAGACATTGGTCAACAAATGAACGCCCTTGATTCCCTGGTACTCCGCGGTGATCGCCCAGTCTCTGCCTACGGATCGCTGAATACTCAGGCCCCACATATAGTCGGTCGGCGTATCAAAATGCCCCATCGTCGTGCCGGCCTGGTCAAAGTTGCCTGCCGCTCCGTAGCTGGCGTACCAATAATCCTGATTGTTGGTGATCGGCGGCACAAAGCCCAGATGAGACCCGCTCGCCTGCAGGGGAAACGTTCCCAAACCATGGTCGTTACTTATTTCGCTGACCCAGTGCTGGCCATCCAGTGAGGGAATCTGGTTGAAGGTGTTGCTGTTGTAGTAGAAGCTGAGCCAGTCAGTGGAAAGGCCATTGAGTCCCTGGTCCACGATACCGGCGCTCACGTGCAATACCGTGATGGGATCGACCATGTAGCTGATGCCAAGACGCGGTTGAATATTGGCGAAGTTGGTGGTGTAGAGATTTTTTTGCGGATACTCCTTGGTTCCAATCAGAGCAACCCGTCCCGTGGCGCCCTGAGAAGTCCAGGCCGGCAGCGGAAGGCCGGCCGCCTCAGGAACAGCGGAGGTGACTTGTGACCAGTCCCAATCACTGTTCGCGTTGAGAACGTTCTTGGCGTTTATGTCGTAAACCAGGCTCCCCGGGACGTGGCGCCCCTGGCGGGCCCCATCATGATCCCAGCGGAGGCCCATTTGAACGGTCAATTTGGTATTGACCTTCCAGTCGTCCATCACGTACGCCGCCTGGTTCCATCCGTAAGGCGTGATGTCCCAGTTGCCCCACTGGAAAAAGTTGGACGAGCCCATCATCAATTCGGCAAGCGGGCTGCCGGTAAGACCATTGCTTTGATTCCAGTATTGGTTCGAGCCGCCCCCGGGATTGACCCACGCGGCACCAGTTTTGTCGCCGCCTTGCTCGGTGAAGCGCATCAGGGACTGCTCATAACCCGCCTTGATGGAGTGCCGCCCCAGCAGCCGCGTTACTGAGACTGTGCCGTTATAGGTCTGGGTAAGGAAGGAGTCGAATTCCGCCCCGCCGACCGCAGTGTAACCAGTACCAGGCACGAAGCCTCCGATGGTCACGGCCGGGGGAATCTCCGTAGTGCTTTTTTCCGGGTTGTTGACCAACAGGCTGTCGAAACCCCATTGAGTGGTGTCGACATTTGGATCAGGAGCGGACCCGAGGCCGGAAACCCCATTGCTGATCAGCTTGGACGTGGCAAACCCAAGGTGTACATCGATCACCGTCTTCGGCGTCGGCGTCCAGGTGTAGAGAAAACTGCCGCTCCAGTCATCATCCGTAGTGACGGATTCAGCCGCGTGCAACCACGGCGCCGGAATATTGTCGGTAAGCATCGAGCGGCTGAGGCTGCCCTGTAGATGTTGATTTCCATTGAGCGCCTCGTCCATGCGAATGAAGAATTTGTCGGTAGGCAGGGTCACATTAATTTTGTCGTAACGGTTGTTCCAGTGGTCACTGTTTGCCGCAGGGCTGTGGTTGGGCGCGGGCCACAGCTTCATGTACCTCATAAACAGTTGACTCTGCCCGGACACCGGGCACGTCAGTCCGGTACCGCAGGAAACGCTGCTGCCATAAGAACTGGGGATCTTGTTACCCGCAAACTGGGGGCGAACCCAGCAGGGAGTGGTGCCAGCGAGGGGTCCGGTACAGTCATTCGGATTCGGATCGTTGGTTCCATAGAAGGGGTCGTAGATATTTGCCCTGACCGGAACCCCATTGTTGTTGTTGATCACCGTTTGCGAGAAGTCGCCCTGCTGGTTCTGCAAGGTGGGCACACTGGTTATATCCGTCTGACCCTGAGAAAATCTCTGGCCTTCCCACGCGAAATAGAAGAAGGTATGGTCCTTGCCGTTGTAGAGATGAGGGATGCTGACCGGGCCTCCCACCGCGGTCCCGTAATTGTATTGATGAAAGGCCTGTCTCGGATTGCCAAGCGAATTGTCAGTCCAGTCGTTGCTATTCAGGTTCTGATTGCGAAAATAAAAGAACATCCGGCCGTGGTACTGATTTGTGCCACTTTGCGTTTGCATGGTGATCAAACCACCGGCGTAACGCCCTTTGTCGGCGGTCAGAACGCCGCTCTCCACGCGAAACTCACCGATAGAGTCCGGTGTTGGAATAGAACGATTGGTGGCGTTGAATTCCGCCTCCTGCACCTGGTTTCCGTCTACGCTGATGCTGGTCCCGTTCACCTGGCCGCCGGAGACAGAGTAGCTGTTGCCGGTGTTGGCGATGAGAAACGCCGAATTTCCGAGCGACAAAATACTGTCCGATTGTGGGCCAGTCCCTTGAATCGACGGGATGGTCGCTGTCAGATCCAGCGAGTTGCGGTTCAGCTGAGGTAGTTCGGTGATCATCTTATTGTCGAGGGTTGCGGAGGTGCTCGCTTCATCGGACGAGATGGTCGCCGAAGAGCTGGTTACGGTTACTGTCGTCTCCACGGCACCAGGCTTCAGCGCAAAATTCTGGGTGAGATGGTCTCCGGTCCGCAGGATGAGCCCCTCCCGCTTTTCCGCGCCAAAACCGCTCGCACTTACGGTAATGTTGTAGGACCCCGGCAGCATTTCAGGCAGAACATAGTTGCCCGCACCATTCGATACTGCCGCGTAAGGAACGTTGGTCGCCGCGTTGACTGCCTGGATCTGCGCTCCCGGAACCGCGGCGTTGGAAAGATCGGTAATCAAACCACTCAGCTGGGCATTCGCGCTTTGCGCGTGCGCTCGCGGCGCAATTGGTATGCTTGCCGCCAGAACGGCAAGCAGCAACAGGCTCCCGCGCTCCACGATGTTTTGCCAACGCCATTCCATAGCTTCCGTCGCCTTTCCGAAGCCCAAGCCAGGTGGGTGCCTGATCCTGGGAGTAAACGAATGCTCTATGAATATTCGGCGAAAGGTATCGCGTCCATGCGGGTTGACGATTTTTCTTACGCTTTAGCGTTGTGGCTGTGCCGAAATGGGATCAATGCGTCGGCTCAGGCTCCGTAATCACGAGGCGTTGATCTGCCCTGACCTGCCCAAGCGTCTGCACCACACCGGATGGCCAATGAATCTGGACTACGGCGTCTTCCGCCTTCCCCAATCCAAAATGCACCGTCAGGTCGCTCGAAGATGCGTAGCCTACGCTACTGGTAACCGAGCGGGATTGCGAACTGCTCGCGGTGGTGCAGTGAACGACCGCTCCAATCGCGGAACAATTGCTGCTACGTCCCTTCAGGCGTAGCTGAAGCCAGTGGCTGCCTTCCCTAGGCGTTCGGTTCCACCAGAGTTCGATGGGTTGGTTGAGAGCAGAAACGGCGATGTCGATGCGGCCATCGCGGTCGAAATCGGCGAAGACTGCCCCGCGATGCAGGGCTGGTCGCGCCTTGCCTGGACCGGCATCCTGGGAAACATTCACGAATCGTCCGCCGGCGTTAAAGAACACCTGATTTGGCATGGCATCCTTCACATCCAGACCACCGGCGGCCACAAACAGATCGGGCCGGCCGTCGTTGTCAAGGTCCACCAGCCCGCAACCCCAGCCGCTCCAGGGACGGCTCAACCGCAGCAGGTTCGTCTTCACCCCTCCATCGTCAAATTGCGTGTTCCCGCGATTCAGAAATACATCGAAGCCCTCGTTTTTCAGGCCGGTCATGACAATGTCCGATCGCCCATCTCCGTCGATGTCTGCAAAGTCAGCACCCATGCCAGAGATGGTGCGTCCATCCTCGTTGTAGGCGACTCCAGCTTCAATCCCGATCTCTTCCAGCTTCCCGTTTCGGCTACGCAGAAGCAGATTGCGGGCGTTATCGTTGGCAATGAAAAGACCCGGATTTTCATTGCCGTCGAAATCGCCCATGGCAATTCCCATGCCCTTCCCAAGAAGGTCGGGTAAACCCTGCTTGCGCGTGACCTCAGTGAATGTGCCGTCGCCGTTGTTGTGATAAAGCTGTGCCGGTTGTGATCCGTACTTGTCCGGATGGCAATACTCCCGGCTGGAAGGATCCAGGCCGCCGCATATTGGGTCGGAGCCGGGCTTCCAGTCGCAGTAGTTGGAGACCAGCAGATCGAGGTGGCCGTCGTGGTCGTAGTCGATCCAGCAGCCGGCTATGGACCATGCCGGCCGATTGAGGGAACCTGGACCTCCCAGGCCTGCTTTCTGGGTTACGTCGCTAAATGTTCCGTCACCGTTGTTGTGGTAGAGAAAATTACCGTGCACACCGGCGACGAAAATGTCTTCGTGGCCGTCGTTGTCGTAGTCGCCAACGGCGGCGCCCATGCTGTACCCTCGTCCCGCGAGCCCGGCCCTGGCGGTTACATCGGAGAAACTTCCATCGCGATTATTGCGGTAGAGGCGATTGGAATATGCTGCACTTTCCTTCTCCAGTGAAGGCAGGGCGGCGCCATTGGTGCAAAAGAGATCAGGCCAGCCGTCGCCGTTAAAATCGATGACCGCGAGGCCGCCTGGAAGGGTCTCGACCTGGTATTTGCGCCCGGTCGCCCCGTTACGAACGACAAAGTCGAGTCCAGCTGCGGCTGCTCCTTCCACCAGAACGATGGACGACTTGACCGCGGTCTCCTGGCTATATAGCCGAGCTGGCATTGCGAAGACGTTTTCCGCCAGGATGGAAGAAGAAAGCTGAAGAAACCTGCGCCGATTCACTGTTCAGTTGACCCGGAAGCTGGAGATGTGGGTTCCTGCGCGGCGCGTTGACTCATCGTCGAGAGGCGCCTCGCCTCGGTATCCGCCTTGGCCGCCTCCTGGTCACGGCCCAGTTTGCGCAATACTGACGCGAGGAGTGTGTGGGTCGCGCCGCTGCTGTCCGGGTAGCCCGCTCGGAGTACTGCTTGCAACATCGGGAGCGCCTCATTTGGATGACCAGTTTGTGCCAGGGCGCGCGATAACTGTAATTGAATCGCAAGATCACGAGGGTCCTGTGCAGCCAGTTCGCGTAACCATGGCATCGCCGACTCGTAATCGCGGTTGCTCAACGCGATCGCAGACAGAGTATGCAAAGCGGAATTTTGGTGAGGATCGATGGCGAGCGCGGCCCTTGCGGAGGTCTCGGCTGCGTCTGTATCGTTCCCAGCCAGTTGCGCCTCGGCCATGCGCGCGTGCAGCGACGGATCTTCGGGGCGTTCACGCAATGCTTCGCTGTACTCCCTTTCGGCGCCCGCCGAGTCGTTCTTCAGGCGAAGCAAAACATCTCCCCGAAGCCGAAGAACAGCCCCGGCATCGCCGGACTTTGATTGCAACTGATCCGCCGCCTCGCTCGCCGCCGCCGCATAGCAGACAGAGAGCTGATAGGCAGTATCGCCTTCGTACTTCACCTGTTGCAACGCGAGCCGCCGCTCCAGGCTCGGAATCGAAACGGTGCAGTGTGGAGTTGCATGATCTGCGGACAAAGGGCGTGTGGTTTCCTTGCTTCGAGGAGCGCTGCGCAACATCTCCGCAATCTGCCGGAAGCGCTCCAGACAAAAGCCCGCCCAGGCTTCGAGAGACGTCTCCGATCCATGCCCGCGTTCCATGGCTTTCTGGTAAGCTTCGGCCGCAAGAGCAGGGTGTTCCAGCCTGGCTTCCGCTTCACCCAGATAATCCTCGGGAAACTCTTCGCTGATACTGATATGCGCCGCCGTCTGCAGCGGAGCGATCGCCTCGGAAACTCTCCCCACGCGTAACAAATCAATCCCCAGGAGGAGATTCGCAAAGTAATCCTGCGGCGCCAGCTTGTGTGCCTGCTCAAGCACCGGAACCGCTTCCGCGAAACGAGCCTGTTGGTGCAGGTCATATCCACGATGCAGCAGGCTATCAAAGCTTTCCTGGCCGTACCCAGTTGCCATTGTGGCTATTGCGCACAACAAAGCAAAGGCTACCCGGCCCGCGGATACACATGCAGACCGTGCCGGCGTTTGGAGTATTGGCTCTACCCGCATGCCGCTCAGTGTACGCGACCGCCGATCGCAAATACCACGCCTCCCCGCGATGAGCCGGCGCCTTCCCCTTGCACCGCAACCGCAAGAAGCCTGTCCTGGAATGAACCGGGACCTCGGTGGCAAATTTGGATAAGACTCTTATGCCTGCGAGGAAGCTCGGGTTAAGATGGGCAGCGGTGTTGTCTGCAACGCCGCGAGGCCCGCCTGGAAGGGTCTCAACCTGGTATCGATCGCTAAGTTCAGCGGATTAGTTGATCCATGCGACCGCGCTGCGCTCTACGGACGGAAGCATAAATCGCACCTCATTCGTTTCCGCGAGCTTTGATCATCGCTTGAAGATCCTGAGCTTCTTTGTTATTTGGATCGATTTGAAGAGCCTTGCTCACGGTTGCTTCGGCTTCGGTAAAACGCGATTCGCTGGCGAGGATAGCACCCAGATTCACGAAAGCGTCTGCGAAGGTGGGTCTACTCTCAATCGCTTCACGAAATAACTTCTCGGCTTGGCCATCCACACCTTGCTGACCGTAAAGCGTGCCGAGATTGTTTTGTGCTTCCGCATAGTGTGGATCAAGCGAAATTGCGGTTTTGAATTCACTCTCAGCCGCAGCGGATTGCCCGGACCGGTTGTCACGTGCGGTCGACAGCAACGCAAGACCGAGATTGTTATGAGCCTCGGCCAAGCGTGGATTGATCTCGATTGTCCTGGCGAATTCTTGTATCGCCTCATTGAGATGACCCTGCTTGGCCAATGCGCTTCCATAAGCATTGTGAATATCCGCTGACTCGGGATTAAGTTCCAAAGCTTTTTGAAACTGCGGCACCGCCTCGTCTGTGCGCCCGGCCTTCATCAAGGCACCGGCAAGGTTGCCGTGAACGGAACTGTACTGCGGGTTGAGATAGAGCGCCTTCTGATATTCCGGGATGGCTTCTTCGAACTTGCCGGTGCGGGCGAGAGCCGCACCCAGGTTGTTAAAGATGCGCGCTTCCTCCGGATTGCCCGCTGCCAATTGCCTCCATTCAGCGATTGCGGCCGCATTCTCACCCTTCTCTCCCAGTTCAACCGCGTGGTCAAACTGCCGGTACATGTCGACCGCCGGCGAGCTGATCTTTACCAAACCGTCCGGGGGGATGTTTACGAATTCCGGAAGGTTCACCGCGCGATTTGCCGCGGTCGAGTTATCAATCAGGATCGCGGGGCTGTCGTTGCCCGCTTCATCGATGTGCGTCAGGTACATCTTGGTGTAAGGTCCCCGGCTCTTCGAAGAAAACACCAGCCACCGCCCATTGGGAGAAAAACTGTGCCATGAGTTCATGGGTGACATGTTGGCCCGCATGCGGCGCGCCTCTCCTCCTTCTGCCCCCACAATGTAGAGTTGGCTGTCGGGGCGCATCACCTGGCCATTGCGGCACTGCACAAACACGATCCAGCGTCCGTCAGGCGACACTTTGGGAAACGAATTGCTCATGCCATTTGCCGACGCACCGGCAATCGGCTCCGCGGTGCCCCCTTTGCCCCCGTTGAACGGAACTCGATACAGGTCGTATTGAATCTGAGCCTCATTCGGATCGTTGGCGTAGGCCGCTATCCTCACATTGGCTGGGTAGGGATCGATCGCCTTTGCCTTGGCGAAGACCACATACTTCCCGTCAGGGCTCCACACTCCGTTTGTTTGAACAAATTCGGGATCATCGGCGCCGGGCAGCGGATGACGCTCTCCTGTGGCGCGGTCATACCACGCCAGGATCCCACGCGTCGGATAGAACACTTGAAGAAAACGATAGTCTTTGAAATTTGACACGTAGTAGTTATTTTCAGGAGCGCGGTCGGATTTCGTAACCATGGTCAACACGTATTTGCCATCGGGCGAAACCTGAGACATAAAACCGACCCGATTCAACCCGAACTGGCGATCCTGCGATGGATTCCACGAGACCATGTCCTTATTGGCGATGGTGATCTGGGGCTTGACGGAAACAAGTGCATACAGCCCCTTGTCGTTGCGCGGTCCATCCATGTCGATGCCCATGGTCTTGCCGTCGCGGGAAAAGGAATGACAATTGGCACAGGTGTGCATGCCCTCAAGCACTACGTGGCTCTGGGGTTGGTCGATACTGCGCAACCGCCATTGGATCAGTTGAATCGCGTTTGCCGCCAGAGGCTTGATGACGCCTTTTTCGGTTTCCGAAGGCATCAGTGGCACATCGCGGTAGAAGATAGGTGCTCCGACCGGGTCGGTTGAGGTCTGAATGGAAACCTGGCCGCTGGGCAATTCGTGCTTCGGATCGCGCCGGCTGAGGCCGGTGATGATAATTTGGGCCGGTCCAGTGACCGAGTGTTTCTTGATTTTTTCCCAGGTGTTCGTGTCTGGAGTCCAGGTGTGCGCTGCTGCCTGCATCGGAGTGAGCTTCGGCAATTCGTTGTTTGCTGAGATACAGCGTGGATCCATTTCTCCAAGGCTCAGTGGGGGGCCGGCAGAATCAAAGCGCATTGCGGCCGAACCGTCGGCGAACTTGATCTCAATCCGCCAATGAATGGCTTCCGCGGCGTCGCGCCAGAGAAACGTTGGAGGCGTAATCTCGGGAGGAAAGATCGAACCGTTCAGGGGATAGTCGATGGTGGCTGATGGCCGGATTATTCTCTGTATTCAGGACTGCCGATCGGGCATCACGCATAGCAGCCGTGAGAGGGCCTAATACTGTGGTGACTACAGCGGTTACGAGAAGGGTGATTTGAATTTTCCGCATAAAGGGATACCTGTCGCATAAAGCAGTTAGGTTTCGGAATCGGCTACATCCGGCTCCGCGCGGAACATAGCGATGGCCTCGATCTCCACCAGCAGTTCTGGCCGGCAAAGCGTAGCCTGGATTCCGGTCGACGCAGGCAGGGGGTCCAGCCCCTGTTGCTTCATGAACGCAGTCCGCTCCTCGTTAAAGGCGTCGTAGTCGCGCTCTATATCCCGCAGATAGCAGGTGGTGCGGACGATGTCGTGCCAAGTGGCGCCCTCGCTGGCCAGAAGCCCAGTAATGTTATCGATGGTGCGCCGCATCTGCGCCCGGAAATCTCCAATATGAATGCTCCTGCCTTGCTCGTCGATGCTGGCTGTGCCGGAGATGAGTAGGATCACCAAGCCGTTGAGATCGATCCTCATGCCACGGGAAAAGGAACTCGGCTTGGCATAAGCGTAGGCCTCGTTTAGCACACCGTGATTGGTTATCGCGCGCTTCTTGACGGGTGTTTGCGCGATAGTCTTCAACAGGTCAGCAATTTCATTCATCGATGATTCTCCTTGAATCCCCGTTCGCCTTCGGAGCCGCACGATCGCGGGTCAAGCGATTCAGTCAGTTTGCTCCATTCACATTGATGTCCCCGGTCTTCAGGTTCCAGCCTCGTATACCGACAGAGGGCTTGACTGAGTTTCCCGAGAAATTAATCATGACGGTTTTTGTCTCCCCTGGAAGCAGCGAAACATAGTTATCGCTGTAATTGGCGGGCAGGATGCGTTCGCCTGTCTTTGCCTCTTTGAGGGTCAATTTGATCATGAGAGCCGGCGTCGCTCCGCCATTGGTTAGCTCGACTGCTACCTTTCGTTCCCCACCTTCGGAGGACAAGCTCGCCGAAGCTGTGAGCTTGGCTTCAGTGAGAGCGTTCAACTCACTCAGGATCGATTCTTGAGCAGACCACCAGTAGAAGTTGTCCGAGACCGGACGACCAGACGCATCGTTAACCTTCAACTTCACAAGCACGGTGTGGCCTGCCGCCAGGTTGTCCAGGTCCAGCGTTCCAACGCGCGTCCGTGCATTGGTAGCCGCGGACACATCTTGCGTCTTATCCAGCAAAATCTTCCCGTCAAGGCTTTCGACTTGACTGGTTACGTGAAACAACTGTGCCGGGCCCAGGTCAATGAGGTCGACAGCATTGTTCGTCAGGTCCAGCTGCGCGTGAACTGGTTCACAAGCCTTCTGCACTCCGTAGAAGCTGGCCTGGGTATCGTAGTCTGAGCTGAAGATATTCCACTCCATGCTGGGCCATGCAGGTTGGGTCATCCACAGCATCCGACCGGAATTGGGTTGCCAGAGGTGCGCGGCGAACCCTTCGAAGATGGCGCGATGCCCGACATAATCCAGCATCTGTGCTTTTCGTTCGAAGTCTTCGAGGCTAGTGGGAGCGCCGAACTCGGTCTCCATATGGGCCATGAAGGGTGCGACGGCTCCATTGCCCGATTGATGCCAGTCATGATAAGCCCACGTGTCGCTGACCGGCCATTGATCGGGCTCGGGGATCCAGGCCTTGATGCTCTCCAGTGTGGGTACGCTAGGAATGCCTAACTCGACACTGAAGCCGCGGTTGATGCGGTAGTAAGTTTCCAGTGCCTGATACTTATAGGGGCCGGAGTTACGAAGATTCACTCGATTGGAACTTCCAGTGTAGTAGCGTGTGTGATCAAGTGTCCGGGCAAGCTCCGCCAAACCCTCATTCACGATTGGCTGTGGCATGCCCTCGTTTCTCCCACACCAAACTACGATAGACGGGTGGTGACGATAGCGAAGAATCGTGTCTCGGGCGTTGCTGAGAAAGAGCTGTGGATCCTGTGCCTCGAGGTTGTAATCCTGAGTCGATTCCCAAAAATCATTCCAGACCATGAGGCCATACTTGTCGGCGAGGGCGTAAAAGTTCTCCTCGGTGTCCTGCCCCATCCAGTTCCGGATCATATTCAAATGCGCATCGCGGTGAAGGCGGAAGTATGGTTCAAGACGCTCTAAACTGACACGTTTACGGCTGTCATCCATTCCCCAGTTGCCGCCGCGTGCGGCAATCCGAATTCCATTGACCTTGATCACCAGGTCGGTGCCGACCCAGTCTCCTGCTACATCGCGAACTGAAGCTGAGCTCTCGGCGTTCTCTCGCAAAGATTGCGCCCAGCCTGGCCGCGGACCATCAAAAACGGCCCGCGAAGCGGCCGGCGGATTCTCGGGAGCCGAGAGATTGGGCGTTCGATCGTCTATCTCCCGAATGCCTTCGTGGGTTTCATTGATCAGTGGCAACGATTCGTCGTGCGTTCGGCCCGGTATCACTTCCACGCGCCTTAGGTGCCCCCCCTTGTCGAAGAGCGAAAGCTCATAACTCAGTTCGCGCATTCCGAAGTTAATTTGCTTCTGATCGCTTGGGGTGCCTGAAGACTTGAAACTGACAGTCAGGGTGTGGAGGGCAGGCTCGCCGTATCCGTTGGGCCACCACAATTTCGGGTTCTGCACCCTCAACGCACTAAACTCTTCGGGCCGGAAACGAATGATGGACTCACCCGGAACAGCGTTCACCCGCCTGGTAATCTTCACGTCGTCAAAGGTGGCGGAAAGGTCACCATTGACGGCTGAGTTGCGAGTATTTTTCAAGGGCACTTCGATCTCAACATCCGCCTCACTGCGATCGGCTTTGGGCAGCGTGGTCACGACCTGAAGGTCGCCTATCTCGACGGGCCCGGTTGCAGAGAGAGTGACATCCTGCCAAATTCCTGTGTTCCGATCGCGGATTCCCGGAATCCAGTCCCATCCTTCCGTCGCGGCAAAGGTTGGGCCATCGATTACCTGGACACCTCCGTTTTCACCAGGGCCGCCCTTGATGGATTGCTCATGCGGAATGCCGGGGTGAGGCGGTGGACTTACAAGCACAGCGAGTGCGTTGGGGCCTGAGGATGCCAACAACTTTGTGATGTCGAACCTACCGCGGATAAATGCACCTGTGACAGTGCCGAGACGTTGACCATTGAGCCACACCTCCGCGGAATAATTGATGCCTTGGAAGGTTAGAGTTAGAGCTCGTTTCCGGGCCTGCGGCGGTACTTCGAATTCGACACGATACCAGTAGCTCTGACGTGCGAGACTTTCCGGAATCGCCAGGTTGTTCAGACCGTAATCGGGGTCAGGATAGACACCGCGATCGATCAAGGTTGTGAGCACGGTCCCAGGAACCGTTGCGGCATACCAGTCGCTGGCAGAATAGCCCGGCTGCGAGATCTGCTTGCCCGAATCCTTCACTTGAGGCGCCGCCTGTAACTTCCACCCACCCTGTATCGACCAGGGATTCGCGCCTGCCATCTTTGTGCCTCCAGTCGGCGCCGGCTGAGCCTTTGGCTTCTGTGGCGATGCGATCGCTCGGGGCAAGGTTGAAGGATCCTGTGGGGCGTTGTATCCGGCCTGCTCGCGTGTCTGCAATGGCCAGGAGGGCGAAGCGTCTTCGAAAACGGCCAATGAAATGTCCGGCCGCACGGCGAAGGCTTGTTGAATCTGGGTAGCCGTGAGAGGAATGCGATAGATTTTTAATCCCGAGATCTGGCCACCAAAGTGACTGTCGATGGCGGGTGGCAGAGCAGATGGCGCGAAACGCAGCAACGGCGCTACAGGGCCGGGTCCGACTTCCTGGCTACCCGCTGCAATCCCATCCGCATAAAGGGTCGCGGTCTGACCGTCGCAGACGATTGCGGCGAAATGCCAGTCCGCGGGAGTCAATTCTGACTGAGACCTAACGCTCTTCTCGCGGCCAAGCCAAAGGATCAGGTGGTTACCTGAAAGTCCAACATAGCGGGCGTTCCCTGCTCCCGGATCGCCAAAACCTGCCAGGAGCGTTGAGCCGGACAAAGCCTCACTGGGGCGGAACCAGAACACCATAGACCAGCGCGCTCCCTGGTCTAACAAAAACTGCTCGCCCTCAAGTTGCTTGCTCAACCCTCGTCCACCGAGCAACGAGTTCACATTGTAAGGGCCATAACTTTCGACCGGCACCACCGGAGACTGCGCGTACGTCGGAATTACAAACGCAATCGCCATGCTGAAAACGCGGAGCAGGCGGCAAGTAGAACTGAAAAGCATGCGACTCGTTGTTCCACTTACCAGAATCGGCATTGCGGCTGGCGTTTGATGATTCATTGAGTTTGCTTGGACCGAATTCCAGTCTTCCATGAAAATGAGAACTGGAGAGCCTATGAAGCGCTCTCCCAGCCCCGTTAAAGTTATATGCCTTGCCTTTGCGGAACGACTGCTGTTCCGCAGGTTACTGCGGCGAAATGGAACAAAACCACTTACTGTGGCAAGAAACATGCGACCCGCCACGATAGCGCGGGCCGCATAGTTGCTTAGTAATAGAATTTGGCAGCCAACTGAATCTGCCGGGAACCCGGTGAGCTGGCGAATGAACCGGTCGGAACCTTACCGAAGTTGCCGCCGGTTCGGTTGCCGTTCGAATCGAAGGTCTGGTCGCCGAAATTGGAGTCGACCGAACCAAGGACAGGATGGTTGAGAGCGTTAAACATCTCCATACGGATCTGGACGTTATATCGATCACCAAACTTGGTGTTCTTGGTGAGCGAGAAGTCGAAATTCTGAGAATCAGGGTTGTGCACCCACGATAGCGCGCGGGGTGCATTTCCGATGGTGTAGGGAGCCGGCTTGGCGAAATCCTGCCAATCAAAAGCAGTGAATGGAGCCGTACCGCTCTTTGACGATTTCCCATTCCACGCTGGACGCTGCCCGAGAGTGAAGATCGTTTCGGCTGTGGTTCCGTTGTCGAACGTGTTCAGCACGACGGGATTGCCGGTGCTCCAGTTTTCGATTCCGGCGACCTGCCAGCCGTTCACCAACAGGTTAGTGCCCTTTCCCGCGCTAGTGAGGTAGGCCTTGCCGTGCCCGAACGGGAGTTCATAGATAGCACTGGAAACGATCTGGTAATTGACGTTCTGGGCACCTATCGCCCATTCACCCTTGGGGTTGTACTGATCAGCGTAGGTTGAGCTGACCGGGCCCAGATAAGTCACTGCGGCGGCCGAGTTGTCGTACTCCCGGCCATCCGTGAACGAGAGGGTGAAAGCCAGGCCATTTGACAGCTGTTTGTTGGCGCGAATCGTAAACGCATTGAATGTAGAGGAGGCTCCGGGCTTACGGAAGCTCATAACTCCATCGTACTCAGGCCACTTACGCAGCAGCTTGCTGGCCTGAATCATTGGTTGGGCAAGATCCGATCCGGGAGTGGTAACAACCCCGTAAAATGGGTTCGCGACCTGCGTATTCTGGAGTGCAGCCCCCTGGCTCAGATCGCTGGTAGGCAACTGGTCATACGGCTTGCCTGGATCGCCGTTGATGAGATAGATGCCCCGATTGCCCAGGTATCCCAACTCCAAAATGAGATTGCCAGGGAAGGCATACTGCACGTTGGCATTCCACTGAATGGTGTACGGCGAACGGTGAGAATCAAAGTACGATTGGCCAATTGCTGTGCCGACGTCGATGGATTGAACACAAGTAGGTACAGCAAGGCAAGCCGGGTTCTTGCCCTGCGGCAAGTTAAACCCGCTTGGATAGGGATTGGAAAGATCGAATGTCGGCGCCGACTGCTGGTTATTGAAACTTGTGGCCAGATTGGTCTGGCTGGTGAATCCCTCGATGCCAGGGGCGCCGCTGGTGCCGGCAGCCTGCAGCGCCGAGGGTTGAAAGACGAGGCCAAAACCCGAGCGAACTACCAACTTGGGTATCGGATTCCAGGCCGCGCCTAGACGCGGGCCCCAATCATTCCAATTCGTCGGTGCCTGATGGCGACCGTACTGCGAGGCCTGGGTACCAACGAGCACCATCTGCCCCTTTAAGTTGCCGCAATTCGGGCAGGCCGCGCTGGAGGGGACCATGCCCTGCAGAGGTGAGGCGGCATCGGCATTCCAATAGGACAACTGATTGTTCTTTTCAACCCGTGGTATTTCCGCGTCCCAACGGAGGCCGGCGTTGACCGTCAATTTGGGAGTAATCTTCCAGTCGTCCTGTACGTAGAAGGCCATGTAACCACTAGTGGAAACAACAGAAGGCTCGTTTGGCTGGTCGCCGCTGTTGGGCAGGCCGAGCAGCAAGGAAGCGATGGGGTTGCCAGTTCCATCGTTATTTTGGGGGTTAAGCTGAGTCCAGCCGGTATTGGCTACGAAATTACCCGTCGGATAGGCGTACTGGTAGAAGTCCAGCAGCAGTGCGCGATACTCGCCGCCAAACTTAATGCTATGGCCACCGAGGATCTTGACCAGGCTGCCATTCACATCCTGCGCCACGGGATTTTCTTTGAGGGCAACGTAACCGTCCGTGCCCAGATCAGAAAAACTGTTGGAAAAGGTAAAGCTTGGGAAAACTGAGGATAGCCCTCCCTCTGCCTGATCGGCAACGGACTGTGGGAAACCGAGGCTGGTAAGGGTGAAGCCTTTTGAAGGAAATGGCGTGCGCAGTACTTTGGACTTCGAATAACCATAACGAAATTCGCCCAGCAAAGTCGGCGTAAAGTTCACGGTGTTATTGAAGGAGGCGCTGATCGCTGAGGAATGTGCGGGCCCGTTATAGCCGCCGGGTGATGCTGCGTTGTTGTAGTCGTTCAAAGGGGCGCTGTCATTGGAAAACTGCGAGAAGCGTAGGAACCCATGCCACTTCTTGGTCAGGTCCTGGTCTACACGTGCATCGTAATGCCAATAGTTGTTCAGACTTGAGCCAACCTGGAGAAAATTCCCAGTGGATTGAGGGGTGGCGCCGGGAACGTTGGGTGCGGGGTAATAGGCCAGTGCCGCTTGCGCGATCTTAGAGCCTGGGGATGTGAGAAGACTTTGAGGGATTATGTTACCGGGGAAGGGATCGCGCGCATAACTCGTGGAACCATCCGGATTGGTGACCGGATGCACCGAATATGGATTGTAGATCTGGCCGCTGATATCCGAAAAATCGCCGGTCAGCCAATTCTTATTGGGAACCGTATAGTGATTTGCTGCTCCGTTCGACTGACGGGAATCTTCAAAGTCGAAGAAGAAAAAGCTCTTGTTATGACCATCGTAGATGCGGGGCAACACAATGGGGCCACCCACGGTGGCGCCCGTCTGGTAGCGGTGCGCGTCTGGCTTGACGGAGGTCTTGCTGCTGCCAAAAGGCAAAGCATTCAGGGGCGTGTCCTCGGCAAACTCGTAGAGGGTGCCGTGAAGCTGGTTGGTGCCGCCTTTCGTAATGAGGCTGATGGTGCCGCCGGAGAAACGTCCGTATTCGGCGGGCAATACGCTCGTCTGCACGTTTACTTCCTGCACCGAATCGATGATGGGGTTATATGCGCTCGAATTGTTGCCGACATTATTTTCCGGCAGAATGTTGGTCATGCCGTCGATGAGTTGCTCGTTGTTGCCATTGCGGCTGCCGCCAATGTGCGGGGTTGAGGCATTCCCGGTGTTGTTCACGGCTGGAACCAGCAGCGCAAAATCGAATGGGTCGCGGCCATTGTCGGGCAGATCGAGGATCTGGTTGGCCTGGATCGTCTCGCCAACGCTCGAACTGTCTACGTCGAGTGCCTGGGTTGTTGCGGTCACCTGGACCGTCTCGGCAGCGGTTCCCACGGACATGACAAAGACGACAGCCCGTGTTTGAGCAACGTCGACGACGATACTTTCCTGACGTTCGGACCGAAAGCCCTTGGCATCGACAGTCACGGAATACGTGCCGGGGGGAACGAAGGGCAAGATAAAGCGGCCAGACGGATCGCTGGTGACGGTGTGGCTCTCATTGGTCGCATTATTAGAGACAGTTACAGTTGCATCCTGAATCGTGGCCCCCGTGCTATCCGTTATCGAGCCCTGTATCGTGCCGGTCGGCGTCTGTGCCATGGCAAGCCCACCCAGACAGGCGACCGTGATCAGTCTTAAGAACCAGCGAACTTGTTGCATGTTGCCTCCTCAAAGCGTTGATCGGGGATGGATGCGCACTAAGGCCGGACTCTGCTGATCATGTCCTGCCCTCAGATATACGTCCTGGTATCGATATCAAATCATCGCCTGATGGTATCGATATCATGGGACGATGGAAGTTCTACGTCCGCAGAAACGGACTTGTCAAGAGATTTTTTTAGATGCTTTCCTCGTTTGCAAGAAACCGTGTGCTACAAATGGTATCGATATCTTCGGGAGGGTCAACTTGACGGTCAAACCGAGAGATCGGCTGTTGTCCTACGATATCGGAGGCAGTCACATAACGGTTGGGTTATGCCTCCTCGAACCCCTGACCCTTCTCTGCATGGCGGTTGCTCCGCTGCGCGACGCAATATCCAGCGATGCTTTCATCGGCCTGCTGCACGAACTGGGCCAACAATTGATGGACGGCGGGGACCAGGCTACGGGAGCCTCTCTAGCGTTTCCAGCCCCGTTCGCGTATGACACCGGCACCAGCTACATGGAGCACAAGCTAAAGAGCCTTTATGGAGTGGACCTGAAGACAGCTTTGGCCGATCGCTTTGGATGGGCGACAGAGCAAATCCGCTTCCTGAATGATGCGGATGCCGCCCTATTAGGTGAGGCGGGGGCGGGTGCAGCCCAAGGCGCTGCGAAGGCGGTGGGAATCATGCTGGGCTCTGGTATTGGCTTCTCGTTCGTCCAGGACGGAAGTCTTAATGACACAGCGCCCGGACTTCCGCCTGACAACGAAATCTGGAATCTTCCGTTCCTGGACGGGATCGTCGAAGACTCGCTTTCATCGCGCGCCCTGGAGGACGATTACGGAGCGCGCACCGCCAGACACCAGTCGGTGGAAGCCATCGCCCAGCAGGCCGCGATCGATCCGGACGCTCGTGCGGTTTTTCATACTTTTGGAGGCCACCTGGCTCAAGTTTTGGAAGAGATCGTGGCTCCCATTGGCCCCGAGGTCATAGTGTTCGGGGGTGGCATCTCTCGCTCTTCTCATTTGTTTCTGCCGACGGCACGAAATCAAATGAACGGATCACGGATTCGGTTGGTACCATCAGTCCTGCTGGAGAAGGCGCCTTTGCTCGGCGCCGCGATGTATTGGCGCGATTGCGTCTCTCGACCCTCGCCGAGCCATTCGACCCTCGCCACGCAACCTTGACCGCGCAACTTTGATCGATGCGTAATAGCAACCTCATCACCGCGTTGGTATTGTTCCTGTCCGCGCACCGTGGAATGGGTTCACCGCCGGTTTGTCGAGGAGCGGAAGGGCTGGAGCAGGAGGTGCATAGTCACCCATCGGCGGCGGCGTGGGGGGCTCTTGGAGCCTGGTTTGGCGAGCAGCAGAAATTTATGTGCGCTATCTCTGCGTTTCAAGCCGCAGTGCGCCTCGACCCCGAATCCGCACGGCTTCACTACTTCCTCGGGATCACCTACTACTCTGCGGAGAAGCTAGAGCCGGCGATAGCGGAATTGAATCGCGCCGCCCGGCTTGACCTCCACGATACGCGTTCGAGACTGGCGCTGGGCACGGCGTTGAACAGGGTAGGAAAGGGCGCTGAAGCCGAGGCCGCCTGGCAGGAAGCTGTGGAGATTGATCCCTCCTCCGTCACTGGTCTGGACTGGTTGGCAAAATCCCGCATTGCGCGCCGCGACTATGACGGAGCTATTGATCTTTTGCGGTCTGCCCCGCCCGACGAAGACCTCGTGCTCGATCGGGCTCTGGCCTATTCCAATGCCGGTGACCTTGATACCGCAGTCTCAGTTTTAAGCGATGCCCTCCGGGGGAAACCTGACTCATTGCGGTTGGCCACCGCGCTGGCAACGGTTTTTGCACGGGCACATCGCTACGAAGAGGCTATCTCGACCCTGAAGACTGCTCGCGCCGCGCACCCGGACGATACTGGCTTGCAATTGCTCGACCTGCGCTTGCTGGTTCTGAAGGGTGACTACGAGTCTGCGCGGCCCCTCATGCGACAGCTGTCGGCAGCTAGCTCCAATAACTTTGAAGTTCTCTACCTTTCTGGACTGGTGGAGCGGGAGGACCAGGAATATGCCGCGGCCAAAGAACATCTCGGCAGGGCGGTGGCACTCAATCCGCAACACTACGATGCGCGCTACAACCTCGGTGTTGTTCTCGTGCACCTGCAACAGCCGCAATTGGCGCTGGAGCAGTTGCAGTTAGCCATCAAGCTCGACCCCAACCAGGCGGAGGCCTATTTCCAGCTGGCCCAGGTTCTGCGTACTTTGGGCCGGAAAGATGAGTCTCAGGCCCAACTCAATATTTATCGCCAGAAGATGCTGGCGGCGGAAAAGCGCGACCTCTCGGTGACTAAATCCAGTGAGGCGGCAATCGCTTTGAAGGCAGGCGATGCAGCGAGAGCGGTCGAGCTTTACCGAGAGGCGATCGCTGCTGATCCGGAAAACAGCACCCTGCAGTACAACCTCGCTTTGGCGCTTGATCGCACGGGAGATATATCCGACGAACGGGCCGCCCTGGAGAGAGCTCTGGCTCTCAACCCCAAGCTTTCCCAGGCCGAAGATCAACTTGGTATTCTGACCGCAAAGAGCGGCGAGTTAGCGATGGCGGAAGAACACTTCAGGCGTGCTCTGCGGATCACGCCGCATTTTGCAGAAGCATCCATTAATCTCGGGACGCTGCTCGGCCGGGAAGGTAAGGATCGCGAAGCGGAGCAACAATTTCGCGACGCTCTAGCCTCGAATCCCCGTTCAGTTCAGGGTTGGACGAATCTCGCTGCCACGCTGGCAAGCGAGGCGCGATACACTGAGGCGCGCGAATCGGCACAGAATGCGATACGGATAGATCCCACGGACGAACCCGCGCAGGAGATACTGGGGATGTTGGCTTCGGGTGCGTCCGCTGCTCCCGCGCCATAACAATTGTCTACAAGACCTCATGGCCCGCTTCCCTTCCCGCCGGCGATTTCTACAGACCCTGCTCGCGAGTACAGGCACCCTGCTTGCGCCTCGCGCGTCAGCAGCGTTGGCCGTTCCCGGCCCCGCAACGCTGCCTCCCTTTTCTCGCTTCATAGATGTTGCTGCGCAAGCCGGTCTTACTCAACCCATTCTCTACGGAACACCCGGTGAAGTAACTTACATCGTGGAGTCGATGGGAGGCGGGTGCGCGTTCTTCGACTTTGACAACGATGGCTGGATGGATATCTTCATCGTCGGCGGCCGTCAACTCGGGAATGTGCCGCCGGGCTCGGGAAACCGCCTCTACCGGAACAACCGCGACGGGACATTCACGGATGTGACGGCCAAATCGGGTCTTGCCGATCCGGGTTGGGCGACCGGAGTTTGCATAGGCGACTATAACAATGACGGCTGGGAAGACCTGTTTCTCACCTACTACGGCCATAACCGTCTCTACCGGAACAACGGGGACGGAACATTTACCGACGTTACGGTCAAGGCTGGCCTGCTCCACGCGGGAAACCGCTTTGGAACTGGCTGCACGTTTTTCGACTTCGATCGTGATGGAAACCTGGATCTGTTTGTGGCGAACTATGTGGAGATTGACCTCGACCACGCGCCGAAGCCTGATATCCACGTGGCGACGTGCTCGTACGAGGGATTGCCGGTTTACTGCGGACCGCGAGGATTGAAGGCTCCTCGCCACGCACTCTACCGCAACAACGGAGATGGCACGTTCACAGATGTATCGACAAAGTCCGGCATAGATACCGTCACTTCTTCTTATGGCATGACCGCGGTTGCATTTGATGCGGACGAGGACGGTTGGCCTGATATTTTTGTCGCGTGCGACTCCACTCCGAGCCTTCTGTTCATGAATAACCACGATGGCACCTTTCGGGAAGAGGCATTGACGCGTGGCCTGGCGGTAAGCGGTGATGGTCAGGAGCTGGGTGGCATGGGCGTGGGACTGGGCGATTACAACCTTGATGGTCACACGGATATTTTCAAGACCCATTTTCAATTGCAGCCTAGCGGCCTCTACCGCTCATCTGGTAAAGACGGCTTCGACGATGTTTCGATTGCTGCCGGGCTTGGCAACGAGCGCCGCTTCGTCTCCTGGGGTGCGGGAATCGTCGATCTGGACAACGACGGCCTACCGGACTTGTTCTGCGTTACGGGAAATGTGTATCCCAGTCTTGAGCGCACCTTTGTCAAATATCCCGCCAAAGGCCCGGCTATCCTTTTCCGTAACCTGGGTGACGGCAAGTTCCTGCAAATGGGGGAGGATGCCACCCTGATGACGCGCCATATCAGCCGCGGATGCGCCTTCGGCGATTTCGACAACGACGGGGATATCGACATCCTGATCATGAATCAGAACGAGCCACCCTCCCTTCTCCGCAACGATGCACCCCGCAACCATCACTGGCTGAAGATCCGGCTTGAGGGCACCAAGAGCAATCGTAGCGCTATCGGGGCCCGGGTTGTGGTCCGCTACGGGAACAGCGTTCAGGTTCAGGAGTTGTTAAGTCAAAGTAGCTATCTTTCTTCCAACGATCCGCGTCTGCATTTCGGATTGGGTTCATTCACGACCGCTTCGGTCGAGGTGCGTTGGCCTTCCGGCTTGATCGAGAGATTTAATAGCATTAAGGTCGATCGGCTGTTAAGCCTTCTTGAGGGCAAGGGCCCGGTAATAGGCAAGCCGTTCCATTCTGCACATGAGGAAGGGAAATTGCTCCCCCCGGAGGAATTCAAGTGAAAATGGGAGCTGCCGCCTCACCAAGTATGATAAAGAGACTCTGCTTCGAACTAATTTCGACCGCGTCCGTGGCAATATTGCTGCATCTTCGATCCACGCGCAGGACGATCGACCATGAGAGCCGAATGCTAAAAGGGGAATGACTGTGCATCGAAAACCCACTATGGCCGACGTCGCCCGGTTGGCTGGCGTGGGCACAATGACCGTTTCCCGCGTTCTCAGCGGAACGGTGCCAGTCGCCGAGGAAACTGCACTCCGCGTGCAAAAGGCAGTCGAACAGTTGGCGTATCGCCCTAATCAACTGGCGCGGGCCTTTCGTGGCCAACGAAGCCGCAGCATCGGTCTCATCATCCCTTACCTCTACGACTCTTTCTTTGCTAACTGTGCTCATGCGGTTACTACGGTGGCGAAGGAACATGGCTATTCGGTCATCACGACCACTTCCAACGAGGATCCGGACATCGAATTTGCAGAAGTTGAGCAAATGCTACAGCGCCATGTGGAGGGGCTGATGGTGATCCCGGCCAGATTTCGCCAATCCCGTCTTACCCGGTCTCTATTTGGAAGGACTCCTGTCGTCGCCTTTGACCGTCCGATTTCGGACCCATCGGTCGATGTTGTACTGGTGGAAAATACCTCAGGGTCTCGCCGTATCGTGCAGCATCTTATCGAACATGGGCACAAGAGCATCACCTATATGGGACTTAGCCGAAGCCTATATACAATGAACGCCCGCTACCTCGGTTATCACCGTGCCATGCAGGAAGCCGGCTTACCAGGAAGCGTCTTTTTCGGCTGCAATTCGCGAGAGGATACCCGGCGCGCGGTGGAAGACCTGCTGAATGGCAAAGATCGTCCGACTGCCTTCTTTGCGTCGAATAACCTGGCCACTCGATACGTCTTTGCGGCACTGTTGAGCCTCGGCGTTAAGGTGCCGGTGGAGGCTGCCCTAGTTGGCTTCGACGACTTTGAGTTAGCAGAGTTAACGGCGCCAACGCTCACGGTCGTGCGACAACCCGCCCAGGAAATGGGTCGAGTCGCAGCCAGCTTGTTGTTCGAGCGCATCGAAAGGGCAGAATTGCCGCTTACTGGAACGAGGATCGCACTGCCGGTCGAGATCGTGTTACGCCGCTCCTGCGGGTGCAAGCACCGCACCGCCATCGTGACGAAATAAGTGCCCCCCGTGCCCTTGGGAAATCGGCTCGAGCCTCCAGGAGGGCCCTGCGAAGCAGGGAACGCGATCGAGCACTCGACCGACTGTCACCAACTCATCAGCTTCCGCGCAGATGGGCCGCGCTCGCTCTCTCGACCAAGCCTTGTATAATCAATAATATCCATAATGAACGGATTTTCTGCTTCGTACCCGATCGTGCGAACTTCCCTGATCAGCCTGTCGATGCCAAATGGAGCGGAATCTGAGTTTCAAGACGGAAGGTGAAAGTGTTGCCTAAGGCCCGGATGCAAGATGTCGCGAGATTAGCTGGTGTTGGAGCGATGACAGTTTCGCGCGCGCTGAACAAAAGTGGATCGGTGTCGGAAGACGTGCTGCGGAGGGTGCAACAGGCGGTAGCACAGCTCAATTACCGACCGAATGAGGCGGCACGCTCGCTCCGGCAGGGGCGGTCCCGGTCGATCGGGCTGATCGTGCCCAACTTTTATGACCCCTTTTATGCCGTCTGCGTGCACGCCATCACGGTTGTGGCCAACAAACATGCTCATTCGGTGACGGTGACGACTTCCAGCGACGACCCGGAGATGGAGTATCTCCTGGCCGGATCCATGCTGCGGCATGTTGAGGGAATACTGGTTATTCCCGCGGTAGGAGGTACGACGAAACTTAGCCTTGAGGAATTCAGATCAACGCCGATCGTTACCCTCGATCAGCCAATGCGCGGGAACCAGTTTTCCAGCGTGGTCGTAGCCAATAGGGTAGGCGCGCGGATGGGGACCCAACATCTCATCGAACATAAGCACAAGCGGATTTGTTTCCTTGGTCTATCGCGGGAGGCTTTTACCCATAAGATGCGTTACGAGGGCTATCGACAAGCAATGTTGCAGGCCAAATTAGTTCCAGAGGGCTACTTCGATTGCGCGTCCCGAGAGAAGACCAACGTCGTCCTGAGAGCGCTGATGCAAGCTCGTAAGGCGCCGACTGCCTTTTTCGCGGGCAATAACCTGGCAATGCGTCATTTGCTGCATTCGCTTTCGGAGCTGGGAGTAGAGATTCCGGGAGACGTGGCAGTGGCCGGTTTCGATGATTTTGATATGGCAGACATCTTTCATCCGGCGATCACCGTTGTCCGTCAGCCGGTAACTGAGCTGGGACGTGTCGCTGCGGAGCTACTATTCGAGAGGCTCGAAGAGAAACAGCGGACGGCCGCGGGTAAGCGGATTGTACTGCCGGTCGAGCTAGTTGTTCGACGTTCCTGCGGGTGTAACGCGCGAGGAAAAGCCGATGGCCACGCCGCAGATGCTTCCGTGCCGTCAAAGTCACACACCGTGCATGTTTCGGGCAAGTGACCTCGAGAGGCGTGTGAGCGAGTACTTCCGACATAAGCCGACTTTCGCGGAGTGATCGGCATTGCAGATCACGGCAGGAGTTTCCAGGTAATCTCTCGAAGCGTTGTCGTTGGAGCGGATGGCCCACACTGTGTCAGTTCCCGATCTGTGCATGTACGGGTCGTGAGCGCAACAGGGTTGTGCATCGCTGCCGAAAGTATTCGGTCATCACGAGTATCCACGACCAGTCGAACGTCAAACGTTTCCTTGCCTGTCTCTGCGGTGAATCCATCACCCTGCCTTGAAACCTGGACGAAGTTGTTGGGCTTAGCCGATGCTGGCTCTTGCATCCAGCTCGCAGGTAGCTGAACATGAAGCGCCGGTGGAGGCACGTGCTGGATCAGTAATGTTTCGGTGTGTTCAGCCGGGTTTACGGTTTCCACTTTAAGCGAAAAGTCGACCACGTCCTGGCCAAGCAAGACACGTTGGCCGTCGGCCCAGGAATTGGGAGTAGTGCGTGATACGTACGCAGTTTGCCCTGGCTGCGCGAGCTTCGCCTGCATGGCCAGCAGGAGATCGCTGTAGATCGTCAACGTGTCCGTAATAGGTCCGATCAGTAGAGGTTGAACCGTAGCCAGGTTCGGCACCTTCATATAGGCGGCCGGGGCATCTAAAGAAACGGTCTGGCGCAGTGCAAGGCTTGCAGGAGTGAGCGTCTGCTGAGCGTTGGACGTGAGGTCTGACCAGGCGATTTCCTCATAGTATCGACCGTCTGCGTCGCGCTTCACCACGTCAGTAGCCTGAATCGTGTATTGCCAGCCGTCGTTATTGCCAGTCATCAGGTAGTGTGAGACCAACCCGTCCGTATATTGGCGATGGATGGTTCCTGCGCCTGTCGCGGCCTGCTGCGCGGCGACCGTGGGCGCCATTGGAACCAAGACCGTGGTGAAGACCAGCGGCAGCCATCTGAGCACAGCACCCTCCCAACTACCTCCACACTCTACCAGCCAAGATCGCTACCGCGAAACGCTCTTGCCATCGCTTGGCCGGATTGTCGGCTTCTCAAACAGGCGAATTCCGCCACTCGAAGCGGCGTTCGTGGAATGCAGGGAAAAGACGCTGGTCTTGCGGCCACCTCCAGATGTCCCGCCCCCGCATGAGCTTCGGGCAGCGGAAGCGATAGAAACAGGCTGCCGCCCTTATTAGATTCGAGGCAATTTTTTTTCGCTCGTGGCGCTGAACTTTCTGATGAACCATTCCTGGCTGTTCATGGCGTCCGTCTAGTAACGATCGGGAGGGCGCTCGTAGGTTCCGTCTGGTTTCATGTGCCTGGCCTTGGCCACGTCGGCAAGGTAGATGGCAAGCACCTCGTCACGGAGAAACCGCACCAGCTCGGGATCCTGCACTGGAAAGGCCACTTCCACCCTGCGATCGAGGTTGCGCGGCATCATGTCCGCGCTGCCGAGATACACTTCCTCCTGCCCGGCATTGCGGAAATAGAAAATGCGGCTGTGCTCAAGGAATCGACCGACATTAAGGTCAGGCAAACGAGCTTCACCATCCGCCAGGACGCCGCCTTCGCCTTGACCGTGGGAAAGAATCGATTCCCGCTAAAGCTGTAGTTGCATTGGTAGCGAGACTTGCTATCCCGCTATTCAGCGGATTAGTTGATCCATGCGATCGCGCCGCGCTCTACGGACGGAAGTATAAATCCCATCTGGCTTCCCTTCTGCTTTCCCGAGATTACGGACTCCACTCC
Organism: uncultured Acidobacteriaceae bacterium; assembly: GCA_963838445.1. Lineage (GTDB taxonomy): Bacteria > Acidobacteriota > Terriglobia > Terriglobales > Acidobacteriaceae > PALSA-350. The sequence goes on from CAWIRT010000003.1 coordinate 102,296, forward strand.
CAGAAATGGAAGGATGTGGAGTTGCGTACCGGCGGGCGCTTCCAACGTGATCTGTACGTCATGTTGGGTGCGTGGGGTCGCGACCTCGCCGGCCTTGAGGCCATCGAAGTTCGCGAGAAATATGTACTTGCGGGCGCCGATCGTGGCCACGTGGGCTACGAGGTTTCGGGACGCCGTGACTTCAACCTTGCCGGAAAGGTGCAAGTCGCGGAGGAACTCGGCGGCCCAAGGGGAATCGGGGCTGTTGAAGTCCGCCTCCGCAGCTTTTAAGTAAGCGCGCTCCGGCGCATCCGGATAGCGAGTCGCTTTGCTCAGATCGCCTAACTTTGCGTCGGCTTGGCCAGTCATGATCACCCGGCCTCCCTGGTCAGAAAACCGGTGTACGGAGCTTGATTCAGCATCGCTCAGGACGCGGACGTCAGGGAGAATGAGTACCTGCCGATCAAAGCTATTCACGGTTCGCGGGGTCACAATCCTGAATTGGATGTGATTCCGCAACAAGAGCAGCAGCACGCCTCGATACGAAGCGACAAAGTCTCGAGGATAGAAATTGCGCGTGGTGTCAGAGAAGTACACGCCGACTTCACCGGCGGGTTCGCGGTTCACACCGAAAATATCTTCATGGGCGGCAACCCATTTGAAGATCTCGACGCGCGTCGGCATGTCATTCGAGCCGGACATCACGTGCCCTCTGGCGTCCCAGAAATTCGCACCCGCCATTAACTCCGACATGGCCAGATTGAGCATCGCGTCCCGCGGTGCCACATGCGGCGCCCCATCCCAGGAGTAGTTGAGAATCCACGTTGCCTTGTCACCGGCGAAGGCACGAAAGCTACGAATGCCAACCTGATATTGAAACCAATCCAGCGGTGTGCGCGAGGCTGCGGTGTGATCCTGACTATCACCGAATTCGTATTCATGCGCGATCGCGTCGACCACGGGATAGAGTTGGTAGACATCCGCACCCACCCGCGGCGCCTCGGCTTCGATACCCGGATAGATTTCAGGGATAAGCGATATCGACGGGTTGACAGCAACGGCGTTGCTGCGGATCTCGGCGAGAAAGTCAGTGATGGTCTGAATGCGGAACTCGATCCACTTGCGAAAGCCTGGATCCGCAGTATCGCCGAGCTTCACGTCCTTACGCGCATTGAGGCCGGTTTGTGCGCGAAAAGCCGCGACCGTATAGTCATCGAAGCTGGCCCAGCTATCTTCCCATCCAGTGAAGTGGGTCATCCAGTAGGGGATGTCCACATAAATGCCGTCGATGCCGGTGGCTGCGATCTGGCGAATGCGCTCCATGTACATCTTTCGCCAATCTGGTGCATAGGGACTGACCCATACGTCCTCTTCGCCTTTGCGGATCCAGAAGGCGGCGCTGGTATCGAAAACAGCGGGCTGGCCTGAAAGCTTGCGCTGCAGCCACTGCGGGTGCTCCTTGGCCAGGGTGTGCGGGCTGTCCGCATGAGCGGAGATACATTCGAAGCCTGCAATGTAGACGTACGCCTTATTGTTTACCCGATGAGCGGCGGCAGCGACGAGGCGGATCGCCTCCAGCTTTTCGCTGGGATTCCAAAGGCTTTCGTACCGGCCAGGGATGTCGTTATCCACTTCGATTCCGTAGACGCCGCTGGCCTGCGCCTGTTGAACAATCTGCTCTGCATTCCTGGGGCTCAATGGGTACGCGGCGATGCGCACCTTATGCAACCAAGCGCGATCGGATTGCTGAGCCGGGAGCGATCTGGTTGTCGACAATAGCGAGGCGACGGAGAGAAGTAAAAAGAGCGGCGCTCGCTTACTGGCGCGGTTAATCATCTGTATCACGTGCCTTTCCGACGCAGCAAACGCCAGGCGGTACTGTAACGATTGGTGATTAGAATTCGTACCTGGCGCCCAGTTGTATGTTCCTGGGGAGCGCTCCGCCTGCGGTACTGGAGATAATGCCGAAGGTCGAGTCCCCATAGCCGTAATCGGGGAGGCCGAAGCGTTCTGTGTTGGTGCAGTTCAGGCAATCCCCGTGGATTTCGACATGACCTCGATCGCCAAACTTGTAAATCCGTTCCACGCTTAGATCGAAATTGTGGATGCCGTCACTGCGGAGCTGAGAGAAATAGCGGGGAGCGTTGCCTGCCTGCTGGTCGCCAGGGTCGGCGAAACAGTTGGCGTTGATATAAGGCATGCCATATTCCGCTGCCTTATGGATACTCATGCCAGTGGTCAGCGACTGATTGCCAGGGCAGGTAACATTGGGCCGCTGGTTGCCGTCGGCGATGCGGCCATTGCTCATGTGATGTCGAGCGGCTGTCCGGTCTGGAAGGTGGTCAGTGTGGTCAGCTGCCAGCCACCGACCAGCGTATTCAAGGCGCGATTCATGTTCGCGCCGATCAAGGTTCCGCGGCCTATCGGCAGTTGCAGCACGGCGGCCAGCACAAAGCGATTGGTCGCGTCATTGGCGCTGACCGACCATTCGGCCTTGAGATTGTCCAGCTCTTGCGGATATCCGTTGTTCAAGGTGCCGACAAACGCATTAAACCCGGTGGACGAGTTGTCGGTATTCTTCGACCAGGTGTAGTTGCCCTCGAGATTGACATACGCCCTGCCCGCTTTTGGAAGACAACCTGCAGGGCGTTGTACCAGGATTGCGCGATGAGTCGAGGCAGGCCCTGAAAGGCTCCGTCAAATTGCGGATAAGGGCGCAGCAGGTTGAGCAGCGGCATTTGAGGATCGCCATAACGCGACTCCGGCTCGTTGAAGATGGCGCCCGGTCCGCTGAAAAGGCTCTGGAACGGATTATCCACCAGATTCGCCAAATCCTCACTCGAGTATTGCTGGCGCATCGCCGACGGAATGAAGTTGCGATTATTAGTGCTGCTGTAGCCGCCCCAGGGAAGGTGTGTGCTGTGATTCGCCGAGTAGTTGATGGCGAGCACGATATTATCTGGAAACGCCTGCTGAACGCCTAAATTCCATTGGTAGATCTCGGCATTCCTGGCGGTGCCAGTATCCGATTATTGCCGTTGGAAAGTCCCCACTGAGCGAGCTTGCCGTACTTGGTGCCCTGCGGTTGCTCGATACCCGAGGGGAAGGGATTTTCGAGTGTGGCCGAGCGGGTTAGGTAGCCATCTTTGGTAAAGAAGACGGCAGGGCTCGAAGTAAAGGCGGTGCCGGGATATTGGTAATTGGTCGCGACGCTCATGCCGTAGTAGACCCCGGCGCCTCCGCGTATCACGAGCTTGTCATTCACAAGGTAGGCAAAACCGAGACGCGGCGCGACATTGTTCCAATCCGTTGGCACGCTTCGTTTTTGGCTGGTGGCGAAGATGGTCGTGCCCGGCAGATTGCCGCTGATGCCAGCAACAGCTAACCCCGCTGGTCGCCAGTGAAGTCGCTGAACTGTGAATTGTTGTGGCGCTCGGTGTAGGGGGTGCTCCACTCGTAGCGCAACCCCAGGTTGAGAGTCAATTTCTTATTAGCGCGCCAGTCATCCTGAACATAGAAGCCGGTCTCTTTGGACTTGTCCGCTACGGATTGCGTAACGTTGATACTTCCTGAATCTCCGTAGCCCAACAGCAGGCCGGCAAAGGAGTTTCCCTGGATGCCGTTGTCTGTATCAAATGGGACCTGCGCCGTGACATCCTGATCGAAGCTGAAATATCCGTTGGGATAATTAGGCTGGAAGAAGTTGTTATAGAAGAGCCGCTGCTCGCCGCCGAACTTGAGGGTGTGTTGGCCCTTGGTCCAGGAAAAAGCGGAGGAGTAATTGCCCAGGGTGTGGGCGAATTTCGTGTCGACACAACACTGGTCGTAAATGGACGTCCAGGGTGATTCCGGCATGATGATGGAGGGCATGCGCACCACGCCGTTCTGTTCCAGGTAGCTGGGAAAGCCGACCGAGGTGGGACTGGGGTAGTTCGTATGGCTCGGCGAGGAGACGCGATCCAGCCCCGCCGTTACCGTCCATAGGGTATTCGGGGTCGGCGTGTAGGAATAGATCACTCCGTCGTTGAAGACACGCTCGGTGTAGCTTGGCCGTCGTTGAACTCGCCGTCGCCAAAGACAGTGGGCGTGGAACCGTTCGCAAAGACGTTGCTATAGCGGCCCGAAAGCGTTGACTTATCGTGAAGTGCTGGTCGATCTTGACGTCGAATTGAGTTGCTCTTGACGTTGATAGAATGACTCTTCTATAGTTATTCGCTCCCGAGACGGAATCGCCGGCGGTATTGGGCTGTGGATATAACTTCAGAATGGCCTGTCCGACCGGGTCGATTTCAGAGCTGGGGATCGGTGTTGTTCGTATAGGCAGGCCGAGTATAGGGATCCGGGTCAATCTGAAGAGGATCAAAGATCTGATTTTGGACCGGGTTACCGTTCGGGTCGTAGGTCATTGCCTGGGAAAAATCGCCGTTGATCTGGGCAGCCGTGGGAACAGTGGCAACGATATTGACCGGATTGCTGGAGATGACAGTCTCAAAATCTGCAAAGAAGAATGTCTTGTTTTTGAAAATTGGACCGCCGATCGAGGCGCCGAACTGATTCTGCGAGTGCCCTGGTTTCGGTCCGGAGTTGAAGTAGTCGCGCGCGTCGAAGATGGAGTTCTGATTGAACTCATAGGCGCTACCGTGCAGGGAGTTGGTTCCGGACTTCATGACCTCATCGATCACGGTGCCGCCGTTGTTGCCGTACTCCGCGGAAAAGCTGTTGTTCTGGACCTTTACTTCCTGCAGGGCCTCGACCGTAGCCTGGTAATAGATATTTGAGGTACCGCCTTCTCCCTGCTCCGGTGCGGTGGTGAGCGTGCCGTCGAGGCGAATTTCGGCAGTGGAATTTCTTTGCCCATTGGAAACGAAATTGGTTCCCGCAGGATACGAGTCGTTGATACCGGACCCGGCGCTTTCCGTGACGCCGGCGGCGAGGAAGGCAAGTCCAAAGGGATCGCGGTTTTCCAGCGGTACCTGGGTCAGATACTTTTCGCCGACGTCTGTTCCCAGAGTGGCATTGTCAGCGTCAAGGAGCACCGGCACCGACTCTACGGTGACGTTGGTGTTGGCGGCGGCAGGCACCAGGGTTACGTCCAATGTTGTTTGTTGATTGACGGCGAGAACGATGCCGGGTTTCTGCACCGGCCCGAAGCCAGGTGCTTCAATCATCATGCGGTAATTGGACGCAGGCAGCCCAGTAAAGACATAGAGCCCGTGATCGTTGGACACTGTCTTTTGCGAGACGTTGGTGCCGACATCCGTCAGAGTAATGCCAGCATGAGGGATCACTGCCCCCGAGGAATCGGACACGGTTCCGCGTATTTGCGCCTGATCGTTCGATTGCGCGTTGGAGGGGTGGATAAAGCAGCAAAGCCCCAGAATGAGGATAGAGATTCGGAACCCAGGAAAAGATTTCACAGTAAGTGCCTCCCGCTTAAGGTTTCCGATTTATCTTCTTTTGTGTTGCGTAACCTAGTGTTTATTTGCTTTTAATATGCGTGTCAAGAAAAAATGTTTCGTAAACCCATCGTTCTTTGCGTGAAATCGAAAACGGACGAATACCGGAGGAACCGTTACGTAAGCACATTGCCGGAAAATCTGCGGCGGGAGATCGACAGCAGCCGGACATCTGAAGGACTCCGGCCTCGCAGCAAAGCTGCTATGCTGGAGGTTTTCTGTAATCTGCGATGGTGAGGAAGAGGGGGAAATGATCGCGGCTCGCCCTGCGTAGAGCTCACCTCCGTACTTCCCAGGCCTTCCTATCGATCACTCTCGGATTTCGTTTTATTTCGGGTGGGCTGGCATTTTCTTTCGCCATTGGAGCCGAGCTTTGCTACCGTAGGAATCTTCCCTGTAACAGAGTCGATGCTCCGGAACGTGGAGACACCGGACTCTGTGGCAGCGGACGATTCCGGGGCCTCAGACGGGCTGCTCGGTAATCTGCTCAGTTTTGTGATCCCAATACAGCCTCCTGCCACTCCAGTAGGACTGCGCAGCCATAATGCACACGATCGCGTGTGAGAAGCCATGGTCCACGGTGGCATTCGGTTGTTTACGCGATTGCATCGCCTGCAGCCAGTTCAGCAGGTGTGAAACATCGTCATCGTCGGGCCCGAGCGAGTTAGGGGCCGGCGCACCAGGAACCCGAACGATCTCTTCGCCATCAGCGGGCGGCGCAACCAGAGGCAGCCTGGAGTAGGCCGGCCCGGTATCGAACGGATCCAGTTCCTTTCTGCCGCCTTCCCGGCTGACCGTAAACAACGACGCGCCCTCACCTCCATAATTCACGATGGTGCCATCGCGGCCCTGGATGCGGGCAAACCCGCGATAGCTGTTTCCGAAGATGGTCTTATAGGTATAGAGAAATCCCTTCGGATAGGTAACCGCGGCGACGACGGTATCGGGGTTCTCGCGGCCATCCGGCCAGGTGAAGATGCCGCCATTAGCCGTCACGCTCTCGGGATAAGCCTCATCCGTCCAAAGATGGACCAGGTCGGAACCATGGCTCAACCATTGGTCGAAAATTCCCGAGGAGAAGTCTTTATAAAGGCGGAACTCCAGATAGACGTGCGGATCAAAAGGGCGATCAGGTTTGCCCAGGAGCCAGCGTTTCCAATCCGTGTCTTCTTCGCGCAGCTGCGATTTTCGTCCATAGAGCCATTGCTTCCACTCCAGGTTGACATCCATCAACATCTCCCGGGTTTGCCCGGTATCTCCAGGCGTGAAGCGCCAACGCCCTTCATTCACATTCCATTCCTGCTCGATATGGACGACTTTGCCAATGCGTCCGGAGCGGATGACGTCGCGTATCGCCAAGGGGTAAGGTTGGCTGCGATGCTGCGTGCCCACCTGTACGATCTGGCCGGATTGCTTTACGGCATCACGCGCCTCGATGGCTTCCGAGAGCACGTTGGCAAAGGGTTTCTCCACGTAGCAGTCCTTGCCTGCTCGCACCACTTCCAGGCACAGCTTGGCATGCTGAAAATCGCCGGTGGCAATCATCACCCCGTCAATATCCTTGCGCGCCAGCATGTCTTCCGCATATTTGTAAGTTTGGGGCTCGAGATTGAAAGCCCGCTTTACCTGGGCTGCGCGGTGTTCCCGTGCCAGGGTCCACAGATCACAGACCGCGACCGTCTCAACCGGCAACTTTCTGGCTGCTAGTTGCGTCATGTGGACGTGGCCCTGGCTACGATCGCCGCAGCCAAGTTGGCCTAGGCGGATACGATCGTTCGCTCCGAGCACGCGCGCATAAGAGCGGGCATCCATTCCGGTCGCCAGCAGCGCACCCCCGGCCTGCTTCACAAAGGTTCGCCTATCGATTCCCACGTTGTCATGATCTGCCATGTTTTACTCCACTGACACCCAACGAGAGTACCTTCTATCCAAAGGATCGCTCAAACAGCCTGCTTGCGGGCAGCGGTAAGAATCTGGCGCAGGCGGTTGCCGACGGTAAGGTCTTCTCCTTCTCGCAGGGTCATGGAGACAATCTGCAACCGATTCGGGTGATCTTCCGGCTGCCCTTTTGGATCATCGCCCTCGCGCACAACTGGAACCAGGCTGGGATTTGTATTTGTCAGCACTTCGATACGAGGCTCCCCTGCCCTTAGCTGTTGATCACACTGCGCTACGGTCAAGCCAAACTGCTTTTCGTCCCAGGTCACCGTCAGGGTTGGATAGCTGTTCCCTTCTTTGGGGATATGAATGTTGGTTGTGACTCCAGGTACTGTTTCTACCAGCTTCGCGATGCGATCGACCCGTCTCTTCCAATCTTTGTTCAGCGCGTCCAGGTCCGCGTGGGCCCAGTAATCGACTGCCGCAAGGATGCCGATAATCTCTTCTTTGCCCACTTTCATAGCTCGGCATGGTGAGCCTTCCCAGGGATTGTTGTTCGCGAGGGCCGCATCAATCAGATGTTTTCGTCCCAGCAGGATACCGGAGCACTGCGGCCCGCGCAGACCTTTTCCTCCGCTGAAACAATAGAGGTCGACGCCCATTTTTGCGTAGCGGGTGAGATTTTCAAATGGCGGAATGCCGGCTGCATCGTCGAGCAGCAGCGGGACCCCTGCGCTGCGCGTAATCGTCAACGCCTGCGGCAGGCGGTCGTCGCGCCACGTGGTATAGACCATGGCGGTTTGCGGAGTAATGGCCGCGGGCAAACCCTGAAGATCGTGGACGAGCACTAGCTTGCCGCCCACGAGCCGGATGGCGCTGTCGAAGGCACTGCGGCCTCCCAGCATAACGACTTCACTTTTCAAACCGGTTGTGTCGGGCAGTTGCCAAACATTGTTTGGATCGGAGCCGCCGATACAAGCCGCCGTCGCTACGGCCATGGCGCCGGCCGATCCGGACGTTACCATTCCAAATTCAGCCCCGGAGAGCTCAGCCAGGCGCTTACCCGCACCGCGCTGCAGTTCAAACATATCGACAAAGTGATCAGACGCTTGCTCTACGGCTCGCCGAACCTCCGGCAGTTCCAGCGAACCGCTCAGATAGGTCCAGGTCCCTCGGGCATTGATGAAGGGCCGTACACCCAGACGGGTGTAAACATCCGAGGAAGAAGTTCTTCCTGTAGAAGCAGCCACTGTGCCGGCAAAGCTGCGAGAGCCGATGGTAGCAAACAGCGGAGCTGCCGCCAGCAATTTCATAAAATTGCGCCGGTCATTCATGTTGGTTCGAGTCCCACGTTGAAGCATTGCACTCCCTTTCGACTGCGGTAAACGGAATTAATAAGCTCCAACCTCCCGACCAGGTGGGGCAAGCAGGGCCCACGTACCCCCCCCACCCCTATCTATTTGCAGCAACCTTAATCGTTTGCTTTCGTTTTTTCAATGTATTCTTTCGATTTTCCCTTGATCTTCTACAAAACCCTCAAGCGTCTCGCCGATCTCCAACATTTTCGAAGGGATAGACTGTAGATTCATCCAAAGACAGCGAAAGGAAGATGGGGTCGCGTATGGCTAAGGGTCGATCAACCGTTCACGGGCTCGAGGAGAAGACTGGCCATGGGCGAAGAGCGGAGGTTTCCACGCAACGTCCTGGCAGGGATGTTGCGATCGTGGAGCACCCGATGGACGGAATGATGGCGGAGGAGCGGCGCACGCAGATTCTGCAAATGGTGCGCGGCGAAGGCCGTGTGCGCGTCAACGAACTCGCCCACCGCTTCGGGACTTCGGCCGTCACGGTGCGAAACGATCTGAATGAACTGCACCAACGCGGCCTGGTGCTTCGCTCTCACGGGGGCGCTGTGATCCCGGACACCATCCTGCGCGAGTCACCGGTCAATGAGCGGCTGAAGGCGCATTCAGAGGAGAAACGCAGAATCGGCGCCATGGCGGCCACGATGATCAACGATGGTGAGACCATCATCCTCGATTCAGGAACAACGACGCTGGAGATTGCGCGACAGATCAAGAACAAACAGGGGGTGCAGATCATCACCAATGGTGTCAACATCGCCGCCGAGTTGCTCGACGCCCGGGGCGTACAGACCTTCATCGTGGGAGGCACGGTACGCGGCGATTCAGCATCGATCATCGGCCGGTCTACGGAAATGATGTTGGATGAATTTTCAGCTGACAAGTTGTTCCTGAGCGGAGCCGGGTGCGAACCAGATTTCGGGGTGAGCGGCCCAAATCTCGAAGAAGCAATGGTGAACCGGGCCATGCTGCGAATTTCAAGGGAAATCATTCTGGTTGCTGACGCAAGCAAGTTCGCCAAACGCAGCATGTCGCGGATCGCGCCATTCTCAGAGATCGATACGATCATCAGCGACAACGGTCTTCGCGAGGAAATGCAGGCCAAGCTGCGCTCGTTGGGCTGCAACCTTATCCTTGTGTAATACCTCCCTGGAATTGAAGCGGTAGCAGTTGCGTCAGCCCGGTCGATCAGGCGAAGCCAAGCTCTTGCAAAGCCACGCGAGCGCTCTTTAGATTGACGAGTTTCATCTCTGAATACTTCCTGGAGAGAATGACTCCGTCTGCGCCTCCGTGAAAAGCCGCAATAACCGCAGCCCTGGTGCCGTCAGGAGTGCACTTGCTGTGACCAGGTTCTGTGGGAATGTCGATGTCGATTCCCGACCACAATTGGGTCTTGGCTCCCTTGAGGCCTGCACGTGAACGTTTGGTCTCTCGATATACATAATCCGCCGACAGACCGGTGAATGGAATCTCAGCCATGCTCTTTTCCTGATAACCCAGTACGCGGTAGTGGAATTCCAGCAGCTCCTGCTGGGGCACATCTCCGTAGAGTGTCTGATGGACACTGTCAATGTAACCCGCCATCCGTTCGCCGGCGCAGTTGTGGTACATCACAATCTTCAAGAAGTCGGATACCGGCGCAATCGCAGCCAGATCCTGCTCCGCGCGATAGATTGGATTAAATGAGTTGGTTGAACAAATATGCCATCCCACACCAAGAGACGGATTCACGCTCTTGACGTGCTTGTAGATGGCCGCATAGGTTTCGCGAAGACTATCCGTCCAAAGCATTTCCCACGCGAGCAGTTCGGGGTAACGCAACATTAGCCGCCAAAGCTCAACATAATAACCATCCACTGGCCGTTGGCCTTTACGGCCTAAATCCACAAACTTCGCCAATTCAAGAAACCCTTGCCTCGCACGCTCGGGACTGATGCCGCGTTGTCTCGCCTTGGTCTCGCAGTGGGGACAAAAGCAACACACCTGGCGGGGGTCCGATCCCCCTTCCTGGCTGGCGCCGAGTGCCTCGGAAAACGCACCCTGGCGTTCCGAGCACCACATAATGCCGTCGATGTCGTAGGAGCGAGACCAATCTTCCACGATACCCAGGAGAAAGTTTCGGTAATTCGGATTATTAAAACAAAGCGTTGTCGCAGCCTTGCCTGACAAATCTTTTTCCTGGAGTTGGCCGATGCCGGGCAGATCCTCGCGGAATGCATCCTCGAACCAGCATATGGTCTTGATGCCACGCTTCCTGGCGGATGGCAGGACCGCTTCGAGCACGTCAAAATTGCCAAGATCGGGTGCACGGGTGCCCTTGAAGACGGTGTTCCTGTAGTACTGCGGATGAATGGTGGCGTAATTTCCGCCGTAGAATGTGCTGGTGTCGTATTCCTGTTTGCCGTGATCCGGCAGGGGTTGACCGGATAATTGCCGTCCGGCGATGCCGCGCCCGTAGGTGAAGGTCGCCAGAAAAAGTGTATTGATCAAAGCATCCCGCTGGAACTCATCCAGCACTTTCTCCGTCCCCTCATCAGCAAAGGAAACAGCTCCGACCTGAATGCCGATCATCTTCTCCGTCGTTGTCGCAAACGGCGTTGCCGGGTGAGCCGTTGCGGTGAACGCGGCCGCGGCGGCACTCTGCAGAAACGTTCGCCGATCTATATTTACCATCGTCCACCGAAGAGCATCTTCATTCTCCGTTCGTCACAGTGAGACTCTCCCTTGGTCGAGAGAGAGAGAGAGAGCAGATGTTTCCAAGTTCCTTCTGCATTCGATCGAGGGCGAAACGGAAGTGTATCGAAAGGCCAGGCCAACAGCAATCGAATGCTGATATTCGCAACCGAACGACAGCGGTCGTAAAGGCGTAAACAGACGCCCCTTCTCTTCAGAAGAACGCCGTCCCTTCGGGTGAGAACCAGGATTCAGGAGTTTAGTCCCGAAGGGGCGGCTGAACTTAGCCCAGGACGCCAGTCCTGGGTACATCATGCAACATGATTGAGTCCCCGCAGGGACGGCTGAAGGAGGATTGCGTCGCGGCCCATTTTCAGCCGTCCCTGCGGGACTGGTTCGTCCTTTCAAATCCAACCCAGGACTGGCGTCCTGGGCTAAGTTCAACCGTCCCTTCGGGACTAAATTCGCAAATCCCAGTTCCCACGTAAACTCTAAAGCCCACGAATGAGTTTTCCGCAGACTGCAAAGCCGTGAAGCGTGTAGGCCAGTTACGGCACGGCTGAAGAGGCTGCGGAAAAAGCCGGATCGAGCAAGAAAGCATGCCCCGTGGGCTAAAGCCCAAGTTGATTACATTGCATTTGCGCCGGGGATAAATCCCCGGCCTACCCTAAAACCGAGTTTTCCGCAGCCGGTTCAGCCGTGCGCTTCGTTTGACCGGTCTTCCACGGCCTCGTGCTGTCAGTCAACGCTTCCTATATTGTCCAAATCGGCGCTGGCTCAAAACAGAAGCTTGCCTTTGAAGGACTCGGGAACGGGGATGTCTGCGGGAATCTTTGTTTCTCCCAGGTAGAGATGGTGCAGTTTTGGAAATTGCTCCACGGTCTTCAGGCAAGCCGGCGTCACCGCGGTGCCAAAAAGGTCTAACGACTCCAGACGATCCATTCCGCTGAGCGCCAGGACGGACGTATCCGTAATTTTGGTGCGCATCAGGCGCAGTACGCGCAGGTGTTTCATGGCCGCAAAAAGAGCGGCCGAGCGGTCGGTGACCGCAGTATTGGAGAAGTCCGCGATGACTAACGCGCCGGCGACGGGCTTCAGCGCGGCTACATCCTCATCGGTAAACTTTGCGCCCAGCATCGATGCGTCTACCACCAGGTTGGCCGAGCTTCGGGATTCGTATTCCAGGACATTGGGGAATTGCTTTTTCAGTTGTGCGACCACCTGGCCGAGCGGGGCGCGCAATTGTGCAACCGCAGCAGGATCGATCTCTTCAAAGGTGACCTCGGCAACCACAGGGGCTTCATTCGTGGGCGCACCCTGGATGGCATTGGCCGGCAGTTTTGCCGAAGCTCCGGCGGCAATCCATAGTTCGATCAGCTTTATCTCATTGGCCGACAAGCGGCGCTTGCCTTGAGCGGGCATAGCATCGTCGTCGGAAGGTGGGAGAGTGACACGGCGAAGAAGTTCGCTACCCTTGACGTCTCCAGCCTTGATGACCGGACCGTGCTTGCCTCCCCGCATCAACGCCTGGTAACTGTCGAGCCGCAATTGGGATTTCTGCTTTTCCGGACCATGGCAGGAGTAACAGTTCTGGACGAAGATGGGTTCCACGTGCGCGCCATAGAAAAAGGCAGGATCCGATCTGGAAGCAATTGCGCCGCTGGGCGGTAGCCCAACCAATTTGCGCAGCCCTGCGGGCATTTGTTCGGTAAGGTGATTTTCACCTTGCACCAGTTGGCCGCCACGATATCCCGTCCACACTACGAGCCCAACCGTGGCCACCAGTCCTAGCGTGTAGGCGAAATCAAAACGTGAACCGCCCACGTGGCCGCGCAACATCCAGCACAGCCAGCAGGCAGCGGCAACAAAGGCTCCGCCCCACATGTGCTGTGTTACCAACCGCCCTGAATATCCGCCGCTCCTTGCCAGGCACCAACCAAGAATTGCAGCTCCAATGCTACTCATCGTCGCCAGCGCCAATACGAAATCCACCGAGGCGCGCAGATCAGGAAAGCGACGGGACCTGCCCGCCAACTCCAGGAGCGGTACGAGGAGGATGAGGGCAATAGGAAGATGTACCGCCAACGGATGGAAACGGCCAAGAAATTGCGCCAGCTTCGCGCGTTCCAGCCCATCTGGTGGAAGAAAGACGATCAGCACAGGAAGTACGAGAATTGGCGCCAGGACGAGAAGCCCAAGGCGCGTCCTCAAAGGCATCTTTTGCAGCGATGCCTGGACGAAAGTTTTGAGTTTATTAGTTGCCGTTCTCTGCGCTATCGAGGCCACTGAGTCACGCCAGAACCTCTGCCACGACCCGTGCAGGTTTTACGCTCGTAAGTTTTTGTTCCAAACCCTGGAACGAGTAGTTGAGTTTACGATGATCGAAGCCGAGCACATAGAGCATGGTCGCGTGCAGATCGCGAACCTCCACCGGATCCTTCACGATCTCGTAGCCCATTGCGTCGGTCTCGCCCAGGGCCATGCCTCCCTTGACGCCACCGCCCGCCATCCAGATGGTGAACGCGCCCGGGTTATGGTCGCGCCCGGCAAAGGGCATCACCTGGCCGCTGCGATTCTCTCGCATGGAGGTGCGACCGAATTCCCCGCCCCACACTACCAGCGTGTCCTCCAGCATGCCGCGTTGCTTCAGGTCGGTGAGCAGCGCCGCAATGGGTTGATCGGTTTCACGGCAGCGGTCTGCCAAACCAAGATTCACGGAGTCTTTGGCTGACGTTCCGTGGTCGTCCCATCCCCAATGGTAAAGCTGAATGAAGCGCACACCCCGCTCCGCCAGACGGCGGGCCACCAGGCAATTATTGGCAAAACTGGATTCGCCAGGTTTGGCGGCGTAAGCAGCAAGCACCTGGGCAGACTCTTTGTGGATATCCATGGCGTCAGTGGCGTCCATTTGCATGCGGAAGGCCATTTCGTATTGCGCAATCCGGGTCACCGTTTCAGGATTGCCGAACTCCGCATAGCTTTGCTGGTCAATCTCGTCCACCACATCAAGCATGCGGCGGCGCAAAGGCCGGCTCACGTCTGCCGGGTTCTCCAGGTAAAGCACAGGCTCGCCGTGGGAGCGGCATTGCACACCCTGGTAAACACTGGGGAGAAAGCCCGATCCCCACAGTTGCTTGCCACCGTCCGGTTGATTGCCGCCCGAGACCAGCACGATGAAACCGGGAAGGTTCTGGTTCTCGGTGCCCAACCCATAAATCACCCAGGAGCCAAGCGAGGGATAGCCGAGGCGAGGATTCCCGGTCTGGACCAGTAGCTGCGCCGGTGCATGGTTGAACTGATCGGTGCGCATTGATTTGATCAGACAAAGATCGTCAATGTGCTTTTCCAGATATGGCAACCGGTCTGAAATCCACTGGCCGCTTTTTCCCGATTGATGAAACGGAAATTGCGAGCCCAGCAACTTTGGCACACCACTGATGAACGCAAAACGCTTGCCGGCTAAGAAGGACGCGGGGCAGTCCTGGCCATCGAGCCGGGTCAATTCGGGTTTGTGATCGAAGAGTTCTAATTGGCTGGGCGCCCCTGCCATGTGCAAATAGATGATCCGCTTGGCGCGGGCGGCAAACTCCGGAGGCAGCACGGAGAGCGGGCTCGAAGGATCGCGCGTGAAATCGAGGCGCAGGTTTCCGTCGACCCCGCGTTCAGTAGCGTTCGCGGTGGGAAGGGAGAATTGCGACGCCAGTGTGCCCAAAAACATCGTGCCCACGCCCGCAGTGAAGCTGCGCAGAAAGTGACGGCGGGTTTGCGCTTGCAACAAGGCAAACCTCTCCTCCGGACGGGCGGGTAAGATTCGTTCAATGGATAACGGGTCTTGCGTAGCGCGAATTTTGGAATCTGACATAACGGTCACCTGACCAACGCGGCATCGAGATTAAATAGAATGCTGCCCACAGCTGTGAAGGCCTCCAACTCACTGCCTGCACCTTTCCTGGTTGGTGATTCTGGAGACAAACTCATGCTTGCTTTCACCAAAGCCGGCTTGGGCATCTTAAGGGCTTCTTTATAGAACCCGCGCAGCTCGGCTAGCTCGCGAGCTGTAGGATCGCGCGACAATACCAGGCGGGTTTCATAAACCAGCCGGGCATCCAGAACACTGTCGGGGCTATCGGATGCTGCCGCGGGTGTCTCTTTCATCACTCGCCGCGCCAACGCCCGGGCAGTTTCCTGGTAGACCGGGTCGTTGAGCGTGACCAAGGCTTGCAACGGAGTGTTCGTGGCTATGCGCCGCGGAAGGCTCGTATCGCGATCCGAGGCGTCGAACATGAGTGCGCTGGGATAGCCGCTAGTGCGCTTGATGAAGGTGTAGACGGCCCGGCGATAGCGGTTGGGGCCGGTCGCGTCGGTCCACTTGGCGTCGTTGTAGACCGAATTCCAAATCCCGGGAGGCTGGGGAGGCATCACGGGAGGACCTCCCATAACCGTGCTCAACAAACCGCTGGCCAGGAGAGCCTGGTCGCGTACCATCTCCGCTGTAAGGCGTTGCTGCGGGCCGTGAGCCAGCAAGCGATTGCGAGGATCTTTTGCCCTCAAAGCCGCGCTGCTGACCGCGCTCTGCCGGTAAGTGGCACTGGTTACTAATTCGCGCAGCAGCGCCTTCATATCCCAGTGAAGGTCGTTTTGAAAATGTAGCGCCAGCCAATCCAGTAGTTCCGGGTGGCTGGGGCCTTCGCCGACACTGCCGAAGTTTTCCAGCGTTTCGACAATCCCCGTCCCAAACAGCTCTTCCCAATAACGGTTGACGGCAACCCGCGCAGTCAGCGGTTGTCCAGGTTCGAAGAACCACTTTGCCAGGGTCAGGCGATTACGCGGAGCGCCGGCGGGAAGCCTGGGGAAGATCGCAGGCACGTCCGGTGCAAGATCCGGACCAATCTTGGTTAGAAAATTACCGCGTTCGAATTCGAGCGTCGGCCGGTGCGCAAATGGTTGCTGCTCCACCATCACCGGAAGCGGAACCGTGGCGAGTTGCGCCAGCTGTTTATTGAGCTGTTGCAGGCGCTCGACGCTCTGGGAACGGATGGGATCGTGGCCTAAGTCCGTCCAGGAGCGGTCACCACTCACTGCGAGTCTGACCCGCTGAATCGGCGCCGGCTTGTCGTCGATGTTCTGAACCTGTTTGAGATCAACCTGGATGCGGCTCCCGGCGGGTAATGGCAGCGGCTCCGAGGGCACTCCCACAATCCACCGCGTGCGGAAGAGTTTAGGAAGAGCTGCAAATGCACTGGGGTCGACCGGATCCGCCTGTTTGGACTTTCGCTCGGCAACACTTCCGCCAGATAGAGCGGCTTGCAGATTCGTCTCTGAGTCCTGCACGAAAGCGCGGAACACAATCTTGGTTTTTTCGCCCGCCGGAGAAATCACCCAACCCTCTACCTTGTCCACAATGAAGCCGTTTTCCGGCGTGTGGCGGGCCGTCTCTGCGTTGAGCGGCGGCACCTCGACGCGGATTGCCGTCAGCACAGGCAGGCCGGCATTGGCGGTCAGCTCGTAAAAGGATTGTGAGGGCGTATCCGCCTTCGCCAGCGCTTCTCCATCGTGGATGGTAAACGTCTGCGCCGGCCGGCCAGCCGCCCTGGCGTGGGCAAGTCTCATCCTGGCCTCAGCGAGTCTTGAGCGTAGATCTTTCGACTCTGCTGTTTTTTTATCCGGAGCAAGCTTGTTGTCTTTTTGGAGGTCAGCCAGCTTGTGTTCCAGGCTGGGAATCATTGGTTCCAGGGCCGGCACCTCGTCGGCCGCGGCAGTCTGGATGGGCAACGCCTTCCATTGCGCCTTATCTTCCACCTGGCGGTCCGCGCTCTCCACCGAGTAAAGCAGGCCGGTTATCTCCCGCTGTATTTGCCAGGCTTCTGCATACTCCGCTTTGTCTTTCGGAACCATCAGATTGGGTGAGTCATCCTGCAGGTCTGCATCCGACTGGGTATTGAAGAAGGCCATCGATTTGTAATAATCGGTGTGGCGAATGGGATCGTACGGATGGGAGTGGCATTGCACGCAGTTCATGGTGATGCCGTTCAGCACCGACCATGTTGTGGCCACGCGGTCCATCACGGCGACCATGCGAAACTCCTCATCATCGGTACCGCCTTCGTCGTTGGTAGGCGTCTGCCGATGGAAAGAGGTCGCAATATGATCCTCAAAGGTGGCGTTGGGCAGTAAGTCGCCCGCCAACTGTTTGATCACGAACTGATCGTACGGCAGGTTGCGATTGAAGGCATCGATCACCCAATCGCGGTAGGGCCACACACCCGGGCGCTCCACGTCCTTTTCGTAACCCTTGGTATCGGCGTATCGCGCCAGGTCCAGCCACATCGAAGCCCAGCGTTCGCCATAGCGTGGGGAAGCGAGCAACCGGTCTACCTGTCTTTCGTAGGCGCCGGGCGACGAATCCGCCAAAAACGCCGCCTCTTCCGCGGGGGTGGGCGGCAGTCCGGTAAGGTCGAAAGAGACCCTGCGTAGCAGAGCCGCTTTATCGGCCTCAGGGGAAGGCTGCAGCCCTTCTTTCTCCAACCGGGCCAGGATAAATCGATCCAGCGGCTGGCGCACCCAATCCGCGTCCTTCACCTGCGGCAGAGCCTTCGGAGTGGGCGGTACAAAGGCCCAATAGTCCTGCCACTTGGCTCCCTCCTTAATCCATCGGCGGAGCAGGGCGATTTGCTGCGGCGGCAGCGGCGGCCCGTGGTATGGCATCCGTGCCTCGGGATCCGTGGTGGTGAGGCGGGCCATGAACTCTGAGGCATCGGGATCCCCGGGCACGATGGTGCGCCGTCCGGACTTACCCTTTCCCAGGGCTTCTTCGCGGAAAATGAACGAAACCCCGTTTTTCTGGCGGACCCCGCCGTGGCATGCCACGCAATTCTGATTCAGGATAGGGCGGATATCCCGGCTGAACTCAATGTCATCCTGAGGCGCGCGATGAAACGGAGCACTCAACCATGTTCGGCCGGACGGCACGGCAATCACAATAAGGGCCAGGGTCGCGGCGATGGCAAGAAGGGAGAGGGAGGTTAACGACTTGTGAGTAACAGTTCCGAA
The DNA here is from genome assembly GCA_963838445.1 of uncultured Acidobacteriaceae bacterium. Taxonomy (GTDB): domain Bacteria; phylum Acidobacteriota; class Terriglobia; order Terriglobales; family Acidobacteriaceae; genus PALSA-350. The sequence continues at coordinate 120,696 of CAWIRT010000003.1, forward strand.
AACCTTGGCCATTACGGTAGCCGACAGGGACCGTCCGAGAGTTGCGATCCCCTTCTTAAGAAGGAACAAATCGATGGACAGACGGTCAGCGCGCCCTTACTCTCGATAGTCTAATAGCCGGCCGGTTCAAAAGACCAGCTTTACCACCAATTTGGCCGATTCGGACCTCCCTTGCGCCATTGACCTTTCCCAAGGGGAACTCTTTGGGGTCGAGGCCGGCGGCCGCCAGACTTTTTTGTGGTCGATGGAAGAGAAAATGAAGAATTCCTCGCGTTTACGCCACGGGCTCTTGCTCATACTTTTGTCAATCTGTATCGGATTGGCCTGCTCCCACGCAACGGCTGAGGCGGAGGCCGTCTCCAAAGGAATGCTGGGCCGTTGGGATCTAACCTTGACCACACCCGACGGAAAATTGCCTTCATGGATTGAGATCTCGGAAGAACAAGGCCAGCCGAAGATCGTCATGGTGGGAGTTACAGATCACGCCACTCCACTCAAGAAGTTCACCGTCAAAGACTCTGAGCTCGAGTTTGTCTCGCCTAAAGCTGAAGAGGGGTTTAAGGCTGACATGGTTTTCAAGGGCAAGCTCTCCGGCCATGAGTTGGTGGGCACGGTGACCGATCCGGCTGGGACTGTCTGGCAATGGAGAGGAGTGCGCGCGCCCGAACTCAAACGGAAGAGCCCTCCGAAGTGGGGTCAACCGGTTACTCTATTCAACGGTAAAGACCTGACCGGCTGGACCCCTCGTAACCAGAGCAAGGAAGCTTCCTGGCGGGCAGAAGACGGCACCCTGGTGAAAGAAGGCAACGGTCCCGACCTGGTCAGCACCTCAAAGTTCGAGGATTTCAAGCTGCATATTGAGTTCAACTGCGGAGTGAACGCCAACAGCGGCGTTTTCTTACGAGGCCGCTACGAGGTTCAGGTAGAAACCGAGTCCGCCGCGGAGCCGAATAGCCATCACACCGGGGGAGTCTACGGCTTCCTGGACCCAATCCCGGAGCAACCGCGCAAGCCCGACGTCTGGCAGGCCTTCGACATCACCCTGCTCGGGCGCTACGTTACCGTGGTACAGAACGGTATAACGGTCATCGACAACAAAGAGATTCCGGGCATCACCGGGGGCGCCCTTGACAGCCATGAAGGCCTTCCCGGGCCGATTTATCTTCAGGCCAGCGAAAAGGGTCGTGTAGCCTACAGAAACATTGTGCTGACGCCAGCTATTGACTAACTGCTAAACCTAGTGGGGCAGGTCCATGACTGGATTTTGAGAGAAGAAGTTGATGGGACGGATTTGGAATTCGTGCCATAAGGTCGGCATTACGGGCCAGTCTTCAATGCGCACGACGTGGTGGAAGCCGAGCGTGTACCAGGCCACAATGTCAGTATTCTCGATGGACCGGTCGGCCTTGGTCCAGGCCGGGAGACCTTCCCCACCCTTGCTATTGGTCACGTAGACCCCGGCGGCGTAGCGCTCGTCCGGCTTGTAAGGAGTCACCCAAAGCTGATGTTCCGCGAAGGCGCCAACCTTCAAAGACGGGTCATCGGGGGATAGAAAATCAACCGCCGTTGCCTCGGGCATAATCTCATAGCCGGTGGGATAACCCAGAGGGCCGCGTTGGGTACTGCTGACAAAGTGCCACATGGCCGGCTTGCGCGGGTCGATGTCCAGAATCCCGTCGCTCTCGCTTTTCGCGACGCTCGATTCCACTCCCCAGATGCTGGTGCGGGTGCGGGCCTGAATTTTTCTGGGGACTAGCCGGTCCACCATGAAACTGTTGTTCTGCCCGTCGACGTCCATGTCGAGCCGGAAGCAGAGATAGTGGTCGTGATAGACAGCTACGGTGTTGGGGGCAACCAGAGTTCCCTGCTGCGGAGTGGGCTTGCCCTCAGTCATCGTCTCCTCAGGCACGACCACGTCTTTGCTGCCCTTCACTTCGACGATCCCCGTGGCGCCGACACGAACCCGGATGGTGCCATCCTGCTGGAAGATCCAGTCCATCATGTAGTCGTAGTTGCCGATGGCCGCGGCAGTGCGGAGCACCAGTTCCCTGGCGGGACGGCCTGCCAGGATGCTGTTCTCATTGTGGCGCCAGGCGGGATCACCGGGGGCGCGCTCAAACAAACAAGCCTCCTTGAGGCGCAGCAAAGGGGTTCCCGTGTCGGTGGTGGAAAGCCCGGGAATGAATTGCGCGTAGGCGGGACAATCGTCGGTATCGATCTCCCTTAACAGGCCGTCGCGGGTGAATTCCCCTGCGTCGAGGAAGGAACGCGAGTTCCATCCTTCGTCGGTATCCATGTAGGGCACGTACATCTCGGAGAAAGACCCCTCATACAGCACCGAGCGCCGCTTATCACCATCCTGGTAGCTGACCAGGTTCAGTACCGGACCCACCCGCGAATCCAGGCGGAGCCGGAAATGCCAGTTTTGCCAGGTGATTTCCCCTTTGTCGTTCTTGAAAGAGGGACCCATCGGCTGTGTCACCACGATGGGCTTTGTACCCTCGCGGGGTATCTCCGGAGCTTCTTCAAAATCACCGACGTATTTGGCAGTGGGAATAATACCGGCGTCGATCACCTGAAGCACCTTTTTGCCGGTAATGTCCACCACTACCCAAAGGCCTTCAATATTTCGACCCCAGGTGTGGTACTGGCCATCGGCGTCGGTGCAACCGCCGTAGCCGATGCGCATGTGCTCCTGCTCAGGAAAAACCCTCAAGGCAAGAGGCCCGGCGCCGCAGTGGATGGTGGTCATGTCGGTCAAGCCACGCTTTTTGAAGGCATCCTGAACCCGGGGGTCGTTCTTGATCATGTCGCTGAACGCATGCAATTCCGTGGTCGTAAAGGGCGCCTGTACACCGGGCATCACATTCCACGATTCGAGCTTTCCGCCAGTGATGTCGACCCGGGCCTCGATGGTCTGGCCCTTGTCTTCCAGAATTACGTCCGCTTCGCGCTCAATGGGGTCGCCCTGCTTCCAGGCCAGCACGGTGCTCTTCAGCGGTTCGTGCAGCACCAGGGTGGAGACACCCGTATCCGGCGTCATGTGGCCGCTCTTATGCAGAATGTCGTGGACGGCCCAGTACTCCGAGCTGGTTAGCCCGTCCAATGGATGCTGCGGCACTGGGGATTGGGCCAGAAGGGCAACAGGCGTCACCAAGAGGCTGGCCGAAAGCAACGGTAGACACGTCAACAAGCGGGACATACTCATAGTCATCCTGGGGGTTCCTCAAGATATCCAGCGGTTGTGAGATTGTAATACTTGGGATAAATTTCCGGGATGCGAATAAGTACGAAATAGCGCCTAAACGACTGGCGCAAGCAGGACAGATCTAAAGCGTAGACCAGCCCGGGCTCTTGCGATCAAGAATCCTCTTGAGTGCTTCCAGATGCATGGCCGACTGCTGGCGGTCGGCTTTGATCTGGTCAGCCGTAAACTGGGCCACAGCGTCGGGCACATAACGGAACGGCTGACCGGTGCTCTGCGCGAGTACCTGGACGGTGCAGGCGCGTTCCAGGTAATACATATCGTCAAAGGCATTGGCTACCGAATCGGCACAAATGAGCACCCCGTGGTTGGCCATGAACAGCACATCGGCATCGACAAGTTTGCTGCAAATCCGATCGCCTTCGTTGGGGTCCAGGGCCAAACCGCCGTATTCGGTGTCATATGCCACACGATTGTAGAAGTGCAAAGCGTTCTGGCTCACCCACTCCAGTCTGCCGTCCTGCAATACAGTCAACGAGGTCGCGTAGGGCATGTGTGTGTGCATGATGCAAACCGCATTCTTTTTCGCTTGGTGGATGCGGCCATGAATGAAGAATGCGGTGGGCTCTACGTTGTGCATGCCGTCTAACTTATTTCCGTTGATATCGACGGTAACCAGGTCGGAGGGAACAATATCTTCCCAGTGCACACCCTGGGGATTAATCAGGAAAGCCTCGACCCCGTCATGATCGGGTACTGCGAGGCTGAAATGGTTGCATACCCCTTCGTGCAAACCGAGATGAGCCGCGGATCTGAGGGCTGCGGTCAGATCGATCTTCGCCTGGCGGAGAGAGGGGCTGGTGGTCAGAGGATCACAGATAAGTCCGGAATGGTTGAGTTTCGCCACGCTTCTGACTTAAGTTAAGCAACGATGGCGCGAAGATGACAAGCGAAATAATGTGAAACACTGCATACCAACTGAAGATTTGCGCCACGGGTAAATCGGAAACAGCAGTGCGACGTTGGTTGAGACCACACCGATCATTCCGTTTACAATCGCGTCTACCGTGAATATTACAGGTGGCGTTTTTCCTGCAAGCACGACTCCGTCCGGCGAAAGGCACCTTTTCAGGCCGCTAACGAGGGACGCTCGGTGTTTCTTTTCTCCAGCCAATTCGTTTTCACTGCCATGGTTGGTGTTGGCGGCGTGCTTTCTCTTCAGTGCCCCGACGCACAGCCAAGAGTCAGGTTCTCACCGTGTTTGGAACAATTACGAAGGGACTCCGGACGCGGCCCAGTATTCCGCACTCAATCAGATCAACCGTTCCAATGTTGGGCGGCTGCAGATCGCCTGGAAATACCCGACTGGCGATGGCAATAAATATCTGTTCAATCCGATTGTCATCGACGGCGTAATGTATGTTCTGGCCAAACAGAACTCGATCGTTGCCCTGGACGCAGCTACGGGAAGCGAAATGTGGGTCCACAAGACAGATCCGCACACCAGGCTCATCACCAACCGAGGGATCAACTATTGGGAAAGCGCGGATCGATCGGATCGGCGCTTGTTGTTCTCCTGCAATAATTTTTTGCAGGAGATCGATGCGCGGACAGGTAAGTCGATCCTGAAGTTCGGTAGGAATGGTTTGGTGGATCTACGGGCAGACCTTGGCCGCGATCCGAAAAGCCTCACGTTGGTGCAGTCGAGCACACCCGGGCGCGTTTTCGAGAACCTGATCATCCTGGGTTCGGCGACTAACGAGGAATATGAATCAGGTCCCGGCGACATTCGTGCCTACGATGTTCTTACTGGACGGTTGGTCTGGACGTTCCATACCATTCCCCACCCCGGCGAATTTGGCTACGACACGTGGCCTAAGGATGCCTGGAAGACGGTTGGCGGCGCAAACGCCTGGAGCGGTATGTCGCTGGATGAAAAGCGGGGCGTCGTCTACGTGCCTACTGCCAGCCCGAAATATAACTTTTATGGCGCAAATCGGACGGGAGCGAATCTCTTTGGGGATTGCCTGCTGGCGATCAACGCGCGAACGGGAAAGCTGATTTGGCATTTCCAGATGGTGCACCACGACATCTGGGACTACGACAACGGCACCTCACCGAAGCTCTTAACGGTGCGCCACAACGGCAAAATGGTAGACGTGGTTGCGCAAGCCGGCAAAGAGGGTTTCGTATGGGTCTTCAACCGAGACACGGGGGAGTCCCTGTGGCCGATTGAAGAGCGCGCTGTGCCGCATTCCGACATGCCCGGCGAGGAGACCTGGCCGACACAGCCGTTTCCCTTGATGCCACCGCCCTTCGCACGGCAGAGCTTCACTGCCAAAGACCTGAGCCCGTTTATGCCTGCGGAGGAACGTGCGCACTTGACCGAAGAGATCCAGAGCGCACGCAACCACGGACTGTTCACGCCACCCGGCTTGCAAAACACAATCGAGATGCCGGGCAACAACGGCGGCGCGAATTTTGGCGGAGCGGCTGCGGATCCCAGCAAGGGCTTTCTGTACGTTGTGTCTAAGGATCTTCCCGCCATGCTAAAGCTGGAATTGGACCAAGCGGAGGAAGTGCCGGCTGCGAGCTCTCCCGAACAGCGGGGCCGGGCCGTCTTTGCAACCAATTGCCGGCTTTGTCATGGTGCGGATTTGAAAGGGCAACCGCCGGCGGTTCCGTCTTTGGTTGACATCGGAGCGCGGCACACGCAGGCGGAGATTCGCTCTATCGTGAGGCAGGGAGACGGACCGATGCCGGCGTTTTCAAGGCTTTCGGATGGAGCGGTGGATTCGTTGTTGGCTTATCTTGCTCACCCGGAGCGGGCAGCGGCAGGTGACGAAAACTACGCGGCAAAGGAGGCGGCCTCGGCAACTTCCGAAGTTACGAATGCCCGGTATAAGAGCGGCTTTGGCTTCATGTTTACGAGTAGCGGGCTACCCGTGATTGCGCCGCCCTGGACTTCGCTTACGGCTTACGACCTAAATTCGGGGAGTATTCAGTGGAAGATCCCTCTGGGTGAGGTGCCTGAGTTGGCGGCTCAGGGATTCAAGGATACCGGTTCGCATTTTCCCAAGGTCGGTCCGGTGGTCACCGCCGGTGGAGTGATTTTTACCGGGACACGGGATCGCAAGGTGCGGGCCATCGATGCGCAGACGGGGAAGGTAATTTGGGAGGCCACTCTCGACGCTGCCCTGGAAGGTATGCCGGCTATCTATGAGGTGAAGGGGCGAGAGTATGTTGTCTTTTGTGCGGCGGCGCAGGCAACGACGCATACGCACGATCTTCCTGGCCAGCCCGCATTGCGGGGTCCCATCCCTGGGGCCTACGTTGCGTTTGCGTTGGGGGATGGTTCAGGCGTCAGCAGGCAACCTTCTTTGCATTCGACGACGAGATGATTTTTCGATTCTGTTCTCTGCCCGCAACGAAACAACTCTGAACGAAGGGCACGGCTTCAGACCTTGCGGAAAAAGGTCGAACAGGGAGCGAGACCGGTCCCCTCGGCGGCTAAAGCCGAACAGATTTGCAATCCCTTTGGACGGCCTGAAGGCCGTCCCCTTCGAAGAATTCGGTTTTTCCGCAGCCTCTTCAGCCGTGCCGTAAATGAGGCACGGGATGAATAAATCTTCCTCGCTAACCAGAATCACAGGAAGACGCGAAGGGTGCCCCAGGTCTCGCTTTTGAGACCTGGGATCCCCGCAACCAATGCTTCATGAACTCCCGTGACGTAACCACAGGGTAGCGTGTTCCGCTCCCATCCGAGGACATGAGGAATTCGGTTTTTCCGCAGCCCATGAAGCCGTACTTTTCGTTTAGAGTTGTTTACGCATTGGGAGTGGGACATCCTCGGATTTATTGGGTCTGACAGGCAGCTTGCTCGTGGACATTGCTGCCCACTCAAGCCAACCGGCTTGAATGGGCCACCCTCGGAATTATTGGGTCAGTCTTATTCCGCTCTTACTTCGTTGGATAACTCGGGAATGCCCGAGATTCGCACGACTACTTTATCTCCCGGGCGGAGCCAGCGTGGCGGCTTCTTTGCTTCGCCTACGCCCGCCGGCGTCCCGGTGGATATGATGTCCCCAGGTTCAAGGGTAAAGACACTCGAGATGTGCTCGATGAGGTCTGCTACGCGAAAGACCATCTGCGAGGTATTCGAGCTTTGCAGCACTTCTCCGTTAATGATCATTTGAATATCCAGCGCGTGGGGGTCGGGAATTTCGTCCGCGGTGACGATGGCCGGCCCGATTGGCGCGAAGGTGTCGAAGGTCTTCCCTATCATCCATTGGCTAGTGGCCATCTGGAAATCGCGGGCGCTCACATCGTTTAAATTGGTATATCCGAAGACGTGGTCGCGCCAACGGTCTTTCGAGATGTAACGTCCTCCCTTTCCGATCACGACCGCGAATTCAGCTTCGTAATCGGGCTCCTTGGAATGCTTCGGCAAGATAATCGCCTCGCCAGGGCCGATAATCGCGGTGGTGTACTTGGAGAAGATGGTTGGGACCTTGGGAATCTCCGCGTTGCATTCCAGGGCATGATCACGATAGTTCAGGCCCACGCAGATAATTTTCGGGGGACGCGATAAAGGAGCCAGCAGCCGGGCTTGCGCAAGCGGAACCGTTGCGTCTGCAGGTGCTTTCTGAAGCCAGTCCTTGGCTCGCTGGAGGGCCTCAGTACCTCCCTGGATCAGGTGCAACAGGGTGGGAAATCCAGCTGACTTAAGTCCAATTACTTTGTTATCCAGGAGCACGCCTGGTTCGGATACTCCGTCGCGCTCGAAGGTCACAAGTTTCATTTACCAGCCTCGCCAAGTCATAGATAGATGAGCCTAGAATGGCAACTTCCGCCAATAACACACAAGCGAAATAGTACGAAAACACGTTTGCTGGTCGTGAAAGGGTGGCGAATTTTGCTCCAGGAGCTACGGAAAAAGGAGGATCTAGCGAACCGCGGCGGGCAGGGGAATGTATCGACCGAGACCCACCTGATCGACGACTTCCTTGAACTCGGAATGATGGCGGAGAAGATCGAAGCGCGGGTCTTGCATCAAGGTAAAGACTTTCATGTTTCGTTCGGTACAGGCACGATTGAGCCAGAAGCCCATCTGCCTGGATTCACCCAGCGCGGCGTGGGTGGCGGCAATGTCATAGGAAGGCATGCATTTGCGATTGCTCGAGCTCTTCAGACCATGCAGGATCTGCCGGGCGGAGGTTTTATCACCGGCGACGGCATGGGCATGAGCCTTCATGGCGAGCACACAGTTACTACCGCCGGTCAGTTTGATGGTGTTTTCAAACTCACGCACCGCTCCCTTGTAGTCGCCCTTCTGTTCCAGCGCCTGGGCCAGATACATGTGAGCCCAGATAAACCCCGGATCTAGCTCGAGGGCACTTTTGTAGTGCTTGATGGCGTCGTCAAAACGATGGGCCATGTGGCATGTGACACCTGCCCAGACCAGGGTGATCAGAGAGACGGGGTCGATCTCGAGCGCATGCATGATGGCGATATGCGCAGCCTCATGCTGTCCCTTCGCAGCCAGTAAATTCGCATACCAGTGATAGCTCAGAGCATAGTCTGGATTGCATTCAATGGCTCGACGATACTCCCGGTCTGCCCCGTGCCAGTCGCGGTCGAAGTGAAATTGGATATCGGCCAGCGAGGCGTGAGCTTCTGCGAGATCAGGATCAAGCTCAATGGCCTTGAGCGCCGCGCGTCGTGCGGCCGGCATGGCCTGTGAGGGGGGCACAATTTCATAAAAGGAAAGGAGTGTGAGCGAATCCGCCAGGCCGGAGTACGGGAGCGCGAAATGAGCATCTTCACGAATCGCTGTTTCAAAACACTGGAGGGCCTTGCGCAGCCCTTCCTCATTTCGCTGTTTCCAAAAGTAGCGGCCCTTGAGATAAGCTTCTCGCGCTGCTCGCCGTTCGCTGCGCTTGGTGAAGCGAAAGGAAACTGGCGCTGAAATGACCTTAAGCCAGACGCAAGAAACAATTTCGTCTGCCAAATACCCAGGCATACCGGCATCGCCGCGGTGACAGTGATAAACCTGGGACCACACTACCGTCTGCGCCTCGATCGATAAAAGCTGCGCAGTTACACGCAAGCCGCTATTGTGATCTTGGATGCCCCACTTCAGCAGGAAGTCGGCTGGGGATTCCGGCGAACCACTCTCTTCGGAACCCTTACGCTTGCGATCCCCATGGACAGCAGATGGGGCGGCTGCGAGCTCAACCCCCAACTGTCTGGGGTTCAGTTGATCCAGAAGCGCAACGGTCTTGGCGGTGATTGCACTACAAAGGCTTTGCTCTCCTCGAGTCTGGTTATGAAGCGGTTCGACACGAAGCGTTATGCGGCCCGGAGCAGCTTTGGTCTTGAGTTGTGTCGCCGCTTCCGGGTGCCCGCCCCCCTTGAGGGACACCTGCTCATTCCACGCATCAAGCTCGGAACGGAAGGCGAAGACGCTGCCCAGTTGTTTATGAAAGTGGCGATGCACGGGAAGGCCTTCTCGTTTTTCCCAGAGTTGAACCGTGCGCACTTCCCGCCGGAAATAACTGGCGATTTCCTTCCAGGAATCCAGCCGCCCATCATCCAAGTGCGATCGATTGGACTGAGGAGGGTTCGGCGATGTCGGCACCAACTCTTTAATCATGAGGGTGAGCGGACTCTCTATGAACGTTCAATCTCTAGCTTATAAGCGGAGGGGCGATAGACCTGGTCAAACAGTTATGGCGTCCCCACCAGCCCGATGGGATTCCGGAACAGACCTTGGGTGCCATAGAGCTGTTACCGGAAGACTACACCTTGATTAAACTTCAGCGCAAGGGATTTCCTTCGCCACCACTACCCTGTGGGGTGATCCGCAGGAGCATCTTCTTCCCGAGCGGCTTTGCCGCTTTACGTTCCGCGGCTAGAGATCAATTTTGTAGCCACCTGAGTTCGCGCTACTAAGATTGGTCATTGTTCGTCTTGAGGGCAGCATCGAGGTTTCGCACAATTTCGCTTGTTGGGGCTTTGAAAACTTGTTTTCCTATACTGGCTTTGGGGCGACTAGCGCGCGCCCACGGCCCACATACCCCACCACCCCCGACCGGTTCGGTCATGTGGCACTGCCTGAGTTGAAGATTGAAAGCGAACTCAGAGACTTATCAACTGCCGATCAGAAAAGGGAAATTCGTGCCCCAGGACCGAAGTTTAAAGCAGTCATCGCTGCCAGCTTCCTTTGACTACACGTCCTCCCATGAGTTTATGGAGAGAGTGCGTACAGGGATGCCTCCTCTCATCATCTGCGTTGCTTGCAATGGTGGCATCCAGGGTAAGGAAGCAAACGAGGTCATCCCCGAAACAGCCGATGAGATCGCCGAATCTGCGGGCGCTGCCTATGACGCCGGAGCGGCCATGGTACATATCCATGCGCGAGATCCAGAGGATCTTACGCGAGGTGCAAAGAATGCTGAACCCTGGCGCGAGGTGCTGCGCAAGGTTCGTGAGCGGTGCCCGGATCTGATCATCAACGCGACCACCGGCGGCGGTCCTAACATGACGATGGAAGAGCGCGCCTCCTCGGTCGAAGCGGGGCCGGAAGTCGCATCACTGAACCTGGCGCCGGACATGAGCCGCTTCCGTCTCAAAGAGCGGCTTGCCCCACTGCCGAATCCGCGGCCAGCGATAGACGTCGATGAATGCATACCCTTCACCTACGGCCTCATTCACCAGTTCGCTGCTCTGATGAAGCTACACAAGGTCAAGCCGGAGATGGAGCTCTACCATCCTGGTTGTTTGTGGGGAGTGAGATATCTGATCGAAAACGACTTAGTGCAAAAGCCCTACTGGATACAAACAGTCATGGGCTATCAAACGGGGAGCCTGCCAACGGTGGAGAGCGTTCTCCACATGTTGAAGGATTTTCCCAAAGATTCTCTGTGGCTATGCTCGGCCATTGGCCCGTATCAACTGCCGTTGACGACCCTCGCTACCCTGATGGGCGGGCATGTGCGAGTCGGCCTGGAAGACAATGTCTATTATTCCCGTGGGCAAAAAGCCGTGAGCAACGCCCAACTGGTTGAACGAACTGTTCGCATAGCCCATGAACTTAACCGGCCGGTAGCAACCCGGGCGCAAGCTCGCGCGATGCTGGGCTTGAGGGAAAAGCCTACCCAATATGAGGCGGAAGAATCTGAGGCCAAAGGAGTCGCGACGGTCGCTGGATCGCGGACAAGGCTCTAACATTGGTTCATGCCTAAGCTCGCATTGAACGGCTTTTCTATGTATTACGAAACCTATGGGTCCGGGCCGCCCGTCATGTTTATTCCCGGTGCCTTGGGTACCGGCAAGACGGATTTTGAGCACCAGATCCCATGGTTTAGCCAACGTTACCAGGTCATTGCTCCAGATCCCCGCGGCTACGGCGAATCGAGGCCGCCGGAACGCGACTATCCTTTGGGGTTCTACCAGCGAGACGCGGAAGACATGCTGGCCCTAATGACGGCGCTGGGCCACAAGGAATTTACCGTCTTCGGATGGAGCGATGGCGCCAATATCGGCGCGCTCATGGCGGCGCAATCCCCGGATAGGATTCGACGGCTGGTCGTGTGGGGTGGGAACTCGTATCTCTCAGCAGAAGAGATAACCGCTTTCCGGGCCGTGCGCTCGGTCTCAACATGGTCACAACGGGACGCCGAGGCAATGCGGCAAATCTACGGCGAAGCGTTTGACGCCTTGTGGGAGCGCTATGTCGTGGGATTAGAAGAACTGTATGCGGCTGGTGGGGAACTCTATCGATCCCAGTTAAACCGGATACAGTGCGCGACCCTGATCCTGCACGGGGAAAAGGATCCGTTGGTACCAGCATTCCATCCCAGGATCATTTGTGAAGGGATTCGGGGATCATCACTGCACATTTTCCCTCAAGGCAAGCACAAGATCCACGCGAGATATGCGGCGGAATTCAACCAACTCACTTCCGCATTTCTGGCCGAGCCTTAGATGTTGCCGTTTCACCCGATATCGTTAAGAAAAGCTCTGCCAGATGCCGGTGGAATCACTTAATCGGATCGAATCGAGACACCTGTTGTAACTTCACAACTAGCGGCCGCGGAGGCACAGGTTGGGTCTATCGAGCGACAGCAGTGCGGTGGGGCAAGGAGTGGCTACAACGCCGGGCACCGGGGTAGGCCGCCATTTACAGCGAAGCCTGGGACTCTTTGACTCGACGATGATTGTCGCCGGTTCGATGATCGGCTCAGGGATCTTCATCGTTGCCGGCGAAATGGCGAGGGAGGTGGGTAGTTCCGGCTGGCTCCTGGTGGCGTGGGTCATCGCCGGCGTGCTGACAGTCACCGCCGCGCTCTCGTACGGTGAGTTGGCAGCCATGATGCCGCGGGCAGGCGGCCAATACGTTTACCTGCGTGAAGCGTATTCCCCGCTCTGGGGATTTCTATACGGCTGGACACTCTTTCTGGTCATTCAAACGGGTACAATCGCCGCTTCGTCTGTCGGATTTTCCAGGTATCTGGGAGTGCTGTGGCCGCACATTGCGGAGAATAACTACATCATCCCTCCTATCCACATTTTGCCGACGTACGCCATTTCCCTTTCCACTGCCCAGGTGGTCGCACTCGTGGTTATCTCGTTTCTGACGTGGACCAATACCAATGGCCTCAAATACGGAAAGGGGGTGCAAAACGTCTTTTCTACGATGAAGCTGGGCTCGCTCCTTGCGGTGATTGCGATAGGAATACTGATCGGCTGGAAGGCCTCGGTGGTGAAGGCAAATTTTGGCCATGCGTGGACTCCCCAGGGGTTCACGTTGAGCGGCTATACACCGTCACCTTTGACATCCTTCGGCATGCTGGTAGCCCTGTGTACGGCGCAGATAGGATCTCTCTTCGCTGCAGACGCGTGGAACAACATCACCTTCAGCGCCGGAGAAGTCAAAAATCCAAGCCGGAATGTACCCCTTTCCCTGGCCCTGGGAACATTCATCGTGATCGGCCTGTATCTTCTGGCCAACTTCGCCTATATCGTCGTGCTGCCCTTTAGCGCTGTACAACGCGCGCCCTCGGACCGCGTGGCCGCGACCATGATGCAGGCAGTCTTCCCCACGGCCGGCGGGGCGTTGATCGCGATTGCAATCATGATTTCGGCATTCGGGTGTATGAACTCTTTGATTCTTACCGGCGCTCGCGCATATTATGCGATGTCACTCGACGGGCTCTTCTTCAAGAAGGCCGGCACTCTGAATCGTGCAAACGTGCCCAGCTCGGCTCTGGTCATGCAGGGGATCTGGTCAGCAGTGCTGGTATTGATCCGAACGTACCAACCGGCGACCGGAACCTACGGCAACCTCTACAGTAACCTGCTGGATTACATTATCTCCGCCGCGTTGATCTTCTACATCCTCACCATTGCTGGTGTGTTTCGCCTGCGCAAGATCCGGCCGAATGCTGAGCGTCCGTACCGGGCCTTCGGTTACCCGATCATTCCCGCACTTTACATTGTCAGTGCTGTTGTCATTCTAGTGATTCTGTTTATATACAAGCCGGCAACCACGATTCCCGGCGTGCTGATCGTTCTGATTGGCGTTCCCGTGTACTTCTTTTTTCGATTTCAATTACGCCGTGAGCAAGAAGCGGTGGAAAAATCCTGAGCTTGCCGGCGTTGAAATGAATGTGGCTGGCAGTATGGAAAAAACTACCTCAGGGGTTAAAGAAGGTGTGTGAAAGCGGGAAGAAGAACAGCAGGTCCCTCCACTACGCTTCGCTTCGGTCGGGATGACAATTCAGCTTCAAGCTGCAGCATTGGTGGCTGGTGGAAGGAACTGGAGGTCCCTCCGCTACGCTTCGCTTCGGTCGGGATGACAAAGGAGAGGGCGACGCTTCCTTCGAGAGTGGTTGCCGCAGCGAGGCGTTTTTCATTACCTTGGTGGGTCGAAGGCCCATGATTCCTTTGGTCGGGATGACCCATCTCGGCAAGGAAAATGCCCAAAAGCGGCCAAAGAAATGGAGCCTCGACAGTCCAACATAATTGTCATCCCGACCGAAGCGTAGCGAAGTGGAGGGACCTGCTGTTTCTCTTCCGGTTCTCACGCCCACAACTCAGCACATCCTATTGCTTTTCGAAAACGACCAGTTCGGTGAAGGGCTTACCATCCTTGTCTACCCCGGACATATGGAAGGTCTGGGTTTTCCCATCCTTGGAAAGGGTGGCATAGCTCTTGGCTGGTCTTCCGTTATAGCTCCAGACTTGTGTTGTCTTGTAAGGATTTACCTTGGTTGCAATTACGGTTACGTTCTCACCATGGCCCACGACCGGGACGGCCTTGCCTTGCTGGGGTTTGTAGGACCAGCTGCTTTGCTTGCCTGTTGAACTTGTCTCCTGCACGGAAATGGTGCCGTCCGGATCGATCGTGACCTGGTCAGCCTGGGGTGGGTTTCCGGGAAACTTCGACTTTTCCGGATTGAACTTCCAGGTGCCGGCCCAGGCGCCGGCAGGGGTGTCCTGCGCGTTGAGGTGGAACGGGATAGCCAGCAACAAGACCGGCATGGCTAAGAGCGAAAACGCTGCCTTCTTCACACTTGGTTTCATTTCAGTATCTACTCCTCATGTATTTATTGCTTGTCGTAAACAACCACCTGGTGGAATGGCTTCCCTGCCTCGTTTGTTCCAGAGAGATGAAATGTCTGCCGGGCGCCATCCTTAGACAAAATAGCCCAACTCTTCGCTTTGTGGCCGTTGAAATTCCAGACCTGTTCTGTCCGATGATCGTTCACTTTGCGCGCGATCACAGTCCAATTCGTTCTGCCGCTTACCGCGACTTCGCGCCCTGCCTGGGGCTTGTATGACCAGCTGGATTTCTTGCCTTGCCAGTTTGTCTCAAGAACTGTGCCCGTCCCGTCGGGCAGGATTGTCAACTGATCATCCTGCGGGGCAGGCCGCCCTGGGAAACTGGATTGAGCCAGGTTCAGCTTCCAGGTACCTGCCCACGCACCCGCGGGGATGTCTTGCGCGATCGCTGCCAGTTGAGCAGTAACGAGCAAAACGGCTGCAAAGCCAAGAGATTGTCGTCCTGCCAGGTGCAACATTCTTCGCCGTTATTGCTTTTCGTAGACAACGACTTCACTAAAAGGTTTGGCCTTGGTCTCTCCGGGAGCCCTGTAAGTTCCGGGCGCTCCGTAGAAGGTCTGAACTTTTCCATCCTTCGACAAGGTGGAATGGGTATGGGTAATTTTTCCCTCATGGTCCCAAATGTGATTTTGCCGGGAGGCGTTCACTTTGACGACTTCTACCGTGGTGTTGTCTCTTCCCTGGATCGGTACAGCTTTCCCGGCTTGCGGTTTGTATGACCAATCGCTCGTCTTTCCATCCGCACTCACGACGTGGACGGCCACCGACCCATCGGGCTGAATGATGACCTGGTCTAAGGTCGGCGGGGGCCCGGGAAACTTGGATTTTGCACTGTTCGCCACCCACCTTCCAGCCCAGGCGCCGGCGGGCATATCTTGCGCGGCCGCAATCAACGGGGCCGCGCAGAGCAGCAACGAGACGGCCATGAAGCATACTTTCAACGAGCTGGATTTCATATTCTCTGTTCCTCCGTAAACTTGTGTGCCTTGACTCATGATGTGCCGTGGACTGGGTAGCGTAATTTCCCTCTACTGCCCAGAATGTTCTTAAGATCGAGCGCGAGCTTGTCCAGACCGCTCTGCGGAGTTTCCTTTCCGGTCACGATCTCAGAAAGACGACGTTCCGCCGCCTCCGTCATTTGTGACGACTCGGGGATAGTCGGTTTTTCTCTGGCAATAGGAATACTAGCCAGAAAGGCTGCCGTGTAAGGCATATCCTTCACCCTGGAATCCCCGTATACCGATTCTCTGATCGAATTGCTCCCGTCGAGAGTTTGCGGTGTCTGGACCTGGTCAGACATAGCCCACTCAAGGAACCGATAGGCCTCCTTGGGGTGCTGTGACATGGTCGGGATCAGGTAGGTTAAGCCTTCGAGTTGACTGGACCGCTGCTCGGTGTTCGAGGGAATAAGGCTGTAACCGATCTTGCCCGCAACCTTTGAGGTCGCTGGGTCTTCCAGCAGGTAGGCCTGGTCACTCCACAAGAGCCCCATGAATGCGTGACCCTGTTGCAGCGCTGCCTGGGCTTCATTCCAACCGTAGTTAAGAGTGTCGGGCGGACTGAGCGGAATCATTTTCACATACTGCTGGGTAGCCGCGACATTTTGCGGAGAATTGACCACAATGTCGCCATACTCCCACCCGTGTTGGGTATCGAGAATATCTCCGCGAAATGAATAGACGAAATTGAGCCACTCGTACCAGAGCGCCAGACCCTGTTTGCCGGAAATATAAGTTCCATAGAAGTGGTCGCCCGGACGATTGAAGAACTCGGCTAACTGCGCATACTCTTTCCAATTGGAAGGAACCGCAATCTCGCGGTGATAACGAGCCTTGAATTTACGCTTGTTCTCAGGATCATCAAGAAGATCTTTGCGATAGCACAGGTATGCGGTCAGCCCGGTATAGGGATAGCCGTAAATCTTGTCTCCATACCAACTGAGCTCGCGCCACCAGTTGGGAAAGAGTTGCTGTTGAGGTTGAAAGCCCGGGTCGTGAACACCTGGGTCAGTCAGCAGAGAATCGATGGGTTGAATCTGGTGCTTCTGGATAAGCGCGCCCAGCAGCCTGTGCCGCATCACGACAATGTCAAAGCCGGCATTCCCAGCCGTTGGACCGCGGTCCAAATCCGCCATGATTTTGCGGTCATTGCGATTCAATACTTCCACGTGGACGCCGCTCTTCTGCTCATAGGCTGCGATCATGCCCGTTTTGGTAAGGCTTTTCAGAAACCATTCATCGCCGGCGAGCCGGAGGGTGATTGGCTGCTGCGAACTCCTGCTGCAGCCGGCCGGTAACAAGACCATGAGGAACAGGACTGCGCGTGAGGCTTTGTACCAAGCCCCGTTTGCCGGCGGGTTCATTTGTGGAGGGAGGAGCCGGCAAACCAGAGGAACTTGACCGGGGTGTCGCCGGAATTAATGTTGGAGTGGGTCATATAGTTATCCGGCCTGATCATGTAGGCCATGCCTGGCGGCTGAACCCGCAACTGCGTACCTATGAACGCAAGGCTGGTGCCATCAATGGCGACCCAGATTTCTTCCTGGCCCGGGTTATGAGGGTGCGGCTCGCCCATCTGCATGGGATTGATGGTGACGGTAATGAGGTCGCCAACCGTTGCCAGACCATCGGTGCGGGAGAAAAGATCCCTGACGATGTGTGCCCAGTGCCCGGAAGCGCCAGGGAGTGTGTAGGGCGAGGCTTCCATCGGCGTTCTTGGAGGAACTGTACTCTCGTCCGTCACCAGCATGTCTTTGCGCGGAGTGAAGCCCTTGGGAACAGGCTCATTGACTACGTACATGGTGAGGTCTTCGTTGCCGGTGTTTTTCATCGAGAACTCGATACCTTCGGGTACGAAGACAGCAATGTCCTTATGCAGCGCGGCTGTCTTTCCGCCGCCAGTGATCTCTCCCACCCCGCCGTCGATGTAGTAGACCTCTTGTTCACCTTCGAGCTTCTCAGATGTGGTTATATCGTTTGGTTGGAGACGCCCGTAGGCCACGAAATTCGCGGCCTGCAACACAGCCCCCGGCTGCGGCGGCGTGAGGTTGTTTCCGTGGCTAAGGATGTCGCGCAGCACCAGCGACCCGTGTTCATGGCGTGGCATCGAATCGTGCCAATCTCCCATGAACCTGTCGATGAGCCTATCCTGCGGGCCGGTGGCATCCTCATAGCGGATGGCATTCGGCCCGGGGAAGCTGTTTCCACCGCTGGCGGGCGTATGCACTGGCGGCTTGGCAACAATTTGCGCATAGCCGGAAGCAAACGCAACCGCGAACACCGGCAATACCAGCGAACCGAGACGTTTTCCGGATGGCGAGATCATTGACTCCGAGTTCCCCGTTCACGCGGTGAATCCGCCTGCAAATCCACGGCAGCCGGACATTCGTTCCAGAAGCCAAACGTTAAGCCTGTTCCCCTGGCGGAACAAGCGAAATAGTACGAAACGCCCTAAGGGTGGATGGGAACAAACTGGATGCAGACGGGCACGTCCAGCTTGATCTCATTCCCGGTCTTTGTCAGCCGCCCGGTGGCGCGATCGATCTTAAACACAATCACGCTGTTCGAATATTGGTGGGCCACCAGCAGGTAGGCCCCAGTGGGGTCAATGGCAAAGTTACGAGGCATGATTGCGCCACTGGGCTCCTGCTCGACCAGGGTAAGAGTTCCCTTCTCGGGATTGATGGCAAATATACCGATGGTATCGGGACCCCATCCAGTGTCGCCCGTATTGCGCCGGTTGGACTCATAAAGGAATTTCCCGTCCGGGCTCACCGCGATCTCTGCGCTGTGGTTCTCACCCTTGAAGTCGTGGGGAATGGTCTCAGAGCTTCCCAGGTTGGTTAAAGTCCCGGCTGTGGGATCCCAGGCAAACGCATCCACGATGCCGCTCATTTCGCTCAACTGGTAGGCAAATTTACCCGACGGACTGAAGGCAAAGTGCCGCGGTCCACCACCCGGCTTGACCGTTGCGAAGGGCGGGTCGGGAGGAGAGAGCTCGCCGGTCTTTTCATCAAAGTGGAAGATGAGTATCTTATCCAACCCAAGGTCGGAAACGATGACGTAACGATTGTCTGGCGAGACAAGGATGGAATGGGGGTGCGGCCCGGTTTGAATCGCGGGGTTTACGCTATGGCCAATATTCTGGATGAAGGAGGTGAGCTCGCCCAGAGAGCCATCTTCCTTTAGCTTGATCACGGAGATGCTTCCGCTGCCAAAGTTGGCCATCAGCACGTACTTCCCTGTCTTATCGGTCGAGATAAAGCAGGTGCTGGTTCCACCCGTTGGCAAGGTATTCAAGAGACGTAGCTTGCCCGTAGCCGGATCGATGGCAAACGAGCTCACGTAGGAGACATGATCGAGCGGCGGCCCCACTGAAAGCGGATCTTCGGTCACGGCATAGAGGAATCGATGATCCGGAGAAATCGTAATAAAGGAAGGATTGGTGATTTCCGCCGCCAGCTCCGGCTCGCTGAGAGTACCGGTCACAGCGTTGAACCGGCTCATATAGATTCCCTTGCTATGGCTCTCCCCCACTCCCTGGGTCTTGCTGTGACGCACGAAACGAAATCCGGTATAGGTCCCAAAGTAGACGTAGTAGTCCTTGTCTTGCGCTGAGGCTGTGCGTCCGGCGAGCAGGGTCAATACGCAAATCAACATGAAGCAGAGCGAATACCGGGCTGTTTGCACTGGGGTTTGAGCCTCCTTGGAAGATCTGGATCAGGTTATACCACCGGTACGAATTGCAGACAGACGGGCGTGTCGACTTTGATTTCGCGGCCGGTCCCGGAGAGCATGCCCGTTGCCGGATCGACTTTGAATTGGACCACGTTATTGGATACCTGGTTCAAGGCAAATAAGTATTGCCCGGTGGGATCGATGGCGAAGCTGCGTGGCATAACTCCGCCCGATGGGAATTGCCGTATTTCAGAAAGCGTGTGTTTCTGCGGATCGATGGCAAACACACTGATGGTACCCGGCAGGCGGTCGATTTTGCTGTGATCTTTATCGTTGAAGCGGCTAAGCCGATTCGATGCGTAGAGATACTTTCCGTTGGCGCTGATCTGCATCTCGGCGCCTGCATTTCTCAAGCCCGGCGGAGTAATGGAGACTTCCTGAAGCCTGGTCAGGCTTCCTTGCGCCGGATCCCAGGCAAAGGTGATCAAGGTACTTCCCATCTCATTTAGCTGATAGCCAAAAGCACCCGCGGGATCGAAGAGAAAGCGGCGTGGGCCTCCCCCGGGCTCGACCGCCGCAAACGGAGGATCGAGAGGAGAAAGCATTCCTGTGTTTTGGTCGAAGTGATAGATGAACACCTTATCGACCCCGAGATCGGAGACGATGACGTACCGGTTGTCCGGCGAAACCAGGATGGTATGCGGATGCGGCCCCGATTGGACGGGCACATCGGGACTGCCGTGTCCCAGATGCTGCACGAATGCGGTTTGCCGTCCCAAAGAGCCATCGTCATTTACGTGGACGACGGAAATACTGCCGCTGCCGAAATTGGCCAGCAGCACGAACTTGCCTGTCTTATCCATGGAGAGGTGGCAGGTGCTGGTTCCACCGGTGGGGATGGTGTTGAGCAGGCGCAGCTTCCCGCTCGCGGGATCGATGGCAAAGGCACTTACATAGGACGCGTGATCACGCGGAGGTCCCAGGGAGAGAGGATCTTCCGAAACGGCATAGAGAAATCGATGATTGGGATGGACCGTCAAAAAAGAGGGGTTCACGATTTCAGCGGCCAGCTCCGGCTCGCTCACTTCCCCGGTTGCGGCATGCAACCGGCTCACATAGATCCCTTTGCTGTGGCTCTCTCCTACGCCTATGGTGGCGCTATGACTTACAAACTTGAAGCCGGTGTAGGTGCCAAAGTACATAAAAAAGTCGCCGGCCTGGGCCACGGCGAGCTGACAAGCCGAAACAGTCAAAGCAAAAACAAAGAGCAAGCAAAGAGTGCGGCGGTTGCTTCTCACGAGCTTGATCTCCTTATTGCGGACCGGCGAGGGCGAACTGAAGACAGACTGGAGTATTCACCATTATCTCCTTGCCGGTTTTGGCCAGCTTACCGGTCACCGGAGCGATCCGAAAGACTACGACGTTGTTGGATAATTCATTGGCTGCCAGCAGGTAGTTTCCGGCTGGGTCGATGGCAAAGCTGCGCGGCATGATGCCACCCGTAGGTGTTTGTTCAACCAAAGTCAGGGTGCCTTTTTCTGGGTCGATGGCAAAGACCCCGATGGTATCGGGCCCGCGCTCATTGTCGGTGCGAAGACGCCGGTTGGATTGGTAGAGGAATTTGCCATTTGGGGAGATCGCGATTTCCGCAGTGTGGTTGCTGCCAACGAAATCAGGAAGGTTGGTTGAGGCGTCCTGGACATTGGTCAGCGTCCCCTGGGTGGCATCCCAGGCAAACGCGCCCACCACTCCATTCAGTTCGTTCATCAGGTAGCCGAATCGCCCGGCAGAGTCGAAGACAAAGTGCCGTGGGCCGGCCCCGACGGGGACAGCGGCAAATTGCGGATCAGGCGGAGAAAGAGCACCAGTAGACGGGTCGAAGTGATAAATGAGCGTTTTATCCAGCCCAAGATCGGGGACGATCACAAACCGGTTGTCTGGCGAAACATCGATGGCGCTGGGGTGGGCCTGCGTCTGCTTCCCGCTATGCCCGATGTGCTGGACAAAGGCGGCCTCTTCTCCAAGGCCACCGTCTTCCCTGACTCTCAGAACAGAAATGCTGCCGCTGCCGTAACTGGCGGTCAGCACGTACTTGCCGGTCTTATCGACCGAGAGATAGCAGGTACTAGTACCCCCGCTGGGCACCGTGTTCAACAAATGCAGTTCGCCAGACGTGGGATCGATGGCGTAAGCGGCAATGTACGACTCGTGATCACGCGCAGGTCCAACGGAGGTTGGATCTTCGCTGGCCGCATACAGAAAACGATGATCGGGAGAGATAGCCAGGAAGGATGGATTGCTGATCTTCGCGGCCAGTTTGGCCTCGGTCAGATCTCCGGTTGCAGGACGGAACCGGCTGACGTAAATCCCTTCGCTGTGACTCTGGCCGGCGGGATTCCCGTGCAGCACGTATTGGAAGCCGGTGTAAGTCCCGGAGTACAGAAAGTATTCCTTCGCCTGACCCGCTGCCGGACGGCCGGTACAAAAGACGAGCGCGAGGGCTAAACAGACTGCGGAAAATGAACGGTTTCTGCAGAAACGGAATAAAAAACGTACCCCAGGGCCTAAAGGCCAGATAATTTTGCTGGGTTTATGTACGGGCTGAAGCCCGTACATAACCCCCGGACCTTCAGCGTGGAGTTTTTCCGCAGCTTGCAAAGCAAGGACGATTGCTGTACGGCTCCCTCTCATTTTTTCGCAGGAACCGCGTGAGTCCAGTTGTCACCTTGAGGAAAGCGGGCGAAGTACAAGAACTTCACCGGCTTATCGCCATCGTTGATATTGGAGTGGACGGTCACTGCATCCGGCCGCAGCATATAGGCCATCCCGGGCTTCTGCACCCGCAGCTCGGTACCTAAGAACACCAGGCTGTTGCCATCAATAGCGGCCCAGACCTCTTCCTGGCCCGGCCGATGGGGATGCGGCTCGCCCAACGTTTTGGGATTGATCTCTACGGTAATGACACTCTGTTCGGTTGCCAGCCCGTCGGCCGGGGAGAATATCTCTCTCACGATATGAGCCCAGTGGCCGGAGGCGCCGCCAACAATAAAAGGATCGGCAACCGCGGGAGTTCTCTCGCGCGCAGCTCCCTCATCTCTCACCACCATCTTCGTTTTGGGATGGAACGGAATGCGGTTCGGATTTCCGACAATCCCATTGTCGTCGGGCAGCGGCTCGTTGATGACGTACATGGTGAGCGGGTCATCACCGGTCGAATGCATGACAAATTCGAGGCCAACCGGCATGAGCACGGCAATACCCTTGTGCAGCTTTGCGGTTTCGCCAGCCGCGGTGACTTCACCCTCGCCGCCTAGAATGTAGTAGATCTCCTGCTGGCCTTCGAGCTTTGAGGGGGTGGTCCAGGCACCGGGAGCGAGCCGGCCAAAAGCGAAGAAATTGGTGTAGTGGAGAACTGCTCCCTTTTCTGGCGGATCGAAGTTATCGCCTTTGGTAAGGATGTCGCGCAGAATGAGCGAGCCGTGCTCCACACGCGGCATGGACAAATGCCAATCGCTGATGAACATATCGATGCGGCGGTCCATCGGATCGGGTGCGTTTTGATACTTGACCATTCCGGGCCCGGGATAGGAGTTAATGCCGTTAATCGCATTCTGCGTCCCGCTGGTAGGCGGGGTATTCTGCCCCACGGCCAGCGAGCCCAATCCGAAGGCTACACCCAAAGCAGTGGTAAGCGCCGTCCGTAGGCACAGCATGTTCACCGTCTCCCCTCGCATTCTATTTCCTGGCTTCATGCGGATGATAGCGGGCAAAGTAGAGGAATTTCACTTGCGAATCCTCATTCTGGTTCACGTTTGTGTGGGGCGTCAGATTATCCGGCACGTGATAGAACGCCATGCCTGGCGTCTGCTTGCGGAGCGAATTGCTGACGAAGGCCAGGCTGGTTCCGTAGAGCGCGGTCCAGACTTCTTCAATGTCGGTGTGATCGACCACGTGCGGCTTGCCGATGGTCAGCGGATCGAGGGTAACCGTGAGCACGCTTTGCAGGGTGCCCAGCCCATCGGAAGTGTCGAACAGGGGCTTGACGATGTGACACCACAAACCCGTAGTCGTGCTTACCGGGATCTTGTTTTCGTCCCTGACCAGCATGGCCGTGTTTGGCCGGAAGCCGGGCGGCGTGGGCTCGTTGATCACGTACATGGCAAGCGGCTGGCCGCCGGTGCTCTTTATGGTGAACTCGAGATTAGCCGGCATCAGGACGGCAATGTTCCGGTACAGGTCGGCAGTCTCCCCACCCGCGGTCATCGTACCCTTGCCTGACTCGACAAAGTAGACCTCCTGCTGACCGTCCAGCTTGGTCGGCTTGGTGGATGCCTGGGGCGGCAGGGTGTCGTAGGTGTACGAATTCATGTAGCGGAGAACGGCGCCCTTTTGGGGCGGGTTCGCGGCATCGCCCCGGGTGAAGATGTCGCGCTCTTCAAGCGATCCACGCACCGTGCGAGGTGTGGCATTGTGCCAGTCTCCGAAGTAAGAATCGATCTTGTCCCCGGTTATCTGCGCCATGGCAACTGGCGCGAGCAGGGCACATAAGCCCAGGGATGCGGCGAACCTCCTTGGCATCGACAGTCTCCGTGTTTCTTGATCTTGGCGCATTTTGCTGATCCTGCTACGTAAACAAGTTTTGCCCCAGCGAACAAGCGAAATAGTACGAAATGCGTTCGCGCAACGACCGGTCGTTAGCTACTTTCTGGTTTCATGGGGACGGTAACGGGCGAAGTATAGAAACTTTGCCTGCGCATCGCTGCTGGGGTTGAGATTGGTGTGAGGAGTGAGATTGTCGGGAGGGTGCAGATAGGCCATGCCGGGAGCCTGTTCACGCAACTGGTTCCCGACCAGAACGAGGCTGTTGCCGTAGAGCGAGGTCCACACTTCTTCAATATCGCTGGTGTCCTCGTTGGGCGCCGGATGCGGCTTGCCAATCGTGAGCGGATCGAGTGTAACGGTCACCACACTCTCCAGTGTAGCCAGACCATCCTGAGTGGTGAAAAGTGGTTTTGCAATGTGCGCCCAGAAGCCATTGCTGGAGGAGATGGGGATCGTATTCTCATCGCGAACAAGCATGTTTGTGTTGGGCCGGAAACCAGGTGGAGTTGGCTCGTTGATGACATACATTGCGAGCGGCTCGTTGCCTGTGCTCTTGAGCGTGAACTCTAAATTGGCCGGCATGAGAACAGCGATATTCCGGTACAAATCAGCAGTCTGGTCACCCGCTGTCACCGTTCCCTTGCCGGACTCGACGAAATAAATCTCCTGTTGGCCATCGAGACGTGCCGGTTTGGTGGATGCTCCGGCGGCCAGCGTCGCATGCGTGTACGAGTTGAGAAAGCGGAAAACCGCGCCGGCACGGGGCGGATTCAGGCCATCTCCACGCGTAAGAATGTCTCTCTCCTCCAGCGAGCCGCGGATCATGTGGGGTGAGGAGTTGTGCCAGTCGCCAAAATAGAGGTTGATGCGATCGCCGGTTACCTGTGCCCGCGTGAGGGGCGAAAGAGCCGAGCAACAAAGCAGAAGGATTAGCGCGTCATACTTCATATCACGTTCATTCTCCGCTGCTTCGGGCCCGGCGACAAACCTGTTTCGCACTATTTCGCTTGTTGGAAAAGGAAATAGTTGTTTAGGTAGAAGAGGCAAGAAACTGCTTTATGGCGACGGTCATGCGTAGGACTACCCTGTTCCTCTCCTTTCCAATCATGGCCTTTTCGGTGGCCTGGTCTCTACTCCTATCCGATGCCCAGAACACGTCATTTCACAATGCGCCTGCCTCGGCTGCGGCGGTCGAAAATCCTTTGCAAGGCCAGGCGGCGGCGATCACGGCGGGCAAGACGAGTTATGCCAGCCATTGTGCCGATTGCCACGGAGTATCCGGAGAAGGGACGGGCAACGTGCCGCCGCTGGCGCATGGAGCGTTGCAGGGTGTGCCGGACGGAGCAGTTTTTTGGTACATCACCAAAGGCGGCATGGAAAATGGAATGCCGTCGTGGGCGGCTCTGCCGGATGAAGAACGCTGGCAATTGGTCACTTTCGTCAAATCGATGAGTGCCGGGAATGCCGCCGGGGCTGCGGCAACCGCACCGGCTGCCTCCACACCCGCAACCAGCGAGACTTCGAATGAACCGCCACCCGAACCACCGTTCACGGATTATCGTTTTGAGAAGCCGGGAACGATCCGCCACATTACGCTCAAAGATCTTCCGCCACCATACGCATCAAAGTCTGCGATGGGCGGTCCGACTGTGGTACCCCGCCCGGAAAATGCGTGGCCCAAGGCGCCGGAGGGCTTTTCGGTTGGCCTGTATGCGACAGGGCTTACCAATCCACGCATCCTGCGCAGAGCACCCAACGGTGACATGTTCCTGGCCGAAACGACTGCCGGCGATATCAAGATCTTTCGCGGCATGACGAAGGACGGTAAGCCTGAAGAAGTGCACGTTTTCGCCACCGGCCTGAATACGCCATTCGGGATTGCATTTTATCCGCTGGGCCCCAACCCGCAATGGGTATATGTCGCAAACATGAACTCGGTGGTGCGCTTTCCCTATAAGAACGGCGATTTGAAAGCTACTGGACCGGCGGAGCATCTTGACGATCTACCCAGCGGTGGGCACCACCGTTCGCGGGACGTGCAGTTTTCGCCAGACAGCAAGACCATGTTCATCGCTGTAGGCTCGCAGGAAAATGTGGACGACACCCCGGCGGAAAAGGACCGGGCGGACATTCTCGCATTCGATCCTGACGGCACCCATAAGCGGATCTATGCGTATGGCACTCGCAATCCTGTCGGCATTGCGGTCAATCCGAAAACCGGCGAGCTTTGGTGCTCGGTCAATGAGCGCGATGAATTAGGCAATAACCTGGTGCCGGATTACGTCACGCATGTGCAACCTGGCGGCTTTTACGGATGGCCATGGTGGTACATGGGTCCGCACCAGGATCCACGGATGGCCGGGCAACGCGCGGACCTCAAGGACAAAGTCATTACTCCGGATGTGATCCTGCAACCACACAATGCATCGCTCGAGATGACGTTCTATGACGGCACGCAATTTCCCGCGGAGTATGCGGGCGATATTTTCGCCGCCGAGCATGGGTCGTGGAACCGGTCGCCCAGGACAGGGTATGAAGTGATTCGTGTGCCGCTGCACCAGACCGGCCATGCAACCGGCGAGTATGAAGATTTTCTGACTGGCTTTGTGGTGGATGACAAGAGCGTCTGGGGCAGACCGGTAGGTGTGGCGACGGCAACGGATGGTTCTCTGTTGGTGAGCGACGACGGCTCAGGCTCGATTTGGCGTGTCACGCATTCAGGGAAATAACCCGAGGAGATAAGGATGAACAGGATGAAACGAGCGGCAGCCTGCGTAGCCGGGTTGTCGCTGGCGGCAACCGCTCTTTCGCAGGCCCAGCTTGCGGATAAGAAGGCGCTCACATTGCAGATCGCCAAGCAGGTGGCCGCAGCCGCAGAACAGGCTGCCACGGCCAACCATAACCACATGTTTGTTCTGATTGTGGATGACGGCGGCAACCTGATGTATATGGAACGGATGGATGAAGCGCAGCTGGGCAGCTTCAATGTAGCCCTGGGGAAAGCGCGTAGCGCAGTCTTCTTCAAGAGACCAACCAAGATGTTTGAAGACGCCGTTATCAAGAATGGATATACCCCCATTCTCAAACTGCCGGAGGCGATGCCGATCGAGGGAGGTATTCCGCTGATGTTCGACGGCCACATTCTGGGCGCCATCGGCGTGAGCGGTGGTACTCCGCAGGAAGATGGCAAGGCTGCCCAAGCGGGCGCGGATGCGTTCCCCGGCATTGTGCAAGGGCACTAAGCACTACCGGTACGAGATAACGTTCTGAGTTAAGCGGTTTTATTTATATCTGACTGGCGGCAATGAAAATAAATCCTGACAAATGCGTGGCCTGCGGGAATTGCACTTATGTTTGCCCAATGGGAGCGATTTACGTTGACCCGGTGATCAAGCGCGCCACCATCAACCGCGACGAGTGCGTCGAATGTTATGCATGCTATAACGGGCTCAGCAACGAACATCTGAATCCTTCCATCGTGCGCAGCATCCGGAAATTCTTCCAAATGGGCCGTCTGCGGTTTGATCCCGAGCCCGATGTCTGCCCTACGGCGGCCTTCGAACCGGAGGAGCTGCAATGGCCACGCGTGGTCCGGCGGGCCTTCTCCGATCCGCGCGCAACCCACGAATCGACCGGCGTGCAAGGACGCGGCACCGAAGAAGTAAAAACCAACGATGTGACCAACAGAGTGAAACAAGGCGAGGTAGGATTCACAATCGAGTTCGGCCGCCCCGGGGTCGGCGTATGGCTGCGCGACATCCAGAAAATGACCTGGGCACTGGCCCAGGCCGGAGTCGCGTTTGAGAAGAGGAACCCGTTTACCCTGCTCATGACCGATGTTGCAACGGGAACCCTGCGCGAAGATGTTCTCAATGAGAAAGTCATGTCGGCCATCGTAGAGATCAAGGTCGGAGTCGAAAGAACGGAAGAAATCATTCGCCTGGTTCACAAGGTCGAAGAAGATGTAGATACCGTCGTATCCCTGGGCGTGGGGACGCGTTGCGATGAGCAGGGGGAAGAGAAGATCGTCGCTCCCATCTTAGAGCGCCTGGGTTACAAGATAGAACGGGCTAAGACAAACATGGGTTTGGGCAAAATCACTAACCCGGTGTCTGCCAACGGTGAGCGCAAAGAGGAGCCAGTGGGGCACGCCCAATGACCAATACTCTCCATCGTTACGGTAGCGCGGAAAGCTTCGCGGACGACTACATCGTTTTCGCCACCCCGAGCAACGGTAAGAACGAGATCGATAGCTTGCCTAAACTAAAGAAGTTTCTTGAGCTGGCGCTCCCTTTCAAACCTGTCAACATCGGCGACCCGGTTCATGGTGGTGCGTTGCGGCCGGCAAAGGATTTGCATACTTCGGCGAACTGGAAGCGCGATATGACGCCCAATTTTCGGGCGGTCATCGACGGGCTCGACGAGCCCGCGTCAGTGGTAGCGATCTTTGATAACCAGACAGCGGCGGAGCAATTTCTCAAGGTCGCGGCAGAGGCTGACCTGGGCCTCTCGGTCAACATGTCGGCATCTGTGGAAGGCGCGGTGGAGTGCTGCAAATTCGCCGGGATCACCCGGCACAGCGTCGGCTATTCGCTGGGCTTTGAGGGCGCGACGGAGAAGTTGCCGAACACCCAGGCGCTGGCTCTTTCCACAATGTGTGGCCACGGGATGATATCCAGTAGCCTGGCAAAAAAGATGATCGACTGGGTGAAAGAAGGCCGCCGCACACCGGCAGAGGCGGTGACTTATATGACGCGATTCTGCTCTTGCGGTGTGTTCAATCCGGTCCGCGCGCAGCGCATTCTTGAGGAAGCCCGAACGAAAATGGAGTAACTGGTTACCAAGTCCCGCCAGGTAGGAACGGAGTTCGATATGCGACGCTTGCAAGCTGCCCTAACGCTGTCTTCCCTCTTGATTCTTTCCGGTTATCTATGGGCTCGCAGCCCGGCACGGCCCGGACTCTTGCTGGTGGCGATCAAGGGCGACACCAGCGTGGGGATCGTTGACTCCAAGACCAACCAGAAGCTGGCTGAAGTCCCCGAGGGCGGAGTGACGGGGCACGAACTTACCGTCTCGCCCGATGGCAAAAAAGCCTACGTGCCGATCTATGGCAATTCGGGTGTAGGCGAACCGGGAACAGACGGTCACAACATGGTGGTGATCGATCTTGCGTCGCGCAAAGTGGTAGGCAATGTCGATTGGGGTAAGGGTGTGCGGCCGCATGATCCGGTGTTTGGCCCGAAGAACGGCTTGCTTTATGTCACGACGGAGCTGAATCGTTCGATCAGCATCATTGACCCGGCTACGTTACGCATCATCGGCTCGGTGCCGACAAATCAGGACCAGTCACACATGCTCGTCATTTCCCGTGACGGCCACCGGGGATATACCGCCAATGTTGGTCCCGGTACCGTGTCGGTCCTGGATCTGGACACACGTAAGACGATCGCGGTTATTCCGGTGTCTGGCCAGATTCAACGCATTTCCATGGCCGTAGACGGCAGCAAAGTTTTCACATCCGATCAGACGAAACCGCAGCTGGCGGTCATCGATACCGCCACAAATAAGGTCGTGAAGTGGGTACCGCTCCCGGATCTTGGCTACGGAACTGCAGTCACACCTGACGGCAAATGGTTGATTATTGCGAATCCATTGATCCACAAAGTATCGGCGTTGAACCTGAGCACTATGAAGGTCGAGCACGTGATCGACGTGCCCGTAAGGCCGCAAGCGATTCTTGTGAATCCGAACAACCAGGTCGCCTATGCCTCGTGCGATAAAAGCCGAAAGGTCGCGGTCATCAACCTTTCCGATTGGACCGTGAAAGACCTCATTGAGGTGGGCCCGGGTGCGGATGGCATGGCGTGGGCGAAAGCAGAGTGAACAACGGGCTTACTTACCGATGGTGTAGTAATCGTAGGTGTATTTCCAGGTAAAGTCTTTTCCGGGCGCAATGGACATATGAATGAAGGGCTCCATGGCAAGAATGGATCGAATCGACCAAAGCTCTTCACTTTCGAGAGGCTGATCGCCGGAGATCTTCATTCCGGCGCCGGCGTGCTTGTTATCGATCGTGATCTTGTAGTCTTCGGCGGTTTTTCCAAATCCTTCGATAGCCACTCCGAACTGGTCGTGCCCCTCGAGTTGTTTTAAGTAAGAGATGGTTTTTCCGTTGACTGCGCCGAGTGCATTCACTGGTTTGGCGGGGTGAATATCGAAAGGCAGGGTAATAGTGAAATCGGGCCCAACGCCCTGACTATCGAGGACCAGAAAGTTGTGGTCGTAAACGCTGCTTACGATGGCCCGCTCGCCAATATTCGTGAGGCGATGCTCGATCACCATCTGCGGCTTTCCGGTAACCAGGCGCACGGTCTTTTGATAGAGATAGCCATAGCCTGAGGACGGATCCATGACTCTCTGGGTGAATACGATGGAATCGGGCTTTGTCTGAACTGACCATTGGCCGTGATCGACCACGTCGTAAAGGCGGAACATGCTGTATTTCGCATCGTCGGGTTTACGCAGAACGCCTACGCCAATTTTAAGGAACGTTCCGCCGGGTTTAGCCTCACTGAAGCCCAGCCCTTCATTGTTGGTGGAGAATTCTTCTACGGGTCCGGTGATCGCACTGCAGGGTCCGGCAACAATATCAGCGCCCTGGTAGATATAGTCGACCACGGTTGGATTCGTCTTCGTGAACCAGGGCCCGTAGTAGTTGTGACCGGCATACTTGAGGCTCCCGATCACGCCAGACCAGTCAAAACGCGTTCCCTGATAGAAACCGTCGATCGGGTCGGGAGGATGAATCGTTGCCTGAATGATGCCGTTGTTAATTTCGACATCGTGGCTTTGAGCGCTGCTTACGCAGCAGAGGCCCATGGGCATGAGCACGAGCACGAGGATCGCGACGCGCTTCGCTTGTGCAGTGATTCGTAACGGGAAAGTAGACATCGGATTGGCGTCCTTTGTGCGGCGTAGTTTTGACGGGATCCAGAAATTCCGCGGAATCATCGGAATGGACTCGCAGTATTCAGAGAAATTGTCGGTGTACCTGACGGCATAATATGATCGGGCTACGTATGAGGGGCATCAGATTTTGAAACCTCGGATTTTCGCCGCAGTTTTCGCTATAGTCTTCCTTACCATACCACCGGTTTGGTGCCAGTCAGATTGGCCGATGTACGGCCACGATGATGCGAGCACGCGGTATTCCCCGCTCACCCAGGTGAACACCAGCAACGTACAGGATCTAACCCTCGCGTGGACCTACCATATGAAGAAGGAGGGCCCGCGCCCGCAGAAAATGGGACCAGCGGGCAGGGGCGGCGGCAGACGATTGTCGGAAGCGACGCCGATCATGGTGAACGACACCTTGTATCTGCCGACTCCGTACAACACCATCGTCGCGATTAACCCGGAGACCGGCGACGAGATATGGACCTATAAGTTGGAAAAAGGACGCCCCGGTTCCCGTGGTGTTTCTTACTGGCCCGGAGATAAGAGCACGCCGGCCTCCATCTTGTCTGGAACCTCCGACGGACGGCTTCTGTCACTGGACGCGAAAACCGGAAAGCCCATGTCCAGCTTTGGCACAGATGGGTATGTGGACTTGAAGGCGGGCGCGGACAACGGCTTTCCCCACGCTCAATACGATATGAACTCGCCTCCAGCTATCTACAAGGACCTGGTGATCACCGGCGCTGCCGTTCAGGAATCGCCGGCTCAGGGTGCTTCCGGCGACATTCGGGCGTGGGACCTGCATACCGGCAAGTTAGTGTGGCGGTTCCACTCGGTACCGTTGCCGGGCGAAGTGGGCCACGATACCTGGCCGGGCGACAGTTGGAAGAATCGTTCCGGAACCAATGTCTGGGGCTTAATGAGTGTGGATCTCAAGCAAGGCCTGGTGCTTCTTCCCTTTGGCTCACCAACCTACGATTTCTATGCACCGGATAGGAAGGGAAAAAATCTCTTCGGTAACGCCATTGTCGCGCTTCATGCCGATACCGGCAAACTGGCGTGGTATTACCAAACAGTCCACCACGATATCTTTGACTACGACCTGGAATCGGCTCCTGTTTTGATGGATATAAAAAAAGGAGGAAAGGCGATTCCTGCGGTCGCGGTTCTGGGGAAGAACGGTCTCTTGTTTATCCTCGACCGGCGCGACGGCACGCCAGTGTTTGGTATCGAGGAGAAACCCGTCCCCGCGAGCTTGGCCCCTGACGAAGAGGCGTGGCCCACGCAGCCCTTCCCTCTCAAGCCCGAGCCGTTGGGACGCATGAGCTTCCACCCCGATGAGAT
The DNA here is from genome assembly GCA_963838445.1 of uncultured Acidobacteriaceae bacterium. GTDB lineage: Bacteria > Acidobacteriota > Terriglobia > Terriglobales > Acidobacteriaceae > PALSA-350. The sequence continues at coordinate 153,108 of CAWIRT010000003.1, forward strand.
AGCCACGGTCACTCCCGAGCAGAAAAAGTATTGCGAAGACTTGCTGGCCACAGAAGGTGGCATGGAGAACCGGGGACCCTATACTCCTTTCGGATTGAAATTGACCATTCAATTCCCAGGCACCATTGGAGCTGCTAACTGGCCGGGCATGTCTTACGATCCGAAGCTCGGCTACCTGTTCGTGAACACCAACAACCTCGCCGATGTCGGGAAGCTGGTAAAGAATCCTGACGGGACGGATCCTCTCTATGAGCGGCATAGTCCGTGGGGCGACTACGCGCGTTTCTGGAACAATGATAAGTTCTGGCCCTGCCAGCAACCGCCATGGGGACAATTTTGGGCGATCAATGCCAACACCGGAGAAGTGGCCTGGAAAATTCCGTTTGGCACCATCCCTGAACTCGATGCAAAGGGTGTACATGGGACGGGTGCTTTGAATTTTGGCGGCTCGATCGCCACCGCGGGCGGGTTGGTGCTGATTGCTGCTACGAATGATCACATCTTCCACGCGTTCGATGCCAAAACCGGGAAGTTGCTATGGCAGACGACCCTGGAGTCGGGCTCCTATACAACTCCCATGACCTATCAGGCTAAGAATGGGAAGCAGTATGTGGTGATGGTGGCAACCGGCGGAAGCTTTTTCGATATGACGGCGGGCGATTCTGTTTTCGCCTTTGCGCTGCCGGGAGGACTTCCCAGCGCCAGGGTAGCGCAGAGTGTTGCTACAGACTCCGCACAGAGTTCTGCCAATCCGTCTACTTCCCCTCCAGCAACGGCTGCCACTCCCGCGGGCTCCGCCGCCATGCCGGATGGCGCCGGCAAGGATATCGTGCAGAAACAATGCGCGGTGTGCCATGCGCTCACGGTGGTCACTGCGAAACATGCTTCCCGCAAAGAATGGGAACAAGTGGTAAACCAGATGGTTTCGCGCGGAGCAGATCTTACCGACGATGAGATCGATACGGTCCTCGAGTACCTCACCAAGAACTACGGGCCCCTGGATCAAATGACACCACCGCCGGCGGGTGCAGCTCCACAGCGGTGAATGGGAACGAGGCGAGATTGAGTCTTCTCTTACCTAATGTTGAATGAGAGTCAAAAGCTCGCGGCGAATTCTCTTAGACCGACGCGGGCCCGCTATGTTGTTCTCGGGCTGATCGTAGCCGCCTATGTCATCACCTATATGGACCGGGTGAACATCTCCTCGGCCATGCCGGTGATCCAGCGGGATCTTGGACTTTCGGCCATCGCCGTGGGATGGATCTTCAGCTCGTTTCGCTGGGGATACGCTCTGTTTCAGATACCGGGTGGTTGGTTTGGCGACAAAGTTGGACCGCGGCGAGCCCTGGCCTGCATCGTTTGCTGGTGGTCGCTTTTTACCTCTCTGACCGCGGTTTGTTGGAACGCGACTTCGCTCGGCCTTTGCCGGTTTCTGTTTGGCGTAGGCGAATCGGGAGCTTTCCCCATTGCCACCCGTTCCCTCTCGCGTTGGATGCCGCCGGAAGAACGCGGCTTCTCGCAAGGATTGCCCCATGCGGCTTCCCGATTGGGTGCCGCGCTGACCCCGCCCCTAGTGGTCGCCATCATGATCCACTTTGGCTGGCGTATGCCATTTTTTCTTTTTGGATTGCTTGGCCTCGCGTGGGCGGCCACCTGGTATTGGTACTATCGCGACCGGCCGGCCGACCATCAAAGCGTGAACGCCGCTGAGCTGGCCGTAATTCATCAGCCAGAGAGTGCGCCCTCGGGCTCCGTACGTTCGGTACCGTGGCGGATGATCCTGCGAAATCGAACGGTCTGGATGCTGGCCATGATGTACTTCTGCTACGGCTATAGCATCGATATCTATCTGGACTGGTTTCCCAAATATCTCTACGATTCGCGCGGGGTGAATTTAAAGCAGATGGGCTTTTATGCCAGCCTGCCGTTTGTCGCCGGAGCCGTAGGTAATCTTTTGGGAGGTTGGCTTTCTGATATGTGGGCGGCGCGCACCGGCAATCTTAGAGCCGCACGCCGGGTGATTGCGGTGCTTGGATTCGTGATTGCGGCAGGTTCGATCCTGCCGGCCACCTTTACCACCCGCACCATCGCATCGGTTGTTTTTTCCTGTGTTTCGGTTTTTGGGCTGGAGTTGACGGTAGGTGTGTCCTGGGCCATCCCGCTTGATATCGGCGGCGACTTTGCGGGTTCGATTGCTTCGATCATGAATACATTCGGAAACCTGGGCGGCGCTATCTCGCCGGTGTTACTCGGCTACCTGTTGGGATCGTATGGCTGGAACGTCCCGTTTATCGTCTCCTCGGTGCTTTGTATTGTGGCTATTCTCTTCTGCTTTGGGATCGATCCTTCTCATCCGGTCGCGACCGAAGCTCAGGGGGTTTTGTGACTCCCGATCCTGGTCCGGTGCTGGCGCTGATCGACGCGTTTCGTTCGTCGAAGGCAATGTTTGTTGCTGTTTCGCTGGGGGTATTCGATTCCCTCGAGCGGGTGCCCAATTCTGCGGGGAAACTTGCGGAGGAGGTTCAGGCACAAGGCGAACCGATGGAGCGCCTTTTGGATGCATGCGTCGGGTTGGGACTTCTCAACAAGCAGGATGGCATCTATAAGAACCAGGCTGTTGCCAGCGCATATCTCTGCCGCGGCACACCGACTACTTTGGTCGGGTACATTCTCTACTCCGACAAGGTGCTTTATCAGCTCTGGAGCAATCTGGAGAATGCGATGCGCGAAGGCGGACCGCAATGGAAGCAGACTTTCCATCAGGACGGGGGAATTTTCGATCACTTCTTCCGCACAGAAGAGGCTACACAGACATTTTTGCAGGGTATGCATGGGTTCGGCATACTGAGCTCGCCCCTGGTGGTTTCTGCTTTTGATTTGTCGCGGTTTACAACGTTTGTCGATCTTGGCGGTGCGACGGGCCATTTGGCCATCGCTGCGTGTGAGCGATATCCCGCCCTGCAGGCAATCATTTTTGACCTTCCTCAGGTGATCGATGCAGTGCGACCGCAAATTTCGGCTTCGTCGATGGCCTCGCGGATTGAGCTCAGAAAGGGCGACTTTTTTCATCCGGAAGAGCTTCCAAAGGCGGACTTGTTTGGTTTGGGCAGAATCCTGCACGATTGGCCGGATGCGAAGGTGAACGCACTGTTGAAAGCGATTTACGATCATTTGACGTCTGGGGGCGGCATTCTTTTATCGGAAAAGCTGGTGAACGAAGATAAAACCGGCCCCATCTCGGCTCAGCTACAGTCGCTGAATATGCTGGTCTGCACCGAGGGCAAAGAACGGACCCTGGGGGAGTTCCGGGCCTTGCTGGAGTCAGCCGGATTCGTCCGGGTATGCGGTTGCGTCACTGGTGCTCCTCTTGACGCGGTCTTTGCGGAGAAGCCGTAGGCTAGCGCCTCTTTGCAACCAATGACGGAATCCCACATCGCGCTCGTTTTTCGCGAGATGTGGGATTCCGCAGACCTCGATGGCTCAACTCCGAGATTAGTGGAATTCGCCAGAGTTATAAAGATAAGGTTGTGGTATCCCACATCGCGCGAAAAACGAGCGCGATGTGGGGCACCCGTCATTGCTTGCTGGTCAGCGTTCCCGGACCTACATCATTCGTGGAGAAACTTCACCATGTTTCGTTTCGCAGGTCAGCATCCTAAGCCTAGATACGGTTGAGTAGTTGGCTGGCGGCGCGTTGTCCCTCAGCAATCGCGGTGGTGTGGCCGGGGTCACCCGAAAGATCGGTGTTGGCGAAGGCTATGCGCCCGAAGGGCGCCCGGCGCAGGATCTCGCGCGGGGCCTGTTGTCCATCCTTGCCAAAGAAGAACCCCGGCTGCGGGCTGCAGTAGGCGTGTCCCCAGCGATTGAGCACGATGCCGGCCACGTCCCGTTTGGCGTCAAATCCCGACGCGGCGAACATTTCTGTCAGCTGCTCGCGGACCCGTCGTTCGTAGTCACGGAAAGAAGTCGACAGGAGTTCTGCGCGCCCTGCCTGCTGCTGCTCTACAAGAGGAAGTCCGGGGCGGCAGAACAGGACCTTGATGGTCATCACCACCGGTGAATCGGGTCCGATGGTCTTATCGTCTGTTCCAAATGTTGGCATCTTGCGGACCGAGCCGTAGATGCCGAGTCCGCCGTATAGAAACGCTCCGGACATACCGAGCTTGTAAAGAAAACGCCAGTTCCGCAGAGCAATGTTCACAATCATGCAGGGCGAACGGAAGAACTGCGCATAAGCGTCACGCTGCTGCGAAGGCAAATCGATCACGATGTGCCTGGTCGTCCAACTGCCGCCGGCCATGACAACCGCGCGCGCTTTCAAACGGTAGACTTTGCCGTTGCGCGTGTAGGTGATACGCACAAACTCGCTGTGCTCGGGCAGACCTTCGTGTTCAACACGCACCACAGTAGACCCAAGGCGAATGCGCGCGTTTTCTCCGGGCTTGTCGAGAGCATCGAAGTTCACCCGGCCACGGCAGACTGCCTCCAGCGTGCGCGGACCTGGTATCGCTGCGGGAAGTAGTGTCTTCACCATGTGACGCGCGAATCCGCCGTTGCCTCCGGGAAACGACTGAAGATCTGCCTCGTCGCCATAGTTCATGGGATCGCCGCCGAAGCCGAAGGCAAAGGCGGAAAGTACATCCGGTCCTATGCCGAAGCCGTCACCGGGACCAGGGACGAGAAATTTTCGGATTGTCTCCCGGCTCAGCCCGAACTTCTGCATCATGTAGTCTTCCATGGTGATCGCATCCATTTCTCGAGGATGCGCCTGGCCGGGCATAGCACCCAATTGCCGGTATTTGAGGATCTGGTTGCGCATTGTCTCCGGCATGGGCGCACCGGCAAGTTTCTTGCCCCACGGATCTATCAGCCACATGCCGTGCTGTTGGCTGAAGTTAGCTCCGAAATAGATTCCATAGGGTGGGCGAATGTCTTCGAAGCTGCGACCTACGGGGATCTCCGGCGAGGAGCTTTGCCAGGATTGATACTCGAATTTGGTGGCATCCACGCCGACGGAGGCATAGAAGCCGGCCATCGCACTTCCTGGCTGCGGCGTATCGAAATGATCGGAGCCCTGGGGCGCCATGAGCCGATGACCATCCACCACAAATTCGTTGCGCTTGGCTTCGCCGCCGAAGATGGGATGATTTTCAAGCACCAGGCACTTGGCCTTCGGTGCGTGTTGCTGACAGTAGAGCGCGGTCGCCAAACCGCTGAGACCACCGCCGACAATCACCATATCCAATACCTCGCCCGTGTCTTCAGCCTGGTGCGGCGGATCGGCGAAGACGTGGTCCCGGATCTGGTGACCGGCCGTCATCACTTCGAAGGTGTTGCCGTGCGATTCGGCGTAATCCCCCACGCCACCGTAGCCGGTCCAGTTGTCTTTGCCCATCTGGGCGAGTAACTGGTGCGGCGTGAGCCCGCTCAGTAACGCGCCGCCGGAGGCGAGCAGCGAGGCGTTCATGAAATCACGCCGGGAAATATCGTGATCCATGCCCAGCGCGGAATCGTGGGATTGCTTCTTGGACTCGTCGTTCATCGTGTCACGGACCTCATATTTGGCATTCGTTAATTATCAACATAATGAGCTGAGTTATCGACTATGATTACTATTCACGATGAGTTAGGAAGGAGACTTGGTGTTGCTTCGACGCCTGACCGTCCTTTGTTCCATGATATTCCTGCTGGCCACCCCTGCAGCCTATTCGCAGTTCGTACACTCACAAGGAACTGAGATTGTGGACGGCTCAGGCAAACCGCTCCTGATCCGCGGCATAAGCATCGGGAATTGGTTTGTGCTGGAAGGTTATTTTTGGCGGTTCGGCGGTATCGCCCAATCGCAAACAGACGTGGAGCTGGTGTTTGCGGACCTTCTCGGACCCACGCATGCAGAGGAGTTCCTCTACAACTGGCGCCAGAACTTCATGTCCGAGGCGGACGTTCGCCGCATCAAGCAGGACGGATTTAACGCCATCCGCATCCCGCTCCACGCCAAATATTTCAGGACCAATGATGATGAGGGTTTCCAACTGATCGATCGGCTGCTGACGTGGTGCCGGCAGGAGCATCTGTACGTCATTCTGATGCTGGAGTCCGGCATCGGCGGATTTACCGGCGAAGCAAGCGATGATGGTCCCGACTATCCCTGGCTGCTGAAGGATGCCGGGATGCAGAAGTACGTTTCGGAAGTGTGGCAGAGGATCGCGGGCCACTACAAAGACGACCCCATGATTCTGGGGTATGACCTGATGAATGAACCGCTGCTGTGGTCCGGATATCTCGATATGGAAAGTCTGATTGAGCCGGAGTACCGCCGTGTGACGGAGGCGATTCGGCAGGTTGACACTCATCACATGCTGATTCTCCAGCCACCGCTGGGACGCTTCAGCGCGTTCGGCAAGCCGTTCGACAACAACACCGTTTACAGCTTTCATAGTTACGGCGCTACGCCACGGCCGGAGTTCCTGCAGCAGTATCTTGACTTCCGCACCAAGTACCAGGTCCCGATCTTCTTTTCTGAAATCTACGCCGAGCGCTCGCCGGAATGGTCGACTGCCCACGTGAACCTGGCAGAAAAATACAACATTGGCTGGATGATTTGGCCGTATAAGAAGATGGCGGGCGACTCCCCCGGACCCTATACGTTCGCTTCGCCTGCCGATTGGCGAAAGATCGTCCTCTTTGCTCACGAGCCCCGCGACGACCGGTCTATCAGCGACAAGAATGCATTGCGGCCACCGCAGAAAGACACGGACGCCATGTTTGCGGAAATCCTTGAGAACGAAAAAAACGAGCACATCACCGTTCATCCCGAGTTTCTTCAGCTCCCGGGCATTACTGCACACTGAGGTCAATCATGATTACGACTGCTATCGGAGGATGGCTATGAATACAGTAAAGGCTTCGGCTGTTTGTGGCGCGGCTCTTGGACTGCTGTTTGCCGGCGCCGCGCCGGCGATGTTCGCGCAAGCTCCAACCGTCCCCCCACCGTATACTCCGGGCAAGGCTCCCCATGTCGGCGGAAATAGTTTCGAAGGACCGAAAGACGTGGTCTACTTGCCGACGCGCCCCTTGGAAGATACACGCGCCGATATGTATTTCGGCGACTGGCGTCACTCCGAGCCTAACGTCATGTTTGGCTCGCTGGTGGTGCGCGACATTCTTACCCAGGGAGATAACTTCAGTCCAACCTTCCCGGGCGCAGTGCTGGAGCACGCGAAGTTCCTTTCCTACGGCAAGCTCGAGGCGGGAGCACGGACCGTGCCCTCGACCTTGAAGGGCTTGCAAGTGTTTTTCTATGTGGATGGGGGCGAGGGTGAGGTGTCTGCGGGCGGAAAGACTGAGCCAATTCACAAAGGAAGCGCGCTGTTGATCCCGGAGGGCCTGGAGTTCACGCTTCACAATACCGGGGAAGGCCAGCTAACCGCTTACATGGTGGGCGATCCCACCTATCCGGGCTTTAAGCCGCTTTCGTCGTTTGCGATCAAAGACGAAGCGCACCTTCCGCACAGTGCGCCGGCCGACCCCTCGCCGTTTACCAATCCGGGCGCGGGTGGTCACTGGGCGCACATCACTCATGGCTTCTTCAATCGAGGGAACGGGCTGGCCACGGTGGGGGCCATCATTACAGTCGATATTCTGCCTATGCAGCTTGGTGAGCCGCACCCCCATTTCCCCGGACACGAAGAGATCTGGTGCGAGGTCGAAGGCAAAAGCCTGGCCTTCTATGGTTCGCAGCTGCGCATGCAGCATCCCGGCGAAGCTTATATGCTGCGCCCGGATAATCTCACCACACATTCCAATATCAACTTTGAAGAACCTGGAGATAGACCGATAAAGTTTTTGTGGTTCAGCACGAGCACCAAAGTGTCGACGACGCCGCACTAGACATGAGCGGAAACGAGACAAAGAACACACCCCAAGGCCTAGAGGCCGGATGATTATGCTGGATTTATGTACGGGCTGAATAGGTGCGTGAGAACTACCATGACAAAATCGAGTCCCGCAGAGCCTGCCCTGAGCTTGTCGAACGGGGACGGCTGAACGTAGCCCAGGACGCAGTCCTGGGTTAACAGCACCATTGAAAAGTCCCGCAGGGACGACTGAGAAAGTCATCGAGACATGGTCTTGAAATCGAGCAGCGAATTGGGAATTCTCAATCCGCGGAATATTTCGATGATGTCCGGGTAACTCCCAGTCGTCCCTGCGGGACTTTTCGTTTTTCGAATCGCTACCCAGGACTGCGTCCTGGGCTAAGTTCAGCCGTCCCGTTCGACAAGCTCAGGGCAGGCTCTGCGGGACTCATTTTCCTATTGATAGGTTCTCACGCAGGCTCTGAAGCCCGTACCTACCCTGCCTTACCTTTAGCATGGAGTTTCCCGCAACCTGCGCGACCACTGGGCTTACTGGCCATTGGTTGATACAAGCAGCAACTTCACCTGGCTATCTTCCGAGTAATTTACGTTGGCAGTTGGAGCCAGGTTATCCGGCGGATGTTCATAGGCGATTCCCGGAGTCTGGCGCCGAAGATAAGGCCCGATGAAGGCAATGCTGGTCCCCGAAAGCTCCATCCACAGATGTTCGGTATTCGGCATCGTTCCGGTGAAGGGCCGCGTAATGGTCAGGTCGTCGAGGGTGACCGTCTCCACACTGGTGATGGTCGCCAGACCATCGCTCGAAGTGAAGAGCGGCCTCACTAAGCGCGACCAATCCCGGACGGCGGTGCTGATCGGTGTCGCCTTTTCATCTTTGACCACCAGCTTGGTTCCCGGCTGAAAGCCGCTGGGCGTGGGCTCGGTAATGACATATGCGCCAAGAGGAACCGCCCCCGTGTTCTTGATAGTGAAGGCCAGATTGGCCGGCACCAGAACCGCGATATTGGTGGAGACCGGAGCCGAGTCACCCGCCGCGGAGATCGTACCGGTACCGGTGGTGAAGTAATAGACCCGCTGCTTACCGGAAAGAGTCGTGGGCGGCGCCGAGGCCCCTGGAGCCCAGGTGGTGTAAACATAGGAATCAACGTAGCGGAGGATGGCGCCTTTGGCCGTAGGCTTCATCGGGTCACCTTTGGTGAAAACGGTGTACTCCGTTACCGGGCCAGTGGTTTGCGCCTTGGATGAATGCCAGTCGTTGAAGTACATATCGACGTAGGCGTTGCTCCCTACCTGTAGTTCCTGCGCATTTACCAGAGGCGAAAACGCCGTCGCGAGTAGCGCCGCCGTGATTAGTTTTCCGGTCATAGATTCTCCTGGTGAACCTTCGTTGCGCGCTCACCTGTAACCACCGGCCCGTGGGCAACCGACAAAGGCCGGTAACATTTGAGCGCTTTTTCCGGCGTCTAACAAGCGAAGTTGTGCGAAATGGCGCAAAAAATAATCAACCTATTGCGGAGCCGTCGAAACAGGAACAACGTTCCACCCATCCACATCGACCGTCGGCTTGCCTTGCCGGCGAGCCCACTCTGGGGTGTCGCTGGATGTGCTTTCGAGTTGCAGGTCGGCCGTTTTATAGGTAGCCGTTATCTCTCGTTTCTCGCCCGGCTTGAGGGGGAAATAATTGTCCTGCCAGATTACGGGAAGCACTTCGAGCTCGTTGTTCTCAGCTTCGGGATCTTTAAATCGCGAAGGCTTCATCACCTTAAGGTGAACGGCGAAGGCGAGGTTCCGCGTGGGGTTTTCCACCGTGACACGCGTTGTGCCGTTCTCACCGTCGGTTTCCGATTCGCTGGTTACGTTCACCTTGACCTTAGGGAGCGTATTGAGCGCAGTCAGGTCGTCGAACGATTTAGTGGGGGTTGTGTACCAGGTCGACTTATCCCAGTCGAGCACATCGGGTTTGGTCGAGAGCCAATAGAAATTCGAGCTCACCAGCTTCCCGTCAGAATCCCGCAACGACAGGTCTAAAAAGTACGTAGAGGTGAGACCGTCGATTGCCGGCAGGGTGACGACCTTTTCCACGCCGTCTGCTGGGATATCGAGAGTCGTCTCCTGGGAATATTTTGCCGACATGTCGAGGTTGTAGGCCTTGACCGTCGCCTTCAGGGCTTTGAAACTGGTGTAGTAGGAATTGACGACCGCGATCGAATGATCATCATAAGAATACTGAATGTGCAGTGGTTCGCAACCCTTCTTGGCGCCGAAATATCCACCGCCTGGGCGGAGAAAGTAGTCGTACAAATGCCAGATGTTGGAGGGCCACGCATTGTTGAGCATCCACTGAATCACTCCGGTTGCGGTGTATTTGTTACGGCCGAAGGCTTCGAACATCGCCCGCTCTCCTTCGTACGCCATGACCTGCGCTTTCATGGTGTAGGCCTGCAGGTCGTTCGCCGCCCCGTAGCGGTGATTCATCGCATCGGTAAACACGTCCAGATTTTTGAATGCGCTGCCGCCGGCGTGGTAGTCCCACCACGAGTCCATGGGCCATAGGTGATCGTGGGGCAGAATGCGAATGACGCTCTCCACCGGCAGCGGGGCCGGCCCGGGGCTGGTCTCGGTGTTGAATCCATGGGCGCCTCCGTACTTTGTATCCAGCAGCCAATAGGAGGGCACAACGTACTCGTAGGGCCCGGTCATCTTTACGCCGGTATCGCCCGTCACCGTGGTTGGCTCTGCCATCGCCGAGGACTCGAACGGGTTGGGCCAGTTCTGCTCTTTCAGTACATCGATGTAACGCTGCTCGACATCCGGGGGTGGAGGGCCGTCACTTCCGTTCATCCAATTGAAGGCCGATGGATGGTTTCTCAGCCGCCGTATCTGGTCCTTGAGTGATTCCGCTGAGATAACATGATCTTCCTCATCCCATTTCTTCCACTGCTCCCAGTGACTGCAGCAGGACCAGCCGGCCATGATGAGGATCCCGTACTGATCGGCGAGGTCAAGGAAGTGGTCGCTCACGATCTTGCCTTCGAGACGTACCGCATTGAGGTTCATGTCGCGGACGTATTTCAGCTCTTGTTCTTCCCTGGCGGGCGACTCGCGAAGCATCATGTCGGGTGTGTAGCCGGCGCCGCGGATGAGTATCTTCTTGCCGTTGATACTGAAAATACGATGAGTCTCCGGGTATCCTTCGTCATGACCACTGAATACGCGCCCGGGAGTGGCCGGCTTTACCACCTCGCTCGAAACCTCGCGGATGCCGAAGTGTGTAGCAACCTGGTCAGATGTGGCTCCGTCATTCTCAAACTGCAACGTTAACTCATACAGATTCTGCGGGCCCACGTTGACCGGCCACCACAGCCGCGGATTGGTTAGATTCAATTGGGTAAACCGGCCGGGAGAAAAGATCACAACTTTGCTTTGCCTGGCGTCCAGGGTGACCGGTTGTGAGAAGCGGAGATCCTCAATCTGGCCCTTTAGCACTCCCCTAACCACAGTGTTGGTGGTGTTTTTTAACTCAGCGTTGACCGTCAGACGCGCCTTGTCCACTGCCGGGAGATCCAGTTTCGTGATCACCTGGGGAAAGCGAATCGTCACCGCGCCGCTGGTGGTGAGGTAAACGGGACGCCAGATGCCCATATCCTTATCTGGGGGCGTGGGGTTCCAATCCACCCAGCTGAGGCCAAGGTCGTCGGGCGTTTGCGGAAATATTTCCACGGCGAGGGCGTTCAGTCCTCCGGGCGCCACCAGATCGGTCACGTCAAACTCGAATAACCTCCACATGCCGGCCATAGTGTTTGCATCGCTGACTTGCCGCCCATTCAGCCATACGTTGGCGCGGAAATTAATGCCATCGAAATGCAGCTGGACCCTTTTGCCGCGATAGCCGGCAGGAACGGTGAATTGCGTGCGATACCACCAGGAGGAACGGAATGGACTTCCGGGTGGCATGGGAATGCCGGAGAAGGTTGTTCCGATGGTGTAGTTGGTTCCGGGAATTGAGCGCAAATTCATGCCGAAGTAGGGGTCGGCATACACACGATCGGCTGCCAACGCGGCCAGCACGGTGGATGGCATCGTGGAGCGATACCAATGTCTGGGTTGGTAGGCGGCTGTTGAGAGGACACTTCCCTTCTCAGGAACATCGGGGGATGGCTGGATATACCATCCGTCGGTGAGAACGAGCTTTCTCCCCGCCGAGGACGCCTGCGCGTCCGCAGGCTGGCATGCGGAAACCACGCTCAAAAAAAATAAAAATACGATGCCAGCTCTCTTAACCAAATTAGTTCCCGTCCCCAGCTTCATACTCCACCACAATTCTGATCGAAGGTTGCTCTACTTCGAAGGCAGCGCGAAAGCGAGAACTGAGTCCCCATTGGTCCGGTCAAAGAAGCTACCTCCCGTGTCTACGATCACCACGTATTGCTTTCCGTCTTTACCCATAAAAGTGGAAGGCGTGACGTAGGCTCCTGTCTCCATCTTGATATCCCACAGAATCTTGCCAGTCGCGGCTGCATAGGCACGGAAGTGCTGATCGATGGAAGCAGCAATGAACACCAGACCGCCGCCGGTCGAGATGGATCCTCCGTAGTTAAGCGAGCCGGTGTTGTGAACACCTTTGGCGTCGAGCTCCGGGATGGTTCCAAAAGGTTCCTTCCAGGCTACGTCGCCGGTGTTCACATTGATGGCCCACAACTGCCCCCACGGCGGTTGCTGGCACGGCCAGAATTTTTCGCGATCCCAGAACAACGCGTAGAGTCCCCATGGACTGGTGCGGTCATAAGGAGGCTCGACGCCGGGCTTGGTGAGCGCGACTTTGCCTACGCCCGCCAGCTCGTTGGTGTTCACGAACAGGTACCCAAGCTTCGGGTTGTAGGACATGCCATGCCAGTTGACGACCCCGACGGTACCGGGGAAGACGATGGTCAGCTTTGGCCCGTAGGGAGTGAACAACGGCCCACTTTGCATGCCACCCTCGGTGCCAAGCATCGCCTCGCACAACGCATGATGCTCCGGGGTTACGGTGGATAAATCCGCAGGCGTGAAGCCACTGCGACCCAACGGAACCGGCTTGACCGGAAACGGCTGCGTGGGAGAGGAGTGTTCTCCCGGGATGGTGCTCTGCGGTATGGGACGCTCTTCAACGCCGTAGATCGGCTTGCCATTGCGGCGATCGAAGATGAACATCAGGCCAGTTTTGCTCACGAGCGCCACCGCAGGAATTTCTTTCCCCCGGCGGCGCACGTCGATCATCACCGGGGCAGATTCCAGATCGTAATCGTCGATGTCGTGATGAACAGCCTGGAAGTACCAGGCCAGCTTGCCCGTATCAGCATGGAGGACGACCAGGGTGTTGCCAAACAGACCGTTGCCGGCACGATCGCCACCATAAAAATCGGACGTAGGCGAGCCAAACGGCAAAAAGACAAGGCCACGCTCGGGGTCGACTGACGAGAATCCCCAAACATTCGTTCCCGATCGGCCCGCCCCGGAATCGTTCGCCCATGTGTCGTTGCCAGGCTCTCCTTTCTGAGGAATGGAGTGGAAGCGCCAAACCAGCTTCCCGGTGTGCACGTCCCAAGCCCGTATATCTCCAGAAGGCCCTTTCGCGGGTGATTCAGGTAAGTCGGCGCCGGTGATGATGAGGTTCTTATAGATGGAAGCCGCAGAGGTCATAGAATAGCGACCATCTTTATTAGGATCGTCCGTCATCCCGGCCTTGAGATTGAGGAACCCATTCTCACCAAACTGAGCGGTGGGCTCACCCGTCTTTGCATTCAATGAAATCAGGCGGCCATCGGCAGTGCCAAAAAAGATGGAGGCAGGCGTGCTTTGGTCTCCGGGCCAGTAAGTTGCCGAACGCCCCAGGAAACGAGACTGCGTCAGCTTGTAAGTCCAGATTAGTTCGCCGGTTTCGGGTTTGAGGGCAATCACCGAACTGTACGGAGTCGCCAGATACATCATTCCATCTACGACCAGCGGCGTGGCCGGCGAAGTAAGCATGCGGCGGCCGCCCCCGCCGCTCGGCGCGGACCCCGGCTCAGTGGGCCGTTCGATCGGCCGCAGATGATAAACCCACGCCTGCTTCAGCTGATCGACATTGGCAGTGTTGATCTGATCCAGCGGGGAGTACTTCGTTTGGCCGGTGTCGTGGCCGTAGGTTACCCAATCCGACTGGGCGACACCAGGAACGGAACAGGAAAGAGTGACCATCGCGGCACAGGCCAAGCGACATTTCACGAATTGTTTCTGCATGGATAGGAGAATTACCTGGTCGACTTAGTGAATTATCCCATAGCGTGTCGATAACTGCTTCGACATAACCCGGCTTTTGCTACTTCGCGGCTGGATAACTGTGCAGCAGCGGCCCCACAGTGTTCGAATAGCGAAAATTCTGTTTGCGATCGTCATCGATGGTCCAGAACATGGCACCGAGAAAGGCCGGATAGCCCGCCGGCTGCCGCAATTTATAGTTCACCGGCGTGGCGGGCTTACCGGTAATCAGGTACCGCATCGAATCTTCGACGATGGGCGGCGTCGTGTCGCTGTTCAAATAGCCGATGGCGACTTTATCGGGCGGCAGGGGATCAAAATGATGCTTCGGATCACGACCGACGTCGAAGCCGTGTAATACCAACTCCGTCGCCGCGGCATGGTAATCCATCGAGCCCGGCATGTAGAACTCGCCATCCAAACCTTCTATCGGCGGGCAGTTGTAGTCCTGCGTATCCACAAACGCCAGAATGTCGCGGATACCTTGGACAATGGGAAGGTAGGAACCGAACTGGCCACCGTAGCCTGGATACGCGGCCGGAATCTGTGTTCCTTCCGGCACCAGGCTCAACATGAAGTCTTTGCCAAAGTGATCGTGAATCTCGCGCAGTGCAGCGATCAGGTTGACCGTGGAAGGAGTGGTGGGATGCTTAAAGTCGGTATCGCCCGGGTCGAGCTCGAGCGAAGAGGTCTCGAAGTCGATATCGATGCCGTTAAAGCCAAACTGGGTGCAGATGTCTTCCACTGTCCGAATGAAGTTCTGCTTTCCTTCCGCGGTCATCAGCGCGAAGTGCTGCCCGCCGCCGCCCAGTGAGATCATCACCTTCTTGCCCTGGCTTTGCTTCTGCTTGATGTCATCTTTGAACTGCTCAGCGGTGACGTCGCCCCGCACCTGGTATTGCATGGTCCCTTCTGCAGCGCCGCGCAACGGCGTTGCAAAGGCGACGATGATGACGTCCCATTGCGGCGAGACCTCGGTGATCCGGCCCAACCCGGACCAGTATCCAATGAGGTGATGCCCGTTGGGAGAGCTGGTGAGCGCGATCGGTGTCACTGTGGTCGGAGGCGCATCCTTCACGGCGCCAAACATACCGTCGTGAACATGCGTGGGGCAGGGTTTCGACGGACCGCTCAACGCGTTTGTATCCGGAAAGGTGTACGCGGCCGAACTTGCCCCTGTGTACCACGAAAGCAGAGCCACGTTCTGCAGATGATAAGACGTTCCACCCGCATTCGCGAGAAACGGCTTCGATGCCGGGGTCCGGTTCTTCCAGTTAGTGTCCGTCGGATCGTTCAGGAATAGATCGACGGCCAATGCGGTTCCGCCGCAATCACCGTTGTCGGTGGGCAATTCGGTCGGGCTTGGAGGAGGCACCCGCATCCAGCTGGGAAAGACGTTGCCTGGCGGAACCATGCCACGATGCACCCGCAGCGCCGGCTCATGAAGCGGATCGCGAAACCATTGCGCCAGTTGCTGGGTCAGCGGCTGCACATCGCTGTCATCCTCCACCGTGTGCGGATCGAGATAGCTACCCAGCACGAACGGCTGCCGAAACTCCTGCGTCGTATCCACTCCATGCGTCCCCCAGGAGCAGCATTCCGTCGCATCCGCGCTGGTATAGTAGGTCACGTTCTTGGTCATTGCGATCACCAGCTTGCCGGCACCCGTATCTTCCTTCGGCAGCTGCTTGAAAATCTCCTGCTGCATGAAGAGCACATCCACCATGGCCAGCATCCGGCCAGTCTTCCTGGAAGTCAGCACATATCCCTTGCCGATGGGCACGTCGATTTTCAACGGGACAATCTTCGGCTTACCGAGGAGGGTATGCCAGTCCTTCGCCGCCTCCTGGTGGAAATCGGCACGCATGATCGCATCTGTATACTGCGTCTTTCCTGAAGCGAACGGGTAACGGGTGAAGATGGGTGAACCGATCACCCTGGCCACATCCGGGCTTGCATCCAGCACCGCCTTCTTGCCGGCGGCGTCCATGGGCGCCTCAATGGTCAGCGTAATTGGCACCAGCACGGTCGGGATCGTCGTGGTGCCGCCCTTGGCCGGGTCGGCGCCAACTACGGTGTACGAGTAGTCCGTTCCGGCGGTGTTATACGTTCGCGTAAAGGTAGGCACCGCCGTGTCCTGGGCGTAGGTGGAGATCGGCAAAAGCAGAATGACAACAAGAATTATGCGCAGAACTAACCTCACGAACGGCCTCCGAGAAAATCTAACCGGATTCAATCAGTTTCTTCCCAATGAATTCTTACAGCAAGCAATGAATGAGTGATACTGAGCTATACTCCACGCGGACACCATCTCAGGAGTGCAAAGAATGTTTCGTTCTGCTCATACATGGGTACGCTGCACATTGGTCTCTGCGTTTGCCCTCAGCAGCCTTTTAGTAACAGCCCAGACGAATCCCACGGCACCGGTTCCTTTGCCGCCACCCGCTTCGCCGACCTGCGAAAACGTTCCCCACTCCGATCATCCGCATGCCAGGATTACAAATGGCCTGATGAATGCCGTCGTTTTTCTGCCCGACCAGGAGCGCGGTTATTATCGAGCGGCGCGCTTTGACTGGTCTGGCATTGTGGCTTGTGTTTCGCTCAATGGGCATACCTTCTTCGGCGAGTGGTTCAATCGCTATGATCCCATGACGAACGATGCGGTGACTGGACCAGCGGAAGAGTTTCGAGAACCGATCGGGTACGAAGATGCGAAGCCCGGAGACCCGTTTGTAAAGATCGGCGCCGGCGTACTGAAGCGGCTGGACGACCAGCCCTATACGATCGGTGGGGCGTACCCTATCCTCGATCACGGAAAGTGGACAGTAAAAGTTCATAAAGATTCGATCACCTTCCGCCAGGAGCTTCGCTCCACCATCGGCTATGCCTACCTCTATGAGAAAACGCTATCGCTGGATAAGAAAACGAACGGCCTTCAACTAACCCATAGCTTGAAGAACATTGGCACCAAGCCGCTCAATACAACGGTCTACGATCACGACTTCTTCATGTTGGACAACAACCCGACCGGGCCCGGCATGCAAGTTCATTTTCCCTTCGTTCCGGCGCCGGCCAAGCCGTTTCCGGAGTCAGTCGTAATTGACGGCACAACGATCAAATGGGTAGCGGAGATGCAACCTCACCACGCACCGAGCGGCGAGATGACCGGCTTCTCCGACAAAGCGTCTGACTTCGACTTCACGTTCGAGGATACGGAACACGGCCTAGGTGTTGAAGAGACCTCGGATTCCCCGATGGTCAAGCTCTTTTTCTGGTCGACCCCGAAGACGGTTTGCCCCGAGGGTTTTATCGGTATTCACGTCATGCCGGGCGAGACCCAGAGATGGAGCATCCATTACCGTTTCTTTACCAATACTGCTTCAGGGACTAAGAAACCTGCCTAAGGAGCATTCCCCTCCGTGCAAAAGAACCCTGGGTGCCCCACATCTCGCTCGTTTTTCGCGAGATGTGGGATACCGCGACCTCTCGTTCTAACTCCGCCGGTTCTCTACCGAACTCAGATGTGAGCCCATGGAGGTCTGCGCCACTACAAGATGGCGAGGCTGAGCGCTTTAGAGAGCGCGGCGACTTTAACCGGGGTCGCAAGCAACCCAGCCGCGGCGTTGATCTTCATGCTCCATAATGCATCGCTGCTTAACGCCAATAAAGTACCGCCATCTACGGTTACATGCAGCCTGTTAGCATGAACCCCTTCTATCGCGGGTAAGGGCGCTAATCCGTTCGCTCGAACCTTCCACGCCATCAGACCATTCCGATGGGAACTGAAAAGCATCTCGCCCGAAGGATGGATTGCCAGCGCCGCCACCGCTCCCATGACTGACGTCCCTAGCGTCTGTTTGTGCTCCAGGATCCCAGCTGCGTCATAACGGTAGCTCGACACACCGCCGTCGAGAGCGTGCCCAACATATACCCGCCGGCCACCAGGATGCAGCACCAGGCAACCTGGCCCACTGCCGGGAGTGACTTCGCACCGCCCAGCCAAACGAAGCCCGGCGTCGCTGAGTGTAAGCACGCTCAGCTTGTCATTGCCCTGGTCAGCCGTTAAGACGCGCCCCTCGTGATCAAACTTCACACCTGAAGGATGCGCCGCATTCTGTAGCGGATGCGGTCCGGCCCCGATCTCCTTGAGAATTCCGGTCACTCGCCCTAAACTCCCGTCCTCTTCAACTAACAGGAGGTTGTATGCACCGCCGCCGTGCACCGCCACCACCATACTTCGCCCATCCGGGGCAACCGCCAAATCTGTAGGCAGAGTGGCAGAGAGCGACAACGGAACTCGGTTTTTCAATGCGAGCTGTCCCGTCATCGCGTTGATCGTGTACGATTCGACGCTCCCGCGCGGCAGATTGCCGTACTGAGACACGCCATTGGCCGCATACAGGTGGCTGCCGCTGATCGTCATCGCCACCGGACGCGTACAGGCAATCGTCTGCTGCAACACGAAGCGCCCATTCGGTGATATCGAGTAAAGGTGGATCGCCTGCTCAGTTCCGGCATAAGCAAATCGAGCCCCAACCGGCCGCGCCGTTGCCCAGCTAAACCGGCTGCCGGCAGCACTCAATATTGACGCGCTACCCGCCAACTGCACAAAATGCCGGCGACTGAACTTGATTGGCTGCTTCATCTCCGCTTTCCTCTAAGCTCTAATCGACATTGCGTGATGGAACACGTTATTCGGATCATACTTCTTCTTCACCTGCCGCAGGAACTCGTAGTTCGGCCCGTAGTAAAGCTGAGGCCAATAGGCATAATCGAGCATGTCTCCGTCGGGATAGTTGATGTAGCACCCTTGATAATTTTCACCCGGGAATGGCGTTCCCTGATGGGATGCATCGACGTCAGAACCCGAATACAGATCGTTGTAAATGTCTCGTATCCAGGCGATATGCCCATCGTCTTCCGAGGCTTTTGCCCAGTAGGTTTGGAACTGCATTTTTATGATGCTCGACCGCTGAAATGCTACGGTTTCTCCTAGCATCTCTTTGCGGTTGATCGCGCCGCCATAGGAGTCAATCTCGACCACCGAATGCGAAAGATCGATTCCCGGCATTACCCGCGTAAGGTGTTTGTAAAACACTCCGATCTCGCGGGCTGAGAAGTTCTTCTGCATGTAGGTGGACTTGTATTTTGCTCGCGTTACCCCGCGGCGGAAACCGCCCGCAGCCCCGGTATCGGCCCACAGGTCGTGCGTCATCTTATGAGGGCCGAAGCTCTCGGCGGCAGGATTATTGACCGGCGCAGCCGGCGATACGGCGGATGGTTTGCAATCGTCAAACAAGGAGAGAAATTCATCCAGCACTTTGGTATTCCTGCAGGTGCCATCCGGATTGCAGAACTGCACTGAGATCCGCAGGTAGCCTCTGGCCTTGTGATTTGCCTCAATAATAGAAAACAGGCCCCACGTTTCAGGATCCTTGCCCCGGGTGGCGAAGTAGCCGCCGAAAGCATTGAAGATTTTTGTGAACTTCTCCTCGGTCATCTCCGCCCAGGGGAAGATCAAGTTCGACGACATGACTTCTTGCGGAGCCGGTGGCAATTTCTCAAAGACGTAGTCGACGATCACGCCAAAGTTTCCACCACCCGCGCCCCGGCAGGCGCGCAACAAATCAGCATCCTTCGTCGCGGTACATTTGCGAAGAGCAACCTCCCCCTTCGAGTCGACCGTAAGTATGTCAACTCCGGTTACCCAATCGGCGGTTGTGCCGTATAGGCGTGAAACCAGGCCATATCCGCCCCCGGTGATATGGCCGCCCGCTCCCACGGAGCCGCAAGTACCGCCGGGCAGGGTTACGTTGTAAAGCTTGTAGAGCTCCTGGTACGCCTGACCCAGCGTCGCGCCCACACCCACGCGATAGCGTGCATCCTGGGGCAGAGCGCCCACGTGGTTCATCATGGACATATCGATCAGCGTGCCGTTGGGATTATTGGCATAAAAATCTTCGTAGCAATGGCCACCGGAACGAATGGTAGGCCGTTGCCCAGCGCCGACCACGCGGCGCAGCGCCTCTGCCGCGTCATCGGCATTTTGGCACAGCGCAATGCTACTGATTCCTTCGGCAGGACTAGCCGGCCACCGGGCATTCCTGGCCCTCTTCAGGTTGTTGAACCGCGGATCATCGCGAGTAATTAAAATCGCCAAGTCTGTTGGCCACCTCAACGTTCATAAGAAAGCATAAAACAGAAAGGGATGCGATTGCTCGCATCCCTGAAAGGTTCATTTGGGTTGGTTTAGAAAATGAACTTGCCGCTGATCTGGCCGACGCGAGCCGGGGCGGTATTGGTAGCTTGACCAAATTGGCCCTGGTTCGCATCACCGGTTACGCTAGTGAAGTTGGCATGATTAAAGACATTGAACATTTCGAGGCGCAGGTTCAGTTGCATCCTCTCGGTAATTTTCGTGTCTTTCTCCACGCCTGCGTCGGTGTTGATCGCACCCGGGCCGTGGAAGAGATACTGCTTTGCTGTGCCGGTCACACCGCAAACTTCGTAGCCGCAGCTAAGATCGTTGGCGAAGGCCGAGGCATTGAAAAAGTTATGCCCCGCGGCATGAGGATTCAGCTTCTTCAAAGGCGCAATCTGGTTGGGATAATCCAGTCCGATGTTGGTCAACGCAAAATCGCCTTGGCTCTTAAAGCTGATGGGAAAGCCGGTGTTGAAGCGGCTGATCCCGGTGAGGTGCCATCCTTCGGAATACCGGTGAGCACCCAAAAAGCGGTCAAACGGCAGATTCCAGTTGTAGCTGGCGACAAAGTTATGCCGCATGTCCCACGACGATTGGCCGTAAGCACGGTTCGCATCGCGCGGGTCCCACTTGGCAGCAATGTTGTCCAGCGACTTCGCGTACGTGTAGGAGAGCAGGTAGGTGATGTCGCGCGCTCGGCGCTCCGCTGAGACCTGCAGGGAGTTGTAGTTCGAGTTGCCCGAGTTCTGCAGGTAGGTCGCTGAGGCGAAGGCTACGACCGGCCCTCCACCGGAGTTGGTGTAGTTCTTGCTGATGTCCTGGTTGTCGATTGCTCCCGTAAAGCTACCGAAGTAAGTTTGGCCGTTGGCCTGATAAACGCCACCCTCTCCGTTCGGACCGCAACCTGGAAGGGACTGGCAGAGCGACGCGCTGCCCCAGATCAAGTCTTCCCCATGTTCAATGTGGCGTCCCTGGGTTCCCACGTAGGCCACAGTCAGGACTGTCGACTTATCGAGCTGCCGCTGGACGGAGAGGTTATAGTGCTGGCTCGCCTGGGTCTTGTTGTGGTTGTAGTAGCCGGGCACATACAGCGGCATAAGGTTTCCGAAGTTGAAGTTGGGAAACGGTCCCGGCCCTGAGGGGAAGGTAAAGGGAAATTTCTGCCCCTGCGAAACGCCGGTTGCGCGCGTGATGTAGGGGCTTCCAAATAGGGTTGGCTGTGGTGACGCCCAGTAGAGCCCCCACGGAGCATCGCCCAGAATGCCGAAGTTCCCGTTGTCGGCAACGCCCAGGTAGTAGATACCCCAAGCCGCGCGGATGCTGGTTTTGCCCGCCTCCCCCCAGATGCCGCCCGAAGGCGAGTAGGCCAGACCTACCCGAGGCGCAAGGTTATTCCAGCGAGTTGGCGAGATCGTGCTCGGAACGCCCGGATCTCCCGGAACTAGATTGCCCGGAGGCGAATTGGGAAATTTGACGGATTGCTCTCCCGGCACGGGTGTAGTCAGACGGCCGTAAACATCGCTCCATGGCCTGGCGACGTCCCAGCGCAGTCCGTAGTTGAATACCAGGTTGGGACTCGCCTTCCAGGAGTCCTGGCCAAACAGCGCGCCATAGCGGGTGCGGTTGTCGAGCAGTTGGATAGAGCATTGCACGAAAGTTCCCGGAGCGCCGATGAAGTAATCGGAAACATCGGCCCCCGTCTCGATACCGTTAAATTGGAAATACCCGTTCGGTCCGCAGGTATTACGAGCATTCAATTGATAGTAGCGGAAGTCCCCGCCAAAGCTGAGGGAGTGATTGCCCAAGGTCTTGCTGACCGTATCGCCGACACCATAATTGGTCTCAGGCTGATATAGATTCAGCCAATTGTTGCCGATCGAAAAGCTGTTAAAGAATAACGGAGGCAACGAAGACGGGTATCCCGGGGGGCCGCTGTTGACCAGACCACCGGTGGTGGGATCGGTATTAAAGCCGTATTTGGCGTACGACGTAATAGAAGAGCCGGAAGAGGGCTGCGCGGTGTGCTCAGCGGTGCGAAAAAACTGGATGCGCGCAACGTTGACCAAAGTAGATCCGATCGTCTTGGTATTGCTCAGCACGAACAACTGGTTGCGCGATGGTTGGGTAATCGGATAGCCGGGGAGAGTCGGACCGCCATTATCACCGTAGACGGGCTGGATTGCAGTGGCATCGTCGTAGTGGTAGTAAAACGACCAATCGCCTGTCTTGTGATTGACGAAGTCGATCCTCTCGGCCATGTTGGTATCGATGATGGATCCCTTGTGGCTGGCATCGTCGTAGTTGAAGGCGCCCTGATTCGCCTCCGGAATGATGGGCAGCGTCAATTTGCTGACCGGGTCTATGTAGGCGGATATGTCATGGGCTGGCACTTGAGCGCCAGTGGTATCAGTGGTGACCGTCGCCGTACCGAGCTGGTTGTACATAGTGGGCGTGCAGGCGGGCGGCTGGCATACGCCGCCCGCACCGTTGATCACTCCGCCACCGCGGCTCTGGAGGGTCGCCGCCCAAGCGTCTCCCTGAACAGGCGTGTTCAAAATGGAATCAGAGAAGATACCGTTGCGCTCGTCATTGCTTAGAACCTGTACAACGCCGGTGCTGACACCCGCTACCTGCCGGGTTTGTTGATAGTCGGTGAAGGTGAAGAGACGATCTTTCCAGATAGGACCACCTACCACACCGCCATATTGATGCCGCTTCAACTCGGCCTTGGTGCTATCGAAGTAGTTGATCGCATCCATCTTCTGGTTACGGTAGAACTCAAAAAGTGACCCATGGAAGCTGTTGGTTCCGGACTTGGTCACGGTGTTCATCACCGAGCCAGTGAACTTACCGTATTCGGCACTGAAGCTATTTGTGATGAGGCGGAACTCTTGTACTGAGTCTGCATCCGGAATCAGGCCGGCGCCCATATTCTTCGTTTCGTTGACCTCGGCGCCATTTACCAGGAAGGCGTTGGCCCATTCGGGTTGGCCATCGGTGGACACATTCCCGGAAGACCCATAGAGGCCGGAAGCTGGGGCGCGATCATTGTAGTTGCCGTTGGTATTGGCGGGCGCCACGCCCGGCTGAAGACCCAGCAGATCGAGGTAAGAACGACCGTTAAGGGGCATGGCCAGGATCGTTGCCGAGGTGATGGTAGTACCTAGAGACGTAGTCGCGGTATCTACCTGCACTGTGCTCGCATCGACCGATACGGTCTGGCTTACGTTACCGACTTGGAGGCTAAAATCGTACTTCAGCGCGTCGTTGACGTTGAGGTTGATATTCTCCACCACACCATTCTCGAAACCGGCCGTTGAGGCGGTTAGGCGGTAGATTCCGGGAGGCAAAGCAAGAATGCTATAAGCGCCCGAACTGTCCGCGGTGGCCGTTCGGGTATAACCTGTGGAAGTCTGGATGACGGTCAGGGTCGCGTTCGGCAGTACAGCACCAGAGCTGTCACGGACGTAACCAATAATGGATCCAGTCACGTCTGCCCGCAATTGCACTGCGCCGAGCAGCATGATCAAACAAAGATAGAAGTACCGCCAACGACGAAAGTCCATGGTGACACGCCTCCCCAAAATTGCTGCAATCCCGCTGTTTGTACGACAATACTGATTTTTAATAGCCCCACAAGCGAAATAGTGCGAAACGAACTCGCAGGTTCACCAAGAATGCCCATGGGTTTTAGGGGCTCGCGTGCAATTTTCGGGAGGGTAACGCTGACCGGTTAGGTTCACTGAATAGCACCGGTTTGTGCCGTCAGGACACCAGCAAATTTTCCTTCGCTCGGGCTCACGGGTAGCGAACAAAGGTGCCGTTCTAAGACTCTATCCTGGCCACTATGAGGATGTCGCAGTCTGGGACAGGTATTTCTTCTCGTGCTCCAGCAGCCAGAGCTTGCGGTGCAAGCCTCCACCGTATCCAGTGAGTGATCCATTGGCCCCGATCACACGGTGACAGGGAACCACGATGCTGATCAGATTAGCTCCATTTGCGAGACCCACCGCGCGCCCGGCTGACGTGACACCAAGCTTCTTGGCAAGGCTGCCATAGCTGGTCGTTTCACCCACAGGAATGGATCGAAGTGATTCCCAGACGCGCCTTTGAAAGGGTGTTCCACCCGTCGCGACTGGAAGCGACTCAATCCTCTCCAGGTCGCCTGAGAAGTAGGCTTCCAGGGCTGACGCGAGACCAAATGGGTCGCGGGAATGTTCCATTGTGATCTCGATCGACCGATTTTGCCTCGACAGCAGCAAGCGCATCCGTTCTTCGTGGTCAGCCCAATCGATCGCGCGTAGATTACCGGCTTCGTCTGCCAGCAACTGCAACTCGCCGAGTGGGGTGTCTATCTCGTCGAGGAATAGGTGGAGTTTGTTATCCATGGCTTGTCCTTTTCTGCTATGACTGTTGCCACAGCCGGAGGTGCGGGCAGCTGCCCTCAGATACCCTCGAGCCGGCCACCGCATTCCTTAGTATGCGTAGCCAGTGCTGTGAAAGTCTCGCGGGATTCGGACCTGGTCACTTACTCGTCGCTTTGCTCTAATAGCCCGGCATTGCGAAGGATGCGCCGGACTTTTTTGGGTGAGATCGACAGCCGATCAGCGACGCGAGAAACTTTTTTCCCTTCTCTCGCCCAGACTTTCGGTATGACGATTTCTGCAAACTCCTCCGCAACCTGCTGAAAACTCTTATCTCCGATCATCCCTTCTGACCAGGCACGAAGAGTCTCGTTAATACCGGAAGCGCGCAGGATATGCGACTTCAAGGTGATGAGCTCTTCCCAAAGATGATCCCGATCGTCGGAACGCAACAGGGCAGCCGCCCTGGATGCGCACTGCTTCGCCTCATCCCATTCTTGAAAGAAGTCGTTTGCGGCCGTCATCCCACGCACGATGTAAGCGCCTGCGAGCAGGCGCCGGTTTTGCGTGTGCTTGGCCAGCATAACGGCTTCCTCAGCATAGCGCTGGGCGGCATTCGCGTAGACGGCCGTGTCTCCATCCTCGCCCAGTTGCTCATCCACTCGCGCATTCTCAGCGAAAGCTTCGAGAATGCGCGATCGAGCCATCAAAATCTGGTCATGCTTATCCCGCCCGAGCGTATACGCCTTCAATGCCTCAGCAAGGGCCCGGTCGATCTCACCCATATCAAGGTGCAGCTGACCGGCATTCACCAGCACCGAACCCGCTCCACCATGGTGCTCATGAAGGCGATAAATCTCACCCGCGCGGTCAAGTTGGGCCAAGGCATCGCGGCACATGGAGGCATACCGTGCCTGATAGTTCGGCCGCTCCGCTTCCCTTGCGGCTAAGCGCGGGCTGGCGCCATTGGCCTTCGCTTCAATCCGTTTGCGCAGGTGCAGAGCCAGCAACCGCTTGACGTATGCCGCATTTACCAGGGTCCGCGCCAGATTGCGATGGTTGACGTCGCGACGGGCATAAATCGCGATCGCGCGTTCGTAGTGCTCAAGAGCAACACTGTATTCACCGGTTCTGCGAATGATGCGCCCACGCGCCGACTCGATATTGCCCAGGGATATCGCGTCGTCCGTGTCCTTCAGGCCTTGCTCCGAATGGTTCAAGAGCTCCAGGGCCTTTTTGGCATCTCCCTTTTGAAAAATAAGCCAAGCCTCTTGTACTTCGATTACGGCCGCCAGTT
This sequence comes from uncultured Acidobacteriaceae bacterium, assembly GCA_963838445.1. GTDB lineage: Bacteria > Acidobacteriota > Terriglobia > Terriglobales > Acidobacteriaceae > PALSA-350. Next base: position 179,124 of record CAWIRT010000003.1, read on the forward strand.
TATCGGCCCGCATGGTTTCGGCTCGACGTCGCGCCTCAACCACATGTTCAAACGCCTTGCCGTATTCGCCTTTTTTCCGATGCGCTCTGCCCTTCCAGAAATTGGCTAAGATGATAAGGTTCTCATCCGCCAATTCCCTCTCTGCCTTTAGGACAAACTCCAGCAATTCGATTGCCGTGTCGGCATCTTCCCTCATTAAGGCCCAGAATGCTTCCGCAAGCCGCAGCTCCAGATAGTCGCGCAACGGCATCCTGGCCCGCAGGGTGGGCGAGAACCGAGCCAGTAACGCTTCCACGCTCTTTCTGTCGCGATGGCCGACATCCAGCCATTGCACGGCACGCAGGGCGATCGCAGCGCCGCCGCGCTCGATATCGGGATTCGTCCAGCCGGCCCCGGCGTGCTCCAGTAAGCCAATTCCATCACCGATGCGCCGTTCCTTGAGTGCCTCGTCCAGCTGCTCAAGAAAATGAACGGAAAGGATCATATCGACAGATTTTAGGCCAGTGATCCGAAACGGTCGAGCATTATGATCCGGCGGAACAAAGATTCCGGTTACCAGGAAGCGATACTTTGAAGTACCAAAAGAGGGCTGTCGATGGCGCTTTACCCCTTCCGGCGCTGCGAAATGGGTATGTTCGGATGCTCGTCCGATTCGGACGTGTACGCATTGCCTTCCTATCAAAGAGTGCCTAAGTTTGACCTGGCAGTTGGTTCCCTCCCTCTAAGGAGATTTGCACGATGACGCGTGTTGACGCGGAAACGGCCTATCCAGGCCGGCAAGATGGCCTTTTGACTGCGGACGCAGTCCGATTCCTCTGCTCATTGCAGTCCCATTTTGCAGCTGGCCGCCAGGAGCTGTTGATGGAACGCGACCGGCGCCAGCGCAAATACGACCTCGGCCAGGCACCCGATCCACATCCCCGGAAAGAGCCCCTCACGGAAACTGGCTGGGCGGTCAGACCACCCCTTTCCGGCCAGGTTTTCGACCAAATTATGGTTGCTTGTGCGCCAGAGAGTGAGGTTCTTTCCCATGGCGCGAGTAGGGACGCGGTCGTTTTGATCGCGGACTTCGATGATTGCCTGTCTCCAACCTGGGCCAACTGCCTTAGAGGCCATGCCAGCGTGCTCGCAGCGCTCGATAGAACAGTCGTTCCTGGAGATCACCAGTCCCGCCGGGAAGCACCGGCCATTTCAGTGCGGCCACGGAACCTGAGCCTTGAGGAAAGACATTTTCCGGCCTATGGAGTCTCGATTTCTGCATCGCTTTTCGATTTCGGTTTGAGCATCTTCCACCTGGCACGGGCCATGCCGATACGCCCCAAGATGGCCCACTTCTCGCTGGCCAAGCTGGAAAGCCGCCAGGAAGCGAGGTTGTGGGCTGACATTTTCCGCTTCACCGAACTCGAGCTCGGCATTCCGCAGGGATTCATTCGCGTTATGGTGGCGATTGACACCATTTCCGCTGCCTCCGAAATGGAAGAAGTCCTGTTTGAACTTCGAGAGTACGTCACTGCTTTGGAGTGCTCGCCGGTCAGCTACCTGGCAAGCTTTGTCCGCAGTTTTCGTGCTCACGGTGAATCTCTCCTGCCTCAACGCAGCGACATCAGCATGAATCAACCATTTCTCCAGGCCTACCGGGAATTGTTGGTTCACACCTGTCTCAAGCATAGAGTGCGTGCGGTCAGCTCCGATCTGCAACAGTTTCGGATGCAGGGCGATGTGAGAAGTGATGAACGGGAACAAGCGAGGGCATCGCATGAGATCCAGCGTGAGATCGAACTAGGTTTCGACGGAATTTGTCTCTCTGACCCCGGCCTTATTCCAGTGGCAGTCTCGACTTTCAAGCAAACCGCGGGAAGACATCGTTCGACTGGATCGGCCGTGGAGAAGTGTCACGTAACCCCTCGTGACTTGACCTCGCCCTCAGTCGGCAGAATCACCATGATGGCACTCAAGGAAAACGTGGAATCCGCACTTGTCTACCTGGAGGCGTGGCTCGCCGGACGCGGATCCGCACTTAGCGTCACTGGCCTGAAGAGTATGGCATCGGCGGAGTTGTGCCGGGCTCAGCTTTGGCAATGGCTTCGCCATTCCGCACGTCTTACCGGCGGCCATCGGGTCAGCCGGTATGTAATCGAGTGCCTCATCCGTGACTCGTTGGCCAGTGCAGAAACCCGAGTCGGCGGAACGGAGTTTGCAGCTTCCAGATTCCCGGCTGCAGCGGAGGTTCTGCTTAGTTGCTGCACTGATGATTTTGACTCCCCTCTGGCGCTTCGTGCCTACTCTCATCTCTAAAAGACGCCCTCCGTCCAGCAACCGCTCCCCCCTTTGTCATCCCGCCTGTCCCGGCGCGCCGTGGGACCGGAGCGAAGCGTAGAGGAGGGATCTGCAGTTCCGCGAACCCCTCTTGGAATGTTTTTCGCTGATTTCTCTCCAACGACCATAGGTACGTTTCCCCTCAGGGAGTATGTCTCTCAGGTGACGCACATTTATTTTGTGCCGGCGATGGTAGGCCGGATCGGACGACCGGCCGTTTGGCACCATGCCGATTGCACTCTGAACTGGTTACATATTCTACTGACCTCAGGAAGCAGCCAACCGGAGACAGACAAATGGATATTAAAAGAGCGAAGTCACATTACATTTACCGCTTTGGCCAAGCGGGAGCGGAGGGCGATGGCTCCATGCGCGAGGAGCTTGGAGGCAAAGGGGCCGCATTGGCCGAGATGACAAAGCTGGGACTTCCCGTCCCTCCAGGCTTCACCATCTCTACCAACGCCTGCAGGTTTTATCTCGAACATGGCGCCATGCCGGAATCACTCGAGGAAGAACTGGGGAACGCTCTGGGATGGCTGGAGTTGGAGCAGGCACAGCGGCTTGGAAGCCGGAAGGACCCTCTCCTGTTGAGCGTCCGTTCGGGTGCCGCTGTCTCCATGCCGGGGATGATGGACACGATTCTCAATGTGGGTATCAACAACGCAAACATTGCTGGGCTGGCCGCCAAACACCGGAGTGTCCCCTTTGCTCTCGATTCGTATCGGCGTCTCTTACAGATGTTTGGCTCCGTGGTCTTGCAGATCCCCAAAGAAGCCTTTGATCAAGCTGCTCAAGACGCCGCGACTGGCTGCGAAGAAGCAAATCTCAAAAAGACAATCGCCTCGTTTCAGCGAGTTATCAAAGACGCCTCCGGCAGTCCATTCCCCATGGATCCGCACGCTCAATTGCGGCAGGCGGTGGAAGCCGTGTTCCAGTCCTGGAACAATGAACGGGCTCGGCATTACCGCCGCATCCACAATTCCCCGGAGAATGCCGGTACGGCGGTTACTGTGCAGGCAATGGTATTTGGAAACTATGGAGGCAACAGCGGCACGGGCGTTGGCTTCACTCGGAATCCCTCCACTGGCGAGAAGAAGATGTTTGCGGAATTCCTGCCCAACGCGCAGGGCGAGGATATAGTGGCCGGGATTCGCACGCCTATGCCTATAGCCGAGCTGGAACGAACAATGCCCAGGGTCTACCACCAGCTGCGGGCTGTAACTTCGCGTCTCGAAACTCATTACCGTGACGTCCAGGATTTCGAGTTCACGGTACAGAACGGAGAACTATTCCTGTTGCAGACCAGGGCGGCCAAGCGAAGCGCGCTGGCGAAGCTTCGCTCGGCCGTCGAGATGGCGGAGGAAGGTCTGATTTCGCGAACCGAAGCACTGCTCCGAGTCCTTCCGGCTGACCTCGAGGAAGTGCTCTCGCCGCAGTTGGACCTTAGCAATGGCAATCTGCAGCCGATCGCAAAAGGCCTGCCCGCGTCTCCGGGTTCGGCTGTAGGTCAGTTGGCTTTGACGGCCGATCGCGCGGTTGAGCTTGCCGGCAAACATAAACAATGGCCGATTATTCTTGTGCGCCAGGAGACGACCGCCGACGATATCCATGGTATGGATGCCGCAGTTGGCTTTCTCACCGCACGCGGCGGCGCAACCAGCCATGCCGCCGTGGTTGCCCGCGGCATGGGTAAATGCTGCATCACGGGCGCGGGAGGAATCGCCGCTGATGAGGTTGCCGGTGAGGTAAGAATTGGCGAGCACACCCTCACTGAGGGGGACTGGCTTTCGCTCGACGGCTCGACCGGACGCGTTTTCCTGGGACAATTGAGCCTGGGTGCGAGCGAATCCTTCAACAATCCATTTCTAACGAAATTGCTCTCCTGGGCGAGGGAACGCAGTGTTACCGCGGTGTGGGCTAACGCCGATACACCACAGGATGCAGAGCGCGCCCGCGATGCCGGCGCGATGGGAATTGGACTTTGCCGCACCGAACATATGTTCTTCCAAAAGGACCGGCTGGCGCACGTCCGCTCCATGATTCTTGCTTCTAACCCGCAGGCAAGGGAACAGGCGCTTGCCTTTCTGCTCCCTGTACAGCAGGCAGATTTCGAAGAACTGTTCCGCGCCATGCCCGGTCTACCCGTCACCATCAGGCTCATCGATCCACCGCTCCATGAGTTTCTCCCCACGGAGCTGGCAGCAAGGGAGGAGCTGGCTCAAGCACGGTTACAGGGGGCGGATCAGGAGAATGTGGGCCGGCTGGAAGAGCTTCTGGCACGGATACAACAACTGAGCGAGTCTAACCCCATGTTGGGCCTGCGCGGCTGCCGTTTGGGAATCGTGAGCCCGGAGATTATTGTCATGCAGATCAGGGCGATTCTACAGGCCGCCCTTCGAGTGGATGCTGAAGGCATCCCGGTTCTACCGGACATCATGGTGCCGTTGGTTGCCTGTGTCGAAGAGGTCCGTTTTCTAAGGAAGGTCATCGAGCGCACAGCGGCTGACGTCTTCCGGCAGCAAGGTCGCCGGATCGGCTACCGTGTGGGGGTAATGATGGAAGTGCCACGCGCGACCGCGTGTGCCGACGAGATTGCGCGGGAAGTGGACTTCTTGTCATTTGGCACCAACGACCTTACACAATTGACGTTCGGCTTTTCGCGCGACGACGCGCACAAATACCTCGATGCCTACCTGGAGCTTGGCATTCTCAAGCACGACCCTTTCCTCACTATCGATTGCGAAGGCGTTGGCTCGCTCATCCGATCGGCCATTCGTAAGGCCAGGATCGCTAACCCGAGAATCAAAATTGGTGTTTGTGGCGAACACGGGGGCGATCCAGCATCGATTGCTTTCTTTGCAGAGATCGGAGTCGATTACGTTTCTTGCTCCCCGGCCCGGCTCCCGATCGCTCAACTCAGCGCGGCGCATACATCGATCGCGCGACAACCCCTTGCCGTAGAGCAAGAGAGGGTACCAACCGGTATGCGGCTGGTCCAAGGTCTACCGGCCGTGCGGCAAGCACGTTAGTAAGACCCATCCCCCACCACTTTCTTCTCGACCGGAGCGTACGGCCGCGAGAAAAAACCGCGCTTCCCCTACCGCTGCCTCGAGGCCCGGAGGGCCGGCAGCCCAAACGTCAGCCCAGCCCGGGAGCGCTGGGTATTCCATCCATCACGACGACGAGCGCCGTAGGCGCGACACTCACTCTTTGGCGGTGCAACAAGAACCTCCGATCTTAGATCGAACAGCCCTTGCGCTCTTTCCACAACCCGCGCGTGAAGTCAGGAAACTTGACCGGCGCACTGCCCTGAGCCAATGAAGTTTTGCTGAGCGGGGTGGGCATTGACCAGGCAGCGCCGTCATACACATCCATATCCGGCGGCAGACCTTCGCGCATGCACTGCAACAGGCGGTAAATCATGATGAAGTCCATGCCGCCATGCCCGCCGGAAGTGCTCGCCATCGCGCCCTCTTTAGCCCAGAGCGGACTCTCATATTCTTTTTTGTATTGGTCGATGGTTCCCCACTCTTCACCACCCGCCTGTCCGTCGATGTAGATTCGCGGTGGGTAGTCGGCAAAGACTCCCTTGGTGCCGCCGATCATGTTGATCCGGCTGTAGGGTTGAGGATTCGATGTGTCGTGCTTGAGGGTGATAGTTAGGCCGGAGGCGGTCTTGATCAGAGATGTGTTCAAATCTCCTGTAATGTACTTCTCTTTCCACTTGGGGTCGTCCTGCGCCGTATTTGCTTTACGATAAGCGGCCAGGCCCAGTGCCGGGGTGCTCATAGAAACCATGTAGTCGAAGCGGTCGCCGCGGTTGATGTTCATGTAGTTGGCCACCGGTCCCAATCCATGCGTCGGGTAGAGGTTGCCATCGCTCAACGTATGGAAGGCGCGGCGCCACAAGCCTTCGCCCTTGTTAGAAAACATCTCCTCCCGCAGATCGTGCAGGTACGCAGCCTCGCCGTAGAGAATCTCACCGAGTACCCCCTGGCGCACCAGGTTCAGGACCAGGGTCTCGGTGTAGCCGTAGCAACACTCCTCCAGCATGATGCAGTGCCGGCGTGTCGCCTCAGAAGTGTCCACCAGCTTCCATAGATCCTCCAGGGTGTAGGCGAGTGGGACCTCGACGGCGGCATGTTTGCCGTTTTCCATGGAAGAAAGCGCCATTGGGGTATGCCAATTCCAGGGGGTAGCAATGACGACCAGATCCAGGTCACTTCTCTTGGTCAGTGCCTCGTAGTCGTGCGGACCCTTGGTGTAAAGCTCGGGCGCCTTTTGACCGGCCTTCACCACCAACTGGCTGGCGTGCTCTGCTTTCTCCGGCACAACGTCGCAAACGGCAACGACTTGCGCGTTTTGTGCCAGGAACCAACCGAGCAGGCCGGTGCCCCTTCCGCCAACGCCAATGAATCCCATACGCGGATCCTTGGTCGCGGCGAACGGCGTATTGATCATCGTTCTTGAATTGGAGGGATGCACTGCGTCTGCGAGCGCACTGTGGTCGAGCTTGAACGCAGCGGTGGCCATGGCGCCAAGCTGAAGGAATTGGCGCCGGCTGGGCTCGATTAAATCGTCTTTCACGGTTTGTCCTCTCTCATATGCGAAGGAAGATCTTGCGACGATACATCCAGAAAAGAAACAGCCAGTAGAGCAACAGAATGGCAGTTCCAAGAAGAAGAGGCTGCAGTCCCGGACCAAAGATCAGAAAAGTCTTTTCGCCCAGATTGGTAACCAGATTACGGGCCAGGAAATTCTCCCACATGTGAGCAATGAGGTAGGCGGCAATGGAGTTTGTTCCCACCACCACCAGCGGAAAGGCCCAGCCTCGCCACTGCTTTACGTCAATGAGCCAACTAAACGCAGCCAGGAACAGGAAGCATATACCGCCGCTGAACAAAGTCCAGCTGGGAGTCCAGATGCGTTTCACGATGGGGCAAATGCCGGTGAGATGGAAGAACAGCCCCAGCGCGAGGAGTAGGACGCCCGCGGTGAGAAACCTGCGGATCGGTTGTTTAGGGGCGGAGGCAACAAACCATTGCCCGGCGAACAGCCCCAGGATCATGGTTCCCAATGTGGGGATGAAACTCAGCGTCAGGTAGCCGCCGTCGTTGTCGACAAACCTGTGTTCGCGCGGGAACAGGTTCAGGAACCACACATCGAAGGCCTGGCCCAGGTTGCTGTTCTTGTTCCAATGGGCACGAAATCCGGTGTAAAGATGATGCCAGTCGCTGGGAACGCCGACCGCTGCATAGTTGAAGCCGGGTCCCGGAGCTGGATAGAGTGCCCACGCCAGCCAGTATCCAAAAAGGATGGCACTGAAGGCAATCCACTGATCGCGCACCGGACGAAAGGCGAGCAAGAAGAGAAAGGTATAGCCTAGGCCGATTTGCGTGAGCGTGTCTTCAAAGGTGAAGTAGGTCTGGCTGCTGGAGAGAGAGCGAAGGAAAATGCCCAGCATAATCAGGAGCAACGATCTCCAGATGGTATGGCCCAACATTCCGGCAAAGGAAGCGCCTTTCCGTTGGCGGCTGCGGATCGAATAGGGCAGCGCTACGCCTACCAAAAACGAGAAGGAAGGCTGAATCGTATCGTGCAGCCAACAACCGAACCACTCGGTGTGGGTCTGGTTGAAGGCCAGAATTTTCCAGAAGAGACTGTGGTTGTAGTAGGCGGAAACTTTAGCGAACTGCAATACTTCACCCATCATCAACAACATGACCAGGCCACGGTATGCATCCACCGCCAGATTGCGGGCCGTGGGCGAAGACGGGCGGACAGTCGTGGTCGTTTCTACGCCCGCTGGTGTTGTCACCTCGGCCTGGAGTACCTCGCGCATTGTCAGCTCCAGATTTTATGCCTGAACGCGTTCATTAAGCGCGATAACCCCGATGCGGGCAGGCAACCGCATAACTTTTCCCGTGGCGCCGGCAGGACAGACAGTTTTTTTTGCCGGTCTCGTAGAACAGCGCTGTCGATATGAGCTATGATCGTATCGTTTATTTTCGAGCTGTCAACTAATTCTTTCGCTTGAGCCTTCGTTTGCCCTTCGATTGGATGAGCGAGGTACGATGGTCTAACGGGATAGACTGTTGCCAAAGCGCAAGATAGCGAAAGGGACTGTGCAAACTGTGCAATCCGGCATGCGGAAGGGTCGCCCCACATCACACGTGCTTGAGCCAACGGTTCCCCAGAATGCGGCCACGGACGACTCCACCCCGGCCCGTCCCCTGGATGGGATGATGGCAGAGGAACGGCGAACGCAGATCCTGCAGATCGTGCGCAGCGAGGGTCGTGCCCGGGTCAACGAATTAGCGAATCGCTTCAGCAGTTCAGCGGTTACCATCCGCAACGACCTGAATGAGCTGCATCAACGTGGTTTGGTGTTGCGTTCCCACGGCGGAGCCGTCCTCCCGGAAAAAATTCTCCGGGAATCGCCGGTCTATGAGCGCCTGAAGGCGCACGCGGAGGAGAAGCGGCGGATCGGAGCGACTGCGGCCACACTCATCCATGACGGGGAGACCATAATCCTCGATTCAGGCACCACCACACTGGAGATTGCGCGCCAGATCAAAAGCAAAAAAGGCCTGCAGGTGATCACCAATGGAGTGAACATCGCGGCCGAGTTGCTGGACGCGCGGGATGTACAAACCTTTATCGTAGGCGGCACACTACGCGGCGACTCGGCGTCGATCATTGGGCGTTCGGCCGAAGAGATGTTCGAGCAGTTCTCTGCGGACAAGGTTTTTCTCAGCGGCGCCGGATGCGATCCCGACTTCGGCGTAAGCGGCGCAAACCTCGACGAAACCATGGTGAACCGGGCCATGCTGCGCATCGCGCGGGAAGTGATTCTGGTCGCCGACGCCAGCAAGTTCTCCAAGCGCAGCATGGTGCGGATCGCGTCATTTTCTGAGATTGACACCATCGTCAGCGACACTGGTTTGCGCACCGAGATCCAGGAGAAAGTCCGTGGGTTTGGATGCAATCTGATACTGGCGTAGCCCCTCTGAGCGCGAGCCCGCAGATAACCATCGTTCCGGAGCCTGAAAAGCTCTTTCTTGTTCACCCGCGCTTGACGTACCGCTGCCTCGAGGCCCGGAGGGCCGCAGCCCAAACGTCAGCCCAGCCCGGGAGGGCTGGGTATCCATCCATCACGATAACGAGCGCCGTAGGCGCGACACTCCTTTCGAAAACCCTTCCGGGGCTAGCAATCAGCGGCTTCACTTCGCCGCCACTGCCGTACCCGCCACTTGCACCGCATGCGCCAGCTCCGGGCGCGCGCTATTCCCTCCGGAGTTGGTCTGCAGCACCGCAGCTCTGTAAAACGCCCGGGCCTGGTCCGGAAGTCCTGCCTGCTCGGCGGCATTTCCCGCGCTCAGCAAGCCGTTGAGACGGTTGGGGCTCAGCTTTAGGGCCACTCTGTACTCTGCCAGCGCCTCCGCCGGCTTGTGCTCCAGCAACAGAAGATCTCCCAGCATCTCGCGGCGCCGGAATATCCACCTCATCCTGGCCCAGCTTGTCCTGCTGGTCGGCGGCCCTGCGCATCGCCGCCACCGCGGCTTCCGGATGATCTTCTGCGAAAGCCTGCCAGCCGATTAACTCATCGCGTTTGATGGCGACACTGGTTGCAAAGAAGGCTGCAAGCGGAGAGTTTTTCAGTGCTTCTCCATTCCGGTCGAGGCCTGCCAATGCCGCGGCGGCCAGCTTCGGATCGTGCAGGTGGCCTGCCGCGATGCCCTGTCCCCAATAGGTGTCGAAAGTCTGGAAAGGGGGAGAGCCTGCCGCCGGTTGCAGAGCGGCAGCAGCCTTCCAGTCGTGCATCTCCACGGCATAAACGGCACTGAGCTCATTGGCAAAGAAGGGGCCGGCGTCCTTCATGTCGTCCATCCCCGGCATCGATCCCATCTGCTGTCCGATTGCCGGCATCCTGGCTGTCAGAGAGCGCGCTTTTTCATCCTGGCCCACCTGTAGATAGGCGTAAACCAGAAACTCCTCCGCATGCATCTGATGCGCTGCGCCGGGCTCTCCAGCGGCCTCAGCCTTTTCCGAGGCTTTCACCGATGCAAGGTTCGAGTCGATATCTTCCTGCCACATGCCCAGGCGGGCAAAGATGTGCCCCGGCATATGCAATGCGTGGGGCGAGGAGGGTGCGATCCTCGCGTACTCCCGTGCCGCCGCAAGCCCGTCGGGAGCCAGCGCCGGAGTGTCGCAGGTATGGATGATGTAGTGCGCTAATCCAGGATGATCGGGATGCGAGGCGAACAGAGGCACCAGGATCGCCAGCGCCTGGTGTTCATGGGTGAGCGAAGCATCGCCCGGCGGCACCGAGGCAAGCATCGACAAAGCATCAAAGGCCGCCCCCTCCACATCCTCAGGGAATCTGGCGTGGAGCGCATTCATCTTCGCCTCATAGGCGTTCGCCCGTTCTTCGAAGGACGCATTCGCAGGATCGAAAAACGCACTCAGCGCGTCGATATACGACTGCTCCCGCGGGGAGATCTTTGCCTGCGGCGCGGCCAACGCACGCGCTTTGGCCATCTCCCCAGCTCCCCGCTTCAATTGCGCCTCTTCAGGGTGCTGCCACAGTTCCTGGAACTGGGTCATGGCAATGCCCCAGTGCGCCATCGCGCACGCCGGATCGTCCTTGGCAATGGCCTCAAATTGCATCTGTGCGATGGTGTAGCCGAAGGAATGCAGCAGTGCCACCCCGCGCTCCATCCCCGGCTGTGAGCGGCTCGCACAAGTGGTCGGGAAGGAAACCTGCCCCAGCTTCTCGCCGGGCGCCGCCGCGTCGTCGTGATGGTGGTGCTCCGGCATGGACGGCGTTGATTGGGCAAAGCCAATGCCGTCCACCGCAAGAGCGCAGAAAACAGAACAGGCACACAGGAATCGAATCATGGTGGTAAAGCCTATTCCGCAACTTATGCACTCAGCAAGAGGGAAGCGCAAGGACAAGTAGCTAAGTTAAGAGGTACAGGCGCCGGGCCCGTTTGACGGCGCCGAATGGATGGTGACACCCTGCACCACACGGTTGATCACGCCGTCTGGACTCGGATTGTCAGGATTCAGCCCGAGGCGAAGGCTAAGGTAGTATCCCAGCAGCTGAGGAATCAGGATCTCGAAAGGTGTACGCAGATCGTCCGGTCCGTCCGGGAGAACGGCAGGAATCACGTCATCAAAAAAACTGCCGTGCTCGGCCGGGGCGGCAATCCCAACCAGATAGCCCAACTTTTTGGATCGTAGTTCATGGATGAGGTCGACTTCGTAAAGCCGTCGGGTTGGATCGCTCGAGAGCAGGCAGAGCACCATCGTATCCGGCCTTACGAACGACATGGGGCCGTGGCGAAGACCGAGATAGGTTTCGGTGACGACGGGAAAATGGCCTGCGGTCATTTCCAATATTTTGAGGCCGGCCTCCTTCCCCCACCCCAGCAGCGGCGATGAACACAACACAACAATGCGCTCACGCACTCCGGCGGCTACGCGCTGGCACTCCTTATCGATAGTGGGCAGCAGGGTCCTGGCGCGCTCACTCGCCGGTTCGGCCTGTTGAGCTGCGTTGTGGGGCTGCGCTAACAAGAGACCCGCCAGCACCAGATTTGAAAACGCGCCGGTCATCACCAGGCTGCGGTCATTGGTACGTGGATCGAGGACGATAAGACCATCCAGTCCCGATTGCACCAGGCGAACTCTCGTTATTGCAGGTGACGGCCAGCTGGACAATTTTCGGACACAGGGCGCGCACTCGCTCCACCACTGCGGCGCTCTCCGGGCTGTCGCCGGATCGGGCCAGGGAGATGACCGCACCCACGTCGAGCAGGTAGCGCTCGGCATCAATGAGCAGATCCGTAGTGGGTACGGCGATGGCGCCTGGCCATGCCGGCGCCACGCCCGAGGCCGCGTAAGCCGAACTACCGGCACCGGTCAGCAGGACGCGGGTGTGGGAGAGCAGTTGGGTGAGGTTCAGCTGTTCAGAGGCGGCGCGAACGCGAGCCACCGTGGTGGGCCACAGCAGTGGTTGCTGAACAATTTCCTGCAAGGTGTAGATCGGGTCGTCCCGGCGATCAATTCCCGCGGTCATATGAAGAGATTCTGACATTCCTGAGCGCTCCGCTACTCTCCAGGGTTGCCGTCCGATCGATTTCCCGAACCGCTCCAACCGAGTCGCTGCGGAAGTATATCGTAAGCCTACGTAAACACCAACAAAATCGATTGAAAGCCATCGACGGCGTCTTCCAGGCCATCCTGGAGACGGCCGCAAGGACACCAGAACTATTGATAACAGGCCGCTTCGGAAGACGCAACGGGCCCCGCCCAGGAACAGGAGGATCCGCAGGCGATCTTCGTTTGCTTCCTCTCGTTTGCAAATGAAATGCTCTCTTGACTTCCAGATCGATTGCGATTAAAACTTGTTCTCCTAATCTAACGGCCCATTTCGTAAGAACACGGCGATATTCGTAAGTGAAGCAAAATGCAGGGGCCCAAGGAGGGATGTGAGATCTGCCTTTGGTGTTTTATCAGGGCACGACTTTAGAGGCTGCGGAAAAAACCGCAGGAAAGACAGCTGCTCCTACGGCACGCCTGGCACGCAAAATCCATTAAGCTCAATTGAAGAGAATGGTCACCTGTTCAGCCCTCCCCACTATGAAAACTCTAGATATTTCAATCGCAGGTGAAATCAACCTCGACCTGATTTTGTACGGACTACCTGAAATAATGCCCGTCGAAAGGGAGTTGCTGGGAACGGATTTCCAGGTCACGCTGGGAAGTTCATCTGCCATCTTTGCCCACAACCTAGCTGTACTGGGCACGCGCGTCGGATTCGTCACCCTGGTGGGGGAAGACGCGCTGGGCAAAATCGCCCTGGAACGGCTGGGCGAGAGCGGCACCGACCTAAGCCGGGTGCGCGTGAGTAAGAACGGCACCGCTACCGGCGTTACGCTGGTTCTGCCTCACGGGACCCCACGGCACATCCTCACCTACCTGGGAACCATGGCGGATATGCGCCTGAGTGATCTGGATCTCGACTACCTCAAGTCCGCGAAACACTTTCATCTGTCATCGCTGTTTCTGCAGCGCGCTTTGGAGCCGGACCTCCCGGCACTCTTTAGAGATTTGAAGAACGCAGGCTTGACGATTTCGCTCGACACCAATGACGATCCCAGCGGCCGATGGGGTGGCGTGCTGCCCGAATTACTCGAATACGTCGACGTGCTCTTGCCCAACGAAGGGGAGGCCTGCCGCATGACAAAGAAGGAGACATTGGACGAGGCGCTTAACGAACTCGCGCGGCATGTTCCCTGCGTTGCGGTAAAGTGTGGATCGCGAGGCTCAGTCGTTCGGGTGGGCGGAGAGACATTTACAGTGAGTGGGGTCAGCGTGAAGGCACTGGATACGATTGGCGCCGGAGACAGCTTCAACGCGGGATTTCTGTTTGGTTGGCTCCAGGGCTGGCCTGCCGATCAATGTGCATACGCCGGAAACATAACCGGTGCCCTCTCAACACTTCGCGTGGGTGGTACGGAAGCATTTCGAGACAGAGATCTGGTGCAAAGCTTTTTATCGCTACATTCTTTTCCTGGACATGGGAGCAAGCAGTGACTGAATCCGGCAGGCAAATCAACGACAACTTCATGGCCATGGTCTCAGCGAAAGCCGAGGTAACCCTTCCCCTCAGCGAATTTCAACCGCAGTCCACTCTGGTGACAGCTGAACATCACGTGCAGCGCGCACGGTTCCCGGTGATTGACTACCACAACCACCTGGATGCCCTTGACCCGGTCGAGGTGCTGCGCATCATGGATGCCTGCGGCATCGAGCGCATCGTCAACATCACCATGAAGACTGGCGACGAGGCGATCACAATAATCGACAAGTTCCACGCCGCCGACGCACACCGCTTTGCCGCGATCGGCTGGATGGACTGGACCGGAGTAGAAAATGATGACTTCGTCGAAAAGACATTCGATCGGTTGGAAAGACTGGTGGACCACGGAGCCAGGGGCATCAAGTTCTGGAAGAACCTTGGCCTGAGCGTGCGCGATGGCAAGGGAAACCTGCTACGGGTGGATGATGAACGGCTCGCCCCTATCTTTGACAAAGCGGCCGAGCTGGGCATTCCTGTGATGTTCCATATCGCAGATCCGGATGCATTTTTCCTCCCCATTGACGGGCGCAACGAGCGCTATGAGGAGTTGGCGGCGCATCCTGACTGGGGCTTTCACGGATCGCATTTCTCGAAAAAAGAGCTGCTTGATCAGCGCGATCGGGTCATTGCACGTCATCCGAAAACTACATTCGTCGCTGCCCATGTAGCGGAGTGTGGAGAGAACCTGGCTCGCGCCACGCAGTTGTTGGAAAACCATCCCAATGTCTTACTCGACATCAGCGCCCGTGCCTCTGAACTCGGGCGGCAGCCCTATTCCTCACGCGCTCTTTTCCTCAGGTTCCCGGATCGAATCCTCTTTGGCTCCGATCTGGTACCGGAAGAATCCATGTACCGGCTTTACTTCCGGTTCCTGGAAACGGCAGACGAGTACTTTGACTATCCTTCGCATGCCTCGCGCCAAGGACGCTGGCAAATCCAGGGCATCTATCTGCCGGACGAGGTGTTGCGCAAGGTATACAGAGACAATGCGCTCCGGCTTTTGAAATAGAAAGCTTTTTCGCCACGAGCTGGCTCGAATCTGTGGTACCTCTATAATCACCCTCTCGCAGCTTGTCGTTCATCCTGAACGGAAGGAGATACCCCGGATGACGACCGAGTCCAGCGATCCTCAGCTACGACGCAATTCGCTCGGGCTTCCCGAACTGATTTTCCAGAGCGTTACCCACATCGCTCCGGCCAACAACATGGTGTTCACCTATCCGATCATCGCCCTCCAGGCGGGACCGGATATGCCGATCTCCTTTCTCCTGGCTACCACCATCTGCTTCTTTATTGGAAACACCGTGGCGCAGTTTTCCCGGTACATGCCATCGAGCGGCGGTTACTATTCCTTCGCCACCCGCGGGCTCGGGCCGCGCATCGGCTTCATGGCCACCTGGAGCTACCTGGTGTATGACCTGATCGGTGGCGCCGGGTCCAGCGGCTTTCTCGGGTACCTGCTTTCGGACACAGTGCGGACGGGCTTCGGCATCAACATTCCGTGGTGGGTGATTGCGTTGATTACGTTTGCCGTGATTTGGACGATCACGCACTATGGGATTCAACTTTCGGTGCGCGTCACGTTGCTTTTGGGTGGACTCGAGTTGCTGATCATGCTCGCGCTCGCGATCACATTTCTGATCCATCCGGGACCCGGTTCCAACTACGCTGCACCCCTCGATCCGTCGGCAGCGCCCCATCATCTTGGCGGCATTCTGGCGGGCATGGTCTTCTCCATCCTCTCCCTCAGCGGTTTCGAAGGGGCAGCGCCACTGGCCCAGGAATCCCGGCGGGCAGGAAAATTCGTTGGCCAGGCGGTGCTTCTCTCGCTGGTGGTTATGGGCATTTTCTACGTCTTTACTTCCTACGCAAGCGCGATCGGTTGGGGAACCGGCGACATGGCAGCCTTCGCTGCCCACCCAAACCCGTACTATGCACTCGGTCACAAGCTATGGGGAATGGGCTGGTGGTTCGTGGTGCTGGCGCTGATCAACAGCGCCATCGGAGTCGGTCTGGCCTCCACCAACTCCGCCTCTCGTGTCATGTACACCATGGGCCAGGCGGGAACGCTTCCCAAGCCTTTCGGGCGCGTCCATCCGGTGCACCAGACACCCACGTTCTCCATTGCGATGGTCCAGATCGTCGGCATACTGGCGGTCCTGCTGGTTGGGATTTTATTGCGTCCCTCCTATATTTTCGGCCTGCTGGAAACGATTGCCACACTGGCGGTCATCATCATCTATTGCGTGGCAAATCTGGCCCTCACGGCCTACATCCGCCGTGAGCATCCGGCCAATTTCAGCATTTGGCACCATGTCGTTTCCCCCTGGATCGGGACTCTGGCGCTGCTGCCGGTGCTCTTTGTGACCGTGTACCCCGTGCCTGAGTGGCCGTATAATCTCGCGCCTTATTTCCTCCTGTTGTCGCTGGTGGTGGGATTTGGCTATATGCGGTGGCTGGAAGCGCGCAATCCAGGAGCGCTGCTGCGGGGCGCAACCATGCTGGTGGGCAGTCGCAGCTCCGCGGAGGGAGATGTGGACTGGGATGAGCCAATCACTCCCCGACGAGCTTGAGCATTCGCGGGTGATAATGTCCCCCTCCCCTCGGCAGACGAGAATAGGGCCCTCCCGAATGAGGTTCATTCGCGTAGCGGAATAAGTTACAAACCGTTGACATCCTTGTGACAACTGCATCGGGCCAAGAACCTATCGTTCTCCTTAGGCAAGGAGAATGCGTTGCCCAAGTCCCGCAAAATTGTTTTCTTTTTCCCGTCGTTCGCTAGTTCCGATGCGACGGCGCCCCTGGGTATCCTGGCTGTTTCTACGCCCTTGCTTCGCGCCGGGTATGAAATTTGCCTCATCGATTCGACCATCACGCCAAACTATAAAAAGCGCGTACTCGAAGAAGTGCGCGATGCCCTCTGCCTTGGTATCTCTCTTGTGACCGGACCGATGATCCGGGAAACGGTTGAAATTGCGCGAGCCATCAAAGAGTGGAATCCCGACTTCCCCATCATCCTGGGCGGATGGCACCCCTCGCTCCTGCCGACACAGACGCTGGAGGCCCCGTATATCGACTATGTCGTTCGCGGACAGGGCGAAGATTCCCTGCTGGAACTTGTCCAGCATATTGAGAAGGGCTCTGCACCTGATTTTGTTGCGGGCATCGGCTTCAAACGCGACAACAAGCTGATCTTCACTCCGGAACGGCCTCTCAGGCCACTCGTTGACATGCCCCCTAAGGCCTATCACCTGGCGGACTTCGATGCCTATGAACGGTTGTGCGGAAAGCGCTGGGCAATGTACACCTCGAGTCTCGCCTGCCCGTTCAATTGCGCCTACTGCACCAACGCGGGGGTCTATGGACGCAAGTGGAACGCGCTGCCCGCCGAACAGTTTGTGGAAGAAACCGTTGATCTCAGCCGGAGATACGGTTTGGAAATGCTGTGGATTGTCGACGATAACTTTTTGGTGGACCTCGACCGGGCGCGAGCGATTTCTGAGGGACTTGTACGTGCCGGCGCGCAGTTCAAGTGGAGTATTCAGGCAACTACCAATCTCACCGCGCGCCTTTCTCTCGAAGACCTGAAGCTGCTGCACAAAAGTGGACTACACCAGATATGCCAGGGTGCGGAATCGGGGTCCCGGAAAGTCTGGAAGGCCATGAACAAGGACTTTCAGGACTTCCCCACCATCTATGAAAGTGCCGCCCGATGCCTGGCGGCGGGGATTCGCCCATCCTTCAACATCATTTTTGCTTTTCCGGGAGAAGGTGCGAAAGAGCGAAAAGAGACCATCAGCTTTGTGATGGACGTATGCCGGCGTTTTCCCGGCGCTGAGTTCTGGACCAATATTTTTACCCCGTATCCGGGCGCTCCCATCATGGAAAAGATTGCGGAGCTCGGCGTCCAGACGCCAGACTCGCTGGAAGGTTGGGTCGACTTCTTTCCCCGCTACACCAAGCTCCCCTGGTTGAATGGCCGCGATCATGAGGAATTGCAGGTGATGCGCGACTACCTCCGCATTGCCTTTGACCGCATTCCCATCTCGGCAGACACGCGCAAACCCATTACCCGGCTGGCGCAAAAATGCATCTCGCTGCCCGCACGCTGGCGTCTCGACCATGGCGCTTACCGTTTTCCCGTAGAACTCTGGCTGAATAAGAAGCTGAAAGAGCATACCGCCGCACTCAAGCCCGCCGTTGATGCTAAGCGGCTGGAGCCGAACGCGGTAGAGGCTACATGCTGACCCGGGGAAAAGTCATTCTCTTCTACCCGGCTTACGACGGGCCGCCGCTTGGCGCCCCGCTCTGCCTGCTCGCCCTCGCCTCTACCTTGCGCCAGGCCAACTTTGAAGTAGTGATGATCGACGCGGCGATTGATCCTGATTATCGAAACCACATTGAACGTGAAAGCGTGGACGCACTTTGCCTCGGGATCTCTGTACTTACCGGCCCGATGATTCGGGGCGCCGTGGAAATAGCCACCGCGATCAAAAGCGAGCTTCCCGGGCTGCCCATCATCTTTGGCGGCTGGCACCCAACTCTGCTGCCGGACGAAACACTGACCGAACCCTTCGTCGACATTGTGGTTCGCGGCCAAGGCGAAGTCACCCTGGTGGAGGTGGCCGAGGCACTGCTCAAAAAACGGACCTTGGATATGATTCCCGGAGTCTCCTGGAAGAACAACGGACGTCGCGTCCATAATCTGGATCGCCACGTGGAGCCGTTGGATGCGCTTCCCATTCCAGCCTTCGACCTGACCGATTTCGATGCTTATGAGAAGCTCAGCGGATCCAGAAAAATTGGCTATGCCACCAGTGTCGGCTGCCCATATGCATGCAACTACTGCACCGACATGGTCTTTTACAAGCGGCGATTCAATGCCCTCTCGGCCGAACGGGTTGTTTCTGAACTCACCGATCTGGTGACCCGGTATCGCCTCGAAGAAGTTGCTCTGCTCGATTCAAACTTCCCCGTCCAGCTTACTCGGGCGCTTGAAATTGCCCGCGGCATCATCGCCTCCGGAGTCAAGTTTCGCTGGACGTTTCAGGCCTCTACTGACTTCCTCTGCCGCATGAGTGAAGAAGACGTGATCTTGCTCGGCAAGAGCGGGGTATCCCACATGGGCTTCGGCACCGAATCCACTTCAGAGACGGTGCTGAAGTTGATGAATAAACGGCACCAGCGCGTGAACGAGATGTACGAAACCGCGCGCAAGGCCAACCTTGCCGGAATTCGAGTCACGTTCAATCTCATCTTTGCCTATCCCGGTGAGACCGAAGCCGATCGCACCATCACCTTTCAAACCATGAGCGATATTGCGAGGCAGTTTCCGAATGTGAGCTTTTCGCCGAATATCTTTACACCCTATCCTGGAATTCCTATCTGGCCGCAACTGCGTGAACTTGGCGTGCCTGAGCCTCACTCGTTGGTTGAATGGATGGAAATGCCCCTGGGCGCCAATATGCTCCCCTGGCTGAAAGGAAGAGAGCTTGCGCGGCTCAATCGCATGGTGGAGTACTTCCTGCTCAACAGTCAGATATGCCGGCAGACTGCAAATCTTTCGCGAGTAAGGCATGCGGTACAGTCCATCATCCGGCTGCCGATCCGTTGGCGTTTGAACTCGAACCGTGGATTCTTTCCGTGGGAGCTTTGGCTTGCAGCTCTCTCTGAGAGATTCGCTCAGCGGCGTTCACTCATCACCGGTCAGGAACTTCCTAAACTACCGGCAAGTGCGTGTTAGCTAAATGGACTCTTTGAGGTAACTTGTGGCGGATATCCTGTTGGCACATTCTTATCATCTCTCTTACGACCCCAAGCAGGTGCGGAAGATGCAACCGTATCCGCCGCTCGGTACCCTCTACGCGGCCGCGGCTCTGAGAGAGCATGGATTTTCCGCTGCCGTATTCGATCCCATGCTGCAAGACCCCATCCGTGGCTTTCTGGAAATTTTGCGCCAGCAGAAGCCGGCAATCGTTGCCATCTATGAAGACGACTTCAACTTTCTTTCCAAGATGTGCCTGACCCGGATGCGCGAACTGGCGTGGCAACTCGCGCAGACAGCGCGAGACGCGGGAGCCATTGTGATTGCTCATGGATCGGACGCCACCGACCATGCCAGGGAGTATCTGCAGAACGGAGCCGACTTTGTTCTGGTGGGTGAGGCAGAGCAAAGTCTGGTGGAATTGTGTGCTTCCATCCGCGCCGGAGGTGCGCTCTCGAAAGAAATAGCTGGAGTCATTCACCTCGACGCTGAGGGAAAGCTTCGTCAAAGCTCAGTCAAGTCACCACGGAACGCGAATTGGAAAAATTTGGTGAAGCCGGCACGCGAGTTGGTCGATCTCGAGCCGTACCGAGATGCATGGGTAAAGGCCCATGGCTACTTCTCCACCAACGTTGTGGCCAGCCGCGGATGCCCTTACCGGTGCAACTGGTGTGCCAAACCGATCTCTGGAAACAAATTTCAGCTCCGCCCTCCCCAGTTGGTGGCGGATGAAATTCGTGAGCTCAAAGAGATTTACGGAGTAGAGCATATCTGGTTCGGAGACGACATCTTCGCCCTCAACCTGCACTGGGTCAAACAGTTCGCGGATGAGATTGAAGCACGGAACTGCGCATTGCCTTTCAAGATTCAATCCCGGGCCGATCTCATGAGCGTGGAAACAGTGACGGGCCTAAAACGTGCTGGCTGCGCCGAAGTCTGGATGGGGGTTGAATCCGGATCGCAACGAGTGCTGGATTCTATGGATAAGGCCCTGCGCGTGGCAGAGGTGGAATCGGCTCGCGCGAGGCTTAAGGACGCAGGTATTCGCGCCTGCTATTTTCTTCAGTTTGGCTACCCCGGAGAGCAGTGGGAAGACATCCAGCAAACGATAGCACTGGTGCGCAACACCCGCCCGGACGATATAGGGGTTTCGTTTTCTTATCCGCTCCCCGGCACTGCCTTCTTTGACCGGGTGCAGGAGCAGATTGGCTCCAAGAAAAACTGGACCGATAGCGATGACCTCTGCCTCATGTTCAAGGCCGCGTACAAGGACGAGTTCTACCTCTCGGTACGCAATGCCCTCCACGCCGAGGTGGACTCGTGGCACAGCAACGACCCCGACGTAGACCTGGTTTCTCTCTGGAGGAAAGTATTCGCGCTGGAAGAAACCAGCAAAGAGTCTGAAGCGACCAGCTTCGCACCGTATGAAGCATCTGCCTCAGGAATGAGCACCGACCAGCTTGTTCATCTGCAAACTGCTCAACCGGCGCGATGAGGAAGGATATAAATGGCTGAGCTTTTACTGGCACACGGCTACTACCTCTACGAGGATCCGAAAGAGCTTCAGATCATGAAGCCCTACGCCCCCCTGGGCATTTTGTATCTGTGCTCACACCTGAGACAGAAAGGTTTCGACGTCGACGTATTCGACACCACCTTCTCCAGCAGGGACGCACTCTTTCTCCATTTACGCACCGAGAAGCCTTCTGTCCTGGGGATCTATGCGAACCTCATGACCCGCAAGAACGTAGTCGAAACGCTCAAAGTTGCGCGGGAGGCCGGCTGGAAAACGATCGTCGGTGGTCCCGAACCTGGCGCTTATGCATTGGAATACCTCCAGGCAGGAGCGGACTTCGTCGTGTTTGGCGAGGGTGAGCTCACGGTAGAGGAGTTGCTGCATTCATTCCGTTGCGGAGGCGCGAATTCCTACGCGAACATTGCCGGCATCGCTTACCTCGATTCCGGGGGTGCGATGCAGGAAACCGCTCAACGCACCCAGATTTCCGATCTCGACAGCCAACCCTGGCCGGCTCGCCAGGCTATCGATATCCACCGTTACGTCAAGACCTGGCGGGATGCGCACGGAAAAGGATCGGTTAACTTCATCACCGCCCGCGGCTGTCCTTATAAGTGCCGCTGGTGCAGTCACCAGGTTTTCGGGCAGACACATCGACGTCGCAACCCGCTGCTGGTGGTCGACGAAGTGGAGTGGTTGCTCAATACGTACAACCCTGACATGGTCTGGGTCTCCGACGATGTGTTCACCATCAACCACCGATGGCTTCGCGAGTATGCGGCGGAGATGCGCTCGCGGGGTCTCCGCATCCCTTTCGAGTGCATCTCGCGCGCCGATCGCCTCAACTCCGAGATGCTCGATCTGCTTGCGGAACTGGGCTGCTTTCGCGTCTGGATCGGTTCAGAAAGCGGATCGCAGCGCATTCTCGACTCCATGGATCGCGGGGTCAAGATCGAACAAGTCCAGCAGGCAGTTGCCATGAGCCGCGAGCGGGGCATTCAAAGCGGCATGTTCCTGATGTGGGGATACGAGGGAGAAGATCTGGACGATATTGAAGCGACGATTCGACACGTGAGCACCTCGCAGCCCGATATCTTCTTCACCACGGTGTCTTATCCCATCAAGGGCACGCCTTATTACAAGAAAATGTCGGATCGCCTGGTTCAGCTGCAACCATGGGCAACGAGCTCGGATCGCGAGCTGAAGATCAAGGGCAGGCATTCGCAGAAGTTCTATAGCTACGCGGACAGGTTGCTTAAGGAGGA
Organism: uncultured Acidobacteriaceae bacterium; assembly: GCA_963838445.1. Classification (GTDB taxonomy): domain Bacteria; phylum Acidobacteriota; class Terriglobia; order Terriglobales; family Acidobacteriaceae; genus PALSA-350. The sequence goes on from CAWIRT010000003.1 coordinate 201,635, forward strand.
AGTGCAGCTTGCCCGTTTGGCCGGAACGCCGGCTGCCAATTCGGAGAGCGCGGCAAGTCTTCGCCAAAGTATCGATCAGGCTCGAGCGGGGCTGCTCTCGACTGTCTCGGAGGTGGAAGCATGACAGTCGCATCAGCAGTCGAAAACCAGACGGCGCTGGCGTTTGACAGCCTGGCCGCGAAGTACGATGACCTTTTTACGCGATCGATGATCGGCCGTGCCCAACGCGGTGCCGTTTGGGAAATCCTGACCAACACGTTCGAACCTGGCTCTCGGATCCTCGAACTCAATTGCGGTACTGGGGAAGATGCCCTCTTTCTCGCAAAGCACGACATTTCCGTCGTAGCCTGCGATGCATCGGAACGAATGATCGAGACCGCCCGGCAGCGCGTGCAGTCCGAAGACCCGGGCGCCCCGATCCAATTCAAGCTTCTCGCCACCGAGCATCTGTCGAAGCTTGACCGCGGAAATTTATTCGACGGCGCATTTTCCAATTTTTCCGGGCTGAACTGTGTCGCGGACCTTAATCAAACTGCACGCGACCTGGCTGCCCTGGTAGCGATGGGCGCGCCCGTTCTGATCTGCCTTTCTACCCGGTTCTGCCTGTCAGAGGTGGTCTGGTTTGCTCTGCATGGCCAGTTCCGCAAAGCAATCCGAAGATTCTCAGGATTCGCCACCGTGAAAGTTGGGAATTTCACCGTCAAAGTAAATTATCCGACCTTGCGAGCGGTCAAGCGTTCGTTTTCCTCATTCTTTCGCATGCGTTCGTGCACCGGGATCGGCATAACAGTTCCACCTTCGTATCTGGAACCGATCGTTCGCAGATACCCTCGGCTCCTCGACCTGTGTCGCCGCATCGACCGCGCCATTTCGCATCTGCCCTGGTTTCGAACGATCGGAGACCACATGCTCATCCATTTTGAAAGGGTAGAGTGGCAATGTTACTGAGCGCGCAAGCGAAGCTTAAGGACCATTTCCGGGATCAAGGCACGGGCGTTATGCTGCGGTGCCCACACTGTTTTGACTTGATCGGCTACCTGCCGGAAAAGGACGGCGTAGCTCTTGACTGCTCAACCTGCATGTCGAGGCTGGCGTGTGAGCAGGGCATCTGGCGGGCACTCTTACCGGAGCGTGCCGTTCGCTATGCCCGGTTTGTGCGGGAGTATGAAGCAATTCGTGCCTCGGAGGGCCGAGGCAGCTCAAATGACGATTACTACCTTGCGCTCCCCTATCGCGATCCTTCCGGTCGCCTGAGTGCTCAGTGGGCCCTGCGGGCTCGCACTTTCCACTATATCGAGCAGAAGATTTTGCCCCGCTTCACTCCCCTCTCGCACTATCGTCTGCGCATTTTGGACCTGGGCGCAGGCAATGGCTGGATGAGTTATCGTCTCGCAAGCCAGGGCCATGCACCCGTCGCTGTGGATTTACTCACCAATGATCAGGATGGTCTGGGCGCCGCCAGGCATTACAAACAGCGGCTAGGCACTCTATTCCCGCTCATTCAGGCGGAGGTCGACAATCTGCCTTTTGCCGATTCCCAATTTGATCTGGCGATCTTCAATTCCTCGTTTCACTACTCGGAAAATTACGAACGGACATTCGCTGAAGCGCTTCGCTGTGTCCGCGCGCGCGGTACGGTACTCATCGCCGACACTCCGTGGTACAGCGATGAGTGGAGCGGTCTGCGCATGCTTGACGAGCGTCGCGCATTATTCATCAAGCGCTATGGCTTTCCGTCCGACGAACTCAAGAGCATGGAGTACCTCACCGACCAACGCCTGGGCGCCCTCGAGCGTCGCTTCGGTATTCAGTGGCAGACACATAGGCCTTTTTACGGGATCCGCTGGCATATGCGCCCGCTGCTGGCGAGATTACGCGGCACCCGCAAGCCGTCACGCTTCAGGATCTACTCTGCCAAGGTAATGAAATGATCATCCTTTTCCACCCTCGAGCCACCAAGCCTCGCAACTGCCGCCTTCCGCTTGCCGTCCTGGCGCTTGCGGCGGTCCTGGAAGGCCGCGAGGAATACAGGATTATTGATGGCAACCTGGAGGAGGATCCTACCGCCGCAATTCTGGCCACGATCAATCTTCACCAGGTTGAGCTTCTGGGTGTTTCCTGCATGCCGGGGCCGCAAATGGTGGCGGCCATGGAAACTTGTCGCGAGATACGCCGCCTTCGTCCAAGCGTGCGTATCGTCTGGGGCGGCTATTTTCCTTCTCTTTATCCGGATACCACTCTCAATGCAAAATATGTCGACTACGTAGTGCGTGGCCAGGGCGAAGATACCCTGCTCGAGCTAATCGACGCACTGCGAGGAAAGCGTACGCTCGATTCCATTCTCGGCCTTTGCTACAAGGACGCTTTCGGGTTTCATCGCACCAACCCCGAACGGCCGATGAAGGGCCCGGACGAATTTCCCTGGTCCCCCTTTCATCGTCTTCCGGTCGAGAAATATCTGCGGCCCTCCTTTTTCGGCAAGCGCACCGCGGTCCATCAAGCCAGCATCGGCTGCCCTTTCAACTGCAGCTTCTGCGGTGTCCACGCCGCCTATGGACGAGCAGAACGCATGGAATCCCCAGAGCGGACAGTCAGGATCCTCAACTATCTTGTGGCCCGCTATGGCGCAGACTCGGTCCAGTTTTATGACATGAACTTCTTCCTGCGAGAAGATCACGCGCGTGAGCTCGCCGACCTCATGGCGCCGCTCAACCTGCGATGGTGGTGTGAAGCGCGCGTCGACATTATGGCTCGTTACTCCGATGCGACCCTGGAGGCGATCAAGAAGGCCGGCTGCGCGATGATTTTCTTTGGCGCGGAATCCGGCTCCGATTGGGTGCTGAAAGAGATGCAGAAAGGCATCACGACCGAGGAAACGGTGGCCATGGCCCATCGTACGCGGCAGTTCGGCATCATCCCTGAATTCTCATTTGTCATCGGGAACCCCGGAGACCCGGAACGCGATACGAGAGAGACGGTGAGCTTTATTCGCAAACTCAAACGAATTAATCCCACCTCTGAAATCATCATGCAGCACTACACCCCTACACCCCAGCCGGGAAAGATGTATGGAGATGTGGATAGCCAGATTGCATTTCCGGATAGCCCTGCCGGATGGGCCACCAAAGAATGGATGGATTACACCCTTCGCATCGATACCCACGCCCCGTGGCTGAAGACCAGGACTAAGAAGCTGATCGATAACTTTGAAACCGTCGTTGCGTCGCGCTGGCCCACGGTACAGGACATCCGTGCGCCGCAATGGAGCCGGGCGCTTTTGAAGGTGCTGAGCTGGTGGCGTTATGCGCTGCGAGTCTATCGTTTTCCGATCGAACTCCAATGGGCCAACGAGTTCATTCAACTGCGCAAGCCGAAGCGGGAAAGCTTATGAGCCAACTCTCACTTTCCCGTCTGAGGTGTTTGATAGCTGGGCGGAGGTTTATGACACCCTCCCAAACCCCCTGCTTTCGCTGGAACAGCGCGTTCTTGACCCCAGATTGACGGACGTTCGCGGTTTGGACATCCTCGATGCCGGCTGCGGCACAGGAAGGTGGCTGCACCGGTTAATGCGTCGCTCTCCGAGGAGCTTGCTTGGCGTCGATATTTCCCCCGCGATGCTGCTCCTCGCAGCTGACAAGCTGAACCATAACGGCGATCTTCGCCTGGGGAGCTGCGACGCGCTACCGGTTAGTGACGCCGCTGCCGACATCGTGTTGTCTTCCTTTGTTGTCAGCTACCTCGACGATCTGAATACCTTTGCCCAGGAGGTCGATCGCGTCGCTCGTCCTGGGGCAACTGTCTTCCTCACCGATATGCATCCTGATACAGAGGCCTCTCTTCACTGGAAGAGAGCGTTTCCAGCGAAGGGTTCAGACACCTGCATTCAGGGGCACGGATGGTCTCTTGAGCAGATAGCCGAGGCATTTCAGGCTCGCGGATTCACGCTTGTCTCGCTCCTGGAACCAACCTTCGGTGTCGAAGAGCGACAGATCTTCGAAGAGTGCGGCCGGCTTGACCTGTATGCATCTGCCGCCGCTCTTCCTGCTATTTATATTCTTCAGCTGCGAAAGTCCCCAAGCTCTCCGCGGGAACGAACAGTGAATCAGGACACCCCGGGATCCATTCGTCTTACTGGAGCGCGCTGTGCGCGTGGACCGGATGCAGCTACAGCTGGCTTCGGTTTCGATCATGGGCGGAATGATCCATCTGATGCAGAACGGGACCTCGGCGGCAGAGAAGTCTGACGCGCTTGCGGAAGCTACGCTTGACTTGTCAGGGTTCCTGCTGCTTCCGGGGTTGATCAATGCACACGATCATCTGGAATTCAGCCTCTTTCCCAACATCGGGAATGGCCCTTATCGCAACGCGGCACAATGGGCGCAGGATATTCATGCCAACCAGGCCCCATTGATTGCGCAGCATCGCAAAGTGCCTCGGTCTCTTCGTCTATGGTGGGGGGCGATCCGCAATCTACTCTGCGGGGTAACCACCGTCTGCCATCACAACCCGATCACCCAGGAGTTAGTGAACCCCGGATTTCCCGTCCGCGTGGTCTCCGAATTTGGCTGGGCACACTCGCCTTCGCTCGAGCCGAACTGGCCAGCAAATTCGCTGCCAGCCGGGCCGATCTGCCGTTCATTCTGCATGCTGCGGAAGGCATCGATCAGGAAAGCGCGCAAGAGGTCTTCGCACTCGACCGCATGCATGCTCTCGATGATCGCACGGTGCTGGTTCACGGCCTGGCATGCACTCCTGAAGCGGTGTCATTGATCAACCGGCGCCTTGCCGCCGTGATTCTCTGTCCCACTTCGAACGAGTTTCTCTTTCATCAGTCGCCCTCTCTGGCGTTGATCCGCTCGCTCGACAGCGTGATGCTGGGCAGCGATTCGCCGCTCACCGCTGCCGGTGACCTGCTGGATGAGATTCGATTTGCCCGCACACACATTGGCCTCGATGCCAACTCGCTCTATGCCATGGTGACAAGCGCGCCGGCGGAAATCCTGCGTCTGCGTCGAGGAGAAGGCCACCTCAAACCGGGCTCCATCGCAGACCTGCTGGTGGTTCGCGATCGCGGCCTCAGCCCGGCTGAAACGCTGGCCCAGCTGACGATAGAGCAGATTGAACTGGTGATCCTGGCGGGCCGCATCCAGCTTGTGGGCCCATCGATCTTTGAGCGCCTTCCCGGCGCGCTCCGGCACGGATTGCAGCCTTTCGTGGTGGACGGTCAGCAACGATGGGTTCGCGCTCCCATCGATAAGCTCATTGCCGAAGCCGAAGAGGCCCTGGGGTCCGATCTTTGTGTCGGCGGAAAGAGAGTGCGTCGTGCCCCTGCTGCATGAGGAAGGCGTTGCTTCGTCCCGGCCGGTCCAGGCGGCTTCCGGGCTGACATCCATGCCGATTTTGATTTTGAATGTCCATAGCCACTGCAACTGCCGCTGCATCATGTGTGACATTTGGAAGCGGGAGACGCATGAGCAGGTCCGGGTCGCCGATCTGGACCGTCATCGTGCGTCGCTGCGAAATCTAGGCGTCCGGCAAGTGGTGTTGTCCGGTGGCGAACCGTTGCTGCACAGCGACCTTCGCGCACTCTGCGGGTTTTTTCGTGCAGAGAATATTCGTCTCACACTTTTAACCACCGGTCTGTTGCTGCTCAAACGCGCGAATGATGTCTCTACCCTCTTCGATGACGTGATCGTATCGATCGACGGTCCCCGTGAGATCCATGACGGTATCCGGCGCGTCCATGGAGCGCTTCGATGTAATCACGCAAGGGGTCGCGGCGATCTTAAGCAAAAACCAGAGATGAGGATCACATGCCGCACCACGGTGCAGAAAGCCAATCATCGTCATCTTCGCGCCACGGTGGCGGCAGCAAAAATGCTCGGGTTTACATCGATATCCTTTCTCGCGGCAGACCTGACCTCGGAAGCCTTCAATCGACCCTTGGTGTGGCCAGGGGAGAGACAAAGCGAGATCGCGTTGACCCTGAGAGAAGTTGTCGAATTTGAGGACGAAATTGAGCAGCTCATTGTGGAACATGCCGATGATATTCGCCGCAAATACGTCGTGGAGGGGGCAGAAAAGCTTCGACGGCTCCCACGCCGGTTCCGCGAGCATTTGGGGCAAGCAGATCCCCGAATCGCCCATTTGCAATGCTCCCTGGGTTTCTGCCGTCGTGGAAGTCGACGGATCGGTTAGACCCTGCTTTTTCCATCGTGCAGTTGGAAGCATTAGCTCTTCTACCTTGGAAGAGGTTATTAACGGTGAGGCAGCGCGGTTGTTCAGGCAATCACTCCGCATGAGCGAGAATCCGACGTGCCGGCGCTGTGTGTGCTCGTTAAATTATCAGGGCGGTTAGAACAGGCCTGTCCTTATGAGAGGATGAGAACGTCTCCTGGTGCCGTTTTTTATGAGGAATACTAACTGCAGCCATGTATAGAGGAACTATGCGAAACAACTCCAAGCTATTGCTCGCCCTGCTCATAGCAGGGCTTTGCCCCTCGAACGCAGTCACTGCACACGCAGCGGACATAGATTTGCAGCCAGGAGAAAAGCTCCAGCGTTCACGCTCCCCTCCCAGGAGGGTACCCTTGTCAGTCTCTCGGACTACCGCGGCAAATGGGTGGTGCTTTATTTTTATCCGAAAGACAAATCCACCGGATGCACTATCCAAGCACATGCCTATCAGACCGATCTGTCGAATTTTGAGGCCCAGCATGCCGTCGTGCTTGGCGTCAGCCTCGACACGGCGGAAAGCCACAAGAGCTTCTGCACCCAGGACGGGCTTACCTTTAAGCTGCTCGCGGATCCAGAACGCCAGGCGGCCACGGCTTACGGCGTTCCGTTGATGACCTTCAAGGATATGAAATTCGACGAGCGGGATACTTTCCTCATCGCGCCAGATGGGACGATTGCCGAGGTTTGGAAAAAAGTAGATCCCCGTACAGACAGCACAACCGTCCTGCAGGCCATTGCCAAGCACGCGAAGAGCTAATCGTTTCAACCGAGACCAATCCTGGCCAGGTTGATCGCGCGCCTTTCCCGGCGTCCGCTGCTTGACACCCGTCATCCAGGGCTTGAGACTCACGATGAGGAGATTGCTTTCCTCATCGTGAGGTTTCTCGCGTCCGGTGGATGACGTTGTCGATCCATTGATTCAAGGACCGTCGACCCCGGGGAAGGCAGAGAGGCCCTTCATGAGTTTTGGTTCGCTCGTCTTTACTCCCCTGGTCAAGAAGCTGCAGGAACGCTACGGCAGCCGGCGCCAGTACCAGCGCATGGAGAATTCCGGGGTGACGCAGGATCGCTTCACTCCGTTCGAGACGGAGTTCCTCTCCCAGCGCGACAGTTTCTATATGGCGACGACAGGCGCGACCGGATGGCCTTATGTGCAGCATCGAGGCGGCCCTAAAGGTTTTCTGAAAGTAATCGACGACCATACGCTGGCATTCGCCGATCTCCGCGGCAACAAACAATACATCAGCACAGGAAATCTTCTGACCGACGATCGCGTTGCCCTCATCATGGTCGACTATCCTCGGCAGGCCCGGCTCAAGATACTAGGACGAACGGAAATCCTCGAAGGCAACAAGGCAGAGGCCTGGCTGGACCGCGTTCGTATGCCCGGCGAGAAGACAGCCATCGAGCGGGTCTTCGTTATCCATGTAGAAGCCTACGATTGGAAT
>CAWIRT010000004.1:0-72807 GCA_963838445.1 uncultured Acidobacteriaceae bacterium
AAGGTTTTCTGAAAGTAATTGACGACCACACGCTGGCATTCGCCGATCTCCGCGGAAACAAACAATACATCAGCACAGGAAATCTGCAGACCGACGATCGCGTTGCCCTCATTATGGTCGACTATCCTCGGCAGGCCCGGCTCAAGATATTAGGACGAACGGAAATCTTCGAAGGCGACAAGGCAGAGGCTTGGCTGGACCGCGTTCGTATGCCCGGCGAGAAGACAGCCATCGAGCGGGTCTTCGTTATCCATGTAAAAGCCTACGATTGGAATTGTCCGCAGCACATCACACCCCGCTATTCAGTGGAAGAGCTCCGTGACGGAATGAAAGATGTGGAGAAGCGTATACAAACCCTGGAGCAGGAAAATGAAGCCTTGCGGAAAGAGCTTGCCGCGGCTCGACCAGGTTCGAAAGTCTGAAGGAGCATCACGACCATGAGCCCGCGTCCCCCCTTACCGCCGTTCGGCCAGGAGACCGCCATTCAGAAAGTTCGTCTGGCGGAAGATGGCTGGAATACGCGCGACCCGGAAAAGGTCGCGCTGGCTTACACGATTGATTCGCGGTGGCGGAACCGCGCGGAATTCCCGACCGGACGAGAGCAAATCATTGCCTTCCTGAAGAGGAAGTGGACCAGAGAACTGGATTACCGGCTGATCAAGGAATTGTGGGCCTTCACTGGCAACCGTATTGCTGTTCGTTTCGCCTATGAGTATCACGATGACTCCGGAAACTGGTTTCGCGCCTACGGCAACGAGAATTGGGAGTTTGACGCCGAGGGTCTGATGTACGCTCGCCACGCCAGCATTAATGAATTGCCCATCCAGGAGTCGGAGCGAAAGTTTCATTGGCCCAGCGGGAGACGCCCGGACGATCACCCAGGCCTGAGCGGCCTGGGTCTTTGATACTCACAGATCCAGTTCAACCCCTGCCAATGGCGTCGAACAACAGATCAGGACATTTCCCGCTGCAGGCCGGTCGAGCGGCTCGGGGGCATAGCGAACTTCGCCGTCGATGAGCCCTGACTCGCACATATGGCAAACGCCCGACCGGCACGACCACCGGACAGGAACATCGCAGGCTTCCGCGAATTCGAGCAGGCTTGGAAAACGCGGGTTCCATGGCACCGACAGACCACTCCGGGTAAACGATACCGCCGGACCTGAACCAGGATTTCCCTCCGGCGGATGCGGGGTTCTGGCTGCGGTGCCGGCAATACCCGGGGTCACTGCGGATTCTGTTCCGAAGGTCTCAGAATGAATGCGTGCGTACGGCACGCCCCAGGACTGTAGGGCGCCAGTCAGCTCAGCAAGGAAGGCAGGGGGCCCACAAAGATAGAAGTCCGCAGTCTGCGGGAGGTGGAGTTGTTGCAGCAACGAAAGGCTCAAGTGTCCGGGTGCATCGTAGTCCTTGCCCTGCTGATCTCCAGGTTCCGGTTTGCTATAGGCAACGAACGAACGGCTGCGTGGGAGATTGCCAAGTAGCTCTCGAGCTTCCGTGGCGAACGGGTGTTCTTTGCGATTGCGAGTGCCGTAGCACCACCAGACCTCTCGCATGGAGTGCAAGGTCGCGAGTGCGTGAAGCATGGACAGGACGGGCGTCGCACCGATCCCTGCGCTTAGCAGGACCACCGGACTATCACTCGAAGCCAGCGTGAAGTTGCCTCGTGGCGCGCTCACTTGAAGAATGTCGCCGGGCTGGATGCGGTCATGGAAGAAGCGGCTTCCCACGCCGTCGGCACGCTTCACGCTAATGCGATACGTTCCTGTGCCCTGAGGGCCAGACATGGAATAGCTGCGCAGGATGGGCGCGGAGCGAGCGTCCAGTTCGAGCTTGAATACCAGAAATTGGCCCGCCAATGGTGGCGGTAGAGGGGATCGATCCTCTGACTCGAGCAGAAAGGAGCGCACGCCCACTGCTTCCGGTTGAACCACTGCAACACGCAGTGGCCGAAAGCCCTGCCAGGCAGGCGGAGGCGACGAAGGAGCGAGCCCTGCGTTTCCCTGCTTGGCGTTGTCCCCCTCAGCTACTAGGGCCTGCAGGGATCCCCTCCACCCCGCACTGAGTGTGGGAATTCGCAGGGCGCGCTGCAGCTGTTCGCGGGGATGACCAGGCAGGTAAAGCAGCGCATCGATCTCGGCCACGGTAACCTGCTCCGGCCCGTCGGCGACCTTCACGATCTGGTCTCCTGCCCCGATCTCGCCTTCTTCAATCACGCGGAAATAGAAGCCAGGGCGCTTGTGCGAAACCAGGAGGCTCGGCATCTGAGGATTGGCCATGCGGATGCCGACTCGATAGCACGTGACACGCGGCTGTGTCACCTCAAAGAGAGCGCCACCGATTCGGTAACGATCGCCGATACAGACTTCGTTGTCGGGAAGGCCATCGACGGTGAGGTTTTCGCCGAATTGACCATACTCGAAGTCCTGCCGCTGCAACTGCTCTTGCCAATGGCGGTAGGAATCGAGCTGATACACCATCACCGCCCGGTGCTCCCCACCGTGCCCTGCCAGGTCCCCTTGCCCATCGCCATCCAGGTTCAGGCGTCGCGCCATCACTCTGCCTGGCACAGGCCTCTTCCAAACGGCGGTGTGGACTACTTTGCCTTGCCATTCGACATCTCGTGGAAGACCAACATTCACCGAGACCACCGAATTCACTTTACTCACCTCCGGCGCGAAAGCCTACCGCACATCGGGACCCAACGGGGCCCTGTCTTTCCATGATGCCCCAGAGCAAGCGATGGTCGCGAAGCCGGCCCCGGCTTCGATCGCACGCGTCTTTCCCGGAACATTTGATGAACGCGGAAACCATAGGGCGATTGTTGTCGAATCCGATCAACCCAGATTGCCGGGTAGCTTCATCCCGGCAGCTGTGCTCGAAGTTGACTGACGGCGCGAGGCATTTCTTCCACCGACGTATTGCCAAATCCCAGGATCAAACCCTGTCGTGGAGATTGAGTGAGATACGACGGAGAGAGAGGCCACAACCATATGCCCTTGGCCGCAGCTTTGTGCGCGATCTCAAGGTCACGCAGGCCTTTGGGCAAAGTTACTGCGAGATGCATGCCTGCCTGGGTGCCGTGGATTTCAAACTCTGGCCCCAGTTGGTCACGGATGTTATTGACCAGCGCGGTCCTGCGTTCGCCGTACAGCAATCGCATCTTCCGGATGTGACGAGCGAAATGTCCTTCGCGCATGAAGTCGGTGATCGCTTCCTGGTACAGGTAGGGCGGGAAAATGTCCATGACCGATCGCACCGCAGCGAAATGATCCACCAGGTCTTCGGGGATAACGATGTAGCCCAGACGCAACGAGGGGAAAAGAACCTTGCTGAAAGTTCCGATATAAATTACCCGGGCATTACGATCAAGCCCCTGCAAGGATGAGATAGGCGCGCTTTCGAAGCGGTACTCGCTATCATAGTCGTCCTCGATGATCCACGATCCCGCACTTTGCGCCCAGTTAAGCAATTGCATCCGGCGAGCCGCGCTCATGGTCGCGCCGAGAGGATATTGATGAGAAGGGGTAACGTAAGCTGCGCGCGCTTTGGGGCATCGCTTAATCCCGATGGATACCACCAAACCGTCTTCATCGACGGGGACGGGGATCAGACGGCAACCTGCACCTTGGAAGACGTTCCTCGCCAGCCTGTAGCCTGGATCTTCGACCCAAAGGGCGCTTCCATTTCCGAGCAAGACACGCGCCGCAATCTCGAGTGCCTGCTGCGAGCCGGAAACCACCATCACCTGGCGCGGCTCACACTGAACTGCCCGCGCGGTGCGAAGGTAAGTACAGATGGCCTCGCGGAAAGTTTCCGTGCCCAGCGGGTCGATGTTATGGATTGCATTCAGGCGCGGGCTTCGACAGTGGCGCATGATGATGCTTGACCATATCTGAAATGGAAAGCGGTCAAATGCGGGCTGGTGCACGCTGAACGCGCCCCACCCGCCGGCCCACGGCGGGCGTTCGGCAGAGAGCAGCAACCCCCGCCGCGCAACCGGTCGGGGTCCCGAACCCGGCTGCGCGGAGTGCGGTGTTCTATCTTTACAAATGGTGAGGCTTTCGGGGAGGGCTTCGGATACAAACGTACCCGCGCCTTTACGGCTCTCGAAATAACCTTCCGCCAACAACTGTGCGTAAGCATTGAGAACCGGGATGCGGGATATCCCCAACTCCTCAACCAGAGTGCGGGAAGACGGCACTCGCTGCCCGGGTCGCAAATTGCCCCGGACAATGGCCGTGCGAAAGCCCTCGTAGACCTGCCTATGCAGCGGGGCTGAGGCTTTCCTGTCCACGGCGATCACCGGGGCGATTGCCTCAGAAACCTTTGCCATGCATTGATGCTAGTGGCTATAGCCACCAACCGGCAAGGGCTTAATGTCCCCGACCACTTGATAGGCTAAACCGCCGCTGGTGACAAACGCTACTTCGAGCTCTTGAGTTCCACCTTGTATCGCTTGGCTGCAGTCTCGATCCGCTTCCACGCCGCGCGCCGCTCCGCCTCGGTGACGCCCTCCACCTGGTTGAAGCGCGCGGCAGCGTTACGTACGTGAGAGGCATTTTCCAGCGGCTCCTTGCGTTGCTTGGGAAATGCGTACTTGGTCGCGGGTATCCGGTCCCGAGCTGCTTCGTTTAGCTTTGCCATGTCTTCCCCCCTGCGCGCACATGCATGCGCCACAAATTGTTTTGACGCGGAAGAGGTTCGGTTGGTTGGCGCAGACGACAAGACCTCTATTCGAGACGGAGGGTTTCAAAAGGGCGGCCCAGTTCTGCGCACAGAGCTTCTACCGCCAACTGATGATCGTTGCGCTCCGGCAGACCGGAGACAGTGACGGAACCAATGACACCGGCGCCCAATACGCGTAGCGGAAAGCTGCCCCCGTGGCTGGCGTAGTCTGCAATCGGGAGCCCGTAACGTTCGAAGAGATTGGATTTCTTGTTCTCCATCTCCCGCCCGATGGCATAGGAACTACGATGAAAACGAGCGACCACATTGCCTTTGCGGCGCACCCACTCAACATTGTCGGGCGTGGTCCCCGCCAGCGCCGTGTAAAAGAGGGGTTGTCCAAAACGCCGGACGTCGATCACCAGGCTCAGCTTGCGCGCAAGCGCCAGTGCTCGTACATGCCCACCCAGCCTCCATGCCGTCTCTTCGTCAAAGCTGGCAAACTGGAGCTCTTGTTCCTGAAGTGCAATGCGTGCTAGATCGTCGGCTATCGGCATGGGATTAATACTTAGCTACTGTAGCACCCGGGCTGATGCGACCTCGTCCCGCAGAGCGGAACCTGGTATGCATTTAAGACGCTAATCCTTCGATTTCCATTGATCAATGAATATTCGATTTGATACATCTTGGGCCGGTCAGGTGGCCCGGGGAGTAACCGCAGTGCAAAGTTTCAATTCGTTCGCCATGCGCGCGATCGTGTTTGTCTTCATTTGGTGTTCTGCGGCACGGGCCTACTCCGCTGACCGCAGCGAAAAAGTGTTAGTGGACGCGTGGTTTAACAGCCAGCAGCGGACAAATGCGGCAGGTAAACAGGAATACTTCCACTACAAGTGGGATGATGTCAGTAACAGTGGCTTTTTCCTTTTCGGGCAGATTTTCCGGGGATTCGGTGTGGCGACGGATACGCTTTACAGCGCGCCCACTGCAGCCAACCTGAAAGGGGCACAGTTTTACATCATTGTGTCGCCTGACATCCCGGCCAAGAATCCGCAGCCCCACTACCTGCAGCCCGAGGATGCGCGGCAGGTGGCGGAATGGGTGAAGGCGGGAGGGGTGCTGATTTTGATGGCCAACGATCCTGCTAACGGGGAGATCGAACATCTGGATCTGCTGGCCGATGAGTTTGGCATCCACTTCAACCCGGTCCTCAGCCACCATGTGATTGGAACGGCTCATGACGCAGGCCGGATTCCGGTGGCAGGGGGTGGGCCGCTGTTTCACTATCCCCACACCTTGTTCATGAAAGACACCTGTACGATATCGATCAAGGTTCCTGCTGCTTCTCTGTTGCAGGACAGGGGTGACATTCTGATGGCGTCAGCGAAATACGGCAAAGGCACGGTGTTTGCCGTGGCCGACCCGTGGGTCTACAACGAATATACGAATGGGCAAAACCTTTCTCCGGAATACGACAATCTTGCCGGAGCCGTCGAGCTGGTGAATTGGCTGGTCAAGCAGGTTAAGTGAGACTCTGTCAGTCGCTAAGCAGTCTTACGGTTATGCCGCAACAGACGTGCCGCTTTATCCGGTGAGGACAGTGGGTTTTCGCGGATGACTTGACCCTAGTTGAAGGAGAACGACTTGAAGACCTATCTCTTGGCAGATCCCTTTCGTTATCCGCACATGACCACGGCCGAGCTTCGGGAGACGTTCCTCATGGATTCGTTGTATGAGCCCGGAACGCTCCACTTAGCCTATGTCGATTTGGACCGCACGGTCGCGGGAATCGCGGCGCCAACGGGAGGCCCACTTTCCCTGCCGACGGATCCCGCTCTGCGCGCCCAGTACTTTACCGAGCGACGCGAGTTAGGAGCCTTGAATGTGGGTGGGAGCGGCTGTATCCGGGTGAACGGAAAATGCCACTCGCTCGAAAATCTTGACTGCCTGTATATCGGCCGAGGGAATGCAGAAGTCAGCTTCGAGTCCAAAGACCCATCGTCACCGGCTGTCTTTTATCTTCTTAGCTATCCCGCGCATACCGCATACCCTGTCGCGTTGGTGCGAAAGGAAGAAGCGAGCCCGGCCGTAGTCGGCAGTGCGGAGACCTGCAACCTGAGGACGGTTTCAAAGTACATCTACCTCGGCGGCGTCCAGAGCTGCCAGTTGGTGATGGGGGTGACCCATCTGCATGCGGGCAGCGTTTGGAATACGATGCCGCCGCACACCCACATGCGGCGTTCCGAGGTCTATCTCTATTTCAACCTTGCCCAGGATGCGGTGGCGTTTCACCTCATGGGGCCGCCCGGGGAAACTCGCCACATCCTCATGAAAGAACTGCAGGCGGTCATTTCTCCCGGCTGGTCGATCCACGCCGGCGTGGGCACGCGAGCCTATAGCTTCTGTTGGGGCATGGGGGGAGAGAACCAGGACTATGGAGACATGGACGTCGCGGCGATTACCGACCTGCGTTAGCGGGTGAAAGTGCGCATTAAGGCCCCCCCGAACGCCCTTAACTATGGTAGTGGCGCTCGAAGGCAGAGAGGACACGCGGCCTCTTCTTGGCGTTCAGCCCGAGCGAGAGGGAAATGTCGCGGCAGCAGCGCAGCAGGTGCTCGGCAATCTCGGGCATATTGGGTGCCGTAATCCGCGAGGTCGGACCGGAGACACTAACGGCTGCGATGGCTTGATGGTTTTCATCGAAGATAGGCGCGCCCACACAGCGAACACCCACCTCTATTTCCTGATCGTCGATAGCGTATCCACGCCGGCGCACCCGTTCCAGCGCCTTCATCAGGGCCTCGCGGGAGGTGAGCGTCTTGTGGGTGTAGCGCACGAAACGGATTTTGGAAACGATCTGGTCGATCACTTCGGGCGGCTGAAAGGCGAGCATCGCCTTGCCCATCGAGGTGCAGTAGACAGGATTGGAAGTCCCGGTTTTGGAACTGACACATACGCGGCGGTTCGGTTCCACTTTGTCCAAATAAACGATCGATGTTTTCTGGAGCACACTCAGGTGCACGGTTTCTCCCACGTGTGCCGCAAGCCGGCGAAAGTAGGGGTGGACACGGGTACGCAGATCCACCTGCTCGACCGCGCGGTTGCCAAGCTCATACAGCTTCAGGCCGAGGCGGTAGCGATTCTCCGGGGTTCGCTCGATCAGCGCACTCCGTTCCAACACCATGAGGGAACGATGAGCGGTACTTTTGTGCAGACGCAGCCGCTGGCATACTTCCGCAAGGCTAAGCGCAGTTTCGCTTTCACCCAGCATCTCCAGAACAGCCACCGCGCGATCGAGGCTGTGCAACTGATACAGATCGCTGGATCTTGTTACAGCTTCGGTAGGGGGACGATCACTGGCAAGAGCTTCCATCGAATGACCCTCAAGTTCAGGCTGGCTTACCCATCGCACGGGTTCCGCTTTGCGGACTTGAATCCCGCTTTGCGGTATGTTCCACTGGGGAAATCACTCCCGCTAGCATGATTTTGGTTCGATGGTACGGTTGTCAACGTTTGCCGCGCGGGTAGGCGCGAAAAGGCGCATCGTGTACCGCATAGCGGGACTTTTGGTTCTACCTCACGGCGAACCAAACTTCTTTTATCTCGATTCCGCAGAAACTGTTCATTTTTCGGCAGCCTCTTTAGTCGGGCCATAAAGGTTGAAAGCGTATTAGGCTTTACGTGTTTCTTTCCTTGAAGGGTACGTGCTTCAGCCCGTAGCCTTCGTGAAGGAACGACGTTCTCAGGGGCTGAAGCCCGTCCCCGTCAGACCAATCATTTTTTCCGCAGCCTCTTTAGTCGGGCCGTTTAGGCGGGAACAAATGAGGGCTTTAGCCCCTGAGGTACATCTTGGTTTCTGAAGGGGACGGCCTTTAGCCCACGATGATTTCATTGCATTTGCGCCGGGGATAAATCCCCGGCCTACCCTTGAGTCCGCGTGCTTGTCCCTGCGTTTTTTCTTTGCCAGGTAGGCGTCGCGGCATGGGTACTGCCACAACAGAGGCTAAAGCCCAATTCTCTTTTAACCCTTTTATGGCTCGACTAAAAACCCGGATCTCTGTCGGCTTAACCCCGGAAAAGTCGGGGCAGATGGGGGATTCCGAGAACCCCGGTCCGGCCCCGTATCACGATTGCCGCAGCGTCTCGCGTCCTGTAAGCTTTATCAAGTAATGATTTCGGCAGGAGGCGGGTCCTCGCGTGACCGCTCCGAGCCGGGCTGTTGCCGATAGTTCCGGCCTGCGCGCGAGCGAAGGACAGTGTTACCGCTGTCCGGTGTCCCACCCGGCCCTTGTCACAAATCAGCATCCCGCCGCGGCGGGATTTTTTATTGCGTCCCCACTCCCCCTGCGCACTAGAAACCCCTGCCTGCTCTCAACTTCCAAACCACCCAAAAAATGGAGCCATCTATGCCTAACAACCTCAGCGACCCCATCACTGACCAGGAAATAGCCTTTGCCCTCCTGGTCCTCTCTGGAACCATGACCGACGGTCGTGCCGCAGAAGCCGTCGGTCTCCACCCCGACACCAAAGCCAGGCCTCGTGTCCGCGCTTACATGCATGAGCATCGGGCCGCCGTCGAGCAGGCTACCGACCTGTCCCGCCAAGCCGTGGGGCGTGCCGTGGACGAACAGCACCGGCTCCATCCGAACCGCGACCAGGTCCTGGACCGCCTCTGGGACCTCGCCAACCTCGGCCCCGAAACGACCCGGGGCAGTGTTACCGGACAGGTCAAGGCCCTCTCCATGATCATCGCCATCGAAGGCCTGATCCCTGATCGCCGTGCCCCTTCCGCCCAGAACAAATCCACCCCTCCACCCGTTACCGCGCAAATCTATACCGCCGAGTGGCTTCGTAAGCAGCAGTCCGCGGAAAACGTGGACCCCCAGCCGCCCTCACCCCCTGCCCAGGAAGAAGCCGCCTCCGAGGCCCAACCCCCTTCCGGAGGGAGCAATGGCGCCCCTCCCGTTTCAGACGCTACTCCCGAACCAACTCTTGACCCTGGCGAGCCCAGCTTCTTTGGTGCCCCCTCGAACCCCTCGCCAACGACCGCATGGGCGCCTCGTGTCCCCATGGCCGACTACGTTGCTCCCGACACCAGAGTCCTCTTCTCCGTAAAAAGGAACCCCTTCGCACGCCGCCGCTAGGCGGTCCGGAAAATGAAAATCCATGCAAAGGCTCTTCATACCTCCAAAAGGCTAAAAAGCATCGAATTTTATCGAATTTTACAAAAAGCAGACCCTTAGACGACCCACCGCTCGGATGCCTGTATCAGGGCGCGGCCTTTAGAGGCTGCGGAAAAACTATGTTTTAGGGTAGGCCGGGGATTTATCCCCGGCGCAAATGTAATGTAATCATCGTGGGCTTTAGCCCCTGGGGCATGCTTTCTTGCTCGATCCGGCTTTTTCCGCAGCCTCTAAAGTCGTGCCCTGATACAAAGCATGAGTGCGGTTTCTTTTTAGTTCTCACGCAGACTCGAAAGCCTCTGAAAACACGTTTTCTGTATGTGCGGGCTTCAGCCCCTGGGGCATGCTTACTTGCGCGATCCGGTTTTTTCCGCAACCTCTTTTAGTCGGGGGCTCGCACGAATCATGCTCTAGCCTGTCGATAACTATGGTGCCTCGATGCGCTGCCTGCTCCCTGGTTTTGAAAATGTAGAATCCAGACCCAAGAATGCAGCCCGGGTTTGTTCGATATAGGCAGGATTAGTCCAGGCTTCTTAGCACACGGCAGGGATTACCGACTGCCAGGACCCCGGGCGGCAGGTCGCGGGTGACCACGCTGCCTGCACCAACGACCGTGTTCTCGCCGATGGTAACGCCGGGGCAAATAATCGCCCCGCCGCCAAGCCATGCGCCATCCTTAATCACTACCGGAAGAGCAAACTCAAGATTGGACCGGCGGGTTTTCGCGTCAAGCGGGTGAGTTGCAGTGTAGATCTGAACTCGTGGCGCAATCTGGACTTCGCGCCCGATGATAATCCGATTGCAGTCGAGGAAGACGCAGTCGTAGTTAATGAACGTGCCTTCGCCGATCGAGATATTGCTACCGTAGTCACAACGGAACGATGGCCTCAGCACCGCCCCAGTCCCGAAGGCATGGAAAAGTTCGGTAAGCAAAGCACGCCGTTCATCGCCGGCATCCGGCCGGGTCATGTTGAAGCGGAATAGCAGTTCCTGCGCACGCCGGTCCTCAGCGACCAGTTGAGGATCGGTCGCCAGGTACAATTCGCCGGCCAACATCTTTGCCTTTTGGCCAGTGGGTGGAGTCATCGAACCACTTTCGCAAGGGGCTCGCAGAGAAAACGCCTGGCCGCGACGATGGTCAACCAGACAAAAATTGCCAGAAGTGCGAACTGAGCAATGAGGAAGGGTGGCTCGTTCCCATGCGGTGCCAATGCGTGCAGAGCGGGCACTTTCAGGAAGGACTGCACCACCGCTACGAAGCAATTCAGGTAGAGCGCAACCATGGCGCAGACGACATAGATACGGCGCCAACCACCTTCCATGCTGCGAGCGTAACGGGCGAAGATGGCAACCGCAAGCACCAATAGGGAGAGGATTCCGACGATATGCGACGGCAATAGGTGAATGAACGGAAAGAGGAACCCGGTCGCGCTGGTTAAAACTGTAAATACCAGAAAGATCGCGGTCCAGGCGTCGAGTCGTTTCCCGCTCAACAGCCCGTAGACTACGATGAGTCCGGCAGCGATGCCTACAAGGCTCAATATCACGTGGAAGAGAGTGAACGTCGATAACGTCATACCCAGCATCATGTGTCGTTCCTTTTAGAACCGGGATGTATTTCCGCTGGAGAGACGTTAACAACAAACCACTTGAATATCCATCAGAAAGCCCTTGTTCTGTCAGGGAAAAAGAATGACTAACCAGCGCAGGCACATTCACGTGCGAGGCATTGTGCAAGGGGTCGGATTTCGTCCGTTTGTGTTCAAGCTGGCTCAGTCTCTGGGACTGACAGGGTATGTTTTCAACTCATCCTCCGGCGTAACCATCGAGATAGAGGGCGGCGAAGCGGAGGTGGAAGAATTTCTCGCGACACTGAAAGCTGATCCGCCGCAACTGGCCGAGATCACCCAGATCGCCTTGTCTGACATGGAGACTCAGGGAGACGCGGGCTTCTCCATTCTTGGCAGCCGGGAGGAAGCCGGCGAATTCGCGCTGGTCTCGCCCGACGCGGGTACCTGCCATGCCTGCTGGAGCGATTTTGGGGACCCGGCAAACCGGCGCTATGGCTATCCGTTCACCAACTGCACCCATTGCGGCCCACGCTACACCATCATCCGCGACATCCCTTATGACCGCGCGACTACCACCATGTCGTCATTCACCATGTGCGCTGCCTGTCAGGCGGAATATGAAGACCCCGAAGACCGGCGCTTTCATGCCCAGCCGAATGCCTGTGCCGATTGCGGACCTTCGTTGCTGCTGGTGAAGAGCGTGGCGAGCGAGTGGATGGCGGCCGCGACGCCGGACGCGGCCGCGCGCGCCTCGCTGGGGAATTGCTGGTTTCAGGATAGAGATTCACTGCCGATTCTTCGCCAGGCGCGCGCGCTGTTGCTTGAGGGCAAGATCCTGGCAGTGAAGGGGCTGGGAGGCTTTCTGCTCGCCTGCGATGCCACCAACCAGATTGCAGTGGCGGAATTAAGAAGACGCAAGCGGCGTCCGCACAAGCCTTTCGCTCTCATGGTGCGCGATCTCGCAGCGGCCAGGAGGCTGTGCGAGTTATCGGCGCAAGACGAAGCCAGCCTGCTTTCTCCACGCAGGCCAATCGTTATTCTCCCGCGGCGGCCCGGCGCGAAGCTGGCTTCCGGTATTGCTCCGGGAGACAACACGCTGGGCATAATGCTGCCGTACACTCCCCTGCACTACCTTCTATTCAGCGACTCGCCTCTGATGGAATCCGAATGGACGGCACTGGTGATGACCAGCGGCAACCTGAGCGAGGAACCGATCGTGATCAGCAACCAGGAAGCAATGCTGCAGCTCGGCGGGGTAGCGGACTGGTTCCTGCTGCACAACCGCGACATCGCCACCCGGGTGGATGATTCGGTGGTTCGCAGCTTCGAAGGCCGCGAACGAGTGCTGCGCCGCTCCCGCGGTTTTGTGCCTCAAACCATCGACCTGGGCATCGAGTTGCAAGAAGTATTGGCGTTTGGTGGGGAACTGAAAAACACTTTCTGCCTCACCAAAGGCCATTACGCCATCCTGAGCCAGCACATTGGCGATCTTGAGAATTACGAAACCAT
The DNA here is from genome assembly GCA_963838445.1 of uncultured Acidobacteriaceae bacterium. Lineage (GTDB taxonomy): Bacteria > Acidobacteriota > Terriglobia > Terriglobales > Acidobacteriaceae > PALSA-350. The sequence continues at coordinate 12,929 of CAWIRT010000004.1, forward strand.
GCAGTTCTTCGCGGAGACGCTTGCCAACCTTAAACATGTTTTTAAGGTTGCGCCCCGCGTGGCGGCGTATGACCTGCACCCAGGCTACATGAGCACCCGGATGGCGATGGCGTCGGGGATCGAGCACAAGATCGGGGTGCAGCATCACCATGCTCACATCGCGAGTTGTATGGCAGAGAACCATCTGCAGGGCAAGGTTCTCGGAGTGGCCATGGATGGCACCGGGTTCGGTACCGACGGCACGATCTGGGGCGGCGAATTTCTGCTCGCGGATTTTGCCGGCTTCACCCGGCGGGCGCATTTGCGAAACGTCTTGCTGCCCGGGGGTGACGCAGCGGTGCGGCAGCCGTGGCGCATGGCGCTCAGCTACTTACGAGATACTTTTGGGCAACAGCTTCCGTCCGGCCTAAGCAGTTTGCAGGAGATTGACGATAAGCAAATTGCCCTGGTGAACAGTATGCTGACTCGGCGGATTCAGACGGTGGAGACGTCTTCGTGCGGACGGCTCTTCGATGCCGTCTCTGCGCTCCTGGGTTTAGCCTCAGAGGTGACCTTCGAGGGCCAGGCGGCCATTGCCCTGGAGGCGGCAGCCGACCGTGGCATCGACCGGCACTATGATTTCGAGATTCAAGAGAACGAACCGATGACCCTCGACTTCCGCCCGGTCATCGCGGCGATCGTGCAGGACCTCACCCGTGGCCGGCGAGCGGGGGAAATTTCTGCATGCTTTCACAACACGTTGAGCGCGGCAATCGGCGAGGTTTGCGGCAAAATTGGTGCAGGCGAGGGGGTCGACCGGATTTGTCTCAGCGGCGGAAGCTTCCAGAACCTGTACCTTCTGGGCCGTACGGTGGTAGAGTTGCGGCGTCGCGGCTTTGGGGTTTTCCTGCATGCCCAGGTTCCTGCAAACGACGGTGGTCTTTCCCTGGGGCAGGCCATGATTGCGAACCAACGAATGCGCGAAGGAGATTGACATGTGCCTGGCGATACCCGGCAAGGTGGTAGAGACGTTCGATCAGCGCGGTATGCGCATGGCCAAAGTCCAGTTCGGCGGGATTGTGCGTGAGGCATGCCTGGAATACGTTCCGGAAACACAAGTTGGCGAGTACGTGTTGGTTCATGTTGGTTTTGCCATCAGCCGGATCGACGAAGCAGAAGCCGAGCGCACCTATCAGGCGCTGAGGGATCTGGATCAACTCACTGAACTTGAGTCGCCCGTGGTTGAGGAGATGGAACCAGGAGGTTATCGGCAATGAAATACCTTGATGAGTATCGCGATGGTGACGTAGCGCAAAAAATCGTGAGCGAGATGCGGCGCATTCAGACCCGTCCCTGGGTGCTGATGGAGGTATGTGGAGGACAGACGCACTCCATTGTCAAGAACGGAATCGACCATCTGATCCCCGAAGGGGTGGAGCTGGTGCATGGGCCAGGCTGCCCGGTTTGCGTAACACCGCTGGAAATGATCGACAAGGCTCATTCGATTGCCCGGCAACCGGATGTTATTTTCTGCTCCTTCGGCGACATGCTGCGAGTGCCCGGCTCGGATGGTGATTTGTTCACTATAAAGTCGCTGGGCGGCGATGTGCGCGTCGTCTACTCACCGCTCGACTGCCTCAAAATCGCGCGCGCCAACCCAGGCAAGCAGGTGGTGTTTTTTGCCATTGGCTTTGAAACGACGGCGCCGGCAAACGCTATGCTGGCGTGGCGCGCACGCGAGGAGCAGGTAACAAATCTTTCGCTGCTGGTTTCGCACGTGCTGGTTCCTCCTGCGCTGGAGGCGATTCTGCAATCGCCCGACAACCGGGTGCAGGGTTTTCTCGGGCCGGGTCACGTTTGCGCAGTGATGGGATATAGCGAATACGATCCCATCAGCGCACGCTACCAGGTGCCGATCGTGATCACCGGGTTTGAACCGATCGATATTTTGCACGGCACGCTGATGACGCTGCAGCAACTGGAAGAAGGGCGTGCGGTGGTTGAAAATGAATACTCGCGTGTCCTGGACCGCAGTGGCAATCTTCCCGCGCAGAAGCTGGTGAATCGCGTCTTCGGGGTGGGTGATCGTAAGTGGCGCGGCATCGGCACTATCCCCATGAGTGGGTACCACCTGCGCGATGAGTTTGCCCAGCAGGATGCGGAGAAGTTGTTCGACGTTGCGGAGATCGCCACGTTGGAACCAGAGATTTGTATTAGTGGACAAATACTGCGGGGCATCAAGAAGCCGCACGACTGTCCAGCGTTCGGCACTCTGTGTTCGCCGCAACATCCGCTGGGGGCCACGATGGTATCGGCCGAGGGCGCCTGCGCTGCGTACTACGCTTACGGCCGGCATCTAAAGCCGCAGGGCGCGGAAACACTTCATCAAATTCTTGAGGCTTCGCCGGCCAGCCATCAGGGAGTCACGGCCCATGGGCAGCTCTGAGGTTTCTGTTCCAAATGAGGTAAGGCCGGCCGACGAGGGAGCCGCGTCTCCGGTCTTTGGATCTTGTCCGTTGCCCATCTTCGACCATCGGCAAATCGTGCTCGGGCATGGCAGCGGTGGCAAGCTCACGGCCGATCTGATTGACCAGATCTTTCTGCCCGCATTCAGAAATCCTGTTCTTGACAAGCTCGATGACCAGGCCGTAGTCACGATTGGGGGCGCCCGGCTGGCTTTCACAACAGACTCTTTCGTGGTCACACCCATCTTTTTCCCTGGGGGAGACATTGGACGGCTGGCCGTACACGGAACGGTGAACGATCTGGCGATGAGCGGGGCTCGCCCGCTCTATCTGTCTGCGGCATTCATCCTTGAGGAAGGGCTGGCGGTGGACGATTTGCGGCGCGTGGTGGAGTCGATGCGTGCCGCCGCAGCCGAGGCGGGCGTGGAGTTCGTAACCGGCGACACCAAGGTGGTCAATCGCGGTAAGGGCGACCAGGTGTTCATCACCACCACAGGCATTGGCGTGATCGAGAGCGGGGTAAACATCTCGGCCGACCGTGCCCGTCCGGGGGACCAGATCATTCTCAGCGGCTACATCGGGGACCACGGCATGGCCATCATGTCGCAACGCGAGGGGCTTGAATTTGAAGGCGCTATCGCCAGCGATTGTGCTTCGCTGAATGGGCTGGTGGCCAGCATGCTCGCCACCCCACCCACTGGCGGGGCGGAATTTATCCACTGTCTGCGCGATCCCACCCGCGGTGGCGCGGCCACCACGCTGAACGAAATCGCCAAGCGTGCCAATGTGGGAATGCTTTTGCGGGAACAGTCGATTCCCGTGCGCGATTCCGTAAAGGGCGCGTGCGAGGTGCTGGGGCTTGATCCCCTCTACGTCGCAAATGAGGGAAAGCTGCTGGCGATTGTTGTGCCGGAAAGAGCAAAAGCCGTGCTCAAACAAATGCAACAACACCCACTTGGCCGCGACGCTGCCATCATCGGAGAAGTGGTGACTCAACACCCCGGTATGGTGCTGATGAAGACCCAGATCGGCGGCACCAGGGTATTGGACGTGATGTTCGGGGAACAGCTGCCTCGCATCTGCTGATTGTTTTCGACGCCGCGGTGACCGGCAGAATGCTTTCCTTCACGGCCGGGCAGGAAAGCTCCAAGGGGTTTAGAGGGATTGTGAATTTAGTCCCGAAGGGACGGCCTGAGAATAGCCCAGGACGCCAGTCCTGGGTACATCATGCAAGATGATTGAGTCCCGCAGGGACGTCTGAAGGAGGATTGCGTCGCGGCCCATTTTCAGCCGTCCCTGCGGGACTGAGTCGTCCTTTCAAATCCAACCCAGGACTGGCGTCCTGGGCTAAGTCCAGCCGTCCCCACGGGACTAAATTGCAAATCCGAATTCTCACACACTCTCTAAAGCGACGATGATTACATTGCGTTTGCGCCGGGGATAAATCCCCGGCCTCCCTAAGACCGAGTATTTCCGCAACGTGTTCAGCCCGTGAAGGGATAGGGGTTACTCCGATTGACAGAGCAGACCGGCCGAGCGTAGCTTCCTTTGGATCGCAGTGAGGCCCGAAATTTGCGCCCGAATTTTTCCGCTTTAGATTTCGCGTCTTCCGGGGGACAGGCTTGCCCTGATCCCACCATGCCCTTCTTTCGATTCCAACCCGGCAACAGTTTGTCTGGCTCTCGCGTCCGAGTATGTGAGGCAGGTCCGCTGTTCAGCTCCATCGCGCACAGCTCCGTTCCCAAGTCACAAGGCTGAAGGAGAATTTCATGGCTGAAAAGGTAAGCAGTATCACCAAAGCTCCCGCCGTTTCCGATGTTCACATTCTCTGGATCACAGCCGGCCTAAGTTGCGATGGCGACAGCGTTTCGGTGACTGCGGCCGAACAGCCAAGCATCGAGGATGTTCTGCTGGGCGCGATACCGGGTTTACCCAAGGTGCATCTGCACAATCCCGTGCTCGCTTACGAAAATGGCGATGAGTTCATGAAGTTTTTCTATGAAGCGGAGAAGGGTTTGCTGGAGCCCTTCGTACTGGTGGTGGAAGGCTCGATTCCAAATGAAACCATCAAGAAGGAAGGGTACTGGGCGGCGATGGGCACCAATCCCGACACTGGCCAGCCGATTACCACCTGCGAATGGATCGATCGCCTGGCGCCCAAGGCGCTGGCGATTATTGGCGCGGGCACGTGCGCCACGTACGGCGGGATCCACGCCATGCAAGGCAACCCGACTGGATGCATGGGCCTGGCCGATTACCTCGGATGGGATTGGCGTTCAAAGGCCGGCCTGCCCATTGTGAATGTCCCTGGTTGTCCGGTGCAGCCCGACAACTTCATGGAAACTGTTCTCTACCTGCTGTACCAAGTGGCCGGTCTGGCTCCGATGATCCCGTTAGACAAGCAGTTGCGACCCACCTGGCTGTTCGGCAAGACCGTACACGAGGGTTGCGACCGCGGCTCCTATTACGAGCAAGGCGACTTTGCCACCCACTACGGGTCGTCGAAGTGCCTGGTGAAATTGGGTTGTTGGGGACCGGTGGTCGACTGCAACGTAACCAAGCGGGGCTGGATGCGTGGCATCGGTGGCTGTCCCAATGTGGGCGGAATCTGCATCGGGTGCACCATGCCCGGCTTCCCGGACAAGTTCATGCCTTTCATGGATGAACCGCCGGGGGCGAAGCTTTCCACCAACGTCATTGGCACCTACGGCCGCTTCATCCGCACCATGCGCAGTATCACCAACACCACGGTGAACAAGGAACCGAAGTGGCGGCATCCCGGGGGTCAGCTGACGACCGGCTATCGCCCGACAACCTACTAGAGCGATTCATGGTATCCGCACCCCTTGCCATAGAACACGGCAAGGACTGGGCACCGGCAAATTTCTTTGAGCTTCGACCAACAGAGAGTTAACCGAAAGGAACAATTTCATGGCGACATATCCGGAAACGATGTCTGAGGTCGATAAGAAGAAGCGCAACCTGGTCGAAATGAATTGGGATCCAATCACCCGGATCGTCGGCAGTCTCGGTATCTTCACCAAGATTGACTTCGCGAACCGGGAAGTCGCGGAGTGCCACAGCACCTCATCGATTTTTCGCGGCTATAGCATTTTCATGAAGGGCAAAGACCCGCGCGACGCCCATTTCATCACCAGCCGCATCTGCGGCATCTGCGGCGACAACCATGCCACCTGCGCGGTCTATGCGCAGAACATGGCGTTTGGCGTCAAACCGCCGCCTTTGGCCGAATGGATTATCAACCTGGGCGAGGCCGCCGAGTACATGTTCGACCACAACATCTTTCAGGACAACCTGGTCGGTGTGGACTTTTGCGAACAGATGGTCAAGGAGACCAATCCCGGGGTCTGGGCCAAGGCGCAATCGACTGCGTGCCCAAATGGGGACAAGCACGGCTTTAAAACCATTGCCGACATCATGACCGCGCTCAATCCGTTTACCGGGTCGTTCTATCGCGAGACGCTGGCCATGAGCCGCATGACGCGCGAGATGTTCTGCCTGATGGAAGGCCGTCACGTGCATCCTTCGACGCTCTATCCCGGCGGAGTCGGCACCGTGGCCACCATCCAGCTGTTCACGGATTATTTGGTTCGCCTGATGAAGTACGTCGAGTTCATGAAACGGGTCGTGCCCTTGCACGATGACCTATTCGACTTCTTCTATCAGGCAATGCCGGGGTACGAGAAGGTCGGCCTGCGGCGCACCTTGCTGGCGTGTTGGGGTTCGTATAACGATCCGGATAGCTGCGACTACACCTACAAGAACATGGCGGAGTGGGGCCGCAAGATGTTCGTCACGCCGGGCGTAGTGGTGGATGGAAAGCTGGTCACGAACAGCCTGGTCGATATCAACCTGAACATACGGATCCTGCTCGGCAGTTCCTATTACGACGACTGGCAGGGCTCAGAGACCTTCGTCGCCCGCGACCCGTTGGGCAACCCGGTAGACAAACACCACCCCTGGAACCAGACCACCATTCCTCGCCCGCAGAAGCGCGACTTCGGCGGCAATTACACCTGGGTAATGTCTCCGCGTTGGTACGACCAGCGCACCGGCGATCATCTTGCGCTCGACACTGGCGGAGGACCGATTGCACGGCTCTGGTCCACAGCCCTTTCCGGCCTGGTCGACATTGGCTACGTGAAGGCAACCGGGCACAGCGTAAAAATCAACCTGCCGAAAACGGCCATGCTTCCGGAAACCGAATTCGAATGGAAGATCCCACAATGGAGCAACACGCTGGAGCGGGACCGCGCTCGTACTTATTTCCAAGCATACGCAGCAGCAACGGCTCTCTACTTTGTCGAGAAGGCGCTGGCGGAATTGAATGCCGGCCGCACTTCCACCTGGACTGACTTCAAGGTACCGGAAGAAGCCATCGGCTGCGGCTTCCACGAAGCAGTTCGCGGAGTCCTATCCCACCACGTCGTCATCCGCGAAGGTAAGATCGCCAACTACCATCCTTATCCGCCAACACCTTGGAACGCGAACCCACGTGATGTCTATGGAACTCCGGGCCCGTACGAGGATGCGGTACAGAACACGCCGATCTTCGAAGACAACGGCCCGGAGAATTTCAAGGGTATCGACATCATGCGCACGGTTCGCAGCTTCGATCCATGCCTGCCCTGCGGCGTACATATGTATGTCGGGGACGGCAAGGTGATCGAAGTGAAGCACTCACCCATGTTCGGGGCGGCGGGGCCCGAATAATGGCGGCCAGCGCTGAGCAACCAATGGCGGCCCCGCGGCGGGGAGAGTTCCGGGCCCAGAGCGATCACGTAGAGAAGCTGGCTGCCAAACTAGATCAGGCCGGCGACCCGGAAGTTCGGGCCGCCGCGCTGGAGCTGGTTCAGTCCGTGGTTGAGCTGCATGGCGCGGCGCTGCAACGGCTGATCGACAAGTGCCTGGAAACAGCCGATGGCGAACGGGTGCTTTCGGCAGCTCTCGACGACAATCTCGTTGCCGGCATGTTCCTTCTCCATTCCTTGCATCCGGACGATATAGAAACCAGGGTTGTGCGCGGTCTCGAAGCCGTCAGGCCCTATCTCAAATCTCACGGTGGAGACTGCGAGCTGGTGAGTGTGCGCGACGGCATCGTCCGGTTGAAGTTGCACGGGACCTGCGGTAGTTGTCCGTCGTCTTCCCTCACACTTAAGAACGCCGTAGAAGAGGCGCTGTATGAAGCTGCTCCCGACATCCTTGAAATTGTTGCGGAGAATGCCCCGGCTGAAGCATACCGCTGCTTCCAACCTTGTCGTTCTCAAGTAGCTTGCAAAACAGGAGAGATACTATGCCGTATGAGGAAACAACGCGAAACAGGCCTTCGCTGAGGATTGAGCCCCTTGCCAAGCCGGTCGATCGTAAGGCAGACGACGCCACGGGAGTTAATGTTGACGATCGGAAGCCAATTCACCCCAGCATGCCTCATATGCCGCCTGCCTGAGGGAGAACCGCAGATCTCTATGCTCGGTCGAAAAACATTTCCAGGAAAGGTCAGCGGAACTGCAGATCCCTCCGCTACGCTTCGGTCGGGATGACAAAGGGGAGGGCGAAGCTTTCATGAAGACCGGTTGCTGGACAAATTCATTGCACATAACAAATTTGCCATCTCGACCGGAGTAGCGTAGTGGAGAGATCTGCGGTTCTGCTTAACAAGAAACTGATTCGCCCGGAGTTCTGCTGCACATGACGCAAGGATCGCTTCCGTTTTTAAAAAAGATTGCCCGCAGGGACCCGGCCCTGGAACGCTGCGAGCTTTGCAGCGCGGCGCTGGTACCTTTGCACCAGCACCTGCTCGATCCGATCACGCGTCAGATCGTATGCTCGTGCGATGGCTGCGCAGTTCTCTTCTGCGGGCAAGCAGGGGCCCACTATCTCCGGGTCCCCCGCCGCAGCCGTGCGCTCCCCGACTTCCAAATGCCGGACCTGCAGTGGGAATCTTTGATGATTCCCATCAATCTTGCCTTCTTCTATCGCGATGGGGCGGCGGACAAGGTGCGGGCCATGTATCCCAGCCCTGCGGGCGCAATCGAATCACTATTAAGCCTTGAATCCTGGTCAGAGATCGCGGCTCAGCATCCGGCATTGCAGAAGATGGAGGCGGATGTCGAGACCTTTCTGGTCAACCGTGTCGGCGCGCAGGCTCAGTACTACATCGTTCCCATCGACGAGTGCTATCGGCTGGTTGGCTTGATCCGCATGCACTGGCGTGGGCTTTCTGGCGGGGCCGAGGTGTGGAAGGAAATCCACCAATTCTTCGCCGACCTGAAGACCAGAAGCGTGGAAGTACGAGAACCCGCCCATGCCTGAACTGCATTTCAAAATCGAAGCCGCCGAGGCCGTGCCCCACGCTGCCGCTCCCTTGATTGCCTTGAAGCTACGGATCACCAATCTGCCGGCCGAGGAAGCGATCCACACCCTCACGTTGCGGTGCCAGGTTCAGATCGAGCCGGCCAAGAGACGCTATGTTGCGCAGGAGCAGGAGAAGCTGCTCGACCTTTTTGGTACGCCGGAGCGATGGAGCCGCACCGTGCGACCGCTCCTATGGATGAATACCACGGTGGCAGTCCCGGGCTTTACCGATAATGTATTGGTGGACCTGGAGCTTCCCTGCACCTTCGACTTCAATGTCGCAGCGACCAAGTATTTTCACGCGCTCGATGCCGGCGATATCCCGGTCTGCGTGATGTTCAGCGGGACCGTTTTCTACCAGGGCGCCGATGAAGCTCTCCAGGTCGCCCAGGTACCGTGGGACCGTGAAGCCAACTTTCGCCTTCCTGTCTCGGTTTGGAAAGAGATGATGGAGATGCACCATCCCAATTCGGCGTGGCTATGCCTGCGGCGTGATGTATTCGAACAGCTCTACGAATACAAGGTGCGCCACGGTATCCCCACCTGGGAGCAGGCAATCAGCCGGGCGCTCGCAAGCGAGAATGCGGAGGTCAAGGCATGAACTTCGACTCCGTAGAAAAGATTGTGGCTGCGATTCTTTACGAGGGTTACATCCTCTATCCCTACCGGCCAACCGCCATCAAGAACCGGCAGCGCTGGAATTTTGGAACGCTCTACCCGCGGGTTTATGCACAAGCGCAGCGACCCGAGGAGCCGTTTCGGCTGGTAGCGGAATGCCTGGTGGTCGCAGATGAGAAGGCCAGCCTCGACGTCAGGCTTCGTTTCCTTCAGCTCGTGCGGCAAGAGCAGGGTGAACCGTTGCTTACCGATCCCTCGCTGGCATGGGAAGAAGCAGTGGAACGCACTTCAGAGCACTCGAATCTTCGCATCCGCGACCTGGTCAGTTCCCCGTCCTCGCAGACGGTGGTGATCGATGACGCTCCGAACCTGCAGATTGCTCTGACCATCAGCGCCCAAATGCTTGCGGATGGGGCGTCGAAGCTTCGCCTCGAGGTGCAGAACACGAGTCACCTGCCCAATGGCGATGGAGCAAAACGAGACGAAGCGCTTCCCTTGTCCTTCGTCTCTGCCCACCTTCTGTTGGGGGTCACGGGAGGGGAGTTTATATCCATGCTCGATGCCGCGGAGGCGTATCGCGCTTCCGTGGCATCCTGTTCCAACCTCGGCGTTTTCCCAGTGCTGGCCGGTGAAGAGCCAGACCGAAGCATGATGTTTTGCTCTCCGATCATCCTCTACGACTATCCGAAAATCGCGCCGGAGAGTGAAGGCGACTTTTTCGATGGAACCGAGATGGACGAAATGCTTACCCTTCGCGTGCTCACCCTCACCGACGCCGAGAAGCAGGAGATGCAGAACGGTGATCCCCGTGCGCGGAGGATTCTGGAAAGGACCGAAGCGCTTACAAATGACGCTATGCTCAAGGCGCATGGGGTTATTCGCGGGCTGCGAGACATTCGAGGAGGGGCACATGATCGGTGAGTGGAATCCCTTGGAAGAGGCAAGAGCTCCCGTCGAGAGCGTACGCATCCAGGGTGTCGATCTGCGGGTTGGCGATCGGGTGCTTTTATGTCCCCGAAAACAGGCCGACATTATGGACATGGCGCTGGCCGGCAAGGTTGCGGTCATCGAAGCGCTGGAGCAGGATTTCGAAGACCAGATTCAGCTTGCGGTGGTGCTGGACGACGACCCAGGACGGGAATTTGGCATGATGCGACAGCCAGGCCATCGCTTCTTCTTCTCTCCGGAAGAGGTAAAGCCGGCATGAAGATCTTAGTCGCATGCGTGGGCAACATCTTTCTCGGAGACGACGGCTTCGGGGTGGAGGTGGCTCGTTCGCTTGCCCAGCGGCAACTGCCGGAAGGCGTGTCGGCTAAGGATTTTGGTATCCGGGGATTCGATCTGGCGTACGCGCTGCTCGATCCCTGGGAGCTGGTCATCATCGTGGATGCGCTGCCGCGTGGCGAAGCTCCAGGCACGCTCTACGTGGTTGAGCCCGCACTCAACGGGCCAGCAGCGGCGGAAACAGCAATCAATCCCCACGGCATGGATCCGGCGCATGTACTGAGCCTGGCTGCCTCCATGGGCACGATTTCTACGCAAGTTCTGGTCGTAGGCTGCGAACCGCATGATTTTGGCGATGACCTTGAGGGACGGATGGGGCTATCGTTACCGGTACAGGCTGCAGTCGAAGAAGCGTCCAACTTGATTCTGCGGCTGGTAGCGGCGAGACAGGCGAATTCGGTGCAGTTACAGACAGTGGAGGGGTGACAAGATGAACGCTAAAGTAATTTTGGGTGCACTCGGTTTAGTTCTAATCGGCTTGGCAGTAACGGTGGCTCCGGATCTCCGCCGCTACTTAAAGATCCGTTCGATGTAGGCAAAGGTATGCACGAACTTTCGATCGCGATCAGCATGATCGACCAGATCACTGAAGAGTCGGAGAGGCGTGGCGGCCTTGATGTCGAGGCAGTGCACCTGAAACTGGGGATCTTCTCCGGCGTTGACAAAGACGCGCTCCAGTTCGCCTACGAGTTGGCCTGTGAAGGGTCGGTGCTGGAGGGCTCGCGGCTGGTGATCGAGACGGTTCCCCTGGTGATTTATTGCGCGGACTGCAAGAAAGACCGGATTCCCCCTTCGGTCTATCAGCTCAGTTGTCCGGAGTGTGGGAGCCCGGGGCAGAAAATCGTGACTGGGCGGGAGATAGAAGTTTCATTTCTGGAGATAGCAGCATGAGCACACGCATGGTGGAGGTAAGGGCTAAGGTACTCAAGCAAAACGATCTGCTGGCCCGCACTCTGCGCGAGCGGTTTCGCACCGAGGGTACCTGCGTGGTCGGCCTGGTCTCGAGCCCGGGCTCGGGAAAGACCGCGTTTCTGGAAAAGCTGCTCGGTGGCCTCGCACGTGATTCCCGGGTAGCTGCGCTGGTCGGCGATCTGGCCACAGAAAATGATGCGGCGCGGCTACGGCGCGCGACGCCAAACGTAAGACAGATCACCACGGGAACGGTCTGCCACCTGGATGCGCAAATGGTCGAAAAAGCGCTGGAATCCTGGCGGCTGGATAGAATCGATTTTCTCTTCATTGAAAATGTAGGCAACCTGGTTTGCCCCTCCAGCTATGACCTGGGTGAGGAATTGCGGTTCGTTTTGCTCTCGGCTACCGAGGGCGAGGACAAGCCGTTGAAGTATCCCACTATTTTCAATAGCTCCGACGTTGCGATTATCACCAAGATGGACCTGGCCGAGGCTGCGGAATTTGACGTGGCGGCAGCTCGCGCCAACATAGAGAGCGTTCGTCCGGGAATGCAGGTCTTTGAGGTTTCCGCCAAAACAGGATCCGGGATGCAAGCTGTGTTTGACCTGCTCCACGCCCAACTCGCGCGTGCACGCCAATCGCGGGTTGCACTCACGCTCTGATACTTATCCCACTCCGCAAAGCCTGGGTGCCCCACATCTCGCTCGTTTTTCGCGAGATGTGGGATGCCACTACCGTAAACCGGAAGTTCTTAACTCCCACGGCTATAGGTTGAGATTCGTGGTATCCCACATCTCGCGAAAAACGAGCGAGATGTGGGGCACCCGGCCTTATTTGGCAGGTGGCATTTTCCAAAACGCTAAGGAGCTACAAGCATGAGCAAGGTTCTTGATGAAGTGCTGAAAGCGAATCGGAAGTACAGCGATTCCTTCGGCGAGAAAGGCAAGCTTGCGCTTCCGCCGGCGCGCCGATTCGCAATTCTCACCTGCATGGATGCACGCATGGACCCGGCCAAGTTCGCCGGGCTGGCCGAAGGGGATGCGCACGTGATTCGCAACGCCGGCGGCCGCGCCAGCGACGATGCGATCCGCTCACTGGTTATTAGCTACAAGCTGCTGGGCACGCGTGAGTTCTTCGTCATCCACCACACCAATTGCGGCATGGAGTTTTTTACCAACGAGGTTATTCGTGGTTTGCTCGATCACAGCCTGGAAACCGCCGACCTGACGCCGGCCGGTTTCCGCGATGTTGGGAAAGGTCCGGGATCGCGTGCCGGAGAATTCATCGAATGGCTTACCATCGCCGACCCGATGCAGGCGGTAGTCGACGATGTGAACCGCCTTCGCAACCACCCACTTATTCCGAAATCGATTCCCATCTATGGCTATGTGTATGACGTAACCAGCGGAGAGTTGATCGAAGTGGAAGGCGCCAGGAAGGCCGGCGCAGCGCAGTAACCACTCCAGACCGGAGAGCGGTTGCTGGACAGACTTGCAATCACCTATGAACTTGGAGGTCATTCGCTTTTCCTATCGTGCCTTCGCAGCCTTCTTGGCATGCGCTGACAGAGCCTTATGAGACACGGTCGAGTGCGGCTCCTTCTTCAGTGCCTGCTCGCTCGCACGTGACCGTTTCGCTGAGGTTTTCTTTGCTCCGGATTGTCCTTTGCGGTAGTCCCGTTCCGCGCTGACGCGGGTCGATTTTTTGGTCTTGCCGGGACTGGGTGGGGCAAGGGGAATACCGGCGCGGCGAGCCTTACTCAGCCCGATGGCAATTGCCTGCTGCGGCGAACGGGCTCCGTGCTTACCTTCCCTTACGTGTTCTATCTCCTCATGAACAAATTCTCCCGCTGCGGTGGAGGGAGACTTCCCTTCCCGCAAATCCTCTTTTGCTTGATTGACCACTTCCTTTTCCGGCATAACGAGCCTCCTTCCTGCCTTATTAGGATGCGCAAATTCCGGTGTTAGCGGCGTGCAAGCAGGTCAAGCCGGTAATGCGGCGCACGGCTTTGAAAAATTGGCTGCAGGATCGAGGAAGTTGCGGTGATGAAGAAGGAAGCGGCTTTCTCCCCGCTACAAGGATCGTCCGTCTCCCCGGTGTAGTTCACGAGGAGGACCTGCCCGCCGGGCTGGATAGAACGACCGGTATGCGCGCAGATTTCCAGCAAATCGCTCTCGTTGAGGAAATACAGGACTTCCGAGAACAGGATCAGGTCGAACCGGCCGTCCGGCCATTGCTGCGGCACCTGCATCTGCTCTATGCTCAGCCCCGGATAAGGGGCGCAACGGGCGCGTGCCGAGGCAACGGCAGCGGCGACGAAATCCACGCCGACCACCTGGTCACAACTCCCAGCTAACCGTTCGGTCAGGACGCCGATCGAGCAACCAACCTCCAAGGCCCTGTGGAACCGCCTGTGCCCAAGCGCTGCCAGGGTCGCTTCATATTTCTGTTGCTCATACGGGCTGGTGGTAAAGTTCCACGGATCAGGGTTGGCTCGATAGAGCGGTTCAAAATGGGCGGCCTGGCCGCGACGCCTGGCTCTTACTCATCGGCAGAGAAATATTTCGTAGGGACGCTCGAAAACGGAAAGAAGTTGGCGCGGCAAACGAAATCCGTAGGGTGAGTCGTCGATCAGGTCGGAGTATTGCGAAGCATGCGCGGCGACGGCACTTTGCTTAGTCTCCAGGTGGGCGGAAATCGATAGTTTGTAGCCGGCAACTTCATGAACGGGTATCTCCTGAGCAGGCGGCAGAAGCCAGCCCCATACGCGGATACGACAATAGTCTGCAAGCGGCGGTCTGGGCAGCCTCGCGAGCGATGATCGCGGCGGCTTCGTGATCGCAGTGCGGATCGTGGAGCCAGGGCGCGACGATCACTGTCACAGCCCTGGTCCCTGGCAAACATGGCCACCCGTGCGCTTACCGCACGCGCCGGTAGGCAAGGCGCTATCAGGATAATCAAAGAACGCCAGATTCCAGGATGCCAAACCGAGCTTGTGAAGCTGCTCGCCGCGCCTCTTCGGCGCGAACTTGCCGCAGACGATCCGGCGGATATTCCTTCGAGCCTGGATGGGATGCCGCACCATCGGTAAGAATCACCACTGCGGGCTGGAGTCCCGTTCGCAACAGGCAGCGATGAGGCCGCCGCAACCCAGGCTCTCATCATCTGCGTGAGGCGCAAGGATCAGCGGCCGCTGTCCGCCAAGAATGGTGTCGATATCCGCGTCCGGAAGGCGCTCCATAGCAGCCAGGACGTCGCCGGCGATCATGGCGCTGCAAACTCCATGGTGGATAAAGTAGCCTGCCGCCTCAATCAATACCTCGTCCGGCGCCGGCTGGCGCAGATAAGTCGCGAGATCTCTGGCGATACGCTCGGTTTTGCTGCCTTGCATGAATGCCGAAAGCCCCAGGCTGCGTTGGATGTGGCGGAGCGCATCAAGGCACGCAGTTTCTATTGCGGTACGGGCGAGGTTTACATAGGCCACCGCCTCTTTTTCGTCTGCTGCTTCGATGCGCTTGACTGCTTCCAGCAACCAGAGCCTTCCCGTTTCGTGCGCAATCACGCTCTGCCCGAACCGAGTCCGTTGCATTGGGTTGTCCGCGCGGTCTCTCGAACGAAGCTCATTTCCAGCGGTATCTATCAGCGCAGCAAGACCCCCGAGTGCGACCGCAGAGCTACGCCAGGCCCCGGTAGAAAACGTGGGCTCGCGCAGATAATCCCCTGCTTCTCCGATCAGCGCATCTTCATGCACGACGACGCCTGCCAGGTCGACGCTCCCGGTTGTGGCCGCTCGCATCCCGGCAAGCTTGACCCCTCTATCCGTTACGTGCACGGAAGGGGTGAGGGCCACAACAGCATCTGATTACCGGCTTCCGTCTGAGCAGTAACGATTGCCTGTTTTGCGGCGCCGGCGGCGGAACAGAACCACTTTTCTCCGTTCAGGACTAAGTCGCGGGGACAAGCGCGCCTCTTGCTGGGGAGGGTCCGTAACCCAGAGGGCAAACAAGTCGCCGGCTTGCGCCGCGAGCGCTGCAGACTCCATCTGCCGGCGCGTCCCGTACTGCCGTATCAACTCAAGAGCGTTGACATGGGCTTCAAAGATTCGCCCCAGCGAAAGGTCGGCATAACCCAGCAGATGGAGCAATCGGAACAGGGCTTCTGTGTCTCCCGTGCCGTGCAGGCCGAATCCGCCGAATTCTACCGGCACCGGCGCCATCAGCAATCCGGCGTGGCGCAGTTTTGCCACGCTCTCAAAGGGAAACCCGGCGGCACGGTCACTGTTGGCCGCCTCTTCCATCAAACCGGGAACCAGAGCAGCGATCGAGTCCAACAGCTCCGAGGTTCTTCCCGCCGGTTGTGTTTCTAACATGTTCCATACAAAATCCTCTGGTACGACTAAGCCGCTGTAAGTTCGCCACGTCCCAATCGCTTGAGCGCGCCGCTATGGGATAGGCGGCTGTGAATGGCCTGGGCGATTTTCATTTCCCGGGGTAAGTCCACGAAACGTACTCGCTCTGGCGCCAGCAGGGTGACGCCTGTTCGACCCTGGACCAACCCAGACCGAAATACGGGGTGTCTACCGCATCTGCAACAACGTCTGGAGCTATCGCCAGAAGTGATGACAAGCGTTCGAGTTTGCTTCGGCCGGTTCGTGCCATAGAAGGCGAAAGCGCCGTTTCATCCTCAACCTCAGAAAGGCAGCCCGAGCCGGCTCAATGCCGTCGTCCGCAAATTCGTCTTGTTTCACCATGCGTCTGCGGATAGCGTCCGCCATGCCTCCTTGCGCTCGTCCTTCAATGCGCCCTGAAACGATGACGCTGATGTTGGGATCATGACGGACCTGTGCATCGATCAGTTCGCAAGCATTCTGATCAGCGCGCGGTCTTCTCCTGAGGGTAGAAAGGGCACGCCGCCGACACGGCGAAACATCGAGGCAGTTATGGCAATGGTGGCGCCTGAATCCTCCCGGTGCCGGGGCCAGGGGTCTGCGGGATCCGGAAGTATGAGCGATTCGATTTCGTCAAGCAAAGAGGCATAGGCCACCTCCCGGGCATCATCCTGGTGCAGATGCGGCGGGATGAGCAAAGCTTCGATCGGGTCGATCACCGCCCGGCCACACACCGCATCCGCGCCCTGCTTCATGGCTCGCAAGGTTTGCTTCAATCCAATTGTCCGGGACTTCCGCATCTGCATCGGTGGTTAGAATCGCGCCTTGCCTACGAGTGCGGCGGCGTATTTCATCGCCAGTCCTCGCGCGACGCCGGCACTGGCGGAGGATGGCGTCGAGGCTACATTCGATAAGGTGAAGCCGATGGGCGCTCGGGGGAGTGCCTTGACTACTTCTGCCGTGCCATCGGTACAGTTGTTCAACAATAAGACAACATGGTCGGCCGGGACGGATTGGCGGGCAAGAGCACGCCAGGCAGCCGCCAATCCGATTTGCTTCGTCACGCACAGGTATTGCAACCGCCACCAGCCTAGACATGCAACGGAGCTCCATCAGCATAAAATCTGTATCTGACGCACTCTCATGGCCATGAGTAGGCGAAATCCACAGTGGTAAGTCTTCAGATACCGGCAACGCGCGCTAAGTTGTCTGTGAAGAAGCTCCTGATTTGGCCGGATAGACATGGCCGTGCCGAGCGTTCGACGTAATAAACTCAGGCTATGACAGCGTTGCCTGATCCGAACCAGAAACTTCAAACCCAAAGCATCCACTCCGGGCGGCATGTGGACCCGGCTACCGGGGCGGTCATCGCGCCTCTCTACACCTCCACCACCTTCGAACGCGACCCGGATGGAGCGTTCTCCCGTCATTACTTCTATAGCCGGATCGACAATCCCAATCGCGCCTCGCTCGAACAGTGCCTCGCAGACCTGGAGGGCGGCGTGGAGGCAGTGGCCTTCAGCACGGGGATGGCAGCGAGCCTGGCCGTGTTTCAGGCGCTGGCGCCGCGTGACCATGTCGTTCTCCACCGGGACTTATACTTCGGCGTCCGTGAGCTTATCACCGGGCTCTTCGCCCGCTGGGGACTGGAGCATTCGTTTGTGGATATGCGGAATGTCGAAGAGCTCCGCCGAGCCTGCCGCCCGCAGACGAAACTCCTGTGGCTGGAGACTCCGACCAACCCGTTGATTGAAGTGGTGGACATACAGCCGGTGGCCGAGTGCGCGCGCAGTCTCCAGATTCCCCTGGCCTGTGAAAATACTTTTGCCACTCCGGTACTGCAGCGCCCGTTCGAGTTGGGGGCGGATTTGGTGGTTCATGCCCTCACCAAATATCTGTCCGGGCACAGCGATGCCCTGGGAGGAGCGGTTATCTTCCGCGAACGATCGGAATTGGCCACCCGGATCAAAGAGTTCCAACGTGTTGGCGGCGCGGTCCTTTCCCCGTTCGACTGCTGGCTGATCATGCGCGGCCTGCAAACGCTTGTACCCCGCGTACGCCTGCACTGCGAGAATGCCCGCCGGGTGGCGGAATTTTTGTCGACCCACCCTGCAGTCGCGGTGGTTCACTATCCTGGTCTGGCGAACGATCCCGGCCATGCGATTGCCAGCCGGCAGATGCGCGATTTCGGTGGGATGCTCTCTTTTGAAGTGCACGGTGGACGCGATGAGGCCTTTGCCCTGGCTTCGCGGCTGAAGCTGATTGTGCGCGCCACCAGCCTGGGAGGAACGCATAGCCTGATCGAACATCGCGCGTCGATCGAAGGGGTCTTCTCCCGCTCCCCGGAGTCGCTCCTGCGGCTCTCGGTGGGCCTGGAAGGGGCGGAGGACCTGATCGCAGATTTGGACCAGGCACTTCGCGGGTAGCCTGGAGCTGGAAAGACGTAGCTAAGGAGTGTACGTGAGAGCCGGAAAGAAAGGGTAAATTCCACTGCGCGACGCTCATTAGATGCTCCGCCACCAGGGCTAAAGCCCTGAATCTATATACCGGAGCGTTCACGCGGGTTTGAAAACCCGCTTCCCCGGACTAAAAGTCCGGGGCTGGCACAGTTTAAGCGGCGTTGGCTAAGCGCTTATTGTGCAGTAGGATGGTAGGCATCGAAAGCGAGGGATCGATATGACGAGCAGGCTGACCATGGCGCAAGCCACCATTCAGTTTCTCAAGGCACAATTCGTAAGCCGCGACGGAAAAGAGCAAAGATTTTTCGGCGGTTGCGTGGGCATCTTCGGACATGGCAACGTGGCCGGCATTGGGCAGGCGCTGCAGCAGAATCCGGATTTTCCCTACTACCTGTTTCGCAATGAACAGGGCATGGTCCACGCTGCCACGGGATTCGCAAAAATGAGCAATCGCCTGCGCACCCTGGTGTGCACTTCGTCGATTGGCCCTGGGGCCACGAACATGGTCACGGGCGCGGCCCTGGCTACTGTCAACCGGATTCCCGTCCTGTTGTTGCCCGGAGACATCTTTGCGCGACGCAATGTGGCGCCGGTTTTGCAGCAGCTGGAGTCAACCGGAAGCCAGGATGTGTCGGTGAATGATTGCTTCCGTCCCGTCTCTCGCTACTGGGACCGTATCCAGCGGCCGGACCAGATTCTCACTGCCTTGCCGGAAGCGATGCGGGTACTCACGTCGCCGGCGGAAACCGGTGCGGTCACGCTGGCTCTGCCACAAGATGTGCAGACCGAAGCCTACGACTACCCGGAAGAATTTTTCGAGCGCCGGATTTGGACCATCGCCCGGCCTCGCGCCGATAGCGGATTGCTCAAGCAGGCTGCCCAATGGATACGTTCTTCGAAACGCCCGCTTATCATCGCGGGCGGGGGCGTCATTTATGGCGAAGCTACGGGCGAGTTAGCCAGGTTCGCGACCCGGACAGGCATTCCGGTGGCCGAAACGCAGGCGGGTAAGGGTGCACTCCATGCGGATCATCCGCAGTTGGTGGGCGCTCTGGGAGTCACCGGCACTTCCGCGGCCAATCAACTCGCCATCGGCGCGGATTTGGTAATCGCGATCGGGACTCGGCTGGGCGATTTCACCACTGCGTCGAAGACCGCATTCCAGAATCCTACAGTACGGTTTGTGAACATCAACGTGGCCGAGTTCGATGCGTTCAAGCATGCCGCATTGCCGCTGACGGCGGACGCCCTGGTGACTCTGGAAGAGTTGGGCAGCGAACTATCATCGTGGCAGATTCCGCAGAGTTATCAGCGCGAGATTGCCCGTCTGCGCAGTGCATGGGATCAGGAGGTCGATAGGATCTTCGCCCGCAGGCACGGACCGCCGTTGAGCCAGGGCGAAGTGATCGGGGTACTCAACGCGACCCTGGGGCCGACCGACATTATCGTCAACGCGGCCGGGAGCTTGCCGGGGGACCTGCACAAGCTCTGGCGGACACGCGATCCCAAGGGCTACCACATGGATTACGGTTACTCCTGCATGGGCTACGAAGTGGCTGGCGGGCTGGGCATCAAAATGGCGGATCCCAGTCGCGAGGTTTACGTGTTGATTGGCGACGGTTCGTACCTGATGATGGCCCAGGAAATCGTCACCAGCCTGCAGGAAAAGATGAAACTCAACATCGTGCTGTTTGACAACCATGGCTTCTCCAGCATTGGTGGTTTGAGCCGCGCTTGTGGCAGTGGAGGATTTGGGACCGAGTACCGGTATCGCGAGGAGGGCCTTACCGGGCCTGTGATTCGGACCGATTTCGCGGCTAACGCCGCCAGCCTGGGTGCTTATACCGTCACCGCTCGTACCTATGATCAGCTGGGCCCGGCGCTGGCGGATGCAAAGAAGCAGACTCGAACTTCTGTAGTGGTGGTGGAGACGGATTATCACGACCGCGTGCCCGGTTATGACACCTGGTGGGATGTACCGATCGCGGAGGTCTCGGAGAGCCAGGCGGTGCAAGAGGCGCGAGCGGCTTACGTGGAAGCAGTTAAGAAGGAGCGCTACTTCTGGCCGGCGCCCCAAGCTCAGCCAGAGGAGCAACCGGCCGTCTCAGAAGCTCTCCAACAACCAGTGGTTGCTCTCCCAGGTAAGCGTACTAAAGATTAAGTGGCGGCCGTTTGGGGCGGCGGCGCGCCACAGAACTTAATGGACGTTCAGGTAATGGTCCAGTTCCCATTGGCTGACGCTGTTGTGGTAGCTCTCCCATTCCTCTGTCTTCACCTGGATGTAGTAATCTGCGTACCCTGCGCCCAGCGAATTGCGCACCACCTCGTCCTGCGACAAAGCTTCGACTGCCGCCAGCAGCGTGGCTGGAAGATGGCCGATGCCACGGTGGTGCAATTGTTCCCACGGCACCTCATATAGGTTGTCGTGACTGGCCACACCGGGGTCGATGTGGTGATCAATACCGTCGAGCCCAGCCGCCAGCATCGCGGCACAGGCCAGGTAGGGGTTCGTAGCGGCGTCCACCATGCGGTTCTCAATGCGCCCTGGAGCGGGTACACGAATCATTTGCGTACGATTCGCGCTGCCGTAGGTAATGTAGACAGGCGCCCAGGTGGCGCCGGAGCGCGGTCTTCCGCGGATGAGGCGCTTGTAGCTATTCACTGTGGGAGCCAGGATCGCGCTGAGCGCCGGCGCATGTTTTAGAATGCCGCCCATGAACCAGCGTCCCTCGGGCGATAGCCCGAGAGGATCATCCTTGCTGTCAAAGAGATTCCTCTTGCTCCCAGGTTCCGCGAGGCTCAAGTGGCAGTGCGAACCGTTGCCGGTGAGGTTGGCAAATGGCTTAGGCATAAAGGTGGCCAGGAGCCCTTGTTCTTCGGCGAGGATTTTGACCATCCACTTATAGAAAATCTGCCGGTCGCAGGTGGTCAGCGCATCCGCATACTTCCAGTTGATTTCAAATTGGCAGTTCGCGTCTTCGTGGTCGGCTGCGTAAGGCTCCCAACCCAGCTCCTGCATATACCCAAGCAACCGAGTCAAGAGATCCAGGTTGCGATTGAGGGCGCGCATGTCGTAGCAGGGCTTGGGGGCGTTATCCATGGCATCCCACGGTAGGCAGGAGCCATCCTGCGCGCGCTTGAGCAACATGAACTCCGGCTCGGTCCCGACCATTAATTCGTAACCGCGTTGGCGCCCAATCTCCAGTTGATGAGCCAGGATTCTGCGCGGACAGTACTTCGATGGTTGATTCTCGACCTGGAGCATTCCCGGGACCCAGGCGGTGTTTTTTCTCCACGGCAGCACCATCATGGCCTGCATATCTGGAATCGCCACCAGGTCCGGGTCGTGTGGGCCCTGGCCAACGTTCCCAGCGGCAAAGCCCGCGAAGCCGGCGCCGTCGGTCACCATATCGTCAAGAGCAGTAGCGGGAACGAGCTTGGCCTTGGGAATGCCACTCATTTCAACGAAGGAACACAGGAAATACTCGATGCCTTTTTCCTGGATGAGTGCCTTGAGATCTGTTGTCAAATCATGCCTCCGTAAATAAATTTACTTTCTCAACAGCAGGTCCCTCCACTACGCTTCCCCAGATTTCCTGTTGAGTCTGGTGGCGTTGACAAACATCATGCGCCTTTCCTTAAAGAAAGGCGCACACGCGGCTTTGTCCAGTGCTGCGTGGCAGGAAATCCGGGTTCGCTCCGGTCGGGATGACAATTCTGTTGTGGAATCCGAATCCTCGATTTCAAAGAAAGTTGTCATCCCGACCGGCGCGAAGCGTAGTGGAGGGAGCTGTTGCTGCCATCTTTCCGCACTATTGCGATACCGAGGCGGCGGCTTTTTCCCCCAACAAATTGCCGCTGGTGAATCGGGCCGGTGCAAATGGTTCCATCAAGACTGCGGCCTTGCCGGTGGCAATGGTCTCGGCCAAGCACTTGCCGGCGATCGGGCCGGCTTTGAAGCCCCAGGTGCCCCAGCCCACATCCATAAAGAAGTTATCCAGCTCGCCGGCCGCACCCATGATCGGCGCGTAGTCCGGCGTCATGTCACAGACCCCGGCCCACTGGCGCAGAATCTTGACGCCGTGGAGTTGGGGAAACAGCTCCAAAGTATACGTTGCCATCTGCTCCAGGGTAGGCAGGGTGGAGCGGGTGCAGTAGGTTTGGTACGGATCGACTTCGGAACCAATCACCAGCTCGCCCTTGGCTGTCTGGCTCACGTAAACATGCAGGTTCGAGGAAACGATGACGTAGTCGAGGAATGGCTCGATCAATTCGGTGACGCAAGCCTGCAGAGGCTGGCTCACGATGGGCAGCGACACCCCTGCCATATCGGAAATGGTTGTGGCCCATCCGGCAGTGGCATTCAAAATGGCGCCGGCAGATACGTCACCTTGGGTGGTTCGGATACGGACGATTTTGCGGCCCACCACCTCAAGCCCGGTCACACTTGTGAATTGGTGGACCTCGATACCCATCGCGTCGCAAGCGTGACCGTAACCATGCACCACTTCATCATGCCCGATGGTCCCGCCGGGGGGATGGTAGAGGGCAGCGAGTATGGGGAGCCGGGGCCGGTCAGACATATCCATTGCGGGCACCATTCGCCGCAGTTCATCCCGATCGGCCATGCGGCTGTCGACCCCCATCAGGCGATTGTTTTCCGCGCGGATTCTCAGCCCGGTGACGGAAGAGTCGGTATGCGCCAGGGTGAAATGCCCGCTTTGGTTGAAATCAAGCGGACAACCCAGCTCCTCGGTGAGGCCCTCGTACAGGCGAAGCGACGCGTCATAGAAGGCGATGCCCGGAAAGGTACGATAATTGGAGCGCAAAATCGCCGTGTTGCGGGTGCTGTTCCCGCATCCGATGTACCCCTTCTCGAGCAAGGCCACGTTGCGAACACCGTGAATCTCTCCCAGGTAATATGCCGCGGCGAGTCCATGAACGCCCGCGCCAATGATCGCCACATCGTAGGTTGGCTTTAATTCAGGCTGATGCATGGTTCCACCATTGCTGCTGTGCGAGCATTCCGAATGGGCTGGCCCCGGCGTGCAGTAACGCTTGCCAGACATGCTCCGCCACGTCGCGGGTGTTCAAGATGAGAAAGCCCTGGCCATGGAGGATGGTGGCGTTTACATGAGCCAGGCGCGTCTGGCAGGCGTCACCCTCAGGCATGGCAGCCTCGCTCACGTTCAACGTAGTCAGCTTCTGCAGGGTTTCTCTCGATTTTGGACCGGCCAGCAGAATCGCGCTGTAGACCGAAGTCACATCGGTGACGAGTGACGAGGGAGCGAAGTTAATCGGCTGAGGTGATGTGATCAAGGAGTGGGCAGGAGTAAGCTTCCACGCCCGGCCGGAGAGCGTGTCGGGAACCGGACCTCGGACATCAAGCTTGAAGAGGTAACTCGCATCGGAAATGCCCACGGAAGTACGCACTTGTGCAAGCTCGGCCGGTGCGTCGCTGTAGTTGGCGGGCAACTGCCAACCGAAGAAAGTATTCAGCTGGGCCCCGGCGCCCAGATGACAAGCGTGCAATGCCGATCGACGTTCCATCACATCTTTAACCGATCGCCGGTGGGGTCGTAAAAGACTTGTTCGACCACATGGGCGGAGTAGTCGACCGCATCGCAGCGCAGGGTAATCGGCGTGCCTTGCCTGGATTCAGCCGGCGTTACCCATGCCATGCCAATGATTTTCTTTTTCTCCCAGGAGAAGCGGACACTGGTAGCCCAACCGACAGGTCTACCCTGGACCAATATCGGGGAGCCATCGGGAGGGGGAATGGTTCCTTCCATTTCAAAGCCCACGAGCATGCGCTCCAGCGGGTTCTGCTTCAGCCGCGCTAAGGCAACTCTACCGATAAAATCCGCCTTATCCAGCTTCGCCACCCACGCCATGCCTGCTTCATAGGGGTTGCTGAGACCATCGGTATCCACGCCCACGATGATGTGCTTTTTTTCCAGGCGCAGCACCCGCTGCGTCTCCACCCCAAAGGGACGGAGGTCTACGGCGACGCCTGCCTGCAGCACCCGTTCCCAGAGATAGCTGCCGTACTCGGCCGGGACCACGATTTCCCAGCCTACCTCACCCACGAAACCAATACGCATCATGGTGGCTGGGACTCCTGCCACGGCTGCCTGGCGCCAATCCATGTAAGGAAAGGCTGCCGAGGAAAGATCGCAGTCAGTTAGCTGGGCCAACACCCCGCGCGCCAGGGGGCCAGCCAGGTTCATGGAGGCGAGGCCCGCAGTCAGGTTGATGATGGTGACCTTCCAGCCCGCTGCGGCCGCCCACCACTCGAGCCACTGATGGACAAAGTCCACGTTGCCGGTGGTGGTGGTAAGAAAGTAACGCTGCTCTTCCATGCGGGAGATGGTTCCGTCATCGACTATGGTTCCCAGCTCATCACAGAGCACCGAGTAGCGCACCCGTCCGATCGGCAAGTCAGAAAATTTGTGGGTAAAGACCAGGTCGAGCAGGCGGCCGGCATCGGTCCCTTTGACCTCGATCTTACCCAGGGTGCTGACGTCAATCAGGCCGGCGCGCTCGCGCACCGCACGGTACTCCTGTTCGACACAATTATCCTGGCTGCCAGTGCCAGCCGGGTCGTAGTAACGCGGCCGCTTCCAATCACCCAAGTCCATCCAGACCGCGCCCAGTTGGTCGTGCTGATCATGCATTGGCGTCCGCCGCACAGGATGGTGTCTCATGCCGGCGAGTACGCCGAGCGTGACCGGCGGGGCAGGAGGGCGGGCTACCGTGGTGCCCACCTGGGCAATGGTTTGCGCGGTGATCTGGGAGCAGAGATGAATGGCAGCTGTCTGGCACATGCGGCCCTGGCAGGCGCTCTTGCCCAGCTTGGTTACACGCTTGATGAGCTCGATGTGGCCCATACCGGCTTCGATCGTCTGCGCGACATCGTGACCGGAAACATCCATGCAGAGACAGGCGATTGCATCCGTGGACTGGGCCGACGATGGAAGAACATAGGTGTGATTAGTGGAACCTTCTCCGGCGGCCGCACCGACGACACTCACCGTCGGCGGACGGGCAGCACCAATAAAACCCGCGTCCGGAACCAGGGGACCGCACATCACCAGCAAGTCGGCGTCATAGGTAACTGTGTCGGTTACCACTCCAGTGACCTTGTCGGGGCCTCTGGCGCTGACGACGGATTCTATGGGCAGGGTCGCCACCACTTCCACCCCCACGGCCTCCAGATCTGTCTGCAGCTGCGCGCATCGGTGGGCGTCTCCGGTGAGGACCGCCCTTTTGCCGGGCACGATTCCGTGACGATAGATCAGCCGCAGCACCGCCGTCGAGAGCATGACGCCAGGCAAGTCGTTGTTGGCAAAAAGAAACTGGGTTTCGAAAGCGCCGGTAGCGACCACTACGTTGCCGGCACGCAGGTGCAACAGCGTCTCCGCATTGGGCCGGCTATGATCGATTTGCACTGCGCCCAGCAGATTGCCTTCGTACAAACCAAAACAGCTGCAGTTGAGGTAGGTTTTTATCTTTGGATGGGCCAGGACCTCTTGCGCAAGTGCGACGTATCCGCCGAGTCGCGGTTCTTTTTCCAGCAGAGCCACCTGCATGCCCCGGGCGGCGGAGGCGAGAGCCGCCTCTAATCCACGCAGACCGCCGCCGATCACGACTACCTCAAATTGAAGGTAGGCATGCTCATAGTGATGCTCGGCCTCGGCGAGTGCGGGAGCGGCCGGAAAGCGCTTGACGGATAGAGAATCAAAACCGCGGTAAACATTCTGGTTCTGCGATAGAACTCGGAGGCCGCCGCGCGCCGGCAACGTGCAGCTGCGCACGTTGGGAACCCCATCCACATTGACCATACAGTTGGGGCAGGATCCGGTGAGGCAAAGCAAGCCTCGCGGGCGCCCATGCTGATAGCTATAGGTGAAGGTGCGCAAACCGGAACGATACAGAGCCGAGGCCACAGTGTCGCCCGGCTTCGCTTCGACGGTGCTGCCGTTCCATTGGAAAAGGATCTGGTCCATTATTGAATGCTGCAAATGTCATGTCCTCCTCGCAGGTTGAGCCGCCGAGGCCGAACCGAGAGGGAAATGGCGCCGCAGGGGCTACAGCCCTCGTCCTGGCCCTTTTTGGCACGACTGAAGAGGCTGCGGAAAAAGCCGGATTGGGCAAGAACGCATACCCCAGGGGCTAAAGCCCACGATGATTTCATTGCGTTTGCGCCGGGGATAAATCCCCGGTCTACCAAAAAACCGAGTTTTTCCGCAGCCTGTGAAGTCGTACCCTGACACAAAGTACTTTTCGAAATTGGCTCGAAACAGACTGACCCGGACATTAGTTTTGCAGTCATCAAGAGCCGCGCTTTTCCTCATCCTGCGGCAGCAGTGTTTGATGGACCTCATTGGTCAATGTATTGCGATTGGCCTTAAACCACTCGCCACAGCCACCGCGGTGGTACCACCACTCCCACTGCACGCCGGCAATGTTCCGCTTATAGAGCGCGTAGCTGAGAAAGTCCTCATAGCCGGCCTGGGGAGCAGGCCGTTGCCGTATCTCTCCGCCAAAGCGAAATTCGTAGACGCTTCGCTCGCCGCAGTTGGGGCACTTCAACAGGAAAGACATGAGGTTTATCTTCCGAAGACCTTGCGCGTACCAGCCAGGGGAATGCCACAGATCATCGACGCTTCCATGGTCAACGCCGCCATGTCTTCCGGCTCCAGGTGATGCACATCGGATTTACCGCAGGCGCGGGCCAGCATCTGGATTTCGAGCGTCATGGCGCGCAGCAGATTCAACGCCCGCTCAGCGCCCTGGTCAATATCGAGACGCTTCATGAGCTCCGGGTCCTGAGTGGTGATGCCGACCGGACAGCGTCCGGTATGACAATGATGACAATGATAGGGCTCGGTGCCCAGGGCGCGGTAGTCCTCTACATATAATGGCTTGTTGCAGTTCAGGCTGATCAGGGCGGCGGTGCCGATGTAAACGGCGTCGGCCCCCAGGGCCATCGCCTTGGCTGCGTCCACCCCGTCGCGGATTCCGCCGGCAATAATGAGCTGCACTTCGCCATACAGCCCGCAATCCTCGAGGGCGGCACGTGCCTCGCATACCGCCGCCAGCGTGGGTATGCCGGTGTGCTCCTGCAGGATAGCGGGCGAGGCGCCGGTGCCTCCCTCCATGCCGTCCACCACCACCACGTCGGCGCCGGCCTTAGCGGCCAGCTTGACGTCATCGAAGGTCCGGCTCGCACCCAGCTTCACGAAGATAGGCACCTGGCCATCGGTGGCCTCGCGTAACTCTTCAATTTTGATGATCATGTCGTCGGGCCCGAGCATGTCAGGGTGCCTGGCCGGACTGCGCTGGTCGACGCCTACTGGCAGATCGCGCTGGTGAGCGATGGTCTCAGAAATCTTGGAGCCCAGCAGCAAACCGCCGGTGCCCGGTTTCGCGCCCTGACCGATGGTCAACTCGATTGCGCTCGCCCCGCGCAGATCGTGCACATCGATTCCGTAACGCGAGGGGAGCACTTCGTACACGTAATCCTTGGCAAACTCCCGCTCCGCGGGGGAGAGACCACCATCGCCAGTGGTATTGGAAGTGCCCACCTTCGCTGCCGCCTTAGCCAGCGCGGCCTTGGCGTTATAGGAGAGAGCACCCCAGCTCATGCCCGTGATCATGATGGGTATTTCCAGTTCCAGGGGCCGTTTGGCAAAGCGGCTGCCGAGGATCGTCCGGGTGGAGCACTTCTCGCGATAGCCTTCGAGCGGGATTCGGGTGAGGCCGCAGGGCAGGAAGGTCAGATCGTCAAAAGTCGCCCAACGCCGGCGGCGTAGGGTGCCATAGCCGCGAATTTCATAAATGCCGGTCTGCGCTTTGGTGTGGATGCCCTGGATCACCTCAGCGGTGTAGGTTCCGCTGGTTTGCAGTAGTGGGCGGGTAAGATCTACAGCCGGGTCATCGATCAAAGCGCGTCCTCATAGGTCAAAGAGCATCTTGCCAGGTTTTCCAATTGTGCTTGTCAAAGTTCCATAACTTGCGCCCGGCAACTACTTTTTTAAAGTCGCGGCCAGCCGGTTTTTTCGCGCGCAGCGCGGGCGGCAGATGTTCGGCCAGCAGGCGGTCCAGCATTTCCGCTTCCTCCGCAGAGAGCGGCTCGATCACTGCATCTGTCCCCAGGGCGCCGATGGTGCCTCCCACATAGCATGTCGTAGCGTACATGGAGTCAGCAAACGCCTGCCCCGTATTGCCACAGACCACCAGGGTTCCCTTTTGACCCATGAAGCCCGCCATGTAGCCGCAATGGCCGGCAACCAGGACCAGTCCGCCCTTCATGGAGACGCCGAGCCGCGCAGCGGCATCGCCGTGAATCACGACCGTGCCCCCGCGGATGGCCGCAGCTGCCCCATTGCCCGCGCCCCCATGGACGATTACCTGGCCATGGTTCATCGATTCCGCCAAGCCCCAACCGGCGCTTCCCTCCACGCGGATCTCAGCGCCATCGATCAGGCCGCCGCAGTAATAACCCACGCTGCCCAGAAAACGCACCCGTCCAGGCTGTAGCAGGGCGACCGCAAGGTTATGACGGGCATTGGGATTTTCTACGCAAATCTCCGCCACCCCGTTCTTGAGCTTGTCACGGATCAGGGTGTTCACCTCGCGAGTGGAAAGGGTTGCGGCGTCGATGGTATCCGTCGCTATCTCGACCAAACCCGCACCTCCTCCACCTGGGCTTCCGTTACCTGGTAGTCGCCGGGAATCGCTGAACGGATGGCAATCTCCTCGGTGGCGACGGCAACGAACTCGCCGGTCTCAGCGACCACCAGCGGCTTGAACGCATAGGGATCCTTAACGAAACCCATCTCGGTCGCGGTCACGGCCAGGCAACTGAACGCGCCGTCCATATCCCGCAGTACTCCATCCAGCCCCTGGCGCAGGGTGGCTCCCTGGTTCAGTGCCTCGGCCAGGTAAACCGCCAACACTTCGGAATCATTTTCGGTAACGAACCCGATGCCGCGCTGTTCATATTTGCGCCGTAACTGATGGTAGTTGGTGATGTGCCCGTTGTGGACGATCGCAACATCCGCCGCACCTCGTCCCCAGAAGGGCTGAGAATGACTGAGATCGACGATCGACTCAGTACAAAGTCGAGTGTGTCCAATACCGTGGGTGCCGGCGAAGGTGGAGATATGGTGTTTGCCTTCGAGTAGATGTGGCGATCCGACTTCCTTCGAGAGCTCCATTGCGTGACCGATGCTGAGAACCCCGATGCCTTCCCCGAGGGACTCGATCGCACTTGTCAGCTCAGCCAGGTTGGTAGCGCCACTAACAACAAAACGCACATAGACTCCGCTCGAGGAAATATCGGAAGCGTCCTTCAGTGCGCGCGCGTAGGACTCGATTGCTTCCCGATTCTGCTGGATGGCCTTTGACGTCATTTCCAGCTCATCCCCGGCTTGCACGCGGACGATGCAACCGGCGGGATGCGATGGACCTACCAGGGCGACGCCTGCGGAATCCGGGCCCCTGCGGCCCAGGGCTTCAAGCATGCTGAGCAGGGTCGCGCCCAGGCGGTCATCAGGGCCTGCGGTCTTACGGAAATAGCCTGAGATTCCACACATGGGCCACCGTTTATACTTTCTGTATCCATCCAGTATACCAGAGGGCATGCCCTCAGCCATTCAAAAGGGCGGGTGTGATCGAGCCTCTGCAGAGGTTGCTGAGCCACGGAAAACGCTGGCTTTTCAAGGCTTGCGTCTTTACCGGTGTGTGCTCCAAGAATGGTACTATCCCGGCCACGCGGTTCTGGGCGATGATGGACCTTCGATGAATCAAGCAGCAGGCGGTCATAAGAGAAGCTGGGCGGCGGCACGTTGCCGGGCAGCGTATGCGATTCTCTTGCTGCTTTTCGCGACGGTTGCACTGCAGGCACAAAATGTTCCCTCTGAAGAGGCCACCCCGAAACCCCGGCAGAAAATCGGACTGGTACTGGAAGGGGGTGGAGCGCTGGGTCTGGCTCACATCGGTGTGCTGCAATGGCTGTATCAGCATCACGTGCCGGTAGATTTGGTTGCCGGCACCAGCATGGGAGGCCTGGTCGGCGGCTTTTATGCAACCGGCCGCACTCCTGATCAGATCCAGCAGCTGATTCAAAACGTGGATTGGGATCAGGCGCTCAGCGGCCAGCTACCCTTCCGTGACCTTTCCTATCGGCGTAAAGAGGATGCGGTTCAATTCCCAACTCGAATCGAGTTTGGCCTGCGCAAAGGCATTCAACTTCCCGCAGGGTTCAATGCCGGGCAGCAGGTAAGCTTTATTCTCGACCACGTCACGCTTCCCTACTCCGAAATCAAAAGTTTCAACGACCTGCCAACCCCCTTTGCCTGCGTGGCCACCGAGCTCAATACCGGCAAGCAACATGTCTTTCATGATGGTTCCATGTCGCTGGCTTTGCGCGCCACCATGTCTCTGCCGGGGATCTTCACCCCGGTGCGCTCGGGCAACAACTTATATGCAGATGGCGGCTTGCTCAATAATCTACCGGTTGACGTTGCCCAGAACATGGGAGCGCAGCTCACGGTTGCCGTCTACCTGCGAACAGCTTCCTTCAATGCGCAACAGCCGCTTTCTAGCTTTTCTGTCCTGGGACAATCATTGAGCGTGATGATTGCGGCCAACGAGCTAAAGAGCATCCAGATGGCGGATGTTCTGGTCACCGTTCCCCTGGAGAAGTACACGGCGCTTGATTACGACAAGGCTCCGGAGATCATCCGGCTCGGATATGAGGCAGCGGAAAGCAAAAGCGCGATCCTGAGCAAACTTGCTATCGATGATGCGGCCTGGAAGCAATATCTTGAGCGACGCGAGGGCCGCACCCTGGAGACACCCGTACCTCAGTTCGTCGAGGTCACGGGAACCACACCGGCACTGGGAAGAAGGATTGAGAAACGGCTGAGCCCGGACATCGGCAAGCCGGTTGACAACGTCAACCTGGAACAGCAATTCACCAGGATCGCGGGAACCGGGCGTTTTGCCAGCCTGAGCTACCGCTTGACGGATAAATATGGCAAACCGGGGCTGCTGGTCAACGTCGAGGAGAAATCGTACTCACCGCCTATCGTGCGCCCCTTGATCAACATCGACGGCACTAACTACAACGAAGTTCTGTTCAGCGCGGGGGCGCGCATTACTTTCCTCGACTTCGGTACGTTCGGCTCAGAACTGCGCAATGACATCGTTGTCGGGTCTGTCTATCGATTGGCGACGGAGTACTATCATCCGTTCACCACCGCGACCCGATTCTTCATCGCCCCGCAGGTCTCTCTCAACACCAACAAGTTCTATTACTACTTCGAAAACCACATCGACTCGCAATACCGGACGCGCCAGCTTGGGGGAGCGTTGGATGTTGGGTATAACTTCGGCTCGGTCGCGGAAGCCCGCCTGGGATACCAGGCCGCATATCAACGATATTCGCCGGTGATTGGAGATACGGTCATTTATCCCGTCCAATCGGGAAGAGTCGGAGTTACCAGGTTTCGTTACACTCTCGACCTGGGCGACGATCCAGTCTTGCCGATGCGGGGAATTTTGGCTGCCTTCCGTGGAGAGTGGTGGGACTCGAATACCGGCACCAAGAAGCCCTTTCCTCTCGCAGAACTCCGAACCCATTTTCTTTTTCCACTTACCCCGAAATCCTCCGCCTATCTGGCGGTGGCCGGGGGCACAACGTTTGGCCAAGAGGACACCGGCATTCCGCCGTTTTCCCTGGGAGGCGGACTGCAACTCTCCGCCTTCGGCGAGAATGAGCTGATCACGAATCAGTATTACCTGTTCCAGACCGGATACATTCGCCGGCTGGCAAAGCTGCCACCGTTCCTGGGTGACAGCATCTCTCTGATTACAACCTACGAAGCGGGAAAGACCTTCTTTTTACCCACCGAGCCGAGCGTGCCCATGGACGGAGTGGTGGGTATCGTGGTCAAGACAGCTGTCGGTCCCTTTGAAATTGCCGGAACTGCCGGCAACGGAACGGGCCATCGGAAGATTTTCTTTCAGCTGGACAGGTTCTTCTGAGCTTCACTTTGGCTGCGAAGCGAGCCACACGCACGCTTCTCGAATCCTCGCCACCTGCACCGG
Organism: uncultured Acidobacteriaceae bacterium; assembly: GCA_963838445.1. Taxonomy (GTDB): domain Bacteria; phylum Acidobacteriota; class Terriglobia; order Terriglobales; family Acidobacteriaceae; genus PALSA-350. The sequence continues at coordinate 45,529 of CAWIRT010000004.1, forward strand.
GTTGACCTTTAGAAAGTGCCGCTTCCCTTGCGCACCGGGCTGGAAGGCGGTGGCGCCGTTGGCCGCGACGTGGACATCGCCCGGTGACGATACATCAAAATACCCGCGATCAGGGCGCAGATCGTAGAGCACTGTGGTCAGGTCCCAGGTGGGGCGGTCGTACGGCATCCTGGCGTAAAGCCCGTATGCTTCGGCGACGGGATTGCCTTTGGGAAAGTCGTGCTCGATGCTGGAAGCGGGATACAAAATGGCCTCTCCCACCTCGAAGCCGCTGATGTAAATTTCGGTTGGCCAAGAGGCAAAGAGTTTGGCGGCAGCGGGGATATCGGTCATTACGTTGTACTCAGGTTTGCTGGCGGCAAAGTTTCCCGCCATGACCGTAAGCAGGCGAACTTTTTTCTTCACCAGTTCCATCCCGCTGAGATTGCTATAGTGATCGGGCGCAGACTCCATCAGCCGCGCCAGGTTGGTCGAAAAGCCTACCTGGATCAGGGTGGCCCCGCCATCCTTCTCGCCGGCCAAGGTTTTCCTCAGCAGCTGCACCGCATCGGACACGACGGCCTTATTGGGACGGCGCCCGTGAAGTTCACATACTTGCCTGACGTACAAGCCATCTTCCGGTGTCTTGCCATCGTGCACGATACCGACCGGGATGGTGGGCCGGCCGTAGTATTCGTTGACCATGCGAACATATTCAGCGGCCCAGGGATTGTCTTTGCTCACGGTGACGGCGAGGAGTTTCACCTCGCCCCGGGAGGCCAAGGCATGCAGCATCGCCAGCGCCAATGCGTCGTCGACGTCGTTGCCCATATCGGTGTCGAAGATCACATGGAGTGGCGTCTCGGCCGACGCGGGGGCAGCGATCGCCACCGTTAGCAGGACCGCAAGAAAAAGCTTCATCATCTCGGTGCCTCCTTCAAAGGAACCATGCGATACAACTTCAACCGATCGCGCTGCTCATGGTCAAAGACAGGAAAGTTTGCCACTTCGTGCAGGCGGAAAGCCGATAGAGAATCGAGAATGTCCTGATCGAGGTCATTCCACCCTACATACCAGCCGGGCGGGTAGACCAGTACTTTTTTATCCAGATCCTCACTACTGTATCCGTCATTGATCGAAGGGATGCCACTCATGAGGGACAACTGATCGCCACTCGAGCCTAACAGCAAACGAGGCGCGGATGGATCGGCAACCACAATCGCCCGGATGGATTTTGCCGCGCTATAGAACTGATACTGCCGGTGGGTAAGGAATTCCACGACCTGCGCCGTATTGAGCACGACAGCGACGGCGAGCGCGGCGGCCAAAAGCGTGGCCACAGCGCGGTTCCGGGTCTTCAGTTCCTGCAAGGTAATGACCAGTGTAAGGATCAACGGCACCAGCATGACCAGGAAATATCTTGGAGCGTAATCATCCTGGCGGCGAAGGATGTAGATTGCATCCCCCGCAAAAGCAATCCAGGACGCGGTAAACAGAGGGTTATTCCATAGCACGCGCAACCACACCAGGGAAAGCAGAAGAGCGGCCAGTCCGGCAGGGTACAAAATTCGGTCAATCCACATGCCGTGCTGGAACAGTTGCAGCAGAAAAGAACCAGTGCGCCCTAATTCCACGTCCGCCAGTGCGTTGATATCGAAGAAATAGTGGAAGTCGACGGCGTATCTGGATCTTAAGACGATAAACAGGTAGATGCCGATTGCCGCGGCCGCCATGACGCTCACGGCTGGAATCGCCCGTAAATTTTTCTTCCACAGAAGCCATAAAATTGATGGCAAGAGGACAAGCGCCGTGGTCTTGGTTAACACCATGATAGGGATACCGATGCCGAGTGCGAGCAGGGGCCAGATTCTTCCTGAGCCGGCGTAGGAAGCGACCCATAGCAGCCCGGCCCACTCGAAGACGATCACGGTGTCCAGGGTTGCCAGCCTGCTAAAGGCGAAGGCGAAGGAGCTTGCCGCTAGTAGAAGTGCCGCAAGTGCGGCTGCTATTTGTGCAGCGCCGTAGCGCCGCATCAGGAAGTAAACCAGGACTACGGTCGCGATCGAGAAAGATACGCTGGCCGCGCGAGCGGCTAGGAAACTGATGCCCGTGAAACGAAAAACCAGGGTCAGCAAGGCGGGCCATACCGGGACCGCAACTGCCGGGTTGTAATCACCGGGAACCTGCCAGTGACCAATGAGAAAATGCCGGACGGCCGCGCTCGCCCACCAGCCTTCATCGGTGAACTTAGCCTGATCTATCATCCAGGGCGAGTGATTGGGAAAATCCGCCCGCAAATAGGCGAAGCGCATCAGGCAGAGGATTATCGCGAGCAGGATGAAGATGTGGTGCAGCCGGCGTTCCACTACACTTGGCGAACCGGCCCAGCGTACTGCGCTATCAGCGGATCCACTGTCAGAAGCGTTATGCCTTCCACCATCGCCTGTGCAACCAGGATACGATCGAACGGGTCTTTGTGATATCGAGGCAGTCCGTCAATCGCGATGGCGTGATCGCTGCTTACGGGCAACTCGCTATAACCGTTATCCAGCAAGCCGCGGCGCAACAATCGAGGATCTGTTTGAAAGTCGTCCCGGCCAAGCGCTCGTTTGATCGCAATTTCCCAAAAGCTGGCGGCGCTGAACATCAACTCATTCGCGGCATCCTTCATCAGCCGCCGAGCAGTCGTCGACAACCGGTCCGGTTGCCCAGCACTCCAAAGCAGCAAATGGGTATCAAGAAGCAGTTTCATGCCTCAACCTTCGAAAATCTGCTCTATCTCGGACTTGCCCATAGTATCGAAGTCCTCGGGAACGGCAATCTGCCCCAGCATAAACCCCAATCGGCGCACCTTCGCTGGCGCCGGAGCATCGATCGCGATGACTTTGACCAGCGGTTTGCCAGCCTTAGCGATGATGAATGGTTCTCCCTTGGAAGCCCGATCGACCAGCTTCGAAAGCTGTGTCTTGGCCTCATGGATATTCACGATGGGGATGGTTTTCTTCATAGACTAAGTTTAATTAGTTTAGTCTACCTTATTCCAAGGCAAACAATGAGAACAAGTTGGCTCTGGCGCCAATCAAATCATTTTTCATCTCACACCGGCGCTGCTGGACCAAAGCCTGTTGTGAAGGTCCTTGTAGCGGGAGACAATCTCCTCCTGCAGGGGGTGACGCCCATCGCGCACTACCCGGCGCCCGTTCACCATCACATCACGGATGGCTGAGCGATTAAGCGAAAAGACGGCCAGAGGCAGCAAGTCTCCACCAGAGTGGCCGGCGATCGATAAATCGTCCAGATCGATGGTGAAGAAGTCGGCCAGAGAACCCTCCGATAAATCGCCGGCGTTGAGGCCCAGCGAACGGGCTCCATTCACTGTGGCGCAGTCAAAGAGACGCGAGGCGAGCGTTTGATCGCCAATCTGATCGAGGATGGCACGTTGCTGATGATCGAGGCGCAAGTGGTATTCAAGCTCTCGCGCATCTTCGAGCGGATCGATCTGCGCCTGGCTGTCAGATCCGAGGGCGATGCGTACGCCCTCGCGCATGACCTGGTCGGCAACAATCACCCCATCCCCCAGATTGCGTTCTGTCGTCGGACAAGAACACACGGTAGAACCGGAGCGGGCGAGCAGGCCGATCTCCTCTGCGGTGATATGAATTGCGTGCACCGCGGTGAAATCCGGACCCAGTAAACCTTCCCTCCCCAAGAGCGCGACCGGAGTCAATCCATACTCTCGCAAGCAGGCTTCGTTCTCCGCAATCTGTTCCGCCACATGCATGTGGAGAGGCAGCTTCCGCTCCCGAGTCCAGGCAGCGATCTGCTTGAGCTCACGCAGGGGCACCGCGCGCAGACTATGCGGGGCCACACCAACCGGCACGTCCGTTGCATCGGCAAGCGCCTGCATGTTTTGAAGAAACTGTGGGGCAGATTCGAAGAACCGGATCTGTCCTGGATCCGGAGGCAGTTCAAATCCCGATCGAATGTACGCCGAGCGCAGCAAAACGATCCGTATCCCTACAGACTGGGCTGCTGCGATGACTTGTTTGCCGAGCAGGTTTGGGTCGTCATAGGGACGGCCCCCGGGGGCATTGTGCAGATAATGAAACTCTCCCACGGCGGTGGTTCCACTGAGCAGCATCTCGAGAAAGGCCATACGCGCCACGTCGTAGACGTCTTCCGGATCGAGATGGGCGGCGGCATGGTACATGGTGCCCCGCCACGACCAGAAATCGCGGCCGCTCATCGCCCTGGACTCCGATTTACCCCGGATGAGGCGCTGAAAGGAATGAGAGTGAGTATTGATAAAGCCGGGCAGCAACGCTTTCCCCGGCAAAGGGACAGCCGCAGCGGAGAGATCCGCTCCATTTGCTAACACACTGCCCTCCTGGCTAACCAAGAGGCCCGCGCCGCCAGTAAACCTTCCCTGGGAATAAAGCAGTTCAGGGCGATAGAGTGTGTTCACGAGCGGCGCGCCTGCTGCACCATTTCCACCAGAACCTTCCTGGTTTCTGCCGGGGTGGTCACTTCACTCGGGAATGCCAATCGGGCGCCCTTCATTCCCTCTTCGGTCTTCATGCGCACATGAAAGCCGAGGCGGTCCACCGCAGTCATCACCGCCTCCTGCGCTTCGGTCCCGGCGAAAACTCTTGCCAGCAGGATCAACGCATCCTGGTGATCAGCATTCATGTGTTGCAGAATTCCGGCAGCCGCATCCGCCAGGGGATCGGCGTGCGCGTCGCCATATTCCAGGGCAGCGACCCAGCCCATTACCCCGAAGCCGCCCACGTAATAAACATCGACGATGTCCATGCCAAAAAAGGAAAAATCGTCGAAGTCCACCCAGTACTTGCTGTTGGGGTGACGTTCCAGGTAGAGTCTTCGCGCTTCCTCCACCTCCGGGGCGGCAAGGACCGATGCGTGGCCCACGACCGTTACCCGCGCAGCTCCAAGTGGATCACCGCTGGCTTCCGGCTGGGTCACCAAGAGGCTGGCGCGTGGATCCTGCTGCAGGTTTTGCGTGTGCATGGCCATAGTACTGATCAGGAAGAGTGGCCGTCCCTCGCCATCCAGGGCATACGGCATGAGAGATCCGAAAGGAAAGCCCGGCCGCTTGCGTGAAAGGGTGGAGAGGCTACCGACACGGCCCAGATGCAGTAGCGTACGCGCCCGCTCGGCAAATGATGGCTCGGGAACCTGTGCCTGGGCGCTCGCTGCCCCCGTACCCGCGTGCCTGTTTGATGACGTAGACATGGCGCCCCCCTCACAGAAGTCTAAATGGTATAAGACAGATAAAAGCCGGAGGAGGAACGCATGTATACGCCCAAAGCCTTTGAGGTTAAGGACCTCCCCACAATTCACGCGGCCATGAAAGAGAGCGAGCTGGCGACGCTGGTCACCACCACTCGCCACGGGCTGGTGGCGACGCATCTGCCGCTTCTGCTCGATGAGACCCAGGGTGAATTCGGAACCCTGACCGGACATGTGTCGCGGGCCAACCTGCAGTGGCAGGAAAGCGACCCTGAGGCCGAGGCGCTCATCATCTTCCTTGGTCCGGACGCATACGTTTCTCCTTCCTGGTATCCGGCCAAACAGGAAACGGGCAGAGTCGTGCCGACATGGAACTACGCCGCTATTCATGCCTACGGCCGTTTGACCTTTTTTGAGGACCCGGAACGGCTACGAACGGTAGTCACTGAGCTAACCAGGAAGCACGAGGCCTCGTTCCCTGCTCCCTGGCAGGTCACCGATGCTCCGGCTGCGTACATCGACTCGCAGCTGAAAGCAATCGTCGGTTTTGAATGCCGGATTCTGCGCCTCGAGGGCAAGCAGAAATTCAACCAGAATCGTTCGCTTGAGGACCGGCTCGGGGTGATCGAGGGACTGCGCGAACTGGAGGATGAGCGCAAGATACAGGTCGCCGAGCTCATGGAAGGCATCGAATCCCAGCGAAACCCTTTGTGATAGGCTACGGGCACAAGGCTGGTGCCTTTGTACCTCTTCCTGTTCCTACCCGTGTTAAGAGGAGATGTGCTCGCGTGAAAACCGCTCGCCTGCTCGCCCTGCTCTTCCTCGCTCCCTGTCTGGCAACAGGATGCTACGGTGCATCGGACGATGTTGTTGCCTCCACGTGGAGTCAGGCAGCCGCCGCTCACTACCTTGATAGCCGCGAGACATGGTGGCAAAGCTGGGATTCGGCGAAGCGCGATCACGCGACGGTTTGCGTTTCGTGCCATACCGTCGTGCCCTACGCGCTTTCCCGTTCCAGCTTGCGCGCGCCGTTAGGCGAAGGGGCGCCCACCCAGCAGGAGCAGGTCATGCTCAACAACGTGCTGCGACGGGTCACCATGTGGAATGAGGTTCAGCCCTTTTATCCCAGCAGCAAAGCTGGTCCCACGCTGGCGACGGACTCGCGGGCTACCGAATCGGTGCTGAACGCTCTCATCCTCTCGACATACGACCTACAGAAGAACCATCTGACCGACATTAGCCGCAGCGCCTTTGACAACATGTGGGCCTTGCAGATCAAGTCCGGCGAGCAGGCCGGCGCGTGGAACTGGCAAAACTTCCACTTAGCTCCCTGGGAATCGAATGAGTCGCAATACAATGGCGCGGTGCTGGCGGCTATCGCGGTTGGGCGGGCGCCCGACGATTATCGGGACGACCCCAAAATTCAGGAGAATCTGCGGCTGCTGCGCGGCTTTGTGCGCCGGGAGTACGATCAGCAGCCGTTGCTCAACAAGGTTTACGTGTTGTGGGCTTCCGCCAAGCTGCCCGGGCTCTTAAATGAGAAGGAGCGCTCCGCCCTGGTGGCAACCCTGGCTTCCAAGCAGCAACCGGATGGTGGCTGGAGTGTCAGCGATCTGGGCAACTGGAAGAGACTTGACGATACGCCCGAGGAAACGAAGAGCGACGGGCTGGCCACAGGCCTGACGGTCCTGGCCCTGGAGCAGTCCGGGCTGGGCTCGGCTCAAGCCAAGCGAGGCGTGGCCTGGCTGGCGCATAATCAGCTCCAGGACGAGGGAAAATGGCCCGCGTGGTCGCTGAACAAGAAGCGTAATCCCTCGTCGGATGTCGGGCATTTCATGAACGACGCCGCGACCGGTTTCGCGGTGCTGGCGCTTGAGAACAGTCACTGAGACAATTTGTATTTCAACAGCTGAGCGGCACTGCGTTATGGGTAGTTTTCAGTCGTCCCTACGGTACTCATTCCTTTTTTCAAATGCTACCCCAGACCCCAGCCCTTCCGGGCTGGGCTGATTTTTGGTGCCGGCCCTCTGGGCCTGGATTGCAAACACCGCTTTCCCATGTTCATTCCTCCCTTGACTTGCCCCAGACAAGTCGGCTGCTCCTAATGGCAACCGACAGAGTTGTACGTCGAGTACCGTGGTATCCCACATCTCGCGAAAAACGAGCGAGATGTGGGGCACCCGATCTTTGTTGCCGGTACAGGAAGCCCGTCATTTTATCTTCCGACTCCCAACCACGAGTCGGCTGCTCGGAATGACAAAGGAAGGGTGACGGCTCCATAGAGAGTGGTTGCCTGACCGAGGCGTTTTTCATCGCCTTGGGTGGGCCGCAGGCCCATGACTCCTCCGGTCGGGATAACACATTTTTTTGCAATGAAAATGTAAAAAACGGCGCGCTCTCAACAAGATCGAGGACAAGAGTCTTGCGGACCCATGGAAACTGCTCTCCAAGGGAACCATCCTGATCCAGGGAACCCGATACCAGATGATCCGGTCGCTGGTGCTTAACCACGCGATCCATCATCGCGGTCAATTAGGGGTCTATCTCCGGCTCAACAACGTGGCGGTACCGTCCAACTACGGACCTTCCGCAGACGAGTCGTACCCGGATCACCGGTTCCCATTGGCTGCTTCCGCGGGGACGGTTTCTTCGAGCTCCTTCTCCTGTGGGCGAACCTTCACCGTCTGCTTATTCTTAGTCTTGACAGCGGCGCGTGTGCGTCTCTCCTGAGCACCTGCAACCACGCTCTCGATGCTCCTGAGAAACTCTGGCAGGTTCATCTTTTCGCGGAAACCGGCCAGGTAGGGCTGGATCTTTTCGAATTGAAAGTACATCTCCTGGCAGGTATCGAAGATCAGGGCTTCATCCAGTGCGCCGTGGACGACAAATGCGGCGACCATGTCCCAATATCCGTACACCTGAAGGATGTGCCCACTCTGCTTACCGCCGTCCTTCACCAGGCTCACAAAATCGTCCACTGACTTGGGCATGAACTCACCGCCCACATAATCGCGCGCCGCGCGCAAAGCCGTCTCCCGGCGAATTTCATACAGTTTGAGAATGAGTTCAGCCTGTTTCAGGGCGTTCTTGGTTTTCACATCCATCTCCTTCATTGGCGGAAAAAATTACGGGCTATGAATAGCAGGTTTGCCGGCCGTTCCGCCAGCCGGCGCATGAAATAGGGATACCACTCGGTCCCAAAAGGAATGTAAACACGCACGCGATAGCCGGCAGCCACCAAAGAGCGTTGCAGGTCGCGCCGCACACCGTAAAGCATTTGGAATTCGAACTGGCCGGGCGAGATGCCGCGTTCTTTGGCAAAGCGGCAAGTAGCATCGATCATATTTTCGTCGTGGGTCGCGATGCCGTGATAGATGCCGCTGGGGAGCAGGATCTGCATGAGCCTCACGAAATTCTTGTCCACGTCGACCTTGTCGGGAAACGCCAGGCCAGGCGGCTCCTGGTAAGCACCTTTGCACAAACGAATGCGAATTCCCTCGGCCAGCAGGCGGTCGATGTCTGATTTGCTCCGGTAAAGGTAAGCCTGGATGACGACACCCACGCGGCCTCGATTTGCGTCCAGGGCATGCAACTTGCACACCATGTCGATGGTGGCCTGGGTGTAATCGGAACCCTCCATGTCGATACGGACAAAGGTGTTGGATTTCACCGCATGTTCCACCAGGCCCGCGGTCATCGCAAAGGCCAGTTCCGGGTCGAGATCGATCCCCATCTGGGTGAGTTTCACGCTTACATTGGCGTCCAACTGGCGCTGCTGTATGGCATCGAGCAAACGATGATACACCTCCGCTGCCTGCTGCGCTTCCTGGGGAGAATGGACATTTTCTCCCAAGCTATCGAGCGAGGTCGAGATTCTCTGGCGATTGACCGAGGCGGCTGCCTCCAGCACCTGTTCAACGCTGGTCCCGGCTACGAAGCGGGAGGACATGCGGCTGCCGAGTGTGGAATTTTCCGCGAAACGACGTAACGACGAATTCCGGGAGAGCGCAATGAATAACGAGCGCAATATGGGCATGGGAACTGACTATTCTCGCACACGCCGCAGGATCGTCCGGGAGGACGAGAAAACCCTTTGCTGGTTTATTCGCTCATACATATTTGGAAGTTGCAGGTAACCATGGTTAATCAATGTGCTAATCCCAAGTGTGGCAAACCTCTCCATTACCTTCGCGAAGGAAGAATTTTCGTATTTGACCTGCCGGATGCGAGTCTCCCGGTTCCGGCGCCTGGCGGGCGTGCCCGCCGTTTGCAACACTTTTGGCTCTGCGGAACGTGCTCGGAGACAATGGTGATGGAACAAACCGGCGAAATGCAGATACAAGTTGCGGTGAAGTCACGGAAAGTTGAAGCAGAAAAAGCAGAGATCCTTGTGATCTAGCCCTTCACCACCGGCCACTCCGGAGTAAATTCGACCACATTCCGATCGTAGGCACCGGCAAACGCTTCCCAGCGGATGTAGGCAACATCTTCCAGCATTTTTATCCCGTCCTTGAGATAGCTAAGGCGCGAACGCTCGTCGTGTCCCCAGGTTACGGGCACTTCCTGGACTTTGTAACCGCGCTTCAGGGCAATAAAGAGCAGTTCGGGGTCAAACCCCCAGCGCTCGATGCGCTGCAGCTGGAAGATTGTTTGCGCCACTGGGCGGCGGAAAGCCTTAAACCCGCATTGCGTGTCGGCGAAGGGCAATCCCATTACCAGGCGAGTGATGGCGTTGAAGCATCGCCCAAAAAACTGGCGATAGAGAGGCTGCTTGTGCGTCTGGCGTTGGCGCTGCAGCCAACGGGAACCGATAGCAATGTCGGCACCCTGGCGCAGAGCGTCAAACAAAAGCTCGGCTTCTTCCATAGGCGCGGAAAGATCGGCATCGGTGAACATCACCATCTCTCCCACGGCATGCAGCACCCCGTGGCGGACGCTGAACCCCTTGCCCCGGTTTTCGGCATTGTTGAGCAGGCGCACCTGGGGATGAAGCTGGGCGAATTCCTGGACAATGGCCGCAGTGCGGTCCGTGGACCCGTCGTTGACTACCAGAACCTCAGCGTGCCAGTTTCGCTCCCGGACGCAGCGCAGAACTTCCCCTAAAGCTTTCCCTATGCGGGCGCTCTCGTTGTAAGCGGGAATCACGATACTGATTAAAGGTCGTTCCAAATCCCATCCTGAAGTCGTTTTGCAAGCTCATTTCATTGATACGGGGTAAATTCTACGCTACTCTGCTGCAGTCTGGCGCATCTGTAGCTCACGTTCGATCAAACGTCGCAGTCTACCGAATACCGGCGCCCGACGTTATATTTGACGCCAAATGATGGATGTTGGTTATCGAGTTGCCGGATCCACAGGGAAAAGCGCAGCTCCGATTGTTTCCGATGTACCATCGAATTGCTGCATCTACTATAGCTGACACGGGTTACCTTTATACTTTGGAGAAGGCCGGACCATGACCAAAGCAGACCTCGTTGAGGAAGTAACCCAGCTGGGCGACCTGACGCGCCGGGATGGGGAAATGATCGTGGATACAATTTTCGATTCTGTGATTCACGCATTACGTTCCGGTGACAAGATCGAAATCCGCGGTTTCGGCAGCTTTCGCATCCGCCAACGTAAGCCGCGAACCGGAAGAAACCCTAAAACCGGGGCCAAAGTCGACGTGCCCGCCAAGCGGGTGCCCTACTTTAAGCCGAGTAAAGAATTGCGCGACTTGGTTAATCCCAAGGACAGGGCACCGGAACCGGATGAAACCAAGCGTGGCACAGGCAACGGAGAAGGACACTCAGCTGCCTAGGAATCAGCCCGGGCGACGCCAATTACGCTCATCATCCGGCCGGTAAATCCCCGTTCGATACGGTGTGAGAAAAAACGATCGGTGTGGCATCCGGTGCATTGTCCGGTAAGAGCAATTGCGCCCTTTTTGAGCCCGGCCGCGAGCAACTGCCGCCGGTTGGCCTCGGCCAGATCCAGGTGCATACCAGGACCGATGGCGCTATGGCCAGGAGCGCGGGCGGTGAGAAATAGCATGGGATACTTCTCTTTGACCGGGTCTGAATCGTACACCTCGCGAAAGAGTTCCGCGGCGTAGAGGAACTGCGACTCGAATTGCCCCCGCACTTCCTCTCCAACGGCGTAGCAGCACTGCCCGATTCCCGGCCCGATGGAGGCAATCAAATCTTCCGGTTTAGAGCCAAACTCCAACCGCATGCGCCCCACTCCGTTTTCTACGATGCGCGCCAAAGTGCCGCGCCATCCGGCATGAAAGGCAGCGACTGCCCGGTGCTTGCGGTCCGCCACGAGAATCGGTATGCAGTCCGCCGTTTGAATGCCCAGCAACACTCCGGGCTCATCGGTCATCATGCCGTCGCCCTTAAGCACGGCCGGCATCCCGTTCTCGCGAATGTCCTTCGCCGACACCCTGCGGATCAGCGACGAATGAATCTGCCGTAAGGTGACCAGGCCCAGGATCTCCTTGCCCTCGGTGGCCGCCGTGACAAATAGTCCACGATTCGCAGCTACGGCCTCGCGATCATCGGAGTCGCTGAAACCCAGATTAAGGTCGAAGGCCTCGGGCCGGTAGACAGTTGTTCTTCCACCGAGGCGAGTACTGAATCCATGGATGAGCCAGGCGAGTTCCGGCTTACTGCGTCGTGACCAGCCGGGGACGCGGACGACCTCCAGTTGCGTGGCTTGCGAAATTGCCATTCCGCTCTATCTTACGAAAGTCTGTCCGTAGCAAGGGAAATGTGGCGGACGAACTCCAGAAAGCATTAGGCCCGCCTTCCGGCGGGCCTGCTCAAGAGGCCAATTAGGGAGGGCAATCAGGGATTTGTCTGGGGAGAGCCCGCCGTAGCGGAGCTTAGTTGGGGTAAACAAGTGCCTAGGGAGGAATAGATTTGAAGTAGCCTCTGTTGTTATCTACTGAGAATGCATTTTCTGCGGCAAAGTTGTTCGGCTCTAAAAATATTTATTTTAGCCCCGCCGGCCGGAACATCCTTTCGATGGCACCGGTGACCACCCTTCGCGGGACGAACCGCTGGGCGAAAACCTGGACGCTGCCGGCGAGATACGGAAGGACCCAGTGTTTACCGGCGGCAAGCCCCTCCAGCCCACGCTGGGCAACTTGCATCGCGGATTGTGCTTTCCGTCTGTCACCCGAGCGGGACCCGGCTACTTGATTGAACTCAGATTCGGTGGGTCCCGGACACAGGGCACTCACCCGGACTCCATGGCGCTTCATCTCTTCAGCCAGGGCTTCAGCCAGCATGCGATCGAAGGCTTTCGTCGCTCCGTAGGTCGCCAGATAGGGAACGGGCTGATAGGAGGCGGTCGACGCCACAATCATGACCGCACCTTGTCGCCGGGCGGCCATTGGGGGAAGAAATAACCGCGTGAGATGAACCACGGCGGAACAGTTCACCTGCACCATGTTCAGCTGCATCTCCAGGTTGGAGCGGAGGAACTCGCCGTACTCTCCGAAGCCGGCGTTGTTGATTAATACTTCCACCTGCAGACCGGAGCCCTCGGTCGCATCGAAGATCTGTTGCGGGGCCTGCGGGAGTGTGAGGTCGGCAACGACCACCTGCGTTTGAATGGAATACAACGCCCGCAGTCGCTCCGCCAGCAGATCGAGCCGCTCGCGGCGACGGGCGGTGAGCACCAGGTTAACCCCCGCCGCCGCCAACTCCACCGCAATCGCTTCGCCAATGCCGGCGCTGGCGCCGGTGACCACGGCCCACTTGCCTTGCCACGCCTTACGCAGAATGGCTGATGGCATCGCTTCCCTCCCCCGCCGCGGGGCCGGCAAACTCCTCGCCGACCCACTCGGCAAAGGCGTCCATCCTTTGTTCGCGACCGAGAAAGTCCTCGATCAACTGGGTTCCGGGCTTGGACCCACCGGGCTCGAGAATAGCTGCCCGGTAGCGCATCGCGGTCGGTCCTTCGAGCAAATTAGTGCGATCGAACTGACCGAAGAAATCGAGCGCGATCACCTTGTCGAACATATAGGTGTAGTAATTCGAGGAATAGCCAATCAGATGGGTGAAGCTTGAGTACATGCGATTGCCGTCGACCCACTCGTAGGGCAACATGCGTTTGTAGCCCTGCTCCAGCAGCGCATCGGGATCCACCTCCTGGGGAGGCAGGTTGTGCACGTCGAGCGCATAGCTGGTGTAGAAGAGCTGAGTGCGCACTCCATCGGCTCTTCCGAAAGCACTGGCCCGATTCATCCGTTCGACCAGTGCCGGCGGGATGGGTTCGCCGGTCTGGTAATGATGGGCGAACGAGGCCAGCAACCTGGCATCGTGAAAGAACTCTTCCAACATCTGGGACGGCACTTCGACAAAATCTCCTTCTGTAGCGATGCCGCTTACGCCCGCCCATGCCTGTTGGCCGCCGAGAATGGCATGCATCAGGTGCCCGAACTCGTGGAAGAAGGTGACGACGTCGCTGTGTTGCATCAGGCCGGGGTCGTGAGTGCGATCGTCCGTTTTGCCGCCGGGGAAATTGCAGACCAGGGCGACCTCGGGCAGTTGACGGCCTTCGATCCCTGGAATCAGCGGAGCTGCACTGAACCATTTGTCTTTGCCTTCGCGAGGATGCATGTCGAGGTAGAAACGGCCACACAGCCGGCCCCGGTCATAGACGTCCCAGGCGCTCACCTGCGGGTGCCAGACGCTGGTCTCCCGATTGCGCTGGAAGCTGACGTGAAATAGCCGCGCCGCGGTTTCCAGAATGCCCTGCTCTACGGCGGCGTAAGGAAAATAGGGGCGGACGGATTGCGAATCGAAGTCGAAGGCGTGGCGGCGGTATTGTTCATACCAATAGCCACGGTCGCTGCTTCTAAGCGCCGTCAGTCCCGGCTGCTGTTTGCGTGCAAAGGCCAGCACCATCTCGTATTCCCGCGCAGCGCCAGCACGGGAAGCCTGCTCCAGCCCGCCAATGAACTTCTTCATATTGGCCGCTGAGCCCATCATCTGATTGGCAGTGGCCAGGTCGGCCCAGGAAGCAAAGCCGAGGATAGAGGCCATCTCCTGCCGCAGCGACAGCAGGTCCAGCAATAGTTGACGGTTGTCCGGGTAGGCGCGGGTGTTGTAGGCGCGGAACATGCGCAGACGCAAATCTGCATTGGTGGCAAATGTCATCACCGGCTGCATATCGGGGTAGTCAGTGGTGAGGGTGATGACGCCCTGGGCATCTGGCGGATGGTTGCGGATGTAATCTTCGGGCAGCCCGTCCAATTCGGCGGTATCCCGAACCTCCACCCGGTTTACATTTTCCTGAACATGCTTGGCAAAGGTGAGTGACAGCTCGGTAGCCTTATCGGAGAGCTCCCGCAAGTGGGCGCGCGTGGCATCGTCTTTGTCTACGCCCGCCAGCCGGTAATTCAAGAGTGTTTGACTCACGTAGTGCGTGGTCGCGGGATCGGCTGCGCTCATGTCGATGGCTGCAAGCGCCCGGTAAACCTCCTGATTGAGCGAGAGGGCAGTTGCTGCCTCGGCAACCATTTGGGTCAATTCCCGCGCTTTGTCTCGTACTGATTTGTCTGGATACACACTATCCAACAGCGACGCGAGGGAGCCGGTCGCGCTCAGAGTAGCCACAGCATCGTCATAGGGACGAAGAGTATTTTCGAGTGTTTTGTGACCTTGAACGGCCAGGAGGGCATCAATCTGCCGGCGCTGTTGCGCGAGCCGCCCCTGGACCCAGCTTTCCAGTCCGGCGGCGTCGATACCGCCGCGCTTGTCCCAGGGATGCAATCCTTTCAGGTCTGCTGCCAATGAATCATTCAATGGGGATCTGCTCCTTACTCCACTTCAAGGGTACCCCACGGTTAGAAGGGAATTCCAGGGCAGTACAATACGGTTCTTGCATAGTGAGGGTCTGGCCGGTACAGCATATCCACTTCTGCTGTATAAAGAGGAGCGCATGCTGACGCGGCTTTTCCTCAAGAAAAGACGCACATCGCTAAATCCGCCGGTGCAGCGTAGAAGTGGAAATGCATTAAGATGTCCAGATTGTCATCATGAATTCTGCTCCATCTCTGTCGCAGCAATACTTACGCTCGCGTATGGGCAAACTTTGCGTAGCGATCATAGGATCCACAGCCAGCGAAATGGTCGATCGCGCCACCGAGGCAATGCGCGACAGCCCTTTTTTGGAATTCCGGCTCGATTATCTGGAGAAGCCTCTCACCGCGCTCCCCAAGCTAAAGCAATTCCTGGCTGAGAATAGTGTGGTCACGGCCATCGCCACCTGCCGCCGCGCCGCCAACGGGGGAAAGTTTGACGGTGCGATCGCAGCCGAGTTGGAAGTGCTGCAGAAAGCCACTGCCTCGGGGTTTCACCTGGTGGATCTGGAGTTGCAGACGGCAGAGGCCATTCAGGGATCGGAACTGGAAAAGCTGCGCGCCCGCGGCGTGGCCCTCATCGTCTCCTGGCACGATTTCCAGACGACCAAGGATCTGGATGGCATTTTCGAGCGCATCCGGCCCTACGAACCGGAGTTCATCAAGATCGTTTGTACCGCCAGGTCACTCGCGGACAACGTGGTCATGATGCACTTTCTCGAGCGCAGCGGTGACATGGCCAATATGGTCGGCCTGTGCATGGGGGACCAGGGCATCATCAGCCGGGTGCTGGCCATTCGCGCGGGCAGCGTATTCACATTTGCTGCCGCCACACAGGGCGAAGAGACGGCTCCAGGGCAAATTGCGGCACGCACCCTCACCGACATTTATCGCATCGCCCAGATCGACACCGCCACGCGGGTCTACGGTGTCGTGGGCAACCCGATCAAGCATTCTCTCTCTCCTCTGATGATGAACACGGCATTCCACCGCGAAACCGTAAACGCGGTTTACCTGGCATTGCAAACCAGCAAACTCACTGACTTGCTGACTGTGGTCCGCGAGGTGCCGCTTTCTGGTCTAAGCGTAACCATGCCGCTCAAGCAGGAAGTGCTGAAGCACCTGGAAAACATGGACCCGATCTCAGCCAAGGTCGGTGCCTGTAACACCATTGTTCGGGCGCACGATGGAAAGCTTTACGGTTTCAATACCGATGTAGGAGGCATTGTGGGCCCGTTGGAGAAGCGGCTTACGCTGGCCGGCGCGAAGATTCTGGTATTAGGTGCCGGCGGTGCGGCCAGGGCAGCGGTTTTTGGCCTGGTCGACAAGGGAGCCGAAGTGCTCATTCTGAACCGTACACCGCAGACGGCGCAGAAGCTGGCGCGCGAGGCTAAGGCAAAGGTGATCCGCAGAGAGCAGGTAGCGAAAACCAATTTCGATGTGATTGTGAACGCGACCTCTGTCGGCATGCATGGAGTGAAGACGCATCACATCCTGGAAGCAAAAGAGATGAATGCGCGCCTGGTCTTCGAACTGGTCTACAACCCGGTGGATACACCGTTGCTGCGCATGGCTCGCGAAAAAGGAATACCCGTCGTGACCGGGGTTGAGATGTTCGTGCAACAGGGCGCACGCCAGTTCGAAATCTGGACCGGCAAACGGGCTCCGGAAGACGAAATGCTGCGGGTCGTCGTCCACGCGTTGCGGCAACAGGCAGAAGCGCCTGCCGCGGGCCACTAGGTTCGTATCATGGACAAGAATGCGCAGTACTGGATCGATCACCTGGGACTGAGCCCCCACCCCGAGGGTGGCTATTACCGCGTTACCTATCAATCGGACCTGACGATTGTTCAGAATGCCCTGCCATCCGGCTTTCATGGAGACCGCTCCGCGTCCACGGCGATTTATTTTCTGCTGGCGGAAAAAGATTTTTCCGCTTTCCATCGCATCGCGGCAGACGAGCTGTGGCACTTTTACGCCGGAAGTGGGTTGATCGTTTACGTGATCGATCCTGAAGGGAATTATTCTGAGTTGCGTTTAGGTGATGCTTTCGAAGCGGGCGAAGTATTTCAGGCGACAGTGAAAGCAGGTTGCTGGTTTGCTTCCCGGCTGAAAGACCCTGCCGGCTTTGCGCTGGTAGGTTGCACGGTGGCCCCGGGCTTCGACTTTGCCGATTTCGAATTAGCCAAGGGGTCCGAACTGGTCCGTGCTTACCCGGCCTATCGAGAGCTTATTGAAGAGTTGACTCGACCTTAGCAGTCCATTCCTCACACACGAAACGCACACCAAGCATTCAGCTTATCAACGAACGCTTGGGTGCCCCCCACATCTCGCTCGTTTTTCGCGAGATGTGGGATACCACGGGCCTTAACTGTCCGCCTTCCGGATGGATTGAGATTTTGGAGTTGCAAGGAAGGGACAGTGGCTCAACAACAGTAGTTCTATTTGAATGCTGAGTTTTGGCTTTGTATCAGGGCGGTGACCCCAGAAAACTCGCGCATTCCGTAGATTTGGATCTATCCGCCTGTCCGAAATGTAGAAACTACTGGCGCCTTTAAGCAAAGGCGCATGAAGTGCGCCGAACCCACCAAGCTTCACAGGAGAATAGCGAGATGTGGGGCGCCCGAGATTTGTGGTCAGGCAGGAGGGATGACCGTCGAAGCTCAACTCCAGAAACTGCGATCGAGAGTGCGGTACTGGATCGCCTCTGCGATGTGCCCCACGGTGATACTGGACTGGGCATCGAGATCAGCGATGGTCCGAGCGACCTTTAGTATCCGGTCGTGTGCGCGCGCGCTCAAGCCTTGCTGTTGCATGGCTCTCTCCAGCAAACGCTCGGCCTCCGGTGATAATTCGCAGTAGGTGCGGATCTGGCGGGTGTGCATTTGTGCATTGGTAAAAATACCGTCGGCGGCAAATCGCGTGTGCTGCCGGTCGCGCGCAGATAAAACACGGGCGCGAATTTCCGCAGAGCCTTCGTTCGCCGCGGCGGAACGAAGCTCCCGGTACTGCACCGCGGGGACCTCGATGTGGATGTCGATGCGATCAAGCAGCGGGCCAGATATTTTTGAAATGTAGCGCTGCATCATGGGCGGCGTACACAGACACTCGTGCGACTTGTCGTTGAAATAGCCGCAAGGGCAAGGATTCATTGCCGCCGCCAGCATGAAGCGCGCGGGAAAACTGAGCGACATGGCGGCGCGGGAGATGGTGACTGTTCCGTCCTCGAGTGGCTGCCGCATCACCTCCAGCACACTGCGGGGAAACTCGGGAAGCTCATCCAAAAAAAGCACACCATTGTGCGCCAGCGACACTTCGCCGGGACGAGGAACACTGCCCCCACCAATGAGCCCGGCGTCAGAAATGGAGTGATGCGGCGAGCGGAAGGGGCGCTGCGTGACCAACCCTGCATCCGCATCAAGCACCCCGGCAACGGAGTGGATCTTGGTGGTCTCGAGCGCCTCTTCCAGGCGAAGAGGCGCGAGGATCGAGGGCAGCCGCTTGGCTAACATGGTCTTGCCCGATCCTGGCGGACCAATCATGAGAATGTTGTGGCCACCGGCAGCAGAAACCTCCAGGGCACGCTTGGCCGTCTGTTGCCCGCGAACATCCTTGAAATCGAGCGCGAAATTATGATGCTGATCGAGAAGATGATGCGAATCCACGCGAAGCGGCTGAGCATGGATACCGCCATTGGCCGCATCGTTCAGCAGTGCACGTACCTGGATCAGAGTACGGACTGGATAGACGTTCAGGCCCTCAACCATCGCGGCCTCGGCAGCGTTACGCTCGGGGACAACAAGATTGGCGATGCCACGCGCGTGCGCCGCCAACGCGATCGGCAGCACTCCGGGAACACCGCGCAGGGTCCCATCCAATCCCAGTTCCCCCACCAGCAGAAACTGTCCGAGGTCCTTCAACTGTAAAGCACCATAGGCTCCGAGAATCCCGATGGCCATGGGCAGGTCGAAACCCGATCCTTCTTTCTTCAGATCGGCGGGAGCCAGGTTGATCGTGATGTCGGTCGGGGGAATATCGAAGCCTGAGTTCTTGATGGCAGAGCGAACCCGATCGCGGCTTTCACGTACCGCAGCGTCCGGCAGCCCGACGGTGTGAAAGCAGTCTTCCTTTGTCTTGAAGCCGGAAAAGTCGACCTCGACATCGATGATGTGAGCGTCGATGCCATAGACCGCCGCACTCAGAGACTTGAAGAGCATAAGTGGCGCGAGTATAGCAGCGGCTGCACCGCCAGCAACATTAACCTCTGCTCATAATTGTGGCCACCGAGTCGCGCTTATCGCTCGACGGCCATGGCCACAGAATTGCCGCCGCCGAGACAGAGGGCCGCGACTCCCCGGTGGACATCGCGACGCATCATTTCATAAATCAGCGCAACCAGAATGCGCGCTCCGCTGGCGCCGATCGGGTGCCCTATGGCGACCGCTCCGCCGTTCACATTCACCTTGGCCGGATCCATGCCGACTTCTTTCATCACGCCCAATGCCTGGACCGAAAACGCCTCGTTCAATTCGTAAAGATCGGGATCCTCCCTGGACCAGCCCGCCTTTGCGAGCACTCGCTGGATTCCCAGAACGGGAGCGAGCATCACCCATTTGGGATCGATGCCGCTGCTAGCCTGGGCGCGAATGTGAACCATGGGCGTGAGACCGAGCGATGCGGCTTTGGCCCCCGACATCACCACCACCGCGGCGGCGCCATCATTTACGCCAGGCGCGTTCCCGGCAGTAACGGTACCGTCTTTCTTAAATGCGGGCTTCAGCGCGCGGAGGGCTTCGATCGAGGCATCCTCACGCACTGATTCGTCGTGATCGAAGGTGGTGGATGCTTCGCCCTTCTTCCTTGGGGGCAATTCGATGGGTAGAATCTGCGATCGCAGGTAGCATGCGCGCCAAGCTGCGGCAGCCTTGCGATGGGAGTTGAGCGCGTACTGATCCTGCTCCTCGCGGGTGATGCCGTGCTTTTCGGCAACATGCTCCCCAGTGACGCCCATGTGATAGTCGTTGTAAATCTCCCACAGACCGTCATGGATCATGGAATCGACGACGGTGGCATTACCCATGCGGAAACCACTGCGCCCCTGGGGAAGAAGGTAGGGCGTGTTGGTCATTGATTCCATGCCCCCGGCAATGACAATCTCGGCGTTGCCGGTCTGGATGGCCTGCACCGCCAACCCAACCGCCTTCAACCCCGAGCCGCAGACTTTGTTAATCGTCATGGCGCTGACCGAGGGAGAAAGGCCTCCGTGGATCGCCGCCTGGCGGGCCGGATTCTGTCCCAGGCCGGCGGAGACAACGTTGCCCATGATGCATTCGTCCACTTGATCGGGATTGAGGCGCGCACGGCTGAGAGCTTCGCGCACCACAAAGGAACCCAGTTGCACAGCAGAAAAATTGGACAACGCACCCTGAAACTTTCCAACCGGCGTGCGCACTCCGGCGACAATGACTACATCTTCCATAACGGACGGCCTCACTCTTTAGATGCCCAAACAACGGAACGGAACACAATAACATGACGACGATGGAACCGGCGCAATCTGTTCGCGGGGGAGCGTACGAGCAGGGCGGCCTGCTGGCGCCGTGGTGGCACACCGCACTGATGGTATTGGTGATCATCGGGCTTTCGGTGGCCGGAGTCAGGCAACTGCGCACCTTTGGCAATCGGCCCCTCCACCTGGTGACGAACTACTGTATGACCATCGCGTATGAATGGTTTCTGGCGGGCCTGGTTCTGTGGGGCCTGCACATGCGCAAGGTTCCCTTGCGGCAATTGCTGGGCGAGAAGCGACCCGGCGGCCGGGCGTGGTTGGTCGATCTTGGTTTTGCGCTCGGCTACTGGGTGGCTGCACTCCTTGCCCTGGCTCTGCTGGGCAACGTGCTGGTGAAAATCTCGGGATCGCACATTGACCCACAGAAAATCGGTGACGTGACCCAGAAGCTCGCGCCGGTCACGGCGGTGGAAATGATGCTGTTCCTGGTATTGAGCATCTCCGCCGGCATCTGCGAGGAATTGGTCTTCCGCGGTTACCTACAGCAGCAATTTGCGCGCATGGGGCGCCGGGTGTGGGTCGGCGTCGCGCTCTCCGCGCTGGTGTTTGGCGGTGCGCACGGCTATGAAGGAGTCGCCGGAATATTGCTGATCGCCGTCTATGGCGCCATGTTTGGCATGCTCGCGCTGCTGCGGCGAGGACTTCGGACAGGAATGATCGCGCATGCCTGGCATGACTCGATCAGCGGCGTCGCGCTGGTGTTGTTGCGACATTATGGTGTCCATCTCGCGGGAAAGTGAGCGCATGGGGAAGTTGAAGGTTGGCTATAGCGATTCCGATCAGCGAATTGATCTTCACTAAATGTGATTTTTTTCTTGACACTATTTTTTTAGGATTCTATACATTCGTTAACTGCAAAGTATCTCTTGCAGGTTCGATGTCGACTCGACAAAGGGAGAATAGAAACAATGGCAACCAAGAAAGCAGTAGCAAAGAAGCCAGCGAAGAAGGCAGCCAAGAAAACTGCAAAGAAGAAGTAAGCAGGCAACGTAACAGGCAACACAATCGGGGGACGCCAAAAGCGTCCCCCGATGTGTTTTTGCCCGACGCAATATCTTCAGTGTTTATGCGGCTCCGGCGCACATTGCACCCAATCATGAAGTTCTCAGGCGGAGCGGGTTGAGGATGGTGCGGGCTGCCATTCTTCGATGGAACCGAGGCGCAGCGAGTTTTTCGTGTCTGCTTTTTCCGGTTTCGCCTCCGGGCCGACGCGCCGTATCGCCCGGGAGAGCTCTAGAAAATCTGCTGGGAGCCCGGGGCGGGAACGAGGGCTTGGGTTGGCCGGCGGAGGAAAACGAACACACCTCTTACCAAAGTGGTACTGGGCCATGCCACCTTTAGATGAGAAGGCGGAGCGATGACGCGAAGACGGTGGATAGCCGATGACTGGAACGACCGTATGGCTTCCCTCAAGGGCGAGCAGGCGGCTCATCTGATTCGTGTGCTGCGTGCGCAGACCGGCATGGAGTGTGACATGGTGGCCGGGGATCGCGTGTGGCGCGCCGTCATTTCCGGCATCAGCGGAGATGCGGTGCAATTCACGCTGCTCTCCGAGGTGGAAGCAGAGCAGGCACTCCCGGTAACGCTTTTGCTCTCGGTCTTCAAGTTCGACCGCATGGAGTGGATCATCGAGAAAGCGACCGAGCTGGGAGCGGAGCGGTTGATTCCCATGATTGCGCGCCGCAGCGAAAAGCATCTGGCCCAGGCAGCACCGGCCCGCGTGGAGCGTTGGCGCCGGGTTGCCCGGGAGGCGGCAAAGCAATCGCGCCGATCGGATGTGCCGGCGATCGAAGAGGTCGTGTCATTGAAGTCGGCGATGCATATTAGGGCAGCCCGGCCCGGATTGAATCTGCTGCTTGCCGAACAGGAACGCTCCACTACCTTGTATGCAGCCATGCAAGCCGGGTTACAGCAGCCCGCTCTGGAAAAGCCTGCCGTTCACCTCGCGGTGGGACCGGAAGGCGGGTGGACAGCGGAGGAAGAAGCCCTCTTCGCCGCAGAAGGCTGGCAAGCGGTGAGTTGGGTCCGCGCATCCTACGCGCCGAGACAGCAGGCATTACCGCCATGGCTGTGGTTGCCGCGATGCTGGGTTGAGGTTCGGTGAGCGGAGCGCCTGCATTCGACAGGCACCGGGGCAGTCAGGATGACAAAAG
Source organism: uncultured Acidobacteriaceae bacterium (assembly GCA_963838445.1). Taxonomy (GTDB): domain Bacteria; phylum Acidobacteriota; class Terriglobia; order Terriglobales; family Acidobacteriaceae; genus PALSA-350. Next base: position 68,333 of record CAWIRT010000004.1, read on the forward strand.
AGACAGTGGCGCTCCAGGCTAGAGACGGATGCTGTTGAAAAACAGGGATCCCTGCCACTACGCTACGCTCCCGTCGGGATGCACAATTCTGTCTGCGACATCGACTGCCGTTCCACGGAGCGAGAGTAAGATCGCGTCTCTGCAACTGAATTGTCATCCCGACCGGAGCTCGAGCGCAGGGACCCTGTGTCATCTTGTCAGCATTCGCAGCATTCAGCTGAAGAGGTCCTTCATTTTGCTCAGCAGGCTGCGCGAGGTGGGCTTGTTCTCGACATGCATGGTTTCGCCGAGTTGGCGAAGCAGTTCGCGCTGCGGCTTGGTGAGCTTCTTCGGCGTCTGCACCACAACCTGCACCACCAGATCTCCTCGGCCGTGCTCGTTGAGATGAGGAATACCCTTGCCGCGCAGCCGATACTCTTTGCCTGACTGCGTGCCCTCGTGGATCCGGAGGGTGGTGTCTCCTTCAAGCGTCGGGACTTGAATCTCATCGCCCAAAGCAACCTGAGGGAAGGAAACAAAAATGACACAATAGAGGTCGTTTCCGTCGCGTTCGAAGAACTCATGCGGCTTCACCGAGAGCACAACATAAAGATCTCCCTTGGGCCCACCAGCGCGCCCGGCGTCGCCTTCACCCTGATAGCGAATGCGGGTTCCATCTTCCACTCCAGCCGGTACGCTGACACTGATCGTGTGCCGGCGGTCGGTGAGCCCCGCACCGTTGCACTGGGGACAGGGATGGGTAATCACCTGGCCGGCCCCATTACAGATAGGGCAGGTGCGAGCGATAGAGAAAAAGCCTTGCTGGTAACGAACCTGTCCACGGCCAGCGCATTGTTGGCAGGTTTCAGGTCCGCGCCCGGCCGGCGCTCCGGTGCCGCGACACTCGACGCAAACCTCGGCGCGGCGGATCTGGATTTCTGTCTGCTTACCGAATGCAGCCTCTTCGAACTCGAGCGAGAGATCGTAGCGAATGTCACGACCGCGTTGCACGCGCCCGTTGCGACGCCCACCGCCCATGTTGAACATCTCCCCGAAGAAGTCTCCGAAGATATCTCCCACATCGGCATTGGCAAAGCCCTCGAAGCCCGATCCACCGGCACCGCTGACTCCCGCATGCCCGTAGCGATCATAGGCAGCGCGCTTTTGCGGATCGGAGAGTACCTGGTATGCTTCGCTGGCCAGCTTGAACTTTTCTTCCGCTTGCGGATTATCCGGGTTGCGGTCGGGGTGGAACTGCATGGCCAAGCGCCGATAGGCCGTCTTCAGCTCCTGATCGTTGCAGTCGCGGGAGACGCCCAGAAATTCGTAGTATTCGACTTTAGTCACTTTAGATGTTGGACTCATGCTTCTTTCTGTTGCGGATTGTTTACGATACGAACCAGAGCCGGACGAAGTAGGCGGTCGCGGATACGGTATCCGCGGCGGACCTCCTCCAGTACCTGATGGTCGGGAAGGTCAGTGCGATCGACACTCTCAAGCGCCTCGTGCACCCGGGGATCGAATCGTGCTCCGACCGTTTCGACCGGCGCCACATTGAGCGAACGCAGCACATCTTCCATCTGCTTCACGATAAGCTCGATTCCGGTGCGCAACTGCTCCACTGAGCCGGACGATCCCAGTGCCAGCTGAAAATTGTCCAGGACGGGCAAAAATTGCTCCACCGCGCCAGAGACAGCGAAATCGCGGAAGTCCGTGCGTTCGCGCGTTTCGCGCTTGCGGGCATTCTCAAACTCCGCCTGCAGACGAGCCAAGCGGTCGACCAATTGGTCGCGCTCGGCTTTGAGGCGATCGACCTCGCTCTGCAAATGGGCCGTGGCTTCTCCGCCGCCGGTCTGGGTTGCGTCCCGGCTTTCGCTCTGCGCCATCGATGGCCTCGGCGACCGGATCGCTGTTCGGTTGCGCTTCGTTACCGGGTTCGGTGACTTTGCGTGACATAGTGAATTGGGTGAAAAGCCTTTCGCATAACTTGATGCTGGATCGTCCAACAACGATGCAGAGTCGGCCGGGCGCTATCGCGTGGCTCTACATCTGAAAGAGGGATGCTCTATTGCGTCGGTAATATGCGGTCTGAAAGCTGCGCGATAAAAGACACCGCGTTGATCGTCTCCTGGTAAGCGATGCGGGTGGAACCAATCACCGCGAGTGTCCCCAGGCTCTGCGTGCCTAACCTCGCCGGGGCTCCGATGAGAACCAAATTTCGCATCTCCGGAATTGTTTCCTCCAGGCCAACCACTACGCGCACCGATTGCTGGCGAGCATCTACATACGCGTCCAGCAGCTCGATCAGCCGCTGCTTGGTTTCGAGCGCGTTCAGCAATGCGCGCAGGCGTTCTCCGTCCGCTTGGCCGGCAACCAGGTTGGCGACGCCGACAATAAATATCGATTGCACTGCCGTGTCCTGTTCCAATGCACCCTTGCGGCAGAGTTCGTCGATCGATCGCATGAGCTGGTCGTATTCGCTCCTTTCCTGCTCCATGCGGCGGGCAAGCTCGGTGCGGATGCGCTCGATCGACCAGCCGCGGAAGTTCTGGTTCAGAAAGGCCGCTGCACCTTCCAGCTCGGCCAGTGAGAGATCACGGTCCAGGGTCAGAACTCGATCCAGCACCACGCCCGACTTGGTCACGACGACCGCGAGCACACGCCCGGCGGAGATTCGCGAAAAATGGATGTGGTCCAACCAGTAAGTCTCCGATTGCGCGGCCATCGCCACGCCGACACCACTCGAAATCAATGCCAGCACATGCGATGTGCGTTCCAAAAATTGTTGCCGGCTGCTACCCCGGCAAAGCTATCCTCTATCTGATCCCTGCGCTCCTGGGTAAGCGCGATCGGCGCCAGCCTGGTGCTCCCGTTAAGCTGTTCAACATACAGGCGAAAGGCACTCGCCGTGGGGCAGCGGCCGGCCGAGGTATGCGGCTGTTCCAGCAGCCCAGCTTCCCCAGCGAAGCCATTACGTTGCGAATCGTCGCCGCGCTCATACCCTCCTTATTGTCTAATTGGCGCGCTACGGTTTGGGAGGCGACAGGCTCCCCAGTCGCAATATAAAGTTCGATGATCGCGTTCAGAACCAGCCGGTCGCGCGGGCTGATCCGAAGGTCGGAAGACATTGTCCACCTGCCCTAAGGCGCTCATTCCACACTGGTTTAAATCTCAATCAGCGCAGACTTGCCTCTTGCGATTCTAGAAGCTTGAGTGTGGCACTGTCAAGATCGCAGCACTCGCTCATCGCCGCCTCAGCTTATCTCGAAGATATTCTCGTCCTTAGCCGACTGCGCGAGCGCGCGTTCCGCAACTTTGCGCGCTACCTCGAAGAATTGCCGGGCATGCGCGTTGCCTTCTCCGGCCAGCACGATGGGCAATCCATGATCGCCTCCATGGCGGATTTCCGGGTCCAGTTCGATCGATCCCAGGAAGGCCAGATTGGCTTGCTTCGCCAGACGCTCCGCCCCGCCCCGGGAAAATATGTCGATCACCTGGTTGCAGTGCGGGCAGGTGAACTGGCTGATGTTTTCCACCAGGCCCAGTACTTCAACGTTGACCTGATGGAACATCTCCAGGGCCTTACGCGCGTCCTGAAGTGAGACATCGGACGGCGTAGATATGATGACCGCACCGGTGAGCGGGACCGTCTGCACCAGGGATATGACGACGTCTCCGGTACCCGGTGGAAGATCGATCAGCAGAAAATCAAGTTCGCCCCATTGCACCTGCTGCAGAAACTGGCGAATGATCTGGTGCAACATGGGGCCGCGCATCACCAGCGGCTTATCGCCGGGGGAGATAAATCCGACCGAAATAAGTTTGACCCCATGGGCCATCAGGGGCTCGATCTGGTTGTTCTCGAGCACCCGCGGCTGCTGGCCGATGCCCATCATGAGAGGAACGTTCGGACCATAGATGTCCGCGTCGATGAGGCCGACGCGAAAGCCCATCTTGACCAGTGCCGCGGCCAGATTAACTGCGAGCGTGGTCTTGCCCACTCCGCCTTTGCCGAACCGACAGCGATGATGTTCGCTACACCCGGCAGGGTCTGCGGCCCTGGCGGCGTTTGCACGTGTGCCATATAAATCCCCTTTAAGAGCCTGCGTGCGCGTTCTTTTTGCGCTCGCGCTCGTGTTGGCTTTGTTCGCGCCGCCGCCCTGCGTCATGGTAGCGGCGTTTGTCTTCTTCCGTCTCCGGTTCCAGTGGAGGCACCCGCACCCGGCGTCCCTGCGGGTCGACCGCAACGAAGGTAAGATACGCCGACGCAACATGACGCAAGCTGCCGTCAATGGTATGTTCCACCCACACCTTCACGCCCACTTCCATGGAAGTCCGGAAAGCGCGATTCAGGGTGGATTTCAGAATCACCAGATCCCCGACATGAACCGGCGCGATGAAGTCGATGTGGTCCATCGAAGCCGTGACCACATATGTCCGGGCGTGGCGGTGGGCCGCGATCGCGGCCACCAGGTCGATATAGTGCATGAGCCGGC
>CAWIRT010000005.1:0-189436 GCA_963838445.1 uncultured Acidobacteriaceae bacterium
GTTCAGCTGAAGAGGTCCTTCATTTTGCTCAGCAGGCTGCGCGAGGTGGGCTTGTTCTCGACATGCATGGTTTCGCCGAGTTGGCGAAGCAATTCGCGCTGCGGCTTGGTGAGCTTCTTCGGCGTCTGCACCACAACCTGCACTACCAGATCTCCTCGCCCGTGCTCGTTGAGATGAGGAATACCCTTGCCGCGCAGCCGATACTCTTTGCCTGACTGCGTGCCCTCGTGGATCCGGAGGGTGGTGTCTCCTTCAAGCGTCGGGACTTGAATCTCATCGCCCAAAGCAACCTGGGGGAAGGAAACAAAAATGACACAATAGAGGTCGTTTCCGTCGCGTTCGAAGAACTCATGCGGCTTCACCGAGAGCACAACATAAAGATCTCCCTTGGGTCCACCAGCGCGCCCGGCGTCGCCTTCACCCTGATAGCGAATGCGGGTTCCATCTTCCACTCCCGCCGGTACGCTGACACTGATCGTGTGGCGGCGATCGGTGAGCCCCGCACCGTTGCACTGGGGACAGGGATGGGTAATCACCTGGCCGGCCCCATTACAGATAGGGCAGGTGCGAGCGATGGAGAAAAAGCCTTGCTGGTAACGAACCTGTCCACGGCCAGCGCATTGTTGGCAGGTTTCAGGTCCGCGTCCGGCCGGCGCTCCGGTGCCGCGACACTCGACGCAAACCTCGGCGCGGCGGATCTGGATTTCTGTCTGCTTACCGAATGCAGCCTCTTCGAACTCGAGCGAGAGATCGTAGCGAATGTCGCGACCGCGTTGCACGCGCCCGTTGCGACGCCCACCGCCCATGTTGAACATCTCCCCGAAGAAGTCTCCGAAGATATCTCCCACATCGGCATTGGCAAAGCCCTCGAAACCCGATCCACCGGCACCGCTGACTCCCGCATGCCCGTAGCGATCGTAGGCAGCGCGCTTTTGCGGATCGGAGAGTACCTGGTATGCCTCGCTGGCCAGCTTGAACTTTTCTTCCGCTTGCGGATTATCCGGGTTGCGGTCGGGGTGGAACTGCATGGCCAAGCGCCGATAGGCCGTCTTCAGCTCCTGATCGTTGCAGTCGCGAGAGACGCCCAGAAATTCGTAGTATTCGACTTTAGTCACTTTAGATGTTGGACTCATGCTTCTTTCTGTTGCGGATTGTTTACGATACGAACCAGAGCCGGACGAAGTAGGCGGTCGCGGATACGGTATCCGCGGCGGACCTCCTCCAGTACCTGATGGTCGGGAAGGTCAGTACGGTCGACACTCTCGAGTGCTTCGTGCACACGAGGATCGAATCGTGCTCCGACGGTTTCGACCGGCGCCACATTGAGCGAACGCAACACATCTTCCATCTGCTTCAGGATAAGCTCGATTCCGGCGCGCAACTGCTCTACTGAGCCGGATGATCCGAGTGCCAGCTGAAAGTTGTCCAGGACGGGCAGGAATTGCTCCACGGCACCAGAGACAGCGAAATCGCGGAAGTCCGTGCGTTCGCGCGTTTCGCGCTTGCGGGCATTCTCAAACTCCGCCTGCAGACGAGCCAGGCGGTCAACCAATTGGTCGCGCTCAGCTTTGAGGCGATCGACCTCGCTCTGCAGTTGGGCCGTGGCCTCTCCGCCGCCCGGTTGGGTTGCGTCCCGGTTTTCCTCTGCGCCATCGATGGGCTCGGCGACTGGATCGTTGTTCTGTTGCGCTTCGTTGGCGGTTTCGGTGACTTTACGTGACATAGTGAATTGAGTGAATAGCCTTTCGCATAACTTGATGCTGGATCTTCAATAACGATGCAGAGCGGCCGGGCGCTATCGCGTGGCTCTACACCTGAAAGAGGGATGCTCTATTGCGTCGGTAATATGCGGTCTGAAAGCTGCGCGATAAAAGACACCGCGTTGATCGTCTCCTGGTAGGCGATGCGGGTGGAACCAATCACCGCGAGTGTTCCGAGGCTCTGCGTACCTAACCGCGCCGGGGCTCCGATGAGAACCAAATTTCGCATCTCCGGAATTGTTTCCTCTAGGCCAACCACTACGCGCACCGATTGCTGGCGGGCGTCTACATAAGCGTCCAGCAGCTCGATCAGCCTCTGCTTGGTTTCGAGGGCGCTCAGCAATGCGCGCAGGCGTTCTCCATCCGCCTGGCCGGCAACCAGGTTGGCGACGCCGACAATAAATATCGATTGCACTGCCGTGTCCTGTTCCAATGCCCCCTTGCGGCAGAGTTCGTCAATCGATCGCAGGAGCTGATCGTATTCGCTCCGCTCCTGCTCCATGCGGCGGGCAAGCTCGGCGCGGATGCGCTCGATGGACCAGCCGCGGAAGTTTTGGTTCAAGAAGGCAGCAGCACCTTCCAGTTCGGCCAGTGAGAGATCGCGGTCCAGAGTCAGAACGCGATCGAGCACCACGCCCGACTTGGTCACGACGACCGCGAGGACACGCCCGGCGGAAATTCGCGAAAAATGAATGTGGTCCAACCAGTAAGTCTCCGATTGCGCAGCCATAGCTACGCCGACGCCACTCGAAATCAACGCCAGCACGTGCGATGTGCGCTCCAAAAATTGTTGCCGGCTGCTGACCCCGGCAAAGCTGTCTTCTATCTGATCTCTGCGTTCCTGGGTAAGCGCGATCGGCGCCAGCCTGGTGCTCCCGTTGAGCTGTTCGACATATAGGCGGAAGGCGCTTGCCGTGGGGCAGCGGCCCGCCGAGGTATGCGGCTGTTCCAGCAGACCTGCGTCGCCAAGCGAAGCCATTACGTTGCGAATCGTCGCCGCGCTCATCCCATCCTTATTGTCTAATTGGCGCGCTACGGTTTGGGAAGCCACAGGCTCCCCGGTCGCAATATAAAGTTCGATGACCGCGTTGAGGACCAGCCGATCGCGCGGGCTGATCCGAAGGTCGGAAGACATTGCCCACCTGCCCTAAGGCGCTCATTCCACACTGGTTTAAATCTCAATCAGCGCAGACTTGCCACCAATGATTCTAAAAGCTTGAGTGTGGCACTGTCAAGATCGCAAAGGGCTTCAGCTTTATCTCAGGGCCTCAGCTTATCTCAAAGATGTTCTCGTCCTTGGCCGATTGAGCGAGCGCGCGTTCGGCAACTTTGCGCGCTACCTCGAAGAATTGCCGGGCATGCGCATTCCCTTCTCCGGCCAGCACGATGGGCAATCCATGATCGCCTCCGTGGCGGATCTCCGGATCCAACTCAATGGAACCCAGGAATGCGAGGTTGGCTTGCTTCGCCAGGCGCTCTGCCCCGCCCCGGGAAAATATATCGATCACCTGGTTGCAGTGGGGGCAGGTGAACTGGCTCATGTTTTCTACCAGGCCTAGTACTTCGACATTGACCTGATGGAACATCTCCAAGGCCTTGCGTGCGTCCTGAAGTGAGACATCGGAGGGCGTCGATATGATGACCGCACCGGTAAGCGGGACCGTCTGCACCAGGGATATGACCACGTCTCCCGTACCCGGAGGAAGATCGATCAGCAGAAAATCAAGTTCACCCCACTGCACCTGCTGCAGAAATTGGCGGATGATCTGGTGCAACATAGGGCCGCGCATCACCAGTGGCTTATCGCCGGGGGAAATAAATCCGACCGATATAAGTTTGACCCCGTGGGCCATCAGCGGCTCGATCTGGTTGTTCTCGAGTACCCGCGGCTGCTGGCTGAGGCCCATCATGAGAGGAACGTTGGGACCATAAATGTCAGCGTCGAGCAGACCGACGCGGAAGCCCATTTTGACCAGGGCCGCGGCCAGATTCACTGCGAGGGTGGTCTTGCCCACTCCGCCTTTGCCTGATCCGACAGCGACGATGTTCGCCACACCCGGCAAGGTCTGCGGTCCTGGCGGTGTTTGCATGTGTGCCATATAAATCCCCTTTATGAGCCTGGGCGCGCGTTTTGTTTGCGCTCGCGCTCGTGTTGGCTTTGTTCGCGGCGCCGACCTGCGTCCTGGTAGCGGCGCTTGTCTTCTTCTGTCTCCGGTTCCAGGGGAGGCACCCGCACCCGGCGCCCCTGCGGGTCGACCGCAACGAACGTAAGATATGCCGACGCAACATGACGCAAGACTCCGTCAATTGTATGTTCCACCCACACCTTGACGCCTACCTCCATTGAAGTTCGGAAAGCGCGATTCAGGGTGGACTTCAGAATCACCAGATCCCCGACATGAACCGGCGCGATGAAGTCAATGTGATCCATCGAAGCGGTGACCACGTATGTCCGGGAGTGGCGGTAGGCCGCCATGGCGGCCACCAGGTCGATGTAGTGCATGAGCCGGCCGCCGAGCAGGTTGCCCAGCGTGTTGGCGTCGTTGGGCAAGACCAGTTCGGTCATCTCCGATTTTGAATCCGCAACCTTGCGGGGTGGAAGCACAGGATCGCCAGATTCCATATGGCTCAAGTGTGGACAATTGCGCCCATGAATGCAAATCAAGAGGAGAAATGCACGCGCTGCCGGCGAAGGCTTAAAGTAGATGAAATCATGGACAAAATTGCGATGCTTACACAAATCCTGGCGCAAAACCCTGCGGATGCCTTTGCCCGCTACGGCTTAGCCATGGAACATGCGAATCAAGGCCAGACGGACGCCGCCCTGTCGGAGTTTGACCAGTTGCTCTCCACTCATCCCGATTACACTGCGGGGTATTTCATGGCAGCACAAACGCTGGTGAAGGCAGGGCGCAGGGATGAGGCGAAAACGCGGCTCGACGAAGGCATTGCCAGCGCCCGGCGGACCGGCAATCAACATGCGCTCAGTGAGATGGAAGCCCTGCTAATGGATCTGGAGTGACCGCCGATGGGATCAAAAACGGAACCTTGACCATGGGCCGCGGCGCCTGAAAGGCGAGCATAATAGCAGCAGAATGAAGATACCTTTGTTTCCGCTCGAAGTAGTGCTGTTTCCAGAAGCAGCACTACCGCTCCACATCTTCGAAGACCGTTATAAGGAGATGGTTGGCGTATGCCTGGAGGAGAAGATCGGCTTCGGGGTGGTCTGCGCTCAGCGCGAAGGCTTGGCAGTGGTGGGCTGCACTGCCGAGATTGTTCGCATTCTGGAGAGGTATCCGGACGGACGGATGGACATTCTATGCCAGGGAACGAAGCGTTTCGAGATTGAGAACCTGGACAACACACGCAGTTTTCTGCAGGCAGAAGTTGATTTCTTCGTCGACGATGGCTTGCCCGCGACCCGCGCAATGCGGGAGCAGTGTACGGCGCTGCATTTTGAAGTATTGGAGTTGATGGGTGGAGAAAAGACACACCGGTCATTCGATCTGGACGAGCCGGTTGCCTTTCGGCTGGCGTGGGCATCGCCCACCGATCTTTCCTTCCGTATTGAGTTGCTGGCGATGCGATCGGATGCCGAGCGCACGGAAAGATTGATCGACTTGTACAACGCAATGCTGCCAAAACTGCGGCGCGGAGTACAGGCGAGCACCATTGCCAGCCGCAATGGGCACGTCATGTAGCGGGATGGGCCTCATGGTGTAAGGTGATCCATAGGGGCCGGCAACCGTTCTGTCAGCACAGGAAATTCGCTCCAAGGAGCAAACTTATGTCTTCTCGTCTTCCCCAAACTCTGGGTGAGCTACAGAGCAGTAAAGAATTCTACGAAGCCCGCCTGAAGAAGCGCAGCGTGAAAGACGAGTTGCGCGAGAACCTGATTGCCCGGCTTAAGACTAAGGAGCAAATCTTCCCCGGCATCGTCGGCTTTGAAGATACAGTTGTTCCGCAGATTGTGAACGCGGTGCTGTCTAAACAGAACTTTATCCTGCTCGGCCTTCGCGGCCAGGCCAAGAGCCGTATTCTGCGCGGGCTGACCGAACTGCTGGACGAGCAAATGCCTTATGTCGCCGGCTGCGAGATAAGGGACAACCCCTATCATCCGTTGTGCCGGCGCTGCCGCGACCTGATCGCGGAAAAAGGCGTGGCAACGCCCATCGCCTTCCTGCCCCGGCAGGACCGCTATGTGGAAAAACTGGCTACTCCCGACGTGACGGTGGCTGACCTGGTAGGTGATCTTGATCCCATCAAAGCGGCGCGTGCGGGTCAGGATTTGTCCAATGAGCTGACGATGCACTACGGACTTCTGCCCCGGGCCAACCGCGGAATCTTTGCCATCAACGAGCTTCCCGATCTCGCCGGAAAGATCCAGGTGGCGCTGTTCAATATCATGCAGGAAGGCGATGTGCAGATTAAGGGGTATCCCGTCCGGCTCGAACTGGACATCGTTCTTGCCTTCAGCGCCAACCCTGAGGATTACACCGCACGAGGCAAAATCGTCACTCCACTCAAGGACCGCATCGGATCTGAGATCCGCACTCACTATCCCGAAACCATTGAGGAAGGCATGGCGATCACCGCCCAGGAAGCCTGGGCCGAGCGTGGTGCAGCCAAGATCACGATTCCGCATTATCTGCGGGAGGTGATCGAGCAGGTGGCTTTCTCTGCGCGCGAAGACAAGAAAGTCGATAAGCGCAGCGGCGTCAGCCAGCGTCTACCCATCTCCACCATGGAACTGGTGGTTTCAAATGCCGAGCGGAGGGCGCTGCTTCATGGGGAAAAGATCGTGGTTCCGCGGGTAAGCGACCTTTACGCCGCGATGCCGGGGATCACCGGGAAACTCGAACTGGAATACGAAGGCGAGATGCGCGGCGCCGACGTCGTAGTGCGGGACCTGATTCGTGTCGCGATCGGCAAGATTTTCGACAAGTATTTCTCCGGCACCAACACTCAGCAGATCGAGCAATGGTTCAACCTGGGGGGCACGGTGCGCATCGACGACGATCAGCCGTCGCAGATAATCCTGGAAGAACTGAAGCAGATTCAGGGGCTGTTTGCGCAGTTGTCGCCTTTGTCGGTCAAAGTCTCGGACGCGCCCGAGATCGCAGTCGCCGGGGCGGAATTCCTGCTGGAGGGAATGTATGCGCACAAGCGGCTGAGCCGCAGCGAAGAGCGCGGATTCAGCGCCCAGGAGAAGGCCCCGCGGAAGCAGGAGCGCGCGGAGGAACGGGAATACGATGAATATCAGGAGCAGCGGCGAAGCCGCCGTGGCTTTAACTAAATGAAACGAATTCGCTACACAAAATACACCGGCGACCCAGCCTCAGAGATGAGCCTGGAAGACATGCTCAAGGCGCTGTCGGAGTATTTGCTCGATTCCGGTTTTCAGGATCCGTGGTCTCGTTTCGCCGAACTTGATGGTGAGCATACCCTGGATAACCTGCGCGAGGCGCTGCGTCAGGCGCTGGAGGCGGGAGATCTTTTCGACGGGGATATGCAGCAGCGGATCGAGGAGATGGCTGAGAACGGCGATCTTGACCAGTTGATCGATAAGCTGATCGAACGCATGGAGCAGGAGAACTACATCTCCGTCCAGGGACGCCAGGACCCGAACCGGCAAACGACGGGCGGGCAAGCGGGCATGGCCGAGGGCCAGGTACGTTTCGAAGTAACCGACAAGAGCCTCGACTTTCTGGGCTTTAAGACCCTGCGCGATCTACTTGGCTCGCTGGGCAAATCCAGCTTCGGGCGCCACGACACCAGGCATTTCGCCACCGGCATCGAAGCCAGCGGTGCCTCCAAGTCTTATGAATTTGGAGATGTGCTAAATCTGGACACGACCGCTACGCTCAGCGCAGCCATTGCACGCGAGGGCATCACCCTGCCGCTGAACCTCGAATATTCCGATCTACAAGTGCACCAGTGCGAGTATCAGAGCTCTTGCGCCACGGTGGTGATGCTGGATTGCTCTCACTCCATGATCCTTTATGGCGAGGACCGTTTCACTCCGGCCAAAAAGGTCGCCATGGCGCTCTCCCATTTGATTCGCACCCAGTACCCCGGCGACTCGCTCTCGCTGGTGTTGTTTCACGATTCGGCGGAGGAAGTGCCGATCTCCCAAATCGCCCGGGTCAAGGTCGGGCCGCACTACACCAACACCCGGGAGGGTCTGCGGGTGGCGCAGAGAATTCTTGAGCGCCAGCGTAAAGACATGAGGCAGATTGTGATGATCACCGATGGCAAGCCTTCGGCCCTGACCCTGCCGGACGGACGGATTTACAAGAATGCTTTTGGGCTTGATCCCCTGGTGGTGAGTGAGACCCTGGAAGAAGTAGCCCGCTGCAAGCGCTCGAACATCATGATCAATACGTTTATGCTGGCGTCCGATCTGGGCCTGGTGCAGTTCGTGCAGAAGATGACCAAGATGTGCCGCGGCAAGGCCTACTTCACCACCCCGGACACCCTGGGCGAATATCTGCTCATGGACTACATGTCCCGCAAGATGAAGACTATTCACTAGGCCAGCCTGGACCAGCACTCGCTCCCAGAAACAACCGATGGTTCTCTCCCACAAGCGAATGACGGGTGCCCCGTCGTCTGTTACGGAAATTACTTTCCCATATAAATAAAGCGCAGGATAAAGAGCGCCGCCAGCACTAACAGCATCCAGTCCTGCCGGGTGACCTGTCCGCGCAAGACCCGCAGCACCGCGAACGACGTAATCCCAAACGACAAGCCGTTGGCAATCGAGAACGTCAACGGAATCGTAATCAGAGTAAGGAACGCCGGCACCGCCACCATCGGGTCTGCCCACTCAATCTCGGTGACGGCAGAAATCATCAACCCTCCGACCAGGATCAGCGCGGGAGCCGTCGCTGCGATCGGAATGGTGGCCACCAGCGGCGCTATAAACAGGGCCATCAGGAACAGCAATCCGGTAACAATCGAAGCAACCCCAGTCCGGCCACCGACAGCAACGCCCGCCGCGCTCTCGATATAACTCACCACGGTGCTTGTCCCCGCCATGGAACCGGCCAGCGTCGCTGTGGCATCCGCAAACAGAATGCGATTCAAGCGCGGAATCCGGCCATCCGAGTTCACCAATCCCGCCTTCTTGGTAACCGCTACCAGCGTGCCCACGTTATCGAACAAATCCACAAACAAAAACACAAAGATAACTTCCAGCACGCCGTGGCCAAAGTTTCCACTCAGGTGCAGAGCTCCCCGGATGTCGAGTTGAAACGCGGTAGCCGTCAAGTCTGCCAGGCGATAGTGAACCGGATGCCACTTGACGATACCCAACGCGAAGCCCACCGCTGTCGTTCCGAGAATGCCCAGGAGCATCGCAGTACGCACCCGCCACGCCTGCAGCACGGCAATCGCAAGCAGGCAAACACAAGCCAGAGCAGTTTGCGGTGCGCGTAGATTCCCCATGCCTACCACTGTGGCCGCGTTGGGCACGATGATGCCCGCATCCCGTAAGCCAACGAAGGCAACAAACAGTCCCACCCCCGCAGCCACTGCGGCAAACAACTCCCGCGGAATGGCATTCACGATCAACTGGCGAACTCCGGCCGCCGTCAACAGCAAAAACGCGCAACCCGAGAGGAAGACGCAGCCCAGCGCGGTCTGCCAGGGAATCCCCATTCCCTTGACGACGGTGAAGGCAAAGTACGCGTTGAGGCCCATGCCCGGCGCCAGGGCGATCGGATAATTGGCAATGATGCCCATCAGGATGCAGCCAATGGCTGCCGACAGGCAGGTAGCAGCAGCCACCGCCGGGATGGGCATGCCCGCTTCGCTCAATATGTCCGGGTTCACAAATACGATGTACGCCATGGTAAGGAACGTGGTCGCACCGGCAAGAAACTCGGTGCGTAAAGTAGATCCACGCTCCTGTACGTGGAATGTCCGCTCCAGGTAACTCAAACTTCCCGTGCTGTGCCCCGGCACTGTCGTGCTCATGGTTTCTCCTTTAGCTGAGAGCCCGGTATGTGATCCTGGTAGCGATTCCAATTCGTAACAATGTTTGAGACGACAACATTACCGACCCGATATGCGGCTTCGAGCGCCGGCAAATAAGCACTGTAGCGGTGGCCTGCACTGGCTGCGATGCTCTGGGCGGCTGTCAATCCAGTTGGCGGCTGATCGAAGTTGCTTACCGTGCGCAGCACCATGACGCGGTTAAAATCTACGCGACCAGCCCGTTGAAGGAAAGTGAGCGATTGCAAGACGCCAGTGTCCTCCATGGCGGAAGTAACAAAATTGCCCTTCCCGTCGGTGTAATAGCTCACCCAGTCGTTTGCCCATTGGTCGAGCAGCTTGCCGTGCCAGAAGGTAGAGGCAGACAGCGTGTCGCCCTTAAGAACGAACGGGGGGCGATGCGCATTCGCTCCTTCGAAATGCGTCCTCGCCTCCTGCAGGGCGGGCGAATCGTCGAGTGCAACCGCCTTGGTTTGCTGATAAGCCCATTCTTTCAACCCAGGATTCAGGTGAAACATGGTGAAGTTTTCATCGTTGCGCGGCTTTTCGTAGGGCACTGTCTTATTCAGCGGAACATAGCCTGTGGTCCACTGCGGCGGAATTTCCCGGGCATCGACCTCATAAGCAAGATCTCCGTCCACTACCCACTCTGCCCAAACAGCGGAACCCAACGAAGCATCCTGTGGGTCAGCCCCGGAAATGCCGGCGACCAACCAATACGCCTTACGTAGGTCGAAGCGCGGATCGAGGCCAAGCGCCATGATGGATGCTGCGGCCCTCGCCGTCCCTACCCCTGCCAACACGCCCAGGACGCCCTGATCGTTCATGCGCAGGTTGTGGAAGCCCTGGGGAAATGGATAGAGGTGGTCGAGGTGGTCGCGTTCGACCCAATACTGGTACTCGCCCGGCGTGTCGCCCTGATCGGCTCCGGGCTCGAAGAGCGAGATCACCACGACTTTCACCGGGATCGGCGTTGGCTCGGCCGCACGAGCGCCGGTCACAGAGAGGACCAGGAAGAAACAAGCCAGCAGTCGAGTGCTCATACGGGAGCATAGACGGAACATGGCCCGGGAACCAACAGAAAAGAGTCTGAGACAGGCAAACCGCAGATCTCTCGACTCCGCTACGCTCCGGTCCCACGGGCGCCGGGGCATGCAGGATATACTCCCTCCGACGGCTTTTGGGGGGTAAAAAGCATGCTGTTAGCTTCCCAGAAAACACGAAAAATCGAAAAAGTCACAGGCTCCGAGCGTAGCCGAGGGATCTACAGTTCTCCTCAAGCTGCAACCAAAGCTGAAGGAACGTCTACCCTCGATTCAAAAATGAATTGTCATCCCGCCTGTCCCGGCGTGCCGTGGAGTGGATGGACCTGCGGTTTTCCGCCCTTTAGTACGCGATCTTCGACTGGTGTTCCTGCCAGGCGCGAAAATTCTCAATCGCGAGCTCCGGCAACAAACGCACCATAGGCAACTTACGTTTGCCGGGCGGCACACTCAGCTCCTCATAGATAAAGTGGTCGTCGAAGCCAACCGCAGCAGCATCATGACAGGTGTTGCCATAAAATACAGAGTCCAATCGAACCCAGTAGATCGCACCCAGACACATGGGGCACGGCTCGCAGCTGGAGTACAGCACGCAACCCGGTAACTGAAAAGTTCCCAGCGCCTTACAAGCATCTCGGATGGCATTCACCTCGGCGTGCGCCGTAGGGTCATTGTCCGCGGTAACCCGGTTGACACCAGTGGCGACAACTTCCCCATTCCTGACCACCACTGCCCCAAAGGGGCCGCCCGCCCCGCTGCGCACGTTTTCCGTGGCCAGGCGGATGGCGAGGCGCATGAAATCAGTCTCGCTCTGCATGTTCATTTCGCTTGCACTCTCTCAACGGGTGCCCGAATATCCGAGTATGACACAGGCATTTATCTCCAGCCGCGTGGTCACGCCGGAGGGTGTGCGGCCGGCAGCAATCGTGGTCGAACAGGGACGCATTCAATCCGTGCGCGCGCCCGGAGATGCGCCGCGCGCGGCCCGCTTGCACCAGTTCGACGACCTGGTACTGCTGCCAGGCCTGGTGGATTCCCATGTCCACGTGAACGAGCCGGGCAGGACGGAATGGGAAGGATTCGCCACCGCCACTCGCGCCGCGGCGGCCGGCGGCTACACCACGCTGGTGGATATGCCGCTCAATTGCCTGCCCGAGACCACAACCGTGGCTGCGCTCGAAGCTAAGCGAATTGCCGCCGCCGGCCAATGCCGTGTGGATTGGGCCCCCTGGGGCGGATTGACGGGACTCAACCACGCGCACCTTGTACCGCTTGCAGAGGCTGGAGTCGCGGGGTTCAAGTGCTTCCTCATCAATCCCGGCATTGAAGGTTTCGCGATGATCGAGAAGGCGGAACTTGAAGCGGCTCTGCCTACCCTGGCCCACACCGGCTTGCCCCTCCTGGTGCATGCAGAACTGGCCGAGCATCTCTACCCAGGCGGCGAAGGCGACGACTGGCAACAGTACTCAACTTACCTGCGCTCCCGCCCCGACCAGGCGGAGTTGGCTGCGATCCGCATGTTGATCGACCTTTGCCGCAAATATCGGTTTCGCCTGCACATCGTTCATTTGTCTACGACGCTGGCGCTCCACGATCTGGCCCTCGCCCGCGCTGAAGGCTTGCCCATCACAGTGGAGACCTGTCCCCACTACCTGCACTTTTTCGCTGAAGAAATCCCTGACGGCGGCACATTGTTTAAATGCGCGCCGCCCATCCGCTCGCGCGCGAACCGCGAAGCATTGTGGCAAGGCCTTCGCGATGGAGTGATCGATCTGATCGCGACCGATCACTCCCCCTGTCCTCCATCGATGAAGGACGGGAATTTCCGCGATGCATGGGGCGGAATTGCGAGCCTCAGCGTGGCCGTCTCCGTGATTTGGACGGAGATGCGCGCGCGTGGCCTGCCACTCGGAGACCTGGCTCGTTGGATGTCCACCGGGCCGGCTGAGCTTGCCGGCCTCAGGGAACGCAAAGGCGCCATCGCTGCAGGATGCGACGCGGACCTGGTAGTCTTCGATCCCGATGCCGGCTTCATCCTGAAGGCAGAGGACCTGCAGTACCGCCATCTCGTGTCTCCGTATCTGGGTGAGAAGCTGTTCGGAAAGGTGCGCGCTACATTCCTGCGCGGCCGCGCCGTCTACCAGGAAGGCTCATTTCCGGACCCGCCAGCAGGCATGGAACAACGGCGCGAGTCTAAAATCAAGGTTTGCCGCTAAGAGGAGGTCCCATTTGCAAACCCGCGTCGTGGGTGTCTCCGTTCCCCGCAAGGAAGGCCCCGCCAAGCTGACCGGACAGGCCCGCTATATCGACGATCTCTCGCTGCCGGGCATGATCTACGGCGCCACGGTGCGCAGTAGCATTGCCCGGGGGGCGATTGAAGAGATCCGATTTGGTGAAGGCATTCCCTGGCACGAGTTCACCATCGTGACCGCCAAAGATATTCCCGGCCGCAACGTGGTCTCGCTCATCGTGGATGACCAACCCTGCCTGGCCGATGGAATGGTGAATCATCCTGAAGAGCCGATCCTGCTGTTGGCCCATCCCGATCGGCATGCCTTGGCAGCAGCGGTAGCGGCCGTCAACATCTGCTATAAGCCCGCACCCTCGATTCATACCATCGAAGAAAGCGAACGCCGCGAGCTGATCATCTGGGGCAAGGACAATATCTTCAAGAGCTACCGGATGGAAAAGGGAGACGTAGACCAGGCGTGGAAGGACGCCGCCTGGATCGTCGAAGGAGAATACAGCACCGGAGCACAGGAACAGCTTTACATCGAACCCAATGGAGTGATTGCGCAGGCCGGAAGCACCACAGGCCTGACCGTCTGGGGTTCGATGCAATGCCCGTTTTATGTACACAAAGCATTGGTGGCGCTTACCGGCATGCCCCCGGAAAATATTCGCGTCGTGCAAGCGGAAACCGGCGGGGCGTTCGGTGGGAAGGAAGAATATCCATCCATGCTCGCCGCCCACGCAGCGCTGCTGGCTATGAAATCGGGACGGCCAGTGAAGATCATTTATGACCGCATGGAAGATATGGTGGCCACCACCAAACGGCATCCCTCGCGCACCCGGCATCGCACAGCGGTCAGCGCTGACGGCAAACTGCTGGCCGCGGAAATCGATTTCGCCACCGATGGCGGCGCGTATGCCACGTTATCTTCGACCGTGCTTTCGCGGGGCACAATCCATGCGGGCGGCCCTTATTTCTGGCCTAATATCCGCGTCAACGCGAAAGCGTATGCCACGAACACGCCGCCACATGGCGCGTTCCGCGGCTTCGGCGCTCCGCAAAGCCTGTTCGCGCTGGAGCGGCATATGGACCATGTGGCGAAAACCATTGGCTTGGCTCCGGACGAATTCCGCCGCCGCAATCTATTGCACCAGGGCATGACGACCTCGACCAATCAGGTGATTAACGAGCCCATCGTCATAGACCGGATGCTCGATCGCGCACTCGAACTCACGAACTATCACGCCAAAGTGAAGCAGTTCGCGGCGCACAATCTCAGCAGCACCAAAAAGAAAGGCATCGGGATAGGCTGCTTTCTGCACGGCGCCGGTTTTACCGGTTCCGGCGAGCGATATCTCAACGCGCTGGTCGGCCTGGAAGCGACAGCAACAGGCGGGCTGCGCGTGCTGGTGTCGAGTACCGAGTTTGGCCAAGGCACAAACACGATTCTTTGCCAGATTGCCGCGGAGACGCTGGGATTGGAGTACGACGACATCAGCATGGCCCCCGTCGATACCAGCATCAGCCCCAACAGCGGGCCCACCGTGGCTTCGCGCACGGCGATGATCATCGGAAAAATTGTGCAGACCGCGGCGTTGAAGATGCGCCAGACTTTGATCGATAGCGGGCTGCTTGAGCCTTCCGGCGGGCGCGAGCAGTTCCTCGCCGCGTGCCAGGCGTACCGCAAGCAGTTCGGTGAGCTGCAGTCTTTCAGCCGCTACGAGGCGGCGCCGAATATTTTCTGGAATGATGAGCTGTATAGCGGCGAGGCTTATGGGGCCTATGCCTGGGCAGTGTACATGGCCGAAGTCACGGTCGATACTTCGACCTACAGTGTCACCATCGATGACTTCGTTGCCTTGCAGGAGGTAGGCAAGGTCATTCATCCGGTGCTCGCCGGCGGGCAGATTGAAGGCGGGATCGCCCAGGGGATCGGCTATGCGCTCTACGAGAAGGTAGTTTGGAAAGACGGGCGGATGATCAACAACCAGATGACCAACTACATCATGCCGACCGCGGAAGACATCCCGCCGATTCGTGTCTACTTCGAAGAAGTGCCGTACCAGTACGGTCCCTATGGAGCCAAGGGAATCGGAGAGTTGCCTATGGACGGCCCGGCGCCGGCGATCATCAATGCGGTGGTGCAGGCGACGGGCGTTGAGTTCAACTCCATTCCGCTGCTGCCGGAAGATATCTTCCGCGCCATGACCGCAGAGCCTGAGCGCGCAGCAGAATCCCTGGAGACCGCGCTGGCAGCGGAGGGAAGCCAATGAGCAAGTGCGACGTTTCCTTGACCGTAAATGGCGCCCCACACACCGTGTCGGTCTATCCCATGGAGCGTCTGCTCGATGTCTTGCGGACAAAGATTGGCCTTACCGGCACCAAGGAAGGCTGCGGCGAGGGGGAGTGCGGTTCCTGCTCCGTGCTGATGAATGGCGAGCTGGTGAACAGCTGCCTGGTTCCGGTGCTGCAGGCAGAGGGCGCTACTGTATGCACTATCGAAGGGCTGGCGAGCGAGAGCGGCCTTCATCCCGTACAGCAGGCGTTTCTTAAATGCGGGGGGGCGCAGTGCGGCATCTGTACCCCGGGCATGGTCATGGCCACGGTGCACCTGCTGAACCACAATCCCTCGCCGACCCTGGAGCAGATTCGCGAAGGGCTGGGTGGAAACCTGTGCCGCTGTACGGGCTACACACGCATCTTCGACGCAGTTTCGGAAGCGGCGGGTAGCTCGAGATGAGATCCCGTCCATCCGAGTACGAGCTCGTGGCCCCCGGCAAACTGGACGCGGTGCTGGAGTTGCTTACGAAGGAACCGGGAGTCTGGCTGCCGATTGCCGGCGGCACCGAATTGATGGTGCAGTACGGCGCCGGGAGACTTCCAGCGCGCAAGCTGGTCAGCCTTTGGGGACTGCCGGAATTGCGCCATATTGAAAGCACTGCGCAGGAGCTGATCATCGGCGCCGGATGCACCTACACGGATCTGAGAAATCATCCTGTGGTGGCGCGCGAATTTCCCTTGCTCGCACAAGCGGCGTCGTGGACCGGCAGCATTGCCAACCAGAACCGCGGAACCCTGGGGGGCAACATCGTCAATGCCTCGCCTGCCGCGGATTCCCTGCCCGCATTGTTGGTCTATGAGGCAGAACTGCTACTGGCTTCGGCGCGCGGAACACGGCGTCTCCCCTACGGCGATTTCCACACCGGCTACAAGCAAACCAAACTGGCCGCCGATGAGATCATCCGTGGCATCGCCCTGCAACCGCGATTTGGCGACTATCACCCGTACTCGCGTAAGGTCGGTACTCGCAACGCGCAAGCCATCGCTAAGCTCTGCCTGGCTGCGCTGGGCAAAATCTCCGGCAATAAGATCGCAGAAGTGCGCCTGGCTATCGGCAGCATGGCGGTCACCCCGGTGCGTCTGCGGCGGACAGAAGATGTGCTATCAGGCCGCGAGTGGAGTGACACATTGGTTCGCGAAGCTCGACAGGCCATGGAATCGGAAGTCGCCCCGATTGATGACATTCGTTCGAGCGCTCTTTACCGGCTCCACGTCGCAGGCAATCTGCTGCAGGAGTTCCTCGGGGGTCTGTTCGCTTGAATCAGGTCCTGGCGCGTTGGAATGCGCTACCTTCCGGGGAAGCAGCGGCGGAGATCCTCTCCTGCTGCGGCTCCCGAGCCTGGGCAGCGAACTTAGCGGCCGGACGGCCATTCGTCGACGAGCAAAATCTCTTTGCAGCTGCTGACGAGTGCTGGCAGAATCTGCCCGAGGCGGACTGGCTGGAGGCCTTCCGCAGCCATCCTCGCATTGGTGAGCAACATGCGCAGAAAAAGACGACCGCTGTCTCTGCCGCGTGGTCACGATCCGAGCAGAGCCAGATGAAAGAGGCCGATGCTGCTATCCTACTGCGGATGCGAGAGGGTCATCGCGAGTACGAGGAGCGTTTTGGACGAATCTTCATCGTCTGCGCCAGCGGGAAGCAGCCGGCTGAGATGTTGAGCATTCTCGAAGGCCGTCTGACCAATAATCCTGCGCAGGAGTTGCTCGAATCGGCCGCGCAACAACAGCAGATTATGCAGATCCGGTTACGCAAGTGGCTGGCAAGAACGGAGACCGCATGAGCCGCCTCTCCACCCACGTACTTGACACCGCGCTCGGCAGGCCGGCGGCCGGCATGGTAGTCCACCTGGAATATGCCGGCCCATCCGGCGAATGGGAAAAGCTGAGCACCTGCGAGACGGACAGCGATGGCCGCTGCGCCAACCTTTTGCCGCCGGCCCAAGATCCCATTTTGCAACCCGGACAATACCGGCTGTGCTTTGAGACCGGGACCTACCACGCAGCGCAGATGGTTAAGGGGCTGTACCTCACGGTTGAGATCATCGTGACCGTGCGACCCGGCGATACCCACTTGCACGTACCATTGCTATTGAGTCCGAATGGCTATACCACCTACAGGGGGAGCTAAACGGTGATTACCCTGATCGAGAACTCGTACGGAAAATCGAGCGTGCGCGTAATGAAGGTAAAGCGCGACCGGCCGCTGCACTCGGTGTGGGAATGGAAAGTCGAGGTGTTGCTTTCCGGTGACTTCGCAACCTGCTTTACCGAAGGGAATAACAGCGCCATATTGCCCACGGACACGATGAAGAATACGGTCTATTCGCGGGCCCGCGAGAGCAAGGCGGAATGCATCGAAGATTTCGCCCTCGAGTTGTGCGAGTTCTTTCTGTCTCGCAATCCCCAGGTCGAGAAGGTCGCGATCCACATTGCCAGCACCTCCTGGGAGCATGCTTTGGTGCAGGGTCAGCCGCATGCCACGACGTTTGTGCGTGGTTCGAGCGAAGCACAAACTACCGCTGTTACGTGTTCCCAGGGGGGTAAAGCTTCGGTCACCTCGGGCCTGGAAAACCTGGTGGTGCTGAAGACAGCCAATTCGGGATTCGAGGGATATCTGCGCGACTCGCTGACCACGCTGCCGGAGACAGCAGACCGTCTCCTTGGGACCTCGATGCGCGCGCAATGGAAATACAAATCCGCATCATTGCCTTTTGACCCTCTGCGGACCAAACTGCGTGACACCCTGATCCAGTCCTTCGCTGAGCATGACAGCAAATCGGTGCAACACACGCTTTATGCCATGGCCCAGGCGGCGCTGGAAGCTGCCCCGGAGATCCTGGACGTAGAGCTAGCCATGCCCAACAAGCATTGTCTGCTGGTAGACCTCTCCCGGTTCGGGCAGACCAATCCCAACGAAATCTTCGTACCCACGGATGAGCCCTTCGGCAACATCGTGGCCCGTATCGTCAGAGAAGGCTAATTTGGGGATTTCTAGTGCAAACGAATCTCAAATTTCGAACTCGATAAGGAAAACCGCAGATCTCTCCACTCCGCTACGCTCCGGTCGAGATGACAAATTTGTTTGGACAAATGAATTGTCATCTCGACCGGAGCGTAGCGGAGTGGAGAGATCTGCGGTTTTCCTTATTTCTTGTTCTCGAGAACAGGATCTGATGGGTAATCTCGGCCATGCAAGCTGACAAAGTCATATCCCGTTGCCGCTACCTGGGGCAATTCACCGAAGAGCCGGGACAAATCAAGCGGACCTTCCTCTCCCCGGCAATGCGCGGTTGCATGCAGGCGGTCCAAGGGTGGATGGAAGCCGCAGGCATGCAGGTCGCCACCGATGCCGCCGGCAATCTCCGCGGCCGGTATCCCGGCCTATCAACGAAATCGCTAATGATCGGTTCGCATCTGGACACAGTGCCCAACAGCGGTGCCTTCGACGGCATGCTGGGGGTATTAATGGGACTTGCCCTGGTCGAGTCGCTGAACGGAGAACGGCTGCCATTCTCCATCGACTTGGTCGGCTTCTCTGAAGAAGAGGGAGTACGTTTCCACCTCCCCTTTATCGGCAGCCGCGCATTGGTCGGGCGCATCGATGCCGATCTGCTGGCGACCAAAGATGCAGAAGGAATTTCGATTGCCCAGGCGTTGACGTCCTTCGGATTGGATCCGCGGAGGATCGAGGACTGTCAGGTAGCGGACGACGTAGCTGGATTCCTGGAGTTCCATATCGAACAGGGCATCGTGTTGGAAAGCGAAGATCTGTCGCTCGGCGTAGTCAAAGCAATCGCCGGCCAAACTCGCGCCGAGATTACCTTCACCAGCCGGGCCCGTCACGCCGGCACGACCCCGATGCATCTTCGCAACGATGCCGTGGCGGGCGCGGCAGAGTGGGTGATCGAAGTGGAACGTCTGGCCCTTGATACACCCGGCATGGTGGCCACCGTGGGCGATCTGCGCACCCATCCCGGGGCCGGGAATGTGGTTGCCGGTCAGTTGCGCGCCAGCCTGGATGTGCGGCACGAGCAAGACGCCGTTCGTCGCCAGGCCGTAGAAACATTACTGGCCCAGGCAACGTCGATCGCCCAGCGGCGCGGCCTCGCTGTTGCCAGTAAAATGCTGATGGACCAGCCCGCGGTCGCGATGGACGCCGGCTTGTCTGCGCTGGCGTTGGAGGCGATCCGCGACGTTGGGCTGCAACCGCTCTCCATGGTCAGCGGCGCCGGCCATGACGCCATGATTCTGGCCGAACGTGTTCCCACCACGATGATTTTTCTACGCAGCCCCGGAGGCATAAGCCATCATCCTGATGAGTCGGTTCGTCCCCAGGATGTGGAGAATGCACTCACCGCCGGCCGTGCATTTTTGCGTCACCTGACTAGAGCAATGAGTAAGGAACAGAGTGTATAACCTAGGACACACGCGCAGCGATCGCCAGCCCACCCACCTGTTACAGACGCCGGATACCTTTATCGGCATGCCCCTTCCGGGCTTTGATTCTGTAACCATCATTGTTCATGCGGCTCCCGCCATGGGAGCCGCCTTCACCCAATACACCGCGGAGTTCGAAACCGGAGGCTCACTCGGTCCGGCGCACGGGCAGCGTTTTCTTTACGTGCTCGAGGGGGCCATCTCTGTAACCCTCGATGGCCAGACCCGGATGCTCAGCCCGGGCGAATTTGCCCATGTGCCCGCTAACCAGCAGCACACCGTCAGATCGCCGGCCAAAGCCCGCGTTGCGGTGATCGAGAAACCGGCGATCTCTCTGTTGAAAGGCGCTCCCGCGCCCGCGCTCTTCGGCAATGAACAAGAAGTTGGGTCGCAACACCTGGGCGGCGATGAAGCGCTCCAGGTAAAGCAATTGCTGCCCACCGTGCCTGGCCTGGACTACGCCGTGAATACCATGCGTTATGAGCCCGGCGCCACGCTAGCATTGGTAGAAATCCATGTCATGGAGCACGGCCTGCTGATGCTCGAAGGGGGCGGCATTTACCGCCTCGGGAACCACTGGTATCCGGTCCAGGCTGGCGATTTTATCTGGATGGCGCCCTACTGCCCACAGTGGTTCGGCGCACTGGGCAAGACCCCGGCAAAGTACCTGATCTACAAAGACTGGAACCGTCACCCACTGCCTGGAAGGTAAGTACATGCACATTGATCGCGACCGCCTGATTTCTGATCTTGAGACGTTGTCCTCGTTTTCCGACGGCACGCCGCCTGGCATCTCTCGCCTGGTCTTCTCCGACGCGGATCAGCGGGCGCGCGTCTGGCTAAAAGATCAATGCCGCGAAGCCGGGCTGGCGGTGCGCGAAGATGCAGTGGGCAACATGTTTGCCCGCTGGGTTGGAGCCCAGCCACAGTTGCCCGCCATCGGCACCGGCTCGCACATCGACGCCATCCCGCACTCGGGCAAATATGACGGCACGGTCGGGGTCCTGGGCGGACTGGAGGCCATCCGCGCTTTGCAACAGAGTGGCTTTATGCCGCAACGATCGATCGAGCTCTTGCTCTTCACCTCTGAGGAACCCACGCGCTTCGGCCTGGGTTGCCTGGGTAGCCGGATGTTGAGCGGGGGCCTCAATGGCGACGCGGACGCGCGCCTGAAGGATTCTGAAGGAAGCACGTTAGCGGAACTGCGCGCGGCGGCCGGCTTCCAGGGTTCGCTCGACCAGGTGCGGCTGCGGGAAAGTTACTATGCGGCCTTTGTCGAATTGCACATCGAACAAGGTCCGCTGTTGGAGAAGGAAGGCTTGCCGGTCGGCATTGTCACCAGCATCGCTGCGCCGGCTGCGTTGCGGATCACGATCGAGGGTGAAGGAGGGCATGCCGGGGGGGTTCTGATGCCCGACCGAAAAGACGCTTTTTGCGCGGCCGCGGAGATCGTGCTCGCGGTCGAAGGATGCGCCCGCGCAACCGGTGCCATCGACACTTGCGGCACCGTCGGCAAGTGCCATATTTTCCCCGGCGCGGTGAACAGCATTCCCAGCCGGGTGGAGATGGACGCGGATATCCGCGACACCGATGAGCAGCGCAGAAACCGGGTCCTCGGCGAGATCGAGCAGGCCTGCGCGCGGGTGGCAGCCAAACGAAACCTGCAGGTGAAAGTTAGCCCTATCAATGCGGATGCTCCGGCCACATGTTCACCCCGCATCATCGAGGCCATGGTCGAGGCGGCCGGGGAGAATGGTCTCGCTTACAAGAAGATGGTAAGCCGCGCCTATCACGACTCTTTGTTCATGGCCCGGATTGCCCCGACCGGGATGGTGTTCATCCCTTGCCGTGGTGGCGTCAGTCATCGCCCGGACGAGTATTCCGCCCCGCAGCAAATCGAGAATGGCGTCAAAGTGCTGGCTGCCACATTGGCAAGGCTTTCATCGCTGGAGGATTGAAAGAAACACCGCCCGTTACGCCTGACCTTCCACATCAGGCATGACGAGGTAGAGCAGGATGATGCCTGCGACCACGAACATGTGACCGGCGACCGAGGCGCCGCTCCATTCCTTCGATTGCCACATCAGGAACCACTCGTTGCCAACACTGAGAAAGGCCGAGAGCCACATCAGGAGGCTCAGCGTCAGGGCCACCACGCCCAGCTTCTTGGCGGCGTTGAAGACCAAATCGCTGGAGTGCAAATCGCGTATCAGGCGGAATCCCGCCCACCAGCAGAGAAGACCGGTCACAATTTCCCAACAAACGATGGACACAAAAAACACCCAGGGAACTGCAGGCGCATGGATTGCGCGCCACATGCCGTGGTTTCCCGGGAAGGTGGTATCCATCAGCAGCACGTGACGCACGAACGTCAGGTTGGTGTTGTAATCGTTGGTATTGTTGAACACCAACAGGGTGTAATAGAAACCAAGCGCAAACAGAAGCAGTGCCTTCGAGACACGAATCGTCATTGTGGTCCTCCAGCAGCAAAAGTGATGAAGTAGGCCCGGAGTGCCGCAATGGTTTGATCGTCATATCCGGAGCTGGCAGCCATTTTGCTTTGCGGGTTCAGCGCCTGCGGATTGCGTACATACCTGGCAAAGAATTCCGGACTGCTCTTGGCCATGGCACCGATGACCGACCAGGGGATGGATGCCATGTGGCCACCCTCGGCGCCCATGTTGTGACAGCGAAAACAGTTCTGTTGCGCGATCTTGTAACCGTTCATGACCGGGGAACCGGCAGCATAGTCCCCGTGGGGTGCAATGGCGCCGAAGACCTGGGTCTCGCTGCGGAAGTCGAGGTGCACGACCTGGAAAGGGATCTGGGCCTCGTCGGTGTGGGAAAGTACTTTGAAGGACGGACTAAAACTGGGATTTGCGATCACGTAAGGTCCCAGCTCACCACCGTCGTGGGTCTTCGGCCAGCTCTGCTGTGCTTTGCCATCCACGGTCAACACCAGAACGGGATGATGCGCTGCCAGATACTCGGCCGGGTAGTTGCTGCGGTACCCGTCGGCGGCGATGGCGACCACCATATCAGCATTTCCACCGAACGAACGATTCAACTGTTCGAGAGAGACCCCGCTGACGCGGGCGGGCGCGGGGAAATTAGAGTCGTTGGAAGTAGTAAAGCTCACCTGAGGTAAGCGGAGCAGATCCTGGTAGGAGATGAATTGGGAGGCGCCCACTTCGAGGTCGGTAGCGGCCTGCCGCGACGGGTGCAAGAGTGGACTATGCGTTTGCGCGGCCAGCAAAAACGTGCCGACGGCAAGAAGAGCGGCAACCACTCGTTTCATGGGCTCATACTAACAAGTGATGTAGATTACGAACACATGAGTGCTGAGAAGAAGCTGCAGGAACTCGGAATTGTTTTGCCGGACCCGCCCGCGCCGGGAGGCAACTACCGTTCTGTCAAGGCCGCCGGAAATCTGCTCTATCTCGCAGGCGTAATCTCCACCGATGCCAGTGGAGTGATCACCGGTACCGCGGGCTCTGACCGAGGGATTGCCGAGGGCTACGCCGCTGCCCGCGCTTGTGCATTGACGCAGTTGGCGGTGCTGAAGCGCGAGTTAGGATCACTCGACAAGGTACAGGAGATTGTCAGTTTGAATGGCTACGTCAACGCCGTTCCCGGATTTCCCGATCCTCCTGCGGTCGTCAACGGAGCGTCCGATTTACTGCTGGCGATTTTCGGAGAGCCGGGCCGGCACGCGCGCGCCGCCATCGGGGTAAGCGCCTTGCCTCGCAACGCGCTGGTTGAGGTGCAGATGATCGTGGCGGTATAAGAGTCCCATGGCCGAACACCGGTTAACTGCTGAGCCCACTCATTCACGTTGGAACCGCGCCCTCGAACCGCGACTGACGATCTCATCCGGAGATACGGTGCACATGAGCTGCCTCGACGCCAGCGGCGCCCAGGTGAAGCCAGGCGCGACGGTCGAAGACTTTCTGGCCATCGACCGGAATCGAATTCATGCGTTGACCGGCCCCATCCGCATAGACGGCGCCGAGCCGGGTGACGTGCTTGAAATTAACGTTCTGCAGGTAGAACACCGGGGTTGGGGCTGGTCGAGCGTGCTTCCCGGGCTCGGTTTTTTGAAAGACCAATTTCGTGACCCGTACATCTTTCACTGGACACTGGATCCCCAGGTTAGCCTCTCGCTGGGACCGGCCATCGTCCCGCTACGGCCTTTCTGTGGCGTGATGGGCGTGGCGCCAGCGGTAGATGGTGAGTTCCGCACCCGGCCTCCGGGTCCGTTTGGCGGAAACATGGATGTTCGCGAACTTTGCACTGGAGCCACACTTTACCTGCCGGTGCTATGCCCTGGCGCTTTATTTTCTGCCGGAGATGCACACGCGGCCCAGGGAGACGGCGAGGTCTGCATTAACGGCATCGAGTGTCCCGCGGAAGTATCTTTGCGTTTCCGTGTGCACCGGGAGCAACCGCTCTCCGGACCGCTGATCGAGTCAGCGGAATCAAGCACACCGGACGCGCCCGCCGATGCCTGGATCATGGTCGAGTCCGATGCGGACGCAATGCGGGCAGCCCGCCGCGCGACCGAACGCATGGTGGACTTGCTGATCGCCCGCTGGTCGTTTGCGCCCATCCACGCCTATCTGCTGTGCAGCGTCGTCATGAAGCTGCGCATCAGCCAGGTGGTCAACGAACCGATGATTACCGTGAGCGCGGCCTTGCCCAAATGCGTGCTGCCCACCAGGAAGATGTTCTGACCGCGATGCTGATCAACGACCACGCCACCGTCGCCGAGTTACGCGAACTTTATCCTCGCTATGAAGAGGCGTTGGTCACAAACGATGTAGAGACTCTGATGAGCATGTTCTGGTCCTCCCCGTATGTTGCCCGCTTTGGCCCCAACGAAAGTCTTTACGGCATCGACGAGATTGAAGCCTTTCGCAAAGGCCGTTCCCCCGCCAACCTGGCGCGCACCATCACCCGGCTTGACATCGTCGCCTTTGGCAAGGACTTTGCCAGCATCACCGTAGCGTTCGAGCGGGAAGTTGAGGGTCGCTTGACTCGAGGGCGGCAGAGTCAAACGTGGGCCCGCCTTGCAGAAGGATGGAAGATCGTTTTTGCCCACGTGTCGATTCTGCCCTAAGACGACTGCCCGGAAATGCAGCACTTTTCCCAGTGCAGATGATCAGCTTTCTTCTAAGCGCAATTTTGCTTGGCTCCGTAGTTAAATTTGTTTTATCCTCGAATCACACTGCTTCCGCTCCTTCCCGGTTAGAGTTTGGGCCGTCACCCTGTCGTGACCTTTCTGGTTACACCGACCCTGTCGTCGCATAAAGAAAATTAGAGTCCGGTCACAGCTTCTCTCTCTCGCGAGGCATAGCCAAGATGTATCTATTTTCCAGAAAGTTTGTTTCGTCGTTAGCCGTGCTGTTTTCAGTCGCCCTATTGCAGCCACAGGCAATGCAGGCACAGCAAACCCTGGGTGGTATCACCGGGACCGTGATTGACCCTTCGGGCAGCGCCGTTCCTGGGGTTGAGGTGAAGGCCACCTCGGAAGACACCAAGCTCGAGCGCACCGCGCGGAGCAACCCTCAAGGGACCTACGCATTCAACGATCTGCCCATTGGCAAGTACACCGTGACCTTTACTCTGGAAGGTTTTTCGTCCGAGCGCTACCCGGGCATTCTAGTGCAGGCCGACCGCACCGTCTCGCTTCCGGCGCAGCTGAAAGTGGGCACCGTAGCTGACTCCGTGGAAGTGGATGTGAACCCGTTGCTCAATGCCGTCGACACCACGAATGGGTATGTTCTCGACCGGGCGCAGATTGAAGCAATTCCGCTGCCGACCGGCAGCTTTACAGGTGTCGCGATCCTCTCGCCCGGCGTCAATGCGGAACTGCCTGGCGGTACTGGGGTCAATTCCGGCTTGGGCAATGCACCGATCTGGGCCAACGGTGAGCGCGATACCAGCAACAGCTTTCTGCTGAACGGCGTGGATGCCAGCAACCTGTTCAATGGTAAGAGCACCAGCCAGGTTGCGTCGGCGCGTGTCATCAACAGCACAGGCGTAGGCAATAACGGCGCCGGCGGCGTCCTGCAGTCGAGCGCTTCTATCTATCTGGCGATCGGCAACTCTCTTCCCAGCCCAGCCCCGGAGACGATCCAGGAAGTCCGTGTAAATGCTTCGATGTACGACGCTCAGCAAGGCGCAACCAGCGGCGCGCATATCGACCTCAGCACCAGTTCCGGCACCAATAACTACCACGGCAATCTCTATTTGCACCGCGGCACCAACTGGCTCAATGCCGCGCCCTTCTTCTTTAACCAGGACAACGCGGTTCCCGCAAGTGATAAGGTTCCCCAACTCCATCGCTACACTCTCGGAGGAACTGTCGGCGGCCCCATCATCAAAGACAAGCTGTTCGGGTTTCTGGCCTATCAGCATCTGCACGTCAGCGATGCGGAGATCGGCGATTCCTTCCTGGACGTGCCGGTCGGTTTGACCGACGATCGCAGCCCGCAGACTCTGGCCGCCATCACGAACAACTCCTTTGGCGATGGATCGGTAACTGGCGCCATTGATCCAGTCGCGCTCGCCCTATTCAATGCGCCTGCGGTGAAAGGCGAACCTGGCAAGTGGCTTATCCCCAACGCGATCCCCAATATCACGTTTGCCCCCAACGAAACGTTTAACGCCTACATCCCCGGGACGGCCACGTTCATCGGCGACCAGGCGGTCGCCAACCTCGACTACAACGCCACCGCAAAGGATACCCTGGCACTCAAGTACTACTACCAGCATGACCCTACGGTCGCCCCTTACGCCTACTCCAACGTTCCCGGCTTTACGCAACATCTTGACGCGGGCGCGCAGGTCTTCTCCATCAACAACACCTATCTGGTCAAATCGAACCTCAGCACACAGGAAACGCTCGGTTACCTGCGGGAGAAGATCTACAACACCAATGAACAGGCTTTTGGGCCTTCGAACATTCCTGGAGGTAGTTATCCAAGTGCGTCTATAGACACATTCGGGTCGAACTACTTTCCCGGGGTTTCCATTCTTCATGTGCTTGGTGACAGCAAGGTATCGGGAATCAGCGACACCCTGAATATCGGCCCGAACGCCACCTCACAAGGGGCGAATACCGGCGTTTTCCAGAATCGCCTTCAGCCCTCGGGCAATGCGATCTGGACG
This sequence comes from uncultured Acidobacteriaceae bacterium, assembly GCA_963838445.1. Taxonomy (GTDB): domain Bacteria; phylum Acidobacteriota; class Terriglobia; order Terriglobales; family Acidobacteriaceae; genus PALSA-350. The sequence goes on from CAWIRT010000005.1 coordinate 26,985, forward strand.
CGGGGAAAACACACCATCGGGTTCGGTGGCAGCTACAGCTTCACCCAGCTCAACACCATCGATCGCCGCCCGGGCACCGGCAGCGTCGCCAGTGCGGATCTTGGCCAGTTCTTCCAGGGCGCCGTTACCCCTAATGACTCCTATAACGTCACCACCTTCCTGCAGGGCGATGCGAACCGCTACTTCAGGGCGAACCAGGTTGGGCTCTTCCTGCAAGACAAATTCCAGATCAAGTCAAACCTCACGCTGACGGGCGGCATTCGCTACGACTGGGATGGTGGTATGAGCGAGAAGTATGGCCGCATGTTCAACTTTGATCCCTCACTTTACTCCTACGTGTCTGCCACCGGTCCGCTTCCCACCGGTGAGTCAGCGGGAACACTTGGCCCCACGCAGAGCGGGTTCATCATCGCGGGCAACAATAAGAACGGAACCGCAGGTGTGAGCAAGACCACGCTCACCGGCCGCCAGTGGGGATTTGCTCCGCGGCTCGGCGCTGCATGGGAACCCACGCGATTCAATAACAAGGTAGTTGTCCGTGCCGGTATGGGCATGTACTACGACCGTGGGGAGCTCTTCAGTTACTTTTCACCTGGCTACGCTATCGGCCTGGTTACGGGGGGACCGTTCGGCGCCAATCAGCAAGTCCCGTTCGTGACGGCGCAAACCTGCCCGGCCACAGTCTTTTACCAGGGTTACATTCCCACCTGCGCCGGCGGCACAGCAGGCTCGCTGGAGTTTCCGTACACGAATGTTCAAAGTCCTGCCCCCACCAATCCCAAGGCCTCGGATTTCTCGGCTTATCTACCGAACGCTACCGCTATCTACAACGGGGCGGCCCCTGTCTCGCTGGGCGTCTATGACCGGAAAAATAAGCTGCCCTACTCGATGAATTACACCCTGGATATCCAATGGCAGCCGCGTAATGATTTAGCGTTTGATTTCGGATACGTGGGAAACCTGAGCCGCCATGAGGTGATCCCAGTCCCCTTCAACCAGCCCAACATCGCTTCACCCTCAGCCGCTGTTCACTCACAGAATTACTCCTACGGGTACACGCCGACGAACCCCGACGGCAGCTTTATCACTTTGGGCGACGGAACGACCGCACTGTACAACTATGAGGGCGGCAATATCGATCTTCGCGTTCCGTATATCGGCTACGCATCCGAGTCGATCTCCTACAAGGCCGCCGGCGTTGGTGCATACAATGCTCTGCAAGTCCATGTAGAGAAGCGCATGAGCCATGGTATCCAGGTGGGCGCGTCCTACACTTACTCGCATTCTCTTGACGAGCAGAGTGGAGTGGGTCTCTTCTACAACGGCAACAATCCACTTAATCTCCGTGACGGTTTTGCTTCGTCCGACTTCGACCGTACACACGTTTTCAACTTTAATTACGTCTACCGGCTGCCCGAATTCTATGGCAAAGATTCGCTGAAGGGACGGCTTACAGACGGCTGGTCGCTGGTCGGTCTGACCGTGTTGCAGAGCGGACAACCTTACAGCGTAGTCGACTTCAGCGGGGCCGTCGGCAGCATCTACTACAGTGTGTATGACGGCATCACCAATCCTATCGTTCCGTTGAACTATGCGGCGTGCTCTCCCAAGAAAGCGGAGACCGGCCACTCCGGCGCCTTCGGAGTAAACTACGCTCCTGCCCTGAACCCTCAATGCTTCAATGTTCCTCTCATCACCTCGGCCAGCTCCAAGTTTTCCGCGGTTCCCGCGGGAGACACGTTTGAGACAGACTTCACCACCGGTCAGCGCAACATCTTCCGCCAGGCCTCTCAAAAGAGGGCCGATATATCACTGGTAAAAGTGACCAACCTCACCGAACGCTACAACCTTAAGTACACCTTCGACGTATACAACCTGACCAACACCACTAGTTTCGATATACCCGGTAATGAGGTTTCTCAGAATCAGTATTACAATTCGTTCCCTGAAGTTGGCTCCACTGCTTTGCCTACCGGGTGCGATGCCACCGGGAACCAGACCAACGAAAGCTTTTATAATTGCCCCAGCGGCCTTGGCTTCGTAACCCACGCCATCGGCAGCCCACGGCAGATCCAGATGTCGCTGCAGTTGACCTTCTAATGGGCTCGAGGTTAAGTAAGAGCCGGATGACGTCATCGTCATCCGGCTCTTTGTTTTGCCCAGGGATTCTTCCGTCTTGTTGAAACTCAGGGCAACGGATAAAAGGTCAGATCGGGGAGCGGAAAGTCCTTGCGGTTATCGGTCATCAACCCAAGTGAATGTTCAAGGGCTGTCGCAGCGATCATCATGTCGACCAAGGAGAGCGTCCGGCCTTTACGTGCCCACGAACTCTTGAGCGACCCGGCCCGGCGTGCGATCGCGCCGTTAATTGGGTAACATTCCAGGCTGGAAAGAAAAGCCTCTGTCCGCAATTCTTCTCCCGGCCTCATACCGGCATAGACCTCGCCAATGTTGATGGCGGCCGTTGCAAGCACGTGTCCGCCGGCGACCAGTTCCGCCAACAGAGACCCACGGTTCTGACGCGCACGCAGCACATCAAGCAGCACCGTCGTGTCCAGCAGCAGAATCATTAAGCCTTTCTTGCCGGGCGGGTTGCCTTGGAGATACGCTTCTCACCTTCCGACCGGAGACTCCGTACCCACGCTCCTGCCCCCGCCCCCAGCTCTGGATGGTCCTTCTCTTTCCAGGCAGGCTGTTCGTCGCGCAAGAATGCGAGCAGCCGGCGGCGGCGAAGCTCGGCGCGTGCCGTCTCCACCAGAAACGCGCTGCGCCCACGAGGCCCGACGAGCTGATCTATCTCTTCGATCAAGTCTTCAGGCAGAACGATATGTGCCCGCTGAGATCCCATAGATAAGTACCATTACAAGTGTGCCATACTCTGCAGCGGGATGACAGTTTTTCTTCTGGACCTCCCGCTTGCGGCCTGCGTGAGATCACGCGGTGGCACTCAGCGTTGTCCTGTCCAGCGGCTTCAGTCGGCGCGGAGGGCTTCAGTCGGCTCAATGCGGCCGGCACGGTAGGCAGGGATGGTGGATGCGGCGAGAGCGAGCAGGAAAATCGAAAGCGCTGCCAGCGTAAGAATGATTGGGTCGAGCGGATCGACCTCAAACAGCAACGAACGCAGGAAGCGGGTTGCAAATAGGGCAAGGAGAGCACCGATGGTGCAGCCGAGCAGTCCCAGCCTGGCGCTCGAAAGCAGGATTAACCGCATCACGCCCGCGCGCTGCGAGCCGAGCGCCAGGCGGATCGCCATCTCCTGGGTGCGTTGCGCTGCGGAATAGGCAATGACGCTATAGATCCCAAGCAGGGCCAGCAGCAAGGCGGCTGCGGCAAACGCGGAGATGAGCGCAGTGTTGAACCGGCGCGGCGCCTGCCCTTCCTCAACCACACGTTCCATGGATTCGACCTGGGTGAGGGGAAGCTGCGGATCGATGGAATGGACAACCGCGCGCAGTGTGGCGACCATTTGCTCCGGCGGTTGCTGGCTGCGCACGATGATCGAACCGCCATTGCCCACCAGCATGTCTGGGGTGGCAAATGAACCCACGCCGGCTTTCGCCTGGCGGGCGGGAAAGTAAACCTGGTTGCTGGCCGGCGCATCAGCCGCAAGATCTTTCACGTCGCCAATCTCTCCCACCACAGTCACCCACGGGATGGTGGTTGCCTCGCCAGGCCCGCGGTGCAGACGTTTGCCGATGGGGTCCTGTCCTGGCCAGTAGTGCTCAGCAAGGGTTCGGTTGATGATGGCCACCAGCGCAGAGTGTTCGTCGTCGGCCGAAGTAAACGCACGGCCCCGGATGAAAGGAATGCCGGCAGCACGGAAATAATCGCCCATGACCATTGACGCCCAGGCGAGATTCAACCCAGAGCCCTGGGGAGGGATGTAGCCTTCGGGAGTGAAGGTGGCTCGCACGTCCTGCCCGGCTACCGGCAGCAGCGACGTCACCCCCACGGCTCGCACTCCAGGGGACGCCTGCAGCTTGTCGAAAAGCTGCAAATTGAATTGGTCGATGGAAGCCTGGGAGCCGTATTGCTGCCGCGGCAGGTTGTAGTGGGCGGTCAACATATGGTCGGTCCGCAAGCCGAGGTCGACGGACCGCACCTTTTCAAAGCTGCGCAGCAAAAGGCCGGAGGCGGTGAGCAGCACCAGGGCCACGGCGAGTTCGGCGATAACCAGGGCGGAACGCAGACGGGCAAAGCCTCTCCCGAGGCTGCCGGTACGGCCGCCTTCTTTCAAGGCCTCACTGACTTTGGTACGCGCGGCAGCTACGGCCGGGATCAGGCCACAGAGACAGGCGGTTACCAGCACCAAGGCAAAGGCGAAGGCCACTACCTGCCAATCGAGGCCGATGGAGTGGATGCGGGGAAGGGTTTCGGGGAGAAAGCTGATGCCGGCGCGGAGTGCCACCCAGGCCAGGGCGAGCCCCATGAGGCCGCCTCCCATGCTAAGAAGCAAGACTTCGACCAGGGATTGACGGACAACCGCCGTTGCGCCGGCGCCCAGGGCCAGGCGCACAGAAACTTCGCGGCGGCGGCGAACGACGCGCACCAGCAGCAGCCCGGCCAAATTGGCGCAGGCGATCAAGAGCACAACCGTCACGGAGAAAAAGAGAGTGCGTATCAGTGGCCGAGCCTGGGCTACGGTGGATTCATCGAGAGGTTCCACCAGTGGATGAATGCGGCGCCTGGAGAGCCCTGGGGGAAAGTTGCGCATGATCTCCCGAGCCGCTGCAGCAGCGTCCTGCTGAGCCTGGGTAGGGGTTACACCGGGCTTCAGCCGTCCAACGAGGTAGAAACTCCAACCTCCGACGCCCTGCAATTCATCGGCTGTCAGGCTCATGGGCAGCCAAAGTTCACTCCGGTTCAACTGGCCTGGAACCAGGGGAAATTCAAAGTCACGCGGCATCACGCCGATGATTTCGTAGGGCTTGCGGTCGAGCAGAATCTTCTTGCCGAGGATATCTTCGTCGCCGTGAAAGCGACTTTGCCACATCTGGTAACTGAGCACGGTTACAGGTACATTTGCGTCATCTTCCCGTTGAGTGAAGGCCCGGCCGATGAGGGGTGGCACCCCAAGAACCGGGAACACGCCGGCAGAAAGGCGTGCGGCGCCGATCTGCATGGGATCGCCCAAGCCGGAAAGCTCATAAGTCGTTGGTTGATATGCGCCGAGGTGAGCAAAGGCAGTGGTATCGCGCATATAGATGCGGGTACCAGGCGCGGTGACGCCAGGCGTGTCCCCACCGTAGTTAACCCCTTCCACGATGTCGGCGAGGACCACCAGCCGGGACGGATCTGGAAAGGGCAGGGGCCGCAGCAGGACACCTTCGACGAGGGAGAAGATGGCGGTGGTGGCGCCGATGCCCAGGGCGAGGGCAAGCATGGCGGCGAAGCTAAATCCGGGCGACTTGCGCAGCTGGCGTAATGCATAGCGCAGCTCTTGCCATAAGGTCGACATCCAGTTCTCCATACAAAGCCAGGTACGCCCGTATGGCTACCCGGCAAGTGGCTTGCCTGTCCCAACGCTATTACGTCTCCATCCTTCCGTCCAGCGCTCCATACCCCTTTTCCAACATCTTTCTGCGTGGCCACACCCCGAATATTCAATGACACCGTTGCCTCTGCAGCCGAACAATGCGGAAGAACAAAAACGCTGATAGGAAGAAAAAGGTTTTTATATAACTCTGGGTATGAATGTGAATGTGAGTTATGAATCGGCATCGCCGGCAACACATTCGACCGAACGCGATGCCGAACGGCATTGCCATCTCTTTCGAGCCCCGTACACGCTGACAGGGACCCACCCATTCCCGCCAAGTGGAAACCACGCTCAGTCCCATGCCGGCGAGTTCAGGCTCAGGGCGGTCTCTCCCACCATGATTTGAGTTCCCGGAACAGAGTCGCTCGGTAGGTACTAAGGTTATCTACCTCATAGAGTACTCAAAGGTAGTAGCAAGTTTCGGCAGAATCAGTATGCTCGGTCTCAAGCGAAGATTTTGCGCATTCTTTCGTCGGCTTCCCGGGGGAAGTGCTTCGATGAGCGGGAACGCGAAGATTCGCTGTTCTGTTCTGGTCTTGCAGGACCATCCACTGCTATCGGTTCCCTCCTGCTTTTGGCGAAACGCCATGTATTGAAGCTTGCCTGCCTTGTCTGCCCAGCAACCCCGGATTAGATCCAGATGCGCTCTGGCACGTCTGCGCCCAGGTTCCCTTTGACTCTGTGGCGTGCTTATCAGCACTCCACGAGGGCGATGCAGAACAGCACGGCTGACCGAAGCGAGGAAGAGGTGGCGATGGCTCTCACGTTCACGGATGTGTTCGCGATACAAGCGGCGATTGACGCATATGAGACGAAATTCCCGGGCAGGCCGGCCCCGTCGCCGGAAGAGGCGCTGGCCTGGCAGGCAGGCGGGCGCGGACGCAAGCAAATGTCGGGACTGGTGCTCCACGACGCACTGCAAGACGTGCTTCTGCTCGGAGGAGGCGGTGACGAAGTTACCGCGAAGATACAGCTTCGCGTGGTTCGGTCTGCCCAGACCGGCCTGTTGGACTTCTACTACCGCATCTTCACCGGAGCCTCCCCACTCGGTGCTCCAACGCATATGGTCTTCTTCTGGTTTCCACCGCCTGCCGGCATCAAGGTGACGCTGGCCGACTTTCGCTCGGAGGGAGTGGCCACAATCGCACCCGATGACTTCGTCTGTGGACCGCCCTGGAACAACTATGGTTTCACCTTCAGCAAGGGAGTTCCAGCCCATGCAAGCACTGGCTTCTTCTTCGTATCCACCAATGCGCGGGCCTTCGCGGCCAGTGGTGGAGAACTTGGAGGCGCTTACCTGCCCGGAACGACCAACATCCTTAAGATTCCAGGGCCAGTCGCACACGCTGCTCGATAAGGGGACTATTCTTCGAGTGTCCCAAGTCTGCAAGAAGGAGCGGTCAAACAAGATGGCTGCATCGCCGCGCACCCTATCCTTCAGCGCGTAGCAGAGAACGGCCTGTCTTACGACACTCTTCCTCGCAAGTGCTACCGGCTGCCACCCGGATCACGGAAGGAGGGCTCGGGAGTCTTTATTTCACAACGCCGGCAATTCGCTCGGTGATCAGACAATGCGCGGAACGTTGCGTCTCTTTCCTGCTGTGCATCTTTGTCGTCTGCTGCGCTGGAGGAACGGGTGGCGTGGATCCAACTCCTCAGCGCGTCAGCGTAGCGTTGATGGAGCTGCATGTACTCGAGACAGTTGCTCATCTACGCCTCTCTCGGTCTCGCTCCAAACGGCCTCTATGAGATATTCGGCCGATGGCAAACCGCGCTTTGTGGTGCAGGGACTCTAGGGCACGGCGCTTTGGTCATTTGAAACAAATATATGTTAAACCTCCTGGGTTCCATCGCGCCATTTTATGTCAATACGTCACCGACGCGGTGGTCATTTAGTAACGGCATAAAGTTCTAGATCGCTGATCCCACCGACAAGAGAACAACGTCCCGTGCCCGGCATTGTTACAGAAAGCGAATTTTAAGATTTTCTGGCGGCGCGCCCAGGGTAAATGGATTGATTACCATGCGGGTTCTTCGGCGGCCGGCCCAGCGGTACCGATTTGCCGAAATCTGACCCGCCCTCCTGATTCCACCTAAATTACTGTACCCGGGGCGAGCGAAAGCCGTTCTTTAGCGCGTGATCGTAACTGGCAACTGCACCGGGGCGGCGGCATGAAACTTTTCTTGCAGTTCCTCACAATTGTTGAAGTGCTGGCCTTCCACGTGGCGCGCGGGCAGGTTGAATACCAGCGGCGACGCCGCGAAGGGATAGGGAGCTAGGCGGAAGTGACGCTCGCCCACCCGCTCGACCGCAACCCGGCTTTCGCCGTCTTCGCAGAGAGGCAGGGCATGCAACAGGTCCCCCGGGTGCGGGTAGTCGACACAACTCAGCAACGACAGATTGTCGCAGGCCTGCAGCAGGCAAAAGTGACTCTGGATCCGGGCCGGCGCAATTTCTTCCGCTGCAAGCTGTTTATCCGCCGCCAGCCGAGCCCGCAGTTCTTTCTGGAACTCCGACTGCCGGGCGAGAAACGCATCGAGGAGCGGGAGCTGTTCCGCTTCGATGGTGGTGCGATCCGCACGCGCCGTCAGCAGATTGTAGGTGTGCATGGAGACCAGCAGGGCGGCATAGGGATCTTTATCGGCCACCATGTGGACGGCGCGCTCTCGCACCGCAAGATAGTCGGCAAGATCAATCTCTTCGAACGCGGAGTACTTACCCACCAGCTCGGCGGAAAAGGCGCTAGGCTTGCCTTGGCGCGTGATCTGCGGTTGTTGATCGCGGGCCGCCCAACCATCGTCGTGGGTGTCGACGCCGCGCAGCACGCGATCGCGAGGCTCTGGCTTGAGGAACATGGTATTCCCCCATTGGGCTGCGAAGGCTCCCGCGAGATGCGCGTGGTCCACGTGAGTCACCAACCACCAGCCGGTTTCAGATTGCAAACGAAGCATACTGTCTCCCTTAAACTAGCCCCTCTGCGAATAAAGCCGAGTTCGATTGTTATGTTCAGCCTGAAAGGTCCGCGTAAGAACCCATTCCCCACACACTTCCATCAGGTGGCACACTCCATGAGGTAAACCTCGCTTTTCCAAACTGCACAAGAATTTTCGTAAGTAAATCCGCATTCCTCGCTAACAAACTAGCAAGAATGCGCATATATATAAGTGTGCACATAATCTCTGCTACTAGCGACCGGCGAGATCCGTACGAATTTATCGCGAACTCTCGCATGGATGGACCCCTTGTTTGGCAGTCGAACCCGACTTATGGCGCTTATGGCGCTTATAGCGCACAATTCCCCCACCGCCAGCGGTCCTCCGTCGAGGGTGAGAAACTAAGCATATCCCCTGCATCTGGCCAGGCGTCTCCTCCCGAAGCATCCCTCGCGCTCCTATTCTTCCGTCATTGTGCGCGCAGATTCATGCCAGTTGTGCAAAAAATACCACTCCAGAAACATAACTATGAAAAAGAAGGCAAAGCCCAGGACCGTCGCGGCCAGAACCAGGGCGAAGAGGTAATCCGTTTGCAATTGAGCACTGGCGTACAGGATGGAATAGCCTAGACCGCCTTCGCCCACCCGGCTGGAACCAGCGAAGAGTTCCCCGGTAATGGCGCCTATCACAGAGATGCCGGCTGCGATGCGAATGCCGACAAAGAGCGAGGGCACGGCGTGGGGAAGACGAAGCCGGGTAAGGATCTGTAACCGCGACGCATTATGCATGAGGAAGAGGTGGATGAGATTCGCCTCCACACTGATCAGTCCCTGGGTGGTGTTGGCAATGATTGGCGCCAGGCAAATGATGAAGGCCACCAGCGTGACCGACAAAGTGCCGGGACCCACCCACATGAGGATGAGCGGAGCTACGGCTACAATCGGCACCGTCTGCAACAGGATGGTGTAGGGATAGAGCATCCGGCGTATCCAGCGCGATTGGGCGAAGATTAACGCGATCAGCATCCCCACCACGATACTGGCTGCCAGGCCGCCTGCCGCCTCCTCGGCAGTAATGGCCAGCGATGCCATGAGCCCAGAAAAACGGGCGACCACGGCCCTGCCCACAGCCAGCGGCGCAGGCAGCATGTAGGGCGGCAGATGCAGGAGCGTGTCGAGGCCCTGCCAGAGGAGCAGAAGTCCGGCAAAGACAGCCAGCGCATTGACCAGGGTGACGGCGTACTTCTTCATGCGGCGTGCACCCCGCGCAGCGTTCGGGAAACCTGGGTCACCAGGGATTCGAACTGCGCACTCTCACGCGTGGCGCTGGTCCTGGGAAAGGGCAGGTTAATCGCAATCTCTTGCGCGATGCGGCCCGGCGACGGCGCCAGCACAATCACACGGGTAGAGAGAAAGACGGCTTCGGCAACCGAGTGGGTGACGAATACCGCCGTCCAATTCTGTTCTGCCTTCAGGCGCAGCAGCTCTTCGTTGAGGCGATCGCGGGTCATCTCATCGAGCGCACCGAAGGGTTCGTCCATTAGTAACAACCGCGGTTTGGTGGCGAGGGCGCGGGCGACGGAAACGCGCATCTTCATACCGCCGGAGAGCTGCCGCGGGTAGGCGCGGGCCACGTGGGTGAGACCTACCAGCTCGAGCAACGACTGCACCTTCTCTTTCCGGACTTCGCGGCTGACGTGTTCCAGCTCCAACCCCAGGCCTACATTGCTGGTGACGGTACGCCAGGGCAACAAGGTGGCATCCTGAAAAATGTAGGAGATGGTTTCCCGCGCATTGACGGGGGTCATGCCGTCCACCAGGATGCTGCCCGACGTGGCATTGGTAAGGCCGGAGATCAGCTTGAGCAAGGTGGATTTGCCGCAACCGGAAGGACCAATCAGGCTGACAAATTCTCCCTTGGCAATGGTGAGGTCGATTTGCTGCAGCACCGGTGGATTGCTGCCGTAGGTCTTGCCTACGGAAGCGAGCGTAACCTGTGCGACTTGTAATTCCGAGGTCATGCCGTGGCCGCCAACGGCAGTTCGAGCCGGGAAGGATGAGCGGCGTCGTGCAGCACCATCTGGGTGGAGCGCTGCCAGTTCCAGGAATCCGCCAGCCACGGCTGCACAGGAGTGGAGGGATTGCGGTCATACAAGGGAAACGCGCTGCTGGCCACCTCCAGGCGAATGGCATCGCCGGCGGCGAAGAGGCAGGAAGTGGGCTCGAGATCGATTTGCCAGCAGTGGATCGCGTCCGCGGTATAGCCGGAGTCGCGAAAGAGATAGGAAGAGCGGGCGATGCCGATGCACACAAACTCCGCCTGACCATTGGGGCGCAACCTCACCAGCTTGCCGGTGAAGTCGGCGTGGCCGGCGGAGCTGATCGCGTAGAGCGTGAGCCGCGGGGATCCGAATACGTGCAGCGATCCGGTCAATGGCGGCGTGGTGTAGACCAGCAGGTTGTTGCCTAATTCCATCTGGGCTTGATTGACCGGACCGGTCAGGGCTGCCGCGCCGCCGGGAGCGAGCACCGGCGTCTCCGGATCGTAGATGAAGATATCGCGCGGCTGGGCAGAAGTGGGGGCCGTGGTCGAGAGCATGCCGTCACCTTTGCGCGAGTCTGCGCGGCCGCCGCTGTGGAGGTAGAGCGGGAAATTGTTTTCCGGAAAGGCGTCCGCATGGCACCAGCGATTGGCGCCCATGGCAAAGTGACGGATGCGCGGCTCGCCGGCGAACTCGCCGGTATTCTTGAGCCAGTGGTTGAACCAACGCAACAGTAGCGCATCGGTATCGAGCAAGGCTTCAGGGCCGAGGTTCTGCTCCCCGACCAGCTCTCCCCACGGAATATGCACCCAGGGACCGGCGACCAGGTATTGGTGTTCCGCCTGCGCGACCATGGCGAGGAAGCCGGCCACGCTGCCCGACAGGTAAGTGTCGAACCAACCGGAGATGTGAAGCGCGGGCAGCGTAATCCTTGGCAACGATTCGCTTACATCCAGGGCGGACCAGTAAGGGCCAGGCTCATCGTGGGCGAACCAGTCGTGCACGTAGGCGGGCAGGCCCTCATGGTGGAGTTGCGGATGCAACCCGTATGGTGTGACGAGGGGTTGGCTGCGCAAATCGGACCAGGCTTTCTCCAGGCCATCGCTCGCAGCTCGCAGTTTGCGCCGGCGAGCGTCGGCCTTTAACATCTGCAGGCCCCAGCCGAGGCTTGACGCCAGCCGTAGGGCACCCTGGCGATAAAACCAGCCATGATAGAGATCGCACGCGGTTTGCGCGGGCGCGATGCAGACCAGACCTTCCGGCTGCTCGGCCGCGGCGAGCAATTGGGTCAGGCCCTGGTAGGAGAAGCCATACATGCCCACGCTGCCGTTCGATTCGCTGCGTGTGCGTAGCCATTTGATGGTGTCCGCGCCATCCCGGCCTTCGCGGCGAAAAGGATAAAAGTCACCTTCGGAATCGCCGCGGCCGCGCACATCCTGGATGACAACGTTGTAGCCGTGCGTGGCAAACCACACAGGGTGCGCGTATACCACCGTGGAGGCGATGTCCCTGCCGTATGGTTGTCGCATCAGCAGGGTTGGGTGCGGCCCGGGGCCAGGCGGGTAGTAGTGATCGGAGATCAGTACTACTCCGTCCGCCATGGTGCAGGGCACGGCACGTTCAAGGCGTACGCCGGAGCCGCAATCGATCGTTGTGGTCATGATTGACTCATCCGCTGTCAAGCAGTCGAACCCCATTCACTCAAGGCTAAAGAGGGTGTGTGAGAACTGGAAGAGAAACAGCAGGTCCCTCCACTGCGCTACGCTCCGGTCGGGATGACAATTTTGTTGGACTGCTGAGGTCCAATCCTCCCGCCGTTTTTGGGCATTTTCCTTGCAACAAAATTGTCATCCCGACCGGAGCGTAGCGCAGTGGAGGGACCTGCTGTTTCTCTTCCAGTTCTCACACACCCTCTTTAGCTCACCTTGTTTTGTGGACCCGGGCTTTTCCCACCTTTCCGTCCAATCACGGTTTATGCCAGTTTTCGTAGGCGGCCATGGCAGTCAGCGCTGCTGCAACTTTCTTCGCTGCTTCTTCAATCCAGAGCGCGCCCTTCTCCGCTGTGGCTGGGTTGGGATCGCCCATCACGCCACTTGGCGCAATGTCCCTCGTCAGCCAGGCAAAGGTCGCCGGGGCATTTTCTGGACGCAAGAGCTCGGGCTTGGCTATATCAGCGATGTAGTTCACCGTGTACTGGTCCGTATGCACAAGTTCCGGGATTGCGCTGAGCAGAAATGAGGTTTCCACTTCGCCGGCGTGGAAGCCGTAGGTGCGCTCCTGTTCGCCTAATCCGGGAAACGATGCGCCGCCGGAGCCAAACAGCGAGAAGACGCGCAGCCCTAACTCCGCCCGCAGATCGCGCGCCATCACATCGACCAGGGAAGAGTTTCCCCCATGCGTGTTGTAGAGGACCAGCTTCTTGAAACCGGAGGCGGCAATACTCGCGCCCACGTCGCGCACCACAGCCATGAAGGTCGATGCAGAGACGGAGAGCGTTCCGGGGAAGCCAATGTGCTCGTTGCTCTTGCCGTAACAGATCGCGGGCAGGACGTAGACGGGCGTCTCCAGCGGCAGGCGTGCCAGCGCGGCGCCGAGAAGAATGCTGTTGATCAGCGTGTCGGTCGCAAGGGGAAGATGCGGACCATGCTGTTCGATGGCCGCCGTAGGCAATACCAGGACTGTCTTCTCCCGGGAAAGAGCGTCCACCTGCTTCCAGGTGAGATAGGCGAAGTTGCGGTTGTCAGGAATCCACGTCTTCATGCGATGGGCGCTCCCGCTGGGTGCCGTTCGAAGGTGACCATCTTGCCCGGATTCAAAAGGCCCTTGGTGTCGTAACGTTGCTTGGCCAGCAGTTGCACATTGTCGCTGCGATAGCGGCCTCCGCCCTCAACGTTGTTTACATGAGGATTGGCGACGCCCACGCCAATCTCGCGGCAGTAATCAATCATTTCGTTCAAGCGCTTCTCCGTACTAAATCGAACCACTGGAATGGCCCCGGGGAAAACCACTCCCTGGGCGTTCTTGATGAACTCAAGATGCAATAGAAATTCGTCGCCGAAGCGCTGTTTAAGCAACGCAAACTGGCTGCGCGCCTTGGCTGCGTCGAATGCGCACTGCAGGTAGGTGTATTCGGGATCGTACTTCATAGCCCATAGGGTGGTGTGGTTCCAGGTGTAGTCGGAGAGCAGGGGCACGGTGCGCAGGCCGATGTAGGGCGCGGAGTAGGTCACGGTACCTCCGGCTTCGCGGGCAGCCGTCTCCAGGGCGGTGCGCTGATGCTCCGCGATCATGAAGAAGATAAGCGCCTTGCCCTCGGGCGCCAGGTTATGCACGGGGCTGAAGAAGGAAGAGATGGGCCACTCAAACGTGGTGACCAGACGCTTGGTCCACTCTTCTGAGGTGGCGATGCGCTCACTGAAGTCGAATGCCTGGCCGAAGGTATCGAAGGCAATGGCGCATTGAGCCCACTCCACACTCGGCGTCAGCGCCAGCCAGATCCGGGTGATGATGCCGTTAGTGCCCCACGCATGAAGGATTTCGTGAACGGCCTCGCCTTCATGATGAACGACGCGCGGTGGGTCTTCCATGGTGACCACGTCCAGGGCGCGCACGGTGGTGAAGTCGCGCAGGGCGCCATGCGCCACTGAGCCGATACCTCCGGACCCTCCGCCCAGGAAGCCTCCCAACGAGGCCTTGACGACTGTGGAGGGATAGCAACGCAGTTCCCACCCCGTCTTGCGTGCTTCGCCCTCCAACACGCCCAGGCGCACACCCGGCTGGCAGATCGCGACTCCGTCGGCGGTGATCGATTCAATCTGATCCATGCGCGACAGGTCGAGAAGCACTCCTCCGTGGAGGGGCACGGCCTGGCCATAGTTCCCTGTCCCCGCGCCTCGCGCCGTGACCGGGATTTCGTTGGCATAACAGTAGCGCAGGACATCCTGAATTTCCTGAACCGTCAGCGGGTGCACGACCACATCGGCGACCTTGCCATCGAGCTGCCGGCGCAGCACGGGCGAGTACCAGTAGAAGTCGCGCGACAGGCGGTTCACTACCTGGGGAGCGGTCGACACTCGCCCAGGATCCGCCAGGATCGAGGCCAGAGACACTTCAAGCGTTGTTGTCATGCAGTGTAGCTGCTCCCTTGCTCTTATTCCTTGCGAGTGCCCCAGCTGGCGAAGGCCCCCAGCATCCGGGGGTGGGTAAACAGGGTGTTGCAGAGCTCACGCAAAACAGGCCCGGTTACGATGCATGGCATATCACTGCGCCGGGCAACCTCGGCAGCCGGAATCTGAATCTGGCGGCAATACCGGTTCGCATCCTCGATCGTTGCCCCGTAGACGACCCGGTCGAGCCCCGCCCAGAGGGCGTTGGCCATGCACATGGGACAAGGTTCGCAGGTGGAATAAAGTGTATATCCCTGGAGCGAATAGCTCTTGCGCTTTTTTGAGGCCAGGCGCACGGTGCGCAGCTCGGCATGGGCGGAAGGGTCGTTTTCAAGAGCCACCGCGTTGCGCGCCCGCATGAGCGTCTCTCCGCTTTGGCTGTCGACAATCAGGCAGCCGAAGGGCACGGGCCGGGAAGTCTTGAAACTGAGCGCGGTGAATTTGACTAGCGCTTTGAGGTGGGCCTGGTCCACCGCAGAGGCGTCGCTGGCCGGGGGAATTTCAACGTTCATGCGGCAGTTTAAATCATTTTCGCCACGACCACGGGCCGCATGCGTGGTATACACGAACCGATATGTCTGCTTTGACGGAATTACAAGACTCATTCTCGACCCGAGGGCCGGCCGCAGCGGCGCGGGAAGCCTTTGCCCGCGCCAACAGCAATGCAGGGCGGAATGTGTATCTGGCCATGGACCAGGAACGTACGCTGGCGGAAGCCGAGGCTCTGATTGCTCGCTTTCCTCAACCGGGAAACAGACCGGCCCTGTTTGGCGTCCCCGTCGGCATTAAGGATTGCTTCGATGTCGCGGGTTATCCCACCACATGCGGCTCCCGTTTCTATGCCGCGAAACTCGGCATTGCGAGTACTGACTCAACCGTGGCTGCGCGTCTGCGCCAGGCCGGGGCGGTGATCATGGGCAAAACCCACTTGCATCAGCTTGCCTACGGCATCACAGGCGCGAACAGCGAATATGGCGACTGCGTTCAACCCCGCGATCCACTCCGGTTTACTGGAGGTTCCTCCAGCGGCAGTGCGGCCAGCGTGCAGGAGGGCTCGGCGGTGGCCTCGATCGGCACGGATACCGGGGGCTCTATCCGCGTGCCGGCAGCGCTCTGCGGATTGGCCGGTTATCGCTCCACCATCGGGCTCGGGGGAGTGGAAGCGTGGAAGGGCGGGTGGCACCTGGCGGCTTCGTTTGACACCCTGGGTTGGCTGTTCCGTGATCTGCGGGATGGGCCTGTGCTCGCTGCTGCGTTGCTCGGCGTGAAAGCAGTGGCACCTCCGAAGGATGTCATCATCGCCGCCGTCGGACCACCTTTTCTGCACGATTGCGAACCGGCGGTGCTCGCCATGTACGACGGCTGGCAGGATCAGCTACGCAGAACTGGCGCGCAGATCGAGATGTTGGCTCCCGACTTCTGGGCGGATACGCGAGAGATCTTTCTGGGCATCCAGGGGCATGAGGCGTCCGTGCTGCATCGGGGAAATTTTGAGCACTTTGAAAAGCCGATCGCAGAACGGCTGGCTTGGGGCGCGTCACTCTCCGACGCCACGGTCGCTGATCTGCGCAAACGTCACCGCGCATTTCGTGACCAGATGGATCAATTGCTCGAACGTTATGACTTTCTCATGCTGCCCTGCGCCCCCATGAGCGCATTGAAAGCCGGCATCGATCACTCGGCCGTGCGGCAAAACATCTTGCGCTACACCACGCCGATCAGCCTTGCGGGTATGCCCGCGGTCGCGCTGCCGGCATCCGGGGGCGGGGTGCAGTTAGTCGCGGCACGCGGCGCGGACGCCCGGCTACTCGCATTTGCAGCTACCCTCCAGAAGGGAGATGCTACGCTGCAATCATGACTGTGGCTTGGCGAACAATCAGCATGTGCCTGCTCAGCGTCTGCCTGATGCTTGCGGGCTGCCAGAAGCAACCAGGCTCCAACGGGCTCACCCCGGTCACTCTGCAAACAGACTGGTACCCTCAGCCGGAGCACGGCGGCTTCTACGACGCGCAGATTCGTGGGTACTACAAAGACGAAGGCCTGGATGTGAGAATTCTTCCCGGGGGTCCTTACGTCAACACCGCCCAGGAAGTTTCCGTAGGCTCAGTCCAGTTCGCCATGGGATCCTCGGATAATATTCTGGAGTCCGTTGGCAACGGAGTGCCGCTCGTAGCCGTGGCTGCGACCATGCAACGGGATCCGCAGGCGATCATGGTGCATCAGGATTCACCTGTGCACCGCTTCCAGGATCTGGATGGACACGCGGTCGCAGTCCGGCTCGGTGCGTCGACCTGGTTCGAGTACCTGGTGAAGAGATACCAGCTTAGGGAGGTGCGCGAGATACCGGCGACTTACAGCGTCGCTAACTTTCTCCGCGACCCTGGGTATATACAACAGATTTTTGTCACCTCAGAGCCTTTCTTCGCCCGCCAGGCTGGGGTACCGGTACGCACTTTGCTGATCAGCGAAGCGGGATACAACCCTTACCGTGTCGTCGCAACCTCGCGCTCGTTTCTGCAACAGCATCCGGAGATCGTGGATAAGTTTGTGCGTGCATCGCTGCGCGGATGGCGCGATTATCTGCTTCATCCGGATGATATTAATGCGGCCATCGCGAAGCTGAATCCTGCGATGAGCGTGGCGCAGATGAAGTTCAGCTACGAGGCCCTGCGCGATCAGCACTTCATCGCAGGTGACGCGGACGGCGGGGCTGACCTGGGCCGGTTCGATGCGGCCCGTTGGACAAGCATGTACCAGCAGCTGCTGGATCTGAAAGTGATCCAGAAACCCTTCGACCCGGCCACCGCCTACACCATGCGGTTCATGCCCAAAGGCAGCTGACGGATCAAGATTTTTGGAGCGCCGGCCTTGGGATTCCCCAGCTTGCGATTGTCCAAAACAGAATTGTCGCCCGACCAAAGGTGTGTCATGGGCCCGTAGCCGGCCCAAGGTGATGCAGCCGCCCTCTGTCCAACAACCGCTCTCCATGAAAGCTTCGCCCTCCCCTTTGTCATCCCGACCGAAGCGAAGCGTAGCGGAGGGATCTGCAGTTCCGCGGACCTTTCCTGGAAATGTTTTTCGTCAGAGCGTAGCGCCAGTGGAGGGACCTGCTATTTCCGTCAATCCAAAGCAATCCCCATAGGGTGATCTAAAGTTTTCTTGGAACGCCTTGGAATCCCCCAGCCCGCTACCAGCAACAACAGAATGAAAATGACCTGCATCGCTAAACGAACCGGAACACCAGGCATGTGCAATCCGCCAACAAATTGATTGGCGGCGTACACATTGGCTGGAAAGATCGCGATCATCAAGAGCGCGAGGCAAGCGGAGGCCGCGCGCGTGAACGCGGGCAGCAGCAGGCCCACAGCTCCGGCAAGTTCGCATACCCCACTCAGCAAGATCAGCTGCGGACGATAGGGGAAAAATGGCGGAACGATGGTCGCCATGAGTGCGGTGCGGGTGAAGTGCAGCAACCCTGAGACCAACAAAGGCAGCGCGCCCACGATGCGCAAAGCCCACTGCGTGCCCCCAAAGGGAAACAGGCCTCTCCGCCCCAACACGAAGAACGCGGCCACGGTGGCAAGCAAAATTGCGGTAGGGACCCAATAGACCATCCCGCTCCTCGTCTGCGATCATAGCTGGCGGGGTGCGAGCAGACGATGGCTTCTGAAGTGGTAATGCTTCCCAAGCCGTCAAAGGTCCGCCGCATGCGGTTCTTTGCCGTTTCCTTCTTGTTTGTTGCCGGGATCGTCAACTATCTCGACCGCGTTTCCTTTTCCATCGCGAATACCAGCATACGGGCCGAGCTGGGCCTCTCGGGCACGCAGATTGGCGCGCTGCTTTCCGTTTTTTCCCTGGCGTACGGAATGGCCCAACTGCCAATCGGCCTCATGCTCGATCGCCTCGGGTCGCGCGCGATTCTCGCCGCAGGCATGTTTGTCTGGTCCGTGGCACAGATCGCCACCGGCCTGGTCAGCAGCTTCGCCGGCTTCATGACCACCCGCGTTAGCCTGGCAGTGGGAGAGGCGCCGATGATGCCTTGCGGCATCAAGGTGATGAATGACTGGTTCGGTGTGCGCGACCGGGGCTTGCCCACCGGACTGCTGACGGCGTCGAACACCCTGGGAGTTACCCTGGCGCCCCCGGTTTTGACCGCGATCATGCTGGGCTTCGGCTGGCGGGCAATGTTTGTGAGCGTAGGACTCTTCAGCCTGCTGCTTTCCCTCGCCTGGTATCCGCTCTACCGCGACCGCACGAATGTCTTGCTGACAGCGGCGGAAACGGCGTCGCTCGGGCTCGAAAGCGAACAGCCACGGGTAGAAATGTCCTGGGGCCAATGGAAGCGGCTGTTTCGCCTGCGCACTGTCTGGGGCATGATGCTGGGCTTTGGTGGCATCAATTACACCACCTGGCTTTACCTCTCGTGGCTGCCTGGCTATCTCCAGGCAGCACGGCATCTGACGATCGCGAGAACCGGCTGGGTCGCTACGATCCCTTACCTGTTCGGGACCATCGGTTCAGTGTTGAGTGGGGTTGTCCTGAATCGATTGATCCGCCGCGGATACGGTCCCATCGTCGCCTGCAAGATCCTTACGATTGGAGGAATGCTTTGTTCGGCGCTGTGTACCCTCGGCGTAGCCGCCGCGCCTACCGCCGCCGGCGCGGTCGCCTGCGTAACCAGCGCAATTTTCTTCATATACTTTGCCGGCAATGCGGGATGGGGGCTGGCTCAGGCGATGGCCCCGACCCACATGCTCGGATCAGTCGGCGCAATCCAGAACTGCGGCAGCTTTGTGTGTGCCTCGCTGGCGCCCCTGATCACCGGATGGCTGCTCGACCATACCCACTCCTTCAATATCGCATTGGCGATTTGCGCTCTGGCCGCGACCCTGGGCGCTCTCTCGTACTGGCTCGTCGTGAAAGAAAAAATCGTCGCCGATTAAATTCTTACCGGGCCGATAAGATGCCAGTGGATGGAAAACCAGGAAAGGATCAAACAGGCGACCGCAACCAGCGAATACTTCACCCTCGTGATTTGGCGTAAACCGGTACGGCTCCAGACGCTAATGGCAGAGAAGACTGCCCACAAACTGAGCCCCAGCGCCAGCGCAGTCACGAAATTCATCAGCACCAGATATTTATCCCAGGCAGAAGTGGGAGGCATTGCGTCGCTGCGACCAAGCGTCACCAGAGCGATGCCGAACGCAGAAAAAAGAATGATCCAGACCAGCGAGCCCACCTGTGTGGTCCACGGCAACCAGCGAGTCCCCGGCTGTGGCGCAGGCAGAGGTCTGTGGCCCATCAAGACTCGCCGCCCCTGGCGAATGAGGGGCGCAACCACCACAGCCAACAAAACCAGCAGGCTGGCCACAACCGCTGTCAGTACCGGGCCTTTGTGTTCGTACCACGGAACCCGCTGCAATTGAACTCCAGGAAAATCATTGGCAATACGCACGATCTTTTGCCCGGGGTCACGAATGGCAAAGACTCTCCGCTGACCGTTGACCTCCTGCCACAGATCTTTGCCAATCGGCTTCCACTTGACGGGATGATGACGGAGATCCTTGATGTCGCCTATGTGAAGAGCGCCTTGCTTGTCGACCGTTGCCACCCTTTGCGACAGCAGCGAGAGCAACTTCAGCTTGGTACTGCCTTCTCTCCTGGTGGATTGGTAGACCCCCTCGATGGAGGTCAATTCCTTCCGCGGCAGGCTTACAAAGGATTGCGTGCCATGACCGGGGAAGTAACGATCAGTGAACATATCGATCATCTCCGGCCGTGGTTTATCTCCACCGCCGGCAGAGTTATATGAAATAAACAGCGTCAACTTCCTTGAAGGTTCGAGCATGAAGAGGCTGTGGAAGGCGACCAGGTCCCCTTCGTGGCCGATCCAGTGGAGATCATTTCGCCAGGTCTCATAAAAGCCCATGCATATCGGTGGCATCTGGTCGCTGGAGCGAAACTGCGGGGTCCACATGGCTTTCAGGGTCTCTGGTTTCAAGATGCGATTGCCGTCCAGCTCCCCTCCATTCAAAAGGGCCTGAGCAAAGCGGCCCATGTCTGCGGCGGTCGACGAAACCCCGCCCGCCGGCGCCGGACTAAAGATCTCAAAGCCAATGGGAGGCTTCTCGGTATCCGTGGAGTAACCTTCCGACGGTAACCCCCGCAGCGATGCTGGCGGCGGCTGGTAGAAAGTGGAGTGCATCATCTTGAGCGGCAGAAAAACATGTTGCTCGACGTACTCCTCGAACGGCTGCCCGCTCACTCGTTGCACGATGTAACCGGCGATTCCCACTCCGTAATTGGAGTAGGCCGGAACCGTGCCCGGCACAAATAGCCTTTCCTGCTGGTTGCGTATGAGGAAGTCCCGCAGGGTCATGGCCTGCTTCGGATTCGTAACAATGACGTCACGGCCTTCTTCTTCAAATCCGCCTGTGTGTGTCATCAGGTTGCGCAAGGTGATGGGCTTGGAAAAGGCCGGCCGAATCTGGAAATCGAGATAGCGATTCACATCAGTATCCAGGTCGAGCTTTCCCTGCTCCACCAGCTGCATCACGGAAGTCCAGGTAAATAGCTTGGAAATCGATGCCAGCCGGAAGAGGGTGGCCGCAGGATCAACCGGTTTCCTGGTTTTTAGATCTGCGTATCCATACCCCTTCTGCAGCAGCACCTGGCCGTTTTGCATCACCAGCACGGAAGCGCCGGCTACATCGGAACGTTCCAGTTGCAGGGGGACGATTCCATCGAAAAACGACTCCAGATCAGAGGCCTCCAGCGCATGCTGCTCCAGAACACCTGTTTTTGCGTCGCCCTGCTGGGTTTGCTCAGTCGGGGTCACTGGGGGCACAGCGACTTGTGCCTGGGCAAAGAAAGGCAGTAAGACCAGCAAGCAGGCAGCACCAGATCCGTGCATTCGGAGACTCCGGGGAGCAGAGGTAGCGAGGATTCTAGCAGGGAGGGGTAGGAGCCCAGACCGCGCAGCGGTAACCAGGGGCACACCTGTCTTACCAGGCAAGACATGCTAGTGTTTTCTTGCATGGTTACAGCACGACAGAATGGGAAGCGCGACGCCAGGACCCAGGGTCCCTCGCGCTCAGCGGAAGGCGATGGGGTTCGCCCGGTTGCGGTGGCCACCTCCTCGTACGTGAATATTATCGAGGCGTTGCTGGAGAACGGGTCGATGTCCCGTTCTGAGCTGGCAACCTCCACTGGGCTAAGCCGATCGGCGTTGACAGAGATGAGCCGGGTTCTGATTCAACATCAGTTTGTTGAGGAATCCCCCTCCGTCATCGACAAGCAGCGGAAGGGGCGGCCCTCCATCATGCTTTCGTTGAATGCCAGATATGGGTATTTCGTGGGTGTGGGCCTCACCGAAGATCCCCCCCTGATGGCGTTGACGGATTGCCACGGAAACGTCCTGGCGGAGCACCAGATCGGATTAACGATGGAGCCGGAAGCAGTTGCCCAGGCGATCGCCCGAGGCATCCCTTATCTCACGCGCGCCTCGAACATTTCCCGGGAAAAGGTACTGGGCATCGGGGTCGCCCTCTCCGGGCATGTCGACCACGCCAAAGGGATGTGCCTGCATTCAAACCTGCTCGGCTGGCACAATGTGCCCATCGCCAAGATCGTCGAGCGCGTCGCCGGTATGCCCACCTATATCGATAACGATGCCCACGCGGTGGCCCTGGGACAGAAGCTCTTTGGCATGGCACGGGAGCTCAAGAGCTTCATGGTCATTATGCTGGGCAAAAAGATCGGCGGCGGCAGCTACATGCAAGGGCGGCTGTACCGTGGGCACACCGGAGCGGCGGGTGAGATTGGCCATTGCGTCGTGGCCCCCGGAGGTCCGCGTTGCGAATGCGGGAAAGAAGGCTGCGTGGATGTGTTCGCCTCGAGCTCTGCGCTATTGAGGCGGGCCGCGGAACTCGATCTGCCGGTCAAGGAAATCGGTGAGCTTGAGGCACTCGCGAGCAAGGGAGAGGCCAAGGCGATCGAACTGCTCCGTTACGCCGGCTCCGCCCTTGGCATCGCGGTAGCGAACTCCATACAGATGAATAATCCCGAGCTGGTGCTCTTTGCCGACCTGGTTGGCTTTGGCAATGGGGTTTTTACCACCAGCGCCCGGCAGGCGATCGAAAACAACATCATGCCGCATCTGCTTTCGACCACGCGGCTTGAATTTCGTTCGGTGGAAACAGACTTTATGGTGCGAGGAGCGGCCAGTATTGCCGCGCATCAGTTTCTGATCGAGCGGGCGGGGTAGCCGGCTCAACGGCTGCCGAACCCCCTGCCGGATCCGAGCCACGATCGCACCTACTACGGTTAGGTAATGTTTCCCCTTCAAACGTGCCGATAAGATAGAGAAGAATCTAGGGTCAAGGATCAAGCATGGGTGTGGCTACAAAAACGGATTCTCTGCGATCACGGCTGAATTATGAGCCGCAAGAGCTGGGCTTCGGAACCAGCGGCCGTCGCGGCAAGGTAGTGGACCTGACGCAACTGGAGGTCTACCTGAACGCGCTGGCGGAGCTCGAGTATCTGCAGTCACTGAGCCTCGCCGAGGGCGGTATCCAACGGGGCGACCCATTTTATTTCGCCCTCGATCTGCGCCCCAGCTCGAGCGAGTTTGTCAGCCAGGAGCAGGGACGGGGGGAGCTGGCACAGGCCATCGTCGCGGCCATCGGCGATGCCGGCATGCAGGCGGTGAACCTGGGCCGCATTCCTACACCCGCTCTCGCCAGCTTCGCCTTATCGCGGAGCAAGGGCAGCATCATGGTGACCGGCAGCCACATTCCATTCGACCGCAACGGTTACAAGACCAACAGCAGCCGGGGTGAGTTGCTCAAGCAACAGGAAGCGCCGATCAACGAGCAGGTGAAGCAGGTACGCAAGCGGCTCTACGAGCAGCCGTGGGAGCAGTCGCGGTTCGATGAGCGCGGCATGCTGAAGGGTGGTCACCAATCCCTGCCGGTAGAAAATGGCGAAGCCCGCAGCGCCTACATCGATCGATTCACCAATTTTTTTTCCGGCTCGTCGCTTAACGGCAAACGCCTGCTGGTCTACCAGCACTCGGCGGTGGGGCGCGATTTGCTGGTGGAGATTCTGGAACGCCTGGGCGCGCAGGTGGTGAAGGGCGGACGCAGCGAGACATTCGTCCCCATTGACACGGAAAATATCGACGCCGCGCAGTTGGCCGTGATTCAGGCCCTGGCCGATGAGGCCGCCGCAAGCAGCGGCCCGCTTCATGCGGTGGTCTCTACGGATGGCGACAGCGATCGCCCCCTGGTGCTGGGAGTGGATCCGGTGACCGGGCGGGTGCAGTTTTTTGGCGGCGACTTGTTGGGCATGGTGGTGGCTGAGTATCTGCAGGCGGACGCGGTGGTCGTTCCCATTAGCTGCAACGACGCGATCGACCGGGGAAAGCTGGCGCCGGTGGTGGAACCCAAGACGCGCATCGGCTCACCCTTTGTGATCGCCGGCATGGAGGCCGCGCTCGAGAAAGGAAAGAAGCGCGTTTGCGGATGGGAGGCCAACGGCGGCTTCCTGACCGGCTCGCCCATCACCCGCAATGGCGCTACACTGCAGCCGCTTCCAACCAGGGACGCTGGATTACCTATCCTGGGCGCGCTTTTCGCCGCGGAACAAAATGGGCTCTCTCTGATCGATCTCTTCGCCCGCCTGCCCAAGCGGTTTAGCCGCGCCGCCCTGCTCAAGCAATTTCCACGGGCAACGGCGCTGAAAATTGTCGGCCGCTTTTCTCCGCCGGCTGCGGGTGAGGCGATCCGGAAAGACCTGGCGCAGTTCTTTTCCCCGGCGCTGGGCTTCGACACCATCGCTGGTGTTGACTACACCGACGGAGTACGCATTCTCTTCGCCAACGGCGAAGTGGCCCATGTGCGCCCTTCAGGAAACGCGGACGAGTTGCGCATCTACGCGGTCGCCGATACCCAGAGCCGGGCAGACGCAATCGCCGCCTTGGGAATCGAAGAACCGGCGGGAATCCTGCGCAGGATGGAGAAAGCCGTTGAAGGCTGAAGCGGGCGTACTGACTCTACAGGGCGTGATCCAACACTACGATTGGGGCGGCCATAACTACATCCCTGACCTACTAGGCATAGAGAACGCAACCCGCAAACCCTTTGCCGAATTGTGGATCGGAGCGCACGCCAAGGCGCCATCCATGGTAGAGCTTGCCGGGGGGCAAGAGCCTCTGGACAAGCTGATCGCCGAGGCGCCCGAGGCCATCCTGGGCCAGGCTGCCAATGCCCATTTCGGCGGCCGGCTGCCTTACCTGTTTAAGATTTTGGACGTGCACAAGATGCTCTCGATCCAAGCGCATCCGACGCTGGCCCAGGCCCGGCGCGGCTTTGCGCGGGAGAACGCCGAGGGCATAAGCCTCGATGCCGGCGGCAGGAACTACAAAGACGATAACCACAAGCCGGAAATCGGCGTAGCGCTGACGGAATTCTGGATGCTGCACGGCTTTCGGCCACTGGAGCGGATCGCCGAAACTTTTGCCCAAACGCCGGAGTTGGGATCGCTCATGAGTGACTTCCCCCAGCGGCTGGCCGCGGCGGGCCACGATCATGAAGCGCGGCGCGGCTTGCTGCGCGAGCTGTACAGCAACGTGATGACCATTCCCCAGGAGCAGGTGGACTTGCTGCTGAATTCCCTGCTCTCCCGGTTAAAGGCAACGCCATCCTCCGATAAAGACTGCGCGGATTACTGGGCATTGCGGGCGGCGGAAAACTTTCCCTTGCCTGGCGGACACCGCGACCGCGGCATCTTCAGCATCTATCTGCTTAACCTGATACATTTGCGGCCGGGGCAAGGCACCTTCCAGCCGGCGGGCGTTCTGCACGCGTATCTTGAGGGAGTGAACGTCGAGCTGATGGCCAACTCCGACAACGTTCTGCGTGGAGGCTTAACCACCAAGCACGTCGACGTGGCGGAACTGCTCAACATTCTTACTTTCGAAGGCGGTACTCCGGAGATTTTCGATGGCCACCAGGTGAGCGCCCATGAACGGGTCTATCGCACTCCGGCGGAGGAGTTTGAGTTGAGCCGAATAGGGCTCCGCCGCGCACGGACGATACGCCGGCGAAGCGACCTACGGCTCTAAAGCGCTGCTGGTGTTGCATGGCTCCGCAACCATCACGGCGGCCGGCCGAAGCACATCGCTCGGGCGGGGATCCATCGTACTTATACCCTCTGGTACGGAGTTTGTGCTGGAGACCGGGGCGGACGACCTGGTGGTCTTCCAGGCCGGTCTTCCTCTTCATGCCCGGGGCGCAGCGTAAGACGAGCGCCCTGCTTAAACAGAGTTACGCTTTAAACCTGCCAGATCCCCGAGCTCAGGCCGCGCTACGTGCCCAGCAGGCGAATCCATGAGAGCGCCGAGGCACGGCTGTCCCGCACCATCGCGGCGTGAGACCGGAAGCGTGCTGGGCCCGCAATGCTCTCTTCCGTTCCACTACTCAGACGCCATCGCTGATCCCATGACTGGTTCAGCAGCCTGCGAGTTCACGAGCGTGGGCGAGAAAGGCGTCGACTTCAGCGGAAGAAGGCAGAGACGGCTGGGCGCCGGCGCGGGTGACAGAAATTGCTGCGGCCGCAGAGGCGTATCTTGCAGCTTCGGCGGGCGGCTTTCCGCGGGTGAGGGCAACGGCAAAGGCCGCGTTAAAGCAGTCACCGGCGGCGGTGGTATCCACAGCCTTCACGGTGAATGCGGGAACCTGCTGCGCAGGACAATCGCGGCCGGCGAGGAAGACGCCCTGGGAACCAAGCTTGAGCGCAACATTCCGCACCCCCATCGCCAGTAATTTTTCGGCAGCAGCGGCAGGATCGATCTTAACCCGGCCCAATAAGATCTGGGCTTCAGTTTCGTTGGGCGTGAGCCATGTGGTACGACTGAGCAAGACTTGCGGTAGGGGCATGGCGGGAGCAGGATCGAGCATCAAGGGAGTTTTCGCCTCCCAGGCCTGTTCCGCCAGGCGAATTACCGCATCCAGTGGGGTCTCCAACTGCACCAGAATCATACTTGCCCGCTGCACAGTTTCTTGATGGGCATCAATGTATGCGGCGGAGAGCAGACGATTCGCTCCTGAGATCACGATGATGGAGTTCTCCCCATTGTCGGCTCTCGAGATGTGCGCCACACCGCAGGGACCGGCCACCATTTGGACCGCGTGGGTATCGACGCCGGCGGCTTTCAAGCCAGACAGCAACCTCTCGGTAAAAAGGTCGGTCCCGAGAGACCCAATCATTTCCACCGGCGCACCCAGCTTTGCGATGGCGACTGCCTGGTTGGCGCCTTTGCCTCCGTTGAACACGTCGAAGGTGCTACCTAGAATCGTCTCGCCCGGGGCCGGGAGGCGGTTGGCACACGCCACCAGGTCAATATTGATGCTGCCGACTACCAACAACTTTTTCCGCAAGTTCTTCTCCCAACGCCTGGTCGACGGCTAAGCCGTCCGCTGGAAAAGAATATCGCACAGAAGTTTTCCGGGGCCACGGAGCCCCGTAATGTTGCAGATCTCTCAGGAAAATATCGAAGGATGGAGGCGCGGGCCGGAATCGAACCAGCAATAAAAGGCTTTGCAGACCTTCCCCTGACCGCTTGGGTTCCGCGCCATTCCGAACTGACCGGCCTGTTCGACTTAAGGACACTCAGTTGCTCTACTGAGGTCACTCTAGGGCGAATGTGATGTGGAAGACTACAAAGTTTACCCAGCGTCGCTATCCTTGGTAACTGAAATGGAGTACTCAGGCACATCGCCGATCAGCGAAAACTCTTGCCCCCGGCCGAGGTTAAATATCGGGATCTTATGCCAGCCGAAAACCGTCAACCGAGGATGGCTCGGGGACGCAAGAATCTATTGAGGGCGGACCTTGAATCACCAAAAGAAAAAATTCCGAAGTGTGACGCTGGCGGTTCTCATCTATTCGTTCCTATCGCTGGTCGCACTACGATCGGGGCAAGCCCAGGACTGCCATGGCGGCCCACCGCCAGAGAAGAGAGGGGCCGGTCCTTACGGGCCCCCGCCCGGTGGGCCGCCGCCGGGCAATCAAGACAGTCTCCATCGGCCACCGCCTGGACCCGCCGGCGAAACGCGAAGCACCATGCGGGGTGGGCTGCAACTGGGCCCGCCGGGGCGGTGGTGGGATGACCCACCGTTTGCGCGGGAACTCGGTCTGAACGCGGTACAGGCAAACAGGATGGACGAAATTTTCCAGGCGAACCGAAGCACGCTGTTGGGTCTCTACCGGTCATTGCAACGCGAGCAGGCCACCCTCGAGCGGCTGACAACAGGGGTTCATTTGCGCGAGCAGGAGATCTTTCGCCAGATCGATCAGGTCACGCAAGCCAGTGCCGCGTTGGAGAAGGCAAACGCCCACATGTTATTGCAGATTCGCGAGCAGATGACCGACGAACAAATCGAAAGGTTGGATCAGCACCGTCCAAAACCGCCGAGCTGAAAACCGCATTGCGAGTATCAGAAGCGAGCCCATCACTCCTTACCTATGTAACGGCTCGGTGAAGATCCTGTCACCGCTGCGATAAGACTCCCCGTCAAAGCAGCCAGATTCACAAAATATCAGCGACCGAGCACCTGCGTGGACCCTACAGGATCCTTGCGGTGATCGACGCGACCGTTCTGTTGCGCGTGAGTTTCTTGGCACGCAATCTCGCTGCCGACTTCATCACTGACTGCCGATTTCTTGACTGAGGTTTGCGGATGACGATACGCAAAGGATTTGTTACGTCTCTCTTCTGTGCCGGGGTTTCGGCCGGCCTCGTATTACTCCTATCCACCGGCGTTACGGTCAAGGTCGGCGCAGCTGGCCCCGCGGCGAAAGATCCCGGGGTTCGCGCCGCTGCCGTAGGTGCCGGCACTCCGCTCTCCACCTTGAGCGCGGACCAGGTTGTTTTCTTTCAGGATGGGTTAACCCGATTCAAAGCGATCGATTCGGTGGGCGGAACTGTTGCCGGCGAGACGGACGCCGGCCTGGGGCCCACGTACAACTCGACTAGCTGCGGGAGTTGTCATGCTCAGCCGGCGACCGGGGGAACGAGCCCGAGTACCAATCCACAGATTGCCGCGGCCACGGACGAGGGGGCCGCCAACTCCATCCCGGATTTCATCTCCGCCAGCGGGCCGGTGCGCGAGGTGAGGTTCCCTTTCCTGCTCAACAACAATGGCAGCGTCAGTCAAACTGCAGATGGCGGCGTGCACGATCTTTTTACCATCACCGGGCGGAGCGACGCTCCCGGATGCGACATGGCGCAGCCGGACTTTTCGCAGATGGAAAAGTTGGGAAACCTGATCACCCGCATCCCGACCCCCGTGTATGGAGCAGGATTGATTGAGAACATCCCGGAGGAGACAATCTATGCCAATATGGCGGCGAACGCGGCGCTCAAGCAGAGCCTGGGAATTGCAGGCCATCCCAATGTGAGCGGCAATGATGGAACGGTCACCCGGTTCGGATGGAAAGCGCAGAACAAGTCGCTCGAGATCTTTGCCGGAGAAGCTTACAACGTCGAGATGGGCGTGACCAACGAGCTCTTCCCCGAAGAGCGTTCGCTGCCTCCCTCTTCCTGTCTTTTCAATGCAACCCCAGAGGATACGACGAATTTTCCCGCGTCAGGCGCGTCCATCCTGAGCGACGTAGTAGCCTTTTCAAATTTCATGCGCTTTCTGGCGCCCGCCGCTCCATCCATGCGAGGTATTCCCGGCGATCCTTCGCCACAATCCATCGCCAACGGCCGGTCCTTGTTTACCCAGGTCCACTGCAGCCTGTGCCATACTCCCGCCTTGCAGACGGGGACTTCCTCGTTCGCGGCCGGGCTGAACAATCAAAGCGCAGGGCTCTATTCCGATCTGCTGGTCCACCATATGGGCTCCGGATTGGCTGACAATGTCGCCCAGGGCGCCGCCGGCCCGGATGAATTCCGCTCTGCTCCCCTGTGGGGTTTGGGACAGCGCCTGTTCTTTCTTCATGATGGCCGGGCCACTTCCTCCAACGGCGGTTTGCTCAAAGCAATCGAGGATCATGCCGGTTCCGGTTCCGAGGCTAACCAGGTGATCCAACTTTTCCAACGACTAAATAGCCAGCAACAACAGGATCTACTGAACTTCCTGCGTTCGCTGTAAGCCGCGGCTGGCGAGCACGGTCCGAGTCAGTCGCCGGCAATGAATGTTTTTCTCGCTCGGCCATGAAAGACGTTACTCTTATCCCGGCTTATAAATCGGCGGGAGGATTGGGAATGGTGTGGAGAACGGAAAACAGGCGCAGAGAGTTTCTTAAGCTGGCGGCATGGGGCGTAGCGGGGCTGACCACTACGGCCGCTCGAGGAATGTACCAGGGAGCGCAGCGCGAACCGATCCAGCGGCCGGAGACACCCGAGCGTGCCCTGGGCCTCCTGGCCGAAGGCAATCAGCGTTTCGTTGCTCAGAACCTGATTTCCTTCAAGGAAGACCTGGACATTCTCAAAGCGCACTCGGAAGAGCACCAGGAACCATTTGTAGCCGTGCTTTCCTGCGCCGATTCCCGAGTGCCGGTGGAATTGATCTTCGACCAGAGCATCGGTCATGTGTTTGTGATTCGGGTGGCCGGCAATATTGCGACCCCGGATACGATCGCCAGCATCGAATACGGCGCCGCGGTGCTGGGCGTCAAGGCACTCCTGGTGCTTGGGCACTCCAACTGCGGTGCCGTCAAAGCCACCATCGCAGGCAAGGCTGTCCCCGGGCAGATCAGCACCCTGTATCAGTACATCCACCCAGCACTAGCCGGGGCGAAAGGCGATCTCGCCACCGCAACCCGGCAAAATGCCTCGCTGCAAGCCTCTGTGCTCGCGGATACGTCGCCGGTTCTGGCGGATCTGGTAAAGCAGAAGAAACTGGCAATTCGCGCTGCGCTCTACGACGTCGGCAGTGGAAAAGTCACCATGATCTAAGTTGTGGTTTCGGTCATCGAGACGGGCTTCCCGCAGACCACCTGGCCGAGGGTCGCTGGGCTGGCCACAAACCGGGGACGGAAGTCCGTGCATGGATCCTGGCCACGCCCCTAACAGGAAACACGGCCGCAGTGACGCCACTGCTATAGAACGGCCCATCTCGCCTCTCTGACGAGATGGGGATCTCAATTCTGCATAGCCTCTCTATCAATCCGGCACAAAAGTTGTAGTGGTTTCGACCCTGGTTAGTAACTGGGGGTTAGGGAGATTATTCCCCAGTACGCCGCCGATAAGGTGGGTAACTACTAACTCCACCGGAGCGATGTAACCGAAACTCCCTAACTCGCTGCAATGGCGATAATTGACCGCGCCTGGCGCGCTAGCCCGGCTGTGCGTGTCTGCGCGTGAAGTTCGCGTCCTGAAACGCGGCGGCCCCAGTACGGAAGGAATCCAAAGAGGTAATGTCGTTCGAAATTTGGTCGATATCTTTGAAAATTGCGACAAATTGGGTATCCGTTCGTGGCTGGTGTCTGGTATACGATTCGCTTTGTCATGTAGCAACGGACTTCCGAGAGACGAAGTTCGGGTTATATGTGAGCGATATGTTTTGGATTTGTCTGCCCCCCGTCGGCATTTCCCCGTTCCCTAAGTGTTTCCGTGTTTTGTAAGTGCGATCTGAGGATTCTTGTATGTGCCGAAACTCCAGGCTGCTCCTGTCCGCCTTGGTGGCAATTGCCACCACTCTGCCGAACGCGGCACAGGCAGGCGCAGTTTCTACGGTGACCACACTTGCCCTTTCTTCACCGTCGGTTGCTTCGCCCGCGCCAGTGACGCTCACGGCATCGGTCACGGCCGGCGGTGCGCCGGTAGCGAATGGCTCGGTTACCTTCTGCGATGCCGCAGCTCATTACTGTGAGGATGCGGCCATTGTGGGAAAGGCGCAGTTGATCGCGGGAACCGCGAAATTCAAATTCATTCCTGCAATCGGGACCCATAGCTATAAGGCGGTCTTCAGCGCTACCTCAACCGCCGCAACCAGCAGTTCCACTGCACAAACGTTAACCGTGAGCGGCCTCTATCCGACGACGACGGCGATTGCGGCAACCGGCAACCCCAGCGGCTATCAGTTAACGGCGACGGTCGTCGGTTTCGCAACAATCCACCGTTACTCACTGGCACTGTGTCTTTTCAGGACACAACCGATGGCAACTTCGTTCTGGGAACCGCGCCCCTCGGCACACCCACGTCCGCGCGGGGCTTCGCCCAGGCGCCCAATTCGCCCATCGCAGCACCGGCAACCAACCGGCAGCCGGTGGCGCGGGTGACTTCAACGGCGACGGAAAACCAGACGTGGCCGTGATGGACTCTGCAGAAAATGCCATCAACATTCTACTGGGCAATGGGGACGGCACCTTCACCCCGGGCACTACCATCTTCGGTGTTGGAAACAATCCTTGTATCCTTCCGGATCAGCCCTCAAATTGCTCGCTCGTGGTTGCTGATTTCAACCACGACGGCAATGCTGACCTGGCTGCTACCAGCGGCGCTGACAACACCGTGATCATTCTTCTGGGCCACGGAGACGGCACCTTCACCCAGGCCAACGGTTCCCCGATTTCCGTAGGTAGTTTCCCCGAAGCCGTAAGAACCGGAGATTTCAATAGCGACGGCATTCTCGATTTGGCGGTAGCTAATGCCAAGGACAACACCGTTAGCATCCTGCTCGGCAACGGAGACGGCACCTTCACCCAGGCGAGTGGCTCACCGGTTTCGGTAGGGGCCTTTCCATTTTTTGTGGCAGTTGCAGACTTCAACGGAGACGGCTTCGCCGACATAGCCGTCAGCAACGAGAGCGACAGCACAGTGAGCATCCTGCTCGGCCATGGAGACGGCACCTTCGCCAGGCCAGCGGCTCGCCCATCCCTTCGTTCAACTACAACCCCGGCCAGGTGGTCGCGGCAGATTTTAACGGAGACGGGGTGCCCGATCTAGCCGTGGCAAACTTCACGCCGTTGTTTCCCAGCACGGTAGGCAATGTGGTGGTGATGCTGGGCAAGGGAGACGGCACGTTTACCCCCGCCTCCGGGTCCCCAATTACAGTGGGAACATTTCCCCTCGCCATGGTCGCCGGAGATTTCAACCAGGATGGCAAGACCGACCTTGCCGTCGACAACTACGGCGATATTACCCAGCCCCAGACCCAGACGTTGACCCTGCTGCTGGGCAATGGAGACGGTACCTTCACGGCCGCCGGAACGCCGACTCAACTCGGGGACTCACCCAATGATCTGGTGGCGGCAGACTTCAACGGAGATGGCACGACGGATCTGGCGATTCCCGAGTTGGCCGACAACAGCACCACCATCCTGCTGAACGAGTTCACGCAAACGGCCACAGCCAGCATCTCGAATGTGACCATCGCCGGCACCGGTACCCATTATGTCGACGCCGTCTACGAGGGCAACACTTTCTTCGCCACCAGCACGTCTTTAACCGTTCCGTTGCAGGGTTCGACTGTACCCACCACCTTAACGCTGACCGGCACCACGGAGCAAATGATTACCATGCCGGTTACGTTAACGGCTCAGTTGGCCGCAATCTCAGTCGAGCCCCCCTCAGCAGTCCCAACCGGAACGGTCACTTTCTTTGACCAGAGCGTCAACGCGACGCTTGGGACCGCCCCCATGGGCGCAAACGGACAGGCAGTGTTCACCACCACTGCGATCGGTCCCGGGCACCATATCATCATCGCGAGCTATAGCGGAGATCCCAGCTACCTCGCCAGTACAGCAAACACCGTACCGGTTCAGATTGACGAGTTACGCATCCTGCGAGTTGGCAATAACAACACCAACATTCTGCCCGGCACCACCGTGGTCTATACCATCCAGGTTGAGCCGCAAGTGGCAACTACCTTCCTGTACAACGTGAACTTTGCGGCAAGTGGACTGCCTGCGGGAGCAACCGCCACGTTCGATCCAGCGCCCTTGGCGGCCGGCGGCAAAATCCAAAACATCAAGATGACGGTGACCACCGCAAATACTGCGTTGAGCACACCACCGGGGCCCCCGTTCCACCGCGTGCCGCTTGCCCTGGGACTTCTGCTTCCCCTCATTGGAGTACGCAGCGTGCGCAGGCGGTTGCGGAAGATTTCCCCATTCCTGGGAGTCGCGCTGCTGGCCGTGATAAGCCTGACTGCGGTCGCAGGGTTGAGCGGGTGCTCCGGTGCGGGACTCTTCGCCGCGCGGAAAGCTCCCTACACCATAACGGTGACCGCTACCGAAGGAACAGTACAGCGCACAGCGACGGTGCCCCTTGCGATCTACTAAACGGAGTGCGCGGCGCGGTGTCGGAGAAGGTATGCATAGATCTTTAGCCTTACTGTTTGCGGGAACGATGCTGGGGCTCAGCGCGTCGAGCCTCCATGGCCAGGTGACGCCGGGAGGAAGAGACTTCTCCCTGCCCCGGGCGGAGGTGTCGTTCGCCTATAGTCCCACCGAGGTCAATTCACCACCGGGCCAATGCGGTTGCTTTTTCATGAACGGCGTGAGCGCGGAAGGAAACTTTCGCACCTATCGTGGATACACCACGGTGGTGGATGTTACCGCGACCCATACCGGCAACATCCAAAACACAGGCGATCCCTTTTCGATGCTCATGGTGACCGGGGGCATGCGCCTCAATTTCAGATTTGGACATCAGCGGACAGATGGATGGGATACGTACCACCGCATCAAGCCTTTTGCCCAGGGGTTGATCGGTTTTGCTCATGGGTTTGATGGAGTCTTCCCGGACAAATCTACGGGGTTTATTAATCCGACCGCCAATTCGGTGGCCGTATTGGTCGGGATTGGCTTGGATGTGAAGTACAGGCGACATCTCTCCTTCCGCGCGATTCAGGCGGACTACGGATATACACGGTTACCGAATCTATCCGGCAATGACCAGAATCTGTTGCGGATTTCCTCTGGGATTACGATCCACTTGAAGTAGGCTACGGTGAGGGACCGGAGATTTGTTCGTCGATTCGGCGAAGGCGATGGACGGACTTCGCCATTTTTTCGGCCCACCTGCGCTTCGGTGAACGTGGCGTGCCCGTCCAGTTTCCGTTGTGACCGCTAGAAGTTGAAGACTGCCTGGAGAAAGACACTGCGGTTGCCTGCTGTGGAAGCCCCGAAGAATCCACCGCCGGCCAGCGACTGTGATTCACCGAAGAACGGCGACGAGAGGGTGCCGTTCGGCTGTCCCAGGTTTTGATGGTTAAACAGGTTCGTCGCGTAGGCAGTGAGCGTGAGGTTGTACCTACGCGAAGTGGTCTGATCCAAACGTCCAGGTCCGCCACGGCTTCCGCTCAGACCACCGGGACCGAGTCCGCCACCGCCACCGCGGCCGCCGCCACCACCGCCACCTCCGCCGCCGCCCCGTGCGGCACGGCTCCCTTCGACCTTAGGCCCAATCCCGATCACTTTACTTACGCGCATGTTCAAGCTGGCATTGGAAGGACCAGTACCGATCCCGTAGGGAATAATCTTTTCGTTAGTGCCGAAGGGGTTTGTATCCAGACAACCATATTGCGTGTTCACGACATTTGTTGCCACTGCAACTGGCCGCGAAGGTTGGCCGTGCATTGAACTGGTTATTCCCGGTCAGATCGCTGCCGACGGTCACGTTATACGGTGCGCCGGAGTTATAGGCGAAAAAAGGTGTCAGCGAAATGGCATACGGCGCAGAGAAGTTACCCAGGATCACGAAGCGGTTGTGGACATCGAAGCTTGACCGCCCGTAGTCGAG
Organism: uncultured Acidobacteriaceae bacterium; assembly: GCA_963838445.1. Classification (GTDB taxonomy): domain Bacteria; phylum Acidobacteriota; class Terriglobia; order Terriglobales; family Acidobacteriaceae; genus PALSA-350. The sequence goes on from CAWIRT010000005.1 coordinate 62,423, forward strand.
GCCCGGGATTCTCGGCCACGGAAGGAGTGTAGGTAACTCCATTCGTATCTGCTTTGGCGACATTGTAACTGTAGAAAGTGAAGAAACTGAAACGCGGATAACTGGCCCTGCCCGAAACAATAATCTGATTTTGCCGGTAAACGCCTCCGGACTGGTATTGCAGGTCGTTCTCCTCCGCGGGCGGGAGAGGTGTATCGGGATAGATACCTAGATCCGCAGTGGCAAACTCCGGAGCCCCGATGTTGTTGGTGAAATATTGGTGGACGCCCCGTCCGTAGAGGTACGTCACGTTCCCGGTGATCCTCTTGGCCAACTGACGATCGATACCCACGGCAGCCTGCAGATCTGTGGCAGCATGAAAATGCGGGTTGATGGTGTAGAGGGTTTGCGCCGTATTCGCGGTTGCTACAGCAGTCGGATCGACCGGAAATGTGGGATTAGTGATGGTGGAAACCGTCTGATTGATTCCATTCTGATGAATGGCCTGGATTACATAAGGTGTGCCGGCGTTGGAGCCGAAACTGTTGGGCACAGTAAACCGTTGATAGAACCAGCCATACCCCCCACGCAGTACGGTCTTCGGGGGCCGCTTGCGATCGCCTCCGCCCAGCGCATAGGCGAACGATAACCGGGGCGCCCAGTCACTTTTATCGCGGATACGGTTTTGCGTCTCCCAGCGAAGGCCGTAGCTGAAGGTAAAGCGTTGATTTACCTTCCAGTCGTCCTGATAAAAGAGCGCAGCATCGAACAGGATCGCGCGCGCGGTGTATTGATGTACCTCAGTCACCTGATAAGTGCGCGGCGCGTTGTTCAGATACGCGTTCGAACACCCGCTCAAACACTCAAAAGTATATTGGCCGTTGGTGCCGCCGGTGGTATAGTCCGCATCGCGATAGGCACGCAGGCGCGCGCCAAAGTTCAACGAGTGATTGCCCTTGGCGGCTGCAAAGTAGTTCTGTAATTCATAAATGTCCTGGTTATCGCGCACCACTCCACCATTGTTGCCACCAGCGTTAAAGGAGCCCTGCACAGTGACTGTCGGCGTATCGTTCTGGGCAATGTTTTGATAGCGAAAGCGGCGATATTGGAAGCGGATGTCATCGACAAGGTTCTTGCTCAGCACCACGCTGTCACTTACCTGAAGCGTGTTCTCCATGCTTTGGGTGTTGGTAGCCTGCGTGGGCAGAGATAACTGGCCCACCCCGCCGTTGGTTGTGACCGCGCGGAAGAACTCGTAACGAAGGGTCAACGTATTCGCTTGCCCGAGCTGCAGGTCGAGCCGCGGGCTAACATCGATACGCGAGCTGGGGTTGGGGTAGGCTTCATTCAGGCGCGTGCCGGCCGGATTCAGCGGCGTGACACTGGTTGGGTCAACGGCATCGATTACGCTTACATTTTGCGTGTTGCGTCCGAAGGCGCTGACGAAATACGAGGCATTCTTTGAGATAGGTCCGCCAACACTGCCCTGCAGGTTGTAAGAGTAATAAGGCGGTTCCGCCGTCTGCAAAATCGGATTACGAGAGTTGAATGAAGAATCGTTGCCCCGGGCTTCGATCTGGCCATGCAACTTATCGGTGCCCGGCTTGGTGAGGATTTCTATGCGCCCATACCCGAGACGATCGAACTCAGCGGAAAATGGGTTCTGGTTAACGCGTATCTCCCGGATGGAAGACTTGGGCGGTATCTGGCCCCCGGTAAACCCGTCAATGTAGACCTCGCCTCCATTTGGGCCAGCGGCCGGGCCAGCCAAAGCCTGCAGTTGATTCTCCAGTTCATCCGGATCGTCGGAAAGCGCATCCAGGTCTTTACCTTTCAGCACCACCGCGTTGGCATTCTGGTCCGGACTCGTATCGACTGTGGGCGCTTCGGCCTCGACTTGTACCTGCTGTTTTTCCATTTGGATTTGCAGCGCGATATTCAGTGTTTTCGTTTGCCCGGCTGCGAGCCTGACCGTAGAGGAAAAGGGGGCGAACCCTGTCGTGGTGGCGTTCACCGTGTAATCGCCTGCCGCCAGGCCCCTCACCTGATAAGACCCCCCACCGTCTGACACCGCGGTGGTGGTTTTACCTGAGGCCGACGTGATGGTGACTTGCGCCTGGGGGATAACCGCACCGCTGGGATCTAACACGCGCCCCTGCAGCGTGCCGGTTGGTCCTTGACCGAGCACCACCATCGGCCAGGTAAGGGCGCCCAGCAAGACCGTCATCAGAACCAGCAAATAGTTTGTTTTCTTCATTGATCCGGGAATCCGGCCGGCACGAAACACCCCGGGCCTTGGTGAGATTGACGCGCCGCCCCCGCTCTAAGTTTCCGGCCTATGACCCCGCAGGCGCAACAGGAGAGGAGATTTTGAGTTGATCTCCTCGATTCGTCTGGCTCTCCTGGATCGTGCCTGGGGCAAGTTCGAGCACGGAGTGCGCGGAAACGCATGCCGAAAGCCGCCACGGATATACGTTGCTTCGTACCTTTCTTACGCGAAGATCACGGTCGAGGTAGACCAGATCGATGGGGAAGCGCATGCCAACTGTGTGTACGGCCCGGCAAGGCAGAATCCAAAGCCCTTCCCCGGCGAACAGGGAATCACGTCCCAGCAATCCTTTCCTACGTGCCGCACCGTGGTTGGCTAGCTCCACACTGGCGGCGAGCTCGGTCTTCCGCGTGACATTCCAAATTCTGAGATGCACATTCGGCTTCGCCCGGCGGCGGAAATTGAAGTTAGTCGTCATTGTCTCGCCCGAAAAACAGCGGGCAGCTTCCATCTTGCGTCAGAACCGTGGAGAGCAGCGAATAAACCAGGGAATGTGGAGAGGTCTCTAAAGCGCGGTCTGCCCGAATTGGAAGTGTGGAACGAGCTTGGCCGAACCCTGTTGATTGGCTGGCGTCTAAATGTGTGAGAACTCGGGAATTACGAATTTAGTCTGTCCCGGTGTGCCGTGGATCCCGAAGGGACGGCTGAAAATGGGCCGCGACGCAATCCTCTTTCAGCCGTCCCTGCGGGACTCAATCATGTTTCTTGATGTTCCCAGGACTAGCGTCCTGGGCTAAGTTCAGCCGTCCCTACGGGACTATTTGGCGAAGAAACGGTAGCGAATCGTCCAACTCTTCGTTTCCCCGGGTTGGACGGTCACGTGAATGTAGGCTTCCGGACAAATGGTGGTGCGGATCGACCAAATATAAAGTTGAGAGATCGGAAAGTCAGACGTTTGCTCGACGCCCACCCCGGTAGTCCGATTCTCCACTGTGAAATCGTAGTCGGCAGGGTTGCTTGAAAAACCTGTCAGGTAGCTGCCTACAGCCTGCCCTGGACCGGAGGTCAGCTCTTCGAGATAGACAATGTCTTTGCCGTCGATTCTTGCGTGCGGCTCGAGCGGCTGTTTGGCTTGCGGCGCAAAGGGGAAATGAACGGCCATGCCAGGTCCGGTCGGAGCACCATCCAGCATGAAGAAATCGTGATCGTAGACCTCGGTGTCGATCGGCTTGGTACCCGTATTCTTCAGGCGATGTTCGAGGATCAGGATCGGCTGACGCTTATCGAGCTTCAATGTCTTGTTGTAGACATAGGCATAGCCCAGCGATGACTGGAGACGATGGGTGAAAGCAACTTGAGTCCGCCCTGCGCGTACTGTCCATTGCCCTCCATCGACAATGGGATACGCGAAACTGAATTTATAGGGCGAATCATCCACCTTGCGCAGCACGCCAACTCCCGGCTTGAGGAACAATTCTCCCGGCTTTGCTTCGGCGTAGTTGATAGAGCTGAGACCGTCGCTGGAGCGGAACTCTTCGACCGGGCCGGTAATCGAGTCGTTTAGTAATGGATCGTACCGCTTGAACCAGACTCCAAAGTAAGTATGGCCTTTGTAGGCCAGGCAAGGGACGACGCCTGACCAATCGAAACGGGTGGAACGGTAGTAACCCTTCTGGGCATCGGGCAAATACACAACTGCCTTTACTGGCCCGTTAGAGAGGACGGCTTTGGGGAAATCGCTGGCGGCCGCGGAAGCGCAGGGCGCTTCCTGATTCGCCCCGTTCGAGCCTGGGCGAATGCGGCGGGCAGAGCGATTACCGAAATAAGCAGGGCTGCCAGTAACCAGACGTAACGCGCTGACCTGCAGAGTTCGACAGTGCTCAAAGCCAGTACGACACTTACAAGGCCGCCCGTGTTCACCGGTGTCATGCCTGCTCCGGCATTATGCTTTGGCTTCTGCCTGCGCCCGATTCTTCAACGCTTTCATATACGCGAATCCGTAGGCCTGTTCAGGATACTGGCCGCCGACTACTGTCGGCGTGTGGTCGAGGATGACGATGCCGTCAAACTTGACCTCGACCAGGGCTTCCATGATCTTGTACATATCGTAATAGCCATTGTCCATAAAGGTCTCTACGAAGTGCGGCAGGGGCGCGCTGACGTTGCGGAAATGGATCTTCCAGATTTTTTCCGCACCAAAATAACGGATCATCTCCGCCGGGTCTTTGTGCATCAGCGCGGGACCGCCTTCGTTCCAGCATCCGCAACATAGGCAGATGCCAACGTTCGGACTGTTGGCGATTTCCATGGCCCGTTTGTACCCTTCAAAATTCGCGAAGATGCAGCGCGGGACACCAGCCAGGACAGGTTCCGGTGGATCGTCCGGATGAATCCCGATGCGCACACTGTTCTCTTCCGCAACCGGCGCAACCTGCTTGATGAAATAGGTGTAGTTCTCCCAAATTTCCTCTTTGGTAAACTCGCGGCCGTGAGAGAGGGGCTCATAGAACTTCTTTCCATCCCACACGCCCACCTTGTCGGGGCTGGCCATATCAAATTCCCTGGCGGACGCTCCACGAATGGTGGCCCTGCCGCTACTCCAGATGCCGTTGCCCATGTGGGCATAGGTGGTGTAATAAATCCCCGCCTTGCCCAGGTTGCGGATGTATTGTTTGTATTCTTCAATCTTCTGGTCGCGGCCGGGGAGATTGAGCGTGACCTCGGGCATGTTATGCACGCTGGTATTGCCGATATTCCAGACGGTGATGCCGGCATCCGCATAGCGCTTCTTGATTTGCAGGAAGCCTTCCGCCGTCCTCAGGTCGGGAGTAGAACCCACGCTGACGTACTCCGCGCCCATCTGTTTGAGAAAAAGCAGATCGTCGTCGGTGGGCTTGGCCGGTGCCTGGGCGCACAGCTTGATACCCGGCGCACTCTGGTGCACGGTTGCGGATGCGCGGCGCGGCGACGCAAAAACGCCGGCGGCACTCAAGGCGCCCCCTACCGCCAGTTTGACAAACTCTCGCCGGTCGGGAGAAAACCCAGTACTCGCTGTTTCTGTTGGCTTCTGATCGTTTTCCTTCTGCCCCATTTCACCTGTCCTTTTAAAAATGCCCTTCTTTTCGCCACTACGCATCATAGCCTTTCATCGTCCGGTACGTATCCCTTTGTAAAACAGCCTCCGTTCCCTAATGAACTCCTCATGAACTAATGAGCGATGCGACCGGTGGCAGCAATGTGCATACCAGTTATACCCGGGCTATAACTGGCTGACACGATGTGAATGGGCATAAGGAAAAACGTTCCAGGCAACCGTGAGCGGGCTCGCGGTCTGGCGAGAAACTTTTTTGCTGTCTCTTGAACCTGGCTCTGGAACGTCAGGGTTCACGAACGGTGAAGGCTTTACTGGTCTTCGGCGTGAGCTTTGGACTGCTCGCCAACAGTGTGTATCCGGTTCCGGCAACGCTCAAGGTGAGATTGCCGAAACTTGCAATGCCATGCTGTGCGGCTACGGTGAGCGTCCCGCCCAGACCCGTGCCGCCTTTCAGCGTCAGCGTTACCAGGTTGCTGGCAGTGGTGACAGTGGCGCCTGTCGCGTCCTGAATTAACACTTCGACGGCGGGCGCCATCGTTGCCTGTGCCATAACGTTCGATGGTTGGCGCAGGTATGCCAACCGCACCGCTGTTCCACTGCTCGGTGCCGGTGTCAGCACAAGCAGGGCTACGCTATCGTTCGCCATGCTGAGCGTAGTGGTGAACGACGAGGCTGCGTTTTCCGTCGAATTGGCGACCTGCTGTAGGGCCGCCGTGCTCTGGTTGTAGGCCCAGTTGCTGTGGGCTGCGTCGACCAGGTATTCCGTCAACTGGAATGTGCCTCCCTGGAACGCGCTGGGTAGGTTGTTCAGATTGACGGTTACGGTCGAACCGGCCGTGTTCGTCAGCATCAGCGCCACGCCGCTGCTGTCCTCAGTGGCAAGAGGAAAAAGCGAGGACGTGCCACCAATCACAGCGCTGGTCGCCACCAGTGTGTCCTTCCCCATCGCCAACATCTGGTAGACGTTATACAGCGGAAACAACAGGCCATCTGCCGGGTTCTGCTGGTAAGGAACGAACATCGAACGGCTATAACGCACGTAGTCGTTTTCAGAAAACGGAAACGGGGTCACGATACTCGCCAGGTTCTGCGTTTCCAACTCAGTCCATCCCTCAGCAACATAGGCTGCGGCCAACATAAGTTCGCTGGGGGAAGGAACGGTGGTGATGTTAAACGACGTGTAGCCCCACTCCGTCACCAACTGCGGCGTATTGGGATTGAGGCCGGCCGATGAGAGATCGTTCTGCAAAGTCCGCGCGTCACTCCAAACGTTTCCCCCGTATTCATGCCAGGACAAAAAATCGAGCTCGAGATTATTCGCTCTCACAAAGGAAATAAAACCTGCCATCATCGCTGAGCCGGGGTTATAAACCGCCGGTCCACCCATCAGGAATGGAAGAGTACCGGAAGGCAATGCGGCGTTGACCGCTTGCACGGCCTGGGAAACATCCTGGTAGAGCATCTGGTACTGACTCGGAGTGAGTGTATTATCCGGCTCATTCCAGACCTCAATGTATTGAATCCCCGGATACTTACTTTTGAGATGGTTGAGGCCGTCCCGCACCAGGCGTTGGTACTCACTCATGTTGGAGGGTAGGCCATTCAATTCGGCGGCCTCGGTGGGCCTTACGGCATCCCAGCCTGGCTCTCCGCCAAAACTGATAACAGCTTGTGCTCCTTGGGCAATGATATTGTCCAGCACCGGCGAGTCAGATCCCCAGTCCCGGCCCGGCGCGGGGGCAGCATCCGGAAAAGGGTTCGCCGCGGTGAAGTCATACTGACCCGGTCCCGCTTGTGCCCAGACCGCGGGCGACCAGAACGTACGTTCCAGCCGCATGCCGAGGTTCTTGACGAGTTGATCCTCTTTTGGCCCATTTGAGATCTGAATGGTGGAGACGGCTTGATTCAGCCGCACCAATGCGCTTCCAGCACGCGAATAATCGACCGACACCGTGTTTTGCGCAATTGCTTGCGAGGCGAAGAAGCTCGCCAGGAGTATGAGATTAGGAATGATGATTGTTGCTTTGTGGAAACTTATGGTGACGATGATCATAAGTATCCATCGGCGCAGACTCCTGCTCCACTTATGCGAAAGACTGGCCGCATAAACTAGTCTTCCCGAAATGGCGAACTAAGGTTAGACGGATTGCACAGGGCGTGCATGAACATCTCCTTCCGCGTAGCCGCGAGGAATAACTCGTCCGCAGCACGAACAATAGCTTCGCTTACTGAGCAGATCGCGAAAGAGTCTTTTGTCTTACCTGATGATTCACTCGCTAGAATTCAAAACGGTCCACAGAATTCCCAGAACAGCAGCCGCTGATTATTATTTCCTGAGCGCGCCTCTCATTCCCCAGGAACTCCAGTGCCGATGATTCCTCATTTGGTCTCCCGGCAGTCGCTCGAACTCACGCTAATTGAGACGAGCAAGCTCCAGGTTGCGATAGAAGAACTCGGCATTCCTGCCGAACCTTCTTTTCTTACTACCATCTGCGTCGACTCCTCACACGGGCGCCGCCTCACGGCCCCGGGATGTTTGTCACGCCGCGAGGAAGTCGTTACCCGCGGCACTTTGCTGGTGCATGATAACCAGAACTTGCGCTATAACCATGAATGCCATTGCCGGCTCGTAACGCGGCACGCTGAGCGTCGTCTGGCGCTATTTCGTATTGGCTGAGGAGTTCCTTTTGAAGCTGCTGGTAAAGTTCAACATTCTGCTGATCGTCGTCTTCGGTCTGGGCCTCGCGGTGATCGCCTACCAGGCTCGGACCTTTTTACAGGAACAAGCGCAGGCGGAAGTGCTTCGCGAGGCCGGCCTGATGGCAGCCAGCGCATTGGCCACGCGGAATTACACCGAGCATTACATCACGCCGGTCATCGAGAAAACCACCGAGCACACAACCACCTTCCTGCCCCAGGCAATCCCCTTCTTCGCATCCACCACTACCTTTGATCAGATCCGCCAGACTTATCCGGACTACACCTATAAAGAAGCGGCGCTTGAACCCGACCAATCTCCGTGATCGCGCTCAGGATTGGGAGGCAGACATCATCAACTTCTTCCGCAACTCTCCCAAGGAAACCGAGCTGGTCCGGATGCGAGATGCAGCCACTGGACCAACGCTTTCCCTGGCTCATCCGATTCGCGTGGAGAGCGGCTGCCTGCAGTGCCATAGCCAGCCAGGAGTAGCTCCCCGGGCAATGATCAAGCATTACGGATCGCAGAACGGATTCGGCTGGAATCTGGACGAGGTCGTCGGAGCCCAGATCATATCGATTCCCACCTCCGTACCCATCAAAATGGCACAGCAAGGGCTGACTCGACTCCTCATCAACTTATCCTTGATTTTCCTGGCCGCCATTCTGCTCATCGATGTGGGACTGTATTTCATCGTCATCCGGCGCTTAGGTAAGATCTCCCACTATGCCGACCGCATCAGCCAGGGCGAAATGGACCTTGAGCAGCTCCCTGTCCGCGGCAATGATGAGGTCGCGCAGGTGACGCGCTCCTTCCATCGCATGCACACCAGCCTGAAGAAAGCGATCGATCTGCTCAATGGTTGAGCCGGCCGGCACTGGCTACGCGCGCGGACGCGTGGCCAGAAATTTCTTCCGCTCCGCCTCTTTCTCGATCTGCTTGGACGCTTCGAGATAAAGCCGGTCGAGATCGGTGTACTGCTTCGCCAACCGGCTCACCACGACCTTGGCGATCGGCCCGATAAATGTTGCCAGGTGCCGCACCAGCTGATCGACGGGTGGAGTAAGAGGTCCGGTGGTGGGTTGGTTCACCCGGTCTGTCGTCGCCTCTTGCGCATGGCGTGCGGGGCTGAGCGTGGTTGTCCTGTCAAGGTCCGGCATGCTCTGCGAACGCAGTGCGTCCAGAAATTCCGCAGCCGTCGCGAAACGCTTGGCCGGTTCCTTCTCCAGAGACCTGGAGATGATATCCGACAGCCGCACTGGAATGTCGGGCCGCAATTCGGCGAGCGGGGTGGGCGTCTTGTTGAGGTGAGCCATCATCAACTCATACGTGGTGGCGCCGTTTACCGGGGGACGGCCGGCGATGAGCTCGTACAGGGTCACACCAAGGGAGTAGATGTCAGACTGCTGGGTCGCTTTTTCCCCGCGGATCTGTTCCGGCGACATGTGCAGCGGGGAGCCGATCAGAGAGCCGGCCATGGTGAGTTCTACAGAGCCCTGCGATATCGCGATGCCGAAATCCAGCACCTTAACCAGGCCGGCGGGAGAGACCATGATATTGGCAGGCTTTATGTCTCGATGCACCACCCCTCGGGCATGCGCGTAATCGAGCGCGGCCAGCACCTGCATGGCAAAATCCATAAGCATCGGCAAAGGGATGCGGCTATTGCGGCTGCGAGTACGCAGGTCTTCGCCCTCCACCAGCTCCATCACCATGATGAGCTGATCCCCAAGGTAGAAGGCGTTGTGCAGGCTGGCGATGTTGGGATGATTAAGGCTGGCAAGCAGCTGGATTTCCCGCCGAAAGCGCTCCTTCATTTCCGGGGTTCCGGTCTGTTCCGGCAACATCACCTTCATGGCTTCGGCGCGCTGCGAGATCAGATGCATTGCCTCGTAAACGGCGCCCAGCCCGCCACGGCCCAGTACCCGCACAATCTTGTATTCCCCAACTACTTGCCCGGCCTCAAACGTCATCGGTTGATGATACTGCCAGCTCTCTTTCTCAGTAGGGCCTGCCTTTTATCGATCGCAGTTCCGGCGTAAACTCGGAGCAAACGATCAAGGAGCCGGATCATGCCTCTGCAAGTCTGTATGGGAGCGATGATGCAATGCAGCTTCGGATTGGCGCCGAGTTCCCTGGTGGTGCTGCCGACCAACAAGGTGATGACCAACATGGTGCCCGACGCGAATATCATGGACCATATTCCCATGACCAATATCATGCCTTTTGGCATGTGCACCTCGCCCGCAAACCCCACCGTCGCCGCGGCGACGGCGGCAGCCCTGGGTGTGCTCACGCCGATGCCATGTATCCCGGCGACACCGGCCCCCTGGGTTACAGGAGCACCCACCGTGCTCCTGGGGAACTTTCCCTCGCTCGATAACGTCTCCCAACTGATGTGTACGTGGGCCGGTGTCATTACCTTCGTGGATGCAGGTGAAGTGACGGTCGAAATACCGTAGGCGAAATGCGACCGCACGCACTTGCGGCAATGCCAACGTTCTTCCTTAACCGGGTCGATTTCCCATGCAAAAGAACCAGCTTCCTGTTAATTTTGGTCCGCCAGTAAATTTCACACCATGACCCAACTAGCCACACTCTCCCTGGTGTTTGCCGCGGCAACCGACATCGGCTGCAAGCGGACAAATAATGAGGATAGTTTCGGCTATAACACTGACCCCCATCTCTACGTGGTCTGCGATGGCGTGGGCGGCGCGGTCGCCGGCGAAGTCGCGAGTAACACTGCGGTACGCACCTTCATTGAATCTTTTGAGGCGCAAACCCTGCATACCCAAGAGCCGGAGCTGCCGATCGAGAGCAGATTGCTGCACTCCATCGAGGAAGCCAATCGCGCTGTCCGCGAGCTCGCCGCAAGCAATCCCGACTTCAACAATATGGGCACGACCCTGGTATGCGCTTGCGTCGACGGAACCCGGGCGGTGATCGGAAACGTAGGCGACAGCCGCGCGTATCTGATGCGGGAGGGCGCTTGCTTTCAGATCACCCAGGACCACTCCCTGATCGAGGAACAGATACAAAACGGGCTGCTGACGCCAGAAATGGCAGAGAATTCCAGCCTGCGGTCGGTGATCACCCGGGCGATCGGTATGGCAGAGACGGTTCAGCCTGATTTTTTCGCGGCCACGCTGCAGGCCGAAGATATGCTCCTGCTGGCCTCCGACGGCCTCACCCGTTATCTCACCCCGGCAGAAATAGCCTCAATTGCCGCCGTCGGCGTCGAACTGCCTATGATCTGCAAGGAATTTGTGGACTTAGCCAAGCAGCGAGGCGGAGCCGACAATATCACCTGCATCGTGTTGCGTCTCAGCACGGGGCCAGCCTAAGTTCCCAGGCTTTTCCGTCGAGATCTCCATGGGCGACGAACCCCGGGTGCCCCACATACCCAATTTCCTGTGAAGCATGTGGGTTTCCGCGATCTTCATGCGTCTGTCCTTAAACAAAGGCTGGGTGCCCCATATCTCGCTCGTTTTTCGCGAGATGTGGGATACCACTGGTCCATCGTTGCAATTCTCAGTTTCGAATTGTCCGTCGAAGGTCAAGGGGTGAAGTTCGTGGAATCCCGCGAAAAACGAGCGAGATAGGGGCACCCGGCGGGCTGCGAAAAAAAAGCGCCTGACTTACCAATGCCACCAAGGCCCGGAGGGCCGCCCGCTAAACGTCAGCCCAGCCCGCAAGGGCTGGGTACCCATCCGCGACGATAACGAGCGCCGTAGGCGCGACACTCACTCTAGGGCCATTCTCTGATCTCAGGTGCGGATTCGCCGTAAAGCCCGCTCATTTCGTGACCGGCGAAACGCAACTCCCTCCATACAATCCCATCGGCGCCAGCACCAACGCACCTGGACCCGAAATTTCAAAGCGGACGACTTCCGGGGTACCGTCAGGCAACCTGAGTTGGCGGCCTGAAACCTCAAGTGGAAACTCGAGCTGCAGAGTAGCCCCCACCCTGGTCACCTGGGCCGTGGCGACCAATTGAAAAAGCGCCCACGGACCCTGGAACTGCAAGGCTTCCGCTGAATTGTAGGCCAGCGAAGCCTGATGGGCGGTCGCACCATTCCAGGTAAATGGTTGCGACGTCGCGCCTGCCGGAATTCTCTGACCGTCCACCACCAGGGTGGCATTTTCAATGCCTTTGCTGGGCACAGCGCGAAGCGTGAAGGTAAAGGCAGGGTTGGTTCCTCCGGAAGAATAGAGGGCACCCGAGATCGCTGCCGCATGATTAAAGAACTGCGCGAAGGCGGGACCCACATGCCCTGCCGCGTTGGGTGCAAGAACGTAATTCGTCCCCGGCTGGAGCAACCACGGCTTCAAGCTGGCGTTGTAATACGTCCACAGACTTCCCGTGCCCGGAGCGAACACGCTATTCACCTCACCCACAGTCGCCTGATCGGCGGGGGTAAGATCCCGGTTGGCCTGGGCCTTGGACAAAGGCTGGAACGGAAATTTGCCCAGCAGTGAGCACAACGATCCCGGCGCTCCGGGAGGCGGAGGCGGCGGCGGCGGAACCGCACAGTGGATCGGCGCCTCTAACATCGCAAACACCGTCTTCTCCGTATGCATCTGCGGATCCACGTTGAAGGGTTGCGCAGTCTGCTGTACGGCGATCCCGGCAGTAGAAACCGCTGAGCCCAGCATGTCTCCTGAGGTCTCTGGGTTCTGATTGAACTGGCCTACCGCACTGGAGAGAGACAACAGTGCATTCACGTAAGCGGTGTTGCCCGGCCCAATGAAACGGGTAGTCGAGTTGGGGTCGACCAGGGCCTGCGTTGGCTGGAAGATGGCTTTGATCTGCGGATCCGGTACCGCGGTGTTATACGACGCTGTACCGAAGAACTCGAGCAGCGGCGAGTCGGGTCCAGCCAGTGCGTTCAGCTTATTCGGCAATTCCTTGATCGGTCCGCACGCGGTAAAGTGCGCGTCGTTCAGGAAGGCGTGCCACTCCTTCAGAAATTCCGCCGAGTACATGGCCGCCAGCTGCTTGCTCACGCCGGCAGCATCGAGCGAACGTGCTGCCTGGTCGCCCAGCACCCAGGTTTCCCCTTGAAAATAGCGCTCCGGATGCTGCATCGCACCTTGCATGTACGCAAAGCCTGCCCGGGTAAAGGCTCCCCTCACCAGATGCGACTCGATGATCGATGAGGCTGCGTTGGGATAGAGGCGGTTGAAGTCGACGCCGGGGCCGGTCTTGTCCGCTTGAGCAAGCATGTCCTGATAAATGCGCGGTACGGCTCCAAAGTTCGATAGGTACGTCCGGGCCTTCGCCACTGCCGCCGTATCCGGGGTGATGGAGTACGGGTTCTGTCGCAGTAGCTCGCCGGCATAGAAATCGATTTGCTGCCGAGCCAGTTGTTGCTGCGCCGGATCCTTGATATTGGAGCCCATCCAATACTGCAAAAAGACCGGGGTAAGAAATTGAGCCTGGCTTTTCTCCGGGTTACTGGTGGTGATCAGGTAGGCCTTGAGCGGGTTGTAAGCGGCGGTGTAATCCGCCCCTGGCGCCGGCGAAACCGGTAAGCCGCGCAGGTAGCCGGCAAAGTTCGCTTGCGTGGGATTGAGCAGCATCCGGCGAAAGCGATCGAAATAGATCCGCCGCGCCGGTCCGGCCAGGTTGTCTCCCTGGTACAGTCCGAAGCGGTACATCCACGGAGCTCCGTTTTGCCGGTAGCCCTCTAACTGAGCAAGGATCTGGCGCAGCCGGTCCAGTGCCTGCAGCTCGCCCAGGGTGGGCGCTAATCCTGTGGTCCCGCCGGCGGCCGGCAAGGCCTGGGCAGCACTCTGGAGGTCGCGCTCGAGGGCCGCGTTGTTCAGGTAGGAAACCAGCAGCAACAGAGTACAAACCACAAAGACAAAAGTCAGCGAGGCAAAGAGGATTCTGCGGAAGAGGCGGGCCGGCGCCGTTTGTTGAGTTGCTGAGAGTGCGCTCTTATCGGCAAGAATCATCTCCGAAAACAGCCGGGGAAGAAATACCCATTGCGGCGCGCGCGTGGCCACCACTTGTTGCGCGGCGGGACGGCTCGCTCCCTGAAACTCCTGCAGGGAAAACATTCTGGTCGCGCCGACTTCAGCCGGGGCGTTCTCAAACGGCGCGGCTGGCGCGGCCGCCCTTTGCTCCAGCATCTGCGCCCGCAAGCCGGCAAAGAAAAAACCCCTGAGGTAAGGATTGGCGCTGAGTTGGCTGGGCTTGCACAGCTCCACCAGGTACTGGTTCAGGTTTTTGCGTAGCTTGCCAAACTCGCGCGGGAATTCATATGCGCCGGGCGCATTGGCCAGCTCGGTTTCCCGGTTCAGCACCTCCACCCGGAACTCGCCCAAAGAGTAAGTGAGCACATCGAGGGCGCTCCCGAGATCACGCGATATCTTATCGGCGTAAACGCCGGCCGAAATTTCGTTACGAGGCAGAACCGTGCCCAGAACCTGCCGCACTTCCTCATTGGATAGATTGCGGACGTATTCCGCGAAGTGAGGGATGCGATCGAGCTTGGTGAAGATGACGTAGACGGGCAGGGCCGCGCCCAGCAGTCGGCTGATCTCCCGCAATTGCGCGGCGATGACCCGGGCGGAGGCAACGGACGAGGTAGCGGCGTCCGCTGCCAGAAACTGTTCCACGCTCACGCAAACCACGGCAGCTCGGGCAGGCGCACCCGATCCGAACGTGGATCGGTATGCCTTGGGGCGAGTGCGGGCAATCAATCTGCGCAGCACTCCAGCCTCCTGACGCACCGCCTGGCCGGCTTCGAGGATGGCCGCCTGCCGCGTGAACCACAGGTTAAGCACCGGGGTGGGAGAAACATCTCCCTCGCGGGGCGCGCTGCCGGCGATCAGCTCGGGGTCCAGTCCGGAGCGCATGACCAGGCTCGTCTTGGCGGAGGCGGCTTCCCCAAGCAGGTAAAGCAGCGGAAGCCCGTCCAGCGACTTAGCGCCGGGCAGCTTGGAACTCCGCAATTTGCGATTGGCGTCGATGAGCAAAACATCGACCTCACTGCTACCCCCGGCAGAGGACCCCTCCCCGTCCGCGGCCTGGCGCTTCTTGGCGCGGATATGGATCACCACAATGGCGATCGCGGCCACAACAGCGGCAACCGCAATGAGCGCCGCAAGCACGATCAGGGCAGTGCCGTGCAAATGGAGAAAGGTTGCAGCGCCGAAGATGAGCAACCCGGCGACCACGAGAACCACGAGAGCGAGCAGATAGGCGAGCAAGAATCCTCCCGGCGGTGGCCGTCAACCCAATGGGGAAATTCCCGCGCCCAAAGTGAACCAGAAAGCGCCAAAAGCCAGCAACATGGTCAGGAACATGCAAAACGCGATAATACCCAAGGCGCGGCTCCAGCGATCCACCATCGCGACACGCTTGACTTGCGGGGCTGGAGCAGTCGGCCGAAACAGAAGAACCTGGCCGCGGATACGACCGATCTTCTCCCGGATCTGGCGGATAAAGGTTTCGATCTCTCCCCCTCTGCCCAACGCGTATCGTCCCCGGTAGCCGAGCAAAAGGCACAAGCAGTAGACCTCGAGACAATCGGCGACCTCGTGTGAATCCTGTCGTGCCAGCAAACCCCGCAATTTTTCAAAGAAGACTTCGCCCGCGCTATGGTGACCGAAAAGCTCTTCCTGCAACGGACGCTGCGACCAATCGGCAAAGATTGGGCTTTGCAGCTTGAGCACGCTTTCATCCAGGAATGCGACCAGGGCAAAGACCGAAAACTCGATCATCTCGCTGCTATAACCAAAACTCTTTGCTTGCTCCATCGCAGCCTTCAACGCCGCCCGAATGTTGGTACGAAACACCTGCGACGACGGAATCGCCGACTGCCGCGAACCGAGCCGGAGAATAGTGGTAAACGAATTCTCATAGCAGGAGGCCAGGTTGTAGGTACGCACTGCGAGATCATTCATGCGTGTTTTCCCAAGCGAACGGCTGCGTTTCTATCCACGCCAGGCTGCCGGAACGGACTGAATTTGAATCACGCTGAGAATACCTCAACCGGCTGGGGGCCAGAGAAAAACTTCCAGCCCGCCGCGGGCCTCTTATCCTTAAGTTGTAATCGGTATGGTCAACTACAGTGTTTGTAATCTTTACTGGGTCAACCGGGGAAGTGTAACCTTCAGCACATAGGAAGTCGCGAACATGAATGGGGCCAATCCTGATGACAGAAGATGGTAAGAAGCCCGGAGGGGAGGCCCCTGGCCAGCCCGATTCGCTCTCTGCCACGGGAATGTTTTTGAACGCCTTCCAAACCCAGCCAGACGAGGGTGTGGAGCAATCACAGGAAAGCGCGCCCAGGTTCTTCGCAGCGGAAGACAACTCCGGGACTATCCCGGCTCCCCAATGGGGGCAGCCGCTCGATGCGCTGCCGCTGCGCTCTTCGCCGGCTGGTTTATCCCCACACGACGACAAGCCACCGGCACCGGGCGAATTTACGCGAATGTTTCAGAAGCTGGATATTGCGGCGACACCTCAGCATCCGCCGCAAACCAGCTCTGCATCCCCGGCTGGCGGCCCCCCGGAAGCCCTCCGCCATGAGCCCGGTGAGTTTACGCGCATGTTTGTCGCCGCCACGGCCTCTCTCAAGCATCCGGCCAGCATCCCCGACCCGGCACCCTTCGCTCCGCCTGCCACACCGCGCATGAAGGGTTTCTCGACCCCTGGGGTCTCCGACTCGGCTTCCGCCGATGGCAGCTTTACCCAGCTTTTCCGGACGCCTGCTGCTTCCCCTCCACCCCCGCCTCGATCCTTCACTCCTGTCGCCAGCACGCCTCCGAGCGCAGTCGAATCTGCGTGGCCATCAAGCCTCGATTCAGCCCCGAGCATCGATGAATCAGCCGGGGCTACCCGGTTGTTTCGCTCCCTCTCCGTAGAGAATGAGCCCCCCGCCCAGCGCTTCGGTGAATCGTCCGACTCGCTGTTCAGGGGGCAGAGCCCGCAGCCGCCTGGGCCCTCCGCGGGCGCGCCGGGAAGTATCACCATGTTGATCCAAAGGCTAAACGAGGAACAGGCATCCGCTGTCTCTTCCCTGCCACCGCCGCCGGCTGGATCTGAGCCTGCCGCGTTTGCCGGGCCGGGTGAGTTTACCCGCATCATCTCGGGAGGAACGGCGAACTCCGCCGCGGGCCTGGCTTCCGCACCGGAGAAGGCGGCAACGCCGGCCGCCGCCTCACCTGTTTTTCCTGCAGCCGTTCCTTTGCCGCCAGCCCCGGCCTTTGCTCCACCGCCAGTTCCGGCCTTTGCTCCACCGCCGGTTCCCGCGGTCGCGGTTCCCAAGCCTCCAGCTCCTCCACCGCCGCCCCAAGTTGTGGCAAGCGCACCACCGGCCCAGAGCAAATTCCAGCAAATGCTGCCGATGCTCCTGGTAGTGAACGCTTTCCTGCTGGTCGTGCTGATCGTGCTGCTGGTGTTTGTTCTCAGGTCGAAGTAGCAGTCGGGCCGCTAGGTTTGCGAAAAACCAAATCCCTCATGCACCCTCCTCGGGTGGCCCATTCAAGCCGCTTTTTGGCTTGAGTGGGCTACGCATCTTACTCAGAGACCGAGCGCAGCGGAGTGGAGAGATCTGCGATCTCTTATCTACCCAAGCAGGCCGTTTTCCTGCAATTGCGCCTCTGTCCGCTCAATCCCGGAGATAAGAACGACGCCCTGGGTCCGCGCCTTCCCTGCCCAGCGTGTGGCCTCATCTTCGCTGATCTTCAGGTTCATGAGCAGGCTAACCAAGTCATCAAGATCGCTCACCTTTACCGGCTTCGTGTTGAGCCGGCCGGCATAGGGAACGAACACAACCTCAAAGTGCCCCACCGCGCCCGACGATCCTGGATTTGCGTTAATCCGGATGGTACCGGTGACCTTTGCCATGGTCCGCTCCTTCCGCCGTAGTTCACGTCAAAGCACATCTTTTCACATCCAGGTCAGTCGGGCGCCACCACTACAAACCCGCGTTCAATCAATTTCCGCATCATCGTCAGGCATTCGTGCCTCACCGTGTCCACAGGTGCGTTCGCACTGGCGGCGAGCGCCTCAACGGCTTGCTCTGCGGAGCGCGTACCGTCGCAAGTTGCCAGGAATTCCGCCACCAGCGGTTGAACTTTCCAGTGAAATGGAAAACCGCGCGTGAGCCGCAGAGTCAGCGATTCTGCGTGCCAGGCATTTCCCCCCTGCTTGCAAACCTGCTCCAGCCTTACATGAGGAGACAGCGTTGGCTTGATCGCAAGCAGCTTTTCATCGCTCACCATTTCCAGCAGCAGGTCATGCGCGGCGAAGGTGGAGAGAATCAGCTCTCCCAAGTCACCACTTGGTGTTTTGGGCACTTCTTCGATGCGCACCCAGTTCTTGCCATTGCGCCGCCGCATCACAATCAGGCCGTCGTGAATCGCCTGCACACCGCGAGCTCCGGTAGTAGTCCATATACCCTTCGTACAGCTCCTGGTCGCGTCCGGTGTCAGGCGTGGTTTCACGAATGCGGTGCTGCGCATATTCCTCCGGGTGTTGGGTCAGCCCTTTCATGACCCACACATCGCAGCCGGTGCCATCCAGCCATTCGGCGATCCGGTCCTCCCATGGTTGTTCGCCCACTTGTGCCCATTCGCACAGCATTTGCATATACCCACCTTCATTCAGATGTGCGGGCGCTTGCCGAACCAGGTGCCGGCAAAGCTGATCCAGCTCCATGGGGTTATCACAAAATAAGTAGTCGCTTTTAGGGGTAATGAAAAAAGGTGGGTTGGAAAGAATCAGATCGAAGGTGCGCCCCGCAACTGGTGCAAACCCGTCCCCCATCCGCATCTCGATGTTTTCAATTCCATTCAGGCGCGCGTTGAAGGTGACAAACGAGGGCACCCTGGGATTAAGATCGGTAGCAATCACCAGGTCGCTGTGCCCGGCCGCTCCCAAACTGAGGATGCCGCTGCCGGTGCCAAGGTCAAGGGTCGCGCGCGAGTGACGCCTGACTGCGAATCTGTCCAGGAATTTGCTGGTGGGGTTCGGCCACAGCACCATTTCCGAGTCGCCGGCAGCAATCGATGCCGGATGATCGGAGGCTACCAGAAAGTTTTCCACCGGCAGCAGCATGGCCGTTGCCGTCAGCAGGGTTCCGTCTTGCTTCAGCAAACCTGATTCCATCAGCAAGCGAAGAAGCGCTTCCGGCACTAAGCTGGTGTGCGCGTCTGCCGATTGCGGGCGCCCCAGCCAAAACCAACGGAGCAAAGTGTTGAGCAGCGTGACTTCACGCGTGCGATCGAGCAGCCGGGCTTTATTGCGCAATTGCGCGGACGGTAACTCCGCGGCACCAAGGTACCCGGGCAGGTTTACTTCGGTATAACCTGCTTCCTCGAACCAGCCACGAAGCCGCCGAGAGTCATCGACGGACAAAGGTCTTAGCATGCGCTTAAACCTTACCATTCGGCAGGCCACTCGAAAACAAGCGGCGGGCATCGCGCGTGTTTTTTAATTGACCCGCCTCTGGCCGCGTGGTATGAACATTAGCGCCCCGGATAAGTGATCCTAAGCGTTTTTTACAGTACTTTTTCGTCCCGGTGCTGAACACGTCCTTCATGTAAGATTCGACGAAACGATCAGCCACCCATTATCCCTATCAGTGGAAGGAAGCAATTATGGCGAGACAAAGTGCGCAGCACAAACTGGACCGCGTGCGGCCTCCCCGCGTGCAAATCACGTACGACGTCGAAGTAGGCGGCGCCATCGAAATCAAAGAACTCCCTTTCGTCGTAGGAGTATTGGGCGATTTCACCGGCAACCCTGAACAGCCGCTCCCGAGGTTGAAGGATCGCAAGTTTGTTGAAGTCAACCCGGACAATTTCGACACCGTACTCGAAGGAATGAAACCGCATCTTTCCTTCGCCGTGGAGAACAAGCTGAGCGACGACCCCGACGCCCCGAAATTGAAGGTGGACCTGAAGTTTCGCAAGTTGGAAGACTTCGAGCCGGGCAACGTGGCCAAGCAGGTCAAGCCGCTGAAGGAAATGCTCGATCTGCGAAGCCGATTGGCAAATCTTCGCAGTTCCTTGCAAGGCAACGACAAGCTGGAAGAGTTGCTTTTGGAAGCAGTGGGAAATACCGAGAAGCTGGAAAAGTTGAAGGGCGAAATTGGCGCGAAGGATGGAGGCTCCAATGGCTGAAGCGGCGGCTCAGAAGGGATCGGCGCCCGCGGTTGCTGCTGAGGAATCGAGTCTGCTCGATCAGATCGTCGAGCAAGGCCGGTTCGGCAAAGAGACCGCGTCACGCGAGCGTGGCAAAGACTTGGTGAAGGAATTCGTAGCCCAGGTACTCGATGGCTCGATGACCGTAGCCAAAGACGCGGAGATGATGATCAATGCGCGCATCGCGCAACTCGATCACCTGCTTTCGCTGCAATTGAACGAAATCATGCACCATGCGCAGTTCCAAAAGCTGGAAGGCTCATGGCGCGGCTTGAAGTACATGATGGACAACAGCGAGACCGGTGTTGGACTGAAGATTCGTGTCTTCAACGCGACCAAGAAGGAATTGCTGCGCGACATCGAGAAAGCTCCGGAGTTCGACCAGAGCGCTCTGTTCAAGAAAATTTATGAGGAAGAGTACGGCGTTTTCGGGGGTGCTCCTTTTGGAGCGCTGGTGGGCGACTACGAGTTCGGCAAACATCCTGAAGACATGGCCTTACTCGAGGGCATCTCCCATATAGCGGCCCAGGCGCACGCGCCGTTCGTCAGCGCTGCCGGAGCCGACTTGTTTAACCTGGAAAGTTATACCCAACTCGACGCGCCTCGCGACCTGGCAAAAATCTTCGACAGCACCGAGTACGCCAAATGGAAGTCGTTCCGCCAGAGCGAAGATTCCCGCTACGTCGCGCTCACCCTTCCACGGACGCTCGCGCGTCTTCCTTACGGCGAAGAAACCAAGCCAATCGACGAATTCAAGTACGAAGAGCAAGTGGACGGCACCGACCACTCGAAGTACCTGTGGATGAACGCAGCCTACTCGCTGGGCACGAAGATGACGCAGTCCTACGCTCTCTACGGCATGTGCGTGGCGATGCGGGGGGTTGAGGGCGGCGGGCTGGTGGAGGGTCTGCCGACTCATAATTTCGCTACCGACGAGGGCGACATCGCATTGAAGTGCCCCACCGAGGTACCGATTACGGACCGTCGTGAAAAAGAGCTGGCGGATCTGGGCTTTGTGCCCCTGGTCCATTGCAAGGGCACAGACTACGCTGCCTTCTTCAGCGTGCAGACCTGCCAGAAAGCCAGGGTTTACGACACTGACTCGGCCAACGCGAATGCCCGCTTGTCTACCCAGCTCCCGTACATCATGGCAGTCTCGCGCTTCGCCCATTACCTGAAGGCAATGATGCGCGACAAGATAGGCAGCTTTATGTCTCGTGAAGAGGCAGAGAGGTTCCTGAACCGTTGGATTACCAAGTATGTGACTCCCGATGATTCCGCTTCACCAGCAGCCAAAGCTGAGCGGCCGCTGCGTGAAGCCAGAATCGACGTATCGGAAGTCCCAGGCAAACCAGGTGTCTATCGGGCGGTGGCTTTCCTTCGTCCACACTTCCAACTTGATGAATTGACCGTTTCTCTGCGGCTGGTGGCTGAATTGCCTGCCGGTAAGGGGTAAATCGAAGCGCACCTGATCCTGGACACAAACTGATGTCCTGCAGTTCCTACTGTCGGATCCTAACCTGAACGTTGAAGGAGAAGAAAATGGCAGTCAATGCGTATCTCGTGATCGCTGATCGTCCGGGACCCAGCACCAGCAAGCAGGACGCGATCGATATTCTTTCATTTAGCTTCGGCGCCAGCAACACTGCGGTCATCGGCGCCGGCTCATCCGGAGGCGAGGCCCGCGCGGGCCGTGCCAACCTGGGTGATGTCACCATCATGAAGGTCCTCGACAAGACCTCACCCTTGCTTTTTGACGATTGTTGCACCGGCAATTACCTGACCAAGGTCGACGTCATCTACGACAAGCCGATGGGGGACGATCAGGAGGACTACTTCAAGATTCACATGGAAGATTGTCTGATCACATCCATCCAGCTTTCCGGTTCCGCAGAGAACCCTGTGGAATCGATCAGCTTCGCTTTCAGCAAGATCAAGGTCAGCTACAACCCCGAAGACGGCGGCGCTCTGAAGGGCTTTATCGACAAGGGCTTCGACGTACTCAAGCTCAAGCCGTGGTAGGGCGCGGGCGAGCAGGGATAAGGTGCCGGTAACCGCCAAAGAGCTGTTTGCTGCGGGCAAGGTGCGAGAGGCGGAAAGGTGGCTCACAGCACATTTACGTGAGCACCCAGCCGACACAGCGCAGCGCGTCTTTCTGTTTGAGCTGCTTTGCTTCGCGGGGGAGTACACCCGCGCGGAAAAGCAGCTCAGCGTTCTTGCCGGCAAAAACGCCGAAGCAGAAACCGGAGCCATCGTCTACTACGCAGCTCTGCATGCGGAGAAGACCCGGCATGAGATCTTTGAGAAGCAGACCTTCCCGGCGACCCCTACGACCTCCCCCAGAGGCTCGCTGAACGGGAAAGCTTTCACCGAGTTGCGCGATGCGGATCCGGATATCGGCTCACGGCTCGAAGTTTTCGCAGCCGGCGCCTATGTCTGGATTCCGTTCGAGCACATAGCCTCGGTCGAAATGAGACCTCCGCAACGGCTGCGGGACACGCTCTGGACGCCGGCGCTGGTACAAGCCGCGCCATCGTTTCAAGGCATGGATCTGGGAGAAGTGCTGCTTCCAGCGATTTACCCATTCTCCTGGAAGAATGCAGACGAAGCAGTCTGGCTGGGAAGGATGACGGATTGGGCAGCCGACGACGAGGGCAAGGAATATCCATCGGGTCAGAAGATGCTGCTGGCCGACGGTGAGGAAGTTCCCTTCCTCGAAGTACGGTCGATCGAATTCGCCCAACCGGCGGTTGCTCCGTCTGAACAGTAAAGCTCCTCGTAGTTTAGGTTGCCGCCACTATGCCGCTTCGCGAAGATATCCTGGCTCCCATTGCCGGCGAAAACCCCAGTGGCATCGATCTTCGTTATGACACCAAGCTCCTGATTTACGACAAAATCCGGGAAGCTCGGCGGCAGGACGACGGCCTGGCACAAGGCGACTGGCAGAGCGAACGCAAGGTTGCCAATTACCCCTTGGTCCGCCAGCTGGCTCAGGACACGCTTGCCACCGTCTCAAAAGATCTCCAACTGGCCGCTTGGCTCACCGAAGCCCTGCTGGCGACGGAGCACTACGCAGGCCTGCACCAGGGGCTCACCCTCTGTCACAGGTTGTTGACTGATTTTTGGGATACGGTCTATCCGGTGATTGAAGATGGAGACCGTGAACTCCGGGCTAAGCCGCTCTCCTGGATCGGCTCCGTCCTCGACCTTCCTTTGCGTTCCGCCCCAATGGTCAACGCGGGATACTCCTGGTTCGCCTATAAAGATTCGCGAGTGGTCGGGTTTGAGGACCAGGCCAAAACAGACAAGGATCGTAAAGCTCGAGCAAAGTTAATCGACGACGGTAAGATCGCGCCGGAAACTTTCGATAAGGCGTTCAGCGAAACCCCAAAAGCCTTTTATCTTAAAGCAGAGAAAGACCTCGATCACTGCCTCACAGAACTGGAGGGCCTGGAGACCTTTTGCAACGAGAAGTTCGAGGACGATGCTCCGCCGTTTGGCAAACTCAGGACTGCACTGACCGACGTTCGGCACACGATCCACGGGTTCCTCAGCAAGAAGCGTGAAACCGAGCCGGACCCAGTCGAGGAGGTTCCGGTTGTCGAAACTCCAGTCGTGCTGGAAGCAACTGAGAACGAGGCGACGGGCGTGCCGGCTTCGGCTGCAGTTTTCACCAGCATGTCTGTGGCGGAGCCCGCGGATATTCGCCAGGCAGTGGCCAGCATTGCCGCCGCCGCGGCTTTTCTGCGCAAGCGGGAGCCGCTCAGCCCCGCTCCTTACCTCATTCTGCGCGGTCTGCGTTGGGGTGAGCTGCGCACAGCCTCGCGATTGGGAGACAGCACGCTGCTCGAAGCGCCGCCCACCGAGCTTCGGCAAAGAGTGAAGCGGTTGGCCTTGGCAAAGAAGTGGAGTGAGCTACTCGATGCCTGCGAAGACGCAATGGCCCTGCCTTGCAGCCGCGCTTGGCTCGACTTGCAGCGGCTTTCCGTCGCCGCCTGCTCTTCCCTGGGCGCTGAGTATCAACCGATCGCCACCGCTATACAGTCGGAACTTCGAGCGCTGCTGAATGATCTTCCTGAGTTAC
The DNA here is from genome assembly GCA_963838445.1 of uncultured Acidobacteriaceae bacterium. Classification (GTDB taxonomy): domain Bacteria; phylum Acidobacteriota; class Terriglobia; order Terriglobales; family Acidobacteriaceae; genus PALSA-350. Next base: position 86,712 of record CAWIRT010000005.1, read on the forward strand.
TGGAAGCGACTTTGCTCGATGACACACCAGCAGCCAATCCAGAAACCAAGGCTTGGCTAAAACATTTGCAGGATGCCCCAGACTCCACCCTGGTCCGTGGCAGCGAAGGGGATGCTCCATCGAACGCCGGCAGCAATGGAGCTGCCACATGGCTCTCGCAATCAGCCGACGCGTACGTTCTGGCCAAGGAAGCATTGGCTACGGGACATGAGGACAAGGCATTCGCCATTATGCGTGCCGAGATTACCCGCCAGCGTTCCGGGCGTGGACGCTTTCGCCGCACCATGCAGTTAATTGACCTGGTGGTGGCTGCGGGTAAAGACGCCATTGCCCAACCGCTCCTCGACGATGTCGCAGCCATGATCGAAACCCACAAACTCGATGCCTGGGAGGACCCTGAACAGGTCGCCAGTGACCTTCTAAAACTGATGCGCAATAGCAAAAAAATCCAGGGCAGCTCCGGGGAAAAGCAAAAGATGTTCGAACGTATCTGCCGCCTTGACCCTGTCCAGGCGTTAGGCGCGGGGTAAGCGATGGCAAGGAACTTAGGCGAAACCACTGTCACCGTACCCGTCCTAGATCGGCTCATCGATCTCGAGCCTGGCAGTCAAACGGAAAATCCACCCAGCCGCTCACAATCGGAGCGCTTGCTCAAGCGCGCCGTGCGGCGCGACTTGGAGTGGTTGCTCAACACCCGCCGGATCTCCGACATACCCGACGAAGGCCTGAAGGAAGTGAATCGCTCCGGTTACATGTACGGCCTTCCCGATCTTTCCGCCCTGACCATGGCTACGTCCGGAGACCGCAACAAGCTGATACGCCAGATTCTGGCCGCCGTAAATCTCTTCGAGCCACGGCTGGCCAACGTTCGCCTGACGTGGGTCGAGAACCCTGATACCGTGAAGAGCGAAGTACGTCTGCGCATCGAGGCTATGCTGCGCATGGACCCGTCGCCTGAACCTATTTCCTTTGATACCGTCATCGAGTTGAAGAGCGGAAGCTGCCGCCTTTCCGGAGGCGACGATGCGCGATGACTTGCTGCTCTACTACGAGCGCGAGCTGGACTATCTGCGCAAGTCTGCCGTGCAGTTTGCGGAGAAGCACCCTAAAGTGGCTTCCCGCCTGGTGCTGGAGCCCACCAAATGCGAAGACCCGCATGTAGAGCGCTTGCTGGAAGCCTTTGCGCTCCTCGCCGCCCGCGTTCATCTCAAGATGGACGACGAGTTCCCCGAGATCACGCAAGCTTTGCTCACGGTCGTCTATCCGCAATTGATCCGTCCGCTGCCTTCCATGTCAGTGGTCGAATTTCAACTGGATCCGGAAAAGGGCAAGCTTACCAGCGGGCTGAAGATCGACCGGCATTCCCCCCTCTATTCCAAACCGGTGGGTGGCGTGCCTTGCACCTTTCGCACCTGCTATGACACAACTTTGTGGCCCCTGACCGTCACTGCCGCAGAATGGCGCGCGCCCAGCCGGCTGCAACCGGCAGTCAAGACCAACGATTCCGCGTGGGCCATTCGCCTGGAGCTTCGCTGCGCGCCCGACGTCACCTTCCAGGCCCTCAAGATAGACCAATTGCGCTTCTATCTTGATGGGGAGAGCGGGCTGGTCAACATAGTCTACGAACTCCTGTTCAGCCGCCTCAATCGCATCATCGTAAGGGATCTTACCGCGGGTTCACGGCTCGCCCCAGTAACTCTGCCCGCCTCAGCGCTGCACGCAGCCGGCTTTGCCCCGGACCAGGGAATGGTTCCTTATGCGCCTTCTTCCTTCGCTGGACATCGTCTGCTGATGGAGTACTTTGCCTTTCCGGAGAAATTCTTTTTCGTCGATCTGACCGGCCTGGAAGCGATCGCCGCAGCCGGCTTCAAAAACGCCGTCGAAGTCGTCTTCCTCATTTCCCAGGTGGAAGGCGACGGCCGCATCCAGCGGCTGGAGCTTGAGCTCTCGAAGAAAACCTTTCGCCTGGGATGTTCTCCGGTGGTGAACCTTTTTCCCCAAGTCGCCGAACCGATCCAGCTGGATCTGCGCAAGTATGAGTACACCGTGACCCCTGATGTACGCCGGCCCTACTCCATGGAGGTTTTCTCCATCGACGAGGTCGGCTCCATTGATTCCACCACCCAAAAGATCAACACCTACGAGCCGTTTTACTCTCTTCGTCACGCTGCGCAGAAGGATGACCGCGCCTGCTTCTGGCTTGCGCGCCGTCGCGCCTCGAGCCGGCCGGGCGATGAGGGAACGGAAGTGGCGCTTTCGCTGGTCGACCTGTCTACTTCCAATGTCAACCCCGGCGCTTCGGTGCTTTCTGTGCGCACCACCTGCACCAATCGCGACTTGCCTTCCCGGCTGCCTTTTGGCAACCAGGACAGCGACTTTGAGATGGAAGGCGCAGCTGCCATGAAGCGGATCGTCGCGCTGCGCAAGCCCACCCAGCCGGTGCGTCCTGAACTGGGCAAAAGCACTTTATGGCGCCTGATTTCCCACTTGTCGCTCAACTATCTTTCGCTGGTGGAGCAAGGAAAAGATGCGCTGCAGGAGATCCTGCGCCTGTACGACGTTGGCCGAACCGCATATTCGCAAAACGTGATTCAGAGTATTCTGCAAATCCGCAGCCGCCCGCACTTTACCCGGCTGGTCTCCGAGCAGGGAGTCAGCTTCGCCCGCGGATTGCGCATCGAGATGGAGCTCGACGAGGACCAGTTCACCGGCGGCGGTGCGTTTCTCTTTGCTAATGTCCTGGAACGATTCTTCGGTCTTGCCGTCTCGCTGAACAGCTTTACCCAGCTCAGCGTCACGACTCCGCAGAGAAAGGGGGGACTCCACGAATGGCAACCGAGATCGGGCCGGAAACTTCTAGTTTGAGTAGTTTGAAAAACTCGCCCCTGGGGGATGAGCTCGCGGAGAACTCCTGTTCCTTTGAATTTTTCCAGGCGGTCACTCTTCTGCAGCAACTCAGCACGGGCCTGCGACCAGTGGGGGGCTTCTCCAATCCCACTGAGGAGGCGGTGCATTTTGTAGTGAACCCGCGGTTTGGTTTTCCCGCGAGCCAGATCCAGGCGCTGGAATTCCCCGAGGGTGCTCCGTCGGAGATGACGGTCAATTTCATGGGGCTCACCGGTCCTTCCGGTGCGCTCCCCTACACTTTCAGCGAGTTGATTCTGGAGCGGCTCCGCGCCAAGGATCATGGGCTGGCTGACTTCCTCGACATTTTCAATCATCGCGCCATCTCGCTCTTCTATCGCGCCTGGCAGAGGTCCCGCTTTCCCGTCACCTACTCCGCAGGCCCTCGCGATCACTTCACGCGCTACCTTCTCGACTTGGTTGGGCTGGGTACCGAAGGACTGCGCGACCGCCAGGAGATCAAGGATGAAGCACTACTCCACTACGCATCGCTGGTAGCAATGCAGTCACGCTCCGCGGCAGCGCTGGAACAAATGATCGAAGATTACTTTGAGGTCCCGGTAGAGATTCAGCAATTCACCGGCGCCTGGTATGGTCTGGACAGAGCAACCCAATGCTCTATGACCGAACTGGATACACCCTCACGACAGGTTGGCGGTGGAGCGGTGGTCGGCGATGCAGTTTGGGATAGGCAGGCGCGGGTGCGTATCCGCCTCGGCCCACTCTCCATGGAACGCTATTGCGATTTTCTCCCCGAGGCCAGCGCATACACTGCTCTGCGCAGTCTCACCCGGTTCTTCAGCAACCAATGTCTGGAATTTGAGGTGCAACTGGTGCTCGATCGCGCCCAGGCACCGGGCACTGAGCTCGATTTCAACGCAGCAATTCCGGTGCGGCTTGGATGGGTGTCTTGGCTCGCCACCGCACCGTTAGGTATGGATCCTGACGACACGATTCTGATTCTGTAAGGGGAACGATATGGGACTGAATCTCAAAGCACTCATCGGCAAGTTGAATGAGCCCGCCCGCCTGGCCCTCGAAGGAGCGGCCGGTCTTTGCCTCTCGCGCACCAATTACGATGTCGAGGTTGAACACTACCTCACCAAGCTGCTCGACAACGCGTCCGGCGATTTCGCCGCGATCATCAAGCATTTTGAAATCGACAAGTCGAGGCTCACTGCGGATCTAGCTCGCAGCATCGACCGGTTGAAGTCCGGCAACGCGCGAACGCCGGCCATCAGTCCCACGGTGCTGAAGATGCTCACGACCGCCTGGACCATCGGCTCCATCGATTTCAGTGCGGGACAGGTGCGTACTGGCTTTACCATCGTCGCGCTGGTCTCGGACGAAGAGTTGGCGCGTCTGGTCAACGACGTTAGCCGTGAATTCCAGAAGATCAACGCCGACGCACTGCGCAAAGATCTGCTCGGCATCGTTGCTCTCTCCACTGAGACGACGACCACCGCTACTTCTGCGGCCGGGCCAGGCGATGCAGCGAAACCGGCCGGCGGCAAAACGCCAAATCTCGACCAGTACACTGTCGACCTTACCGGCAACGCGAAAAAAGGAAAGATCGATCCCGTGCTTGGCCGGGACGCGGAGATTCGCCAGGTGATCGACATCCTCACCCGGCGGCGGCAAAATAACCCCATCCTCACTGGTGAAGCGGGTGTGGGCAAGACCGCCGTAGTGGAAGGCTTTGCCTTGCGCGTCGCCCAGGGCGATGTGCCTCCGCCGCTTAAGAATGTGCATGTGCGCACCCTCGACCTGGCGTTGCTGCAGGCCGGCGCCGGCGTCAAGGGAGAGTTCGAAAATCGGCTCAAGGGTTTGATTGAAGAAGTGAAAGCCTCGCCTACGCCCATCATTCTCTTCATCGACGAAGCCCACACCATGATCGGCGCCGGCGGCCAGGCTGGACAAAATGATGCCGCCAACCTGCTCAAGCCCGCGCTGGCTCGCGGCGAACTACGCACCATCGCCGCCACCACCTGGTCGGAGTACAAGAAGTACTTCGAAAAGGACGCGGCACTGGCCCGGCGCTTCCAGGTCGTCAAAGTGGAAGAGCCCAGCGAGCACCAATGCCTGATCATGATGCGCGGGCTGGTGGCCTCTCTCGAAAAGCACCACAACGTTCGCATACTCGACGAGGCGGTCTATGCCAGCGTCCGGCTATCGCACCGGTTTCTCGCCGGGCGCCAATTGCCAGACAAAGCAGTGAGCATCCTGGACACCGCGTGCGCTCGCTTGTCCCTGGGACAGAACGCCACCCCACCTGCTTTGGAAGACACCACCCGCCAGATTGACGCTCTTGAAGTGCAGAAGCGAATTCTTGACCGCGAGACGGTGGTCGGCGCCGACCACCAGGAGAAACTGGCCGAGATCGACGAGCAAAAGACGTCGGCCACCGCCAAGCTCAAGGCCTTGCAGGAGCGCTGGGACAAGGAGCGCGAGCTGGTGGTGAAGATTCGCGAGCTGCGCGAAAAACTGGAGTCCGGCCATGCAGCAAATGGCGCGGCGGACACCGCCGCACCCAAGTCGGCTGCGCTCAAGTTAGAGCTGCAGGGCCTGGAAGGCCAACTGGCCGCGTTGCAAGGCGAGACTGGCCTGATCCGGGTGTGCGTGGACGCGCAGATCGTGGGCGAGGTACTTTCCGCCTGGACCGGTATTCCCGCAGGCAAAATGCTCAAGGATGAAATCACGACCGTGCTCGCACTGCAGGAGCATCTGGGCCGCCGCGTCATCGGCCAGCCGCACGCAATGGAGATTATCAGCCAGCGCGTCCAGACCTCTAGGGCATCGCTCGACGACCCCAACAAACCGGTCGGCGTGTTCATGCTGGTTGGTCCCAGCGGTGTGGGCAAGACCGAGACGGCCCTGGCCCTTTCCGACCTGCTCTATGGCGGCGAACACAACCTGATCACCATCAACATGTCTGAGTTCCAGGAGCCGCATACGGTTTCCACGCTGAAAGGTTCGCCTCCGGGCTATGTCGGCTACGGCGAGGGCGGTGTGTTAACCGAAGCCGTGCGTCGCCGGCCTTACTCCGTCGTGTTGCTCGATGAGGTGGAGAAGGCGCATCCCGACGTGCTCGAGCTCTTCTTCCAGGTCTTCGATAAGGGCAACATGGAAGATGGCGAAGGCCGCCAGATCGATTTCAAGAACAACATCATCATTCTCACCACCAATGCCTGCACCGACCAACTGATGAAGTTGGTAGCCGATCCTGAAACCGCGCCCAGCCCGCGCGGGCTGGTCGATGCGCTTAAACCGGACCTCAACAAGATCTTCAAGCCGGCCTTCCTCGGGCGGATGGTGGTGATCCCCTATTACCCCGTGCGCGACGAGGCGCTGAAGCAGATCATTCGTCTGAAGCTGGGCAAGATCCAGCGCCGGATCCTGGAAAATCACAAGATCAAGCTGACCTATGACGACGCCTTTTTGAACGAGGTGGCCAGCCGCTGCACCGAAGTGGAGAGCGGCGCGAGAAACGTCGACAACATCCTCACCAATTCCCTGCTGCCCGACATCTCGCGAAAGATATTAGGCGGGATGGCCGAGGGCGAAAAGATGACCGCCATTCACGTGGGCATTGGGGAGAATGGTGATTTTTCTTATGAGCTTCCCCATGCGCCGGTGGGCGTAGCGACGATGGCCTGAGAGGACCTTAACGCAAGTCAATTGGTTTTTTAGGTTGATCGATGCCATATTCTCAAGAAGAACGCCTGATTGCCCTCACCACGCCGCTGGGCGAGGACGTGTTGCTGTTGGCCGGTCTCAGCGGCCATGAAGGCATCTCACGACTGTTCAGTTTCCATCTCGATCTGCTCTCGGAAAAGGGACCGATCAACTTCTCTGACATCATCGGCAAGAACGTCACCATCTCTATTACTCAATCGGATAATAACGCCGCGTTATTTCAATGGAATCGTCAGCCACTTCTCGCAAAGCGGCGCCGACAATCGCTTTACCCATTACCAGATGCAGGTGGTTCCCTGGTTGTGGACGCTTACCCGGTACGCCGACTGCAAGATTTTTCACAACAAGACGGTCAGCGACATCGTGCGCCAAGTCTTCGATAATCGCGGCTTTCAGGACTACAAATTCCAGCTCAATGGCAGCTACTCCCCGATGGAGTACTGCGTGCAGTACCGCGAAACTGACTTCAACTTTGTCTCGCGCCTGATGGAGCAGGCCGGCATCTTCTACTTTTTCCAGCATGAGGAGGGGAAGCACACCATGGTCATCGCCGACTCCTCCAGCGCCCACGAGGCGTGCCCCGGCCAGAAAACCGCCGGATACAATCTCGTGAGCGGCGGCATTGACGATTCCGACGTCATCAACTCCTGGAGCATTGAGCAGGAACTGCGAAGTGGTAAATACACCCTGACCGACTACAACTTCAAGACCCCATCGGCAAACCTCACCTCATCGGAACCGAGCGTTATCCAGGTGGGAGGAAATAACAAGTTTGAGATCTTCGATTTTCCGGGCGACTATACCAGCCGCGGGGACGGAGGCGCGGTCGCGAAGCTCCGCATGCAGGAGGAAGAAGCGGCCCACCTGGTCGCCAACGGCTCGAGCGTCTGCCGCGCCTTCACCACCGGGTACAAGTTCGATCTCGAAGACCACTATCAGGCATCGATGAACGCCTCCTATGTGCTGACCGAAATTCAGCATGTCGCGTCAGTCGGAGACGGCTACAGCCTGGGGCATGGTGAGGGCGGAGACACCTACTCCAACCACTTCACCTGCATTCCCTTGGATGTGCCCTTCCGGCCCGCGCGCCTCACTCCCAAACCCTTCGTGCAGGGGCCGCAGACCGCGATCGTTATCGGCAAGAGCGATTACTCTGACTCGAGCGGTGACGACGGCGCCGGAGACAGCGAAGAGATCTGGGTGGACAAGTTCGGCAGGGTGGTGGTTCGCTTTCCCTGGGACCGCGCCGGTGCATGCTCCTGCCGCGTTCGTGTTTCGCAGGATTGGGCTGGGCAAGGTTGGGGTGCGATCACCATTCCCCGCGTGGGTCAGGAAGTACTCGTGAGCTTTCTTGAAGGCGATCCGGACCGCCCGATCATCACCGGTCGCGTCTACAATGCGGACAAGACCGTTCCCTATAACCTGCCCGACTTCCAAACCCGCAGTACCTTCAAGACTCGCAGCTCTTCAGGCGGCGGTGCGGACAACTACAACGAGCTGCGCTTCGAAGATAAGAGCCGGGAGTGAACAGATCTTCCTGCGGGGAGAGAAAAACTTTGATACCCGGCTGAAAAACGACGTCCGGGAATGGATCGGGAACAACCGAAGCCTGATCGTCACCCAGGACCAGATGGAAAAAGCCGGAGGAGACCTGCACAGCCAGGTCACGGGAAACGTCAACGAAAAGGTCGGCCAGAATCTATCCTTACAAGTCGGCCAGAATCTATACGAGAAATCGGGCATGAACTTCGCTCACGAAGCCGGCCAGGTCATTCACCTGAAGGCGGGCATGACCGTCGTCCTGGAAGCGGGCACCGAGTTGACTCTGAAAGTCGGCGGCAATTTCATCGATATCAATCCAGCAGGCATCTCGATTGTGGGGACGATGGTGATGATCAACAGCGGCGGCGCAGCCGGCTCCGGCTGCGGATCGAGCCCGACCAGCCCGAAAGACCCGGACGAAGCCGACGACGGCAGCAAGGGCGACAAAATGAATTGAGTGGGCCGATGCGCATAAGGCCGCCTTGGAACGCCCAAACAAACTCTTAACGAAGGGCACGGATTCAGGCTGTCAGAACCGATGCCGTAAATGGGCGGGGTTAATGAGGGCTTTAGAGGGTGCCTGAGAACCCGGGATTTCTGAATTTAGTCCCGCAGGGACGGCTGAACTTAGCCCAGGACGCTAGTCCTGGGTACAGCATGCAACATGATTGAGTCCCGCAGGGACGGCTGAAGGAGGATTGCGTCGCGACCGATTTTCAGCCGTCCCTGCGGGACTGAGTCGTCCTTTCAAATCCAACCCAGGACTAGCGTCCTGGGCTAAGTTCAGCCGGCCCTGCGGGACTCAAATTCAGAAATCCGCGGTTCTCACACACCCTGTTTCGGCCGTCCATAATCTCTGGCCAAAGACGATCGCGCCGGCCGGGAGAATAAAGCTTGTGATTGGGGCACGATCCCTTATCCTTATTCGTTAACGCTTAGATTGCCATGAAACAACTGCAACCCGTTCTCTGGACCAAGGGCACCTTCCTGACGCCGCAGCACCTGCAACTGCAGGACCGGTTCCTCGAAGACAGCTTGAACTTCCGGCTGCAGGCGCTCAAGTTCTGCGCCTGGGGTTTCAGCGAAGTCGTGCTCGATCAGGAACAGCTCGCCGACGGGCACCTGGCGGTTTCCCATGCATCTGGTATCTTCCCCGACGGTTTGCTCTTCGATATCCCCAGCTCCGATCAGCCGCCGCCCTCCAAGGCACTGGCGGAGTTCTTCGATCCTGGCGTTCACGACCTGGACATCTATCTCACCGTGCCTGACTACCGTCAAAAAGGTCTGAACGTCTCGCCCGTCGGGCGTTCCGCAGGCTCTCGCTATCTCGCGGAGATTACTTCCGTGATGGACGAGAACACTGGTACGGGAGAGAAGCCGATTCAGATCGCGCGCAAAAATTTGCGCCTGATGGCTGCCAACGAGACTCGCGAAGGAAGCTCCGCCCTGCGCATCGCCAACGTCGAACGCACGGATGCCGGCGTATTCCGCCTGAATACGCGCTTCGTTCCCCCGCTGCTCGAGGTACGGGCCAGCGACTTCCTGCTCGGCCTGGTCAATGGGTTGCTGGAAATTCTCTCTGCCAAGAGTACGCAGCTGGCCGCGAGCCGGCGGCAGAAGAACCTCAGCCTCGCCGATTTCTCGGCCTCCGACATCGCAAATTTCTGGCTCCTGTACACCGTCAATTCGCATATCCCCGTGCTCAGTCACCTGCTGCAAGGGCAGCGCTGCCATCCGGAGGAGCTTTTCTCTGCGCTCACCGCGCTAGGCGCTGCCCTCACTACCTTTTCCGCGACCATTCGCCCGCGCGATCTTCCCCTGTACGACCATCTCGAGCTGAGCAAGGTCTTCAACGATCTGGATCAGAAGCTACGGATCTTGCTCGAAACCGTGGTCCCCACTAACGTCGTCTCCCTGCCGCTCAAGCATGTAAAGAGCACCATCTATGCAACTGCGATCGACCAGGACAAGTACCTCAACAACACACGCATGTATCTGGCCGTCTCCACCGAGACCAGCGAAGACTCCATTATCCGCAAGGTTCCGCAGTTGGTGAAGGTGTGCTCGGCGACTGACATCGAGCGCCTGATCAGCCTGGCGTTGCCCGGGGTCGTCCTCAGTCACTTGCCCAGCCCGCCCAGTGCGATCCCCGTTAAAATGAAGTACCAATATTTCAGCCTGAACCAGTCTGGACCCGCATGGGAGTCGGTCACCCGCGCCCGTAATTTCGCCGCACACGTTCCCGGAGATTTCCCAAATCCACAAATGGAGTTGCTTATCCTGTTGCCGCAGGCGGGTTGATAGCGAATGACACTCTTGAACAAACCCGTCTGGGCGGAAGGGATGTATCTCGGCCCCCACAATTTTCAGGCGCAGAGCCGCTATTTCGAAGACTCGCTGAACTTCGTCACGACCAGCCTTTGGCGGGATGCCTTTGGCTTCGCCGGGCTCCAGTTTGACGGGGACGCCTTGCGCAACGGCATTCTCACCATGACCAGCGGCCGCGGCCTGTTTGAAGATGGGCTGGCGTTTGATATACCCGGGTCGGATGCGGCTCCACCACCGCGCGAGTTCGGCGCCCTGTTTTCCCCAGTCGCCGACCATCTGACCATGTGCTTGGCCGTTCCTGTCAATCTCAATGAGGGGCGCAATACCAGCCTCGAGAATGGCGCCTCCGGCTCCGTTCGCTATCAGAGCGTGGAGCAGACGCTCCCGGACGAAAACACCGGACGGGACGAGAAGAAAGTCAAGGTCGGGCGAAAAAACCTGCAGCTGCTTGCGGAAAGCGAGCTGACGGAGCATCTAGTGAGCTTGCCGCTGTTACGCATTGTGCGTGATGGCTCCGGCCGATTCGAGAGCGATCCCTCTTTCATGCCGCCCTGCCTTACGCTCAGTGCCAGTGGATCGCTCACCGCCATGCTCCGGCGCCTGGTCGACATCCTGGATGACAAGAGCGCCGCGTTTGCCCGGGAGCAGCAGCAGCGTCATGGGGCGTTCCAGGCGGGTTTGTCGCCGCGCCATGTCGCGCAATATTGGTTTCTGCACACGCTGAACTCAAGCGTTTCCATGCTGCGGCATTTCCTGCTATCCAAGCACGTACATCCTCAGGAACTCTTTCGCGAGATGTCGCGGCTTGGCGGCGCCCTTTGCACATTCGGCCTTGAAGTGCATCCCCGATCGTTGCCGGTCTACGACCACCGTAACATTGGAGCATGTTTCCAGGCCCTCGACGAGCACATCCGCCGCCACCTGGAGATCGTAATGCCCTCCAAGGCAATCACGATTCCTTTGCGTTCGATCGGAAATTCCCTCTACGATGGCGAGATCAGGGATGAACGCTGCGTCGGCCCCTCACGCTGGCTGCTGGAGATTCGCTCCCCCATCGGTGAGGCTGACTTGATCGCGCGCGTACCGCAACTGGTAAAAGTGTGTTCGTCACGATTCGTGATTGAGTTGGTCAAACGCGCTTTGCCCGGCCTCGTTCTCAGCCACCTGACTACGCCGCCGGCCGAGGTGGCTGTCAAAGTCGAAAGCCAGTACTTTGCTATCAATCGGACCGGACCGTGCTGGGAGAACATCATGCAAACCCGCAGGGCCGGCGTTTATGTACCAGGCGATATTCCGACTCCCGAAATGAGCCTGATTGTATTGCTCGACGAGGCAAGATAGGCCGCGGTCAGCAATAGTGATCTGTAAGATGACACCTCCATGCGAGCCCGTATGCCGGCAACCTCGTGTAGTACCCTGAATGACAACCATGACCCAGGCAAACAAGGGGGCTCCGCCGGCTGTGAAGGTCACTGCAGAGGTGAGCCCCGGTACATGGTGTAATTTCCGCTTCGACAAACCTTTTAAAATTGGCCGGCTCAAGGGCTGCGATCTGTTCATCGACAACTCTTTCGTCAGCCGGATCCATGCCGAGGTTGTGTTTGAGAACGGGCATTGGTCCATCCGTGATCTGGGCAGCGCGAACGGACTGTTCTTCCGGGGACAGCCGGTCGGATCTGTCCTGTTAGACGGGCTCACGACGGTGAGACTCGGGGTCGAGGGCCCGGAAGTGAAACTGGAAGCGGAAAAGCCGCTGCCGGAGCCTCCGCCGCAAAAGACTCTTCGCGTAAAAGACACCGCCATTGATCACTATATCGATCATTATTTCGGCAAGCCTGCCGCCGGTCAACCTGCCGGCGAGCACACCATGTTCATCCGGCAAGCTTACGCCCAGGTCGAAAAGAAACAAAAAAAGAAGTTCGGCCTGATCATCGCAACCCTGCTTGTCTTCATTCTTGGAGCAGGCCTTCTGGCCTATTTCGAGCACCGGCAACTGCTGCAGCAAAGAGCCACGGCAGAGGAGCTCTTCTATGCCATCAAGGCGCAGGATATCGATCTTGCCAATCTCGATCGGGCGCTTGCCAATACAAATAACCCGGCCGGTGCGGAAGAGCTGGCGAAGTTTCGCGCCCGGCGGCAGGAGATGGAAAAAAGCTACGACAAATATCTTGCCACGCTGCATATCTATAACCCGAAGTTAACCGAGAAGCAGCGGCTGGTATTGCGTGTGGCTCGGATATTCGGTGAGTGCGAGTTGGACATGCCTCCTGAATTCGAGGCCGAAATCGACCGCTACATCGAGAGATGGCGATCGTCCGGACGGCTGAAAGCAGCCATCCTCACCGCGCAACAGAATGGCTATACCGAGACGATTTCTCGTGACCTGCTGGCCCGCGGTCTGCCTCCCCAGTTCTTTTATCTCGCGCTCCAGGAGAGCAATTTCAACCCCTATGCAGTGGGGCCACTTACCCGGAAGGGTTTCGCGAAGGGGATGTGGCAGTTCATCCCTGACACGGCGGTCAAGTACGGTTTGCACCTGGGCCCGCTGGTTGATCAACCACGACCAGACCCCGCCGACGATCGCCACAACTTTGACAAGGAATCCAAGGCGGCCGCTCTCTATCTTCAGGATCTCTACGGAACAGACGCGCAGGCATCGGGATTGCTGGTGATGGCTTGCTACAACTGGGGCGAGACGCAAATTCTGCCTTTGGTCCGAAGCATGCCGGCGAATCCGCGGGATCGTAACTTTTGGAAGCTGCTCTCAAAACATCGCGACAAAATACCGCAGGAAACGTATGACTACGTTTTCTATATTGCTTCGGCCGCAGTCATCGGTGAAAACCCGCGGCTCTTCGGCTTCGACTTCGACAATCCTCTCGCTAATCTGCAGGCCAATGCAAAGGTGCCGCAGGTATCCGAATTTGAGTTTAGTCCCGTAGGGACGGCTGAACTTAGCCCAGGACGCTAGTCCTGGGTACATCATGCAACATGATTGAGTCCCGCAGGGACGGCTGAAGGAGAACTCCGTCGCGGCCCATTTTCAGCCGTCCCTGCGGGAATCCGCAATCACTGTGCGCGCTTCACCGCATCGCCGACCTTCGGGGTTCCCGCGCCATCAAATTTCCCTACCGCGGAACCGCTATCCACACTCGTAACAGTCAGCATGCCGATTGGCGAATCGATAGTCCGCAACACCTTACCGCTCGCCGGATCTTTCACCGTACGAAGGACGCGTGTCACCGCAAGCTTGTCGCCCACCCGCACTCCGGCGCTGGAGCCGACATTAATGATGATGTCCCCACCAGATGCATCGGCCACCAAACCGTCAATCGGGGCCGCCGGAGGTGGGGCGTTTACAGGAAGGCTGGCGGCATGCTGATCCAGTCCCTTGGCTGTATCGTTGACAGCCTGCTTCACTGCCTGGCCCAGGATGCTTTGGCTGAAGTTGGTGCTACCCATGTCGAGTTGCCCGGCACCGCCCTTCCATCCGGAGTAACCGGCGCCACTCGTCGTCAGGCCTTTGCGCTCGGACTCGCCGTGGCCGGTTACGGAAGCAAGGATCTCGCCCGTGTTCACATCCACCATGCGTGCGGTCACTTCGACCACTGCCTTGGATTTGCTCATGCCCAAAGAGCCCGCGCCTTGGCTCCAGATACTCCCGCCGCCACCGCCGCCACCATAGTGCTTATCATCGCGGCCGAATTGGGTAACATCGCCGATGATGATCGTATCCACGCCGAGCAAACCACCGATTTTGGCTGCGGTGGATGGGTTGGCTCGATCGCTGTTGGAGAAATTTTGCTCCTTGAGAATCTTGTCCAGCGCGCTGCGCTCGATCACACGATAATTGCCGTCGTTGACCAGCTCATTGATCAACAGGTCAGAGATGCCCTTCCCGACATCCTGGTTCGATCCAAAGATCGCCTGAACACTGGTCATGACCGTACCGTACCCGAAGTCAAGCACCGCCACCCTGCGCTTATCCTGCGCCACACCAGGCAAAGCGACTAACAAAGCGAAGACTGACAGAAGAACCTTACGCATGATCTTTCTTCTCCTATTTGCCGAGGAAATGTTCCAGAATCGATATTTCTTTATCGGCCTTATCCATATGGTTTTGTGCCGCGGTGATGTTGCCGCTATTCAACTCATCGTTGGCAGAGCGCAGATAACTATTCATGCGGGCGTAGGCGGCCGCCATGTCCTGGCGCAGCCCCAGGCCCTCTGCTTCCTGCTGGCGCTTGAGACCTTCCACACTCGCTGAAACAGCACTTGCCCGGGCGCCGAGCCCCGTCATCTGTTCATGCGCCTGCTCCACTTGATCGGCCGTGGGCCCAGCGTTGACAGGCTGGTTTGCGCTGGAAGGCTGGCTTGCTTCAGCTGGCTGCTTTTCAGGCTGATACCCGGGCCGGGGCAACTTTGCGTCAGACTTAGGACGCGCCGGCGTTCCTGTGCCCGGTTTTGCTGGTGCTTGCGCAGTCTTGCCGGCCGCGGCGTCCACCGCAGACTCGGGCGGCGGAGGAGGAGCTGGTGTCACCGGGACGTCCGCAGCGGGAGCCTGCACTGCGGCCGCGGGGTCAGGGCTTGCCGGTGCAGGGCTGGCCGGCGAAGGCGTTGCGGGCGCCGTCTGGGCAATGCGATCGCCGTCGCTTTCGGTTTTCGCGCTGGTGTGAAACAGGTGTGGCAGGCCGACAGCGGCAGCAGCGACAACGACCAGGACCGCGAGCGCTCCCACCGTGATCCACAAGCCGCGGTGCCCCGAAGAAGGCCCTGCATATGCCGCAACCGGCGCGGCAGCAAAACCCGCGTCCGCAGCAGCGGAACCAGGAGCCACCACCGGGGTAAACGCAACCTCCGGGGTGGGGGTATCGTTCTGCGCCGCTATCTGCCGCAAAGCATTACTGACAGCCTGTGCGTTCTGGAATCGATTAGCCGGATCTTTCGCCAGCGCGCATAGGATGAGATCGCTCAGTGCCGGAGGCAACTGTTGATTGACTTCCACCGGCGGCTGGGGGGATACGTTACATTGCTGGTTCAAAATGCCATACGCGGAATCGGCTACAAAAGGCCGGCGCCCGGCGAAGAGTTCGTACATCATGACGCCGACAGAATAAATATCGGAACGCGCATCGACCGTCCCGCCCCGCACCTGCTCCGGAGACATATAGTACATCGATCCCATGGTGGTGCCGGGACGAGTGAGATCCTGCTCCACACGCGACTTGGCGATGCCAAAATCCATCAGCTTCACCACCCCGTGCGAGGTAACCATGATGTTGGCGGGTTTGATGTCACGATGGACAACGCCGCGCCCATGCGCGTAGCTCAGCGCGCCCAGCACCTGCTGCATGTAGTTGATGATGTCGCTCTGAGGAATGGGGCCTTGCTTGGCGCGTTGTTCGAGAGTGAAGCCTTCCACAAACTCCATCATCATGACTAATTGGTTGTCGACCTGGAAGGCGGTATGCAACTGGGCGATGTTCGGGTGATCGAAACTGGCGAGCATGCGGATCTCGCTGATGAACCGCACTGCCAGGTCTGGTTCGGCAACCAGATCAGGAAGAAGTACCTTCATCGCCTCGGTGCGGTCCGAAATCACGTTGCGTACCCGGTAGACGCGTCCCATGCCGCCTACCCCCAGCATGCTGACGATCTCGTAATCGCCAACCCGTTGACCTATCTCGAAAGCCATAAGGTCGCCTCCAATCGCTTGCCCTCCAAGGATGGTGCGGCAAGGGCGTCTTTCGTATCATGGGGACCGATAAAGCCATCCATACTATAGGCTTGGCCGCTTGCGAGAGACAAGAATATCCTCTACAACCTTTGCATAAAGGGAACCGAAATCGTCCCTGTTGCAAGTTGTGTATCCGGTTAATAACTCATGTGAAATCACGTGCTGGAAGCGGGTTCCCAGCCACCAACGCTTTGGGTGGCCCATTCAAGCCCTCTTTGGCTTGAGTGGGCGAAGCACGATCGCAATCGCTCAGTGGGCTGCGTCGGAAACAAGCGAAGGGTGCCCCAGCCTGCCCCGGCTTACCGTGCGGTCTCGCGTTTGAGACCTGGGATCCGTGCAACCGATCCTCAATAGCGAAATAGCGAGCTTTGTCATCCCGCTTTCAATTCGCCCTACCGAGTTCGTCGCTCAGGGAGCAAATTACCGCCACGATCCTCTGCGGAAACGTATCACTTTTTTGGCAGCGGCCGCTTCCGCGCCCAGAGCGCGCAATTCCTCCTGCGCCGGCGCAGGGGCTAACTCTAGCCACTCCGTCGTCTCCTTAAGGAGCGCTTCCGCACCCAGACTGTCGTCCTGGCCGAGTAACTCGCGGGCGGCGCCAATGGCAGAAGAGGCCTTCTCTCCATATACCTGCTCGCACCGGCGTCGCAACTGCTTTTTCGTGGCCTCCTGTGAGTTAGGAACGTCCGAAGTCGCCGGGGTGTTGAGTGCCCGCTTGAGATCTGCCACACCCTGAGAAGTTCCCATTTGCGCATAACAGCGCCCGGTCAAGCCGGCAAAGTCTGCTTCCGCCTCCTGGAGCTTCCTGGCGCGGCCCAATGCCTGGTCTATGCGCGGGAGCCGTTTCACCCCAGGCGATTGTTCCTCCAGAAGGGCCACCGCCTCAACAAACAACTCCATGCGGGTCAGACTCTCTGCCCGTTCCAGCGCGGCATCCGCTCTTTGTTCGGTTGCCAGGTGCTTCTGGTTAGCCTCGTCCAGTTGGCGATGCAAAACCGGCTCATCCACCTGGCGAACTGCGCGGCGAAGCAGTTGCACCGCACTCTCGTAGTCTTCCTCATCGATGAATCGTTTCGCCTGGCTATACGTGCGCTCGAGAAGTTCCTGGGAGATACGTTGCGACGCGGTGGATTTTGCCAGCTCGAGCAGGCCGTCCACCTCATACGAGGAATAACCCTCTGCCTTGCAGCGCTCCAGAATTTTTACCGCTTCGAGATAGAGGCGATCATCAATGGCCTGACGAGCCTGGCTCAGCCGCTGGGCCAGCATTTGCTCCCGTGCCTGCCGCGCGATGCGCTCAGAGAGTGCCGACTCCAGACCGAACAGTTGTTCATTTCCTGGAACTCGTATCAAAGCGGAGCGTATGCGCCCGACTGCTTCTTCCGGGCTGAGCTCCGCGGAGCTCTTACAAACGTCTCTGACGAACAGCTCGTCTTCCAACTGTTTAATGCGGGGCTCAAGGTTCAGCCTCAGGCGGAGAAGCGAAGGGTCATTAGGAAATTCCTTGAGCGCCGCGGCCAATTCCGTCGAGACCGAACGCAGCTTATCCACGGTGGTGCTCAGTGCTGCCTTCTCTTCCAGCCGGCGCACAATCGATTTTCGTTTCTCTTCGGTCAACGCCGCGGTCAGTTCATCTTTCGCGCGCAGCACTTCCGCGTTGTCGGGAGCAATCGTCCCGGCTTTATCGAGCAACACAAAAGCCTCTTCGTACTCACGCGCCGACAGATGTTCCCGGGCAGACGCCATTACCGTTCGAAGCTCTTCTCGAACGCGCTTCTCCTCAATTTCCTGCTCCAACAACCGGCACAGCGCCAGGACCTGCGAATTGTGCGGATCGAGCCGCTGCGCGGTGGCCGCACGCGCCTGGGCACGAGTGAGTTCCCCCACCTTTCTCGCGTTCGCGCTCTCCGCCAAAAGCTGAGACACTTTCTCCTGGGTTTGCTTACCTTCCACCACGGATTTGCGCAGTGCAACCAGGGCGTCATTCGCAGGGCTCAGGCCCAGTGCTTCGTCACACAAGGCGAGTGCCCGATCCCATTCCCGCTCAGATTTTGCCTTCTCCGCCATGCGCGCCAGTTCCTGCGCTTTGCGTTCCTTTTCCTGCTGGGTTAATCGCTGATCCACGACCGACAACAAGCGCTTGCCGGCTACGTGCTGGGGGTCCAAACGCAAAAGCTGGCGCAGCGCATTTTGGGCAGCTAGAAAATCGCGGTTATTGACATACTGTTCCGCCTGAGCCAGCGATTCGGCGATATGGGCGCGGGTAATGCCTTCGGCCACCTCGTGCAGGTCCATCGCCAGGTCATCGGCATTCCCATACCGGTCTATCGGAGACTTTGCCAACGCACGGGCAACGATCGCGTCCAGAGCGGCCGGACAATTCTCTATCAGCTCGGAGGGAGCAGGCGGATGGGTCCGCATGATCTGCTCAATCACCCCGGGATATTCGGCATCGAACGGTAGTCTTCCCGTCAGCAGCAGGTATAAAAGCACGCCGGCAGAGAAAATGTCCGAGCGGCCATCGATGGGCGACCCCCCAAATCGTTCGGGAGCCATGTAGGGCGGGGTGCCAACCAGAGATCCTGTGCCCGTAAGGTTGGTATCCACGCGGGTTTCATCACGGGCGATCCCGAAGTCCAGCAACTTCACCGTCCCATCTCCGCGAACGATGACGTTTGCCGGCTTGATATCGCGATGGATCACGCCACTGCGGTGAGCGTACGCCAGCGCAAGGCAAATCTGCTCCACCACACTGAGTGCATGCTCCAATTGGAGCCGCTGGCGCTTGATGGCTTTGTCGAGGGGCTCACCCTCGACATACTCCATTACGATGTAAGGCTCGCCATCCTGATCGCCGGCGTCATAGACGATCACGATGTTGTTATGGCGCAGAGCTCCCGTCTGGCTTGCCTCCCGGTAAAACCGCTGCAGCATCTCCGGGTTGCCGCTGAAGCTATCGGTCAACATCTTGATGGCAACGACGCGCCCTAAGCGTGAGTCACGGGCGCGGTAAACAACGCCCATACCCCCCCGTCCGAGAACGTCGAGGATATCGTATTTGCCGATCTTCGCTGGCTTCTGCGTGTTCAAGTGTCTTTCCAGTAATTGAGCCACCCACCAAGTTCCATCGGCTTGCTGAGTGCGGCGCGCGAATCACGACTTCGGCGGTTCCCCGTAGGCTCGAAAGTTATAGTTGTCGAACAGAAATTTTTGCGCCCTTTTCCTCTCGGGCGTAGCCTGGCTCGCCGTGGAGTTGAGATAAAGCATATACAACTCCGCGGCTCCGTCGTTGTCGGCTTCGCTCGCCTTGCGGTCGGCTGTCTGCAGGATGAGGGGAGGCAGGCTGCTGACTTTTCCCTTGGCTTCGGTGAGCAGACGATCGCGAGCCGCATTTTCAACTCTTTCCAGGAACTGGGGTTCGCTGGGAACCTCGCCTTCAGCACGCACCCCCATCGTGTCCTCCGGCTTCACATTTTCGAGGACGGTAAAGGGTTTCTCCTGGGTTTCGAGTATCGGGACAGTGGGAATAATGACGGCTTCAGAGGAGTCCTGAATTACGAACCCCAGTTCAACGGTCGCCTTGAGATGGTTGATCTGCTCGGTGTAGGTATAGGGCCGCTCCACCACGATATGGCGGAATTTTTGCAAAGCATCGAGCTTGACACGCGCAGCTTCTACTTTCTTTTGTGCTTCCGCAGCCTGCCTCTTTGCGTCCTCAATTGCACCCTTCTTGCCTCGTACTTCCGCGCCCTCCAGAGCGCGTTGGTCGGTCTGCAGAGCCATATTGGCGCTCTCGTATTCACGATCGGCTGCGTTCCAGTCGTCGTTGACCTGATCCTGTTCGCCGGAACGGTATTTTGACGACTTTGCGTTCCGTTCAACAAAGTTCGAGATCGTGTTTTGCTGGACATCTCCAACCAGGTGGAAATTTGGCTGCACCTTGGTCTCTTCGGTGGGACGGACCACCTTGATGTTTAGACCGGAAGACTCCAGGCCCGCGGCCAGGGAGTCGGTGAGTTGTGGAGCGAAATCAACCGCCTCCCGGCGGGAAGTCCGGTCGCGGAAGGTAACCCGCAGCGATAACCTGGATCGAAGCTGATGCGCCGGATTGGCGAGCGTCATGGCGTCGTGAATCGCGCCCGCGTCCGCGTGGTTGTATTGCAATGCCTCTTCAAGGTAGGCCCAACCAACATTGGCGCCGGTTCCATCCGGACGATCGAGGTAGTGTTTCGCTTGCGCCAGATAGTAGTCGCTCAGGCGGCCGCCCAGGATGGCCATCCGGTCCTCAATCCCAGGGTCGCTGGTCAGTGCGTGGCAACGGCTCAGGAGATCGTAGGCCCGCTGCACTCCCTGCTCATTAGCTACTCCTTTAATCGGAGTATTGATGCGCTCGAGGTCCTTCGCTCTCGCCGAAGCTGCCTGGATGTAGCGATCCTTCAAGGAGTCGAGCCGCTCCGCCACCGCTTTCTGCTGGGACGGTGTCAGGTCCGCGAGAACTTCATAGGCTTTGACGAAATCTTTGTCTTCTTCCGCGGAAGCGCTCATGGTGGAAGCTGAGGTGATCGCGGCCTTATCGGTGGTTTCCTGAAGTTGCTGCTGTGCGTTCCGCAGCAGCTCGGCTATTTCCGGCGTTGACTCTACCGCGGCTGCCTTTTGAAATTCATCCACTTCGCCTTGAAAATCACTTTTCCCGGCATCCTTCTTACCTTGCTCGACATGATAGGAGTAGAGGGACTGGAGCGAGTCCTGAACCTTGGGATATTCGGTTGCGAACCCACGGAGCGGCTTGATCGCTTCATAAGCCTCGTCCGGGCGGCGCGCCGATAGCTTGTTGGCGAAGTCGACCAGGTGATGATCGAGATTGGTTCTTTCCTGAACGCAGGCCTGGCTAAGGGAAGCCGTCTCCGGTGACTTGGGATCCAAACCCAGGGTGAATTGGGAGATCTTCTCCGCAGCCACCAGGTGGGGATAGCCGCCGGCTTGTTTTGCCAGCGCATCCCGGTACAGACTGATTTCGCCCATGCCCTTGCTGTTGAGGTCTTTGGTTTCTCCGTTAATGCCTTTCGCCAGGGCCTCGGTCACCCTCGTTACTCGGCGCAATGGCCATGGCTGCTTCCAGTGCAACCTTTGCCGCCTGCAGTTTGCCATAGTTTGGTTGACCGCCCTTGAGCGACGCCTGGTAAGCCGCCAGGTCAGCTTGCCCATCCCGGACGTTGAGGACAGACAGGGCGGCTTTCGCTTCGCCAGAGTGGGGACCGGCGGGATATTTGCCCAGATAAGCCTTCCAGCCCGCTATGTTGGCGGAACTCTGGGCGAGCAGGAACTCGGCCAATTCCGTGTCCAGGGTGCTTACAAACACAATCTTCACCCCGGGAACGACGCGGGGAATGCTATCTGTGGAGCTGATCGACTTCGCGGCAATCTGCCCCTGCAATTCGGTCTTATCGGCCAGTTCGGAGGGGGTGGCTCCTTCATCCTTCTCTAATTTCAAGTTGGCCGGGACCACGCACTCCGGAGCTCCCCCGCGGGTGAGGAGAAGCATTCCATCCTTGGCCCGCTCCAACGACATGCCGGGGCCGAGGAGGATCTTAGGGAGTTTTCCGTAATTATTCTTGCTGATAGACGGCACGCCGGTGCAGATATGCACCTCGTTTTTTGCATTCAGAGTGAAGCCGGAAATCTGAACGTACCCATGCGCATCGCCGGTTGGATACACCTCAATCGCTGACAACTCCGGCGTTTTTGCGAAGGCCGAACCTGGCAAGAGACCGAGGAGCACAACCGCGACCGAAGTGCGGCAAAATGGTACCCAACCAACAAAATACCTTGACGAAGCCATACTTCCTCGGCATAGATTTGCTTTACTGCATGCGGAGGCTGCGACCCGGAGGCTGCGACCAAAGGGGGATTTACTTAGTGGCTAACCGGGGGAACGACTCAGAAGCTATCATTTCCCACATTCCGTTTGCAACCAAAGTCTTATGCACTTTCCCTTTCCCTGGCTTTCGTCTGAAGGCGAAGTCGTAAGTCCTTAATACCTATGCAAAATGTCACGGCCCATGGCCGAGCTGCCAAAGACTACTTCGAGCTGGTGATACGACTGCAACAGTCCAGGAGCAGCCCTCCAGCGGACCCTACGCTGCGTTTGCGGGCGCAGGCACTGGTCAAAGACATCCTGATGAGCAGGTTGGAGGTAGATGCTGAGATAAATGCACAGGAATATGTGCTTACTCAGGGATTTGACGATTTGGGAAAGGCTCTGGCCGCCAGCCGGGCCTTGCAGGTTGCGTTTGAGGGTTTCCGC
Source organism: uncultured Acidobacteriaceae bacterium (assembly GCA_963838445.1). Classification (GTDB taxonomy): domain Bacteria; phylum Acidobacteriota; class Terriglobia; order Terriglobales; family Acidobacteriaceae; genus PALSA-350. Next base: position 109,223 of record CAWIRT010000005.1, read on the forward strand.
ACCGCGGTTCCGGTCCGCACGGCCTAACCTGTCGATGGTTCTGGACTCGTGCGCGCCCGACGAGGCAGCGTCCAGCTACACCCGGCTTTCGGTGGAGCAGAAAGAATTGCTGGACTCGGCAAAACCGTCCCAGGTGCTGATTACACAGGCGTTCTACGACAGAATCGCGCACTACCAGCCGGCTTTACGGTCTTCGCCCCTGCGTGTGGGCATCTATGAATTTCTATGGACGAGTGAGCAACGGCTGGACGAGCTGCAGGCTGAAGCGGAGTTCATGCCGACTCTGATCCAGCCCACACTTTCCGCTGTCGAGACCGTCACCGTCCCGCCCGTTAAGCCCCCCCTAATGCCGACGGTTAAGGTGGCCGTCGAGCCCCGCTGGAAGGAACCGGAACCAGAGCGGGTACGGGTTCGGGTTCCGCCGCCGCAGCCTGAAGCAGACGAGCCGGTACCGGCCAAGTGGCTTTCGACTGCGAAAATCCTCGCCTTCTGTAGCGCTGTTGCGATGCTGGTGGCTGTTGGTTATTTGGTCAACTTGCGCGTTCTTGGTAACCGTACCAAGCCGGTAGTACCGGCTAGCGGACAAGTAGAGCAAGCGCCAGTTGCCCCAACCCCGGAACCACCTTCGGCAGCGCCGCCAACACGAATACAGCCGCCGGACCCAAAAACGGACATCGGACAGGCACCGGCCACACCGCCGCCGCTTCCCGCTAAGCCGCGGAAGGTTCCCCCGGCCACCCAGGACGCTGCAGCATCGAACCCACAAACTCCGCCGAAACAGATAACCAAACCGCGCGGCTGCTCGATCGAAATCGACGAAATACCCAGTTATCTGAGCCTCGCGGATAGCTACAGAAACAGGGGGAAATACGACCGCGCAATTTTGGAGTACAACGCAATCCTCAGCTGCCAACCATATAACCGGCAGGCCCAGGCCGGGCTGAGGAATGCACAAGACGCGGAGAGGCTTTCCCAGTAACTAGTTCCGTGCCGACCGAGTTGGCTGAGAGCTGAGAACAGTGGTTTGCGTCGATAGTTTCCTTTTCATTTTGTGGACGCGCAGGCGCCATGCGCTCAAAGCGATGATCAGCACGAGCACGACAATGAGATATAGAAAATGCGAACTGGTCCACAGGATCATCCCGAGCAGGAGCAGGCGGTGGTTGGCACTACGTATGGCATCCGCCGGAATGGTAACGGACTGATTCCAATTCATGGTCTCCAGGCGAGACAGGAAACCCTGGCGCACGCAGCCTTCTAGGTCATAGACGCCGATGTGATGGGAGAAATGTCCCGCGACGATCAAATCGCGGGAAAACCTGCTCCAATTAAGCACGGCGGGGTTTGCGAGGGGATCGCCGTCGGTGACGCCAATGGCGATAGCCTGGGCATCCCGGCCAAGCTTCCAGATGATCGCCGCTCCGACAGGCGGCGGCGCATAACTGGTGTACAGCATCAGCACTTCCTGATCCCCGCGAACGTCGACGGTGCCGAGCAGACGGTCCAGTAAAGAGGAGTGGGCGTGGCGTTCAACGGGGAGGATTGGCAGTTGGTAGGTCTGGACAAAATAGCCTCTCGCTCGCATGTTGGCGATAAGCGCGGAATACGCTCGTTTTGCGCGGCGCATGCGCTGTACGTCGACGGCGCGCCAAGAAGTGTGGTGAACAGCCGCCAGGGATGGCTCCTGAGTGTCGCCAGCTCCGCAAAGTTGGGCTCAATGTCGAGTCCAACTCCACTCCAGCGCAAGCCCTGGTTGCGGCTCCATGCGTCGAACGCGGCAAAGCGTAATGCGGCCGCAGGCTCGTTGTCCGCGGTGAAATAGTAGCCCTCCTTCGGTAGTAGCAGAGCGGCGATTACCGGAATTCCGGCCTGATTCAGGCGACGCACGAGCGAAGCACGCTCCGGCGTGAAGTCTGGAATGGCGACCGCGAGCCCCGCGTGCAGATACTTCAGCTCGGCAATCACATCGGCGTTGGCGAAGAGAGACTCCATCTCGCCCACACCCTGATCGCGACAGGCAAACACGAGCTGTGGAGCCGCGCCCGGACCCTGAACGAGAACACCGCCAGACGAGCTGGCTGCCAATGCACGGATCGCTCCGAACTGGCAAATGCCAGCGAGGAATACGGCGCAGGGCAAGCCATGGGAAAAGCGGCGGCGTTGGGTAGCGATCCATTTCAAGGCAGCACCAACCCTGCTACAATATATCTCGCTAAATAGTATCTTAGCTGTGAGATAAATGGCAAAGAAAAAAACTACTCCTGGAACTGCACTTGATGGAGCGCCGCACGGAGAGCGGATGGGCCGCGAGTTGAGCGACGCGATCGTTTTTTTCCACGAAGCCGTGGCCGCCCATCTGGGCATGACCGCTGCTGAGTGGAAGTGTCTTGGATTGCTGCGCGAGCACGGACCGTCCTCGGCGAGCCGATTGGCGGAATTGTCTGGGTTCACCACCGGAGCGATCACCGGCATCGTGGACCGCCTGGAGAGTGCGGGCTACGTGCGCCGCCAGGCGCATCCGACAGACCGGCGCAGCGTGATTGTGCAACCGCAGCAGGTGAAGAAGGTGCAGCAGCGCGTTGGCCCGATCTTTCAGTCCCTGTTAAAGGCGATGGCGACGATAGCCAGCCGCTACACCGCCGCGGAACTGCAAGCAATCGCGGGCTTCTTTAGAGAGACGACTGCAGTGCTGCACGCCGAGACAGCGAAGCTGAAAAAAAAGAAGCGCGCGGCTTCCGGTGAGTAAGAACTTTGTGTGGACGAGTCGCTTTGCTTTCTTTCATTTGAAGGTGCGATGTGTTCATGCTGGTCAGTTTGAGCTCGCCCGGTCCGGTCCCAATGCGACTAGTTAGATTGCTGCAATAGCTATTGCTGTCGCCGGATTACCTCAGGATTACCGGGGGGCAGATTTTATGACCGATGGTCATCACGTTTCACGGCGTACGTTCTTGGGTTGATTGCGAGCCAGCTTGCCGACGCTTCTATGGCAAGGCGCTTACTGCCGGTGGGGGAGAGCAAAAACAACCCAACGTAGTTTTTGTGCTCGTCGACGACGCGGGCTACGGAGATTTTGCCTGCAATGGAAATCCCGTGATCAAGACCCCGAACCTCGATAAGCTGCATGACGAATCCACCAGGTTCCGCGAGTTCCACGTAAGCCCAACCTGCTCCCCAACACGCGCTGCTTTGATGACCGGCCGATACAGCAATGCGACCGGTGTGTGGCACACCATTCATGGCCGAAGCATTTTGGCTTCAGACAATGTGACTCTGGCCGAGTGCTTCAATCGTCGGGTTACCGCACCGGAATTTTTGGTAAGTGGCACCTGGGTGACAATTATCCGTACCGTCCCCATGACCGCGGTTTTGACGATGCCGTCGTCTGCGGGGGAGGCGGCATCTGGCAGACACCGGACTACTTCGGTAACGACGACACGGACGACACTTACCTGCATAACGGAAAATTTCAAAAATACCAGGGTTTCAGCACCAAGTTTTCTTCGACCTCGCCATGGATTTCATGCGCGGCGCGCAAGCAAACCATCAACCTTTTTTCTGTTACCTGGCCACCACCGCGGCGCATGTGCCCTATTGGAGTCTGGAGAAAGACAGCGCTCCTTATGAGGGTGTGCCCGGGCTTTCCAGCAGCGGCTTTTACGGAATGATTGCCGGAGGCGAAGTTTGTCGATTTCGAATTCGATCCCCAGGGACCGGCAGAGTTGAGGACCGCATTTTACGATGCCAGCATGAATGAACGGGCAGCCTGTTACGTCTACGTCGAAAGCATATGAGCTCACAATCTCTGATACCAATTCCCGCTCAACCGGACCAGCCCACCCGCTTTCCAGGAAGTTCGTCCCCAAAAGCATCGCGCCCTTAAGCATGAAGGTCACTTCCAGCTTCTTCATTGCTGCTTTTCTATCTCATCCGCGGAACAGGTTATCGACGTCGCGGCATAGGCACAGCCTTCTCGCTTCATTGGATGCACTTTCGGATTGACGTATGAAACAAGATGCGCTCGGAAAACAAACCCCCGCAAGCGAATCTGCGTCCTAACCTATTGTCAAGCAAGCCTGGAAGAGATCCAATCGGAGAGAATCATGACCGACGCATCGGATGTACTGGTCGAACGTTTGCTCGCCTGGGGAGTGGATACCATTTTTGGTTTGCCCGGCGATGGCATCAACGGCGTCTTCGAAGCCCTGCGTAAACAAAAAGACAATATTCGCTTCATCCATGTTCGACATGAGGAAGCAGCTGCCTTTATGGCGTGTGCATACGCCAAATTCACCGGCCGCCTGGGAGTGTGTATCGCAACCTCGGGACCTGGTGGCATTCATCTTTTGAACGGCCTCTACGACGCGAAGATGGATCATGCGCCGGTGCTGGCAATTACCGGCATGCAGCATAGCGACCTCATCGGAACGTTTACCCAGCAGGATGTGGCGCTCGATAAGCTTTTCATCGATGTTGCGCAATTCAATGAACGGATCATGAGCGGAGCCCACATGGAGAGTGTGGTTGATCTGGCGATCCGGACCGCGCTTGCGTCAAGAAGTGTTTCCCACATCACAATCCCTGTCGATGTACAGGTCCAGGAAGTCAAGAAAGGCCGCTCCGAACGCAACCCTGTACATCACACATCCGCGGTGCCCGCGTATTTCGAACAGCTTCCCGCAAGAATCGAACTTGAACATGCGGCAGACATCCTGAACCGCGGCAAGAAAATCGCCATTCTGGCCGGCCAGGGAGCACTCCATGCGACCCAGGAGCTGGAAGAAATTGCTGAAGTGCTCGGCGCTCCCGTCATTAAGTCCCTTTTGGGCAAAGCATCGGTCCCGGATGACAGCCCTTGCACCACAGGAGGTATCGGCCTGCTTGGAACAGAGCCATCGCAGGACGCGATCGAGGACTGCGATACGCTGTTGATGGTAGGGACCTCATTCCCGTACATTGAGTTTCTTCCTCAGCCAGAGTCCATCAAATGCGTACAGATCGATGTCGACCCGCAGCGCATCAGCCTGCGGCACCCAGCGGACGTAGGGTTGGTCGGGGATTCTAAAAATACACTGCGCGCTCTGCTCCCGCTTCTGAAGAAACACCATAAGAGTTTTCTTGAAAAAGCCCAGAAGGCGAAAGCCGACTGGCAGAAGCTGATGGAAGAGCGAGGAACCCGCGACGATAAACCCATGAAACCACAAGTAGTCGGGTGGGAGCTCGGTAAGCGCATCCCTGCAAATGCCATCGTCACCTCCGACTCAGGCACGATAACCACCTGGTGGGCGCGATACGTGCCCGCTTTGCGCGGGCAGAAACATAGTTGTTCCGGCAATCTTGCCACCATGGCTTGCGGTTTGCCGTATGCCATTGCGGCTGCCGTAGCGTATCCCGACCGGCCAGTCTATTGCATCATCGGCGATGGTGGTTTGAGTATGCTGCTCGGTGAGCTGATTACTGTCGCGGCCTACAAGCTCAACATCACGATCATCGTGGTCAAGAACAACACCCTGGGACAGATCAAGTGGGAGCAGATGGTCTTTCTGGGAAATCCGGAGTATGGCTCCGACCTCTATCCGGCTGATTTCGTAACCATCGCGCGCGGTGCGGGCATCGAAGCAATCCAGATCGCCGATGCAACCACCTGCGGCGCCCAATTAGACAGCGTCATCAGCCGTCGCGGACCCGTGCTGATTGAAGCTGTCGTTGACGAGTTCACGCCTCCAATGCCGGCAAAGATCAAAGCATCCCAGGCATTGAAATTAGCTCAGGCCTTGGTACGCGGGGAGCCCAACCGCTCGAAGATTGCGCTGACCAACGCGCATGACACGGTGCGTGAGCTGGTCTAATCGGATCGCGGCGGACTGCGGCCGGGGAAAATTGCTGTTATGGAGCTATCACGGCCATCGGTCGAGAAGGTGCAAATATCCGCGTACACAATTCCGACCGATGCACCGGAGGCAGACGGAACTTTAGAGTGGGACTCGACCACGCTGATTATTTGCGAGATCCAGGCGGCCGAGACCATTGGACTGGGATATACATACGGTAACAAAGCAACTGCCGTAGTTGCCGATCATCTTGCCGGGGAAATGCCTCCTGCGGCAATCGCCTCTGGATGTCTCTGGATATGCACGCAGCGATGCTCACGCAGGTGCGCAACGATGGAAGCAGGGGCATAGCTTCCATGGCCATCTCGGCGCTCGATGTTGCCTTATGGGATCTCAAGGCAAAATTGTTGCAACGCTCCGTGGTCGATCTGCTGGGTATTGTCACTCCAGGTGTTCCAGTGTATGGCAGCGGCGGCTTCACAACGTACACGAATGACCAGCTTGCCGGGCAGCTCTCCGGATGGTCGCGGGATGGTATCAGAGCGGTCAAAATGAAGATTGGCTCGGATCCTGATGCGGATATGGAAAGGGTCCGTGTAGCACGAGAAGCTATTGGACCAGGCGTGGCGCTCTTTGTTGATGCTAATGGAGCCTACAGCACTAAACAGGCTCTTTCCTTTGCGCGAGGGATTAGCCGGGTATGGCGTGACATGGTTTGAAGAACCGGTCAGTTCCGACCTCTTACCCGATTTGCATTTCATACGAGACCGTGTGCCTGCGGGCATGGACGATTGCTGCAGGCGAGTATGGCTACGATTCCTTTTACTTCCGGCACATGCTCGAAGGCGAAGCTGTTGATGTCCTGCAGCTTGATGCGACTCGATGCAAAGGCTTCACCGGATTCTTGCAGGGAGTAGCAGTCGCGGCGAGCTTTGGCTGTCCGCTCTCAGCTCACTGTGCACCGTCCCTTCATATGCATGCCGGCTGTGCGGTTCCAAATTTTCGCCATGTGGAATATTTTCACGACCACGTCCGAATCGAGAGCATGCTCTTTGACGGATTCATTGGGGCCAGCGCCGGCATACTGCGGCCTGACCGTTCGAGGCCGGGACTTGGCCTGACCTTCAAAAGAAAAGATGCAGAACGTTACCTCGTCTGGGAAAACAAATGATCTACGACCTCAGCCAGCCACTCTTCAATAACGTACCCCAGTGGCCAAAGTTTCGACCGACAACAATGACGATTCCTCATTTAACCGCGCTTGAATCCGCAAATGTCGAACATCTGGAACTGATGACACATACCGGCACTCATATCGACGCTCCCTTTCATTTCTTCCCGGATGCAGAAACTGTCGATGCCTTGCCGCTGAACTACTTCCACGCTCCGAGCATCGCCATCGACCTGCGGCATAAGCCAGCCGGCAGCGGAATCACAGCCGCCGATCTTCGGCCTTTTTCGCGTGGCATTCATCCAGGCATGATCGTCCTGCTCAAGACGGGATGGGCAGAAAAGCGCGGATTGACGAAAGAATTCCTGACCGAATGGCCCTACCTCACAGGCGAGGCTGCTGAGTTCCTTGTGTAGATAGGGGTTCATGGTGTGGGGATTGAAGGCTTGAGCATCGGTGGCTTCAACGATCCAGCCAAAGAGACGGCCGCACACAAAGTCTTACTCGGTGCGAAGAAGCTCATCATCGAAGATATTCGCATACCGGACGTGTTCCTGGATGGAAAAATCAGGCACTTTGCCGCCTTTCCCGTCTTGATTGAAAAAGCAGGAGGAGCCTGGACGCGCGCGGTCGCGTGGGATAAAGGAGAAATGGAATGAGCGTCGTGCTGACGACTGCACTGGAGCGTACGGCGAAGCGTGCTTTGCCGCATCCGATGGGTGCAGGGGCGGTGAGCATCCTGGAGCATCTCCGTGAAGGGTGCTTTCAGCGCACGCTATGTTGCCTTGTCTCTATGAGCAGTGTAGCTACCGGCCTTGAAGTGGGTTACGAGCATTACAAGGGAAGTTATAGCAATCCCGTGATGTATACCCCGGTCGTTCTGAGCGGAGCACTCGCCGGTTCAGGGTTGCTTGGCGTCTTTAGCCGGTGGGGCGCCCGCTTCATCCTTCGCTGGATAAGCATCGTGACACTGGCAGACGGGATTACCGGATTACTTTTTCATATTCGCGGGATAGCACGTAAGCCAGGCGGGTGGAGTTTTCCGCTGACTAATATCGTCATGGGTCCACCGATCTTCGCACCGTTGCTCTTCGGAACCAGCGCGTACCTCGGGTTGATGGCTTCCTACCTGCGGCGGGAGGAAGAACTTCACACGCTGAGCGGGCAATTCCAAAAAGCCACCGGCAGCCTATACTTTGCAAAGGCCCGATTGGCGCACGAACCTGCGCAATGGAAGGTTCCAGAAACATCTCTCAGCGATCACGGTTCTTTGGGCCTTCTTCAGCGGATCTGAGGCTCTCTACTCTCACTACAAAACAAATTTCCGCTACACGGCGCAATGGACCCCGGTATTGCTCACGCCTCTGTTGATGGGTGCAGCCGCTGGTGCAATCAAGAGCCGCCGTATTGCCAATACTGCTTTGCCCGTGGTTTCTGCATTGGCGCTTGCCGATGGCGCGGCCGGTTTCTACTATCATGCGCGCGGCATAGCCCGCAGGCCGGGAGGGATGAAGAAGCCGCTTTATAACATCCTCTACGGTCCCCCGATTTTCGCGCCGCTCCTGTTCGCCGCCTGTGGCTTTCTTGGCCTCATGGCGAGCCTTCTTCGGCGGGAGCGCGAGGCGTGAAACAGAAATCGTATCCATTTCGAGCCACAGGTGGCGAGATTCGAGATCTGCCCCAGCCCGGTTACTATTGCGGCTTCGCCACCCTGACACAAAAGAAGCGGTGGGATGAAGCGACTCGCACTGTTGTCGCAGAGCGGGTGGAAAGAGTTCCTCCCACTTCGCTTCTTCTCTGCTGAGGAAGCCGAGTTAATGACGGCCATTGTCGATCGTGTGATGCCCCAGGATGATAGAGCGGCCGAACACACCATCCCCATTCTTCCGGTTATGGATGAACGGCTTTTCAAGAACTCGCTCAATGGATTTCGCTACGAAGATATGCCGCCGGACCAGGAGGCCTACCGGCTCGGGATGAAAGCCATCGACGAGATGGCGCAGGCCCGGTTTCAAGAGCAATTTGTAACGTTAACCGTTCACAGCCAGGAATTAATTCTGAAATCGCTGCACGATGGCAAGCCCGATCCTGAACATCTGGCATGGGCGCAGATGCCTGTACATCGATTCTGGGCATTACTCATGGAGGATTGTGTGACCGCTTACTATTCGCATCCTTGGGCCTGGGACGAGATCGGCTTCGGTGGTCCGGCTTATCCACGTGGATATATGCGCCTCGAAAACGGCTTGCCTGAGCCATGGGAAGTTGAGGAACAGCGCTACGACTGGAATGCGCCCGTAGATACTGTTTCGGAACTCGAGGCGGAGGGTGCTCCTCCGGAACACTCGTCACTGCATGGCCATGGAGGCAGCCACTAATGCCTCATCGCCTTCGGTCCAATGCAAACCCTTCCGGCTCCAACCAGGAAGTTCGCCGACAGCGAAGCGGTTGATTACTGCATCGTGGGTGTAGGCTCAGCAGGTGGAGTACTGGTGCAGCGCCTTGCGCGAGCAGGCTTTCGTGTAGTCGCTCTGGAAGACGGGCCCGTTCTGGGATACGGAAAAGAGATTGGGTGAGCGACGAAAAAGGTTCGCACGAGCTTTATTGGAACGAGCTGCGCATCACCGGCGGTAAGCGATCCACTCGCTCTCGGTGCGAACAACAGCGGCAAAGGCGTGGGCGGGGGCTCGGTGCACTGGGCGGCGTTTGCGCCTCGCTTTCATCCCTCGGACTTTCGCGTGTACTCGGAAGATGGCGTCGGAGTTGACTGGCCAATCTCCTATAGGGATTTAAAACCATATTACGAACTGCTGGAGCGGGAGATTCCTGTCGCAGGACCGGCTTGGTTTCCCTGGGGTGATCCGCATGGACATCCCTATGGGCCGCACCCGCTGGGTGGAGTAGGCGATGTACTGGTACGCGGCTGCACCAGGCTGGGCATAGAGCACGTCGCAGGAGGGCCGGTAGCGATTCTGATCTGCTTCGCATGGAGACCGGCCGCATTGCATTTATCGCGGGTTCTGCCTGCAGGGCTGCAAGGTAGGAGCGAAGGCGAGCACTTGATTACACATGTTCCGGATGCGCATCGCTCATGGAGCAGATATTCGCGCGCACTCGATGGGCTTCACGCATCAGCTTGCGCACGATGGCCGCGTGTGATCGGCGTGGTCTATTTCGATCGCGAAGGGTAAAGAGCATTTCCAGCATGCGCGGGCCATCATTGTTTCTGGCTACGCGATCGAAACGCCGCGTCTGCTCTTGAACTCTGCTTGTCCCGGGCATAGAGCACGGTCTCGCCAACTCCAGTGGAACGCTCGGCAAATATCTGATGGCCCAGGCCGGTAACGTCGTCGCCGGACGCTTCGAGGAACTGATTCGGATCTACAAGGCGCCCCGGCACATGCCCTCTCAGAAGATTTTTACGAGACCGATCGAAGCGCCGACTTTGCCGCGGATTCGCGATCCAGACAGTCGGTCCCTCCCCGATCGCATTTGCTAAGCAAATGACCGCTGCGATGGGCGCCTGGGGCTGGGGCATGCGGCGGGTGATGATGGACTACAACCACTGGGCCACACTTGGCGTGCTGGGAGAGATTCTCCCGTGGGAAGACAATCGTGTCGAACTTGCTGAGGCGAAAGATCAGTACGGGCTGCGCGTGGCAAAGGTAACTTTCAATCTTCACGATAACGACAAGAAGCTGATCGAATTCGGAAAGAACAAAGTCATGGATGTAATGTGGGCGGCCGGGGCGAAGCAGGTCGTTCAAGAATCGCGCTTTGCGCATCTGGTCGGGGCGGCGCGCATGGGAAGCGACCTTAGACCTCAGTCGTCGATAAGTTCGGACGTACGCACGACATTCCGAATCTGTTCGTCTGCGATGGAAGTATTCTCCCGACGCAAGGCTCGGCCAATCCGGGCCTGACAATTCAAGCCTGGCGGCGCGTACAGCGGACTATTTAATCAAGCAGGGTAGCGCCATTTTCTTTTCCAATCACCGTGACCCAAACGAACCAGGTATCCGCTATGACCTCAGTCCGCCTTACACAAAGTTCAAGGGCAATCCGCGCATTGCTTAAGAAGACAGCCACTTTCTTGCCAGCGCCGCCCCAACAAGACCGCACCCAAATAAGAACCAGCCACGATTTTTGCTGACGTCTGCTTCCAGGCTGAAGGGCCGCGCTTTCTGTGCGAAGGGTCCATCGGCCCCGAACGAGGTCGCCACAGGCTGCCAGAGATTATGAGGACGGTCCGGAGAATCTTCGATCTTGCGTTGCTGCGCGCCGTATCCGGTCTTTCCAAGATATAGGTCCAGCAGGCCGGGGACAAATTTTTGCGCTACGATGGCTTTCACTGTCGAGCCGCCCACCGAGTACTCCCGTCGTACGAAGGAAGTTTGCGCAGCATGTAAGACGACAGCCGCGCCAACTTCCGGATCGTAAATAGGAGGTACAGGCTGTGGCATTCCGGGCAGACGGCTTTTTACCCACGTGAACTGCGGCGTATTCATCGCCGGCATGTGAACGACAGTCACTTTCACCTTGCTCTTGTCGTGATAAAGCTCGCAGCGAAGAGAGTCAGTAAACCCTACGATGGCGTGTTTGGTCGCGCAGTAGGCGGCCTGCAAGGGAATGCTTCGAAACGCAAGAGCCGAGCCCACCTGAATGATCCGTCCATGGTCGCGCGGAAGCATGCGGCGCAAGGCGGCGAGGGTCCCATGAACATAGCCCAGATAGTTGACTTCAGTGACACGGCGAAACTCTTTCGCTTCCATCTCTCGGACCGGAGAGAAAACCGAGACCATGGCGTTGTTGACCCATATGTCGATCGGGCCGAGCCTTTCTTCGATGGATGCTGCGGCCGCCTCCACCGCCGCGTCATCGCTCACATCCGCTGCATACACGGCTGCTGAACCACCCAGATCTTTTACCTCGGCAGCTGTGGCATCGAGCGCAGCCTGATCCCGGGAAATCAAACCCACGCGTGCGCCTGTTTTAGCAAATTCATGCGCAATGGCACGCCCTAGCCCGGCGGAAGCGCCCGTAACTACTACTGTCTGCGACCGATTCGTCATCTCCTGCTTCTCCATTCCTGTAGGTGGGAATCCAATCCATGGTTCGGAGATGCCTGACCGGACGGTCGCCCGCATCTAAATACGTGACCGAATGTTCCTTAGTAGCCGGAGTAGAGATGGATGGCGCTTGACATTGAGGATTATGCCCTGATTGGAGACTGCGAGACAGCGGCATTAGTCGGCAAAGACGGGTCGATCGACTGGCTGTGCTGGCCCGACTTCTCTTCCCCGGCATGTTTTGCAGCGCTGCTCGGCACGCCTGAGAACGGACGATGGTTAATCGCACCCAGGGCGCAGATAAGAAAAGTAACTCGCAGGTATCGTGAGCACACGCTGATTCTGGAAACAGTTTTCGAAACCGCATCGGGGACCCTCCTCCTGACGGACTTCATGCCCATTCGGGAACATCACTCTGATGTAGTACGCATAGTTCAATGCCTGCAGGGAAAGGTTTCGGTGCGCATGGAGTTGTGCATACGCTTCGATTTTGGCCGAACCGTTCCCTGGACCGGACTGACGACCGGACTGAGGACCGGACCTCGCGAGGGTAATGCGTGGGCAGCCGCGGCGGGCCCTGGTGTTGTCTATCTGCGCAGCCAGGAGCATCCGAGGACGGAGCACTCCACCGCGATGCAGACTTTACGCTCGGGCAAGGACAACGTCGCTCGTTTGTCCTGACTTATGCCGCCGCTCAAGAGCGCCGCCTCGCCGGATCAACGTGAGCAAGGCATTGCCGAGACAGAAGCTTTCTGGCGTCAATGGTGCGGCCTAAGTACCTACAGCGGCCCCGGCAAGATGCCATCGAGCGATCCCTCATCACTCTCAAGGCGCTCACCTATCGTCCACTGGCGGCATCGTCGCCGCCGCCACGACTTCCCTTCCCGAGCGGCTCGGGATCGATCGGAACTGGGACTATCGATACGCTGGCTCCGGGATGCCGCCTTCACGCTGGAATCTCTCTTATCCGTCGGCTATCACAGCGAGGCGATCGCCTGGCAGCAATGGTTGCTTCAATCACTAGGTAGTGACGTGCGTGGGCTGCAGATCATGTATGGTGTTCACGGCGAGAGGCACCTTCCCGAATGTGAGTTGCCCTGGCTGCGGGGATACAAAGGCTCTGGTCCCGTGCGTATTGGAAATACCGCAGCGGAACAATTCCAGCTCGACGTCTTCGGAGAAGTCGCGGACGCGCTTGCCCGTATGGTTCTGGCACGCATTCCCATTGACCCCCGCCTACACCCTCTGCAAAAAGATCTGGCCGAGTACGTCGCTTCTGTCCATCATCGGCCCTCGTCGGGGATATGGGAGCGGCGAGATCGTGAGGGTCATTACACTTATTCAAAGATGATGGTTTGGCTTACGCTCGATCAGGGGATCAAATCTTTTGCGAAAAGTGGGACATCAACAATAGTGGCCGGATGGAAGCGAAGACGGGAGAGCTTACATCGGCAGATATGCAGTCGCGGATTTAATCGAAGGCTGGGAAGCTTCGTGCAGTCCTTTGGTTCGAGCAAGCTCGACGCCTCCGTCCTGCTTCTGCCGGTATTTGGCTTCCTGCCATTTCATGATGAGCGAGTGAAGAGTACGCTCGATGCCATCCAAAGAAAGCTCGTATGCGATGGGTTGGTGAATCGCTATCTGCCTGAGAAAAGGCAGGAGCGCGAGTCTGCTTTTCTGGCCTGCTCGTTCTGGCTTGTCCAAAATCTGGCCGGAGTGGGCCGGCGAGCCGAGGCGGAACGTCTGTTCGAAAAAGTCCTCAGGCTGCGTAACGACGTTGGCCTGCTCTCGGAGGAATACAACCTTCAACACAATCAGTTGGCGGGAAATTTTCCCCAGGCACTTTCCCACATTGCTTTAATCAATGCGGGAAGGGCATTGTCATCGGGTGCATGATTACGCGACGGCTTGAAACCTAATTGATTGGACGTCGACTCGCGTTCTGGATTTGACGGTAGGTTGACCAACTGGTCAGACGTACAATGCATTCCAAATGCGCATTCGTCCGCCATTCGCTCTCTTCGCGCTCGTGCTCCTGGTTTTTGGTTTCGATCTTCGCTTTGCGCACGCGCAGACCTCGCCCGCTCCCTCCATCGTCACTATCGACGGGCTCGGCAAAGGCACAGTCGATCTCTCCGGACCCTGGCGTTTCCATATCGGCGACGACCTGCGATGGGCCGATCCCAGTATCAACGACACCCCGGGGGAAAACGGTTGGGAAACCATCCTTCCCGATCGCCCGTGGGGCGCGCAGAGTCACTATGCCTATGCCGGCTTTGCCTGGTACCGGCTGTACCTTCGCATCACACCCGCACCTGATGTCAAAACCGACTTCCAATTGCTCCTGCCTGCCCTGCAGAACGCCTGCGAGGTCTACTGGAACGGCAGGTTGGTGGGGCGCTACGGAAAGCTACCTCCGTACCCGTCCACGCCGGCCGTGTATGTGCCCGCAGCCTTCACCTTGCCTGATGTTAGATCCGGCACGCTCGCCATTCGTGTTTGGAGCGGACCGCTCGGCTCCAGTGCGGCCGGGGATGGTGGCGGAATTGCAGCGACGCCCCTGCTGGGAGATACCAAATCGATTGCCGCGTACATCGGCACCTGGAACTACAATTTCCTGCGCAGCACTCTCTACATCAACTCGCGGAACATTCTCTACTTTCTGGTAGCCCTGGCAGCCTTCGTCCTGTGGCTCCGGCGCAGGAACGAAACCCTGCTCCTTTGGTTTTCTATCTTCGCTATCTGTCCGGCGATCTGGACGTCGATCTACACCATGCGCCTACCGGTCTCCGGCCAGTTCAGCCAGTTCATGCTGCAGCCGCTATGGGTCCTGCGCAATGTCGCGCTTTGGTTCCTTCTCATCGAGATGCTTCACCTCCGCAACCGTCGCGGGCTGGTCCGCTGGGCAAAGATTCTTGCCGCTGTCAGCCTGACTGGTTCGTTCCTCGACGGTTGTCTCACCTATGCGCCCCCGAACTGGATCTCGCCACAGACCAGCGCCTGGATCGATGGAATCCTCACCGTCATCATTGAACCGTGCGAGCTCTATCTGTTGGTGCTGGTCGCGTACGGTTTCCGTCAGAAACTTGACTCCGCGCGCTGGGTCCTCGCTTTGAGCGCGTCTCTCTCGCAACTGCTGGCTGTGATTGTTGCCACCGCCATGCAGGGCCAACGATTCACCCACTGGACTCTGTCTCAGCATCTGTCTTCGCCACTGTTCCATTTGGGTCCCGCCTCCTTCAACGCAGACACTCTTCTCGATCTGCTGGTGTTCCTCTCGATCATCTATACGGTCTATCACTACATTCGTGACCAGCAAGATCGCAAGGCCATCCTGGAGCAGGAACTGCACAGCGCCCGCGAGCTCCAGCAGATCCTCATTCCCGAAAGGCTACCCACTCTGCCGGGTTTCAGCATCTCCAGTACGTATCTGCCCGCGCTCGAAGTGGGCGGCGACTTCTTCCAGATCATTCCGCTGGATGGCCCGCCCGCCGGATCCACGCTCATTGTCCTCGGCGACGTCAGCGGGAAGGGACTCCGCGCCGCAATGGCCGTCTCGCTCATCGTGGGTGCTGTGCGCACGCTCGCAGAAACTACCTCCCGCCCGGCCGAAATTCTCGCCGGCCTCAGTCGCCGTCTCCACGGCCGTCTTGAAGGCGGCTTCTCGACCTGCATTGCCCTGCACCTCGACCCCCACGGCGCCTGTATCCTGGCCAGCGCCGGGCACCCCGCGCCTTACTTCAACGATAAAGAGATTGACTTGCCCGGCGCTTTGCCCCTGGGCATCGATCCTGCGATCGTCTATGAGGAAGCCATCGTGCACTTCAATCCTGGCGACCGCTGCGCTCTTTACACCGATGGTCTACTCGAGGCGCGCGCGCCCTCCGGCGAGATTTTCAGCTTCGAACGGCTGCAAACCCTGTTCGCTTCGGGCGCCGATGCGGCGGAGGCCTCTGAAGCCGCCGTCGCATTCGGCCAGGATGACGACATCACAGTAGTCACCCTGACTCGGCTTGCGAATGCGTAGTCATTTGAGTCTTCGAGCCCTGTGGATGTTTTCGCCTTCTATTCTCCTATACTGGCGGCATGAGCCGATACGACCGTCCCAGCCATCGCATCTACATGTCGTTCCTGTTTCACCAGGGCTGGCAGGTTCAGTTCCTGGAGGCGGACTTGAAGACTTCCCTGCCCCGGAAATTGACCTTCGCTGATCCGGAGAAGATCAGGGAGCTGGCAAGGCACGGGGAAGCCTCGGGAACATCAGAGGCAAGGCAGATGTTGGAGCATGCGATTGCGACGGGCAAGGGCGGCGCCTACCTGAAGTTGACGCCTGAACAATATGCCAAGTTGAAGCGTCCGTGAAGAGCGCCCATCAGCAGGCCAGGGACAGGAAAAAGTTTTGCCTTTACAGGGTGGTACGGTAGGAAGAGGCCTGCGCAATCCGCGGGCCAAATCATGAACGGCCTATCGGGTTATAACGACATCACCGTATCGGCGATTTTCTCCCGCCCGTTTCGCTTTCCGGGTCCTGGATTTATCGGGCTTGGACGATCCACCGATGAGTACAGCATGCTGGCCCTGTACGCCTTCTCCAGCGATACAAGAGCCGCGTCGATAAGGGTGCGGTCAGTCAGCTCGAATGTCTGCCAATCCGCATCCTGGTTTGCCTCGTCCCTGGGAGAGGTTATGAATGAGATGGCAGTAGAGCTGTCTAAGCTGCGCTTGTCGGGAAGCATGGCGAACATGACTTTGCGGTGATAAAAAGCACGTGTGCCAAATACGTGAGTCATCTTGACACCGGGCCAGTGCATCATCTGCGCACCAATTGTTGAGCACCAATCACGCACTTCTTCGGGGAGAGGGAGCAAGGCGTAATGCTTCATAATCTGGATCTCATCTTAACGCGTAGATCGTCCGATCGCAACCTGACAGACGAAAGCGTGGAAAAACCGAAGGAAACCGCAGATACCCACGGCGCACCCCACGGCACGGCGGGGCAGGCGAGATGAAAAATGTGTTGCACGGGATATATTAGTAAGCGGCACTGCGCGCTTTGTTTGCGTGCGTCGCCTTTTCGAATCGGACAGAGCAGAAACGGTACGCGCCCGAAGTTTTGCAAGAAGGCTATAGGTATCTTGTATTGTTACGTAATTTGATCGGCGTTTAGACTCGTAGACGACTGTAGCTGTCAAAGTTCCCGATGTCGCTCTTCTGCCCAGAGATGGCCTGGGAAGATAAATGCATCCTGCGATTAAGTAACTAAGACAGATACTGTTTCGCTGATTTCTCATCGCGCAGCTCCTGCCAGGGAGGTCTCGTCAGCGACATCTGTATCGGCAGGGGAACCCTCAACTTCAGGTTAGCTTCAGGCAGAAGCGCGTCTCGTTGATCTACTTTGCGAAGTTCATTTCTTCAGTTCCGGATGTTCCGAAACGCTCAAGATATTTCCGTCGGGGTCCTTGAACCAGGCGACCTTCGCACCGGTAGGCGAAGTCCAGATGCCCAGCTCGTCCTGGTTCATACCCTCATAGCGCTCGAAGCGGACTCCGGCTTGTCCCAGGCTCTCCACGGTGGCGGCGATCTCAGGGACTTCCCAGCCCAAAACCGTGCCGTGAGCCGGAGGAAGTTTCTTAGCCATGCCGAGACGGAGCATGATGCCATTCGCCTCAAAGACCAGCGCAAACGGCGGCTCTTCCATCACCAGGCGAAGGCCAAGAGTGTGCTGATAGAACTCTTTCGCGCGGGGCACGTCGACGATGGAAACGAATCCGATGATGTTGTATTGGCCCAGTCCGGAATGTTGAGACATGCGGCTATGATGACCTCCTTCGCCGGTTGTCGCAAGAATGCTGTTGCAACCGGCTTTTCATCCCATTAGGTGGGCCACAGGCCCATTGACACTCTGTAATCCCACCAGCTGTATTTCAAGCTCCCCACAAAGCCGTCATCCTGAGCGAAGCGCCGCGCGGATCTATCGCATAACGGACGGCCTATGGCGCGCAGTCGAAGAGCCTGTCCTGAGCGTAGCCGAAGGAACCCCGGCGATGCTTGTTGGCAGATGATCTTCCGAGCTTTCCAGCCACAAACTACGGGCCAAATCAAAAAAGTCACAAGCTCCGAGCGAAGCCGTGGAGGGATCTGCAGTTCTGCGGACCTTTCCTGGAAATGTTTTTCTACCGAGCGTACCCAGGTTTCCTGCCTTGCAGCACTCCCAACTTCCACCTATGCGGCTTCTCTAAAGGAAAGACTATGGCGCTTACCGGCCCCGGCGAACATTCGGGACAACCCGGAAGACCTGGACCAGAATCCTCGGTCCCCCCCATCCCCGGTCTAACCCAAAACTGACCTCAAACTCCGTCTTTACGACTTTCCGGTCGGATGACGGCACCCCATGAGCGCTTTTCACGGCGAATCGGTATCATATTAGTTGACCCATGTTGCTCCCCCTACTTTGAGGCCAGAGGCGCTTTGCCATGAAGTTTCGGACCCTTCTCCTCTCCCTCTCCCTCACCGCGGCCTCCATGGCGGGCGCAGCCACCCCGGCCTCAATCCCCGTCCGAATCCCAGGCTTGGACCAGCAATTTGAACAGACCATCCGGCCCTTTGTGGGCAAATATTGCGTGGCCTGCCATAGCGGCAAGATGGCCCCCGCGCAGTTCGACCTGAAGTCCTATACCAATATGGATATGGTGACCGACGACTTTGCCCGTTGGTCGCTCCTGGCCGACAGGCTAAAAGCAAAAGAAATGCCGCCCAAGCCGATGCCGCCCCCGCCGGCCGCCGAGGCACAGCAGGTCATTGATTGGGTAGTCGCCGTGCGCGCGGAAGAAATCAAGAAGGCCGCCGGCGACCCGGGTGTAGTTCTTGCCCGCCGCCTGAGCAACGCCGAGTACGACTACACGATCCGCGACCTCACCGGCCAGGACATGCACGTCGCCAGGCAATTTCCCGTGGATCCTGCCAACCAGGCGGGTTTCGACAATTCCGGCGAATCCTTAACCATGTCGCCGGCGCTGCTGAACAAGTATCTGAAGGCGGCTCGCGAAGTGGCGGACCATGCGGTTCTGAAACCAGATGGAATCGACTTCGCCCCCTATCCCATGTTGGTAGACACCGACCGCGAAAAATACGCCATCCAGCGGATTGTGAGCTTTTACGCCGCGCAGCCCACCGACTATGCGGATTACTTCCAGGCCGCCTGGCGCTATAAATATCGAAACGCCCTCAAGAAACCGCACGCCACCCTGGCCACCACCGCGGTGGACGCAAAGGTGAGCCCAAAATACCTGCCCATGGTGTGGCAGATCCTGCACGATCAGAATGCAGTCGGCCCGGTTCTCAAGCTGCAGAAAATGTGGCTGGCCCTTCCCCCTCCCGCGGCAGCGCAGACCGGGGCGCTGCGGGCAAAATGCACAGCAATGCGCGATTTCGTGGTGAAAATTCGCGCCCACACCGCAATGCAGTTTGCCGCGCCGGTGGTGGCGGGTTTGCCCGCGCAATCCGAGCCTCTTCTGAACTGGAAGCTGAAGCAGTTTGCCGAGCACCGGCGCGACAGCGATCCCAAAGATCTGCGGAATGACACCGATCCGCCGCCCGTGGTTCCGGTGATTCCTCCCTATCCTGATCTCCACGAGGAAGCCGCGCCCCGTTGGGCCGCTCTCTCGGCAAAGGCGCGCGCCAACGATACCGACCTGATCGTGCCCGCCGCCCAGCGCTCCCGTTATGAAGCCGCATTTGCGCGCTTCGCTTCGGTGTTTCCGGATGCGTTTTATATATCGGAACGCGGCCGTTATTTCCCCGACGACTCGGAGGATAAGGGCCGCCTGCTCAGCGCCGGGTATCACAACATCATGGGCTATTACCGCGACGATCTTCCTCTGCGGCAGCTCATCCTCGACGACAACGGAACCCAGGAGCTGGATCGTCTTTGGAACGAGTTCGATTACATAGCGGATTTTTCCGCGCGTACCTGGACCCAGTACTACTTCAACCAGAGCGGAGAAGTTTTTGGCAAAGGCGACGAATCCGGCTCAGAGCGCCCGGCCGATCACGCCGTGACCGATGCGGCAGTCATCTTCAAGATGCGAGACGTCTACCTGGCCAAGGCTGCGGCGGATCCCACCAATGACCCCGCAGCGGCGGAGGCCATTCGCGACCACTTCAACCAGATGAACGCCACCCTCCGCAGCCTGGAAAAGGAGCGGGCAGCGGCGGAATCGAGGCAATTGGAAGCTATGCTTCAATTGGCTGCGCGTGCCTACCGGCGGCCCCTCACCCAAGCGGAACGCGCGGAATTGCTTGCGTATTACCACCAGGATCGAACCCAAAACCAGTCATCCCACGAAGAAGCCATCCGCAATGCCATCACCGGCGTGCTGATGGAGCCGGATTTCCTCTACCGGCTCGATATGACAGATCCGCAAACGGCTTCTTCGGCAAAGGTCAGGTCTCATGCAGTCGTCCTGAAGGCATCGACCGCTGTGCCCTCTGAGCCGCTCTCCAGCTACGCGCTGGCGAGCCGCTTAAGCTACTTCCTCTGGGCCAGCATGCCGGATGAAGAGTTGTTGCGTCACGCGGCAGCGAACGACCTGCAAAAACCGGCAGTTCTGCTGGCGCAGGCGCGGCGCATGATGAAAGATGCCCGCGTGCGCGGCCTGGCCACGGAGTTCACCGGCAACTGGCTCAACTTCCGTCTGTTTGAGACCAACAACGCCGTCGATCGCGCTCGTTTTCCCCAGTTCAATAACGACCTGCGCGAAGCCATGTTTCAGGAACCCATACGCTACGTCGAAGACACCATTCAAAATAATCGATCCGTGCTCGACCTTATCTATGGCGACTACACCTTTGTGAATCCAGTACTGGCCAAGCACTATGGCGTACCCGGAGTCCAGGGCGACGTGAACCACTGGGTCCGCGTGGACAATGCCGGCCAATATGGACGCGGTGGCCTGCTGCCCATGTCGGTATTTATGACCCAGAACTCACCCGGACTGCGCACCAGCCCGGTGAAGCGTGGCAATTGGGTGGTGCAAAAAGTGCTGGGCATCCGCATTCCTCCTCCACCGCCAGTCGTTCCTGAGCTGCCGGCCGATGAGTCTAAGTCCGATCTTCCCGTACGCGACATGCTGGCGAAACATCGCTCTGTTCCCTTCTGCGCCGCCTGCCATGCGCGCTTTGATTCCTTTGGCCTGGCCTATGAGGGCTACGGACCCATCGGCGATGTGCGTACCAAAGACCTGGCCGGGCGGCCAGTCGATACCGCGGTCACCTATCCCGGCGGCGTCAACGGCGTTGGCTTTGATGGTTTACGCGACTTTATCCGCGATCATCGCCAGCCCGAATTCATCAACAACCTTTGCCGCAAGCTGCTCACGTACGCGCTCGACCGGTCGCTGCAACTCTCCGACGAAGCGCTGGTCGATACCATGCAGACCAATCTCGCCGCGCAAGGCGATCGCTTTGATGCGCTGGTCGATACCATTGTCCTGAGCCCGCAGTTCCGCAATAAACGAATGCCAGCGCCTCAGAAGCCTGAGACCCAGATAGCATCGAGGAAGTCAAACTAATGTGCAACCGACTTTACAGGCTTCGGAAGAACCGACGTTTTGTATCAGGGCACGACTTTAGTTGGGCCGTAACGGCCTAAAAACAGATGGGCTTTAGCCCCTGCTGCTACCAGCTCGGAGCGGAAGCCTATCCGAAGGGTACGGCCTTTAGGCCGTACATAAACGATTGCAAAGAGGTGCGGCTTTAGCCGCTGAGGGAGCAGCTTCATTGTCGCGATTGACTAAAAACTTCGCATTTCCCATTTCCCGCCGCGCCGTACTCCGCGGAGCCGGTTGTACCGTGGCGCTCCCCTGGCTCGAGTCGCTGCATGCCTTAGCGGATGTCCCACCGCCCTCCGCCTTCCCCAAGCGTTTTGGCATCGTCTTCCTGGGTTGTGGCATTAACGAGGATCACTGGAGCGCCGAGGGCCAGGGAGCCGACATGAAATTGAGCAAGACGCTCTCGCCCCTGGAGCCGCTCAAACAGAAGATCAACGTCATTGACGGTCTCTACGTCCATGCGCTTACCGGGCAGGGCATTCATCCCGCCCAGACCGGCAGTCTATTATCCGGCGCGCACATCTCGAAAGGCGCCATCATCCACTCCGGCATCAGCATCGATCAGATGATAGCCAGCCGCGTAGGCGAAGAAACTCCGCAGTCCAGCATTGTGCTGGCCTGCGATCAGCCCATGACCGGTTACCACGAATCGAACTTTTCTCTGGCCTACAGTTCCTACCTCTCCTGGCAGAGTCCGAACTCGCCTGTTCCGGTGGAAGTCTACCCCTCGCTCGCCTGGGATAACCTGTTTGACAACCGCGGCAGCCTGCAGAACCTCAGCATTCTCGACCGCGTTAAAGATCGCGCCCAGGATCTTTCCAAGTGTGTAAGTGCCACCGACCAAGGCAAGCTCGATGAATACCTGACCAGCGTGCGCGAAGTAGAAAAGCGCGTAGAGGGCATGCGCAAAGACAAGAGCGACGCCGAAGACGCAGCCAAAGCCAAAAACACCGTCGCCGCCACCATGGAACGGCCGGCCAACGGACTGCCGGAAGACCTACGCGATCACGCCCGCCTGATGTGCGACATCGTTGCCATCGCCTTCCAAACCAACAAGACGCGCGTAGCCTCGTTGATCATCTCTCACGATCTATCGGCCATGTATTATCCCTTCCTCGACGTAAAAGAGGGCCACCATTCCGCCTCGCACAACAACAATTCCGATGGATACGAGCGCATCTCTCGTTTCCATGTCGAGCAGTATGCCTACCTGGCATCTAAGTTGGACAGCATGAAGGAAGGAAACGGCACGGTTCTCGACAACACCTGCCTGATGTTCCTATCCAACATGTGGATCGGCCGCAAACACGATAACTTCCGCCTGCCGGTGGTACTGGCCGGAGGGTTGGGCGGGACGTTGGAAACGGGGCGTACGCTGAATTATCTGAAGGACAGCGAAGATAACCGCAAGATGTGCAGTTTGTACCTGTCACTGATGGATCGCTTTGACGTGAAGTTGGAGCAATTCGGGGATTCGCAGACGCGGTTGGAACGACTTTAACGAACGCAGCAGGTGAGGGGTAACTTTGGGGACTTCTGCCGTCTCCCTAAGCTCGTCCGGAGAACGGAACTACTGTCGGAGACCAGAAAACGATGCCTAATGCCTTTGTACTTGGTCTCGACCATACGATTCAACATGCCGATGACGGCGGACGCCTTGCAGACATCATTAGCACCCTGTGCGAAAAACGCAATTGCGATTTAATTGCGGAGGAGTGGAACACAACAACGTACGCGTCCCAGGAAACCGTAGGCAAGAAGGTCGCGGTTTCGTTAGGAATTAAATGGTTGAGCATAGAGATGCCTGAAACGTGTAAGGAGGACTTAGGAATTCTTCCTGTTCTTAAGCTGAGGCACCCTTCTTTCAACGAATGGTCTGGAAAAGTCCCGCTCAAATACCTGACACTACGTACTTCCCGCGCGCTGACGGAATAAGAGAAGAATATTGGCTGAGTAAGATCCAAACCGCCGATCCTAAAAGTGTCTTGGTCTTGCGGCCTCGGTGATCACCTTAAAACCGGCCACTTGTGATCAGTGCAAAACCGGCCACTTAAGCAGGTTCAGACTTGATTGTTTTACTCCTCGGCGTCCGATGTCAGCAAGGTGGGGCGAGGAGTGCCGGGTGTATCTAAGTTCCGGAGGAACTTGATTGGCATGTTATGGTGGTACTCGCTTTGCCGGGGTCGCGCCCTGTGAAGTGATCCAGAGCCGAGGACACGGGGCTGGCTCCGAAGGAATCGGTATGCGAGACCCTCTGCGATTGGCTTGATGAGCTGGTCAGCAGAGGGTTTCGTGTTTTTGGCTAGATTTCTTGGGTGAGGCTTCGTTGTTGGAGGCTTCTGGATCACAAGTTGCGATGTTGCCGGGCGCTCTTTGCCCGGCATCCTAATTGCTTTGTTCTTTGTCATTGAGCATCTCCATTGCTGCCGGTTTTCGTACGCCAACTGCGCGGACCGCATTTGAGAACGTGGCCGTGATGCAGAAGACGATCCAGCATGGCGGTGACCGCAGCACTGTCACCCAGCAGTTTCCCCCAGTCCTCAACCGGACGATTGGATGTGATCATTGTGCTGGCCCGCTCATAGCGGCGCATGATGATCTCCAGCAACTCTTCGGCCGCGATCAGCGGCAGCTTGCGCATGCCAAGATCGTCGATGATCAGCAACGGAACAGTAGCTAAGAGATCCATATGCTCTTTGCGTTTTCCATCCAGCGTGGCATCGGCCAGTTCTTCCAGCAGCAGATGCGCTTCACGATAGAGCACGCGATAACCCTGCTGGATCACGGCGTGGCCAATGGCCTGGGCGATGTGACTTTTACCGCTACCCGGCGGACCAAGCAACAGGGCGTCCTGGCGTCGTCCCACCCAGGCCGCGGTGGCCAAGTCGAAGATCAGGGAGCGATTCATCCTGGCATTGAACTGGAAGTCGAAGTTGTCCAGACGTTTCTCTCCGTCGCGGAACTGAGCCTGCTTATGGCGCCGCTCCAGTTGCCGGCTGGTGCGACAGGCCAGTTCATCACAGACCAACATGGAGACCAAGTCGATGGGCGCGATGTTCTCCGCTTGTGCCTGCAGAAGACGTGTTTCAAGAACAGCCGACATGCCGCTCAGGCGCAATTGGCGCAGTGATTGATTTAGTTCGATCAGGTTCATGGTTTGCTTTCCTCGAAGTTGAGTCTTTGTTGGATCAAGTCGCGATACTGCGTCAGCTCGCGGATGAGAGGATCGACTTGCTTCAAGCTCAGAGAGGCTTGTGGCGTGCGCTCCAGATAGCGACGTACGAAGCGATACTCGGCAACACCCAGTTCCAGCCCAGCCGCACATGCGTTGTCGCAGGCCGCGCTGCCGTACTTTTTGGCCAGGTTGAGAACCCCCTGGATGCGGCGCAGTCCGGTCTCCGCCTTGCGCTGATGAATCGATTCGCAGAGCACACCGATGCTGGCTCCCGCCTTATGCGCCCGGGCCAGAAGCTCCATCGTGTGCGGCGGCGTGCGCCGGGGACGATCCTCAGGGCGAATGCGATGGCCGCCGCGTTTCTGTCCCAGATGCTCACGCAGCAACTGACCGGTGCGTGGATCGAGAAGCCGCACATACATTGCGTCCCATTGCACATCGACTTGCCGGCCTATCCAACCGGGCGGTGCTCCGTAGTACGCCGCCTCCACCTCGACACAACCGTCCAGATGAACCGTGCGCTTGCCGTACTGGTAGTAGCGGAACGGTTCCAGTGGCAACGCTTTCAGCGTCGGCTTCTCTTCAGCGAACATGGCCGCTACCTGCCGTTTGGTTCGGCCATGGATACGTTTGTCGGCCCAGCGTTCTTCCCAGTGATCGAGATAAGCCTGCGCTTCGGCCAGACTCTCGAAGCGCTGACCTTTGAGCGGCGTCTTCTGCGCATGGCCAACGCCACTCTCCACCTTTCCCTTCCGATCCGGATCGCGCACTCTGCAAGGCAACGCCGTTACCGCATAATGGGCCAGCACATCGCGATAGAGGGGATTCAGGCCGGGATCGTAGATGTCGGCAGCCAGCACCCCTTCCCGCAGATTATCCAGAACGACGATCCGCGTGGCTCCGCCCAGCCGCCGAAAAGCCATCTCATGCAACTCTGCCCACACCCGCGCGCTTGATCGGAACACCAGCAGGCGAACCGACTTGCGACTGTAACCGAGCGTCAGCACGAACAGCCGCGTGCGCCGATACTTGCCGCTATCAGCATCACGCACCATCGGGCCGGTGCCGTAGTCCACCTGGCACTCTTCACCGGGCTCGGTCTCGATGATCACCCGTGCTTGTTGACAGCAAGCTCCGCGCAGCACCCGTACGAACCGCCTGACGCTCTGATAGCCGCCGGCGAATCCATGGCGATCTACCAGATCCTGCCAGATGCCCATCGCGTTCCGGCCACGGAGAAGATCGGCTTCGATCTTCTCCCGATACATCGCACAAGCGCTGGCAGAGACTTCCACCGAACTCGCAGGTGACGAGTTTTGCGCAGAAAAGCCGGTGATCACCAGAGTGGCCGGTTTTGCTTTCTCTTCGCTGGATAGTTCGTTTGAGCCGGTGATCAGCTGAGTGGCCGCTTTTGCCAGCGACTTCTCGCCCCAGCTGCCTGGCTGCCGTATCACGATCCCTGCCTTGCGCAGATAATCGCCCGCTGTTTCGCGGCGAACGCCTGTCGCCTCTTCAATGCGACGCAAGGGCCAGCCGAGACGCCCCAATGCAAGTACTTGTTCCCGCTTCTCTCCGCTCAAAACATTACCCATGAAGACAGAGGCTAACGGCCTCTATCCGCGTAATGTCTGAACCTCACTCAGAGTGGCCGGTTTTCAGGTGACCACAAGTGGCCGGTTTTGGGTGATCGCCAAGGCTTGCGGCTTCATTCATGTCATCCCATTCGTGAAGCGAATGAAGGAGGCAGGCTTTTTTGTCGAAAAGGCTTCGCTCTGCGATCATGCGTGGTATCGGAGTAAGGCTAACTCTAAATGCGCAGAAGTGGAGTTGAACAACAAAGATGACAGGTATTAGACGGCGTAAGCCTTCGGTGACATGATACCTATCCCCTGTGTCGCCAACATTAAAAGAACTGGGAACATGCCGGGCTACGCGGTGACTCGTCGAGGAAGTTGGGCGGTCTTTCTCTCCTCTTGATTTCCACATGGGCAGAAGCCGAGGTGCGCGCGCTCTTCACCACGCATTCGCGAAGTCACGCTCCGGTATTTCGGAAGACGGGCTAAGCTATTTCAGAACTTTGATAACGGGTAAGCAGACCACTGCGGTACAGCCCATCTATTGTCATCGAAAGCGAGCACGAATATCCATAGCCGTTTTCCATTTCGGCTATCTGCTTGTCCACCAGCTCAGCAGGCCACTTGAATGTTTTAACAAGGATTTCTCTGAACCGTTCGAGCGGCATCTCGTTGAGAATCGCTGTGCTCTCGGGTTCACCCGACTCTCGGATGTTGATCTTAACCAGCCTCCCCTTGGGGAAGCCGAAAGAAGCGGAAAGCAAATAATTCGGTAGGTCTTCCATGCCGAACAGGGTACACCCGGAATCAGGCTCCGTCCCTGGGCTTTCAGGGGGCATCAGTGTGTCGCGACCAATGGTGGTTACTCCGTCTGACTTTCCCATTCCCCTCCGCGAACTATTCGAAATCCAAAGCGGATGACGAGTCGAATCAATCCGGAACAGACGGAATCTATCCGGGACGGTCCCGCCTTCCCCCGCTTTCCCCTTTGTCCACCATCTGAGTCCACTCGCCCAGCCTTTGCAGTTGCGCGGCATTTCCGATGGTGGTCACGTCGTCTGTTACCAAAGCCCGTCCGTCTGAGGCGCTGGTCTGGATTCACTTATCCTTAGTTTCGGTCTTCGCTTGCGGCCAAAACCATCGCCGAACCATGGACTGGTTGGCTTAACCTCCACCAGAATTACTACGGCTCCCGGCGGGACCTTAAACCCGTGCAGCGTCAATACCCGGGTGTGCTCGTCATCCAATTCAGGTTCAACGAGAACGCCAAACAGCGATGGATTTGATTCATTTGGTCCCAGGTCCATCGCAAGCAAATTTGCGAGCTAATAGGTATGATGTCGCCATGTTTCTGCCCCGAGCCGTGCTGCAGCATGACACCTGTTGTTTCACCCAGCCACCTCCTCTCATACAATGAGGCATTCGATTGGAGGGCTGTTATGAAAGTGGGTCATCGTTTCGTCGCTGACTATGAAAGCGACGGTGCGTCCTTATTCCGCTGCTTTATCGAACTCGGACCTGAGGGTTGGGGGGGCACATATCTTCGATCTGCGACAGACGGACCAGAAAACTGGCAAGCCCCTACGCGCTTACAACGAGAGCGTGTCAACTCCAGCGGAAGGAAGACATTCCCTTGAGATTCGTCTGGCCTGGCTACTTGGTCGCAATGACCTGCCGATCCGCCCCCTAGCATGGAGGGAAACACCGGGCTAAGAAAAAGGAGTATGACAACAAGAAGGCGGTGCCCGGGTTTCCGTGGCGGTACGATCTACCGATCAATGAGGGACGCAAATGCCGTGGGCGATAAAACTGTGGCTCCAGTCAGTCACTTCTTTCGGACCATGCGTAGCGCCGCTGCAATATTGTTATCTAGCTCAGCTACCAATTCCTCGGTATCCATGTTGACTCTATTCATCTCTCGAATGACCGTTCGCAGGATACTGCGGAGACACTCGATCAGATCGCCAGTAAAAGACACTGGTGTGATACAGTCAGCGTCTGGATCTAGCCCCTGAATCCTTTTTAAGGGACGCAGCTTCTTTCTGAAGTCTTTATTATCGAACAACTGCTTCATCGAAAGGCCCCCGTGTACGATCCTGCTGCGTGCATCGTAGCCGGTACTAATAAGGTTTCGAATCACCTCAGGCCTCTCTGTCGGTGACAAGATTGCGGCGGACCTGAGCGCCAGTCTGAAGCTAATCTCGCTTGTGGTTTCTGGAGTCAGACAGCTTTCGAGGGCAATGAAGCAATCTACAATTCGATCTTCCAATCTATTGCGTCCGTAGATGTCGTTGAATCGGCCCAACGTGCTTGTGAGCCGGTTGTCTGCCCTGCACCTATTGGTCGTTAGGAGTGAGAGCTGATCAACGACAAGATCTACGTCCTCCTTTTTGAATTGATATGGCGAACCGAGGTACATCACAGGCATGATACCGCCGCTGGCCCACCTAGTTGATGAAGAGGAGTAATCTACGAAGATTGGGCCGCAGATGTCTCCCGGGTGGCACAATCGCATCGCGTGGATTATCTCAACGGCAGGCTGAGAGCCCACGAACTGTCCATCCTTTGGCTGGCGCGGAATTTCCGTGGCCAACTTGTGCCGAATCAGATTCCGGTTTGACGTCCTGAAGCTATGTCTAATCGGTTCCTCAGATATTAGCCGTAGCTCTTCATCCATCAGCGGCTCCAGCACGTAACCGTTGAGGAAGTCTACATGGGCGACTTCAGACTCGAAATTGACCAAAGGTATGATTCGTCGGTGCATTTGACTAAGTCTCTTTGCTGCCCCACCGCAATCTGAAAATATGAGCACCCCCGAGATTCAGGCGCCCCAGCCTGTGGTCGAATAAGGCAAGGCAAGTGTACGGAAGCGAACGTATATCTGAAAACGAAATTGTTTGCTTAGATTCTTTCCGTAGCCACGGACGATACCACCAGGTATGGCCCAAGCGTCTCAGGGACAATACCTTCAGTACGGTTCTCACGACGCATCTCATGGCCTCTATAAACATGTGGGTAGAACCGATAGGTCCAGTTCGCTCGGAAGTGATTCCCCTGCCAATCGTCGTAGAGTGCGCTAGCAGGGAAAGTTGCAACCTCGATGAAGTTGTCGCGGGCTTGATGATTTACGTAGCTTGTCATCGCCAGTATGACGTCGTGTTGAAACATAGCTCCGAGGGTTTTGATCCTTGGGACAATTGGTACGGTTGATTCGCCCTGCGATCATGGGAATGTTGTCGGGAAATATCATGTCGGGGGGATCGACGGGGACAGGGGATCGACGGGGGATCGACGGGGACAGGGTGGGGGATCGACGGGGACAGGGTGGACTGCACCCCTAAGCTGAGACACGCCAAGTTCCGTTAATTAGGGACACTTCAGCGTGTTTTAGTTCTCATTTTATTGAAAAGCAGTCGACCCGCCGTGGGAGTGTGGAAATCCTGGAGGGATTTCCAAGGCCTGTGGGAGCGGTGGTAAACCTGCCTTTGGTTTTCCACCGCTTCCATCAGCGCCGTCACTCTCTTTAGCTTGGCTGGCCTGCTCAAACTCTTCCGGTGTCAGATAGCGTAACGCTGAATGCAGCCTCTGGCGGTTATACACCTGTTCCAGGAACTCACCGATTCGGCCGCGTGCGTCTTCTAGATCCTGATACTCCGTTCCGTGCACCTCCTCTTCTTTGAGCGTCCGCATAAATCGTTCCGCGCGTGCGTTGTCATATGGATTGCCACGCCGGCTCATGCTGATTTGAATCTCCGCCTGGTCCAGTATCTGGGTGTAATCGCTTGACGCATACTGCACGCCTTGATCTGAGTGATGAATCAGTTCCTCGGCTTTCCAGTTCCGCTCGCTAAGCGCCATCTGCAAAGCTCGAATCGCCAGTTCCGCGTGCAACGTGCGGCCCAAATCCCAACCGATTACGCGCCGGGAGTATGCATCCAAAACGACCGCCAGATAGATGAACTCGCTCCGTAGTCGGATGAACGTAATGTCGGCCACCCACAGCTGATTGGGGGAAATCGGGGACGGACGAAACGTACCCTGTAAACAGACACCCGCCCCTCCTCGGGAACGACTCTCGATTGTTAAGGAAATAAGCGGGAAAATAGGTATCATGTCGACGAATCTCCTGCCAAGGGTGCGCAGCCGACTCAGTATTTCTTTTGGAACGCGGTGAATGGCTATCATCACCGATCGTCTTCCGGTATATCCTCCTGATGCGGTGGTCTCGGCCAGAATTGAACGCACAAGGAGTAGAGAGCCTTGATCGAAGACCTCGTACTGCTCGGGAAGATCGCAGGGATCGGCGGCATTAGCCTGGGTGTATTTCTTCTTCTGTTTAGAGAGCTAGTTCGAAAGCAGATTTTCCCCACGCTAACAAAGCGTGACGCCTACCGGCTCATTCGGCTGTTCATGTGCCTAACTTTCTTTGTTGCGGTTCTTGGGATTGCGGCTTGGCTCTTTGGCGACCGTTTCCCAGAAAGCTCAGGACGACCATATGTGCTACCAGCGACTGCGTTCTGGAGAAACGGCCTCACCGAGGCGGTTGTTCAGTTCAAGAACAGTGGAAGCAGCCCCGCCTATCACAACCGGACTCAAATCGAATTTTTTGCCACTACGGAGAAGTCAGACGACCAGAAACTTGACTGGA
Source organism: uncultured Acidobacteriaceae bacterium (assembly GCA_963838445.1). Classification (GTDB taxonomy): domain Bacteria; phylum Acidobacteriota; class Terriglobia; order Terriglobales; family Acidobacteriaceae; genus PALSA-350. Next base: position 140,296 of record CAWIRT010000005.1, read on the forward strand.
CCCAGATGCTTCCCGCACTCAGTGACAACACGATTGGTCCCGGTGAGATGTATAACACACCTGCGCTCACGCGCTTAGACGCTGCGCAAGGAGCAGACATACTGACGGGCAAGGCAGCAGCCTACGTTTACGGCACGGTGCGTTATAAAGACAGTCCAGATTCCAAGAAAGACTTCAGTGAACGGTTCTGTTGGTTTTTCGATGCCACGCGCAGCCAAGCTTTCGTTGGCTGCCCCGCTGCAGCAATGCGATAGCACCGCTCGGACGGCGGAGGAACAGGAACTTGTGTTTTATTACGAAAACCCCGTGACCAGGACGAAGATAAGGGGACAGCATGGTATGCGCTGCACCCCTAAGCTGAGACACGCTGAGTTCCGGCAATTGGGGACACTTGGCGTTCTATTTCTTCTTGCGCACCACATTGCCACGGAGGAAGGAGGTGTAATCCGCTTCTTCGAGGGTGCCGTCCGCGAGCTTCAGAACCGCTTGCGCGGCATCTTCCTCGCTCGCGACAAAGCGATAGCCGTTGAGTTCGAGAAACAAGATGCCGACTACGAAGCCCGTACGCTTATTGCCGTCAAGGAAAGGGTGATTGCGCAAGGTACCTGCCGTATAGGCCATCGCCATATCGATGATGTCAGCGGCCTCGGCCTCGGCATATTGCTGTTGGGCGCGGGCCAGTGCCGACTGCAACAGCCTGCCATCGCGTAAACCTCCGGCTCCTCCATGCAGCGCCAGCAGACGATTGTGCAGTACGAGCCCGTCGCGCTCGTCGATCCAGACGGGCTTCTTCATTTCGCGAGAACATGCAGTGTGTTGCGGTAGCGGTTCATGATGTCCTCCGCCTTCGCCATCCTTTTCTCGAAGCTGGGATCGTAGGGCGTAAGCTGGTAGCCTCCATCCGGTGCTTCGATCAGGAACAAAGCTTCGCCATCCGCGGTATGCAGGCGGCTGATCACTTCCTTAGGCAATATGACCCCGAGCGAGTTCCCGAACTTTCGGACTTTAAGTTCAACCATGGGGCACCTCTTCACGTTGTTACTAATGTCATAACGTAAAGAGATTTTTTGCAAGCAGTAACATTTGTGCACGAAACACTACAACATCGGCGATCACTTCCTTCGCGCGATGATGAGCCAGTAGAGCGCGCCGTGGTTACCAGAATTATTTTTTCTAGCTATGGACACAGCCCAAAAACCGGGCTACTTTGGAAGCAGGAATCCACACGTCAGCGCGGTCTTCACGACGGCCCTGCTTGGCCTTGCATCGGTGCGCTCCATCCGTGCAGCTGCCGCCAACCACCTGCAATTCATCAGCCCTTGTGGGCGTGATAAGCCGGGTGTAGCAACAGTAATGTGACATCAGAAGTGACGGATCAAGCCTGTCCGCAGCATTCCGCATGTCCCGCTGCGCCCGCTTGTCCCAGCCCCTGGGGCGCCCCGCGAGGGGCCCGTGGAGAGCAGGGTACGCTCAGTGCGTCCTCTTGATCGAGCAGTTTTGACAACTTAGGAAACAGTACACCACAGCGGAGCGAGAGCCTGTATATGGCAACTCCAATGCTGGGTAGGTCCGGGCCGGCCCAGCGAGCTTCAGTCCGGACATCCATCTCTGGCGCCCCCGGCCCTGAGGCACGCTTCTCTTTTCATCCCCCAGCACTTATCGCGCTTATAGCGCTTCTAGCGCACTTTAAATTTGGCAAACCATCCGCAGGGATGCCGTCTCGGTACAATGAGCGCGCATACGCGTCTTTCCCACCGCCCAGGCAAGATGATCAATTAATTAACTTGATCATCTTGATCATCTTGACCATCTTCGTGAAACAAAGGACTTATTTGGCACCACCCTCTTACGCTGGGTCGCCAAACCTCAAAACGGACCCAAAAATATCAAATTTTATAAATTGGCTGAATAGGCTGCACTCGGATGAGATAGGGCAATCTAATCTCTGCGTCTCTTCAAAGAGAGGTCCACCCCACCCATTGCGCCCTTTACGAAGAGAGACCCCAGGGACTTAGTTCGCTTAGTTCGCTTTGTTCGCACATTTCTACAGGAACCAAAGACGCCGGAGAGCGCCCCGGGATTTTTGATGATCGATGATTGGTAATGCCCAATATTCCGGCACAGGCGAAGTTCCTCCGTGAGGCTCAGTAGGCGAACGAGGCTCCATTGGTATGTGCAGACACGAACGGATCGGTTCCGCGTAGGAAACCCTGGGGGCCCGGCGGAACGATACCTCTACTGAGACGTAACTGGCGGGGTGTAAGTGGCGAGATCTTTTTCAGCACGGGAGTACATGCCCAAAGGTCACTCGGGTTTTGGTATGCGCCTGCCACCAGGGCTAAAGCTCTGAATCTATATACCGGATCGTTCTCGCGGGTTTGACCCTGGACTGAAGTCCAGGGCTTTTCCCACGGACTGAAAGTCCGGGGCTGGCACAACTTGGCGGGAATCATACCGTAGCCTGCCACAAACTACGGTGCCTGGGGTGTGGTGCTGCCGCACCTACGGCGCTTTCACGGCAGGGCCGGTGGGGCTGGACCATCATCCATCGATGCCGCGGCCCTACCGGGCTGGGCTGTTGTTTGGCGAGCCGGCCCTCGGGCCTAAGGAGCGGCTGGGTTCTCTTCTGCGGTTCTCTCAGGCAGGAGCTGATCAGGCTTCAGCATTGCCAGCGACCGATGAAGCAAAGGAGCCATAGAGGTATTTGGGATAAAACCGTGACAGGCGGAACAACCACCATTCTGTCAGGGAGCATCAGGACATGAATTTGTGGGCTGGTAGTTGCTCCGTCTATCCCTTTAACGTCAAGCAGAGCCCATGTTCGGTTCGCCGGTTCTACAAAGCTTCTCGCTTAACCCTGCTGCTGTACAGTCTGACCCCGCCAACTGCAACCGTCACTATTACCCTGGCGCAACCGAAGGGTCACCTGCAGTCTGGCACCGAAATTTGTCTGGAAATTTACACGTGACCGTGAAACGAAATGACAGCGCGGAACACTATCATCGTAACTCTGCGTTTCACGGCTGGTAGTACTGATCCCTGCAAGGTTGTTATTTAAGGCGATAGATAACATCGGTCTGATAGCGCTTCGGATAAACCGATGACATTTGCTCTCTGATACACGAGCCGATTTCGCAGAAATGTTCCACAAGGCGAAAGTCGAACTTGCCACTCGGTTCGTGAACTTAGGCCCTCCGGGCCCACTGAAAGGACACCCTATGAACGTACCTGGAAACTGGACTCTGCATTACGACTGGAGCTGTTCCGGTTCTTACGGATCAGCCCCCATTACCTTCAACGCGAACGGCACATTCGCTTCGGCACCCTATACCGGGCACTGGTCACAACACGATGGACAGATCGTTTGGCGCTTTGACCAGCCTCAAAACTCTGTCTATGGAGGCACGGCCATTGACAATGCCATGGTCGGCATCAGCACTACTTTCGGCGGCTCAAATGGCTGTTGGTATGCTTTGCGTACCGGAACCAGCGTGGCAACCGAAGCTGCACCGAAAGGTGAACTTGACCATGCCGGCAATAAGCACAAGAAATAACCACGAAGGTTACGCATTCGGTGCACTCTCCGAGGGGAGTGCACCGTGCTGTCACGCGAATGGCGCTCGACAACCCATTTGAGAAAATTCTCGCGGGCGGTTTCCAGGACGGATAGGTTAACCCTCTGAGGGACACCGCCACTCCGAGATTGACATCTGAGCCTGCCTGAATGATCGGCAGGCGAATTCGGAAAAGCTTGTCCCGTCCAGTCACCAGGTTTGATCAATCCAAATTGGGATGCTAACCTGGGCTGACGCGATGACGGTTGTTCCGTCTGGTCCCTCCAGCGCTCCTCCAGCGCTGCCTCTTCGGTCTCCATCTCGGCTTTGAAAGCAGTCGCCGCAGCAGGACCCTCGCTGCGAGTGACGGACGCGGCAGGTTAAACCCACGGCAAGTTAATGCCCTGACGCATGCTGAAGGGATTGGCAAGGCTGGGTTGGTTGCGGTCAAGGTTGGGAGACGACGGGTCGTTCGGCAGTTTAGGGGCAGGCTCCGGTGCAGGCTCCGGGTGGGGGACCTGGGGCGCGGCGGGTAGGGTTGGAATGCCGGCGACAGGAGTCCCCTCGCTGCCCACCTACAGGTTGGTGCTGCTGTTCGCGGCGCCACTGAGGCTCGTGGATTTGTGCCTTGACATCCCGAAGCCCCCGACGTCTGGGACAGGCCGAGGGTGGGCATCACGTTCCACTTGAAAGCAGCCAAGGCACGCCTCGCGGAGGAGGATCGCGGATTCTTTGACTGGGACGCAGTGTTCCGGGGGGTGGCGGCGGCTGTTAATGAGGCTCGGCAAATGCATGATAACGCTAAGCTTCTCGGTTAATGCAGACTTAAACGTCAATTCCATTGACCATCCACCGACCGTTCTTCACAGTCGAGGCTGCAATCAACTTCCCCGTACAGGAGATTACGATGCCTCAGACCATTCGCCAGTTTTGGATTGGTAAGATGGGCCGCAACGTCCTCAACTTCAATTGGGACGCAATCCATCATGACTCCGTAGTTTTGATTTCCGCCTCTGAGTACAACCTTGACAACACACCAAATCACCACAGGTTCGTCGGTGCAGCAACCATCACTGTCGCTAATATCTCGCCCCACGGACCGCCTTTTGATCCGAATAACGGAGTCTCTTTTGTCGTTCAGGTCGATTGGGAGACGCCGCTCAACATCGTGACCGACATCACTGTCCTGGACAAGCCGGTGGAGGTTGAACCAGCAGCGTATGGATATGGCCCCGGAGCTTATCCTGACGGGTTCGCTGCCGGCTAGTCATCTTGAACGGGGTGCGATGGGCCACGGCTGAAGCCGTGCCCATCGTTCTCACCGTCGGCTGAAAGATTCGGTTATGCCAGCCGTCCCTCCAGGACTGTTCGTCCTTTCCCATCCCACCCAGGACTCGTCCTGGGCTAAGCTCAAACGTCCCTGCGGGACTGCATGCAAATTCGCAGTTCTCACGCAGACTCTAAAGCCCTGAATCGATTTAGCGGAGCCGTTCACGCGGGTTTGACCCTGGACTGAAAGTACGGGGCTGGCACGGTACCCCGAAAGTGTGAGAGGCCTAACGCAAAGGTAACGGACACGCTTACGAACGGTGTTGTACCCCACGTGCCGTCGACCGTACCATGTGGGAAATGAAAACGGCGGAGATAGGGTAAAGGCCCACGTCGACAGGGCTGTAACGGCGGCACGAACGACGATGGTGGTAAGGGTTGAATGTTGCTACTGCCCGTGAACCGGGTCAACAACGAGACTCTTCCCCGTCTTCACCCTGGCAAATATCGGCTTGTTCATCTCCAGGCTTCGGGGTTGAGCGTGTTTTGTTTTCTGACTTCCTCTTAAGTCTGTTCTCCGGGCTGTAGCGCAGCCCATATTCTTTTGAACTGCCAAAAGGACCGAGAGTGCAGCATGGACATGCCGTCGCCGGAACTAAAGCAGCTTTGGATTCGCGTTCTCAAGCGCGTTCATCCTGATCTGGCAGTTGACGAGCAGGATCGGATACGGTGCGAACGGCTCACAAAGTTGGCCAATGAGGCATATCAGGCCGGCGACCTGGAAGCGTTGCGAGCAGTGCTCACGCCTCCGCAACCTCCCATGTATTTCGCCCCTGGGACAGCGTTCGCCTATAAGCACTTTCGTCCTGTAGCGATCGTGGCCGTCATTCTCATTTGCGGAGGGTTCTCCCTTTATTCGGTAACCACCAGTCAGCATGGGGTGGCGAACAGCACAGCACAAGCCGATCGCGTCAAGACTTCCCAAAAAGCTCAGGGGGAGGCGGGTCAGCCTCCCCCGTCCAAGTGGTATGGAGACGTGATTCACAACAGAATCTCCCGGAACTTGAATCTATCCACGGTCGTCAACACACCGGCAGGAGCCACCGCGGTCATCGGATTCACCATCTCGCGCGAGGGCTCTCCGCAAAATGTCTCCCTGGTTGCCTCAAGCTGGCATCCCTCGCTGGACTTCTCCTGTGTGAGCGCAGTGCGGCAAGTGAGAACCTTTGGGCCGCCGGAAGGGGGAACCAAAGACAGTCTGAATGTTATCTACGACTGCTCCTATCAGCCGCGGGATGTTCCGCAAGCACCGGTTCAGAATGTTCCGCAGACCCCGGAAAAGATCACCACGCCGGTAGCCATTTCTGCCAAACCCTCTCCGCTCTACATGAGGCAAATGGCTGAGAGGCTGCAACAGAATTTTCATAGTTACGAACTGGTGGAGGCAAACGTTCCTGCAGGAAACTCGGCAGAGATATGGTTCGAGGTGAACCGCGATGGCTCTCTCCGCAATGTGAGAATAGGCAAGCCCAGCGGTTGGAGCTCGTTAGACTACGCATGCGTGCGAGCCGCGATGCGTACTACGACGGTCGGCTCATTGCCAGAGAGTTACAAGCCACGCACTCTCCCCGCGACCTTCTTCTGTACCTATAATGGCAGCAATGCCGTACACACCGCGAGGTCGGTTGGTTCTGCGACTGACAGGCCGGGACAGTATGTGGCATCTGTCCGCAACACAACCCATCAGTAGAAGCCGGGCATTTCTATTGGCTTGCAACGCGGTTTCCCTAGCTGTTCGATCGGCAACCGTACGGATGGAGGCCCTGGGCAACCGAGTCCTCGTTCCTCTGCGGCTGGCCGATCAAACGGCAAGAGTAGAACAATTCTCGTTTGGGTCATTTCTGCTAACGTAGAGGCGCAGCCGAAGGATGTGCTCTGCGTGAACCAGTGCCGGGCCCCTGCCAGGCGTGATCCGGCAGGTTGCCCAATTCCGCTTCCCATTCGCCAATCAGTTGCAAGACAGCTTCCCTGTGCCCTTGCGCGACCACCTTCACTTCGAACCTCCCGGCCGTGACCGTGTAGCCGATCCAGCCAGTTGGGTGCCCCAGTTGCCGCACTTTCACGTGCCAGCTATTATCTTCAAGGTATCGCCAGCCAGTCACCATATAGCCGCGCAACTCGCCGGCACGAGTCACTTTGCTTTTCATGGTTTCAATTCCTGCCTGCCTCCGCTTATTTACCTTCCTGTCGCCGGTCTCGCCTTGCCTTGCTGCACTCGTAGCATCGCCAATGCCAGAATTGTCCTTGGTCTTACCGCCTGACCTGCCGCGTTTCCGGCGGTGATTGAAATCTCCGAGCTTTAGCATGTGCTCGACCAGCTTCTCAGCAACCCGCTCCGGGGGTACGGGATACATTCCACCGGTCAATACCAGCTTGATCCGCTCAACCTTTTCCCATCGCACATCATCCAGCGTACTCATTGAGATCCAACGGTTGATATCTAACACCGACATGCCCTCCTGGTTCGCAGTAACCGCGCCATGGCGGTAACAATACGGGTGGCTCTCTTCCTGCCGAACGCCATAAGTCGCCTTCAAAAGCGGCTTAACGGACAAAAATCGAGACCTCCCTCACTATGATTCGACGATCTCGCTTGCTGCTTTAGAGATGGTTTAAGGCGGCGCGATTTCCCAGTGTTCGCGAGCGCACGGACTACATGATCATTACCTTTGGTACCGGATCACCTAAGGCGGGCCTCTGAATCGGAAAACGACCTCCCGATCAGCGAGTCGCTCCGGCATTTGATCTGTAGATCGCCCTGGGGAACCCCACGGACAGCAGTGCCGGATCATTGGGGTCTCGCGCGCCAAAACGCGAAGATAGAGAGGGAGTTAAGGCACCCTCATGTCCCCGCCGATGATCACCCTGAGGGAGGAGCACATGTCCACCAACAGGGTTCTTCTGGTCGATGATGACGAAGTTGTACGCTTAACATTGGGCGGGGTACTTGAGGGGAACGGCTTCACGGTCACCTGCGCGGCAAACGTGGTAGAAGCACTTAAACACATCACTTCAGAGCCTTACGACGCTCTTCTCAGCGATTTGCATATGCCAGGAGCGGGAGATGGGCTGACAGTGATCAGCGCCATGCGACACGTCAATCCATCGGCAGTGACGTTGTTGGTGAGTGCATTTCCACACCTGGAGGCCGCGGCTCAGGCCATCCTGTTCCAGGCCGATGAGATCCTGGTCAAACCAGTGGAAGTATCGTCGCTCGTTCGCGTCATTAAAGAACGCCTGGCGGTTGGGCCTGTTCGTTATCGCCAGAGCGAGAGTCTTGCCGCAATTTTAGAGCGGGCAACCGGGTCCACAATCCGAGAATGGTACAAGCTCATCCTGCAGGAAAAGCTGGTGATGTCTGTTCCGATGAGCCACGACCTTCGTTGCGGCCATCTGCCCCAGTTGTTCCGTGAGCTAGCGGATCGCCTTCGCGCTTCTGAACCGATCGGTACCAAGCGGTCAGTATCGCCCGCGGCCGCTCTGCACGGGATGAACCGGCGCAGGTCGGGCTATAGCGCCGCAATGTTAGTCGAGGAGTCGCGGATACTGCAAATCAGTATATTCAAGACAATCCAGAACAATCTCGCTACTATCGATCCTAGCCTATTGCTACACGGACTAATGACCATTGCAGACGAGATTGACTCGCAACTTAGTCAGGCCATGGCTAGCTTCCTGGAAGATTCACTCCCTAACTCGCAGCCCGCTTGGGCGTAGCGTGCCCGTAGCACTCCTGACAGTTGAGAGGAATCATCCCGGGCAATCAATCCGGAATAAGTTCAAACAACCTGGTGACAACAACCTGGTAACAACCTGATGACAAACAATGGTGTGGACCCGCGATGGTTGCATCGTAACCGAATCCCAATTGACAGCCATTCGTCGTAGTACCTATCGCGGCCGCCCGCTGAGCTCAAAGAAGTTCACCCGCACGCCGGTCTGAATTCCCGCGACCGTAGTTTAGTCGAAGAAGTCGCGATCCTCTTCCGCGAGGTGCGCCTTGGCTTGCTGGACTCTGAAAGTGAGACCGAGTCCAGGTCTGTCCCAAACGTCGATGAAGCCGTTTTTGACCACTGGATCCGGCAGGCCATCCACGATGTCATACCACCATTCGGGCTGGCCCTTGGCATATTCGAAAGCAATGTAGTTCTGGGGCAGCGCCGCGCCCATATGCACCTGCGCAGCGACGCCGAATACTCCGTCGAAAATTCCGTGCGGAGCTACCAGGATCCCGTGGAGATCGGCGTACTCGGCGATCCACTTCAATTCGGCGATTCCTCCCACATCTTCCGGGTCGGGCCCGAGCACGTTGACGGCCTGGGTCTCGATGAGCTCCATGCAGTTTTCCCGCAGATAGAGCTCCTCACCGGTATGAATGGGCGTGGATGTGCTGTCGGTCAGTTGCTTGTAGACTTGCGGTTTTGGGTAAGGCTCGTAATCGCCGGTGATGATGTCTTCGAGCCAGGCCAGCTTCAGCGGTTCCACCGCGCGCGCAAACCGGATCGCGTCCTTGACGACCCACCCTGGCCCGCAGTCGAAGGCCAGCCCGATGTCGTTCCCCAGGGCTTTTCGTGCGGCTTCGGCGCAGGCAATGCAATTGTCGATGCCACGTTCCGTCATGAGCCCACGATCCATGTACGGCGCCGCCGCCCCATGCCATTGGGAACCGTACCAGGTGTTGGGGATGGCCGTCATCATCGCCGTATTGTGGAAGCCGATGGGCATCTTGACCAGCGTATAGCCCTCCTTGGCTTCCCTCATCTGGGTCGCAAACTCGGCGTAGTCCTGCGGCGTTTTGGGCATCGTCATCGTGGCGCCTATGTTGTTTTCGGAGTTTCCGTAGGGACGGACGCGGTCGCGGATCTTTCCGCCAAGCAGCTTGTGGACCGGCAATCCGGCCGCTTGGCCGGCAACATCCCAGAGTGCGATTTCGATTGCACTGATCGCCGCGCCCCAGGGCTTGGAGGCGCCCATGCGGCGAATCTTCAGCATGATCGCGGCCACGTTGGTCGGATCTTCGCCGATGAGATACCGTTTATAAAACAGCACCATCGGCTTGAGAAATGGCTTGGCCGTCTCCGCCTGACCGTAGCCGGATATTCCCTGATCGGTAACGATGCGAACCGTCGGATTGCGGCCGATGACGGCGCACTTGAGGTCGGTAATCTTGATCGGCCCGCTTGCCTTTGCTGCTTCCGGGGGATTCATCGCAGCAGCGCTCGCCCTGCCTCCGAGCATGGTTGCCCCTGCTATCCCTGAGAGGGATCCCACAAATCCTCTTCGTGTCCACATTGCCATCAGATTTATCTCCCCCAAAACGTCGATTGAGCGGCTTCAGGGGCAGTGGTTTACGCTGCCGCGAAGCCATGTACATCATTTCACGTTTGGACAAAGCGGATGAGGCACGGGATTCCGTGTTTCTACGTAACTGGCAGGTAAACTTTCCGTCTGTCAGTGGGAGCCTGTCACTGTGCAGGGCGTTGATGGTCATGGACTTCAAGACCTGTTGCTGGTAGGGAGTGATCGGTGGACAGCCGTTGAATCCCACATCTGCCAAAAGCGGGCAGATATGGGGCACCCGTCACTCGTTACGCATTGAGAGCTCACTACTGGCAGCTGTCATTGGGAGCGGCGGCTCAGGAACCAAAGTGAAAGATGCAGCCCCAGTTCGATTGCACGGGGAAGTTGTACAGGCGGTAATTCGCCACGGTGGCCGAAGATTTATTCAATAAATCGGTCCATGACCCATTCTGTGGGAACGGAACATCCACGTATTGAACCCAATCGGAAAAGTTCAACACGATCATGTACAGGTCGCCGCCAGCCCAGCGATGATAGAGCGCGACCTGCCTTACCTCATCGATGCCATAGCCATCGGGAGACAACCGAGTCCACGAAGAGTCGTAAAAATCGGGATAGAAATTGGGCGAGCTCAAGGCCGGATGCGAGGCGCGCAGTCCCATCAGGAGACTGTACAACGCAACCAACTTGGCTCCGTCGGCATCACTGCGCTGCGCCCACGTCAAGGGGCGCGACTGCACACGCTTGAACGCTGGGGGCGCGTTTCCATCCTGCTCCCAAAGATTTTCCAGCTGTCCCCACTCCTGCCCGTTGTGCAGCAGCACGGTCCCGGAACACGTGGCGAGGGCGATCATATACGGCTGCGCTTTGAACCAGCGATCGCGGGAACCGAGTTCATAAGTAATGGTCGCGTGGTCGTGATTTTCCAGATAGATGGTGGGGCAAATGGGCGCATTGAAATCCAGGGCCGAATTAAGCACGCGCATGTAGCTCGCGGTAATGCCGCCTTTTACCGCATAGCCGTTGAAGATGTCGAATGGGTACGAACGAAAGACATCGAACCATGCCCCCGTAGGTTGAATCAGATTGGAGTCGGCGATGACCTGAAAATCCCAGGTGTCTTCCAGAATAAAAGAGACATTGTCGAGCTTATTAACGGCAGAGTACGCTTTCAAATCGGCAACGAGTTGCCGTGCACCCTTGGTGGGAAACGCCGGATTGTTGAATCCTGAGACCTGATCGAAGCGAAAACCATCCAGCTTGAACCGGGTGAGCCAGTACTTACAGACATCGGTCACGAATTGCTGTGCGCAGAGGTTGTTGTAGTCGATCGGAAGCATGTTGAAATTGTCCGCTGGTTCGAATACTCCAACAAACGGCGAGTCCGTGGGCGTCTGCCAAAGCCAATAGTAAGGGAACCCGTTCGTATTGGAGCCCTGGTACGCATGCTGGAGCACGATGTCAAGCAGAACATGAATTTTCCGCTGGTGACATTCCGTAACCAGGTCGGAGATTTTCGAGAGCCGGTTGAGAGGACTCCCAGTATCGCTGACGTAGGCAGATTCAACCGAAAAGAAATAGGCGGGATTATATCCCCAACTGAAACTCACATCGTCAGGCCATGCGATCCAGGGCATGAATTCAATGGCGTTCACATTGAGCGCCTGAACCAGGTCAAGTTTGTCTCCAACCGCATCAATCGGCGCGCTCGCCCCTCGATATTCTTTCGTGAAGTCGTCAATCATCAGCTCGTAAATGATCAGATCGCTGGAGGCCAGGCGCTGAGCGATCGGTTTCGGATCCACCGGCAAGCCTCCCACCACAAACGCCGACCGGTCCTTCGAATCGCCGCCGTATTTGGTGCAGGGATCCCCCACATAGCGGACAGTGGTGTCTTCAAAGCACACGAGATATTGATACTGATACCAGCCGTCGGGAAGAGGTTTGGCGAAGGAATAGACAAACAAAAGCCCGTTCGGATGTTTGGTTTGCAGCATGGGCAGCGCACTGGCCGGATCCCAATCGATTGCGCCGGGAGCCACCGTGTGTTGGAAATCACTAACAATGCTCACGGCTGCAATGTGGCACACGGTGGCGCCCGCATACTGGGTGGGATCGATGGTGTTATCGGGAATGAATAGTTGGATACTCTGTGCACCCGCCGCCGAACGGACAAAACCAAAGCTTTCATACATGGGCCATTCTCCTTCTGCCAGCCGTCAGAACCAGACCCGGACTCGAGCGCCCTTACTATTCGCGAACATAGTGGCAGCCAGAGGACGAACGTTACAGCGGGTTTCGGGGCCAGCCGGTCCAGCTTAGAGGTTAATATCACCTATCCCCGAAATCTGTCCTCTATAACCGCAAAAGACGCTCGGCATTCCCGTGCGCGATCCGCTCTTTGTCTGCGGTGCATACGGGCAATTGATTTAGAAATGCACGCGCTTGCGCCATCGAGGCATAGGGGTGGTCGGCCGAGAACATGATCCGATCGACGCCCACTTGAAGCAGCAAATCGAGAAATGTCGGCGTGAAGTTGAAGCCGCTAAATGTGTAGTGGACATTTTCTCGAAGATATTCACTGATGGCGCGCCTGGTCTTCGTGATAGCCATGGGCATCACGTCGAGGCGCTGCAACATGAAGGGAAGCGTTTCGCCCATGTGACCGATTACGATCTGCAGGTTTGGATACTGGTCGAATACTCCGCCGAGGATCATGCGAATGAGGTGGACCGCGGTTTCGATATGCCAACCCCAGCCCGGGCCTGCGAGCAATTCGGTTACGATCGGCGCAAAACCTGCATAGGATGCGTCGATCACAGCCTGGGGAGGCGGAGTTGGATGGAGGTAAATGGGAAGGTTCAGCAGCTCAGCTTGTTCAAGAATAGGCCAGAAAAACTTGTCATCGAGATAACGTCCGCGGTTGTGCCCATTGATGACTGCGCCTTTGAAGCCATGGTCTCGGACCATGCGCTCCAGCTCTTCGGCGGCACGAACCGGGGCTGCGGTTGGTAAGACCGCAAATCCAGCAAAGCGCGTTGGATTTTTTGCCACGGCATCGGCGAGAAAGTCGTTCGCTTCGCGCGCCAGCGCAATTGCCTGGGCAGCTTCGAGCTGCTCTGCACCGGGAGCGGTTAGCGACAGGACCTGCATGTCAATGCCTGCTGCGTCCATCTCGGCTATTCTCTTGTCTCCGAGATCAGTGAGTTGTTCAAGGAGATAGGCAGCGCGGGCGCCAAATCGCAGAGCTTTCTCTTTGAGATCCTTCCCGGGGCCGTCGAGAAATCCCGGAGTGGCAAAATGTTCTTCGAGGGTTATGGTTCGCATATGGTTTGATGATTCCTTCTCTCTTTCACAGTTTAACGTTTGATCTTTCGCTGGGTTGCGGAGGATTAGAAACGGAATTCGGCGACCAAAGTGATTTTTTTTTGCCGAGGGCAGAGACGAGAAGTACCCCGAAGTTTCGTGGGTCTCCATGACAGGCAAAAGACAACCGGAAACGGAGATGCAATTGAAACAACTGGCTGCGGATTGCATCCCCGTCGCCGACGCCATTCGGGTAGAACTCGAAGCGATGGCCTACCGCGATGGATTGAAAGGTAAGTGAAGCAGCTCAGACTCTGCCCCTGACATAAGCGCTAACCTATGGGATGCTCTTCTTCAAAATTCCCACAAAACCGTCATCCTGAGCGAAGCGCCTCACAGATTCATCGCATGACACAGCGTTTGGGGCGCGGAGTCGAAGGACCCCGACGATGCCTATCGTGTCGATGCTGAACACAATTTTCCCCTTCGGCTCTTTTGTGCTCCATAACGCGAAAATGCAGGTTGTTGGTGACGCCAGGCGAAAGCGTGCCCGTATGGCTGCTCAGGATGTAGATGTGGCCCCCGTACATAGCAAGACGCTACCTTTTTTGCTCTCGGCCCCGGGGAAAAACCGCGGCAGTCCGCGAGGTACGGGCTTCGGTGTTGGAAAGGGTACGAACGGCATGGGTAGGACAAGTAGCCCTGAGGTTCCTTCGGCTACGCTCAGGACAGGCTCTTCGACTCCGCGCACCGAGCGCTGTGTATGAATCTGTAAGGCGCTTCGCTCAGGATGACGATTTTGTGGGCGTTTTGAAGAAAAAGATCCCGTAGGTTAGCGCTTATAGGACGTTAGTCCTGGGCTAAGCTCAACCGTCCCTGCGGGACTGCGTGCAAACCTCGCGGTTCTCATGCAGACTCTTAAAGCCTCCCGAACCCTCGCGAGCTTCAGAACCGCTTGGGCGGCATCTTCCTCACTCGCGACAAAGCGATAGCCGATGCCGACTACGAAGCCCGCATGCTTCTCGCCATAAGGATTCCAAATTTGCAGAGGTACTCACCTAACTGAGCTGCTGCGCGGAGGCGCGCTCGATGCTCATCATGGCTGCCCGCATGAATCCGAGCGTATGCGCCATGCCGGCATGCCACGGGGCGTCACAGGTGATCTGCGGGGTGTGATCGGGGATCATTACCCCGTCGAAGCCATTGCGATGCAGGATGGCGAGTACGCGGATCATGTCAATCTCACCATCGTCGATGAAGGTTTCGCGATACTCCGGTACCCTGCCGGCGACGTTGCGGAAGTGAACGTAGCCGAGCCGTTGCTGCCGGCTGTAGGACTCGACCGCCTGGTAGAAGCCGTCTCCGGTCATCTCGCCAAGCGTGCCAAGGCAGAACTCGAGCTTGTTACTGGGACTGGGGTCGATGTCGATGAGACGCTGGTAAAGACCAGGCTGGTAAACCAGACGCGGCTGCCGGCGCATGGTGGGCATCGGCGGATCATCTGGATGCGCGGCCAGTTGCACGCCGGACGCTTCGGCGACCGGAAGAACATCTCCCAGGAAGCGCTCGAGACGACGCCAGAGTTCGTCGTGCGAAATCGCCGGGAGCACGCCTTCGCCCGCGTGCTCGTCGTAGATCATGTTCCACACAACGCCGTTGGGAATTGGGGTGTCGACGGGACCGTCCATCCCGACTGAGACGGCGCCGCCCCGGGCGAACGGTCCGTGGACGCGGCCACACACGCCGGCGATGCTGAAGTTATAACCGAGTACGGGAATACCGGCCTCGCCCATTCGGCGCAACACTGTCTTCACGTTTTCGATGTGCAGGGCACGCTTGGGGCCGTCGAGCAAAATATCATGCCAGTGGGCAGGGTCGAGATTCTCGATAGCCTCGAGCTTCAGCCCGGCAGCCTCGATCTCCCGCTTCAAGCTGACCAACTCTTGCAGTGTCCAAAGCTTATCCGGGTCGCCCGCGACTCCCCAGGGCTGGTCTTTGCCACCCGTGGGCTGGTTGTTGCGCGGGTTTGAGGAGCCGCCGCGAAAGTAGTCCACTAAGTGCGCGACCACGTGCGTGCAACCGGTCTGGACGGCAAAAGCGTAGTAGTCCTGGTGCAACATGTGCCGGTAGAGACCAAGTCCGAGTTTCATGGTAAGGATCCGATCCTGGGTTTGCTGGCAAGCGTCCTCTCCACGCTGAGGACCTGGCCCATCCTATCTCGCGCCACGTCCGATTTTCCAGTAAGCCCATCATTGACCGATTTCGGAGACGCGCTCGATCTTCCCCACTAGAAAAATATAGGACCCGGCTCCCATCAATGCCATGGCAGAAACGGCGATCAGCGGCCGCGTGAAATCGTTCCCCTTGATCAGAAATCCAATGGTCAGTGGAACGACAACGGAGGCCAGGTTGCCGATGAAGTTGAACACACCGCCGGTCAGGCCGATCAGCCGCTCCGGGGCCATGGCTGAAACCAGTGACCACGTGATCGACCCAAAGCCGCAGCCGAAGAAGGCCAGGGTGAGGCAGGCGCTGATGGCAAGCGGGTCGTTCACATAATTGGCCACCACGATGGAGCTCGATAGCAGCATGCCCACGATAATCGGCAGCTTGCGCGCCACGGTCAGCGAGCTTCCTTTCCGCAACAGGCCGTCAGAAACAAAGCCTCCCAGGAGCACGCCGGCGAAGGCGCCCAGGAACGGCAGCGCCTCCAGAAATCCTGACTTCGCGAAGCTCACATGACGGTAGGTGACCATGTAGGTCGGGAACCAGGTCAGGAAGAACCATTGGGTCGCGTTGATGCCGAACTGCCCGAGGTAAATGCCCCACAGTTTTCGCCTGCATAGGACGACCTTCCAGTCCGCCCAGGCGAGGATTCGTTTTTGCCGGCGGATGCGCTGGCTCAGGTTGGGAATGCCTCCGCGGGCCGCGATGTGATCGATCTCAGCCTGGTTGACTCCGCCAAACTCTGCCGGATCGCGATAGAACACGTACCAAACCACGGCCCAGATGAGCCCCAGCGCGCCGGTGACGGCAAAGACCGCTCTCCACCCATAGGAGAGGTCAATCCAGGACAACAACGGGGTCAGAAATCCGAGGCCCACGTACTGGCCGGAGGTGTAGACCGCAATGGCGCCGGCGCGCTCGTCTTCCCCGAACCAGGTGGTGACCACACGATTGTTGATCGGGTAGGCGGGCGCTTCAAATGCGCCCACCGCCAGGCGCAGAAGCAACAGGCCCACAAAGCCAGTGACCAGGCCAAGCGACAGGGTCACGAGCGACCACAGGCCCAGGATGCAGCCATAAAGATAGCGCGGATGCACCCGGTCGACCAGCCACCCGCAGGGGATCTGCAGCGCGACGTAGGTCCAGCCGAAGCCAGACAGAACTACGCCCAGCTTGACCGGCGTCAGGTTCAGCGTTCGTGAGAGCTGCGGTCCCACGATGGAAATGTTGCTGCGGTCGAGGTAATTGATCACCACGATGACAAACAGCATCATGGCAATGAAGAATCGTCGCTGGCTGGGAGCCTCGGGCATCACGCGCGGATGAGTCAAAGTCGTTAGCGGATTGTCGCACAGAAGAGGTGATCGCATCTGACACTGCGGAAGGCCAACGGCGGAACCGCAGATCCCTCCACGGCGCGCCCCACGGCGCGCCGGGGCAGGCGGGGCAGGCGGGACAGGTGTTTCTCCTTGCCACCGGCCGATGGGTTTCGGCTCCCACCAGGCACTGGAAGATGTGCCCACTTCAGGAGTGCACCGCGTACCGCATAGGCAGGGGCGCTCGATTTGTCGTTGGCTGATTCATCTGCGAGCAGAACCAGATATCCTTCGAACAGAGCAGCGCACATGACGAGATGGCTGTTGAGGATATTGAGTGAAGAAGAATCTGTTGCCGATTGAGGCGATTGCGGCCAAGCTGGATTTACCCGACCATCTATATGAGAAGCGCAGCCCCGTCAGCGGTAAGCTGAGCCTGGAGCTACTGAAGGACGAGCGATTCAAGCGCGGCGGCAAGCTGATCCTGGTAACCGCAACCACACCGACGGTTTCGGGCGAGGGCAAGACGGTCACATCGATCGGACTGGTGCAGGGGCTGGAAGCGATTGGTAAACGCGCGATTCTTTCTTCGCGTGAGCCGTCGCTGGGACCGGTGTTCGGTATGAAAGGGGGAGCGGCCGGCGGCGGCCGCTCGCAGGTTGAGCCCGCGGCGAAGATCAATCTGCACCTTCACGGCGATTTCCATGCGATTACGAGTGCGCACAATCTCCTGGCAGCGCTGATTGATTCGCACTTGTTTCATGGCAATGAGCTTGATCTGGATCCGGATGCCGTCACCTGGCCACGCACGCTGGACATGAACGATCGCGCACTCAGGACCATCACGGTGAGCGTGACGGGCGCGGCCAAGAGGCCCCGCGACGGCAGCAATCGATCCAGTGGATTTCTAATTACAGCAGCGTCGGAAATTATGGCGATCCTTGCGCTCGCTTCAGGTCGCGAGGATTTGCGTGCGCGGTTGGCGCGTATCGTGATTGGACCGAACCGCGAGGGCATGCCGGTGCGCGCATCGGATCTTCAAGCAACTGGGCCGATGATGGCGCTGCTGAGTGAGGCGCTGCTCCCAAACCTTGTACAGACGACGGAGGGGACACCTGCCACGGTACATTGCGGACCATTTGGGAACATCGCGCACGGCACTAGTTCGGTGATCTCGCAACAGATGGGGTTGCGGCTGGCGGACTACGTGGTGAACGAGACAGGCTTCGCATCGGACCTGGGCTTTGAAAAGTACATGGATCTTGTAAGTCCGTCATCAGGTATCAAGCCGTCAATCGCGGTGTTGGTGACGACAGTGCAGAGCATGAAGCAACAGGGCGAGGGCAATCTCGAACGCGGATTTGCAAATCTCGATAGCCATATCCGCATTGTGAGAGGCTTTGGTCTGCCAGCGGTAGTTGCGATCAATCGCTTCCCGGACGATACGGAAGCAGAACTCGAATCACTGCGGGCATATTGCGAGGCGCGGGGAGCGGCGTTTGCACTTTCGGAAGCGTTTGCCAAGGGCGGCGAAGGAGCGGCTGCGCTGGCGCGGAAGGTCGTTGAGGTCATCGAGGCCCATCCAAATGTCACGTTAACGACAACCTATGAGGCCGACAATCCCGCTGTTGAGAAGATCACAAAGGTGGCTCGGAAGATCTATGGCGCAGACGGCATTGCGCTGAGCCAGCGCGCGAAGGAAAACCTGGCGCGGTTTACGCGCTGGGGTTATGGCGAACTACCCATCTGCATTGCGAAAACCCAATACTCGCTGAGCGACGATCCGAAGCGGTTGGGCGCGCCGCAGGGATGGAAGTTGCATGTGACGGACGTAGCGCTTTCGGCAGGTGCCGGGTTCCTGGTTGTGATCTCGGGTGCAATGATGCTGATGCCGGGGCTGCCAAAAACGTCGCGCGCATTGGGGATCGATGTGGATGAGAACGGCGAGATTACCGGCATGTAAGAATTGTCATCTATGCTTGCCCCGGTGCGCCGTGGGGCGCCCGTGGGAGCTTCGAAATCCAAGAGACTTATGCATGGAGCCAGTGAGAAAGCCAGCGGCAAGAAGGAGATTCAATGTATGCATCCAGAAACTCTGCAAGCCACAACCCTCGATGATGCGCCAGCCTATTGGTTTCTCAACACCCTCCATATCCTTGTGGCTAAGAGCCAATCAACAGGAGGCGCCTATTCCCTCATTCATCTCACGGCGACGCCGGGCTTCGCGACACCATACCACCTTCACCACATGGAAGACGAAGCATTCTACGTATTGGATGGAGAATTTACCTTCTTCAACGACGGAAAGAAGCTGGTCCTGGGACCGGGTGGATACATCTTTCTTCCTCGCGGAGTACCCCACGGGCTTCGATGCAACAGCGAAAAGGACTCTCGCGTTCTCATACACGTAATCCCAGGCGGAGACGTTGGGTTTGTTGGCATGATGCTCGAGATGGCTGTGCCGGCCAGGGAACGTGTCTTACGAGAACCAGTACCGCCCGATCTAAAAACTCTTGAAACCCTCTGCGAGAAAAACAAGATTGATATTCTCGGACCCCTGCCGGAATGATTTCCAAATTAAGGAAAAAATTGGCATCCCTGGGCGCGGAATAAAGAGGCCGGATACCCTGAGGGACCACACCGAGAACCCGATGACAGACGGAACGTAACCGTTACACTATCCACCAGGATATTGCTCCCTTGCGTCGCAGCATTGTCCATCCAACAGCGCGCCCTGCCGACTCGCGAAGGCAGGGGCAGGAAGTGGTTTCTACCACTTCCTACCGGGGATGTTCCTCCGAGCGCCGGTATGCCGCATGATGATCCTCGACACGAGGGCCTGGAACTGGCCGATAAGCTCTCGCATAGGGATGAACATAGGCGGCGCGATTCACCCAGGTGCGTCCCCAGGGGGATCCGCCGATGATAATGGCGTGCGTACCCCAGGCAAAGCCCGGCCTAGCCCAACCGAAAGGCACGAACGCAGGCCCGACAAAAATGCTGGGGGCGTAATGGATAGAGAGACCAACCACAATCCCGGGCCGGGGCGCGGCAAAAACAACCGCCGGGCTATAGACGGGAACGTAGAGGAAGGCCGGATTGACCGGTTGAATCTCGACATATCCTCCAGTATTGACCACGTTATCGTAAGCGTTCGGCCGCAGATAACCGTAGCTATACGCCTGTTGCCGCATCCTCTGGACTGCGTCCATGACGTCCGGCCGTTGCGCGAGAACCGCATCGCCCAACGCTTGCGTCCAACCCGGGTCCTGCGCCATCATTTGCAGCACCTGGGGAAAGGGCAGCAATGCCAACACACTGGGATCCCAAGGCAAGTTATCCTGCTGGATCGCATTGGCCAGCGCGTCTCCGGTTAGACCGGCATGCTCGTTGGACCAGTTAGCGGCATCTGGAATCTCAGCTGAAACAGTCGACGCTGTGAGAACCTGCGCCAGCAAAGGATCGGGATAAAGAGCGATCCTGCCGACCAAAGGATCGAGTTGCTGCGGCGGCAGCATGGGTGGGGCGCCCTGTGGCGCTCCCTGCGGCGGCCCTGGAGGCATCTCCGCCGGCGCGGCCTGATCCCCAGTTGGCGGTGGCGGCGGAGGAGGGGGCGTGTACTGACCATAGGCCTGCACAGCGAGAAATGTACCCAGCAGAAACAGCGCTGCCACCTTGCTAGATTGAGCCTTCACGACAGCGCTTAGCAGGTTTTTTTGACCACCCGTGGGAGAGACAGACATCGCGTTTACCTCATCTGTGACAACAAGAACCAAGTGCGCCTTAGAGCAAAAAGCCGCACCGGCTTGTGCTTGGGTAAGACCCTTGATTGGAGCAAAAGTTGTGGGAAAGGCTTGCCATCGCTTGCACAGTAGCACAAAGCAGAACGGCGGAACCGCATTCCTGCTCCCACCAAAGTTGCATCGGGTGGAAGACTGAACCCGGTGATAAACCCCTGGGACAGGGGAGATAAAGATGTCTCGCCGGATTCGTGGCGACGCTGCTTAGCGCGAGGTGATCAGCCGTATGCGCGCCGTCAGCGCACGGCCGGGGAATTCGCTAAAGGTGCGGAACTGGGGAGAATCCACTACGTTGTTCACCACCGCGGGGTTGCTGCTGGCGGTGGCGTTTTCCAGTACGCCGCGCAGACCGAAATAGGAGCCGCGGAAGTGGAATCGCCATTCGAGACCGGGGCTGAAGGAAAGATAGTCCGGGAAGCGCAGGGAGCCGGCCGCGCCCACCACCTGCTGATTGGCGTCCACCGCATCGAAGGGAAAACCGGTTTGCCAGTCAAGCGTGTAGACGAAGTCCCAACTTTTTTTGAGTTTTGGTAACAGCAACGGTAGCCATCCCCAGGAGATGATGCGGTTGGGCACATCCCAGGGCAGCGGACCGTTTTGTTGCGGACCCAGCAACGAGATCGTCGGCACATAGTCCAGGGCGGCGTTGGTGCGCGCCGAGGAGTGGGTATACGCAGCAAACAGCGTGTACCCATGGCGGAAGTCGCGGCGCGCTTCGATCTCTTCGGAGGTATAGTGATCCTGACGGCTGTTGGTCAACAGGTAGGTTCCTGACAGCGCCGAGGGCCCGGCTTGATTGACGTAAACGAAACCGTCTGCGGTACGTTTTTCAAGGAAATTCGCCTTGGCATAGATCGAGCCGGGAAGCTTTCTCTCGATGCCGATGCTCCAGTTGATGGCGCGGGTCTCATGAAGGGCGCCCTCGTTCGCGGTAAAGATGGTCTGCAACGGGCCGGTCACCGGAGTGACGCCATCGGCGGCATAGTACGTGTCGTAACGGATACCGGCCAGAGCGCGTTCCAGGTATTCCGGTTGTGTGTGCTCGTAATAGATACCGATGCCTGCGGAAAGCTTAGCCGTGCCCTCCTGCCCGGGCGGCGAATAGGTGGCCGCGAGGCGCGGCGAAAAGAGCGGACGGCGTATGATCTCGTCCCAGTCGAAGCGCAGGCCGGGCTCGATCAGCAGCCCGGGATGGGCCAGCCAGCGGTCCTGCAGGTAGGCGCCGGCGGCGAAATTGTGCTGGGTGAACGGAGTCTGGACCGGGAAGGTGCTGCTCCGCAACAAGGTTCTGTCTTCGCGCAAATAGTTCACCGGGGAGCGTGCCAGGCGTTCGCCGAATTCTATGTGGTCGAGGTCGATGCCTGCCTGCAGGTCATGGCGCCCCGCAGCGTGGTGCGGGGGCAGAAACAACGTGGCCTTACCCTGCTCGCGGCCGGAGTGTGCGGCCAGGTTTTCAAAGTAGCTGCCCTGGGTCTGCTCGGGGGTAATTTCGTACGGGCTATCTCCATGCGGTTCGTAACCGTCGCGGAATCGGACTACCCCCAGACCAAGCTGCAGCAGAGCTCCGCCGGCGAAGCTATGTTGATCGCGCAGGTAAGACAGCCAGGCAATGGTATCGCGCTCGGTCGTGCTCTGCTGCGGCATGAGGGGAGAGAGGCCGTCGTAGGGCGAATGGTAGTCGTTGAAGAGCAGTCCGGCGGTGACGATGTTCGCGGGGGTCAGATTTATCTGGGCTTTGGCCAGATTGCTGCCACGCAGCAGATGGTTGGTATCCGCATTGGGCGGAAGCCCCTGAATGTAGATGTTGTCGTATTCCGTTTCCAGACCATCGAAGAACCAGGCGCGATCGCGCACGATGGGCCCGGAAACCGTGACCCGGGGAACGAACTTGTCGAAGCGCAGCCCGTTGCTCTGGCGAAACGAGGGCAGAAAATCTGTGGTGTTGAAGCGGAACTTGTTGTCGCCCATGCCGGAATAGAAAGCTACGACGCCCCCGGTAGCTTTGCCGAACTCAACCGGGTAGCGGGTGGTCTCGGTATCAATCGAGCGCACCGCATCCGCACTGACCCGCATGGCGAGTTGTCCGCTGGCGGGGGAGCGGATATCGAATCCATCCAGCAGATCGAGGGTGGCGTAGGTTTGGGATCCGGCGACATGAATCTGCCCCGTTCCATCCTGCACCACGCCCGGGGTGAAGGGCAGCAGATTGCGGATGTCGCGCGAAGTCGGATACGGTATGTTGACAATGGCCGGGGTATCGAAGGTGCTCTTGTCGGAGGTTTGTTCGAGATCGATGCCGCCTGGGGAGGGGACGACATCCACCTCCTGGAGCACTACCTGCTCATGGGCCAGCTTCACTTCCACGGACTGGAGATGAGCGTCGGCCTGGTTCGCCGCCGCTTCATAGAAGCCCTGCTTCTCCACGCGAAGCTGGTACGGTAAGTCGTTTTGCAATGCGAAGGCGCAGCGCCCGGCGAAGTCGGTCCGGCAATGCATGGGGGACAGCGCCGGCTCAGAGAGGGTGACCTCGGCGCCGGAGACCGGCAGCCCATTCTCGTCTACGACGATGAGGTTGATTGCGCGGCGGGGGGTGGGCACCTGTCCGCCGGCCAGGACAGAGCCGCAAACGAGAACGACCTCCACCACCATCCATCGGCCTGGACCACGGCGCAGCATTACCTCTAGTTTAGTCAACCAGCGCCGGCACCCCCCCGAGCCTTGTCGTCGACCGCGCCTTGATTCGGCCAATGGGAAGACCGGTGACGGGAAGCTGTGTTTACTCACCGGTCATGCAGCCCGTCTGTCACCGGGTTCAGTCCAAACGTTTAGGGACTTTTCTGTCCCGGGTCGTCATAAAATAAAGTTGACACAGTGCCCGGTTACGAGCCTTCTGGTAGGAGCGAATCATAGCGAGAGCGACGCTTGCCCATCGATATAAATCCAGCAAAGATCACCGGAGCATGGGGTGACGGCTACTGCCTGGATCGGCACACCATTTTCAGCACAATGATCGGATACAACGAATTCGGCCATCCCGAATTTGATACCCAACGATCGGCCCTTGGCGAGTTGATCTATCGCTTGAAATATAAAGGAGACATTGGCAGCATTCCGTCCATTGTTGAGACAGCGGCTCGTTTCATACGAGAATGGGGCATCAGCCTCGACGTAATCATCCCCATGCCGCCATCAAAACAGCGCCTCATGCAACCAGTCTTCGAAATTGCTTCTGCACTGGGCTCTACGCTTGGGATTGCGGTCGATACCAAATCAGTTTCTAAAACAAGCAGTACGTCACAAATGAAGGATATCGGTGACTATTCTGCGCGAGTTGTTGCACTGGAGAGTACGATTCAGGTTGACGGGGACCTCGACGGTAAACGGGTACTTTTAGTGGATGATCTATTTCAGTCAGGCGCGAGCATGAATGTGGTCGCGCAAGCGATTAAGGATCGCGGCCGCGCCGGAGCTGTCCATGCTATCGCGCTTACAAGAACCAGGAGTTAGCGATGACAACAGTTTTCGTTGCAGGTTCACGTGCAATATCGAAATTGAATGATCAGATCAGAGAGCGGCTCGATAATATCATGCGTCAGAAGTTGAGCGTGTTGGTCGGCGATGCTAATGGGGCCGACAAGGCCGTACAGGCTTACCTCGCGAAATGCGCCTATCGTAATGTGACTGTCTACAGCATGCAGGTTTCTCGTAATAACGTAGGCGACTGGCCCATAAAGCGCCACTTCGGCGAACCCACAGCCAAACACGACCGCCACTACTACGGCATCAAAGACCTGGCGATGACGAAAGACGCGACTTGGGGGTTCATGTTGTGGGATGGAGACAGTAAGGGGACACTTACTAACGTCGTGAATCTACTAAACACCAAGAAGAAGACCCTGCTTTATCTCGGTCCAGAGAGGTCGTTCTTTAACGTGCACAGCTTCGAGGATCTGTATGGAGTTCTACACGTATCCGGAATCGAAAACGCGCCGCTCTTTCTGAATACCCTTGGGCTCAGCGATCCGGGAGCGCACCCATTTGCGCGCTTCGGTTAGATCCGAGAAGGCGGTGGGCTGCAAACAAGAACGACCTCCCGACCATCCATGGGCCTGGACCACGGCGCAGCATTACCTCTAGTTTAGTCAACCAGCGCCGGCGCTACTTTCTGGTCAGTACGGCCGCCAGAAAACGGAGTTCGGACTCTACTTCCGCAGGGTCGGCTACGGTGTCGGCGATTTCCTGGCGGAAGAGTTCGCGATATCGCTTGCGCAGCCTGTGAATGGCTACCTTGAGCGCTCCCTCTGAGGTGTTCATTTCACGAGCCAGCTCGGCATATGGTGCGTCAGAGTGCCCGAGGAGGAAGACCTTCAACCGCTCGAAATGGTCCGGGCGGCCGTGATGCACGAATTCTTCCCGTAGTTTTTCGACCACCCGATCGATCAGCGAAAGCGCCCAACGCCGTTCGTAAATCCGCTCGGGCGTCTCGTCGTGCGCAGGCTCGCGTTGATACCGCTCTTCGCCGGAAGAGCATTCAATCGCTACCAGCATTCCGCCGCCGCGTTTGCGGGCACGATGCCGGTCTTCCTCGTCGGCCACAAAGAACTTCAACGAAGTTAAGAGAAAGGACCGGAAGCGACCCTTCTCCGGGTCAGCGCGATCGAGGTATCGGCCTTCCAACACCCGGATGAAGAACTCCTGGGTGAGGTCCTGCGCCTGATGGGAGGGATAACCGCGCCGGCGCAGATATGCATACAAGGGATACCAGTAGTGCTCACACAGAGAAACAAGAGCCGACCGGGCCTCCTTACGGTGTGGATCGCCGGCCGCAACTACCAGGCTCCACCGGGTGGTTGGAAACTGGGACGCTCCGGGCAACGTGTGCATGGTTTGGCCGTCCGTCATATCGTCGTCTTTTCGTCAGGGAACTTCCGCTAAAGAGGATAAGGAATAAGGAAGGAGAACGTTACACTCATTCTGCCTGTTTGGCGGATTCAGCCTTAGCTTCTTGGACGACCGGGATATCGGGATCGGCATCCTTCCATAGAGCGAGGAGTTCCTTGTAGGCAGCGGCGGACTTCGCGCGATCTCCGGAGGCAGACAACGCTCTGGCCAGTTGGAGACGCGCCATGGGTCCGATGGGATCGTTGAGCACCATACCCGGATGGTCAAGAATCTTCTGAAATTCGGCCGCGGCCTCGTGATGGCGGCCCATGCGGGAATAAGCGAGGCCACGCACGTAGACCGGATAGAGAGCGCCGAAGAAGGCGCCGGCATAGAATGCCGTACCCGGAACGGCAAGGTCGTACGGAGTGGCTACTTGTGTCATCTCGAGCGCCTTCGCTGCGTCGCCCTGGTCGAGAGCCTCGAGTGCCCGCAGCGCAGGCAGGTAACTGAACTGGACAGAGGTGTCCTCCGGGTAGCGCTTTTCGAGATCCACCACGATCTTGTGAGCTTGCGCGGACTGGTGCAGAAGCGCGAGCGCGAAGGCAGGTCCGTAGTCGGCGTCCCGGCTTCGGTAAAGCGCCAACGCCGCAGCCGCGTTTCTTTGGCCCTCCTCGCGAATCCCGAACAAGGCGCTCCATACCGCACGAGCGCCTTGAAACTGGGCGGCCCGCTCGCGCAAACCTGCCTGACGAGATAAGAGGATCGCGGCGTCTGATAGCCGGGCCGCTTCTTTCAGGCGCGCCTGATAAGCCGAGGTGAGAGCTTCCTGGTGCTCAAAGAATCCCTGGGCTTCGAATTTTTTCCGGCGTTGCGTCACTTCCCTTTCCATGACCGCCTGATCGCCTCTTAAAAATGCGATGAAGTACCGGCATAGCGAGAACTCGATGACTTCGATCTTTCGTTCCGACGCCTTACGAAGCACTGCCTCGGCGTCTGACAGGCGGTTCAGGGAGATGTAGGCAAAAGCCACATTTACGTATCCGATGGCGTAATCCGGATCGATCGCGATCGCTTTTAGACCTTCTTCCGCCGCTTTCTCGTAATGACCCGATCCCTGGCTAGTAAAGGCCGCCAAAAATCCGTGGGCCACGAAATCTCCGGGGGTCTTTTGGGTCCATGCTTCGAGCGTCTGTCGCGCCAATTCCAGGTTTCTTGGTACCTGCCGCTGGTAGTTGAATGTGATGAAATAGTTCTCCTGATCGCTCACCCGATTCCGTAGTTCATAGGCCTTGGCTATATTCTGCGCTCCAAGTTCTGACTCCCCGAGAGAGGCGTATGAGCGGCCCAGGTAGGCATACGCCATGGCAAATTGCGGGTCGATCTCGACGGCCCGCTTCAGCAGCGAGATGTCCTCCACTGTCTGCGCCCTGGTCTGGCTAGCTTTCATAGCCGCGCTGTAGGATCTCCAGGCCTCGAGCGAGGGCGTAGTTACGTCGGCCGGTAGACTCGGCTCCTTTTCCACGTTTGGAATCGATTCGCCCACCCGGGTCTGGAACCGGGTGGCCAATTGACCGAGAACCTTGACGACGTCTTCTTTTTTGGCAGCCGGCGCCTGCTCTTCATCTAAGACGTCTCCGGTTCGGCAATTCCTTGCGCGCAAGCTCAGCATGTACTCATTTCCGAGGCTTGTGATCGAACCCTCCACGACCGCTGCGCTTGCTGTCCGCTCGCAGATCTCGGCGGCGACGGCTGGGGTGAGCTTTGCATCCGGGGGCCGATTCATCAGGCGGAGCGTCTGACTCACGCGGGCGTCGGAAAGCAGGGCCAGATGGGGTGAATTTCCCAATCGCACTGCCAGGGTTTGACCCAGAGCTCCATCGAAGAAGGGGTCGCCCGTGCCATTCGCGAAATCGGCCAGAACGATTGGGTCCTTACCAGCCAACCTGGGTCGCGGCGGAGAAGCGCGGTGCAGGAGCAACCAGACCGTCATCCCGCCTAATAGGATGAACGCGAGCCCGGCGGTGGTGCGGAGAACGGCTGGCCGGTTCCTGCGCAGAAACTTGCGGGCGCGGTACCATTTGCCCGGCGACGCAGCAGAAACCGGCCGGTCCTCAAGATGCCTTTGGATATCGGCCGCCAACTCAGCGGCCGAAGCGTAGCGGCGTCCCCGCACTTTTTCCAAAGCCTTGGTCGTGATTGAGTTCAGATCGCCATCCACCAGGCGGCGCAGGGACGCCGGGTCGGTCTGGCGGTGCGCGGCGACATCGGTCGCTGACGCACCCATTGTCGCTCAGCTTTCGCGAGAGCGGCGGAGCTTCTTCTTCACGAAGGACGCGGAGCATCTCGGCTAAACCAGCCCGCCGCATTCGGGCCGCGTCGAAAGGGACAGTGCCGATCAGCAACTCGTACAACAACACGCCGAGGGAATAGACGTCGGAGGTCTCATCGACGTCGCCCGTCATCACCTCGGCCTGCTCAGGACTGGCGTATTCCGGAGTGCCCACCATCTCGCCGAATTGCGTGATGAGAGTGTTCTCTACGGCCCGCTGGTCGGTGGCTTTCGCGATACCGAAGTCGATCACTTTGGCCAGGGGTTTCCCTTCCTGTTCCGTGACCAGAACATTCGAAGGTTTAAGGTCGCGGTGAATCACGCCTTTCTCGTGCGCGTGTTGAACGGCTCGGCATACCGAAAGAAACAGTTGCAGGCGTTGGCCGATGGTCATCCGCCTGGCGTCGCAGTATTGCGTAATGGGTACGCCCTCGATGTACTCCATTACGAAGTAAGGCCGGCCCTTGGGTGTGGCGCCTGCGTCGAAGATCCGGGCGATATTCGGGTGGTCCATCATCGCCAGGGCCTGGCGCTCTTTGGCGAAACGCGCGAGTACCTGGCCGGTGTCCATTCCGAGTTTTACAACTTTGAGGGCGACACGCCGGCGAATGGGTTCGCGTTGCTCGGCCAGATAAACGGTGCCCATCCCGCCTTCGCCGATGGACCGAATGATTTGGTAACGGCCGAACTCGTCATCACCGGGCGCGGCTGTATTTATGGTTTGCGTTGTGGAATCGTTCCCGCCGATCGAGCTGTCGAAAGCGCCCTTGATCAGGCACTCGGGACACAATCCCGCAACACCATCGGAACCCAAATCCGCATCGCAGTGAGGGCAGTTTGGCATGGGGACCAGAGTCGCAGCAGCAATTTTAATGCTCTTCGCCCCAGGCGCTGTAACTTTCAGTCCGCCGATTCCTTATTCGTGGCAGATGAGCCGGATGAGAAACCGGCTCGGGAGATGCACAATGAAATCCATTCCATTCGCAGCGAAGTTGCCGCGCATCGCGCGGCTCAGTTTGGCCCTGGTGACGGTTGCCGGGACCATTGGCGCAGTCGCACAACAAACCCAGCGATACACCGTGGTGGACCTCGGACTGGTGGGGCCACCGCCCGGCCAGCCCTACGCGATCAGCGGAAGTGGGCTGGTTGCCGGGGAAATCGCCCTCGCAAATCCGACCGTGGCGCACGCTGTTCTTTGGCAACTGGGGAAGAGGAAGGACATCGGCAGCCCTGGACTCGGAGGGCCGAACAGTTCCGCTTTTGGCGCCAATTTCTGGGGGCAGGCAGTCGGGCAGGCCGACACAAAGACGCCTGATCCGAACGGGGAAGATTTTTGCGGAGCAAAGGCGCTGGCTCTCACTGACAGCGGCAACACCTGCGTGCCGTTCCTGTGGCAAAACGGCTCCATGATCGCGCTCCGCAGACTGCGGAACAGTGGGGGCAAGGAGGGTAGCAACGGCCAGGCACTTAAGATTAACGACTACGGCATAATGGCCGGAACAGCGGAAAACGGCGAATTGGACTCGACCTGTCCGGGTGCGTCCGTTTCGCCGCAGAGGATCGAGTTCAAGCCAGTCATCTGGACGGGACTGTTTCCGGGGCAGGTTCACGTGCTGGAGACGGTGGACAATGACCCTGACGGAGTTGCCTTCGACATCAATCGTCTCAACCAGGTGGTGGGCGCCACCGGAACCTGCGGGCCCTTCAATACGATTGAGCTGAACAATCTCACGCCGCTTCATGCTGTCCTGTGGCAGAAGGGCAAGCCGACCGATCTGGGCAACCTTGGCGGCGATGGGAAGGCATTCGGAATCTTTGCTACCGGGGTGAACGATGACGGCCAGGTGGTGGGAGTTTCCGACACCACCGGTGACGCGAGCTTTCATGGCTTTTTTTGGCAGCGGGGTCACATCACCGATCTCGGAACTCTGAAAGGTGACGCTAACAGCCTCGCGCTCGCCATCGGCAATAACGGCCTGGTGCTTGGAGTGTCTCTCGACGCGAATTTCAACCTGCGGGCGGTGCTGTGGCGCAATGGCGTGCCGACCGACTTGAATACTCTCGTGCCCGCGAACTCCACTTTGGACCTGCAGACCGCGTGCTCCATCAACGACAAAGGAGAGATCATCGGGTTCGCGTCTTTGAAGAGCAATCCCAACGAATTTCACGCTTACCTGGCGAAGCCGGTGAGCTCAGGACACTAAGCCACGCCGGAATCGAAAGGGGGAGCTAAGGTTCGCGGTGGGGACTGGAATCGGCTGAATTGGTTGGCAGTTCCGGCGGGGTGGTCTCGGCCCCATCCCGCTCATATTTCATACGGGCTGTTTACGCGGTCCGGGCGGAGCCAGAGGCTACTGTCCCCCTACCTCTCTAATCTCTGTCTATCCGTTCGAGGTTCTCAGCCCTCGCCTCCGGCGCCGGAGTGAAAGCTACCTGGTCAGCGCGTTTCTCCCGCCTGGATGTTTGGCATATGTCTACCAAGGCTGCGGTCAAAGCGCTGGCCCCAGCTTTGGAGTACGTAGAGTTGCAGGAACAATTCGTCGGCCAACGGCAGCCCGGCACTGCGAATAGCCCGGATGCAAGCACACTGTAACCCGAAGCGCTGCCATCGGTTGTGCTGCCACGATCGTGAGAGACTTTGCTGGGTGAAGCGTTTCACAACCAGCGGTTCCGGAACCCGCACAAATTCACCAATCACGGCCAGCCGGAGCAGCCACGGCAGGTCGGCGGAGCACTCTCCAGCCAAGTGCTTTCGCATGCCGCCAATTTCACGAGCAGCAGAGGCACGAAACAGTCCCCGATTGGGCGCCCACCATGTGCCATCGCGACTCAGCACCTGGCGACCCCGCAAACGAGCTTCTGTGATTCCTTGGAGCAAAGTGTATTCCTGCATTTCGATGTTGCCGTCGAGATGATGAGTCTCCAAATCGGAAAATGAAATCACGGCGGCCGGGTTCTCGGTCAGGGCAATGGCAAGCCGCTCGACGTACATAGGCTTCAGCACATCGTCGTGAAAGGCAAAGAAGAAATAGTCGCCCGACGCTGCCGCAAGAAGAGCGTTAACGTTACCCACCCAACCGAGGTTCCTGGGCTGCCGGATCACGCGGGTGTTTTCATGCTGGGCCGCAAACTCTTCACAAATCTGCGCCGTATGGTCTGGCGAGGCGTCGTCTGAGATAAGAATATGAAGATTCGGATAGGTCTGCGCAGCAAGTGAAGCAAGCGTCTCCTGAATAAAAGCCGCGGAGCGCCACGCAGGTACGAGGGCCACGACCCGTGGTAGCGACGCCGTCTTGGTCACGTGTTAAGCCCCTCAAAATCAAATGGGGGATATTGGCGTGGCTTGCCCGCGCGTTCCGCGATCCGGTCAGCAGCCTCCAGCGCAAACAGCGGGGCTGTGGTCATCTTCCCGGGATCTACCGTGTGATAGTTGTTTACCGAGGTCACGCCAATGCGGGTGCGGTCATGCAGGCCACTCTTTGCATCATCCACATCTGTGTGGCCGACTGCCACAATCGCGCCGGCATCGAGAGCCACGATGCTGCTGTTAGCAATCCCTGGGTACCATTCGTCGATATATCGGAGGGCGCATTGGCCGACTTCGCGCGCAATATCCGCTGGCGGGTTTCCACGGCAAGGCTCGTCCCATAAACGCGGGGGATCGATTTCACTGGTCCATCCGCGCAATCCAGTAGGGTACCAGGAAAGATAGGTGTCGCCCCGCGGCCGTATCACCACGTCACCATATCGTCCGACTACCATCGTCGCCGATGGACCGTGCTGCATCGCCGGAGGCACCCGGACCATCACACGATACTTAAGCCGGTGCAGCAGCCCTTGCGGGGGCTCGATCCCCATTCTGCAGTCGAGTGCTGCCCGCCGTTCCCAGGTTGCGTTCACGACCTGTTGTGCGTAAATGGAGAAAGCGCCATTCGGCCCGTCGCCCTGGATACGCAGCATATCTCCGATAACTTCCGTGGCGCGTACGGTATGGTGGTCGCGGAAATCGATCAGCCGCGACGCATGCAGCGCCGAACGGATCAGGCAGGCAAGCTGTTCCGTATCAATGGCTAGTTCTGGGGTCGCAAAGGCAGCCTGGAAGCGATCGGCCGCAAACTGCGGTGGGATCGGGTCCAGTTTGCGGGCAAGAAATCGTGGTTGCGCCCCGAGATAATCCAGCTCCGGATCAAGCAGGAGCTGCGCTCTGTATTCCTTCTCCAATCGCGAATAGTGCTCGGCGAGTTCTTCTGGCTTCAGCACAGAATCGCAAGCCACCAGATAGGTAAACGGAGTAGAGAAGCGCAGCTTATTCGCCGCTTTGCCAATCCAACGTTCGAGCAGACTGCGAAAGCGCAATCCACCCGTGAGCTGCAGGCGCGCAGTTTTGAAGGTGGGATCGCCGGCATAAATCAGGCCAAGGTGGATCTTGCCTTCGTTACGAAGGCTCGCCCTGTTCATCGGGTGGGGATCCTGATCGAGAAGCAGCACGGGCAGGCCGCGCAGAGCCAGCTCCAATGCGATGCAAGATCCCTGCAATCCTGCGCCGGCAATGAGAATGGGCACTTCCCTTTGCGTCATCCATTCCCTCGATCGTAGAAAGGATCTGCTCTGCATTAGCCAATGCAGTGCCCAAATCGTATTCTCGCGAAGCTGACCTGGCTATCGGCCCCCTGAACCTGGAAGCAGCGCTTGAGGGACAGAAGGTAACCCAGCACTAGCCGATCGGCGATAGTCCAAAATCTCGCCTTACCACCCTGGTTTCCCAGCTGACAGCAAACACCGATGATAGAACGCCGGATCGAAATCAAGCACCAGTTTGTTGAATCCGCGGGCCATACTCGACATTTACCATTCTTACCCATGGAATTAGCCGGATACGATGCGCGGAACCCCTGCAATTCCCGTGGAGGATTAGCCTTAAAAGAAGACGATACCCATCCCTGCAGAATTGCTGCAATAGGTATGCTGTCCTTTATCTCCGATATCCATGTAAGCGGCCTTTGCGGATTACGTTTATCCCTCAATGCTCCCATCGGTGCCATACTTGAAGTTGGATCCTTAGTTCGCCACGCGACAGCCCAGAACAAAATAGCCCTAACGGTGCCTGGATTTCCACAAACCCCCGGGAAAGCGAATAAACGAATCGCTGCCGGTAGTGAGATCTCCATGGGTAACGACTGACGGGTGGGCAGTGAGAAATCCAGGCTAACGGGCAACGAGAACGGACATTTTCCTACCAACTCACTCCATGTGGAGATAGGGAGCAGAGCCAGGCCCAGGCATGTCGTAGAGTTTGCCCACTTTATGCGCGGCATCACTACGCCCCCATCTGCGCATCAGAGTAAAGCGGGAGAGAAAGCGATGGATGCGAGACAGATGGTTCTGGTAGTCATTGCGTTGGTTGCGATCATATTGGTCGTAGCGTTGCTCTTAGTTCGCAAACGCAGGAGCGAACGCTTGAAGCAGCAGTTCGGTCCGGAATACGACCGGACAGTGAAAGCACACGGAGAACGCGCAGAAGCGGTTCTGGCTGAGAGGGAGCAGCGGGTCAAGAAGTTGGCCATTCACCCATTAAGCCGGGACGACCGGGAAAGATATGTCCTGGAGTGGACGCAGGTGCAAAAGCAGTTCGTCGACAACCCTTCACTAGCCTTGGACGAGGCGGACGGGTTAGTAACCAACGTGATGGCCGCACGCGGTTATCCCATGGGTGACTTTGAGCAGAGAGCTGCCGATGTCTCGGTGAACTATCCGGGCGTCGTGCAAAATTATCGATCTGCCCGGAGCATCGTGATGCGGCGCAGCAAAGGACAGGCGACGACCGAAGACATGCGGCAGGCCATGGTTTACTACCGGTCGCTGTTTGACGAGTTGCTGGATCTACCCAAAACCGAAAATATAGGAGTTTCCCATGAACGAGCTTCGTAGCGATCGAGAATTGACAACCGCAGATATTGCGAACCCACAACGAGGGAGAGAATCCCGCACAGCAGTGGTGGATGAGAGCCCCATTTCATCGCCGAACGCGGCTTCTGTGCCGCAATATGATGATCAACCGCCTGTTGCCTCAAAGGCCGTCCCTGTGGAGCAGAGGAAGGAGGAGATGGCGGATGGTCCTTTGTTCCGCGAGGAGGAATTGCAGGGCTTTCGATCGCGGTGGGACCAGGTTCAGGGCTCGTTCGTCGATGAGCCGAGGCAGGCAGTCGAGCAGGCGGATGGTTTAGTCGCTAATATGGTTCAACGAATTGCTGAAGAGTTCTCGACGGCTCGTGCAGATCTGGAAAAGCAATGGTCTACTGGGGGCAACGTTTCGACTGAGGATCTGAGGCAGGTGCTCAGGCGGTACCGGTCGTTCTTTAATCGTTTGCTTCCTATTTAATGGGGCGTATCTGCCGGAGCGGTGGAACAGAAAAGGTTGACCCCGCTCCCCGCAGGTTCCTGCGAAGTTTTGCAGTTGACGCGACCGTACGTGACCTGTGGCAGCACAGAGACCCGGATCCCCTCAAGGCAGTTGTTCCGCGGCCGTACGGCGCCGCGTATCTCCGGATCACGAACCCCGATCCTCTCAAAAAAAGGCGACCCAATCCGCCCCTCAGTAAGAACAAAGCCATTTCCCTCTGATATCGTGTTAGAGAGTCTCCCGCCTCTAGTTTGGAGATATTGAGCCGGTGATAGCACGAGATCTCATCGATCGGCTGGCTGCACACAGGACCCTGGGTGCAGCTCCCAGGACAGAGCTGGCGTGGTTGATAGTCCACGGATCCATGCGCCACCTGAATACTGGCGACGTATTGAGCTGCAAGGACCACCCGGTGGAGGCTCTTTACATCGTTCTTTCCGGACGGCTGGCCTTGTTCGTCGATCGCGGGTCCGGCCCGAACAAAGCCGTTGAGTGGCATCCAGGGGACGTTACTGGCGTATTGCCATATTCCCGCCTTGTAACTCCGCCAGGAAATGTGATTGCCCTGGAACCAACCGAACTTCTCGCTATCCCCCGCAGCCGCCTCAGGGCGATGACGCGAGAGTGTTGCGAAATCACATCGACGCTGGTCCACGTGATGCTCGATCGCGCCCGGCTTTTTACCTCAAGCGATCTGCAAAACGAAAAAATGATCTCGCTGGGGAAGCTCTCCGCGGGTTTGGCCCACGAACTGAACAATCCAGTCGCCGCTATGGAGCGTGGTGTAGGCATGCTCGAGGATCGCCTCGAAGACACCGAACAGGCTACACGCAGTCTGGCGCTGGCAGCTTTGAGCGTGGACCAAATCGCCGCGGTCGATGCTTTTCATCGGTGCTGTATCGCGCAACACAATCGTCAGGTCCGGTCCTCTCTGGAGCAGTGTGATCGCGAAGAAGAGATGGAGGCCTGGCTTGCCAGCCATGGACTGGACACGGCGAACGCACACATGCTCGCCGACACCGACGTGACCCTGGCGGCACTGGACCGGCTGGCAGCTGCCATGGAGGGGAGCGGCCCTGGACACAGTCGTTCGCTGGGCAGCCGCGGCTTGTGCGATGCGGAGCCTGGTTTCGATGATTCAGGGTTCCGCCATGCGCATATCGAGCCTGGTATACGCAGTGAAGGGATTTACCCACATGGACCAGGCAAATGCGGCCGAAGCGGTGGATCTGGGTCCAAGCCTGGCAAACACAATGACGGTGCTTACGTCGAAGGCGCGTGAAAAGTCGGTGACCGTTACCCTGGATTTGGAGCCGGAACTGCCGAAGGTGCGAGGCTTTGCCGCCGAATTGAACCAGGTGTGGGGAAACCTGATCGACAATGCCCTGGATGCCGTGGAGCATGGAGGCCGCGTAGACGTACTGGCGACCTGCGAAAACGGAACTGTGGTGGTGCGCATTCGTGATGACGGGCCGGGCATTCCATCAGAGCTTTGCGACTGCATCTTCGATCCTTTTTTCACCACCAAACCCCTGGGGTACGGAACCGGCCTTGGACTTGACATTGCCCGCCGCCTGGCGCTTCACAACGACGGCGCCATCGACTTCGAATCGCACCCCGGCCGCACTGAGTTTCGCGTCAGACTACCAATTGCGGAAACGAATTAGGGAACATTGTGCCATGGCTAACAAAGGAGCGGTGTGATGGTCTTCACAAAGCGCCTCCGCGAAGGAGTTATTCAAGGGGAAATAACTTGCAGCGTCAGAATATGGACGAGCCCCCACGTAAAAGAAGGCAAGCGTTATCGTATGGGAGAGGGAGAAATCGAGATCGATTCGGTCACTTTGATCGGACTTTCCGATATTACTCCAGCGTTGGCGCGAGAGTCGGGTTTCCTGGGCGTGCTCGATCTGCTTAAGGTGGCTAAACATGGTAAGGGCGACAACGTCTATCTGATTCGTTTTCATTACATACCTCCCCGTGCACAACGGACGGCCCGGTCAAACAAAGCAACGAAGGCTTCCTGAAGCCATCGTTAAGAAGGAAATCCTGTCGCCGCCCGGTTAGGGAAAAGGGGCACGGACGTTGCCCACGCCTTAAGCGTAAGCACGGATAACGTCCCCGTCTGTCGCCAGGTTTTGTCCGGGCTGGTTGCGACAGACTCATAGGGTAAGAGTCATTTTTTATTTGAGATTGGAAGATGGTTCCTAATGATGGATAATGCGGAGGCCATTCGAATGAACTGAGGAGAAGCAATGAACATGAAGGCCATCTCTCGTACCTCTGCACTGATTGCTTTGTTAGTCCTGATCGCAAGTGCCCCATCCGCTACGCCCCAGCAGAGCCAGTATCCCATCCTGGATAAAGTCGCCCAAAAAGTGATCACCAAGTACCAGACGACCAGTTGCGCGGATTTGAAAGCTAAAAAGGAAGCTCCTAAAGCTGCCCAATCGGACGATCAGGCACAGATGAAACAAAAAGTCGTGATGATGCTACGAAACGACCCTAAGATGCGCCAGCATTTTTTGAACATGATCGCCGGACCGATTGCCAACAAGATGTTTGAATGCGGAATGGTGCCCTGATGTACGAAGTTCCGGCGGTCACTTAACTTTTCGCTCCCTTTAACTTTTCTGAATCCGGACTCTGTTATCACTCGATACTTGTCGACATAGGGGATCGCACCTCCGAGCGACGATTGAGGCATAGGAGGAGGGCCTGTGGGTGCTCTCAGAATGTCTGGTAAGATCGCGGGGTACGGTCTTCGCTGGGGCATTAGGTGGGTTATCTGTTTGGGGAACGCGGGAGAAGGAGATGCGGTTTAGGGACGCTTCTTATCATCCTGGTTCCTGGTTTCCTCTCGCCCTTAAGCGGATGCGGCTACCACGCCGCGGGGAACGCCACACATCTTCCTCCCATGGTGAGCACGCTTGCTGTTCCCGTGTTCGCAACCCACGTGCAGACTTTTCATACAGAGATGTCGTTCACCCAAGCCGTTATTCGTGAGCTGAACACACGTACCAGCTATCGCATCCTGAACAAGGAGGATGCCGACGCCGACGCAACTCTTCGGGGAACCATCCTTGGCCAAACTGTCGCACCTTTAACCTTCGATGCGGTGAGTGGAGAAACCTCCAGCTACCTGGTCACGATTACAGCCAAGGTCGTCCTGACTGACCATGTGGGACGTATTCTTTATGAAAATCCTGCTCTCTCCTATCACGAGCAGTATCAATCGACAGCCGATCTCAGCTCGTTTATTCAGGAGGGTTCTCCCGCAGTCACAAGAATTTCACGGGATTTCGCGCGCGCCGTCGTCAGCGACATGCTGGAGTCATTTTGACTACCTCGGTTATCGCGAATAGAACCAAGGCGGCTAACATGCCGCTCGGACTCCGCGTCAAACAGACGGGATGACGTGGCGTTCTGCGTTCCGACTCACACCATGAATGGCTGCTGGCGTAGGGTCGGCCGAAACATCTATTTCGCAACAACGAACGTACTTAAGCGTCGAACGAGCAACTTGTTAGCATTCGCAGGGTGGGCCTGCCTCTGCCTCCCGCTCGCAGCGCAGCAGCCGGTTGCAGGCACTGCTCCGGCGAGCGCTCCCAATCACAATGATTCAGGAAATGGCAATCCAGCCAAAGCGCTCCCTGACGATCCCAGTTTTCGAAGCTCGACCCCGACAGCGCAGGTCATACCCAACCCGGCCGCCGGTGAGCCTGTGACCCTCACGGCAGACACGCAGGCATATGCCGGCAGAGTTCTCACGGGCGAAGGCCATGTCGTCATCCGTTGCGAAGATTACGTAGTTTCCGCGGATCACGCCTCTTATGATCGCGATACCGGCGTCGTGATCGCGGAAGGCCATCTGCACCTGGATGGCGGACCCGATGACGCTCGTATCGAGGCAGACCACGGCACGATGAATCTCCAGGCGCAGACGGGCCATTTTTACAACGTGGAGGGAACTTTAGGGCTGCGTCTCTCCCGAGAGGCCTCCAGCCCGAGCGACAAATCGGATGCGTTTGTATTCAAGGGACGGGAGGTATTTCAGGATGGCCCGCGCAGGTATAGGGTCCTGGACGGATGGGTCACCTCATGTCAGCTACCTCGCCCCGATTGGATGTGGAGCGCAGGAAAATTCACGTTGAACGAGAAGAATGCGAGCGCGACGAATGGAATCTTCCGGCTGTGGAACGTCCCAATACTCTTCGTTCCGTATGTCAGTCTCCCAGCTAACTCGGAGACTCGGCAAAGCGGTTTTCTATTACCGTGGGTTTGGAGCTCCTCGACCAAAGGACTCATCATCACGGATGAATACTATTGGGCAATCGATCGCAGTGCGGATCTAATACTCGGACTTGATTACTTCTCGCTGCGCGGATGGCAGGAGCGGGCAACGTTTCGCTTCAAAGGCCGTGGCTATGATTCCGCCATGGCACACTTTAGCGGATTCCAGGATCGAGGTTACTTCACAGATGGCACTTATGTGAATCAGACTGGGCAAAATGCGGTGTTCTCAGGCCGTCACGATCTATCTGCCGAAACGCGGATCGCCGCAAATGTCGATTACCTGAGTTCGTTCCCCTATCAAGAGGCGTTCTCGAATGACTTCAGCCAAGCCGCTTCCACAGATATTCTCTCGTATGCTTACGGCCAGCATGAAACGGAAGGCTATCTTGCCGCGTTTTACTCAGATCGATATCAAGGCTTGAAACGGGCAGCCTCGACAGCGAGCGACGGAACTGCGATCTCAGAGGAAGAAGTCACCATCTTTCATGCTCCCTCTCTTGATTTGAGCACGACGGATCATTCGCTCAGGGACACGCGCGTCCAGTGGCAATTTGACGGGTCGGCAACAGGATTGAAACGCTCGGAACCGGGATTCACGTCAAGTGGAATCATGGAGCGGGTTGATCTCCACCCTGAGATTTCCTTGCCATTTGCGCTGGGAGATTGGCATTTTCGCCCGTCGATTGCCGTGCGCGACACTTTCTATAGCCGCAGCCGTGAAACGCCCCCCTCTCCCGATGCCCCTGTAACCGAAAGCACGAGCAGCTTGAATCGGGGCGACGTGGAGATCGGTATGAATATTAGCCCCCCGGTGATTGAGCGGACGTTCGATTCATCCACCATAGAGCGTTGGTTCGGCGGTCCTATAAAACACACCGTCGAACCCGAACTGACCTATCGTTATGTGACCGGAATCAACAATTTTCTTAACGTCCTGCGGTTTGATGATGTTGACGTAGCCAGCAACACAAACGAGCTGGAATACGGTGTGACACAACGGCTATTCCTTCGGCCCGTGAAATCACGGCCTTGTACACCCGAGGAGACGAAAGCCGATAGCCGCCCGCAAAAGAATGCGGGGAAGGAGTCTGTGAAGGTGCCATGCGGCAACCGGGAATGGATAAGTTGGCGCCTGGCTCAGAAGCGCTTCTTTGACCCGACGTTTGGAGGAGCCATAGAAGATGGGCGCCGAAATATCTTTACGACAACCCTCGATTTTTCAGGCATTGCCTTCCTGACGCAACCACGAGATGTTTCTCCGCTGATTTCCCGCATGCGCGTCCGGTTGTCCGACAAGATGGATTTCGAGTGGAATGCGGACCTCGATACCGGGGCCAAGAAGGTGACTTCAAACAACTTTCTGGCCAATGTGCATGAAGGCGATTTCTTCGCAGGGCTGAGCTACGCCCGCCTGAATGCACCTGGCCGGTCCTACTCCGACGGCATTCCTTCCTCTGTGTCCAATTCAAGGCAAATTCGCCTGCTTGCTGGGTACGGCACTCCCACGAAGCCGGGCTTTGGCATAGCCGCCAATGCGAATCTGGATTTGAATCTCGGAAGCATTCAATACGAGGCGATCCAGAGTGCATACAACTGGGCCTGTTGCGGCTTGAGTGTAGAGTATGGCAGATATAATCTCGGGGCGGTGCGGGACGAAAGCGTGTGGCGTTACAGCATCACGCTGAAGAACATCATTACGGCTGGAAATCTGAACCGTGCCGTCAGCTTGTTTTAGGCTTGCGGCAGGCGTCTTTTTAGGAGTTGCGGGGTCGAGTTTCCAGACGGGGAGTTTCGGGGACCAGACGGAGTAACGCCGATCGAAGAGCGCCCGATCATTTTTTGTCACGACGCCAAGATCGCATCCGCGATAGACTCATTCCGACAGATTTTATGAGACAAACCGGATTTATTGGAACGACATGTATCTGCGCTGCTGTGCTACTCGCGACCGGCATCGCGGGCTTACGGGCGCAGGGACCAGGCGGCGCGCGAACTGCGGAGGCGCTGTTCACTGCCCTCGATACCGATAACGATGGGACGCTGACACGGCCCGAGCTGGAGTCTGGCTTCAACTCCTGGTTTACCGCTTGGGACAGCACTCACAGCCGGACCCTGACCCAGCCTAAGATTTCGGCCGGACTCAGCAAATTGCTGCCGGCGCCGCCCGTGGTCAAGCCTGGGCAAGCCAACACGTTCAACCCTGCGGGCAATTCGACGCCGATCCCCGTACCGCAAGCGGACGTGGACGCCATGATGGCAGCCCTACCCACTACCCCCGGTGTGAAGCCGATGCACGAGCGCAGGGTGCTGGTGATGGCGCATACCGGCGCTGGCGGGTTCGTGCACGCCTCCATCCCGCTGGCTGCGAAGGCGGTGGAAGCGTTGGGAAACCAGGGCGGTTTATGGGCCACGACCGTCAGTTACGATGCGGCGGATATCAACGCCAGTAATCTCAAGAAATATCACGCCATTTTCCTGGACAGCACAACCGCATGCTTTCTTGACGATCCGGATCCCTCAGTGACGGCCGCGCGAAGAGCGGCGTTACTGAATTTCGTGAGAGGCGGAAAAGGTCTTGCCGGCATCCACGCGGCGTCGGACGCCTATCACACGGACTGCCTGGCAAGTGAAGCCGCCGCAAAGAGCGGCGGCCCCGGGCGGAATATGGCGGCGTTGACTTTAGCCACCCGGCTGGAGGCAGCAGCGGACAAGGATAGTGACGGCACCGTCGACCAGAAGGAGTGGACTGCCGTTGCCGACGATTGGTTTCAAAAGTTAGATACAGGCAATACGGGTAAGGTCACTCGCGCCGATTTTGTGGCACACTTCAATTCGCTGCTGCCACCGCTCGACACGCGTCGTCTGGGCTTGGAATCGAAGCCTGTTCAACAATGGCCCGAGTTCAACACTCTGATCGGCGGCTACTTCAAATTTCACTGGCCCGATCCGCAACTGATTTATGTCAAGATCGATGATCCGAACAGTCCTTTGACAGCCATGTTCCATGGCAAGGAGTTCGAGATCCACGACGAGACCTATACGTTCGTGCAAGAATCGTTTTCGCGCAGGAACGTGCATGTGTTGACGAGTATCGACTACGACAAGATGAGCGCTGCGGATAAAGCGAAGGAAGAGAATCCGCGAAGCGATCACGATTATGCCTTGAGCTATATTCGCCGCGAGGGCAAGGGCCGAGTGTTCTACGAAGGGCACGGCCACAGTTACCGGGTATATGCCATGACGCCGATGCTGGAACACCTTCGGGCCGGGATTCAATACGCGCTGGGCGATCTGAAAGCGGATGACAGCCCCTCAGTGAAATAAGCTGTCCGATGTACGGTTTCGGACGACTGGGGACAGGACGACAGACAAAGACGGGACACACGTGAAACCGTTGACTACACCCAAGTTCATCCCGAGCAGCGAAGAATTAAGCAAGATTGACCGCGACCTGCGGTTTCATCCTTCGACAACGGAGAATCCCGAAGCTCTGACCCCGGAGCAGATTGCTGCTTTTAATCGCGACGGTTACCTGACCGGCATTCGAATCTTCGATGAAGAAGAGATCGCCGGCATCCGTCGTTACTTTGATGAACTGCTGGCCAGGACACTCGCCGCAGGGGGAGACAGCTACTCGATCAGCACGGCGCACCTACGCTATCGGCGTGTTTACGACATCCTGACGGATCCTCGTATTGTGGTCCGCATCAAGGACCTGATTGGCGAGAATGTGGTCGCCTGGGGTTCGCATTTCTTTTGCAAAATGCCTGGAGATGGCAAACGGGTCTCCTGGCATCAGGATTCGAGCTATTGGCCGTTAACGCCGTCGATGGCTGTGACCGCATGGCTGGCGATCGATGATGCCACTGTCGAAAACGCCTGCATGCGGTTCATTCCTAGGTCGCACCACTTAGGCCATTTGACTTACACACTCAGTGAAAACGACGAAGGGAATGTTCTGAACCAAACTGTTCCGGGCGCTGAGAATTTTGGACGGCCAGTCGATGATCAACTGAAGGCCGGGGAAATTTCCATCCATAGCGACCTGCTTTTGCATGGATCCGAAGCGAATCAATCGAGCAAACGACGCGCTGGGCTGACTCTGCGATATTGCCCGGCTATTGTGAGAGCGGATCTGGGCTGGAACGCCAAAGGGATCATTGTGAGCGGGAAAGACGAATCCGGTCACTGGGCTAATCCGCCGCGGCCGCAAACTGACTAACCAGGATTTCGCCCTTGGTAACCCTGCCGGCTCGTGTGCACGCCCATCTCGGAGACTCAAGCAATCGTAATGCCCTGGTCCTCCGCCTGGGCGAAAACCGAAAGAAGGTTCGTGAGCTTTAGCAGATTGCGAAGCTGCTTACCAAGGTGAAGCAATTTGAACTCGCATCCCAGTTTCCGGGCAGAGGCATGCAGCCGCACCAACGCGCCGAGTCCCGTGCTATCCACGTAGGTGAGGTCTGCTAAGTTCACCACTACTACTTTTGCCTGAGGTAGTAGATTTTTCACCTCCTGGTAGAGCTCTTCAGTAGCGCCTGCTACCAATCGGCCGTGACATTTCACAACGGCGGTGTCCCCGTCACGTTCGATTTCAAAGCTCAGAACTTTTTCGGATTCTTCAGGCATATAGGTTGCTCCTGGGTAACGAACGTGGGGCTTAAGAGGGTGTGTGAGAACTGGAAGAAGAAACCGCAGATCCCTCCACTACGCTGCGCTCCGGTCGGGATGACAAGGTGGTTGCTAGGAAATAACACATTTCCCATAGAGAATCGTCACCGACCTTCGTAGCCACCTTGTCATCCCGACCGGAGCGCAGCGTAGTGGAGGGATCTGCGGTTTCCTCTTCCAGTTCTCACACACCCTCTTAAGGGTAGACCTGGGAATTTTCGCATATGGAACCTCACGACAGGAACCAATTTGTGCGATGCCGAAGGCAAATCCGCAAACACAAGCCGATTCCCTGCCCCGATCCGCGTTCCAGCTTCGCTATCGACCGATTCGGTCGGTTGGGACGGAGTTTGATGCTCAGTCGCCGGTCGCACCATCATATACATGTGATAGAAAATGGTGTCTTCCCGCTAACAAAGGACTAAGATGTGAAATTTCCGGGTAGGTCACCTGTTGACTGATTTGCTGATGAGCTCCGTTGTTGGAGGAACGCCTGCATGTTGTCATTTCTTGATCGTGAAGTCTCTGTTGCCCCTCCCGGTTTCAGCCGCTGGCTTGTACCGCCTGCTGCACTCTCCATTCACCTGGCGATCGGCCAGGTCTATGCGTTTAGCATCTTCAAGAATCCGCTGCTGGCGCTGAAGGGCGCGGACGGCGCGGCGTGGAATCTGAAAGAGGTGGGCTATATCTTTTCGATCGCCATCGCGGTGCTCGGGCTTTCCGCGGCTCTATTTGGCCGTTGGCTGGAGACGGCGGGACCTCGCAAGGCCATGTTTGTCGCGGCTACTTGCTTCGGGTCCGGATTTCTGGTGGCGGCTGCCGGCGCGGCGACACAT
This sequence comes from uncultured Acidobacteriaceae bacterium, assembly GCA_963838445.1. Taxonomy (GTDB): domain Bacteria; phylum Acidobacteriota; class Terriglobia; order Terriglobales; family Acidobacteriaceae; genus PALSA-350. Next base: position 184,541 of record CAWIRT010000005.1, read on the forward strand.
TCTTTGGCGCTCATCTATCTCGGCTATGGAGTTATCGGTGGCGTCGGGCTGGGACTGGGCTATATCTCACCGGTCTCGACCCTGATCAAGTGGTTTCCCGACCGGCCGGGACTGGCTACCGGCCTCGCGATCATGGGCTTCGGTGGAGGCGCGATGATCGGTTCGCCGCTGGGGACCAGGCTGATGATGTTTTACAAAGCGTCCGCGCATCCCATCGCAGCCACCTGGGTGACGATGGGCCTTCTCTACTTTGTCTTCATGATGTTTGGCGTCTTTACGATTCGGGTGCCGCGGGAGGGATGGAAGCCCGAGGGATGGGTTCCCAGGGCAACGCAATCGGCCCTGATCTCTACCCAGAAGGTGGACGTCAACGCTGCCTCCCGCACACCGCAGTTCTGGCTGCTGTGGGTCATCTTATGCATGAACGTGACCGCGGGGATCGGCATCCTGGAGCAGGCGTCGCCGATGATCCAGGACCTCTTCCGCGGGCGTGTCTCGGCGGTCGCGGCGGCTGGTTTCGTGGGCCTGCTGAGCCTCTTCAACATGGGAGGACGCTTCGTCTGGGCGTCGATGTCGGACTTCATCGGACGCAAGACTACTTACTTCGTCTTTTTTGTCGTGGGCATGCTGCTTTACCTGGCGCTTCCTTTTACCGGCAATACGCACCTGAATTCCGTTCCGCTCTTTGTGCTGATTGCGGGCGTGCTGATCAGCATGTACGGCGGAGGATTCGCCACCATTCCGGCTTATCTCAAGGATCTCTTCGGCGGCTATCATGTAAGCGCCATCCATGGGCGGCTGCTGACGGCTTGGTCTACTGCAGGCATCGTGGGACCGCTCATCGTCAACGGCATCCTCGACCATTACGTGGCCAACCACGTGCCGAAACAGCAGGCTTACCCGGTGATCCTGCACATCATGGCTGGCCTGATGGTGGTGGGTTTTATCGCCAATCTCCTGGTGCGGCCAGTGGCAAAGAAGTATTGGCTCGAGAGCGCGACCAGCCCAGTTGGAGCAGCACGTTGAGCAGAAATGGAACCGGAGGAGCATCCATCCATGGTCACCAATGAGAATAAGACATCGCTGATCTTAATCCTGGCTGCGTGGTTGCTGGTTTCGATACCCGCCGCATGGGGCGTTTACTACACCCTGCTGAACGCACTCAAGCTCTTCCAGTAGGGCCTGCGGATCCCGGCGCTTCGCCGTTTGGGTGACCCCTTAAAGCCGGTTCACCGGGTTGCGTATTTGAGGTGACCTTCGCGCCAGGGGACCGCGGTTCGCGCGTTGAGATCGAAGACAATCTTGCCTGCGCGGATAGTCATTTCGGGCAAAATGCGTTCGGTGCCGTCGACCTTGCCGCCGGCTAGATCGGCATAGCCAAAGTTGCCGTGCTCGACGCGGAGGACGGCTATGTCGGCGACCGAGCCGACAGCGATCTGCCCCAGTTCCGGGTGACCGATTTCGGTGGCAGGGTTGGTGGTGGATTCCCGAATGACCTCGGACAGGGGGATGCCCAGCGCGAGCATCTTGCTCATCACGTTAGGCAGGTTGAGCATGACGCCGGTGGCAGAGTCGACGTGGAGGTCGGTTGAAATGGAGTCAGGAAAGAAGCCGCTCTTTACCATGGGCTCCGCAAGCGCGAAGGTGAATGACCCGCCACCGTGGCCAACGTCGAACTTGATTCCGCGCTTGCGGGCTTCGAGCATGTAGGGGGCGGGTTTGCCTTCCGGAGTCAGTAGCGGCGCGGGCATGCGGAATACATGGGTGCTGATGTCTCCCGGGCGCAGGATGCTAGAGATCATCTGCTCGTAGGATTTGTTGTCGAACCAGCCGAAATCGACCATGACGGGCAGATGGTTGCGCCTGCCTGCCTCGACGGCCTTCTCGACGGAGATGAAGTTGGGCTGTTGCCAGTGCGCAGTCTTGATGCCGACGATGATGTCGCGGTTCTGTTCGATCGTCTTCGAAAGAGCATCCAGGTCCATGTCGTGTTCGTTCTGCTCGGCGGCATCGTCGGTATTGGCCATGCCTGCTCCGACAATGTTGAGGAAGGCGAAGATGCGGGTCCTGGAATAATCAATGATGCGGTGACGGAACTCGGGAAAGTCGCGCCAACCAGAGGAGCCAGCGTCGGCGACGGTGGTAACGCCATTTGGGATGGCCATGACGTCGGCCGGGACTGAGAGGTCGCCGTTGCCCCACGCGTTGTGGCGAAGTCCGGTGAAGACGTGCACGTGTATGTCGACGAGCCCGGGGGTGAGATAGAGACCGGAGATGTCTACGGATTGTTTGGCGGCGCCGGCGGGAATGGTTGGTTCGATGGCGGCAATCTTGCCGTCGCGAACGGCTACGTCACGTTTCGCGGCAACGTTGTTTTTTGGATCGAGGACTTGTCCGTTGCGAAGTACGAGATCGTACTGCTGAGCGTGCCCAGAGATAGCACAGGCGAGGAGAGCGGCGGCCAGAAAGCGAACCATTAGCTGCGAACCATTGGTTGGGAGTATACCCGAGCATTGCGGTGGCTTCGTTGGATTGAGCACGCCACTACTAATTCGCTGGACGGTCCTCAGGCAATGCGAACGCGATGTAGGACCTGTGCACCGGCTGTGCAGGTTGCTCCTCGGGCCCATCCCTTGGTATATCCGTCTGCTTCGCCGAGGCTGCACACAGAACGATGTATTCGCGCCCATCTACCTCGTAAACCGCGGGGACACCTTCGGAAGCTGCCGGTAGATCCGTTTCCCAAAGCACCTTGCCACTCTCCTCGTCATACGCGCGGAGCTTGCCTTCATCTTTCGTGGCTATAAATACCAGGCCGCTCGCAGTCACTACAGGCCCATTTCTAGACATCATGATGCCCGTGTCTTTCAGGTTCTCGGATGCGCCCTGGGGAGCGTTCCCCAGCGGGACCTGCCACTGGATCACTCCGCGGTTCAGGTCGTACGCCGTCATCACGGTCCAGGGAGGACGGATGATTGAAGGCTGCAAGCCATAGCCGGACCAGTAGCGAACCGGCTCTGATCCGCTGCCGGGCGAAGCTGGCGGCGGTTCGTTTCTCGAGGCAACTGGCTCGGGCGCACTCGCAGGATTGCCGAGATATAAGAGGAGATTGTCGAGAAGCCGGTCAGTGAGATCGGGAAAACCGGGCATGTCATTAAGCCCGTAATTGACCACACTTTTGATTGTTTTGGCTCCAAAGACGGAAGGAGCGTCCACCAGCGAAGGAATCGCGGGCGGCGCACCCTTTCGCTCGGGGCCATGACACCGCTCACAGTAAACGTGGTACACGGCCTTGCCCTGAGCCGCCGGAGCAGCCCTGCTTGGTATTTGCCAAAGAGAGGGCGGCTCCCGGCGCTCATTCTTGAGGATGGCCGGAATATCCATGGACACCACGTACATCATCCCATTTGCAGGATCGGCTGCCGTCATGCCCCAATTAACACCGCCATGGTTACCGGGCATCTCGATGGTGTCTGTTAATCCGGGAGGGGTGAAGAGCCCCTGGTTAACTGCATTCTCCACCACCTTCTTCCAGCGGGCCCGATCAGCCGGACTAAGGATATAAGGATTCAGATCGGCCACGGTGAACGCCTGCCGTGCGAAGGGCGGCGGGGCCGACGGAAACGGCTGAGTGGGCGAAGCCTCCTCATCGGGCATGTTGGATCGGGGTACCGCTCGCTCCTCAATGGGCCAAAGTGGTTTGCCTGTGACGCGGTTGAAAACGTAGAGAAACCCCTGCTTGGATGCCTGGGCCACGATGGGAACATCTGCACCGTCGTGCCGCACGGTCAGCAATTGAGGCGCGGCCATCGCATCGTAGTCCCACAAATCATGGTGAATGAGTTGGTAGTACCAGACCAACTTTCCGCTGTGGGCGTTGAGTGCAAGCAACGAGTCCGCGAATAAGTTGTTACCCTTGCGGTCGGCGCCGTAAAAATCGTAAACGGGAGCTCCCGTGGGTATGTAGACGATGCCGGTCTTTTGATCGAGGCTCATTTCGCCCCAGCAGTTGACCCCGCCGCCGGATTTCCAGGCGTCTTTGGGCCAGGTGTCGTAACCGGGTTCGCCGGGATGGGGGATGGTGTGAAAGATCCAAACCATACGCCCGCTGCGCACGTCGTAGGCGCGAATATCGCCCGGAGGCGAGCCATAGTCCTCTCCGGTTGAGGAACCCAAAATGATCAGATCTTCAAAAACGACACCCGGAGTGCCGGACTGGATCTGATGGATCGAGCTCGGGTCACGCCCGAGGCCTGCTTTCAGATCGACCATGCCGCCGTTGCCAAAGGAAGTAATTAACTCGCCGTTCGCCGCGTTGATGGCTTCCAGGTTGTTTCCGAAGCTGATGAGAAGGCGCTTATCGGAACCATCGCTGCTCTGCCAGAAGTTGATGCCTCGATGGCCCTCGACTCGCTGACCCAGGCTGCGGGAGTGATACGTCCATAGTTCTTTTCCCGTGGTGGCATCGAGCGCAACAATCGAACTATCTTTCGCCAGAACATACATGGTTCTGCCGACCACGATGGGATTGAACGCGTAGGGCTGTTCGCTGCCGCTGTCGTATGACCACGCCACCTGCAACTTACTTACATTCGACCGGTTAATTTGCCGCAGGGCAGTATAGTGAGACGCATCCGCGCCGCCAAGATACGTGCTCCAGGTGGTGTGAGCCTCTGGGTTATCCTTTGCGCTCGCCGACGCTGTCAGGTTCACGGCTAACACCGTGACGGTTGCAATTTCGCAAAATCTTCGCGCACGGCAGCCACGCATGGCAAAGCACATGAAGCTTTCTCCAGAGGTTCTAGATCTCGAACGGCGCATGAAAAACAAATGTTCCCTTCCGTGCCGTAGTCACAATTTCAATCCTGCCGTCCTTATTGATATCCCTGGCGACGA
>CAWIRT010000006.1:0-59427 GCA_963838445.1 uncultured Acidobacteriaceae bacterium
TTCCAACGGATACGCACTCTTGTACTGGTCGATCGCTTGATTCACGTGGGACTGAAGCATTGCTAGCTGCTCCTGAGACTGCGCCAGTTGTACGGCGGGCACAAACTGGGGCGGTCCGCTCGAAGCCACGATCGCGGACCGATCAGCGGGCTGGACAATCACCTTCAGGTCGGGTTCTCCACTCAAAACGGAGACATCCTGCAAGGTGAAGCTATAAATATTGCCCTTGTCCGTGATGAGATTGAGGTTAGAACTGATGCCTGCTTTGGCCGGGTGAACGAAGCAGAAATTTCCCACCACATCGACAATCCAGAAATCTTTATCCCCCGTGGCCGCTTCCATGATTTCTCCGTCGCCGGTAGCTCGATTAGTGTCGTATACCTCACTTTGGCATGGAAGGAACGATGTCCTCTGAGTGATATTGAACGGTGCGCGCCGAAGCGTCCTGAGCCAAAACGCAAGCCAAGAAGAGAACCAGGACGAACCTGGTGGTAAATTTCAGGCTGTACATAAATGGCTCCTAGCGGTTACGCTTGCGGTTCAAATTTGCAACGACCAGCTTTTGAGGCTGGAATGGGTGATCCAGAGCGAGATGACGTAGACCATCCGCGATACCGAAGCGCTCGAAATAATCACGCTTCCTTAGATTGTCGCGAGGATTGTTGGTGGCCATCCAGTGCGAGATGGAATCGACATTCAACTGTACCTTTTTAGAAGTCTGCGCCTTACGAATAAGCATCTGCCCCGGCGGTACGAGTCCCGAGATCAAATCCAATTCAGTATCATTCAGGTGGAATGCTTCACGGTATACATTGCGGTCCATTTCAGGATTGGCAAGGAAGATTTTGGTGGGGCAACTTTCGGAAACGATCGGCAACAATCCCGAGTCCTCGAACTCCTTGAGGGATTGCGTAGCAAGGATCATGGCGCCGTTGTGTTTACGCCAGGTCTTCTGAGCCTGTACGACGTAGTTGCGGATGGTCTCGTTCTTAACGAAGAGCCACGCCTCGTCCAGCAGAAATACTTTGAACGTGGCCAGCTTGCTCGGATCAGTAATCTCAGCGCTAGCGCGGTGCAGGACGTAAAAGAGCAAGGGTTCTAGCACTTCCGGGGCATCGTCCCAGCCATGAAAATTGAAAGTCTGGAAGCGGGAGAAAGATAGTGTGTCCTCGACATTATCGAAGAGAAAGCCATACTGACCGCCCCGGGTCCAACGGTGTAGGCGCTCTCTTCAACTCGCCGACGATGCTCCCAAAACTCGAAATAGTACGCTGCTCCGCCTCCAGCACGTACAGCCGCTCGATGGCGTGCCACAGCTTAGCTCCTCCTTGAAGTCCATGCGGTAACGCTCATCGTTGCCCTCGATGAGGACACGAAGGAAAGAAAATAGAAACTGCAAATTGTCTTTGGTGGGTGGGAGAGAGAATGGGTTTATGGCGAAGTCCCGTGACTCCTGTCCAACATTCAAATAGGAACCGCCGAAAATAGAAGTAAGGGACTCGAAGCTACCCCCAATATCAAATATGAACGTTAGCGGATTATATTTCTGCGCGTTCTGCAGGATGAAATTACAAAAATACGACTTGCCACTTCCGGTCATACCCAGAATCAATGTGTGCGGTACCTCCCCATTGTGCAGGTTGAGGAAGTACGGTGTCGCATTGTCGGTTTCGAGCACCGCGAGATATTCGGCATCCAGATGCGCATTGTGTTTCTCGCCGGCGAGAATCGTAAAGAAGAAAGATAGGTCGGCGTAATTGGCGCTTAACAAGTAGAGCCTGCGTAAGTTTTGTGAGTAGTTCCCCGGCACAACGTGCAAAGTATGCATTGAGCTGGTTATACGTCTCGACAAACAAATTGCCATCCGCATTGCTAAAGACCCCGCTGAACTCGCCCACAAGCTGGTCTATTTCTCCTTTGCTAGTCGCGTACATCACGATCGTGAGCGAGAAATCGCCCAGCGATTGACCATCTCCGAGAGCGCGCAGGCAATCGCCAAGATTCTCGATGTCGTGCTGTTTGGATTCGTCGACCAGCACATCCTGAGGATTGACCTTGGTGACGTCATTGCCCATCTGCGAGATGAAACTTGTCTTTGTCACATTGAAGTGCCGGCGTCGTTTCGTAATCTCCTTACGCGCCTTGTTCATTGAAAGCGGCGTCCACTCGGTGGCTACGTAGAAATTCCCCGGTATCTTCAACAGTTGATCTAAGACCAGGGGCCGTGTCTCGCCGATGACCTCCTTCATGGTGAGGACGCGGACGCAGTGGTCCCCGACACGCAGGTGGTCTCGCTCCGCTTCGATGTTGGAATTGACGACCTGGTAGTCGAGAAATTGCGCGTGCTGTGGCTTCCCGGCTATGCGCCACTCATCGTAGTTGAGCAAGCGGCGAAAGAATCGCAACTGTCCCTGCTGGTCGAGTACTTCAATGCGCATCAGGTCGCTGAGCTGGCGGATAAAGGTTTTTACTCGCTGGTCCAGGCGCCCTAAGTCTTGCTCGATGTGCGACCGCAGCAACACTTTCATTGCATTGTTGCTGAACTGCGCCTTTAGTTCTGCGATCCCGCCGCTCGGATCTCGAAGCAGTTGGGCGAGAGCGGCTCCGACGCCGGTCTTCGACCGTGATCCTTCGAGGACGATGGCATAGAAGATCTCGATTTGGTATAGGTGGTCCTTCTTAGCTTCAAAGAACTGTCGCCGCTGCTCGATTGCGGCCTCCACGACCGGGTCCTCGTACTGCGCGAACGGTATGGTCTGGACGATTCGATTTGAAGAGATACTGGTAGACATGGAAGCCCGGATCAAAAGCTTTAAGGGCGGCTTCGAGCCGTTTGACGGCGTACTCCTGCGCTGCGCGCTCTAGGCTCTCGTAGTCGACACGGGCACGCTTAAGACCATGCCCAGATCCCCACTCTTGGTTAAAAATGTGGTCGCGTTCCAGAAGCCATATAGGTTGACATGGTCGTTGAGCGCAGCCGCTTCTTTCCACGGCTTGATAATCTTGTCGAGTCGCAGCATTCAGCGGACCTCCACACGCGGGACTTGTTGCTTGGCAGCGTCGTAGCGGGCTTTATAGCGCTCGGATTTGGCGAGGATGCGGAGAAACGCAGGGTCACTATTTGTCGCCCAGTGCCCGAAAGCAAAACCACCAATAAAAACGGCTATGCCAGCGAGAAGAGAGTTGAAGAGATTGAAGGCTCCAACGCCCGCGACACAAACAAAGTAAAACAGCGTGCGCTCTACACCCAAATAGGTGAGAGGCTTATGCAGACTCTTGAAGACTCGGTTCGTTCGGATCCGTACTGTCTTTTGGTCTGTCATAAAGCCCCTCCACAGGTAGCGACTGAGGTCTAGGACGAAACAGGTAGAGCGCCAGCTCAGACACCCCAGAGCCAGGTCAAGACGTTCACAGCAAGCACTGCGATACCTGTACCGGCTGCCACACCAGCGAGCGCCTTTTTCGCGCCTGGTTCTCCGTGGGCGAACCCATAGCCTCCGATCACAATGGCGACGAGACTTGCGACCTTAGCAACGGTTCCAGTGAAAAGGGTTTGAATTGCAGTGAATCCTGTGTCAAAGGGCGATCCGCTCTGCGCCAAAGCAGTCGCAGAAGCGACGAGTAAAAAAGCTAGTAGAGTAGCAGTCGAGCGCGTCCCATTAGTCCAGCGGACGGGCGCGATATGCAAAGAGAATTGACGACGGAATAGACGTGACATTCACACCTCCAGCAGGACCTAGAAGTCAGCTGCTTAATGTCGAAAGTTAGGCGGCGACGCGTTCGTTGTCCAAGACTTCCTGTCTATGGCGCAATAGCTTTTGTCTATTGCCCGATAGATCCGCACGATTCATTTCATAATTTGGATGTAATTCTTGAGCGGGCTCGTCGAAGAGAAAGGGCGATTCCTGATCAGGCAAGAAGATTTAATTGAAGCGTGCTTTCTTGCTTTCGGGGGATCGTGCTCTTGGCGGGCGTGCTTGCAGGTGTCCGCTGAAGGAAACGAACTAGAAACGGCAGAGCCAAGTGATCGGCCTTTTTGTGGTGAACAAAAGCAGTGTCGGCAGTCCAGTTGGTCCCTGCAATTGGTCTCGTAGTAAGACCGGAATCGAGAATGGTTCTTTGGTCAACAAGCGCTACCCCGTACCCAGCTCGAACCATCCATTGAATATCGGCGGGTGTCGCAGCCAAACAAGACGCCTCTGGATCGATTCCGACCTCCATAAGCATTTCAACTAGCCTATCGTGCGCGGTCGGGTGTATTTCCGGATCGCGAAATATCTTCAGCTTTGCCGATAGATCCGAAATGGATACCTCGGGTGCGCGTGCCAAGGCGTCATCTGTGCGCATACAAACTACCAGCGGATCGCGTGCTAATTGCTGGATTACCCAATCCGGACCGTCGATCGGCATCGGAAGAAGCGCACCATCGAGGCTTGCCTGCTCAAGCCGCTGAAGCATATGCAAAAAATTGCCCCCTGACAAATGGATCGGGCAATCAGGAAAGAGGCTGGCATAACCGTCACGAAAGAATTCAAGAAGTTCTGGATTCACGAAGGGCGAAAAGCCAAGCCTTAAAGGAGCCACTTCACCGTTGTGAACTGCACGAGCCATTGTGATGATTTCCCCTCGTGCCGACAAAGCTTCCTGTGCATAGGCAATAATCATCTGTCCGGCGGGCGTAATCCGCACACCATCTCGGTTGCGGACGAAGATAGGAAATCCAATCTCATCCTCAAGGTCTTTGATTTGCTTGCTGAGCGACGGCTGAGCGAGAAATAGGCGCTCCGCAGCTCGAGTGAAGTTAGCTGTCTCAGCAACAGCCAGGATGTACTTCAAATGCCTGAACTCCACAAGATCTGACATGGCCTTGAACTCCGTTGCTCAAAAGGGCTCTGTCCCAGATTGCGGACGAAGCCCATGTCAAAATCAATCTGCAATCTAGCCTCGAATCGCCGTCTCTCTTCGTCAATAGGGCACTTTCGGGTACCCGTCGCTCAAGCGCGTCCTCGTCCACCGGACCTGCCACAATCAATGGTCGCGATAGCTGCAGGCTATGCCGCCATAGACAAGAAGTCTTGGACACAGGAATCACAACCATTCACTCTGGAAGAGTGGCCCTCAGAATCGACCAGGCGTATCGGACGTGAATACCCGGTTTTCGTTCTTCACTTTCTGGAGGTGGCGATGTCCTCTACAACTAGCTCCTATCAATACGAATCACAGCGGCCAGTCCCGAAAGAGAATGCCACAAATTCGGCGTCCCCCCAGCATCCGTCCCGGAGCCGCTGCTGGACTCCGAAGAGGCCGCCGCTGTAATGAAAATCCATCCAAAGACCCTTCAGAAACTTGCCCGACGGAGCGCCGTTCGTGGAATTCACGTGGGAAATCGACCTGAGATGCGGGGGATCAAGGCTGCTGCGATGTCAGTCGTCGGAGGAACTGTCATGATACCCGAACCTTTTGTTTCCGCTCAGGAAGCCGCAAAGTTCGTCGGAATTAGCCGCCGTTTTCTCACGGAGCTTGCCCGCCGCGGGATCGCGGGTGCGTACCCGATCGGCACTGGCGAGTTGCGTAAGACTTGGGTCTTCCGTCTTTCTGAGTTGGCTGCGGCGATCGATTGCAATAGCGATCGGAGTTCCCCTCGGCCACCGGAAAGCGACCGGGCGTATCATCCAATCATTAGGCGTTCCCTACTGAAATGAGAGGTTATGGCATATCAGAGGGGATCACTCAGACTTGTGTCCCGCAAGGGCGGAGATGTGTGGATGCTTCGGTACAGGCTCAACACTGCGGACGGCAGCCGCAAAGAGAACACCTTGCCTGTCGGTCTTCTCAGAGATTTACCGACTGAGAAGGCGGCATGGCGCGAGGTGGACAGGCTCGGGCTGCTGGTTCGCATCAATAGTGAAGAGTCCGGCACTCGCATCCGCTTCGACACCTTAGCGGAATACTATTTGAAGGTTGATTTTGGCGACGATGCAGTCCGCCCGAAGTCGGTCAACACCATCCCGATCGTGGAACACTACGTCCGGGACTACCTCATTGCCCGCTGGGGCAATGAAATCGCGAGCGATATCCGGCCGCTGGAAATTCAGCGTTGGTTGAAGTCGCTTCATACCGTTAACGGACTGGCTTGGACGACGGTCTCGAAGATCCGCGGCATTATGCACCGGATCTATAAGGTCGGCATCCTGCACGAGCGCATCGACAAGAATCCCCTGGAGAATGTCGAGACGCGGTCGCAGTCCCTATACAAGGCAGTTGTCATCACGCCGCAGCAAACTCTCGCCATTCTCAATATGCTGACGAACCCGCTGCATTACACGCTGGTCCTGACTTGCGCCGCCACGGCGCTTCGCGCATCGGAAATCATCTCGCTGCGCTGGTCGGACATCCTGTGGAGCGACGGGCAAATCCGAATATCGAAGCGATGGGCGAAGGGAGAGGACGGCGAGACCAAGACAGCGGCCTCGAACGGCTATGTACCGATGCATCCGGCACTGGCGCAGTATCTGAAGGAATGGCGTGCGCAGAGCCCATACTCGAAGGTCGATGATTTCGTCTTCCCGTCGCTGCTTAAGAACGGCAAAGTGCCGATTTGGGCTTCGACATTCGTGCAGGATCATCTGCGGCCAGCGGCAATAAACGCCGGCGTCGTACTCGCGAAAGGGCAGCGCTTCGGTCTACACAACCTCCGGCACAGCCTCAGCACTTGGCTCGTGAACAAGGGGAAGGTCGATCCGAAGACGGTTCAGGGCATGTTGCGGCATAGCGATATCCGCACAACCATGAATCTCTACACGCAGGACGACCACGACGAAAAGCAGGCGGCACAAGGCGCATTTCTAGGCGCGGTAGGACTTGGAAGTCGCTCAGTGCAGTGAATTGTGGATCGGATTGTGGATTGTCACTTTAGGTCGCCATAGCTTCTAAGTCCTTTAGAATCTATGGCGGGGACGACGGGGCTCGAACCCGCGACCTCTGCCGTGACAGGGCAGCGCTCTAACCAACTGAGCTACGTCCCCAATTTAACTTCAAAGCCTTACCGTAAATCTGACAATTTACTGGCTTTTAACTGTCCACCGCGCACCACGAGACTGTCACGATCTCGTGAATAGAATTGTAGCAAAGAAACTCCTGTTGATCGTTTGCAGCGACTATCGGCCAAGCAGCTGGCCCAGTTCCCCGCCCCTGCACGCGCAGGCCGGGGACATCGCGCTTGCAGAAGCGCGGAATTTGACCAGGCCTGATGCTCAGCCATAAGAAGAGACGCGGCGGAACGCTGCCGATTCAGACCAACGAAGTCCGCCCCTGATCGACGCGCTCGACGTCCCCTTCGATACCCCTTCCCGCCTCCCGCGACAAACTCTCATTCGGTTTGACGGCCTACTTATGCTGGCGCACGGAAAACGGCTCGGCGGAGTGCGGAGCGTCGAGGTACCACGGTTGTCCCCACCTGATGTATGTGATGCACGTCACGTATGCCTGTATCCGCCGTCACATCAATCCGCGGGCGTCGGCCCTACGATTGATTGCTAAGAACAATCGATCATAACCGAGGGTAACCATGACAGGACTCCTGAAAGCTGTGGAACACGAGCGAGCAAACACATTAGAAGATCAGAAGCAGTCGCAGACTGGCTTTCCCTTCAAGAAAATTGTCTACGTCGGCGATCTCTCCGGAGAGCCCTCGTACGGGCTGCGCTATACACAAAAGCTCGTCCATGAACGCCATGCGGAGCTTGTGCTGGTTCACTCGCTCGATCCCGTCGTTTATGCATTGCCTGGTGCTGAGCCCCGCGATGACGCCGCCAGGGCAGAGTTGACGGCCATGGAGCACGACCCTCAGCGCCACGGCGCCAACCACGATTCCCTGGTGCAGCGCGAGCAAGTTTGCGCGGAGATCCTGGGCGAGGCGAGGCGCCACTCTGCCTCCCTGCTCATTCTCAGCACCGCGGGAGAAACAGCCGCCGGCAGGATGGCGCTCGCCACCATGGCGCGGCTTTTGCTGGCGGATAGTCCATGTTCTATTTTGACTATCCCGACCCCGGCAGAGTCAGCCACGTTGCCCCGCTGGATGTGGCAGAACGTGATCGCAGCCACCGATTTTTCTGACGCCGGCATTGCCGCTCTGGACGTTGCGCAACGCGTCGCGGGGCGAGGGCTGGTAGTGCTCCACAGTACGCAGTGTGGCAAGGAGCAGGAATGCAGTCACTGTATGACGCGACTTCGACTGCTCGCGCCGTTCAACGAGTCGCATACTTTGCCGGTCGAGCATCTCGTGACCTCAGGGGTACTGGCCACAGCTATCGCTTCTGTGGCGCAGCGAGTGCACCCTGATTTGCTGGTACTGGGTGCACCTCCCGTTGCGATCGACTGCGGCCACCTGGACAGCAGTACCGTCTATCGCGCGATCATTGAGTCCCATTGCCCGGTACTTCTGGTTCCACCCGGGACCAGCCGCGGTGACGGAACGATCGACAAATCGGTTTACGCGTGGCTGGAAAAGGTCCGGTGCATCGACGGCCAGCCCCCATTCCAAACGATTGCAAGCAGCAAGCCGAATGCTGGTGATGAACGTCACAGACGGAATCCGGCTGGCAAGTGATCCTGGCAAGAGAAACAATTCCTGGAATCCAGGCGAAACACCTGGGCGCGAAAGGGTTAGCCATGACAACTACTGTTAGTAGCTCGGCAAGAAAAGAGCACGCGAATCCTCGGCTGGGGTCAGCCGGTCTTCGATTCCGATCCATTCTGGTGGCCACGGATTGTTCGCCAGCAAGTCAGATCGCGGTAAAGCTGGCCGCTCGCATGGCGAAAGAATCTCACGCCAGGCTTTATGTTCTGCATGCGATCCTGCCTGAGCTCTATGGGGTCGGAATGGGCGGGCCGGTGCCCGAGCTCGCGCTGATGGATCTACAGAATGTCCGCGAGAACCTGCACAAATATGTCGAGCACATCCCTGATCTGCGGACGGTGAAGCACAAGGAAATAGCCTTCCTAGGCTCCCCCAGCGACGCGATACAATCTGCGGGGGAATCCAATGGCATTGATTTGCTGGTACTTGGCTCTCATGGCCGGCATGGATTGGCGAAACTGACCCTTGGTTCCGTCGCCGAATGGGCAATCGGCCGGCTTACCTATCCCGTGCTGGTGGCAGGCCCAATGTGCGACGAGCGCCTACGGCCACCACGGTCGATTGTTCTGGCGACAGATCTTTCGCAGGCTCTGAGGCCGGCTCAGTATGCCAGCTCGATAGCGCAGGATTATAACGCCCGGCTGACCGTGTTGAACGTGCTGCCTCAGGCGAGCACGACAGACGAGCAAAATCAAATCGAATCGAACACCCGCGAGAAGCTTCATCAACTCGTGCCCAGCGACTATAGAGAGCAGTACACTCTGAATTTCGAGGTGAAAACCGGCGACGTCGCCCCAGCTATCCTGAGCTCAGCACAAACGAACAAGGCCAATTTGATCGTCCTGGGAGCAAAGCACAGAGCACCTTTGGCAGATCATGTGCCGCGGACCAAGCTTTCGGCGATCATTCGCGGATCGCACTGCCCGGTGCTGGTTGTGCCAGCACAGTAATTTTGATCTGCCTGGAGTGAATAGACGGGAACAAACCCGAGAGGCCGATCACACAACGACCGTGGGCCGCGACACAGCTTTTCGAGCCGGTTGGGCTGCAAACTCCGGTAAAGGAGAACAACATGAATCCGACGCATTTGTCCTCGATGACGCAGCCAAAGTCCATTCTGGTGGCCACAGATCTGCATGATCTGGATTTCCTGCTTCCAGTGGCGATTGATCAAGCCAGGATGACAGGAGCGATGATTTGGCTACTCCACGTAATTCCTCCGGAGGCATACGTTTCTATCCAATCCGGAGCCTATCCTTTTGTTGGAAAAGAAAAGGAATACCGCACTGCGGAAGCCGCTCTCGCAAAAGTGGCGCTGGAGTTGCGGGAGAAGAATCTGGCTTGTTCCTACGAGGTTCGTCGATTCTACCCCGTGGATGAGATTAAGGGTTTCATTCGCGAACACAGCGTAAAACGCCTGATTTTGGGTACTTCGAGCAGGGGGAAATTGGGCAAGCTTCTGATCGGATCGGTTGCTGAGGAATTGATACGCAGTCTGGAGATTCCGGTTTGCACAGTGGGTCCGCATTTCAAACCACTTGCTTCGAATCGGCCTCGCCGGATTCTCTTTGCCCTCTCGCTGCGCCATCACCCTGAACATTCGCTCAGGTTCGCAGTTGATCTTGCAGCCGGGTTGCCGGCTGAGCTCACTGTGCTCCACGTCACGGAGCAGGATCTTGGGGACGAGGGTCTTGTCGCCGGGGCCCGATCTAAAATCGGCGAGCTGCTGCGGCAAATTCAGCCCACGCAGGTCGAGCCGCACATTCGCATCCGAAGCGGCGAGCCGGCGGAAGAAATAGTCGCCGAGTGTACGAGTCCAGGAGCGGACTTGCTCGTTCTGGGCGCATTTCCTGCGTCTCCTGTAAGCGCGCGGTTCCGCACGGGCGTTGCTTACCGGGTGATCGCCCAGGCCCCGTGTCCGACCTTCACCCTGAGGAGCGGATCGAAGACGCGGCCTGACGGGAACTATCGCGAGTTTTCTGGAGCACAGATTGGATCTTCTTATCCAGGTTGATTCTTCGAAATCAGTTCTGGTTTCTCCTCCATAACGTCCTTCTGCCAGCGCCGCACTCTAAGGATAGCGAGCGACATCGGTAGTCCACTCATCAGGGAGGGTTAGATCGGTGTAATCGTGGCTCGCCTTGGCCAATCGTTGCTCTATCGTTGCGCAGCCGGCCGAAAGTGGTACCCGGGAGTCCAGCGATGGCCTCCCGGGCAGGAGATGCAGGTAGCCGAGCTTGTGCTCGGCTAAATTTGCTGCTCGAGCTTTCCACTCATCGGGGCCGCGTGCTTATTTCAGCGCTGGCTTTTAGGATCGCCGCTTGCGTGTCTTTAGCAGAGTTTCGGATACTTATTGCTGGCGGCCGTCGTGTCGCTGCGCCGCGTTGTCCTCACGGATCTTTGTCGGTCTTGGACTCGCCTACTGGCTGTACCTCACAAATATTGAAGCGCATATTTTGTACGGCGTGCATATTGCGTTGCTTCGCTGATCCTGACTGTCGTGATAGCATTCCTCGCCTTCACGGCGCTGCTGTTCGGCCGCACTGCCATCACCGGTCGGTTACAGGAGTGATGGAGATCACTTCCCATAGCAGCCTAATCATCGACAATGGAGCAATCGTATTTGACAGGAGGCCTTTGTGGCCACAACTCTACAGTCGATTCCGAGGACTTGGCCGAAGATCGAGAAGGTTGCTGTGCTTACTGATTTCTCGCAGAATGCAGACACCGCGTTGCGCTTTGCGGCTGCGTTGGCGCGAGGATATAGGGCCGACATCATATTGGCACATGCATATATCCCGCCTTCCTGCTCATATTCAGCTCCCGAGGTTAGGCTGGTATACCAAACTCTAGACGCCTCTCGGAACCGATGGGCTGATCAACTGCTCAGTAAGACAGAAGCTACTTATCTCAGAGATATAAAGTGCACTGCCGTTCTTCACGAAGGACCGCCAAGCGAACTCCTGCAAGAGCTCGGGGATGTGGACCTGATTATCGTCGGAACGTCTGGCGCAAAAGGCGTTGCAAAGGCGGTCCTGGGATCGACCGCTGAGACCATCTTTCGCTCCTCCACGATCCCTGTTTTGACAGTTGGACCCAACTGCCGTTGCCATGGGTCGGAAGCCATAGTCCTCAACACCATTCTTTATGCCACCGACTTCTCCGCGGTCTCGGACCAGGCTTTGCCCTACGCATTCTCAATTGTAAGAGAACATCATGCCCACCTGGTTCTGCTTCACGTCGCACATGACAACGACGCGCCGTTCTCTTCTGATCGCGCAATGGCTGGTGCCGAACCACTAGAACACCTCAGGAAGCTTGTCCGTGAAGGAATCGGCCTGGAGCGTCAGGCATCGTACATCGTAGGCTTTGGAATACCGGGGGCGACGATCATACAGGAAGCCAAGAGCGAGCAGGCCGATTTGATCGTCGTGGGCGCCCGAAGGCCAAGCGGCGTTGCATCAGCCGTATCTCACCTTGCCGGCGGAACAGCGTACCGTGTCGCAGCTGACGCAGATTGTCCGGTCCTCACGATTCGACACACTTGATTTCCAGACCACGATAAGTCTTCTGCATGGGAATTAACATCAGGAAGGCACGGCTCGATGACGCGTCGAATGATGCTAGATGGCTAATATCAATTCTGTATGTTGCTGTTTGACAGGGCCGTCCCGATCGATTGGTTAACGCCTTGAGTGTCTTTCCCGAACAGTCCTTAAAGTCAGGCATAGACGCCCTGGACAGTCGGAGCCTCGTGCTTCGGCTTTTCAATAGTTCAAATTCTGTAAGGTAAACAGAGTACCGGGCAGTTTACGTTTTGAGATCGCCCGCAACACTGTGCTCGTGCGGATGTCTTCTCCCTAAGCTCTTTCTCGCGGAGCCGAGCACCACTAAATCCGTTCGGAACTTTCGCGCATATTCGGCGATCGATCCAGCCGGTACTCGGCGACAACAATTTGCTCTACAGGACCGTGTTCGATTCACTGAAAGGCGTGAGTAAGCAGCGAGGGCGATTGACATTCGCATTCAGGGGTGCCCAGTGCCGGCGTCCGCGATGCGGCGCTGTCGCTGGGGCAAGGGGGAGTTGGCTTTTATACCCAATCCGATTTCATACACGTTGACGTAGGCCGGGTACGCCGTTGGTAGCCTCCTTTCGGTTGATCCCTACTGAGGATAAGGCGGACCTTTGGACAGCACCGCATTGAGCGAGCGGTCGTGGCCATAGATGTCGTCGAAGAAATAAACCTCGCCATTTTCCTCCACGACCGCCGTGAGATAGATAATCACCACCGGTATTGGCCTGCTGAGGCTTACCTGCTGATTATCCGGACCGGATTGCATAGCAGCCCTTACTCTGTCCACAGTCCACTGTGGCTGGTCTCGCAGCAACCATGCCGCAAGCTCTACGGGGTTTTCTACGCGTATGCATCCGTGGCTGAAATCGCGCCGCGACTGCGAAAAGAGTTGCGTAGCCGGTGTGCTGTGCAGGTAAACATTGTGCTCGTTGGGAAACATGAACTTGACTAACCCCAACGAATTTTCCGGTCCCGGCTTCTGGCGCACCAGCAATTTGCCCGACCGCAATCGCGCAAGAACGTCAGCGCTCACAGCTCCACTGGTTACGATGCGGCCGCTCTGGTCGGTAACTTCAAAACCCTTTCGCGCCAGGTAGGTGCCGTCTTTCTGCACAGCCGGGATGATCTCAGCGCGGGTAATGCTGAAGGGAACATTCCAGTATGGCCGAAAGATCATGTACTTCATGTCCTTTCCAAAGACTGGAGTTTGATGGCGCACGGCTTTGCCCACCACGACATTCATGCGCAGGGCAATGCGGTGATCGCCTGAAAAGACCCGCAAAACAAACTCGGGGATATTTACCGCAACCGGCAGCGGTGAAAAATCGGCAGGGAGCCACCTCCATCTCTCCAACGCATCCTCCAACTGCTGGACGCGAAAGTTCAAAGGAACATTCAGCTGGTACAGCGTGTTCTTGTCGAGTCTGCCGTCCGCTCCCAGACCATGCCGGGATTGAAAGCGCTTTACCGCATCCACCAACGCGCCGTCATAGATCCCTGGATTAATATCTGTAAGCGCGCTTTGCGGCAGGTCGCCGAGCAGATGTAGGCGTTGCGCGAGTCTCTCAACGGCGGCGTAGGAATCTTCGGCGACCAGCGTTTCTTGCACCTCAGGCAACGGCAGGCTATGATCCTGGGCGGCGAGTGCCAGATACATTTGCAGAGCAACCTCGGTGCGTTGGTAGGCGAAATAGGGCGGTTCGACTAGGTTCAAGACCTGGGCCGCATTGCTAGCTCCGAGCAGCTGACGCGCGAGAAACTGTGGCAGGTCGTATCTTTTTTGCTCAACATCGATGCCGAATTCGAAGTGCTTTGGATTGACCCGTCCGACGTGGAGATCAGATATGTAGCGCATGGCGCCAACCGTAAGCGCCGCGTCGAAATGCGCCACCGTGTCCGCATCTTTGGGCGCGATCTTAAGCGCACTAAGGCGCTGCGGCCAGCGTAGCGCATCGTAGTCTTCAGGATTCAGCCCTTTTTGCTGGCTGCTTTCAAGCGCGGCAATCACGGCCAGCGCCTGGGGTGTCGCTTGCCCATCGCGTACCCAAACGGGCGCGTAGCCAGTTGCCGCATAGAGCTGCTGGGACTCCTGGCGATAGTCGGCGAAGTTCGGCCACCGCTGATCAGCGATGCTTGTTCCGGTGACTATGGCTCGAAGCCGCCAGGCAACCCCATCCGAGTTCAGCGCACTCCCCGGCTTAGGGGGAGGCTTACCCTGCGAAAGGCATCCGAGAGTCGAGGAACACAGTATGAGTATGAGAACGCTTAGAATCGAGCTGTACTTTACAGAAAGCATTATCTAATTAAAGCACTTGCCGCTCCTATCTAGAACGACAGCGTAGCCCTTTCTCAAAACGTATGCTTTCGGTGTGATCTCTGTCACAGCCAGTCGGCTGCTGTGCGCCTAATTTGAGTGTAGTAAGACTGCCCTGACTCGGGACGGTTATTCGACAACTCGCAAGTGAGGTAAGTATGCCTACCATAAATCCCGCCGCCGTCACATTTGAGCACATAGTTGTTCCCACAGATTTCTCTGAAATCTCCCAACGTGCGTTGGAATACGCCAAGGTCATAGCCAAGTTGGGCAACTCTGAGTTGCTGCTGGTCCATGTGAATGCCCCAATTGACTTGATTACTCCGCCCGAAGCAGCGTGGGTCGACCAATCAGCGGTCCAATCGCTACAGGAAGAACAGTTGGAGCAAAGTGGCGCCGCTTTGCGCTCAGAGGGTTTCCGAGCCCAGGCGATTTCAGTTACCGGACCGCTTCACGATGAGCTTCTTTCGATTGTAAAGCAATACAAAGCGGACTTGATTGTCCTGGGAACCCACGGTAAGAAGGGCGTGGAGCGCCTTCTGCTTGGCTCCGATGCCGAAGCTGTCCTGCGGCAGGCGCATTGCCCCGTCCTTTCCGTGGGTCCCGCGGTACCGAATCTCCAGGGCAAGACCTGGCGCATACGCGAGGTCATTTGCGCCACTAATCTCAAACCTCGCTCGGCCGAGGTAGTTGCTTACGCGCATAAGCTCGCTGCCCTGTATGAAGCAGAGCTGGTTCTCTTTCACGTGAAGAGTTCAAGCGAGCCGGAAGCGGACGTGGATTGGGTGTCGTTCGAAGAGGCCTTTCATCACTATATTCCCGAGGATCTTGGGACGCATTCGTGGTTGCGCACTCGTCTTGCCAGTGCCTCGCCTGCTACCAATATTGTTGATCTCGCGAAGCGGCGTGGTTCCGATCTCATAGTGATGGGAGCCCATCCGACGTCCGCGATGGCAACACATCTTCCTCGCGGAACTGCGGCGAAAGTGCTGACCGAGGCTCCTTGCCCGGTGATGACGATTCTAGAGGCCTAGATTTCCCGGTGCGGGCACTGACAGATGAGTGCCCGCGCTCGGAACGCCTACTGTGAAATCGGGACAACCGGAAGACAGGAGAGCAGTTATGACACACGTTGAAACTAAGCCGGAGATCCGCAACTGGGCATTCACCGCCCCGGACAAAATTCTGGTAGCAACAGACTTGACTGACATCGACTACCTTATCCCGCATGCCAAAGCGCAATGTGAAGCAAGTGGGGCCTCGCTTGTTCTCTGCCACATGATTCAACCTATCGAATCCAACTCTCTGGATGCTGCCGTCGTATTTATCACAGATGCTGCCAAGGCAGCGAACCAACGAATTCTCGAAGCAGCACGAACGACTCTTGGGGAAATCGCGGCCAAGATGCGGGTCGACGGAATCGATTGCGAGGTCGTGATTCGACACGGTTATCCGCGTGACGGAGTGAAGGAGCTCGCTGGCGAAGTACAGGCCGGCCGAGTCATTCTGGGTACCCATGGCCAGCGCAATCTACAAAAATTCTTTCTGGGATCGACCGCCAACGAAATTCTGCAAAGCGTCGAAGTCCCGGTGTGGACCGTCGGGCCCCACGCACGCCCTTTTGCTCACGGTCAACCGCGCAGAATCCTTCATCCTGTCTCCCTCTCATCCGGGTACCAGGAGACGGCTAAGATCGCGGTGGAACTGGCGCAGTTTTATAAAGCCGAAATCATCCTATTGCACGTGCTGCCCCATGCCGCACTGGCCGAGTATCCAGCTACACGTCTTATCGATTGGACCACCTATGAGCTGGGGCGCCTTATACCAGATGAGGTGCCCCTGTGGACGACCGCCACGATCAAGGTGAAAGCAGGAGAGGTTTCTGAGCGGATTCTTCGCACGGCCGAGGAGCTCCAAGCTGATTTGATCGTTATGGGCTCAAACCCCGACACAGCCTTTTGGCCGATTCATGGTGACAACACTGTGTACAACGTGATTGCCGAGGCAAAGTGTCCGGTTTTCACTCTACGTCATTCACAGGTGGGTTGAGACGCTCCGCGAACGTCGCATCCGCACTTTATCGAGTGTTGATGGTGATTTCCACATGAAGATGCTTAGTCTATGCCCTTCGACGCGCTGATAGTGGATCTCCTCCAGCGTGAAGGAGTGGAGAACGAGCGGGAGCTCGACCATCGCGATCTCCACTCGCTGACGCTCGCGATGAGGGCGACTTGCTTTCGCTGGACAGCGACACCGGCGCGGTTCGCATTGGCCGTGTCACGCCACTGATCGAGCGGTCTGGGAAGGCTCTTGCTGCCATAGCTCGCTCGCGCCCCGTCGCGGTATAGAGTGATTGCGATCACCTTGAACGGTCCGCTCTAGATGTATAGGTAATCCTTGACCGTATAGTCAAAGAAGAGGGTTACGGTGTCCGACGCGGAAAAGATTGTTTTAACCGATGGCACGCATCCAGCGGGCGCGGAGTTGAACGACCGGCCACATCAGGCGACGGTCCCCTCGACGCCCGGTAAAGGCAAGAACATTCAAGTTTCGCCCGCAGTAATCGAAGCCGCCCGGACGCCCGACGAACAACTACTTCTGAAGCTGCAAACGGTTCCGAGCGGGTTGACGGAAGCTGCTGCTAAAGAGCGGGCACTTATCGTAGGCCCCAATGAGGTAGGGCAGGAGAAGCCGCAAACCTGGCCTATCCGTCTGCTGAAAATCATCCTCAACCCTCTGGTGATCCTGCTTAGCACTCTCTCCGCGGTTTCCTACGCTACGGGCGACGCGCGGGCGGGCACGGTGATGGCGATGATGGTCGTTCTGAGTGTAGGACTTCGCTTCCTCCAGGAGGCAAGAGCCGATGCGGCGGCAGCCAAGCTCAGGGCCATGATTCATGTCACTGCCACGGTTGTTCGCGATGGCGTGCCTAAGGAGATACCGCTGCACGACCTCGTACCTGGGGACATCGTCCACTTGTCCGCCGGCGACATGATTCCGGGAGATGTACGATTGCTTTCTTCGAAAGACCTCTTTGTGAGCCAGGGAAGCCTCACGGGTGAGTCCCTCCCGGTCGAGAAGATCCATGACCTGGAATCCAGGACGGTGGTCTCCCCCACTGACCTTAAGAACATCTGCTTCATGGGAACGAGCGTCCAGAGCGGAACGGCTACGGCGGTCGTCGTCACTACGGGAGTGCAGACCTATTTTGGTAGCATGGCCAGATCTATCACCGGCGAAAGGGTTCAGACAAGCTTTGATTTGGGCCTCAATCGCTTCACCTGGCTGATGATCCGGATCATGGCCGTGATGGTGCCTCTGGTCTTTCTGATCAACGGCTTCACAAAACACGATTGGAAAGGCGCCTTTTTTTTCGCCTTGGCCGTGGCCGTGGGCCTTACGCCCGAAATGTTGCCCATGATCGTATCCGTATGCCTGTCGAAAGGCGCGCTGGCTATGAGCCGCCGCAAGGTGATCGTCAAGCGACTTAACTCCATCCAGAACTTCGGGGCCATGGATGTTTTATGTACCGACAAGACAGGCACGCTTACCGAGGATCGTGTCGTCCTGGTGCGGCACTGCAATGTCGCAGGACGGGAAACTGAAGAGGCGCTCCTGAACGGCTACCTGATTAGCTACTTCCAGACCGGCCTCAGAAACCTGCTTGACCGGGCAATTCTGGACAGTCCGGACTTCCATGGCATGGCAGTCGTCGAGAAGTACAAGAAGCTCGACGAGATCCCTTTTGACTTCACCAGGCGCATGATGTCTGTCCTCGTCGAAGACCCGGAAGGCAAGACGGTCCTACTCACCAAAGGGGCCCCGGAGGAAGTTTTCGAACACTCCTCGCACTTCGAGCTCGACGGTAAGTTGTCTCCGATGGAGCCTTCCCTGATCGTGGGACTGAAGGAAGAATACGAGGGCCTGAGCAGTGATGGCTTTCGGGTGCTGGCGCTGGCAACCAAGGAGCTTACGGGAAAACAAATCTGTACCAAAACCGACGAGCGCGAACTGGTGCTGAGAGGATATGTCGCCTTCCTCGACCCACCCAAGAGCACGGCCGCACGTGCGCTCGAGGCGCTCCACCGCCACGGCGTTACAGTGAAGATTCTGACCGGAGACAACCCTCTCATTAGTCGCAAAATATGCAAAGACGTGGGCCTCGCGGCCGACCCCATGCTACTGGGGGCAGATGTCGAGAAGCTGTCCGATGAAAAACTTGGCGAGGCCGTGGAGACGACCACGCTCTTCGCTCGTCTCTCCCCCGCTCATAAGGAAAGAGTCATCCGTATGCTGAGGATTAAGGGGCACGTAGTCGGGTTCATGGGTGACGGCATCAACGACGCACCCGCACTGAAGGCCGCCGACGTCGGCATCTCGGTGGACACGGCCACAGATATCGCCAAGGAATCGGCAGATCTGATTTTGCTTGAAAAAGACCTGACGGTTCTGGAAGGGGGCGTGGTGGAAGGCCGCAAAGTGTTCGCGAATATCTTGAAATACATTCGCATGGGGGCGAGCTCTAACTTTGGCAACATGTTCAGCGTTTTGGGGGCCAGCGCTTTTCTGCCTTTTCTGCCGATGGCGCCGATTCAAGTTTTGACCAACAATTTGCTATACGACTTTTCGCAGGTGCCGATCCCCAACGACGCCGTGGACGACGAACAAGTAGCCCGGCCCCGGCCGTGGAACATCGCGGAGATCAAACGGTTCATTCTCTTCATTGGGCCCATCAGCTCGATCTTCGACTACACAACTTTCTTCGTTATGCTCCGGGTGTTTCACTGCTGGGATCCCGGCCGCGCTTCGCTGTTTCAAACCGGCTGGTTTGTAGAGTCGTTGATGACGCAAACGCTCATCATCCACGTCATTCGCACCAATAAGATCCCTTTTATCCAGAGCCAGGCTAGCAGCGCACTCACGTTCACAACTTTATCCATCATGGCGTTCGGGATCTGGCTGCCATATTCCCCATTAGCCTCGTCGCTCGGCTTCACGCATCTCCCAACCCTGTACTGGCCGATCCTGGTGGTGACCATGCTTGCCTACGTGGTGCTGACGCAACTAATCAAAGTCTGGCTGCTGCGAAGGAAATGGATTTAAGCGAAACCACGCTGCGCGCGACAAGCACCAGGTCATGCTGACGAGACCCCCCGAGACGACCCCCTCGTCTCTGGGACGATATTTCGCCTCCGCTTCTCGTCTCCGCTTCGATTCGCATCCGTTGCCGCCGGGGAAATTCGTCGCTAAACCCCCTGTTTTCAATAAACACCAGTTGATGTCGGATCCTGCCGTCTTTGGTAACCCATTTGCTCTATAGCAGGGCAAGGAAGTGAAGACATTGCTGAAAATCTCCATAAAAGATGATTTGCCGGTAGCAACTCTCAAGATCGAGGGCAAACTGGTTGGTCCGTGGGCCACGGAGTTGGGCAGAACGTGGCGCGATTTGTGGGCTTCTGCGAGTCAGAGGCCGTTGCGCCTGGACATTTGTGGAATAACCTTCGCAGACCAGAAGGGGACCCATATTCTTCAAAAAATTGTCAGAGAAACGGGCGCAGAGATTCTTTCCGATTCTCCCTTAACTCAATACTTTGCCAACCAGGCTACGAGCGGTACGGCGCTCGAGCAAGAGGAGAGATAACATGCAGGCCCCAAACGGACAAACCTCGATCTGTGAAACTTGCAAGATGAAAGAGAGCGGCTTTCTATGTCATCTCACGACCCCTGCGGCGAAGGAATTTCAATCCATCAAGATTCCCACGTCCTATCCGGCGGGGGCCAGACTGTTTCTGGAAACCGAACCAGCCAAGGGAATTTACCTGCTCTGCTCGGGAAAGGTTAAGCTCTCGGTCAGCTCCAAGGGCGGGAAGACCTTGATCCTACAGCTCGCCCGCCCGGGCGAGATACTCGGCTTAAGTGCCGCAATGTCTGGCACTCCCTATGAGGTGAGCGCGGAAACCCTATATCCGTCACAGGTCTCATTTATCCGCCGTGAAGACTTCATTTCGTTCATCGGCCGGTTTCCGGAGGCATACCAGGCAGTGATCCGGCAGCTTAATTCCCAATATGCCAGTGCCTGTGAACAATTGCGGACAGTCGGCTTATCCAATAACGCGCATGAGAAGATTGCACGGTTGATCTTGCAGTGGTCGTCTGACGAAAAGCAGACCTCGCAACAAGCGAGAATCAAAAATGCCGTTGACACACGAGCAGATTGCCGAATGTGTCGGTTCCACCCGAGAGACGGTTACCCGCACATTAAGCGAGTTCAAGAGCAGGCATCTGGTTATGCTCAAAGGAACAACCGTAATGATACCCAACCGCGCAGCACTGATGGCGATTAGTGGAAACTGACGCTGCGAATGCAAACAAAATGAGATCGGAACGTACTGGCAGCCATTTGCCAACGGGTAGTCGCGCGAAATCCTGCCAGTAGACTCCAGAAGCGGGTTCACCTGATCTCAGGGGAGAAGTTGAAGAGAGCGATAGCGGTCGCCCAATCAACTGTGGAAGAAGAGCCGCCGCTCAGACGCCATTTGACGCAAATCCTTTGCTCATAAAAGCGCATACTTAACAACCTGCTACAAACTTAGGGCACAAAAATCGATCACGCTTTCAAAACGTTACAATTCGTGGAGGCAAAGTGAGGAGTGGCTCTTCAAGAAGCTTGGGCGCGCGGCTCGCGCCGGCCAGTGCTTTCGTCGTGGAGCAACTAGTAAAAAGTGCGGAAATGACTACAGACTTGAACCACAAGGACGCTGCTGAACACGCGCAAGCGCTGTTCAGGCAGCTCTTCCTGGCATCCCCGGACGCGATCGTTGTCACGGCCGTCAACGGCGGTATCTCTGCGGTCAATCCTGCGGCCGAACAGCTTTTCGGATATTCCGAGGCGGAGTTGATCGGGAACCTGGTCGAAATGCTCATCCCGGAAAGGTTTCGAGCTCATCATCCCCAGCACCGTGACGCCTACGTTGCCGCGCCTAGTGCACGTCCCATGGGGACCGGTCTCGAACTCTACGGGCGCCGGAAGGATGGAACTGAGTTTCCAGTCGACATTATGCTCAGCCCGATCGAAGGAAGCGGCGAGAAATCTGTATTGACAGTGATCCGCGATATTACAGACCGCAAGCAGGCGGAGACAGCCCTACGCCACAGCGAAGAGCGATTTCGCCTGCTGGTGGAAGGGGCCAGTGATTATGCAATCTTCATGCTCGATCCTGAAGGAAGGGTCGCCACCTGGAATTCTGGCGCGGAAAGAATCAAGGGATACCGCGTGGAAGAGATCCTGGGCCAGCACTTTTCGAAATTTTACCCGCAGGAAAGCGTAGAACGGGGCAAACCACAGCACGAGTTGGAAGTAGCCGCCGCCGAAGGCAGATTTGAAGATGAAGGATGGAGGATTCGTAAGGACGGGTCACGTTTCTGGGCCAATGTGATCATCACCGCCTTGCGCGGAAAAGACGGTCAGCTCAAGGGATTTTCCAAAGTCACGCGCGATTTCACGGACCGCAAGAGTGCCGAAGAGTCGCTTGTTCTTGAACTTAGCAAAGCGGTGCTGGCCAATCCCGACATCCGGCGGATGTTGGCCGCGATTGAGGCAAGTATTCAGCGGCTCATCCCTCACGACTATGCAACCATTGCCCTTTATGACGTCAGCAGTCCCCGGCAGCTGCAAATGCAAAAACTACCTTCTGGGGAAGAACAGGGTCCAACCCAGGAGACAATGCTCCCAATCGAGGGCTCGCCGGAGGGCTGGGTCTTCGTCAACCGGGAACCGCTTTTGATGACCCAAATCGACGACAAGAAAGCCGGTCAACCTACCCATCAACTCAAGGCGGGAATCAAGTCGGGTTGCTGGGTTCCTCTGAACAGTCGCGGTGAAATAACGGGCGTTTTGTTCGTTGGCAGCCGGCACCAAGATGCCATCGACCAGCACGTCGTAGAAACACTTCTCCTATCGGCCAGCCAGATCGCGGGAATTATCAAGCTCGATGATAGCTTTCATAGAATCGTCCAGCTCACCAGCAAGCTTAAAGAGGAAAAGCGCTATCTCGAGGAGGAGCTGCGCACAGAGTATAACTTCGAGGAAATCGTCGGCGAGGCCTACGGTTTGAAGGCCGTGCTGAAACAAGTGGAAACCGTCGCTCCCACTGCGGCAACCGTACTCATCCTTGGCGAGACAGGGACCGGAAAGGAGTTGATCGCGCGGTCGATTCATACCATCAGTCCGCGCCGTGACCAGGCCTTCGTCAAACTGAATTGCTCTGCGATCCCCTTTGGCCTATTGGAGAGCGAGCTCTTCGGCCATGAAAAAGGCGCCTTCACCGGCGCGATTTCACAGCGAATCGGACGGCTGGAACTGGCTCATATGGGCACGCTCTTCCTGGATGAGGTTGGGGACCTGCCTCTGGAACTACAGCCCAAGCTTTTGCGGGCGTTACAGGAGAAGGAGATCGAGCGCCTTGGGGGCAGAAGAACGATCACGGTCGATGTTCGCCTCATCGCCGCTACGAACCGCGACCTTACCAAAATGGTCAAGGCCGGTGAGTTCCGTAGCGATCTTTATTACCGTCTCAGGGTTTTTCCGATCACGATTCCGCCGCTGCGCGAAAGGTCTACGGACATCCCCCTACTCGTCAACTACTTCGTCAACAAGCACGCCAAGCGGATGGGTAAGCGAATTGCAACCATTCCGCCGGAAACGATGACCGCCCTCTGCGCCTGGCAATGGCCCGGCAACGTAAGAGAGCTGGAGAACTTCATTGAGAGGGCTGTGATTCTCACGCCAGGATCAACCCTGCGTGCCCCGTTAGCAGAGTTGGAGATGCTTGAAGCACAAACGCCAGTTACATCTGACCCGAACTTTCACGCCGCGGAGCGAGAACACATACTACGTGTCTTGCGAGAGACAAAGGGAATGATCGGCGGAAGCGGCGGGGCGGCGGAGAGGCTTGGTCTCAAACGAACAACATTGAACTCCAAACTCAGAAAGCTGGGCATCGAAAGAAGCGACTACGCATAGAGCTTACTGGACCGGACTACGCTCGGATGGTTAGCACGGGACAATGACTGCTGCTGATCACCTGGAACGCTACCCCGGTTTTGAAGTTATCGAACCAGTGCGAGGTTTTGCGAGTCCCAATCACGATGAGGTCGGCCTTGACGCGCTCAGCAAGCAAGAGAATGCCATCTGCAGCAAACCCGTGCTCGAGGACACATTCCGGTTCGCAACACTCCCGCGCCACGTCGGGAACCAGCCTCTGCAGCGCGCCGGTAAACCTGGCGTTCAATTCATAATCATCCATTTGATGAATGCCCGCGGGTTCTGGAAGCACATGGCAAAGATACAGATGGGCGCCGAAATCCTGGGCAAACGATAGGGCGAACACGCATGCTTTAGCGGCCTCCGGAGAAAAATCCGTGGCATAGACGATCTTTTGGAAACTTAGCGGCACTTTGGGCGGCAGTACACCGGGCCCGATGGTGAGAATTGGACATGTGGCTTGATGGATCAGTTGCTCTGCTGTCGATCCGAGCACGAGTCTGGCCAGGCCTTTATATCCCCGCGTACCGATAACTAACAGGGCGGAGCCGTCGTGCGCTGCCTCTATAATCTCTGCAGCCGGATCCGTTGCTTCGCATAGGACGGTCTCAACGAGTATTCTCTCCGAAGTCAGTTCGCTTTTGAGGCGGGAAAGAGACTCTTCTCCACTCCTTCGGAACACATCGATGCTAATAGCCGCGTCGGGCGCGCTGAAGGCTGCAGAAAGATCGACCACATGCAATACGCGAACCCGTGATTGGTATCGCTCTGCGAGCGATTGCACATAGAGTTTGGCAGTTTCCGCACTCGCAGAGAAGTCTGTGGCAAACAGAATATTTTCCAGGCTCACCTCAACGGGATTTCCAAGAACGGTCATACTGCACCTCTGAATGTTTCTGACGCTACCTGAAGACCCGGTCGACGATCTGTGACGTACGCCACACCACCTCGTGGGACGGAACAACGAGGCTACCGCGTATCAATGAGGACGGGCGGAACAGTCATCACCGGACAGGGGGCCTGGAGAATCGTGGCGCTCACTACCCCGTCGGGGCAATCGATCATCTGGTTGCCGCTACGGTGTAGCGCAAACAGAATGAGAGAGGCTTTCAACTCAAATGCGTGCTGAGCAAGCATCGTACCTGCTCGGCCGTAGAGCACGGTCCAGGTCACTTTGACGCCTCGCTCGCGCAATTCAGTAGTCCATTCTTCGCAGCGCCGTCTAGGCCGAACATCCTTTTGCGCGGGATCAACCACATAAGCGAGTTCCAAATGTGCTCCCGTTTGGCCAGCCAAATGGCCGGCAAAACAGAAAATACTGTCGGCAATGTCGAGTGAGCTCGAAGGACAAAGAATCCGCTTAATAGGAGCGGCTTCACGGTCGCGGAGCAGGGCGTTCGGTCCAACAACGAATGCTGGGCAGCGAACTGTCCGCAGCAGATGCTCGGCGGTTGAGCCAAGTCGTGACCGATCGATAGGGCCGTAACCATAAGCGCCCAGGAAAAGAAGGTCCGGCGTGTGCTCGAGTACCGCTCCCTCAATCGTGTCTGAGACGTTGCCGATCCGCCGAACAGAATCGCAACTTATCCCTTCTGCCCGGAGGCGCTTTTCTATTTCCTCAAGACCAAATTGAAGGTCACGCTGAGACACTTCCACCGCGAGCGGTCCGGACTCGAGGGCGCTCGCGTATTCGGCCGGGCTCTGTACCCCAATGAGATGAATGACCGATCCAAACCGCTTGGACAACATCACCGCATATTTCAATGACGAGTCTGCCGCCGCGGAAAAGTCGTACGCTACCAGCAGCTCCTTCAAACCGTAATGGACCGGTTCTGCTGCATAAACAGGAAGTGTGGTGTTTTGCTTCATATGGTTGGCCGCCATGCCACTTCTAGCTTCCGACATTGTCACCCTGCATGCTGTGATCTACATCACGGGCTTGCTGCTGTATCTGCACCCATCAACTCCCTACGGTGACCGAAGGTCCCGAAGATGTAACAATAGTAGGGGGTGGTAGTTCGGCAACTACACGTTCCGGCAACGCTCCCCTGAATACTCTCCTGATGCGGGAGCACCTTCGATCGCCCTCTCTCTTTGTGCCGGACGGTACAAGCAAAGGCTCGCCGTTGTCGGCAGAAGCAACTGCAAATACAGAAGAGCAAGTTGGGCATAGCCAGAAGAATTCCGAGCGAAACTCTCTCCCGAAGCCCGCCTCCCAATGGTAAACCGTCCCTTGGCGGAGATAATGTAGCTCCTCATTGCACTCCGGATTGAAGCAATGCCCGATCATGCCGAACCTTTCGCAATTCCTCGCGGCCTTACCAGCTTAGTAAAGTTGTTCGCTGCTGATAATAGTTCCCAGCGTGGCAGCCCTGTGCATGCTAAACCTTGAACTGTCGGGGCATATCGTCTTAGCAGGCGACCTGAAGGTGGTTCGCTACCGATTGATTCCCGGCGCGGCCCAAGCTGTGCGGTCGGCTGCTTCGCGTTCTGAGAAAGAATGTGCCTTTCCCGTCAGGTCGACTGTGCTTGCCACGCGCAGACGTCTGAATGCCTTTTTTGCGATGTAGTGCTGGACGTTTGTCATGACCTTCTCCGTTCAAGACCAAGCCTAGCCCTGTCGAACCTGCATCTCTGTGACGAACGTCACGCATCTGCTGAGGCGACGGCGTCGGAGAAACCGCCCTGGAACAGGGGTCAACCCGAGCGGTTCAGCCTGGGAGACGGCTGGACGGCTTCGGCAAGTAAGGCCTCCCTCTGGCAGTGTGAAGGAGGATAAGGACCGCTGATGGATCGGATAATTCGCGCTTTGCCCTGAAGTGAGAAAATAGCTGGTCGCGCCACACGAAATGAACCTTGCACTGGTGGGGAGGGAAACCGTCCATGCAGCAGGATATTGTTGAGAAGCTGGAGCAGCGGCTGGGGCGAGTTCATGCGAGGCAGCGGCTCGGAATTGAGCAGGATCACGAGGACATATTCGGGCACGGCATTAACTTTTTTCATCCTGAGAACTGGTATTCGGCACACTCGATCCTTCGAGTTGCGCTCAAGCTGACGGGTTTCTACAGCCGTGGCTACAACAATACCCAACGCATACAGGTACGACACAACGTCATTGAGCTGGCGGCCCTACCCACGCCGTTTGACGGGTTCACGATACTGCACATCACCGACCTGCACGCCGACATGAATCCGGGCCCTATGCAACGGCTGACAGAGATCCTCCCCGGTCTTGAATATGACATCTGTGTCATAACAGGCGACTTCCGCGGCCAAACCTTCGGCCCCTTCGAGGTTGCTCTTGATGGCCTGGCAAGCGTGCGCAACCACCTGCAAGCCCCCGTTTACGCGGTGCTCGGCAATCACGACACGATCAGGATGGTTCCTGAAATCGAAGCGATGGGGATTCGAATGCTGCTCAATGAATCCGAAACCATTGTCCGCGGTGATCAGCAGATCTATTTGGCTGGGGTTGACGATGCCCACTACTACCGCGCCGACAATATCCAGAAGGCTGCCTCCGCCATTCCACTGGAACGGGTTTCCGTTCTACTTTCGCATACTCCGGAAATCTACCGGCAGGCCGCTCATTCAGGCTTTCAGGTCATGCTGAGCGGGCATACTCATGGCGGACAGATATGCCTACCCGGCTCCATTCCGCTTACTTTGGACTCGGTTTTGCCGCGACGCATGGGAGCGGGGCCATGGAAATACGGTGCCATGGCAGGCTACACCTCCGTTGGCGTCGGATCGTCCATCGTGCCCGTACGCTTCAACTGTCTTCCCGAAATCACCCTTCACCACTTACGGAGCGCGAAATCCCCACATCTGTCTATTTGATTAGGGCGCTCACCAAGATCGAACATAGAAGGCAGAAGCGACCGGCACGTCGCGCAAGGTGGTCGATCACGCTTGAGCCGATACATCGAGTGCACCGAATAGCGAACGGGAAGCTGGGGTCGTCCAGGCCAGCGTTGCGATGCGAACGCTGGTTTGGTTCGTCTGCGGGCGGTACACGAGCGGTACCCCCGATGCACTACCTCGGCTGCCTGGCCGTTAACATGCTGTCCAGGTATAGACCCTACACCTCCATTACAACTCCCAATCGACTCCATGCATGTCTCCAGTGTCGAGGAAGCGGCAATGGAACGCGAACGCCGCCCGAAGGGTATGCGGAGTATGACCGCCTCGGACTAAGCGCAAATACCCATGCAATTCGCTACGGAATTCGGGATGGGCGCAGTGCTCGATGATCATTTCCGCGCGTTCGTGCGGTGACCGTCCGCGAAGATCGGCGATACCATGTTCCGTGACGATCACCTGAACAGAGTGTTCGCTATGATCGACATGGCTGACCAAAGGCACTACCGTGCTGATCTTGCCGCCTTTGGCGGTCGACGGGCAGATGAAGATTGACAAATAGGCGTTACGCGTGAAGTCGCCTGAGCCTCCGATACCGTTCATCATTTCGCGTCCCATGATATGAGTACTATTCACGTTGCCGAAGAGATCCACTTCGATGGCAGTATTGATCGAGATGAGTCCGAGGCGTCGGATGACCTCCGGATGGTTGCTGATCTCCTGCGGGCGCATAAGGATGCGCGAACGGAAGAAGTTCAGATCGCTGTAGACCCTATCCAACGCCGGCGGACTGAGTGCGAGCGCACAGGTGCTCGCGAACTTGACCCGACCGGCGCAGATGAGATCGACCACTGAATCCTGCAGGACCTCGGTGTACATTTCGAACTGCGGCATTAGGGTGTGCTGTCCCAGCGCTACCAGGACGGCATTGCCAATATTTCCCACGCCGGATTGGATGGGCACAAAGCTAGGGAGGCGCCGGGCGCCGAGTTCCCCAACAAGAAACTCGGCTACGTGATTGCCAATGGCTTCCGTCGCCGGCGTTGGTTCATCATAGCCGCAAGTTTCATCGTTCTGGTCTGTTTCGACGATACCCGCGATGCGTGATGGATCCACCAGCATGAGGGGGGAACCAATTCGGTCGGAGGCATGAAAAATGGCTATTTCGCCACGATGCGGTGGATCGGCAGGCTCATAGATGTCATGCATGCCGAGGAGCGCCGGAGGATGTCTCCGGTTCAGTTCGATAAACACCCGAGAGGCCTGACGGCCGAAGGTTGGTGCTGCCCCCACGGATGAGGTCAGAACTATACCTCCTCCGGAGGTGTAGTCGCTTGCTTCGAGGATTGCCCAGTCTATAGGTCCGAGAAACCCACAGCGCACGGCCTGTGGCAACATCGACAGGTGCATATCGAAAAAACGCGTGTCGCCGGCGTTGATGCGGGCGCGGAGATCAGCGTTGGACTGATAAGGAGTGCGAAAGCTAATCGCGTCTGCCTTTGCCAGTGCGCCATCCAGCGATGGGCCGGTAGAGGCGCCGGTGAGCACCCCTATCTTGAACGGTTCTCCCCGCTGATGAACAGCCTCGGCTTTCGCCGCAATAGCAGAAGGTATAGCTTTTGGCGAGCCGGCGGCTGTGAAGCCACTAAACGCAACCGTCTGCCCGTGTCTAAAATGGGCGGCCGCTTCTTCGGCCGTTAGCTTTGGAAATGGCGAACCCATCGGAACCCCCTTAGTAATGGTTTCACATGGGGGAAGTGAAGTGTACTTCCTCACGCTTCATGAGTGTAGCGCGATAAGGTTCATGACGAAGCGTGAGCACAGGACAGGTCGCTTTTGTGAGCACATGATAGGCTGCATGCTCATGGAATGCCAAAACTCGGTTCCCTCCCTCTGCGCCCAGAACGATCCAGTCAGCATCCGTTTGGTGCGCTACTTTCACAATCTCCTCTGCCAGTGCGCCAGTTGACACAAGGGTGTGGACAGGATGGCCGAAGCTCAAATCGTCCGGTGCTAGTTCTTCCAGTACATGCACGCCCAATCGAGCGGTCCACTACAGTCTGTCCCGTAGTGACGAGTCGCGCAGTAACTCGATGTTTGTAACTACCGTTGCCCTGGCGAGGGCTTTGGCCCCTCTGCCACCGGATCTGCGCCTTAAGCCCCGGGGAAAGTGTGCGCCTTAAGCGCCCTATGTACAGAGTGGACTGCTTTTCCCCCATGGATTCCCGAAGTTATTCCGACTTAGCAGTCCGAGAGCCGCACAGCCGTCTCCCGTCTTGCCTCGCGTTCCGAGAACCAGAAGGTCGCCACCATCGTCACGCACCGTCTGCAGGACGAGTTCAGTAATGTCGCCTGTTTGGACAACGGAGTGAACCTGAATACCGTGCGTACGCAGCTGTTCTTCGATCTGGTTCAGCTCTTTTCGAGCCGCCTGATCGGTGGAGATTGAGCGTGGCATTCCCGTAGGAAATGCATAGCCAACGGGATCGATCACGTGCACGAGCACTAGCTTCGCACCACACCAGCGAGCAATGGATTGAACGTAGCAAAGCGTGGCCGCGGAATTCTCAGAGAAGTCCATGGCCACAACGATCGTTCCGAAACGGAACTGCTTGGAGACGGCCACAAGATTTCCTTGAGAAGATTGAACTCTCTTGATCTATTTTGAAGGTTAACGTGTCACTCGAATGAGCTGTAATGAGCGTCACACTGGCGAAGATCTTCTCGGAAGCTCCCGCTGTGCCATGAAAGCGCCGTGACGAAAGTGAGCAAAAGTGCACAGCTTTTCGCATTTCTCGGGCAGATACTGTTTGGAAGCGCCCCAATGAATGGTGGCCGCTGCTGCTCAGATCCACTGCAAAGTCGGCGTTATCGCTAATCGATCGGGGAAATTGCGCATGCGGCGTTCGTTCTGTAGGGTCGCGACTCTGATACTGCTGATTGGCTCGGGGGGCGTCAAATTAATGGCTGCCTCCGGCAGTGGCGCGCAACAAGCTGCAATGGCTTCCCCGAAGGGCTCAGTGAATCCGGCAGACTATGTCGGACAAGAAATCTGCGCCACCTGCCATCAGGACCAGGTGAATGGCTTCCCCGAAAATCCTCATTCCAAGCTGGCACTTGAGCACGGCGGCAAGGGAGTGACATGCGAGGGCTGCCACGGACCCGGCAAGGCCCATGTCGACAGCGGCGGGGACGCGACGAAGATCTTTCAGTTCACCAAAGCAACCCCAAAACAGGTTGCTGCGAGATGCTTGACCTGCCATGTTGGCGATCACCCGAATTTTGACCGGACCGCCCATGGCGATGCTCTCGTCGGCTGCACCAGTTGCCACAGTGTCCACAAGTCCGAAGCGCAGACCGCCTTGCTCAAAACGAATCAGCCCACCCTCTGCTACCAATGCCATACCGACATTAAGGCGGCGTTTGCCGAGCCGTTCCATCATCGGGTCAACGAGGGGTTGATCAAGTGCAGTGACTGCCACGACCCTCATGGCACTTTCCAGCCTAAGATGCTGCAGCAGAGTGCGACGCAGGACGCGATCTGCACCAAGTGTCACATCGATACGGTCGGACCATGGGTTTACGAGCATCCGCCCATTAAGACTGAGGGCTGTACCATGTGCCATGTCCCGCACGGATCGACGAATCCACGCTTGCTGACGCGCAACAACGTGAACAGCCTCTGCCTGCAGTGCCACTCGCCTTCCATGAATTTCACGGCACCGGGCACGCCGTCGTTTCATAACCAGGCAAATCAATACCAGGCGTGCACCGTCTGCCACGTGCAGATACATGGCTCAAACGCCAGCAGCATTTTCTTCAAGTAAGGCATGGCCACGAATGATGAGCGCATTTTCGTTGATCTCGGTGCTGCTGAATCCCCGGCGCGGCGCTCTGCTTATCTCAGCCATCGCCATCAGCACAGCCGTCGCTCAGACTAGTGCTCCAAAGAGTGCGCAGGATCCTCCACCCCCACCGGCGCCCGGGGACAACATCCGTTACGGATACGCGGTCCATCAGCCCATCGATCTCGGCGGCCACATTGCGAACTACTCCGGTAACGACGCTATGTATGACACGCTGGTCAACTTCCAGTCCGGGCCTCGCATTCTCGACCAATCCCTGGAGATGATCGCTGTCGATCCGGCGAAAGCGCACCTATTCGATCACCTTTCGACGACCAGCTTCGGTTACGGTGGAGATCCCTACAACGTCACGTTTCTGAACTTTTCTAAGGGCCGCATCTACGACTTCCATTCAAGCTTCCGCCGCAATCGCCAGTACTTCGACGATAACCTGCTGGCTAATCCGCTGATTCCCCCTACATCCACACCTTTTGCTCCGGTCCTCGACACGCCCCACCTTTACAACACGGTGCGCCGCATGACCGACACGAGCGTGACGGTGGCACCGCTTTCCGTGGTCAGCGCACATTTCGGCTACTTCCAGAATGTCAACCAGGGGCCGACCACTAGTACGCTTCACGTCGGCGCTGAGGCCCTGCTTACCCAATACTGGCGCAACTCCACGGATGTCTGGAACGGCGGTATTACCTGGAAACCGCTGCACGGCACCAGCGTCGGCTTCGATGAGTTCATCACCCACTATAAGGGCAACACCCACTGGCAGCTCACCGGGCTCGATTACCAGCTCTCCAATGGAACTCCGGTCAGTCTCGGAATCGACCTCTCTTCGGTCTGGGCTTCTCCGTGTGCTTCGCCCTTCAGTTCAAATGGAACCGTCAACCCGACCTGCAACGGCTTTCTGTCGTACACCCGGTACGCTCCCACGCGTACGCTTTTCCCCAGCGAGCAGTTTCACTTCCAAAGCACGTCCATCCCCCACTTCACTATGAATGGACGTGTCCTCTACATGGGTACAACCAGCCACCTAACAAACTTCAATGAGAGCTTCAACGGCCTCGACGCCCGGGCCAAGAATCGCGTAGAGGATGTCACTGGCTCGGCCAACGCGCGCCGCATCAACGTGAACGCCGACTATGGCGCTACCTGGCAGTTGACACCGAAGGTCGCGCTCAACGACATCTTCGACTTCTGGTATTTCCGTCAGCCCGCGACCAACGTCTTTACCGATACAAACTACGCCGGAACCTCGATGCTCCAGCCACCCGGCGCCGCTACGACGACCACAACGCCCGACTACCAGGCCCTCAACCAGAAGACAAAGACCAATACTTTCTTCGTCAATTGGGATGTCAATCCCGTTGCCCGCCTCACGCTGGGTTACCGCTATCGCAGTCGCATCATCACCGATGCGGGCGGCGACTTCATCCCTATCCATGAAAACTGGTCCCTCTTCGGCATCGTCTTCAGGCCCACGCCTCAGTTGCGCGCCAACTTTAATTTTGATTGGATGTATGCCGACAACTCATTTACCCGCATCAGCCCGCGTCAGTTGCAACATTATGTTCTGCGAACCAGCTACAAGGCGAAGACCTGGCTCAATTTTTCCGGGACCATCAACATCCTGGAGGACCGGGACAATATCCAGACGGTAAATCACCTCGCCCACGACCGCGACTTTTCCTTCTCGACGGTCATCGCTCCCAGCGAAAAGTGGAGCATCGACCTGAGCTATTCATACGACGACATTTTCTCGACTACGCTCGAGTGTTATACCGCGACGCCGGTCGCAGCGGGCACCCCGCAGGGCCCTGATGTGTGCCAGCAAGCGGGTTTGCCACTGCAAAGCGACGGTTACTACAACCAGCCGACCCAATACGGCTCCCTCGGATTTGTATTCACCCCGGTGAAGAAGGTCCATGTGGTCGCC
This sequence comes from uncultured Acidobacteriaceae bacterium, assembly GCA_963838445.1. Lineage (GTDB taxonomy): Bacteria > Acidobacteriota > Terriglobia > Terriglobales > Acidobacteriaceae > PALSA-350. Next base: position 33,225 of record CAWIRT010000006.1, read on the forward strand.
GGCTATCGCATGTCTGACACCGACGGCCAAGCCCCACCCATCAATATTCGCCAGGTGCCAGGCTCCCTACAGTCGCAGTATCAAACCCCATACGGCACCCTTGCCTACGATCTCACTCCGAACTGGACCTGGAAGGCGAACTACGACTACTACAGCTACGGCGAAGGTACGCCGATTGGCCCTACTCTTCCGCGTAGCTTCCGTGGGAATGTCTATACCCTGGGAGTTCGCTATGCTTTCTAGGTCCTACGCAAGCATCATTGTCCGCCTAACCCAACAAGGAGCATTGCTCATGCTGAAACAAATTACTCATGCTGTTGCCATCGGCCTGGTCGTCTTACTTGCGAGTGTCACCAGCCTCGCTCAATCTTCCGGAGCTGATACCTACAAAGCGAAGTGCCAGATGTGCCATGGCGCTGACGGGTTGGGCAGCACACCCGCCGGTAAGGCTATGAAAGCGCGGCCGTTCAACGCGCCTGACGTTCTAAAGGAATCGGACACTGATCTTACGGCTGTTATCAAGAACGGCAAGAACAAGATGCCTGCCTTTACCGGCAAGCTTACCGCCAAACAAATCACGGACGTCGTAGCATATATCCACACGTTGCAGAAGTGAGAACTCACACAATAAAGAGTCGTGGCCCCATGGGACGACTTCCGCCAAGACGGGTGCAAACCCAAGGAGTAGATCAATGCAACTTACACCCCAGAAGGATGAAGTACTCAAAGTCGACACCTCGGGCCGGCGTTCCTTTGTCGTTGCTTTATTTGGAGTGAGCGGAGCAGTGGTGAGTGCGCTGTTGGCCTTTCCCCTGGTGCGCTTCGTCACCTATCCGCTACGCAAAGGCGCAACGGCCACCACCTGGTCGGACGTAGGCCCGGTGCAGGACTTTGCCTCGCTTACCGCGCCCGTCGCGAAAACCATTACACTGGAACGTCGCGACGCGTGGCAGACCACCTCATCCCAGACGGCGGTATACGTGTTGCCATCCAAGGCTGGAGAACTCCGCGTATTATCGCCTATCTGTCCACATCTGGGATGCTCGGTCCGCTGGGTGGGCGATGAAAACAAATTCGTCTGCCCGTGCCATTCAGGAACGTTTACGGCAGACGGAGAGCGCATTGCAGGACCACCGCCTCGCTCCCTGGATGCACTGGAATCCAAAGTCGAGGACGGCGTATTGAAAGTCCGCTACCAATATTTCCGGCAATTAGTTCCCAGCAAAGAAGTAATGGCCTGAGGTGGAGGAAGACTATGACCAACAAAACTGCGCCTGAGCGAGCCGTCCATTCCAACCTCGGTACCCGGTTCGTCCAGTGGCTGGACCAGCGTACGGGCATCGACTCTCTACTCCATGAATCGCTTGACGAGCCAATTCCAGGTGGAGCCAAGTGGGCTTATATCTTCGGCTCGGGACTGCTGTTCCTTTTCGTTTCGCAGGTTATCACCGGCGTCTTTCTTGCCTTGTATTACGTGCCGTCGGCGGACCACGCGCATACCGTTGTGTCGTACATTGTGAAGGAGGTCACCTCAGGATCATTCGTCCGCAGCATTCATGCCTACGGTTCAAGTGGCATCATCATCCTGCTTTTGCTTCACATCGGGCAAACCATTCTCTATGGATCTTACAAGGGGCGCCGGGAATTGCTGTGGCTATCCGGCTGCATCCTTCTGGCCCTTATGCTCGGCATGGCCTTCACCGGGTATCTGCTGCCCTGGGATGAGAAGGCATATTTCGCCAGCGCGGTGGGAACAAATCTGATTGCTGAAGTACCATGGATCGGGCCGCCATTACAGCAGCTCGTACGGGGCGGCGAGCAGATGGGAACACTCACTGTCTCCCGCTTTTATGTGCTGCATGTCTTTGTGCTGCCGGGGCTGTTGATCGGCTTCATCGCAGCGCATGTATTTTTCTTCCGCAAAGCAGGCGCAGCAGGCCCGATCAAGGAAGACCCGTTGCACCCCAAGTTGCCGTCGGTTCCGTTTTACCCGCGCCAGGTGGTCATGGATGCCTGCTTTGCCATCGTGCTGATCGGTATCCTGGCTATCATCGCCAAGACAATCCCGATGGATCTGGGTCCGGCGGCTAATCCCGCGGATACGCATTTTCTGCCTCGCCCGGAATGGTATTATCGGCCGGCGTTTCAGTGGCTCAAGTATCTCAGTGGCCGTTGGTCGCTGATCGGCGGCATTCTTTTGCCTGCCTTGCTCGCGCTGATCTTTGCTGCGGCGCCGTTTCTGGATCGGCGACTCGAGCGCCGTCCCTGGCGACGGCCAATTTCAGTAGGCGCGTTCCTTCTCTTCCTCATTGCCTACACGTCTCTTGGTATAGCCAGCTATCGGGACGATTATCGTGATCCTGGGGTAGCGGCGCAGATGCGCCAGCAGGATGAGGATACGAAGGCCTTCATGCAGAAGCCCTTCGTTCCGGAAGCAGCTGCAGGCAGTGTATCGGCTGCGCTGGTTTCTGCTGACCCAAAGGTGCTGAAGGGACAGGCTCTCTTTCAGGCCCAGTCGTGCAGCTCCTGCCACGGAGACGGGGGCATGGGCACCGCCGCCGCAGGTCCTCTGACAGGCGTTGGCCAGAAATATACTGACACCCAACTTATTGCGCTGCTTCGTACGCCGAGCAGTAAGATGACCAACGGCGGTATGACAGCTGTAGACCTGAAACAGGATGATCTGGAAGCATTTGCCGCATACCTTCGCCAATTACGCTGATCGGCACAGGGTCGCGGGATGAGCGAGTACAGAATGACGCGGAAAACGCGGACAGCGCGACATAACGACGCGCCTACTGGGATTCGACGGCCCCTTTCGTTCCAGTGTTTTGCCTATCGCTGGGCTGTAATTCCGCTCGCCACACCCGCAGTGTCGTGGGCAGACCAACGGCCTTTTTGCGGTTTATCCTGTAGCAGGAGTAATAGAGTAAACGTCCTCGAAAGGATGCATCGCTGCTGAAGTAGGTTCTTCTCGAACGGCCCTGGTCAGATAAGATATGCGAGATCCCGCGAGTTCGAAACCCTGAGGTAACCCCGGCCATGGCGATTGATTGTCGACATCTGGGTCGCGTGCGGCTTCTCGGACAGGCTGCACCGCAAACGGTGGCCGGTGTGCAGCCAGATCCGCCTTCACGGGAATCCTGACATTGACTAGTGCTTAGAGCCGCCCGCGACCTCGGCCAAAAAGCAAGAAGAGAATTACGATCAGCAGCACCACGCTTAGGCCGCCGCCGCCGTAATAGCCGAGACCTGGGCCCATGTAATAGCCGCCACCCCCGAAAAGGAGTAGAAGGATCACGAGGATGATGATTAGGTTCATGCAGCGCAGTCTAGCATAGGTTCCGTAAGGCAATGTTCGATATCGAACAGTGACTCCCAAATCTATGGAGTAGCATCATGGATCAGGCTAAAAATTCCAGGTCAACCGGGGAATCCGCGTACTTGAGCAAGTTTAAGAACACCCTACTGAAGCATTTGGACAAGGACGTCATCGAACGCCTTGCTTTGAAGCCGGTGACATTTGAAGTGATGCACGAGATTGAGTTTCCGGGCCGCCCCATCGAGCATCTTTTCTTCGTCGAGGAAGGAATGGCTTCTATGACCGCTACTTTCAAGGATGGCTCCCAGGTAGAAGTCGGCATGTTTGGGTACGCATCCGTGATTGGCGTTCCCGCTCTGATGGGAACGAGGCTCAGCCTCAACCGGATCTACACACAAATCGAAGGCCGCGGTTTCTCTTGTAGGGTCGAGGCCGCGCGAACAGAGTTTCAGCGGGGCGAAGCTTTTCAAGCGTTAATGCTGCGCTACGTTCAGGCTCAGCTCGTGCAAGCGGCCCAGTCGGCAGCTTGTAATGCCAAGCACAACATGGAGCAGCGGCTTGCACGATGGTTGCTGCTTTGCAGTGATCGTGCCCACACCGAGACATTGAAACTGTCGCAGGAATTTCTCGCCGACATGCTCGGGAGTACGCGTCCTACGGTTTCGATAGCGGCCGGAACTCTCAAAGAAGAGGGACTCATTGACTATAACCGTGGAGTCATTCGCATTCTTGACGGCAAGCGCCTTGAGGAGAGGGCGTGTGAGTGCTACCAGATTATCCATGATTACCTCGACAATTATGCGGACTTCGACACGACGTTCACGGCATAGCAACCAGAGGAGTTCGATTTGTGAATCAACTCGACGGCAACTCTCCTATCGTCTTCTCAGAATGGTTATCTACCGGCATCATGGTGCACTTCGAGGGGGGCGTGTCCGTCTTCTTTCCAGCACGGTTTCTATATGAGCAACGAGAGGTTCAGCCCAACCAGGTATTCCAGACCGAGGAGGTACCCCCGTCTAAGAGATGGAATTGATTGAGTTGGGTCCGAATCCGTTGAAGGTAGGCAAGGAATTTCCGAGGGGGTAAGTTTTTGTCAGGAGAAGGCACCTTTCACATCTTTGTTGTGGACGACGAACAGGGGATTTCAGAAACACTCGCTATTATTCTTCAGCGGAATGGCTATGCCGTTTCTTCCTTTACGAATCCCCTTGAGGCTCTCAAACAGGCTGCTACGGGATCTCCGAACCTGCTGCTTTCTGACGTGGTCATGCCAGAATTATCCGGCGTCGACCTTGCCGTTTCGATCAGAGAAAAATGCCCCGATTGCAAGATTCTATTGTTTTCCGGACAAGCTGAGACGATTGATCTGCTTAAGGCTGCCCGGCAACAAGGGCACGATTTTTCTCTCGTCGCCAAACCCATTCACCCTCTTGACCTTCTTCGGCGGATCAGAGACCTGATCTAGGCCACTCCTTATTCAATGGTGTGGATCGGGTGTCGAGCCAGAGATAGTCCGGCGGCTCAGCCCGGCCTTGTATTTCTTATCGTTAGGGATTGACGCTGTCACTTGCATCTTCTTTTGCTGCTGGGAACAGTAGTCCCGTACCTTCAGCATTGAGCTTTTCCGCAGCCTGTTTTGGCCCGCGTCCGAAAACTAATGGAGTGGTATGTACTGTTCGCCGCGGAGAGCCGGCAATGGAATCTTGTGATCGAGCATGTTCGCGCGCACCGCGGCAGTGTGGTTGCGAAGGAAGGCCCAGGTGACAGCAGTGAACGCAAGAAAACCTAGAAGCGACGCGCGACTCATGAGAGATCCTCCCGGCTCGAGGATTTGTCTTGCTGGCCCGCAGCGCGCATCAGCGAGACCGCCCCGATCTTCCTACCTAGGATGCGTGAATACGTCCTTTGGGGTATCCAGCCAATCCCGCCCCCGATCACTGATACATTTCGATGCCCTTAGCGCACACACAAAATTCGTCCGCGATGACTTCGTCAAGGTGATCGAAACCGGAGAGATTGTGCCCCAAGCGCTCGATTTATTGCGCGAGATAGCCGCCATCAATCTCCCAGTTGGCGCCGTTCACCATTCCTGCTGCTTCGCTGCACAAATAGGCAACCAGTTCGGCGACCTCTTCGCAGGTGGCAAACCTCTTTACCAAATATTTCTCCATCAGTTTCGGTGGATCAATCACGCCCGAATTAATGAGGTTGGTGGTGACAAATGTTTTGACCGCCCCCGGACTGATCGCATTTACCCGGATGTGGAAGTCCTGCATCTCCACGGCCATCGCGCGGGTCATGGATACCAGTGCCCCTTTCGTGCCGGCGTAGGCAACCAGGTTTGCATTGCCGACCATTGCGTTTACCGAGCCGATATTGACGATCGCAGGGTCGCGCGGACGCTCGCTCGCTCGAACAATGTGGCGCAGGAATTCCTGAGCAAGGAAAAATGGAGCGCGTTGATTCACACCGACGAGGCGATCAAATTCAGCCTGGGTCACCTCTAACATAGGCTTGTGGAAGCTTGAGGCCGCGTTATTGATGAGCGTGTCCGCGACGCCCAAGGTTGCCGTTACCCGCTCGAATACAAAGGAGCCGGCATCCGGCTCGGACAAATCCTTAACCACAGCAAACGCTCGGGTTGAAGGAAGATCCTTCTCGCCAACCCTGGAGAGAACCGCTTCATCGCTGTCCACCATGAGAACATGAGCTCCGCCGGCACACAGGCGGCGCGCGATCGCCAGCCCCAGGCCGTTGGCAGCCCCCGTAATCACAACACGCCGTTCCTCAACGCCCACGTTCACGCCCTCCGTGATCCGATTGCCTTTTCCAGTTGGAAACCACTTCTGTTTCTAAACCATGAACGTGGTTTTCGCCAAGCTAACCTGCTGGAGCAAGAATCCCTAACGGGGGGACGGACCACTGCCGAGCCAGATGGACGGTCAATTTCGCATGGTCTCCATCATGTGCGCGAAGGAGGGGAAATCCAAAGACTGCTTTCCGTCGGAGATAGCGTTTGCGGGATCCGGATGTACCTCGACGATAAGGCCATCCGCACCTGCCGCGAGTGCCGCGCGGCACATCGCCGGGATCAGGTCGCACCTACCGGTCGCATGAGAGGGATCGGCGATGACCGGAAGGTGACTCAACTGCCGTGCCAGCGCCATTCCGGCCAGGTCGAGCGTGTTGCGCAGGTCGGGGTCGTAGGAGCGGATGCCACGCTCACACAGCACGACCTGGCCGTTGCCGCCGGCCAACAGGTATTCCGCGGCAAGCAACCACTCCTTCACCGTCGCAGCCGGACTGCGTTTCAGCAAAATCGGTTTTCGTAACTGTCCCAGACGCCGCAACAGGGCGAAATTTTGCATGTTACGAGCTCCCACCTGCAACATGTCCACGTGCTCGGCAACGATGTCGACATCGTCTGTACTCAGGACCTCCGAAACAATGGGCAAGCCGGTTTCTCGCTGCACCCGGCTGAGAATGCGCAGCGCCTCTACGCCGAGACCCTGAAAGTCGTAGGGAGAGGTGCGCGGCTTGTAGGCACCGCCACGCAAGATCGCCGCGCCGGCCGATTTCACCGCTTCGGCAGTTGCCAGAAGCTGCTCGTAGGATTCCACGGAACAAGGCCCGGCCATCACTACCGGTTGACCTGCCCCCATTTTGACTGATCCTATTTGGACCACGGTTCGCCCGCTTACGCGCGAGCTGCTGAATAGTTCGAGCGTTGGCATGGGAGGCTTGACTGGCACTGACTGGATCCGGGTTTCTACGGTAAGGCCATGCATATTCCTGGTCTCCTTCGATTCTGGATAGAAATGAAAAGGGCCGCGACTTTGGTCGCGGCCCTGGGTGGAAATGCGCTTTCAATCAGAACATCAAATTCGAAGATGCGCGCACACCACCGGAACCGCTACTGGATACCAGTAGCGGTAGGTAAAGGAAAACTGGCGTGACGCTTGCTGCATCTTGCCCACCAGTTTACGCGTAAGTGCTGCGATTTGGGAAGACAGACTTCGCCCCTCGTCTTTTGCTCTTCAAATCAACGGGCCCGACGGCGGTCTAGGACGGTCCCTGGGCTGCGGCTGTAGCCTGCTGCCCTTTGGAGAAAGACCGGAGGTAGTTCACCAGGTTCCAGGTATCCTCCGGCTTGAGACGCGGCCCCTCACCCTCCATTTCGCCCTTGCCATTCTTGATGATGTAGAAGAGTTCACCATCGGTATGCGCTTTCAGGGCTGAGGGGTCGCGGAAATCGGCCATCTTTGCCTTCATATTCTTGGCCAGATCGCCGGTGCCGCTGCCGTCTTCTCCATGGCACACGGCACACTCGTAGCCATATATCTTCTTGGCCCGAGCCAGGGATTCGGAGCTTGCTTTGACCGGATTGACCTGGTTCACGGCTTCCAGCGGGATTTTGGCATCGGCTGCCGGGGCAGGACTAGCGGGCTGCTGGGCCTGTGGGGGTGGCGCGAAAACGCCGGTCAGTACCAGGGCGGAAAGAATCAGGAAAGGCTTCAACATGGGAGCCCCCTTAGGATGAAATGAAAGTGGGAATACGATACGCCTAAGACATATACCCCGTCGAGCGGCGTCTTCATCCCGGCGAACCCTGGTAGCTCCAGGTACGCCGATCCCGGACCAGTGAGTCAGCCAATCCGGTCTCGAGCGCTCCGATCGCAACTACCGGCTTCGTTAAGCACCGGTCCGGTGATCGTGCGGATGTCTCTGATTTGTCCAAACCTGGCAGGAATCTCAATCGACTTTTAATATCGGTGAAGTACTCTAGGATCGGTACTTCTGACTGCCTCTGTCATTTAGGCTTAGTGTATGGCGTCAAGATTCAGCCAGCTTATTTACGCCGCCGGTGAACATTTAGCTAGACAATATTGACCGTAGTTTTCAAGATCGATCCCGGTTCCCGAGTGCATGTGAGCTGTGGCGGCGAGCTGAGCGGACCGCGGCGCGCAATTGACCTGTCACAGTGTCGAAAACAATTTGATTTCTGCGCGGGTGTTGATCAGGCATCTAAATTTAGACCGTGACGCGAGGTGTGTGATGACAAAACATGTTCGGTTCGCCCTCATTGCCGTCGGCGCCGTAGTAGCGCTCGTCATTCTAGTGGCAATCTGCCTACCGCTGTTTCTGAACGCGGACAGTTTTCGCGCGCGGATCGAATCCACCCTGACGAAATCTCTTGGCCGTAAGGTGACGATCGGCAAACTGGACTTATCCGTGTGGTCGGGTGGGCTGGTCGCGACCAATGCCGTGGTCGCCGACGATCCAGCGTTCAGCACACAGCCGTTTATTCAAGCGGATAGCGTCAAGATCGGGGTGGAAATCCTTCCCCTGATTTTCAGCAAACAAATCCACATACGGGGATTCTCGCTACAGTCGCCAAAGGTGCAATTGCTGCGCGCCGCCAACGGTACCTGGAACTACTCGACCATCGGGAAGTCCGCGCCGAATGCCCAGGATGCGGACACGAAACAGGCCTTCCCGGATTTGACGGTGGGGCATGTCACGGTAGAAAACGGGCGGTTTACGGTCGGCACACAGCCCACAGCCGGCGGAGTAGCCGGTGCTCCTTCTCGGGTATATGACCAGGTCAACCTTGAAGTGAAGGACTTTGGCTTCAGGAATTCATTTCCATTCACGGTTTCCGCTCACCTGCCGGCAGACGGGACGGTCAACCTGAGCGGAACGGCAGGGCCCATCAATCAGCAGGATGCATCGGCGACGCCCTTCTCCGGCCATTTGGAAATGAAGCATATCGATCCCCTGGCGGCCGGCTTTGTGGACGCCTCAGACGGCGTTACCGGCCTGGTGAACAGCATGATATTGGATGCCAGCTGGAACGGGCAGCAGATGCACGTGACCAAGTTGCTGGTGGATAGTCCGAATATAAAGCTGGTGCGGAGCAATGCACCCAAGCCGCCCGCGCCCGCGGGAGCGAATCCCGAGGGAACGACGATGCTCGAAAATCTCTCGGTGGACGATGCCCAGATCAAAAATGGATCAGTCACGCTGACCACCGCGGGGCAGACCGGCGCAGCCGTCTATCAACAATTGAATGCGCAAATTACGAACCTCACCCCAAAGACTTCGTCGCCCTTCAGTGTGAGCGGGCAACTTCCCGGCGGGGGTTCGATGAGCGCCAACGGAAAGGTGGGGCCGTTCAACCAGGCAAACAACGCGGCCACGCCTCTCAATGCGCAGCTGACGCTGAGGCACGTGGAGTTGGGTGCATCGGGAATACTGCCGCCGGACGCCGGCATTGGCGGCATTGCGGATCTGCAGGCCCAGGTGCAGTCGGACGGGCAAACCTTGAATGCCACTGGGTCGACGCAGATCGCAGGGATCAAGCTGGCAAAAGACGGCCAGCCTTCCGCCAAGCCGGTGCAGTTGCAGTTTGCCGTCGCCCAGAATGAACAGGCCATGACGGGACAACTCCAAAAAGCAACGTTCACCGTTGGGCGGGCGACGATCAATGCAAACGGTACCTACCAGGCGAGCGGCCCGACCACAGCGATTAATTTGAAAGTGAACGGCGACAGCGTACCGATCGATGAGCTGGTAGCCTTCCTCCCTGCCTTGGGTGTGCGCCTGCCGCAGGGTTCGCAGCTCAAGGGAGGAACCTTGACCACGGCGTTGACGGTTTCAGGATCGACGGCAAATCCAGTGATCAGCGGACCGGTGCGTCTGAACAACACCCAGCTGGCGGGCTTCGACCTGGGCTCGAAACTGCAAACCCTCTCGCAGCTCACAGGCGGCAAGATCGGCAGCGCCACTGGTTCTGGAACCAACATTCGCTCGCTAAGCATGAATATCCGCGAAGCTGGTGGCGGCATCCAGACCGACAACATCGCGTTGGATGTGGTGGGTGTAGGAACGGCGACCGGCGCCGGCAGCGTAAGTGCTGTTGGGGCACTCAACTACAACGTGGTCCTTAAACTTACCGGCCTGACCGGAGGATCATCGGGCAGCAACGCCCCAGCGGCGAGCGCCGGAGGAGGCAACGCTGCGCTGTTGGGTGGACTCGCGGGGATGATCCCCGGCGGAGCAGGCGGGGCGGCCGGCCTGGGTTCGATTGGCGGCCTTGCCGGCGGAGTATTAAGGAACGGCATCCCGGTTGCCATCGGGGGAACGACCAGTAACCCGACCTTTAGTCCCAACCTGGCCGGGCTGGCATCCGGCATAGGAGCAAGTGCGGGCCAGGGTCTACTCAAGGGGAAAACCAACGGCAAGCAAAATGGGACTCAGAGCAATCCTCTGGGCAATGCATTGGGCGGCCTCCTCAACCGGCACTAGCGAAAGGATCTTCGATGAGCGGCAAAGCGGATTTCAGTGTGGACGAGTGGGACCTTCTCCGTTCCGCTCCCGTGATGGCGAGTCTTCTGGTGGTGGCTGCCAGTCCAAGCGGACCGATTGGGTTAGTGCAGGAATCGACGGCGGCGGGCAAGGTGATCATGGAATCGGCGGGCACGGCGCAGACGCCTTTGCTCAAGACGCTGTCTGAAGACGTGATGCAGACGATGTCCATTCCGAAACCGCCGCCGGGCGCTACCCCCGCCAAGGTACAGGAGGCGGCGGCGGAGATCCTGAGGCGAACCTCGGCGCTGCTGACTACCAAGGCGACGCCGGAGGAAACGAGCGAGATCAAAGAATGGCTGGCAAAGGTAGCGCAAGCGACCGCGGAGGCAGCCAAAGAAGGCGGCTTCCTGGGCTTTGGAGGCGCCTCCGTCTCCGATCAGGAAAAGGCTGCGTTGGAAATGCTCAACACCGCGCTAGGCCTGGAAGTGGTTCAATAGCACAGGCCGTCAACCAGGGAGAGATCTGATTGAGAACAGGTCCCGACGTGTAATGGGAAGTGAATAGCACGCTCTCCTGTTGCGAAACGCGGAATACTGCCCTCAAACAAAAGTGTCATCCCGCCTGCCCCGGCGTGCCGTAGGACCGAAGCGTACCCGGACTTCCAGCCACGCAGCACTGGATAAAGCCGCGTAGAAACGCCGCCCACCTTTGTCATCCCGCTTTACCCCGGCGTGCCGTGGGAGCAGCTGACTTGCCTGCGGCAAGTTGAGGGAGAAATGACAGGGCAAAGATCGCCATAGATGCAAGGCCCGGAGGGCCGACCGCCAAACGTCAGCCCAGCCTGGAAGGGCTGGGGAAATCGATCCCGAAGAGGATCAGAGCGCCGTAGGCGCGGCACTAAAACCGAATCGTCCGCTCTCCCTGTGTCATTAGGAGAGCCTGTGACTTTTTCGATCTTTTGTTTCTTTTGCATAACCCAACCGGATGTTTTCACCCCCACCCACAAAGCCGTCATCCGAGAGAGGCTGTGACTTTTTCGATCTTCTCGTGTTTTTTGCACCCGACCGGATGTTTTTCAATCCCCTCCGAAAAGGCGTCATCCTGAGAGCCTGTGACTTTTTCGATCTTTTCGTGTTTTTTGCACCCGACCAGATGTTTTTCAGTCCCCTCCAGAAAAGCGTCATCCTGAGCGAAGCGCCGCGCGGATCTATCGCATAGCGGACGGCTCATGGCGCGCAGTCGAAGGACCCCGGCGATGCCTGTTGGCAGATGCTCTTCCGAGCTTTCCAGCCACAAGCTACAGGCCAAATCAAAAAAGTCACAGCCTCTGAGCGAAGCGCCTCGCAGACCTATCGCATATCAGAGGGCTTTATGGCGCGGAGTCGAAGAGCCGTCCTGCGCGGAGTCGAAGGACCCCGGCGATGCTTGTTGGCAGTTGCTCTTCGGAGCTTTCCGGCCACAGACCACAAGGGAAATTAGATTCACGGCCTCCGACCGGAGCGTACCCGGATTTCCTGCCACGCCGCACTGGACAAAACCGCGTGTGCGCCTTTCTGTTAGGGAAGGGCGCATGAAGTGCACCAACGCCACCAAAATCCTGGAGTTCCCACGCAGACTCTGAAGCCCCATTTAGCAATAGTCATTATTACAAATAAATCTCACCGAACCGGCTGAGGACTCAGCACCAAAACCCTCTCCGCCACCAACTCCACTTTCGACCGGCTATAAAAGATCGGAAAATACTCCCCCCGCGCCCAACGCCCATACGAGTCTCGATAGTGAGGACTATCGACATCCCCAGACTGCCCCGGGCTATTCAACCCGACCGAGTTATCCCAATCCTCAGTATCCGCGACAATCTTGAACGACCCGCCCGTAACCTGGTTATGGCCCGGCGGTAGCCGTCACAGTAAAACCATCCCCGCCCCGCGGAGCATGCCCAACGTCAAACTTCTCCTGGAGATCCGGACCCAACGCACCGCTCATCGGGCTGAATATCCGTGCATAGTGGTAAGCCCCCAGCGTCCATTTCTCCATCTCCGGACCAAATCGCCTGGATAGCTCCGCCACCCCCTCCTCCAAACTCTTCCGCAAAATCTCATCCCTGCCGGCGACCGGATCCGCCCCGAACCGCCCGTCCGGCGCATACATCCAGCTAACAATCTTCACCATAGGAGGAGTCATCGGAGGAAAAAACTCCAGCGCCTCTTTCGGGATCACCACCGCCCGCACGTTAGCAATCACCCGCCGCTGCCACATCTCATAAATCCCGGCCTCGACCGAATCCCTATCCAGCACGTAATCCCAATGGAGCATCCGCGAAGCCGCCTCTTGCGTAGCCGCATCCGGCATCTCGACCCCGCGCAAAAGCGGAACCAAACTCCGTGCTGGAATCGAAAGATCGCTGTTCTGCAATTGCACCATGTCGGCAACGGCAAACTTCCGTCCCGATCCCAGAAACTCAGCCACCCGTTGCCCACGGTAGGGATCGGCCCACACGTAATGCAGAGCATCGCGATGCGCCCATCCGAGCGGAATCTGGTAGTTGTTGGACGTGTTATAGAAACCCTTTTCCGGATTGAGCACATGGGGCAGCTCCTTGATGGGCAGATACCCGTCCCATTCATAGCGGCCATCTCCAGGCACCGGCACCAGGCCGCTCCAGTTAGGGCGTCTGGGTGCGATGGCCACCGCCTGGTAACCGATATTCCCCTCGCGATCGGCCCAGACCATGTTCTCCGCGGGAATCCGGCTATAACCGCAAGCCTCCTCAAACTCCTGCCAGTTGTGGGACTGGTCCATGCGCAGGCTTGCCAGGTAGGGCGCCCCGCCGGTCTCCCGCCACGCCGCGCGCACCGCATACGCCTTGTGATGGTGGATATCTTCGAACACCACCGGCCCGTGCCGCGTATATTTCAGTTCCACCGCGCGCGGCGCTTCGCCTTTCACCGCAATCGATTCCCGGATGACCTTCATGGCCTCCCATCCACCCGCGTACTTGTACTCCGACGGGTTGGCGGGGTTGGTGTCATAGACATAGAGGTCTTCGCTGTTGGTGCCGAAAATGGTGAGTCCCCAGGCGCCCGATTCATTATGGCCGACGGACACTCCCGGCAGCACAGGCTCGCCGGCTCCAATCACGTTCCAGCCGGGCGCCACCAGGTGAACCCAGTAACGCAGCGACGGCGCGCTCAAATCGCGATGCGGGTCGTTCATCATCATCGGATATCCGCTGGCCGTAAGCTTTCCGCTGACCACCCAATTGTTGCTGCCGATGCCTTGCCGGATGTCCTCGAATACGGGAACTTCGCGGTCCAGCCGTGCCGTTGCCGCGCGGCTGCGGTATGCGGGCAATAACTCATCCGGCGTAAATCGCAGCGGGGTGCGAAACGCGCGAAAAGTAGCCAGGATCTCTTTCGAGAGCAGCGACGCATCGATGGCCGGATCCAGTGCCAGCTTGGGATCGGAAGGTTGGAAATACATCACGTCCTTCACTGGTTCGACGCCCATGGCCCGGATGGCCAGTGCGAGCATCAGTTCCTGATCGGCGCGTCCCAGCAGGCCGTTAAAGCGGGAGACGACGACGGCCGGGGTCCATCGGCCGGGCCGGATGCCCAGCATTTTGAACTCCGGGGTGAGCAGGGCGGGATGGGTCTCGGTTTCGGCGATGTAGGCGTTGATGCCCTCGGTAAACGCTCGGATAATCTGCGCGCCGTGTGGGTGATACCAATTCATCTCCTGCTCCAGATCGCCGCGGAACAGGAACAGCCGATTGCCGAGGTCGCGAGCGACCTCCTGGGGTCCGAGGATCTCGGCCACCGTGCCGGTAGCCTGCCTCCTCCACATCTCGAGCTGGAACAAGCGGTCGTGGGCCACGTTATAGCCTTGCGCGAAAAAAAGGTCTCCTTCGCTTTTGGCATAGATATGCGAAATACCCCAGCGGTCCTTGATGATCTCAACCGGCTGGCTCAAGCCGGGGCAGAGTAGCGTTTCTGAAGGGGAAGCAGAAGGAGCCGCGCCGGGGGCAGCGTGATCGCAGCTAAATAAAATAGGGTGCCCCAAAGGGCTCTCTTGGAAAGCTTGCTCATGCGGTAGTCCTCAAGCGTGCGCTGTCAGACTACACCGTGGCTGCTTCCGAGAGCCGCAGGGTGAACTTTTAATCCCCATCGAGCGAACCCGGATTTTTCGCAAGACGGCGGGGGTTAGTTCGTCTGTCCTGCATCTCCCGTTTCTAATTTCGACACGTATGCGCGTTTCGCGCCACTTCGCAAAAAATCTGATCATAGATGTTGTTGGGATTACTTTTAATTCTAGGGGATCCAGGTATGGTTGCAAGCTTTTGCCTGTGGACAAGGACAGGTCCTCATGCCGTCGAACCGGGCCACGGCGTACATGCAACCTTTCTTTCCATGGACAAAACCGAGATGGCCGCACGCCACGCATACGCCCTTCGCGTGGGTGGCGCATCCGCATTCGCCTTTGCTGCTTGCGGTGCTTGGACTTGTCCATGCGGTTAGGTTGTTATGTGGGGGTGGGGCGACCTTGAAAGGGGATGAATAAAGAATGTCATAATTGCGGGATTAGTCAATGCACAGGAAAGAGGAAGAGCGTGGATGCTTGGAATCACATCACGATGCACCGGGAGGAGATTGGGTGGGCCATCGTCTTGGCGCTAATTTTCGCCATAATAGCTGACATACTGGGGATTGGTACACGCTTTCGGGAGGCGCTGCGACAATTAAGAAATCGTATTGCGGAACAATCAACTTCACGCCTGGGAAAACGGATAGAAGAACTGCGCGATTATCAAAAAAGGCTCTCGTCTGATCGATGGCTGTACCTGTTCTCTTTTCAGTGCATTTTCCTGACGCTGATTTCGTTTTGTCTAGCGGCAATATGCCTTATGTTTAGCCGCGCTTATCTAATACAATCCCATCCGGAAGCGGTGTCCAACCTCATGTTCATGGTTCTCTCCTTCATCTGTTTTGCTGGCGCATTCGCTTGGGCAGGCCTAAGGCACGTTTACCGCGACACCCCCGAAAAAATGCAAGTATTAGTACGGAAGGTCGGCCATGAAATCGAAGGTCTTGAGGAGAAACTTGCAAAACGTTCGGAGCGGTGATTCGTTCAAGAAAGCTTCATCTTAGGCAATTCGCCCACCGGCAGCGTTTCAAGAGTTACAATCGCGGGCGATTTCCATATCTCCTCAGCCGCACGTTCCCGATACCATGGGAGATATTCCTCCGCGTCGTCCCGGTCATAGAAGCACTTCGAGGAGCGAAGCTGGGTGGTCTCCGGGTCTCGTGAGAGAACCCAAAACGCGTTTTTCATGTGCGTATTTTGCTCGAACACGGCGTCCCGGTCGGTGACGTTGGTGAACTTGTCGGCGATACTGAGCGCGTTTTGATCCGCTACTATAGCCGCTGGATGCCCTCACGCCAGGAACGCCTAACGCGCATCCTTCAAGAAGCCTTCGATGATGCACCAAAAAAACTTCCGGCAATCGCGGTCGCTAAGCGCTAGAATTGCGTCCGGGCGCGGAACAAACAAGTGAAGGATTTCCCCACAATAAAAGTCGTCGGCTACGATGTCCATCTCAGCTGGGTAAGCCTTGTCAAAGCGGCGCTAACTGACAGGCCCGATCTGCCTGTGCCACCAGCCGAAACGTCCGTTATCACGATTCACGGTGAAATCGCCGCACCCGCGTTCACTATTACTTTAAAACAACAAAGTAGCAAATCCGACCAACGATTATTCACCACCTTGCCACACCCGCACAGCCCAAACGACATCATCCTTTTCGTTCCTGCTGAGCCCATCGATCCGCTCCAACAGCGAACTGGCTGGCTCCGCAAGGAAATTCTAGAAGCCATAACGAAGGCATTTCTAAGCGCGAGGATGTCGCCGGAAGATGATCTGAAAATCGAATCGCTGCATGATCAAACACTACCCATCGACAAAGACCTAGAGGAGGCAGCTGCCCGGGTTCAAAGGGAGGTTACCCTCGCTTTTGAGGAAGCTGAAAGAGCCTTGCAACCGACATATGATCTCACGGTCTACTTTCACCCCGATCTTTCGCAAGAACAAATTGAAAAGTCGTTCGCTGCCCTTGCCGACTACTACCGCGCCTGTGGTGGTACTGGCCTTCGTGTGGAGCTCGAAGAGCAAGATGTCCGCATACCCGAGGTAGCGTATGACGGACGCTGGTGAACCGAAGCCATGGTTTAGAGCCAAGGTCGAGGCACTACTTCACCTTGAATGGATAGGCAAAGCCGGCGGCCTGCTCCGTGAAACCGCGGAAGCCATCGAGACCTTCAATGAGGAACACGTTCATATTGATGAAAAGATGCAGCAAGCCCCGAACGTTGGCTGGAAGACGCTGCAGAAATATAGCTCTGAAACCGATCTGAAAATCGCCCAGACAGAGGAAACGAAAATAGCCGCAGAATTAGCCAGGAGGACCCTGACCGCTAAGGCGCGTCAGGAGGAAGCTGCCGCTGACTTGGCCGAAGTGAACGCCCGAACGGCCGCCGTCCAGGAAATGCAGGGCAGATTAAAATTCGCCAGGGAATTGCGTGAGATTAATTGCATTCCGAGTTGGGATGCGGGCGGCAAAATGACCTTTTTACCGGCTCCCCCGGACTACGATTGGGACGGCATGACCAAAACTCTTATGGGCGCGGTAGCACCAGACGTTACAGGGTTCACCACTCAACAGACTAAATAACTGTCCCCTTCCCTAGCCCCACGACAACCACAGACGCTAGAATCCCTCTCATGACCCGAGCCGAAATCATCGAAGCAGACCGCCACACCCGCGCCGCCCAAGCCACGGCCGATTTGGGATCCATTTCCTCTAACGGAAAGAGGAAGTAGCGGAGTATCCTGAATTCGATGGCAACGCCCCCTTCTGAGCCCTTCTCGAACCTGATCTCCGCATGGGAGAACCATATTGAGCTCATCGAAGAGCGCGTTCGAGTCTTTGAGAATCTGAAGTCACAGACCGCCGACCGTGAAGGAATCGATCTTCAGATCAAGGTGCTTCGCTCTGAGCAGGGCATCTGGCGAAATGCAATTAGCGGTTTGCGCGCGGCGGTCGCGGAGCGCACCGGTCGCCAAACAAAGACCTAATCCGTCGACCAGCTTGATCAACTCTTGAGCGCTATGCCGACGCATGGGAATACTAATGATCCGCTTGTTGAACGACCGATACATGAAACACGCCGTAACACTCACATTGCTATTTGCGCTTGCAGGATGCAGCATCGACCAGCAGGGCGATGCCAAAACTATCAAGGTAGCGGAGCTTAAAGGTCAACGCGCTGGAATCGAAAAGGAGATTGAACTTCAGAATAGCGCATTAGCTGATATCCAAGCGCGTCTCGATGCTACTCATCCCGGTGAGCGCACCCGCGATGGTTTCATAGTAACGGGTCCGAACCCTGATTGGTTTCGCCAACAGTATGCAATTCGCCAACGGCTGATCGTCTTGCAATCGCAACTGGCGAAAATTAACGAAGAGGTTAAGGTTCTTGCTCCTGGTGAAGCCAAATGACAGTGGGAGCCCCTGTTTTCACGAGTGGTGACCTCCCGGGTCACTTCTCTCCGACCTTGCGCACCGCCTCCAAACATTTTTCCCGATCCGCGTCACTTACGCCTTGAATGCCCTCACGGTCCACAGGTAACACATATCAAGAGGGAGTCTTTGGTTTCGAAAGTCTTTGTAACACGCACTGACGCCATCCGTTAGCTGCGTTAGTGGGTACTTGTCCCCGCTAGAATCTGGACTGCACCCCTAAGCTGAGACACGCCAAGTTCCGTTAATTGGGGACACTTCAGCGTGTTTTAGTTCTCATTTTATTGAAAAGCAGTCGACCCGCCGTGGGAGTGTGGAAATCCTGGAGGGATTTCCAAGGCCTGTGGGAGCGGTGGTAAACCTGCCTTTGGTTTTCCACCGCTTCCATCAGCGCCGTCACTCTCTTTAGCTTGGCTGGCCTGCTCAAACTCTTCCGGTGTCAGATAGCGTAACGCTGAATGCAGCCTCTGGCGGTTATACACCTGTTCCAGGAACTCACCGATTCGGCCGCGTGCGTCTTCTAGATCCTGATACTCCGTTCCGTGCACCTCCTCTTCTTTGAGCGTCCGCATAAATCGTTCCGCGCGTGCGTTGTCATATGGATTGCCACGCCGGCTCATGCTGATTTGAATCTCCGCCTGGTCCAGTATCTGGGTGTAATCGCTTGACGCATACTGCACGCCTTGATCTGAGTGATGAATCAGTTCCTCGGCTTTCCAGTTCCGCTCGCTAAGCGCCATCTGCAAAGCTCGAATCGCCAGTTCCGCGTGCAACGTGCGGCCCAAATCCCAACCGATTACGCGCCGGGAGTATGCATCCAAAACGACCGCCAGATAGATGAACTCGCTCCGTAGTCGGATGAACGTAATGTCGGCCACCCACAGCTGATTGAGCCCGGTCAAAGTCACACGCCGTGCCAGGTTCGGGTAAATCGGCCAATTATGCCGCGAATCTGTCGTAAACACGTACTTTATCCGTCGCAAGCTCAGCAGGTTGTCTTCCCGCATCAGGCGCAGTACACGTTTGTGGTTGACCACCTGCCCTTCACGCCGCAGCAGCGCAGTCAACATCCGGTAGCCACGCAAACGATGATGCGCCACCGCTAACTCCTGCAAGCGTGCGCGCAACAACAAGTCCGCCTGCTCAGGCTTGGTCTGCTGCAAATAGCGATAGAAGCCCGCTCGGCTCACTTCGGCCAGCTGGCACTGCCGTTCCACTGTCAGTCCTACTCCTTCGATTGAGAGCGAGGCTTCGATGCCGCGATAGACCCCTTGTCGCCATCGCTGGTACGATTTGCCGCTGCTCCCCTGACCTGCTCGAAGGTTCGTTTGAAAAAATCCAGCTCCACTTGCTTGCGGCCCAGCAGTCGCTCCAGTTCTGCGATCCGCAACTCAGCCGCGCTGGGTGTCGGCGGTGTGGAAACTGATTTTGATTTGCTCCCTGGCGGCCTTCCCGGGCCTCGCTCCATTGCCGACTTGCCACCAGCCTGCAACCGCTCACGCCACAGGTATAAGAACTTCCGCCGAACACCTAACTCTTCCGCCAAGGCGGTGACAGTCTTCCCGCCCTGCCCCATGCGACTGACCGCATCCTGCTTGAACTCCGTGCTATACCTGCTCTTCCTGCTCATCGGTCATCTCCATTATGACCGCTGAGTGTCCCCTATTTTTCTCCCCCACCGTGTCTCACTTTTGGGGTGCACTACAATCTGGGGGGGACAAGGCTTGGTGGGGGCTTGGTGGGGACAGACGAAAAGTACCCCATGAGTGAAGCACACGATACTGCAGCGGGGCCGATCCTGACGGGGTACGTTTCGTCCGTCCCCAGGAAGGCCAATTCCCCGTCCGGGACCCATTGCGTCCATCCCAGGGGCCCAGGGTCGGGTTTCGTGGAAATGCAGGCCGGGGTTTCGTGGGGGTTTCCACGAAACTTTTCAAGATTTCCGCTCGCATTGTCGGCTTGTCGGTTAAACACGTAAACAGTTCTGGGTGTCAGTACAAAGGCGCAAGACCTCGCCCAACCATCGCCGGATGATTTCCCCGGTGCCTGGCTGCCAATCTGATGGTAGAGATTCTTTCGGAGTATTATTCTTGGCCATGCATGAGCCGTGGAACGAGTCTGACTTTATTGAGCTTGCGCAGTCGCATTTCGGCAGGGGTTTCCGTCCGGGTCGATGCTGCCCCATATCGAAGCCTTCACAACGGAGGCATTTGCGCACTATGAAAACGCCACCGTCGATGGCAAAGCATACTTAGACAACTGGCTGGCCAAATTCTATGAATTTCTATCCACCAAATTACAAGATGCCCCAGATGGAGCCGACACAAGGAAGATGAAACGCATGGTTGCGCTGGCTAGGAAAAAGCATTTTGAAGCGAAGAAGTTTATCGACTATTTCCCGACGATTCTGGAAAAGGAAGATCTTTTGGTGGATGAGGCTGTGCTCGTCCTCGGCAAAACTCTTCAATGCCTTCTTGATATCCTGCACGACGCGACGCAGGATTACCAGGAAGGACCGACCAAGATAGCTATTCTCGGCCTTTCATACTGGTTATTTGACGAGCTCACTGTCGCACAGTACCTCGCACGCCGCAACTATTCGACCCTCGCATACACCCATCTCCGCAGCGTTATGGAGATTCTGGACAAAATTGAGTTGTTCACCAAGAAACCCGAAACCTCCGAGATTTGGGCATCAGGAGACGAGCACGAAATATGGAAGAAGCTGTCTCCCCCTCGTGTCAGGGAGTTACTGGGCAGAGACAGCCTTGACCCTATCTACAGATACTTCTCGGAAGAGGGGTCGCATGCCACATTTACGGCTATGAGGCCTCGACTGCGCGAGCAGTCTGATGTCAGGGAGACTCCCGAGATCGCGATCATGATTGGAGGCACCAAGGACTCTGCTCGTCAGATGAGCATTCTAATCTATTGCATCCAGCTTGGAGGGCAGGCGATAGTGATGACGGAGCGCGCGTTCACCGATCGGCTCCATGATTTGGACATCACAAATATGGTCACTCAACTGACCGCTGACACAAACAAGTTCTATGGCCATTTCCTCGACTCATTTGACCGTTCCTTGTCGAGTATGGAGCCCCTCAAAATCCAGATTGCGGTGCTACAGCGAATGCGTGACCACGGTGAGATTTGAGGCTCATTTGCGAACAAAGCCGAACAAAGCCGGGACACGAACAAAGCCGGGACTGGAAGGTGTGAAGAAATTGACAACAGCAAGGGGCTATTTTTGAGGCCGTAACGCCGCTAGACTACAAGCGTGAGCGCATCTTCAGGTTCCCCTCGCCCTCGTCCGCGCCTTTCCTCGATAGACCGTTCCCAGCTTGTCCTTCGTACCGTGGATGTAGAGAGAATGATCGACGACGACCACAGCGCACGGTCGATCTGGGAGACGATCGGCCGGCTGAATCTAAGTTTGTATGATGCCAAGATAGCAGCTGTGGAAGGGCGAGCTGGCCGAGACCACACAGCTCCGCAGTTGCTCATAAGCCTATGGTTGTACGCGTACAGCCGAGGGATCAGCTCAGCGCGTGAGATTGCGCGGCGTTGTGAGTTTGAACCCGCGTTCCAGTGGCTGTGCGGTTTGCAGCCTATTAGTCATCGCACTCTGTCCGGATTCCGTTCTGATAACAAGGAAGCACTCGGCAGCGTGTTCGTGCAGGTGGTGGGGGTGCTGAGTGTCGAAGGGCTGATCACCATGGAACGAGTGACGCTGGATGGCACCAAGATCAAAGCTAACGCCAGCGGCAACACATTTCGGCGTAAAGAGAAGATCGAAGCGCACCTGGCTGCGGCGCAAACGCAACTGGAGAAGATGAACGAACAAGCCGCAGAGGAAGAGAAAGTGGCCAAGCGTCAAGCGGCTGCGAAACAACGGGCGGCGCAAGAACGCGTAACCCGGCTGGAAAGCGCGCTTCGTGAAGTGGAGCGTCTGCAGAAGAAAAAGAAGGAGGATAAGAAGAAATTTGTAGCGCGGGCTTCCACCACCGATGCCGAGGCTCATGTGATGCGTAACGGCGAAGGTGGCACTGTGCCCAGCTACAACGTGCAATTGGTGACCGACACCACTCACGGCTTCGTGGTGAACGTAGAGGCAACCACCGACGCCATCGACTATCGTCAACTGGAGCCAGCTCTTGACCGCTGTAAAGCCACGCTGGGAAGTCTGCCAAAGCAGTTGATTGCAGATGGAGACTATACCAACCATGCGGCCGTGCAGGCTGCTGCAAAGTCTGGCGTCGACTTCTACGGCTCGTGGCAAGATAGCTGGAAACCGACAGAGTCGGATGCTCAGGGACGCTGCGGGGCCTTTATCAGCAGTGCTTTTCCTTATGATGCGAAGAACGACGTTTACCTCTGCCCTGCCGGACAGCAACTAGTGCACAAGATGGTCCTCGATCGTGGACACGGGGTGCGCACGCATGTGTACAAGGCGCCAAAGGCAGCCTGCTCTTCCTGCGTTTATCGCGCTCAGTGCGCCTCGAAGAAGCCGACACCACAGTGGAGACGCTCCATCACACGTATCGAGGAGTCTGCGCAAACAAGCGCATTCAAAGCCAAGATGCAGACTGAGGCGGCACAGAAAATCTACCACCAGCGCTCGCAGATCGCCGAGTTCCCGCACGCTTGGATTAAAGAGCGATGTGGGCTCCGGCAATTTCGCTGCCGAGGGCAACAAAAAGCAGGAATGGAGGCCACATGGACCTGCATTAGTTACAACCTCATCCGGTTATTCAGCGTACGCCGCAAGCTTGCTACGCCGACTGTCGCTGCCGCCTAAGAAAAGACCCTGATGGTTTGCTTCTCGACACATTGAAAGACTAAGAGCCCCTACTCCTGACATGCACTGTTGAATCCCAGGTTTCAGATCCACAATCCGATCGGAGGACGTGAATCCATGGAAATACTGAGCGGGGGGATTATGGGCCGCCTGAAATCTTTCACAGGTTCCAGACGGGATGTTTACTTGCTTGGTACGTTAGGGATTAAGGGGACGACGGGCCTGTTGGCCGTGTTGAATGGCAATCGTCTTAACGAAGCCACTGAGCGCCGGCCCGCCGAACGAGCTAGACTCAAACGCGTCATATCTCACGAAGCCGGGAGACGAGACCCAGCGGGATGAGGGCGGGGGACCGAAATGATGTCTATTCCCACTGGCACGATCATCGCCGCCGTAATCGCGTTTTTGGGGGCGCTGGTAGGCTCCCTCGTCGCGTATGTCGGGCTCCTCATCAGCAAAGAGTCCAAGATATCCGAGTTTCGCCAGGCTTGGATTGACGCTCTTAGGGTCGATATTTCGGACCTTACCGGAAAGCTGGTGACGACCTATGAGGCCGACCAGTTGACCACCAGCGAACTCTATGCAGCAAACCTCTCCATCGCGACGCTCAGGACTCGCATACTGCTGAGATTGAATATGGCCGAAACCGAACCCGACGCCTTAGTCACCGCACTAGATAAGCTCCACGCAGTCGCGAACTCTCTTGTACCACCCGCGAGTCTCAACATGCAGCAGAAAGAGGAGTATATAACGCAAAAGCGTCCATTGCTCCTCAATTCGGTTGCCGATACTACAACGGTATCGCAGAAGCTTCTTAAAAAAGAGTGGGAACGAGTGAAGGGCGGGGAGCCCGTGTACCGAAGCACGCAGCGGTGGGCGAGGTTCGTGGTCATAGCTTTGCTGTTTGCCGCTCCGGTCATACTCGCAATCTGTCTCTGCTGGATGTTGATTCCTTCAGCCGTGTGCACGCTCTCCAGATAGAACCCAAATCCGATTCTTCGATTGGGGAGCTTGATGTCCCCCTCAAGAGTCCAGCGCCAACAAGGGCCGTCATGACGGCGTGTCAAGACGAAAGGACCCAAGCATCGATAGGAATGGGGGACAGCCTGGGAGTGTGTCGGAGATAGATGTGAGAAGTGCACCAAAAGTGGTCGCGCGCCGGAGGAGAATCTCGTAGGATTGGCTGGTGAACAAGCGTTTTCGAGTTTGTAGCCACGACCAGCCGTTATTGCTTCCGCCCTCTCTGCAGGACTGGCTCCTTGAGAGTCACTTGGCGCGATTTGTAGCTGACGTGATGAACGAGCTGGACCTGTCTTCTATCTACGCCAGCTATACGAAGTGATGGGCGAGGTTTGTCAGCGTACCATCCAGTGTTGATGGCGCGGTTGCTGCTTTACGGTTACTGCGTCGAAATCACGAGTTGCCGCAAGATCGAGCAGGCTACTTACGAGAACGTTGCATTTCGCTATTTGTCTTCCGACCAGCATCCCGACCACGATACCCTTGCTGCTTTTCGTCAGCAACATGTGGAAGCGCTGGCGAGCTTGTTCGTACAAGCCCTGAGACTGTGTCAGAAGGCTGGTCTGGTGAAATTGGGAAATGTGTCGATCGACAGCACAAAGATG
Organism: uncultured Acidobacteriaceae bacterium; assembly: GCA_963838445.1. GTDB lineage: Bacteria > Acidobacteriota > Terriglobia > Terriglobales > Acidobacteriaceae > PALSA-350. The sequence goes on from CAWIRT010000006.1 coordinate 57,860, forward strand.
AAGGCAAGCGCTAGCACTCGGCGCTCCGTAAGGTATCGACGCTCAGCGAACGGGAATCGACACTGGCGCGCCGAGGTAGCGCGATTGCTGCGGCAAGCACAGCAGACCGATCGTGAGGAAGAGCGGCGCCTCGGGCTGGACCAGGTGGCCAATCGACTACCCGATGAGTTGGCAAATGCCCAAAAGCGTTTCGAGCGGCTGCAGCAAGCCAAGGCGGAGTTAGAACAGGAAGCACAGGCACAACTAAAAGCCGCATTCGAAGGCTATACTCCAGGCGAACGTGGTCCCCGTGGTAAAGCGGAACAGACAAGCCAGCTGTCTGAGGATCGCAGACAGCGCGAGAAGGATAAGAAGCAGCGTCTGCGAGCGAGAAAGAACGCCGGCTCGCCAAGCGGGCAATATAACTTCGTTGATCCTGACTCGCGAGTGATGAAAGACAGCGGGGAAAGAGGCTTTGTGCAGGCTTACGACGCGCAGATCGCCGTAGACTCGGAGCGCAGATCATCGTGGCCGCAGAGCTAACTCAGTAACCTATTGATCGTCAGGTGTTGCTACCTATGGTGAAGACTCTACGGGAAGCGCTGCAAGCGGTGCCAACAACCGTCACCGGCGATACCGGCTACTGGGACGCCAGCAGCCTGCAGGATCCGGCGATGAGCGGCATTGAAATGCTGGTCGCACCTGACTCCAAGCCGCATATACCAGGTAAACCTTTGCCGCCCTGCGCACCGCGCAGCCAGGAAGCGTTTGACATGAGAAAAGTTCTGGCCACAGAGGACGGTAAAGCGCGGTATGCACTTCGACGGACAACGGTGGAACCGGTATTCGGCCAGATCAAAGAAGCCGTGGTATCCGCAGGTTCCGCTTACGAGGCCTGTTGAACGTGACATCAGAGTGGAAATTTATTTGCGCCACGCACAATCTTCTCAAACTGTTCCGCCATCGAGCGGTTCTGGCTCACGCTTAACGCCACGAACGCAACTACCCCAAACGCACATCACTTCAACAGCTCATAGCCTCTCAATTCAGATGTTGCTAGCGGCCTAGAAAATTTCCCTTCTACAGACCCGCTACTGCTTCCTGCCCCAATAATGAAGCAGTTTCTCTCCGACACACTGCTGGACTGCACCCCAAAAGTGAGACACGCCAAGTTCCGTTAATTGGGGACACTTCAGCGTGTTTTATTTCTCATTTTATTGAAAAGCAGTCGACCCGCCGTGGGAGTGTGGAAATCCTGGAGGGATTTCCAAGGCCTGTGGGAGCGGTGGTAAACCTGCCCTTTGGTTTTCCACCGCTTCCATCAGCGCCGTCACTCTCTTTAGCTTGGCTGGCCTGCTCAAACTCTTCCGGTGTCAGATAGCGTAACGCTGAATGCAGCCTCTGGCGGTTATACACCTGTTCCAGGAACTCACCGATTCGGCCGCGTGCGTCTTCTAGATCCTGATACTCCGTTCCGTGCACCTCCTCTTCTTTGAGCGTCCGCATAAATCGTTCCGCGCGTGCGTTGTCATATGGATTGCCACGCCGGCTCATGCTGATTTGAATCTCCGCCTGGTCCAGTATCTGGG
>CAWIRT010000007.1:0-15406 GCA_963838445.1 uncultured Acidobacteriaceae bacterium
CATCAACCCTCTCTGTAAACCCCAGAGTTTGGCAGCTTAACGAGGAGGAAAACTCCTGGCCAGGTAGTCGATCACGCGCTTGAAATCATCATCGGTTCCGACGGCTCCCTTATCCTTCATTTCCTGTACTTCGTATTCCCAGGAAGTGCGGTTCATGCGGAGCGCCGAAAAGACGGTTGATCCATGACACTGGGTGCAGACTGCGATGACGGTGGCCCTCCCCTCGCCTTCGGGCAAAGTGGCCACAGCAGCGGTGCCCTTCTCGGCGGGAGAGGCACGCTCATAGATGGCTTGGAGGCTAGAACCGTTCTCTTCCTTGTCCGGTAAGGCGAAGGCAATCAATGTGTCGGATTTTTGGTCCGCAGTATTGGCGATCATCCGGAAACGGTTGGTGCCCCCGGCCGCAACCACGACGAACTGTTTACCGTTGCGAGCCATATAAGTCATGGGCACAGTGGTACCACTGGCGTCGATCCTGGTCACCCAAAGTTCACTGCCGGAACGTGCATCAAAGGCGCGGAACTTCGAATCAGTGGTAGCGGCAATAAATACCAAACCTCCGGCGGTCACAATGGGACCACCCATGTTGATGGCGCCCGCATCCTTCAGCCCATGCGCCTCCAATTCTTCATAGCTGCCAAGAGGTTTTCGCCAAACAATATCCCCGGTGTTGGCGTTCACCGCTGCGAGTTCGCCCCACGGAGGCCGCTGGCACGGATAACCATCCTGATCGATGAACCGAGTGTAACCGCTCAGGTTGCGATAAGGCTGAAGGGAACCGGCCGCCGTCGCCGCCATTTGCCCCACAGTGCCCAGGCTGCTGGTGTTGACAAAGATATAGCCCAGCTGTGGATCGAAGGCAACGCCACCCCAGTTTCCTCCGCCCATGGTTCCCGGCATGGAGAGAGAAGCGGTCAAGCCGAAAGGTGTGTAGGGTCCCTGAAGACGCAGGCGGCTAAGCCACTCGGCGCAGAATTTCTCGGCTTCGGGGGTACGAGTGGAGACGTCCTCCCTCGTCATGGTGATGCGGGACAAGGGAGGCGGTTTGCGGGGAAAGGGCTGGGTCGGCGAATACCACTCACCAGGAGTGTCCCCCTTGGGGACGGGTCGCTCCTCGACACCAAAGATGGGCTTGCCCGTTCTTAGATCCAGAATGAACAGCAGGCTCATCTTGTTGGTTTGCGCAAGAGCCGGAATCGTTTTGCCGTGGCGTTTCACCTCGATCAACGCCGGAGGAGCATTCATGTCGTAGTCCCACAAATCGTGGTGGACCATTTGGTAGTACCAGCGCAGTTTGCCGGTAAGCGCGTCGAGAGCGATGACGCTATTCGCGTACAGATTGGATCCCTTGCGATCGGCGCCGTAAAAGCTGTCTGCCGGATTGCCAACGGGCAGAAAAACGAGGCCACGCTCGGTATCTACGGTATCGAAACCCCACTGGCTAGAGCCGGCCCGATCTTTCCATCCCTGGGGCCCCCAAGTCTCGTTGCCCGGCTCCCCGGGCCGCGGCACGGTGTGAAAGGTCCACAGTAGCTTGCCGGTGCGCACATCAAAACCCCGCGGATCGGCGCTCGGCCCCGCGCTCCCTGACTCCTGCGTGGATGGCCCCACGATCGCGACATCGCGATAGATTACCGGTGGCGAGCTGATGGAGAAATGGGCTTTTGGATATTTATCCGTCACCCCGGCACGCAGGTTGACGGTGCCGTTATCGCCAAACGCGGTCACGGGTGTTCCGGTCTTCGCATCAAGTTCGATCAACCGGCCATCCCCGGTGCTAAACAAGATCCGGGGCGGTGTCTGGCGGTCGCCCGGCCAATAAGCAACGCCACGGCTCTCTGCAGCACTCGGGGAAGGGTTCGTGTACTTCCAAATCTCTGTTCCGGTTTCGGGATCCAGGGCTACGATGTTCTGATTCTGTGTAGGCAGGTAGAGAACGTTGTCAACGAAGATAGGGGTTGCTTCGAATGATCGGCCCTGCTCACCTGTGTGATACGTCCAGGCGCGCTGCAAGCGGCTCACATTGGTGGTGTTGATTTGGGTAAGTGGAGAGTGCCTTGCACCCCCCGGATCGCGGCCATAGACCGGCCAATCGCCATTTTGAGGAGTGACCTGTGAGAATGCCAATGCCGAAGCAACCACACCGGCGAGTATTAGCATTGTGCGCATGTTCAAATCTCCTCCGGTTGAGATTCTGATCATTCTCTCCAAATCCGGTCTCAACGATTGAACATTATCTGTGCGCGGCTGACCATCCGTTATTGCATCACGGGTGCTCGAAACGCAAGAACGGCATTTAAACCTCCAAAGGCAAAGGAGTTGGAGAGAGCGAATTCCACCTGGGCGGGCCGAGGATGGTTCGGAACCACATCCAGATCGCACTCGGGATCAGCCACGGTGAAGTTTGCCGTAGGCGGAAGCAGGCCATTGCGCAGTGCCAGAATGGTACAGACTGCTTCCATTGCGCCGGTAGCGCCGAGTGCATGGCCGTGAAGTGACTTGGTTGAGCTCACAGCCAGCCGCTCCGCGTGGGTACCGAAAAGCTCACGGATGGCACGCGTCTCCTGGAGATCGTTGATCTGTGTGCCCGACCCATGGGCATTGATGTAACCGATTTGTTCCGGAAGCAGGCACGCATCGCGCAGTGCCGCGCGCATCGCGCGGACAGGCCCAGCTGTAGATGGACGTGTGATGTGCTGGGCGTCTGATGACATACCAAAGCCCACCACTTCGCCGTAAATCGTGGCGCCTCGCGCTCGCGCGGCGGCGAGAGATTCCATGACCAGCATCGCGCTACCTTCCCCCAGAACCACGCCGCGCCGATCTTTTGAGAAGGGGCGGCACGTGTCCGGTGAAACGATGCGCATTGCCTCGAAGGCTTTCAATAGACCAAGGCTGAAAGGGGCCTCGCTCGCACCGGCAATGGCCAGTTCGACGTCTCCGTCGCGAACCATCCGGAATGCCTGGCCGATGGCATGGTTGGCCGAGCAGCACGCGGTGGAGATGGTGTATACGGGTCCGGTTATTCCGAATTCCGTTGAAATCTGGACGGCTCCCGCGTTCGCCATGACACGAGGAATGATCCGGGAAGAATCGACTCGACCGTGAGCACGCTGGTAAAGCTTGGCGAATGCAGCGTCGAGTGTGCTTTGTCCTCCCATGCTGGAACCAGTCACAACGGCTGCGTTCTCACGCAGAGCGGGAGTTAGTGTGGCTCCAGAATCTTCGAGAGCTTGCCGGGCTGCAATGAGCGCAAATTGAGAAAATGGGTCGAGCAGCTGTGCCCGGTTGGTTGCAAAGTGATCGCGCGGGTTGAATGAATGAACCTGGGCGCCGTTGCGACACCTCAAAACTGAAGTGTCGATCGAATGAATCGAAGCTATTCCCGGTCTACCGGCGCAGAGCGCTTTCCATATTTCACCAATGTTATTGCCCAAGGCACAGATGATACCCAGTCCGGAGACCGCCACCCGCCGCGCACTCATGACTTACTCCACGCATCGCTCTTGACAGGTTTGTCGTGGTCGAGGATAAGGTTCAATGCCTAGCTCTGTATGCTCATCGAGAGATCTTCTGTCATTACTGAATGGGCCTTCTGTGGGCTTTTGCGGCGGCTATCGATGTGTAGCCGGCTCAGGGTTTCTGCTGATTCGCGATCTGCCACTGTCCGAACTTGGCGGCCGCAAAGCGGGCTCCTGTCCCGGGCACATTCTCAATCGCCTGCACGGTCTTTGTATCCGGTTCACCGGTCCCAGGCAGGTGGAGTTTATAGTAACCCCGGCTATGGAGAAATACGGCTCGATCTGTTCCGGGACGACGAGACGGCGCAGGGAAGGTTAGGTCAACGGTGTCTCCTACGTTGGGCATAGCCACGTAGCGATCGTCAATTGCAACCAGGTCGGGACGCACATCTGTTCCCTGTAAATCCCGTGCGGTCGCCGGCTGGATCTTCTGCATGCTCACGGGGCGGTCTGGAGTGTAATCCACGGCAAAGGAGTTGAGCGCCCAAAACCCGGCCGGAGGCCGAATTCTAATGTGCAGTTGATTTCCTTGCACGTGGCTCACGTCCAGTGGGACGATTCGGTCCTTGGAAATAAACGGGCCCGTCCCAGGAAGGATCCCGCGCACCTCCCAGCCCGTGGGTTCCTGGACATATATCTTCAGCGCGTACAGTTGTTCACGCACCTCCCACGCGAATAGGGCGTCGCGCGCAGGTTTACTCTCATCCATGGTGCGGTACCAGGTGCCCACATCGCGGCCCCGGAGCTCAACCATCTTCTTGATCATGTAAGAGCCCCAAAGACCAGTCGCAGCATTCGCTACTAACTTCGCGCGGGTTTCGCCTGCAGGTTTAGGGAAAGTGATCTCGATGTCGCTCTGCAAATTTCCGTCAGCGTCGGGAACTGCGGGGTGCTCCCAGATGAGTCTGTCGGTCGAACGGAGCCAGGGAAGAAGGTCATTCCCAGCCGCATCGTGCGCGGAGAGCGGCGCGTAAGGTGCGGCCACGGTATGCAAGGTACCCTCTATATCCGGGACCACCCGGGTTCCCGCGGGGTGGTCGACAACCCAAAGTTCGGTCAGGTTGGTGAACTGAGTTTCGTCTACTTCATTGGTAAGCTTCAGGCGGTAGAAACCATTCTGTTCCCGGAGTTGCCCGAGTTCAGAATAGTCGTCCTTTTCAAGGCCGCGGCTAATGGCCCCACCATAGGGTTCGGCGTCAAACACATACTCCGTTCCGTTCCAGGAATAGACGAAGGGACAGGATTGCTTGGTTGCTAAAATGACGCCCGCAATGATGGCCACTGTGCCGATGGCCACTACCGCGACTAAACCGACGGTTCGCGCCGTTGATTTTTCTTGTCGCTCCACCCAGACCCGTTGCACCTGATCCAGGCGAATCTGGTAAGCAACTTTTTTTACCGTTGCGATCAGCGTTCCGTTCGAAATGGACGCTCCCGGTGGGTCGAAAGAGACATCATCCCCCTTGATGGTGGTGATGCCGACGATCTTCTCTTTCTCGGGCTGGGATACGGTTGCAATTGGCAGCTTCTGTACTTTACGTACCGAGCATCCATACAGGGCGAGCAGACCGACAAGAACCACGGCGAGAATTCGCTTCGGCATTTATTACCTCGAAGAGAATGCAGCGGGCCGGCATCTAGGGAAAAACATAATTCCCCTCGTTGAATAACTTGTTTTAGATGGTTTCTAATTCCCGCGAACTATATGCTCAATTTTTGGCCGGGTCAAACGACTCGAACTCTTCCAGGCGTTGCGATGCGTATCGAAAGATAGCCTGAGGTATCGAACAGCCATGTCAGCCCGCTCAGTTACAGGACCTAGTGCTTCGGCCTAAAGTGATTTGGCCTTAAGTATTGGCAAAAACGTCAAAGGCCGGCAAATTGACCTATCAGACTTAAAGTTATCTGACGCGGTAACTGCGGTCACACTTAGCCGCCACAGCGCCGCTAAGGAAGTTATCTTTCAGCCTTTCTTCCGCACCGCACCGGGGCGCGAGAGTAGCAGTGGAGGCACCGGTTTGGGCCTTTCGATTGCGAGCGAGGCGATACGGCTACACGACGGCACGATTACCGCGCAAAATCGAAAGAGCGGCGGATTACAGGTGACGATTACCTTGCCGATGAGAATCCCGGCACGCGAGGAAGAGCTGCAGAACATCATGAGCGAGCCATGATGGACGGCGCGCGTTTGGGAGGTACCGCTGCCCGCGATGCGAACCTTGTTGGGATCTCTCGTTGTCTCGAGGCGAGCCTATCGCTCGCCTCCGAGTAAGATGCTTCCAGTTGTTTTCAGAACTGGAAGCGCACAGAGAGTTGGAGCTGCCGGGGTTTTGCGCCGGGCGGCTCACTGGTAATGAAGACCTCGCCCTGATCTATATTCACGGTCGAAGCATTTCCACTCGGGTTGCCGGCATTGATGTGATTGAAGGCGTTGTAAGCATCCAACCGGAATTGCGCGAACAAGCTCTCATGGATCGTAAAGTTCTTCTGCACCGCCATATCCGTATTGAAAAAGTTGGGGCCGAACTTCGTATTCCGGCCCGTAGTGCCGATTTGGTCGAGACCAGGAGCAGAGAAATTTCCCTGTGGCCCATTCTTGTATAGATCATTGAACCCTTGAAAGAAGGACCGATTGTGGCCAGTGCTACTGAACGAGCCGACATTCGTCGGCAGGCTCGTGGCAGACCCATTGGGATAGCACGGCGCCTCCCCCGGAAGATTATTTCCGCAACCTGAATAGGTGAGAGTGAAAGGCAATCCGCTTGACCAGTTGACAACAGGACTGATTTGCCAACCGCCGACCACTTCGTCTACCCAGCCCGGCGCCTTGGACAAATAGAGCTGATTTCTGCCGATGGGCAACTGCCAAGTCCCGTAGGAAACAATCTGCTGCTCCCGAAGCGTGTCGTTGCGGCCCCTTACTGCCGCGGCGTCCCAGGTCCTGAAGTTCATAGCCCAATCGAAGGCCCGCTGCCAGGCGTAATTCGACGTGAATGAAAGTCCCTTCGTGATTGTCTTCGCCACCGTGACTTGAAGGGCGTTGAAATGAGCGTCCTGATTGTCGGCGTTGAATTGGACTGCCTGGGTCCATCCACACGCTCCGGCAGGCACGCCAGGCTGCGGGGTATAGGCCGCGCTTTGACAAGCCGGGAGCTTGGCCGCGTAGTAGCGCTGCAGGAATGAGCTGGTATTCGTTCCCCCATCGGGATTGATGCCATTCACAGCGCTGGGCAAGATCGCAGAACTGGGAACGTAGTGCAGCGCTTGCCCGTTGATGCTAAGGGCCGCAGGGAGAAAGACCGCTTCTTCATTTGGATTGATGTTGTTGCCATCGAGTGCGCTGAGGGTGTGCGTGCTCTTGTTGCCGACATACGCCATGGTGAGCGAGAGTGTCGGGGTGATCGCCTGTTGAATACTTAAATTCCAGGCATCAATCGTAGGCAAGCGAAGCGGATTTGGCCGCGCTTTGACTGAGACGTTATAGTTCGGCGCCGGCAGCAGCCCATCCGAAGGCACGGTTGGAAATACGTTTGCAGGTGGACCCGCCGTCAGAGCGAACGCTGCTGAAGTGGTTCCGGTGGCATTGTTATTGACGCTTTGGTTAGCCAGCACAGGAAGATTCTGGGTGACCGTGTGGCCAAAAATCGAACCGAAGACGCCGATGTCAAAGCTCCGGCCATAACCTGCCCGGACCACCGTCTTGGGGTGCCACTGATAGGCCACGCCGATACGAGGCGCCAGTGCCTTCCAGGCAATATCCCAACCCATGTTGCTGGGGATGCCTCCCACTCCGGCTACACGGATGAATCCATCGTCCAGATTCATCAAGCCTCCATGTTGCGCCCCATTTACCGTCTCTGGGAAATACAGCTCCCAACGAAGACCATAATTTACGGTCAGATTCGGGCGCAGACGCCACGTGTCCTGACCATAGAAGAAGAGGCGCTTTTGAAACTCTTTAGCGTTGAGTGAGCCTGCAATGTTGGGGTTCTGAACATAGCGGCCAAAGGCCGTAACGTCTCCAAGAACAAAGGTAGCGAAGCCCAACCCTCCGGAGCCGCCGTTCGACGTCGGACCGTTGCCAAAGTCCAGGAGACCGGCGCGATCTGTATCGCTTGGAACCCTAAGGTTTCTCGCATAGCGTGCATCGGCTCCAACTTTAAAAGAGTGATTCCCAAAGATCTTTGTCCAGTTATTCACTCCCTGAAACTGATCCTCTTTCTCGGTGGTGGGGCAGTTACACCGGGTGATATTTAAGCCAGAACCGTATTGCGGGCCCTGGCTCTGGGTGTTGCTGGGATTGTTCGTAAGGCTACTGATGCCGACATCCTGGAGGTTGAAACCGGGCGCGCCATCGGTAAATCGGTCGCCTAAATTGAGACCCGGGATGCCTAGTTGGGTGGCAAACGGGACACTCTGATCATATTTCGAAGTGACGATGTTGTAGCGATAGTAGCCGAGTCGAAAATCTGTGAGCAATGAGCTGTTCACCGCAATATCAGCCCCGGCAGCGAGGCTGTCGTTGGCTCCCGTCGAAGTACCGCCGAAGCCATTTAGACCGAAACCAGCGCCGCCCGCGGAACCGAAAATCGTACCGCCGCTGAGGGTGTCGGTAAACCGGCTGAAGCGCTCGAACATGTGGGTTCTCTGCGACAACTGAAAGTCAACTCGCTCATCCCACTGGTCGTTATTGAAAAGACCGGTGCCGCCCGCCGCGTAGTTACCAGAGGACAACGAGCCAAAATTGCCGGACTTATTCGGCGCATAGGGTTGCAATAACTTAAACAGCGCGAGAGCCGGCGCAGAAAGTCGCGATGACGGAATTACCTGGCCTGGAAAGGGCTGGCCAGTGGTTGGATCGTAGATCAAGGGATTTCCAGCCCCGGCGATTGCATTGGCATATTCGCTAAAGTCACAACCGGGTACACCGCTGACGGTTGGAGATGCTCCTAGGCACGTACTGACCAGATGGGCGGAGGGAACTGTCATGATGGCAGAAGAGCCAACCTTTTGACGGACGCCCTGGTAGTCCCCGAAAAAGAAGAGCCTGTCCTTCAGGACCGGTCCACCGATCGATCCCCCGAACTGATTAAACAGCGCCTGAGGAATTAGCCTGCCGGTCACCGCATTGGGGCTGAACTGGGTATACGGATCGCGAGCCAGCTGAGCGGCGCTCTGGCGATAATCAAATGCGCTCCCATGAAAGTTGTTGGATCCTGACTTGGTTTGGACCGTAACCACCGCCGAGACTGCCTTGCCAAGTTCTGCGTCGAAATTCTGGGTGGCAATCTGGGCGTCAGTAACCGCGTCCAGAGCCGGATTCACGACGATGATCCCCAGGATAGGATCCTGGTTGTCGGTGCCATCCAACTCATAGGCCACGCCACCGAAGGCCTGGCCATCGATTTGGATCTGCTGGCTGCCTTGAGGATTTTCGTCTGCTGCGTGGCTCCAGCCCAGTTGTTGTGCACCCGGCAGCAACAGTTGCAGGCTGGTGAAGTTGCGGTTAACTAAAGGCAGATCCGAAACCGTCTTTTCCGAGAAGTTCGTGGATACGTCGGCACGGTCGACCTTCAACTCGGGCACCGCATCGGCATTCACGGTAACCGTCTCCGACTCGCCGCCAATCTCGAGATGAGCATCCGCCTTGATAGAGGCGTTTGCCGCCACAGCGATCCCTGTCTGCTCAAAGGTCTTGAAGTTGGCCGCTGTCACCTTGACGTCATAGGTGTCGGGAATCAGGTGTTCCACGTTGTAGTCGCCCGACGCATTGCTTTGCGCAGTAACAGAAGTACCTTTCGATTCGTCTGTCACTGTAATTGTGGCGTTCGGAACCACAGCACCGGTGTTGTCGGTTACCGTCCCGAAGATCGATCCGTAGATGGCTTGCGCGTGGGAAAGATTGGGCAGACACACCAACCCAAGGATTAAGGACAGGGCGAATGCCCTGCGCTTTTGCAGTTCCATCACCAGCCTCCACAAATGTTGCATTCCGCTTCTTTGCCCAAGCGGCAACTTTCGCGCTCTGCGGCGACGATGTCGGAGGTGCTCCCATGAACAGCCACGATGCGACCGCAATACCCGCCTGTCGGATGGCTGGATAACTCCGAAGAGCAAATGATCGACCGACGACTGAGTGTTACCCGTCTATTTTATGGCGCGGATGGCCGAGGGCCTCCGTACCTGCGCATGCTTATAGTGATCTATGATCATCGTTGTCAAGGGCGTCTTCGCCGTTTTCCAGTGACGCGAAAATCACGGCAACGTCTGTCTGAACCGTGGCTGTGACTAAACTGGTGTCTGAATGGTGCGCACTGAAGCGCGCTGACTTTAGTCGAAGCGACCGTTGCCAGGTAAGACGGAATAAGCTGTTACAAGCCGGGGTAGACCGCGTAAGCGATTTCCATAAATTGGTAGCTTAACTTCAGTTTTTCGCAATTCCAGGACGCGCGTCTAACGTGCCTGCTCGCACGTCTATTATCTGTCCGACACTTGGAGGGGACTGGTTCTTTCTTTAGCGGCGACCGCGCCATATCGTGCCACGACACCACCACGGATAGATACCCTTTCGCTGGATTGACCTTGCTTCATTGGAGTCTCCATGGCGATTGCCTGGACCAATGACTCATCGCATTCGTAGCCCACGCAGTTGTCTTGTCTTTGTGGCAAGAGGTGCAGGCGTTCGGTATCTGGTATTTTTCCGTCATTGCGGGGGTGATGAACTTGAAGGTATGCGCGCTAACAAAGGCGCCAGGGACACCCTCGCTCTCAATCTTTGGCATATGACACGCCACACACTGGCTGCCTGGGCTGCCGTCTCTATGGTGAGTATGCTCTTCCATGGTTGCCACGTGGGGACCGTTGGGTGACGTTGTGCTGTGGCAGTCAAGGCAGATCTCGTCCACCGGCTTGCGAAGCTGGGCATAGTTTTGGGTACCGTGTACGTCGTGGCAGGAAGCGCAGGTGACTCCCTTCCGGTACATCAGGCTCTGCACAAAGTCATTGCCCTGCATCCTGTTCTTGTGCGCGGTGCCGTCCGGGAAATGGGTAAAGGTCGTCTGCCCCAGGGTGTGATCCTCGAGCTTCCAGTAATCCGCCAGGCGGAGACCGACACGATATCCCACGGGCCAATCGTATGCCTTGCCTTCGATCTCTTTGGTTAAGGGTTGGCCCTGTGAGTGGCAAGAAATGCAGGTATCGTTCGCTGCGACATCATCCATCTGCGAAGGGTTGAGAATGTTGCTGCGTGAGGGATGGGCAACGTGTTCGCTGCCGGGACCGTGGCAACGTTCGCAACCGACGTTCCACTCTGTGACTTGCCTGGTGTGAATGTTGTAATCGACGGAATGGCAACCATCGCAGGTAGCCCCTGTTGGACGCTGCATGTTGTCCGTTGGATAGAAGGTCGTCCACCAATCTGCCCCCGTATCAGGTACGTGATAGGGGCGCCAGACCTCATTGCCGATGTCCCACTGTGCGGGTAGGGGGTAATAATCATCTCCCAGCCTGGTAAAGTAGCGTTGCTTCCACTTGCTTCCGTAAACGAACGAGACCTGATCCTTGGTGAATTTTGCGACATTGTTAGTGTTGAGATCGGGAATGATCGCATCCGGGTGCTCTCGCGGGTCGCGCACCACGTTGGCCATTGGCGTTTGCTTCCAGTGGTTATAAATATCGGCGTGGCACTTTTGGCAAGCTAGCGAACCAATGTAATGGGCCGACGTGAACGTGTTCGCCTCGAGGGCTTTTTCTTCAGATGTGTGTGGCCGAAAGGTTCGAAGGTAAGAGACAAGCTTCCAACTATCCGCTGCTGACTCGCGATGAGGACTTACCATCGCAGGCATACCGGTGAATTGAATCCCATTTTCAATGATGTAGTGAATCTCGCCGTCTGTCAGGTTCTGCGTGGCGGCGAGGTGAAGATTCGGCACGCGGGGGTACACATTCGCGCCGATCGGAGTTCTTCCCCTGCCATCGACTCCATGGCAGAAAGCGCAGCGCGCCAGGAAGTCCTCGCGGCCCTGCCGGATAGCCAGGGAATCGCCCGCCTCGGGATTCTTCTTACGTCGCTCTTCCCTCGGAATTGCGAAATCGCGTACAGATCGGGCGGCGACAGTTTCAAAAGTCGAGGGTGTGGACGTGGCACGGAACCCACGCCATTTGAGCACACCTGCGCAGATTGCCCCGACGAGCAACAATCCAAGAAAAGTGATAATCAGTGTTTTTCGAGTTTTCATCTGTGTGGCTTTGCTGGTTGACGCTTACTCAACTTGCGAGCTTTCCCCGGTTCTTGAAATAGAGTGGTAGAAGCCTTCTATTAAATCCATGCCTCGCCGGAGCAAGTCGTTGTCCGGAACGCCTTGTGCGGCCCATCCTCGTAGGATCTGGTTTATCGTGTGTCCTTCTTGACGGCCAAATTTTCCATCCTCCAGGTCCGCGTCGTGTACCGCTTGCCCAATGGTGAGGACTTTGTGGTCGGATATATCGAATGCGAGGCAGAGTGTTTCAAAAGTGCATTGGTCCCCTTCATGCCCGAAGCCGACGCCCTGGAACATATCGAATGGAATTGCATTCCGATGCGCGGCGGGGCTGGTATCGAAGATGAACTTCGGTTTTGCATCGATGAAGCGAGAGATGAGCCAAGCAGAGGAGACTCGGTCAATTCCAGGACGGGGACGCGTGATCCACGTGCGCTTCTGATATTCAGCTTTGGAGGCGCTGCCTCGATCGCGCAGATTTCGCCTGGAGCCGCGTTGTTCCGCTCTCGCCAACGCCTCCGCCGCTCGTTCGCGTAACGGACTGGTGAAGAAGTCGATGGCTACGATCTCTTCAAAACGTCGTCTGAGCCGTAGGATCTGAGTCGATGGGCCTGGCGCAGCCGGTTTCAGCTTCTGCAAATCCTCGATCAGCGCGGTGTAATCGTCTGCACGGGCCTCGCGAAACTGATCCTGCAAAGCACGGGACGGCAGATCATCAATGGCCTGAATCTGAAGGACGGATGCCTCGCCATGACTCACCCTGATCTCTCTTGCAAGCCATTCGAAACGTTCCCGATTGTCCGCGGTGTTGGGCAGGAGCGAACCGGCGTTCCGGAAAGGAATCGCGCCAAACCTTTGTAATTTCCGCCACATTTGGACGCGCTCACTCGCCTTGCTCGCGGGCAGGGTAAACACCAGCAAAAGCCATTTCGGATCTTCTTCCATGCCCTGTTATATTCATAACATAATCTTGTTATGAGACTCTTCATGCTGAATTAAGGTTGCTCCCGGCAAGCTCAAGTGGGGGATTCCTTTCGATAGCATGACCTTTCGACTGTCCAAACCAGGTTTCCAAGCCATAGTCCTGATGCTCACCTTTGGTGCTGGATCCCTTAATTGTCAGACGACGCTCACGCCCCGCATCCTGGCCGGGAGCGTTCAGGATCCAGACGGCGCCGCCGTCGCTGGTGCTCAGATCGCCTTAGATCGCCCGGATGGAAGTCAGGTCGCCCACGTATTGAGCGATGGATCGGGTACCTTCCAATTCAAAAACGTGGCCCTCGGCCCCTATGTCATCGATGTACAGATGGCGGGCTTCCGCGAAACCAAGGTGAATGTTCCGGCGGAGGGAAGATCCCGAGCTGCACTTAAGATCGTTTTGACCATCGCAGGCGTCGAGGAGCAGGTGACGGTGGCCGCTTCAGATACCGCAGCTAAAGTGAGCACAGAGATCGGCCAAAACCAAAACAGCAACTCGCTCGACCGCGATGCGTTGGATCGCCTGCCCGTTTTCGACCAGGACTATATCACCACGCTGTCTCGTTTTCTGGACGCAGACGCTACGGGAACAAATGGCGTGACACTGGTGGTCAATGGAGTGGAAGCAAATGGGCCCGGGGTGACGCCCTCTGCGGTCCAAAGCGTAAAGATCAATCAGAATCCATACTCTGCGCTCTTCTCAAGACCAGGGCGGGCCCGGATTGAGATCACGACCGCCGGCGGAACACCCAAGCTCCATGGATCTGCCAATTTTCTGTATCGGGACTCGCTGTTCGACGCCCGCAACCCGTTCGCAATCGTCAAGCCTGGAGAACAAAGAACGTATTATGAAGGCTCGCTCACCGGGTCTTTGAGCAGAAGCAAGAAAACGACTTTCCTACTTGCGCTCGATCGGGATAACGATAACCAGGAGGCAGTGGTACACGCCGCCGGCCCGGATGGACCTATCGATGCGAACGTCCCCAACCCTACACATCACTACTTCCTTTCCGGGCGTGTGTTTCATGACTATGGCCAGGCGAATCAATTTTGGATGGGATATTCCTATGAACATCGCACCGTCGCCAATCTTGGGGTCGGGGGGACGGTTTTACCGGCTGCAGGCACCAACACCTTGTTCTTTGAACATGAGATCAACGTGGGCCAGGTGTATCTTTTCTCCCCTAGACTTCTCAATCAATTGCATTTTCTCGTAGGCCACTACGACAATCAGACGCATAGCCTCAATGAAGATCCGCAACTGATCGTTTCAGGATCCTTCACGGGCGGGGGCGCACAGGCCGATGCGCGGCGGACCGAGTATCACCTGGACGCAACGGACATCGTGACCTATACGAGGGGAAGGCAGCAGATCAAATTTGGAGTCGACATCCCGGATATCAGCCGGCGAGGCTTCGACGATTTCACCAATCAAGCCGGAACCTACTCATTCGCCACGATAGCGGACTATTCCGCCAGTCAGCCTTTCAGCTACGTCCTGCAACGTGGGCAGGGACACGTCACTTTCCTGGAAAGAACGGTGGCCGGTATTTTCGAAGACAACATTCGTGTAAAGCCGAATCTATCCATCGCGCTGGGAGTACGGTACTACTGGCAGAACTATTTCCACGACATCGCACACAACGTCGCACCGCGCTTCAGTTTTGCGTACGCGCCCACCCAGAAAGGAAAATCGGTCATCCGCGGAGGGGCGGGTATGTTTTTTGACCGAACCGGCCCTTCCCCCATTTCTGATTTGCTGCACTTCAACGGATTCCGATTGCAGCGGTTTATATTGCTGAACCCTGGTTATCCAGCCACCACCTCTCAGATTAGCTCTGTTCCGACGAGCGTAGTCACACTCGCCCCCCGCGCGCTCATTCCATACTCGATCCAGTACGGGATCGGGATCGAACGGCAACTCACGGCCAACAGTTCCGTGGCAGCAAATTACGGGGGAACACGGGGCATCGATCAATTCCGCTCTATCGACGTGAACGCCCCGCCACCGCCGGCATATGCGGCACGCCCGAACTCCATGCTCGGTCAGAACCGGCAACTCCAGTCCGAAGGCTATCTGAAGAGCAATGCGCTGGAGATAAGCTTCCGCGGCAGGCCAACTCGATTCCTGTTTGGCCAGGCCCAGTACACCCTCGGTAAAACCTACAACAATACCAGCGGCATCACGTATTTTCCCGCGAGCAGCTATGCGCCCGCAGCAGATTGGGGAAGGTCGGATAACGACCGGCGCAACAAATTCGACCTGCTAGGCACATTGAGCGCGGGAAAGTGGTTCGACTTTGGAACGGCCCTCTCTCTCTATGCCGGAAAGCCGGTGAACGTAACCACGGGAAGTGACGAAATCGGACGGCCTGCCGCTCGATCGACCGATCGGCATCCCGCGTAACTCGTTCCATGGCCCCGGATATATCAATCTGGATCTCAGCCTCTCCCACACAGTCATGCTCAGGAGGCAAAAAGATGGGCCGACTGCCACGCTGGCTATCAATTCCTTAACGTGCTCAACCACGTGAACGACATCACTTATATAGGAGTGATCAGCTCACCCTTTTTTGGCCATTCGGTCTCGGCCCAACCTGGACGAAGGATGCAGCTGGATCTTCAATTCAAATTTTGACCAGGCACGGC
>CAWIRT010000008.1:0-100799 GCA_963838445.1 uncultured Acidobacteriaceae bacterium
CGGACAAAAAGCTTCCCCCTCGTTTGCCTTGCTGGAGTGTTTTGACTATGCCTATTACGCAACCCTGGATGTTCGCTTTTACGCCTCCTTGCCGCTACTGAAGTTCTGGCCGGATATCGATAAACACGTTCTGCGAGAATTCGCCGATACTGTACCGCGCGAGTGGCCGGAGAGGGGCTTGTGGGTTTGGAAGACGGAGCAAACCGGCGAACCTGTTCTTCACAAGCGGAAAAAGAAAGGTGCCGTACCTCACGACCTTGGCGTGCCCGAAGGCGATCCTTTTATTGCCGTCAATCAGCCGGGCTGGCAGGATACAAACGACTGGAAGGACCTCAACTCAAAGTTCGTTCTGATGGTCTATCGCGACTACGTGTTTACGGGGCGAAAAGACACGGTATTTTTGCGCGAGACGTGGCCTGCTGTCAAAGAAGCGATTGCTTATCTGCGCCAGTTCGACCATGGAGGAGGGATTCCTGAAAACGGTGGCTATCCTGACCAGACCTACGACTCGTGGGTGGTGCGCGGAGTGAGCGCCTACTCAGGGGGATTGTGGCTCGCAGCGCTGCGGGCGGGCGAAGAGACGGCGCGCATACTCGGAGACAAGGCCACGGTAGACACGTATCATCAACTGTTCCATAAAGCCCAGCAAACTTACATCAGCAAGCTCTGGAATGGGGAATACTTCCGCTACGACACCGAAAGTGAAAACCAGGACGCTATCCAGGCAGACCAGCTCGCCGGGCAATGGTATGCCAACATGCTTGGCTTGGGAGACCTGGTCCCGCACGAAATGCAAGTGTCCGCGGCCAGGAAAATATTTGAAGTCAACGTCATGAAGTTTGCCGGAGGGCAGATGGGCGCCGCCAATGGCATGTCCGCCGCTGGTTCCCCTATCGACAATGTACAGGCAAAAGAAGTATGGGCGGGCACGACACTAGGTTTTGCTGCCTTGTTGCTGAGCGAAGGGATGAAAGACGAAGCTTATAAGTCGGCCTGGGGGCTCTACCATGTCATCTATGAGACCAGGGGCTATTGGTTCCGAACCCCCGAAGCCTGGGACATGACAGGAAACTTTCGAGCCGGCATGTATATGCGCCCGGCAGGAGTTTGGGCCATGGAGATGACGCAGCCGCCCACACCCGCAAGGCGCCCGGATTAAAGTACGCCAAGGATCCAACCTTCAATCTCCGCGACTGTACGCTCATGATCGTCTAACTCAACATTGAGAAAGAACGTGAGTGACCCGTTCATATCCGCGCGGCGCATCCATGTAGCAATCGAGTACGCGTCGTGCTGATGTCCATTGCGGTCCTGCTGCGGGAAGGTTCTGCTCCACAAGGCCGGATACACTTCCGCCACCGCGGACCGCCCCGCCGGAATTTGCCAGCCATCGAAGGGCCAAAAGTGAGCGCCGGTGTGCATTTTGATGTACCGAAGCCAGGGCAGTCCGCTATGAGTCGACTTCGCGACCGAACCGTGCACATCAAAGTGAAAAACCGATTTAGCGCGCCGGGCACGAATCTCGGTGATTCGCCGCCAGGTCGACTTACCCGCTCGCGCTGCCCCATTCCCGCAAAGACCCTCACGGACAAAATCCACGTAGGTGTGCGGATCATCAGTAGGCCAGTGCCGTTGGAAATCTTCGAGAAAAGCGGTCCAATTGAGCGGCAGATTGTTCTCTTCGAAGTATCGAAGAGGAAAGGAGAAGCCGTGGTCGATACCAACCAGCGTTGGTGTGTCCTCAGAAAGCAGTTCCACTAACCGCTCCGCGATTCCACGGCGGGTCCAATATTTTTGAACCGGAAGGCGGCGTAACTTCGCAGGGCAGCGAGATTCGATCCGCTATATACATCCGCAAGCCTGGAAGGCTTGACGTTGGCGTCTCAGCGCCGGAGTAATCTATGCCGATGTAGCGATCGAATGCCATGTCGTTTCGCTTGTTATGCCAACAGCTGAAATGCCACCGATATACTGCTACGGGCCGGTGAATCGCTCGTGGTCGCCGATCAGATGCGTTGCGCATTCCGTGCAATGTAATCGTCCAATGATGGATCCGGGCCGATGTAGTGAAACTCCTCGGCGGATGACAGCCCATACTTTCCTCCGGTCGTGCGATCGCGGGTGACAAACGCGGCCTGGATAAACTCCTGCGACGCCGTATTCCCACTCAATGCCGGAACGCGCAGACCCCGTTCCGTGAGACTGTCATTGAGATCTTTAACCATGTGCGTGATCATGGTCTCGCACGACTCGATGGCGGAGACCTTTTGCGCAACCCACGGTCCAATATCGACCACCCGGTTGACCAGTTGCGGTCCGCGCGCAAAGTAGTATTTCTCAGAAACGGCGTGCGGTTTTAAGCCGGCGTCGAACTGCTCCGGAAAATCCAGCAAACCGCTTGACATCCAGCACGCCGCCTCCACGGCTTGCGCGGTCACGTAGTGGTCGGGGTTTTCCTCGTAATGGCCCCACGGATCATAACTGAAAACCGTGTCCACTTTGAGCAGGCGAAAGAGGAAGATCAACCGGCCACGCAACTCTGTTCTCGATACGTCGTCGAGGCGATGATTGCGATAGGCCAGGTCGTAAGCTTTCCTGAAGCCGAGAGTTTTGACTAGCCGCGCTGTATCGCGCTCATTGGCAAGCACCGTCTCCCCGAGAGTGAGATGATAGGAATCTTTTTCGTCATTGCTGGTTCGAATAAAGTAGCCCGTGTAGCCCTCGCTCATTAGCTTTGCCAGCGTGCCGCCGGCGAAGATAGGACCATCATCCAGATGAGGTGTGATGAGAGCCAGGACTTTCCCGCTATGAGACTGTTGCGAGTTGGGCCGCTCGATGACCACCTGCTCATTGGCAAGAGCCTGACCTCGGCCTCCACCCGCCATTGCTGCTGCCGCTATTTCCAGGAATTCACGACGCCGCACGAAACCTCCCAAATTGTTACTGGTCCCAAATACGCAACCACCAGGAAAAACACTTGACAGGTGTAGTATCTACATCGGAATGGCGATTCAGGACAAGATTTTCGGCAAACCGCTGGCGACGAGTGAAGAACGCGCGGAACAAATTGGCGTAGGCGCCGGCATCCCCATTTTTGGCCTCGATGCACTGACCAGTGCCGCGTATGGTCCGGAGGCCGCGCTGGCGCTGTTGATCCCGCTAGGCATGGCGGGGACGCAGTACCTGCTGCCGATCATCACCGCCATTTTGATCCTGCTGGTGATTGTTTATTTCAGCTATCGGCAGACCATTGCGGCCTACCCCAGTGGCGGCGGCAGTTACACGGTAGCCACTGAAAACCTGGGTGAGAAAGCGGGCCTGCTTGCTGCTGCGGCACTGATGATCGACTACATCCTGACCGCGGCGGTGGGGATTTCGGCTGGCGTGACGGCAATGACCTCGGCACTGCCCAAATTTCAGCCACACACGCTCGCTATCTGCCTGGTGATCCTGGCCATTCTGGCGGTGGTGAATCTTCGCGGAGTAAAAGACACCGGCAGTGCATTCATCGCGCCCACATTCCTCTTCATCGGGACCTTGCTGGCGACCATCGCGGTGGGAGTTTACAAGACATTTGCGGCCGGCGGGCATCCGCTTCCGGTCGACCCAATGCCACATCCCATGCCGCAGACGGTACAGTTTCTCGGCTTGTGGATGTTGATGAAGGCCTTCTCCAGCGGCTGCGCCGCCATGACCGGCGTCGAGGCGGTTTCCAACGGGGTCATGGCTTTCCGCGAGCCGCGAGCCAAAAACGCACAATATGCGCTCACGATCATCATCGGCATCCTGATCATCCTGCTGTACGGCACCGCCTGGCTGACCAAGCACTACCGGATTATGGCCATGGACCCTGACGCGGCAGGCTTCCAAAGTCTTCTAAGCCTGCTGGTGACCGCTGTTTTTGGGCGGGGATGGTTCTACTTTTTGACCATGGGAAGCGTGCTGCTGGCCCTGGCTCTCAGCGCCAACACCGCGTTTGCGGATTTCCCCCGTTTGACCCGGGCCATCGCATTGCACGACTACCTGCCCCACGTGTTCATCCTAAGAGGTAGACGGCTGCTGTTTTCCCACGGTATCTATGCCCTTACCGGCCTGACTGCGGTGATCTTGATCCTCTTCAAAGGAGTGACCGACAGGCTGATCCCGCTGTATGCGATCGGAGCGTTTCTAGCCTTCACGCTTTCCCAGGCGGGCATGGTCATGCACTGGAAGAACGAGAAAGGCGAGCACCGCGGCCGGGCATGGCACATGTTGGTGAATGGTACGGGCGCGGTCGCGACCGGGATCACGACCATGGTGGTATTGGCGTCGAAGTTCAGAGCCGGCGCGTGGGTCACTGCGTTGTTGATTCCAGCGCTGATTGTGCTGATGTACTCCGTGAAGAAGCATTACACGCGCGTGCGCGGCGAAACCAGTGACTCCAACCGGCTTAACCTGACCAACCTGCAAGACCCCCTGGTGGTCATTCCCATGGCTGGATGGAACCGGATCTCAGAGAAGGCCTTACGATTCGGGCTGCTGCTTTCCAAAGAAATCAAAGTGATCCATGTTCACTCCGAGGATGAATCCCACGGGATTGATAAGGATTGGGATGACAAGATACTCGCTCCCATTCGCGAGCGCGGTTTTCCGGATCCCGAATTGGTAACCATTCCCTCTTCCTATCGCTTCGTCGTCTCGCCTCTGATGGACTACATCCTGCGCCTGGAGGCCGGAAAACCCGGATAGGAAAGTCGCGGTTTTGCTGCCGGAGCTGGTCGTTCGCCATTGGTGGGAGAATCTGCTGCACAATCAACGGGTTCAGTTGCTGAAGATATTGCTCCTGGTAAAGGGTAACCAGCGCATCGTGGTAGTGAACATCCCGTGGTACCTATAGCCGACACGCGTGTACACTCAGGAATCACCCCCGTGAACGCAGGCACCCGAAAGGGACGTGAAATCAAACTCTTCGGACCACGATGATCGCTACTGGAACCGTCTTCGGACCTTACAGAGTCGTTGAAAAAATCGGCGCAGGTGGCATGGGTGACGTCTATCGTGCCCTGGACACGCGGCTTGAGCGAGAGGTCGCTCTCAAACTAATCTCTGATAGCTTCCTCGTCTCCGATCCGGGCACCGGCAGCCCATCGCCCGCCGGTACTCCGCATTCCCGGGTCCACCTTTCCCATGAGCGCTTCCTGCGCGAGGCCCGGGCGGCGGCCACCCTGAATCACCCCAATATCTGCGCCATCCACGACGTGGGCGAACAGGACGGACAACCCTACCTGGTCATGGAGTTGTTGCGAGGGGAGACGTTGAAGCTGTATCTCACCCACCACAGCCTTTCCCCGGCCGAGGTACTCACCCTGGGCCAGCAGGCGGCGAGCGCCCTGGCCGCAGCCCACGCCAAGGGCATCGTTCACCGTGACATCAAGCCCGCCAATCTGTTCGTGGTGGATAGCGGGCGCGACCGCAAGCAGCTCAAAATTCTCGATTTTGGGCTGGCTAAGAAGCAGGGCGCCGAAGCCTCGCCCGACTCGCGCTATTTCGATACCAAAAGCTTTACTGCCGGCGCCACCGGCACGCTCGACCTCACCACCCCCGGGTCTACCGTAGGCACGGCTGCCTACATGTCTCCGGAGCAAGCCAAGGGTGACCCGCTCGACGCCCGCACCGACCTCTTCAGCCTGGGCAGCGTGCTGTACGAGATGGCGACCGGGCAGGCTCCCTTTGCCGGCCGCAGCACGGCCGAGGTCTTTGCCGCCCTGCTGATGAAAGATCCACCACTGGTTAGCAGCCTGAATCCGGATATGCCCAAGGGTCTCGATCCCGTGGTCGCCAAGCTGCTGGCTAAGGACCGCGACCAGCGTTACCGCAGCGCTGAGGAACTCCAGGCCGATCTTGAAGCCATTTCAGACTCAGGCTCAGCCTCAGCCACTCGCCCTGCCACCGCTGCCCCAATTCCACCGCCCTCGAAGCCCCTGCCGGAAGCAGACCGGCGGCGGCCGCGCAACCGGCTGATTGTGATCGGCGCCCTGCTCCTGGTGGCTTGCGCAGGCGGAACGTTCCTGCTCCGCGATCGCCTGGGCGCCAAGCCAGGCCCTTCAACCGGCGCGGTAGTGCCACCACCAAC
This sequence comes from uncultured Acidobacteriaceae bacterium, assembly GCA_963838445.1. Taxonomy (GTDB): domain Bacteria; phylum Acidobacteriota; class Terriglobia; order Terriglobales; family Acidobacteriaceae; genus PALSA-350. The sequence goes on from CAWIRT010000008.1 coordinate 6,113, forward strand.
GACGGCCAAACCCGCAACCTTGAAAGACAGCATCATCGTCGCCGACTTCATCAACAAGACCGGCGACACCGTTTTCGATACCACCCTGAACCAGGCCCTCCGGGTGCAACTTGGCCAGTCTCCGGTGCTCGACATTATCAGCCAGCAACACCTTCGTCAGAGTCTGCAGTACCTGGGCCGTAAACAGGACGAGTCCATTACTCCACAGATTGCTCGTGAGATCGGTGAACGGGAAGGCGTAAAGGCCATTCTGACCGGCAGCATTGCCCCTCTCGGCAAGGCCTACATCCTCACCCTCAACGCCCAAAACACCGCCAGCGGTGACGATATCGCCAGCGAACAGGCGACCGCTCCGGACAAGGAGCATGTGCTCGAAGCGCTGAACCAGGTCTCGACCGCCATGCGCGCCAAACTGGGGGAGAGCCTCTCCAGTATCCAGCGACTCAATGCTCCATTCGGCCAGGCCACCACTCCCTCACTCGAAGCTTTCCGCGCCTACGCTTTGGGCGATGAGGCCCATCAAAAAGGCAACGACATCCCTGAAGCGCAGGACCACTACAAGCGGGCTCTGGAACTAGACCCCAAACTGGCCATGGCCTGGGCCCGGCTTGGCGTTCTCAAACTGAACACCGGGGCGCTGAGCGAGGCAGCGGAATACTTCACCCACGCCTACCAGCTCAGCGACAACGTCAGCGAGCGGGAGAAGCTCTACATCGCCGGACACTACTATTCCTCTGTTTTGGGCGATTTGAACAAGAGCATCGAAACGCTCCAGGTCGCAATCCAGGAATATCCGCTGCAGATCGACAACTACATCAATATCGGTGTCCTTTACCTGAGCAACGGCGATATTGAGAAAAGCGCCGCGGTCAACCGCAAAGCCCTCGAACTTCAGCCGGAGAATGCCATCGCGCTCGAAAACGGCATCGCGGCGGCGAGCCAACTGGGTGAAACAGCGGAAGGGAATAAGTATATTGCGGAAGCGAAACGTCTCGGCTTGAACGGCACGTCTCTCCTGGCTATCGAAGACAGGGTTTTACGCGCCGCAGTCTGACTGGAACAACGTGCAGAAAATCCTGGCGGCAGACCGCCGGACGTCCCGACCAATTTTCCGTCACTGTCGTATTGGGGTTCTTTACTTCCTCAACTAGGCCAGATTCAACTAGCGAAGACCACCCTGCTGCGTGCGGCTGACCAGGCGGCAACCGTACAGGCGAAGGATGCGCAGGCTAGCGCCCTGCTTGGCGCCGCCGGAGCGGGCTGGATGGTCGATCGATGCTTCGATCCCGACCAGACCGCCAAACACGCCCTGCAATTGGATAAGGGGAAAGTCACGATCATCGCGGCAGCCACGACATTAGCTCTCTGCAATGAGCAGAAGCACGCTACCCAGATGCTTGCAGATCTCGAAAAGCGTTACCCAGAAGACACGCTTGTTCGGGAGCTGACCGTACCCCAAGCCCGCGCCTGGCTTGCGCTCAAGGCCGGTGATGCACAGCAGGCTCTGGTCTCAGCTGGAGCGGGTTCGGGCCCACGATGGGGCTTCTTTCGCCCCCTACTTGCGGGGTCTCGCTTACCTCCAGCTCAAGGACGCCCGGAATGCGGTCGCCTCCTTTCAGGATGCGACCCGTCTGCGGGGCGCTCGCTTATAACACCGGCAGCCCCTATGCCTTATCCCTTCTCGGGCTTGGCCGCTCCTACGTCATGGCCGGTGACAAGACGAACGCAAAAAAGGCTTACGACGCCTTCTTCACCGAGTGGAAGAACGCCGACACTGACCTGCCGGTCATCGCCGAGGCAAAGAAGGAATACGCTCAGCTATAAAGGGAATTCCCCGCGATTTGGGGTGCCCCTGGGGCGGGCTAAAGCGCGGTGGAAGTGTGCGCCCTATGCGCCTTAAGGGTCCCAGCAGTAAGGTTGAGAGGATTTCGTTGAACGCTTATCAGGCCAAAATGATAGCCGTTCCACCTATACACCGATCGATGAGGCCTCTCATAGCGAAGTGGTGCTAGCTAGCTGAGGTCCTCGAGTGCCATATGGGATTCAGGCAACACTTGCCCGCCATCGACCACGATGGTCTGCCCGGAGATGAACGCCGCCTCGTCGCTGGCCAGAAAAAGGGCCGCATAAGCTACATCTTCCACCGATCCGAGCCTGCGGGCGGGGATCGCCGACGTCATCTTCGCCATGTAGTCAGGCCCCAACGCCTCGACACCTTCGGTCAGAATATTGCCGGGCAGCACGGCATTGACCGTGATGTTATGGGGAGCCAGCTCAATAGCCGCAGTGCGGATGAACCCCAACTGCCCGGCTTTGCTGGCTCCGTAGTGGCTCCAACCAGGGTAGCCAGTGATCGGGCCGGTGATCGAAGAGGTAACCACGATGCGTCCCTTTCCCCGAGCCTTAAGCTCGGGGAGACACGCCTGGACCGAAAGAAAGGTTCCCTTGAGATTGACATCCAGGACCTGGTCCCAATCCGCCTCACTCATCTCGAAGAGTTTCGCAGCCGGAAATATCCCGGCGTTGCAACAGAGGATGTCGATCCCGCCATGCCGTTCGATCGCAGTCTGAGCCATGCGGCGATTGTCTTCCATCTTGGAAACGTCCGCGGCAACGGCGCTCGCAACTCCCCCGCCGTTCCGGATTTCGGTGGCTGCTGCTTCGGCCTGGGACAGATCCCTCGCGGCAATGAGCACGCGAGCTCCCTGCCGGGCAAAAACGCGAGCTATCCCCTTCCCGATTCCCTTGCTTGCGCCGGTCACGATAACCGAGCGCCCTTCAATCGATGTCAGCACGTGCGATCCTCTGGGTGCGAAGATTGGGTAGCGAACTCGTGAGATTCAAACACTCTTTGCTCCTTCGGGTCAACCGGCTCAGTGGTTCGACCGCCCATCGGCCCAATCGCTCCTAAAGGAGTTCGACCGAGACCGGACTGATACTTGGTAACAATCATGATTTCATTTAGTCGTGGACGACATAAATTTGCCGGCCCACTGGATGAAGAACTTCATGTTGGGTGCGTCCGTGTGGCCACCGTCATGCTGACGCCAGGCAAGCTGGCCCTCTAACAATCCCTGGTTTACTGGAGGCATTTTTGCTGCATGGTAATCTCCCTGCGCCTCGAGCCCGTGCGCACCGAGCAGCTGATACACCCGACTGGCGTCCACTACGGCCATGTAACTTCCCTGGTGATCGAGCCATTTGGCATCGCCTTTTTCAGGGACACCATAGCTCACAAACACCAAGCGCGGCGCACACAACGCTATTAGCTCGGGTGAATCGACCGGCAGATCGCCCGCGTTCTTCGATCCGAAGCTTGACTCTTTCGCTCCATACTTCATGAAGTTGCCCGCCATCCAGTAGTAGCCGCCGCCGGTGATGTTTTCGAGCTCCTCCCCCCAGTTACGGCGGCTTGGCTTGACGCCGCCTTCGCCGGAAGAACCAATCAGTCCCATGGAAAACCGCTGGTCGAACGCTTCGGTCACCAGGGCGGCTTTGCCGTAACGCGAAACACCCTCAATGCCCACATGTTTGGCGTCGACGGCTGAGTCGGTCTGCAGATAGTCCAGGCCGCGGCTCGCCCCCCAGGCCCAGGCGCGCAGCGCACCCCAGTCATCCGGATGCCGCGGCTTGCCTTGATTCACCAGCCCGATGACGCCGCGCGTTAGGCCGGCACCGTTGTCTGCCTGCACGCGGGCCGGATCGAGTAAAGCAAAGCCCCATCCCGCTGCGATCAGCTGCCAGGTCGAGGGCAGGCCACCGTCTTCGTTGAGTTGAGGGAATTGAAAGGGCGTTCCTTTTACGGGCTGCCAGGCCGGGTGCTGCGCGAAGACTTCTTTGAGCGAAGGATCCTGCTGAATGAGCAGCGCCTTCCAGGCCTGATTGATCCGCTCAAACTCGTCTTCCGAGGGCTCCTTCGGATTGGGAAAGCCCGCGTGGGTAAACATGATCAGAACGGGGACTGGTCCCTTTGCCCTGACAGGCGTGACCAGGGTCATATGAATGTTCACGTCGATGAGCGGATAAGAGGCATTGTCGACATGACCGACCAGATCCTTCGCGATGACCGGGCTGAAGCCAATGGTTTCGTTATCGACGGCCTTGACTGTCCAGGTCACTTTAGGCACGTCCTTCGGAACGCGCCCATATACCTCGCTCTCAAAATCCGCCACGATCTGGGGCCGGCGTTGATTCCACCACATGTCTGCTGTAGTTACGTTCTGGCCGTTTTTTAGCGTAAGCGGATCAGGATAGTCGGGCCAGGGATTGGCTTTTGCGTCATCATAGTTGGCGTGGTTGGGATCGGCCTCGTTGCCGCTGGGCCCCGGGCGCAAGGCTTTGATGCCAAGCTGGTCCAACATATTTTTTTGATCCTGCTCCTGGGTAAAGTTGACTGCGGGTGCAGGTAGCTGCTTCTGTGGCTCGCTGGCAAACTGCGCGAACAGCGGCATTGTGCCTGCCGCGAGAAGAACCAATTTGGCCGGCAAAGACCTACCTCGATTCGATTTCATCTGTGCTCACTTGCCTTGCCTTGTTCCCTGGTTTGAGTGACGCCTTCAGCGAGTATAGAGGGGCGCGTCCGCGGACCAGCGATTGCTCGCTTCCACGCGCCCCACCACTGGTCCATAAATCAGCGCCGGAGCCTCGCGTGGTAGAGGTAACGTTTGCTGTCGATGGTGTGCTAGCGCTTGTTCACGGCCAGCCAGGCCATGCCGCGGTAGGAATCTGCCACCACCCAGGCGGCGGCCGTCAGCGCCGCAGAGACGACGGTCTCGCTCCATTGGTAGGCGTCCCTGGAGCCTGCCGCCATGATCGGTACCCACACCAATAGCGTGAACATGCCGATCTCCAACGCAGAGAGCGCGGCTGCCAGCCGTGCATACACACCGATGAGCACTGCCAGACCCGCCGCAATCAGGGCACTACCGGTGAAATACGCCCAGAACCCATGCCATGGCAACCAGCCAGGCACCAGCGTGACGGTATTTTCGAGATAGACGAAATGGGCCACGCCGAACGGGATCAACGCCAGGCCATAGAGCAACCTGGCGATGCGCAGACCCTTGTCGCCGGTGACGAAACCGAGGTGCTGCCGGTCCCAGTCAGCGGCGAACCAGGCATACAGTACCCACGCACCCGCGACCATCACCGCGGTCTCACATCCGGACCACCAGGTTTCCACCGTGAATGAGAGGAAGATGAATGGCACTCTGAACAGCAGGAACCAAAGCAGGAGACAGGAGAGCAGCGCGCGGGCAGCGGGGGCGGCTGTGCGCTGCCAAAGCAAGCCTATGCCAGATGCCAGGGAGAGGAAGGCGCAGAAGTAGACCAGTACCTCGCGGGCGGGCACACCCTTGGGAACCGGCTCCCATACCGGGGTGAAATCGCCTTTGATCAGACCCAGGATTCCGAGGGCGATCATGGCCGACGCAAAGACCGCATGACCCACGCTTGCAATACGCACCGCCCTGCCTCCGGTGGTGTTTTGGACTCTTTCCACAGCTGGGCTTCTCAAGAGCCACGCCTGTTCCATCAAATGATACTCATGAACTAGCGTCTTAAATCTTGTTCGTGGGCGGCGCCATCATTTGCTCGAGAGAATCTATTCCAATGCCCCGGTCAGCGACGCTGACGACGAGCCGGTCGGACTTTACTTCAGCAGTTACCTTGATAGGAGTTCCGGGACCGGAATATTTGCCGGCATTGTCCAGCAGATGCATCAGCACCTCACGAATGCGCTGCGCATCCATACGTACCTCTGGCAGATCCGAGGGCACCTGAATCTCCACGGGGTGATTCTCGATCGATGCCTTCGCTCGTGTGGTGCAAAAATCGGGAAGCAAGTTGATCGAAGGTATTCGAGAATTCATTCGTGAATATCACATCACGCAAGTGATCTTTGGGCGGTCCGTACGCACTGGCTGGCGGTGGTTTCCATACCTCTCCTCCATCCACGGACTCCTTCGTGATTCCCCACAGTAGATGTTCACATCGTGACCCAGGAATCCCACGGCCGACAGCAGGCTTCGCATTCCCGGCATCGAAATACACCTTCTCAAGACGTTCGCTTGAGCTGATAATTCAGCCGTGACTACAAGGCCATCGGAAGATCCCGCAGTGAGCCGCCGGGAGGAAGGCGGTGCTCTCCCCCGGCCCAAGCTCGTGACTTACTTCCATGAATACACGCCGCCATTCGACGTACAACCCCTACTGTCAAGAATGCTGGGATCGGTGCCGCCCGAGTACCTGGTCGGGCTGGATTCGGTTGTGCTCACCAGCACAGGCGCCCTGTCGCGCAAACGGCGCAGAAGTAAAACATGGTCGAGAAAACGTACCGTAAAGGTAGTGAAGGCTCGCGGACTTTATCACTATGCCCAGAAGGGCAAGACTGCCTGGATCGAGATATTTGTAGATCGGATTTTCGAGGGTTGGGAGGGAGGATTCTGGCTGAAGCTGCCGCTGGTGCGGGATTTCTTGCTTGCGCCTGTCCTGTTTCACGAGATCGGGCACCACATCCACGCTACGGTTCGACCCGAATTCCAAGAGCGGGAAGATGTGGCTGACAGGTGGCAAGTGAAGTTGGAGACGATCTACTACAGGAAGGAGCGTCCATACATCAGGCTGCTCTCGACGTTTGCCAAACCGTTTCATCCAGCCATTAAGAGGATGTTGGCCGCAGACGCCGCACGTCATTGAGTGAGACACTAGCCAAACTATGACCAAGGCGCTACGTGCCATTCCGCCTCTGTTACTCGCTTTCTCCTTACCGATGACAGCAGCCGCGCAGGACGACACTTGCGACACGCATAATTTGCCGGAATTAAGAGAAGAAGCGGCAGGAAAGTCCTGGTTACTGTGCCAGGGCGTGGCCTACGTTGCGATGGGGCGGGTGGAGGAGGGACGGAGGATATTGCACCGGGTCGTGACTCTGGCACCGCACGGGAACGCCGCTTTTGAAGCTCATGAACGCCTGCTCGGCTCATTCGCGAGGACGGGTCAGGTGCGCGAGGCCGCCCGCGAAATATCTGCCCTGCTCGCCATCCGCCCGAACGATACCGGCGTGCTGGGTGATAGTTCAATGTTCAAAACATTCGGCCAATACGCTGACATGACCATCTCACATCGGCAGCCGGTCAGCTTCTCGAAACAGCAAACCGACGGCAGCCTGAACATCCCGTTCACCGTGAACGGCGGTGCGGCTACGTTTTATCTCGATACCGGCGCGAACTTCTCCGTCATAAGCGATGCTGAGGCCCACGCTCTTGGTCTCACGGTCACCCCCGTGAATACGAAGACGCAGGACAGCGGCGGGACCAACATTTCTTTTCAGGTTGCGGATGTGGAGCAGCTTAATATCGGCCCAATCCGACTCATGCACGTGCCGTTCCTTGTGGTGCCAACCGCCAATCCACCGTTCAATGGGCTCCCATTGGAAAACCAGGGACTGCTCGGCATCCAGGTCGCGTTAGCACTTCAAACGGTTCGGCTCGAAACGGACGGAGGACTCAACCTGGCGTTTCCTTCCAAAGAGGATGCCAAGGCGGAACCACTTACGTTCGATGACATGTTCCCCGTGCTGCACGTCACGTACATGGGCAAGGTTCTTCCCTTCACCCTCGATACTGGTGCGACGAAGACCATCTTGAACCCGCCGTTTGCCCACGACTTTCCTGACGTGGTCGCAGCTGGAACGAAGAAGGATCATGATATTACGGGAGTGGGCGGAACCGTGACACGTCGCTCAGTCGAGTTGCCAACCTGGAGTGTGACGCTCGGGAGCAAAACAGCTTCGATCGAGAATATCCCGGTCTTACTTGAAAAGGCCAACTATGGAAGCGAATGGGCTTTGGGCAACATGGGCATCAACGTCCTGCAGAAGTGCAAGCCATTCACGATTGACTTCGCAAACATGAGGCTATCGACCGGCCCCTAGGCCGCTCTTTCAAGCTGTGCCGCCGTTGCCCGAATGGTGGCCGGGAATTCGCTGGGATTCGTATGAACCCCGACGGTTGTGTTTGAGAGCGGCGGCGGATCGGCGGAGAGGATTCAAGGGAGTGGTCCAATATCGAACCAGTCATCCGGGAACGGGCAAAAGTAAGAACCGTAGTTTACGACCGCGCCGGTTTGGGTAAAAGTGACCCTAATCCGCGGCCTTATCGGATCGAGGATGAGGGCACGGCGTTGCGACGCGCTCTCGATCAATGCAACATTCACGGGCCCATCATATTAGTGGCTCATTCCTATGGGGGGTTCATTAGCGAGATCGTCGCCTCTGAGGACAAGCGAGTCAAAGGTCTCGTGTTGGTAGACGCGAACATCCCTTCTTTTTTGGACGATAAAGAAGCGGCAGTCATCGCCGCACGCTATGAACCGTTGGCTGAAGCTCTAGAAAAGGATAAACCTGACGCTGCTCGCGTTCTAATCCCGCTGGTACAAGCCTATCCTGCGACTGCGCGTCACATGCGCGACGTACATATACCGTTAAATCTTCCCATAGTCGATATCACTGCAGAACATACCTGGGTCGACGCACCAGACGAGCTTGCAGCGATGCGCCGCGCGCACTCTGAATTCGTAGCGGCCTCCCCAAACCGTGTGGCGATCTTTGCTGAAGGAAGTGGGCACTACGTATCCAGGGACCGGCCCGACATCGTGATCGACGCCGTAGTTCAGGTCCTTTCAGAAATTCATGAACAGAAATCTGTACCGTGAATTATAGCCCAACTGCGTGTGAAGCCGATTGAGTATTTTATCTTCCGATTACCCACAAGATAGGTCACGCAGGAAAATCGACAGAGTAATCTTCTGGCCACAATGTTTACCCCGCACCAGCTGCACCTTAAAAATGGTAAGGAAACGCTGACACGAATCATCTCCGTCGAACCCTCTCGCAATGAAAGATTTGTTGTCCGCGTTCTCAACGCTCGCGAATATCCATCGAATTACATTGGGGTTAAGACGTAGCGGCGGCGGAAACATCGACACATTTATCTACGACACTGAGCAACACGCAGATGACCGTGCTGCCAGTCTATTGCAAGAAAGTCTGGATCAAGGCTATCGTGCGGTTTGAATCGTTCGAGTCGTTCCATCTCTTGCCTGAAGTCGCATCAACGTCCGGCAAATTCACTGAAAATCTGTTTTGCACGCTCCTTTCATCATCACACTCCGTGGCCGGCGGTAAGCTCTCAATCGAGGATACGATGGTCGATTGTTAGAATTGGGCCATGATACCGACCAGATGGAGCTTGCTCAGGGTACATCTCGAGACTACATTTCTGCCTGGAACAGCCGCCATTCAGCGCATTTGCGGCGCTCAGAAGCAGGCGCTTAAACAATGCGCAGAATCCATGGTTTGATTCTCGTTGCGCCATGTTTCTTGATCTGTAGTGGTGCCATAGCGCAACAATCCCAACCAGAGCCTGCGGCCGATTCGACCGCACAAAGCCAACCAGCGCAGGCGGAGTCAAAGCCGACGAATCCAATACAAAGCAGCGTAGTTCTCTTCAAACTGCTGCAGCAGAAATCACTGGTCTTCCCGGATCTCGCGACCAGCCAGGGACCGTTGAGCAGTTGGCAGAAATTCAAGCTGGCGGCGAACAACAGCGTGGCGTTATCCACGATTGGAGAGGCGCTGATTGGCTCAGCATACGGCCAGGCCACCAATCGCCCCTCGGGGTATCACCAGGGTGGGGAAGGGTACGCGAAACGCTTCGGAGCCGACATGGCTCGCGCCGCTTCGGATAACCTGTTCGGGACCTTTCTGTTGGCATCTGCGTTACATCAGGATCCGCGCTTTTTTGTGAAAAAGAACCTGTCGTTTGGGCAATCGGTCAAGTACGCCGGCCTCAGAGTCTTCATCACCAGCACGGATGCGGGCGAGAAGCAGGTCAACTATTCGGGTCTGATAGGCCCGTTGATGGCCGAAGCACTCGCCAATGCCTACTATCCCGAGCAAAACCGCTCTGCCGGCAGCACCCTTACCCGTTATGGGTCCGACCTGGCGTGGAAATTCGGTGGAAATATGCTTCGCCAGTACTGGCCGACGATTAACAGGAGGTTACGCCTTGCACCTGAGACGTCGTCGACTCCTTGACGTCCCTTTCCGTCGCTAAAACCGCTGCGCCTATCGGGGCAACAGGCCGTCATCAGGGCCAGTTATTGCACGATCAAAGTCAGTGATTGCGATTGTTTGTTCGTCCCATCGGACGCGATAACCTGCACCGTGTAGGTTCCGGGTGCGACCATTGCGGTGGTTGGATTTCCACTGCCGGATGCCGAAGAACCTCCTCCACATGCAGTCAGGCTGAGAACAGCGGCGATCGCGAACACGAGCATCTCTCGCCGCCAGACGCCGGGGCGCCGGGACCGCCGCATCCACGGGAGTAGAAGCAAAGCCGCCATCACCAGCGGTAGCTGATTGACGCGGTTGAACGATGTGGTTTGCATTGTGGTCGCCAAATTAACCGTAAATGATGCGCTCTTGCCTCCCGAAAGCGCGAGGCTGGCAGGACTGAAACTGCAAGAGGCGTTGGCCGGTAGATTTTCGCAGGTGAATGTTACCGTGCCGGAATATCCAGCCGCAGGAGTGAGCAGGAGGCCGTAGCTTGCTGGCTGGCCGGCAGCGACCGTGCTGCTGGTGCTTCCACCTGTCTGGGTGCCGATGGACAGCGGCTCTGAAGGGGCAGACCCCGATAGGCTGATCGTCTGTGGGGAGCCTGGCGCATTGTCGGTTACGGCAAGCGTGGCAGAAAAGCTGCCTGCGGCTGCAGGCGTAAACGTCACAGCTGATGCCACAGGATGCGTTGGGAGCAAGCGTCGCGCCGCAGGTTGTGGTTTCTCCGAAAGCAGCAGCATTGGCTCCCGTGATGGCAACGGAAGGATTGGACAGGTTGCCCTGCCCGGTATTGGTGAGAACGACAGTTTGAGGTGCAGATGTTGTGCCCACGGCTTGTGCTGCGAAAGCTGATCGAGCTCGGAGCCAGTGTGACGGCCGGCGAGGACTGAACCGGGCCGATGGTAAGACTGAGCGGTGAAGAAGTGCCACCGCCCGGACCAGGACTGACGACTGTTACCTGGGCTGTGCCGGCAGCCGCGATATCAGAGGCGTAGATAGTGGCGCTGATCTGGGTTGCTGACACGGCCGTCGTGATACGAGGGGTGCCGTTCCACTCGATCGTGCTTCCACTTACAAAGCCCGAACCATTCACGGTAAGGGTAAAGTCGCTTCCGCCTCCCGAAACCGTAGCCGGGGAAAGCGAACTCGCGACCGGAAGAGGATTAAGGTTGCCGGCAGAGGCAATGCTGCTGGTGAAAAGAAAGAGCGCGGTCGCCGGAGAGCTAGGGTCAGTGACTGCCCGATAGGCGAAGCCGTTTCGTTCCCCAACGCACCAATTGGGTGCCGCTCGCGGACGGAATGGAGGTGTTGTAGGTGAAGGAAAGCGATCCGGTAAGAGCGGCGCTGGTTTGATCGAAAGCTTGAACCGTGGTGCTGCCATAGCCGGAGTACTGAGCATATGGGTTCAGGAAATATGTTTTCCCGGTGGCGGCCCCGTCGGGAATTACGCTGTCAAGGTAAGTTTCCGGTTCGACGGCAAAGGTCTTCACTAGTTGAGTACTGGAAGGATCCCAGACCAACCCCGTATCCGTGTAAAGAAGAGTGCCATCGGAAGCAAGATGCTGGCCTTCGAGTTGCAGTGGCGCCCTGGGACAGCAGGCCAATCCTGCGTAGGAGAGCCCGGTCGATGCGTAGGAAACCTCATCGATGCCGGCAGCAGACTGCGGGAAACGCGTACAGGGTGGTTGTGCTGTTGGTAAACGTGAAACGATCGACGGGCAGGCTGGTCGTATTTCCCGGCTGGGGTGTACCTGGGATCCAGTTCACCAAACCGGTGTCATTGAACATCGCCATCCCATCTTCTGAGGAGCTCGCGTTGATAAGGAGAGAGACGACTACCTCGGTGCTGACCGATGGTGGCACATGCATGTCAAAAACAGTTGTCTGCCCGTAAGACGGATCAACCGGCAGACTGAAGGTCCGCTCGATCGCATCGGTCGAGAGATTGATCCGCTGGATGGAGTGATCACCGTTGAGCGCGACGTAGAGGTAGTTGCCGTCGGAGGATACAGCGAGGACGCCGGGATCGTTACCGACCGCGATGTGGCCGGTAATGGTAGCAGTGACGGGATCAATTACGGCGATGGTGTTCGGATTCGCCGAATCCGATGCAGGAACCGAGGCGAACAGTTTCTTGCTATTGGGTTCGTACACCAGGAAGGCATTCGTTAGGGTCACCGGCTGGAACGTGGTGAGGGTGAAGGGCGCGCTGGTTCCACCACCCGGTGAAGGCGTAACGACGGTGAGAGGCAACTCCGCATAGCCAGCCGGAATCGAAGCGGCCGCTATGCTCACCTGTAATGTGGAGGCGCCCATATAGGTGGTGGGTTGCGCCGCGCCGTTCAGTTGCACCACGGAGTTGGGCATAAAGCCATAGCCAAAGACCTGGAAAGTTGTTCTCGGCGGCGCCGGCCCCTACGAGTTGTGAGGTAACGGATGTAATTTCCGGCACGGGCGCCCCGCTGTATGCGGTTCCAGTGAGTGGCACAGTGACCACGGGATTGACGGGATCATTCGACGTTATCGTCAAGGTGCCCGTTCGCGTTCCAGGCGCCGTTGGAGTGAAGTAGACGTTGAAGGAGCAAGCGCCGCAGGATAGGAGGTGGAGAACAGGAGCCGATACCCTGGATGGAGAAGTCACCCGACACGGTGGTTTTAGAGGGGTCGAGGATGAGCGGCCGCCTGTCCGCTATTGGCGATGACAGCTAATTGGGGTGCGCTGGTCTGCCCCACGAGCGTGTAGCCAAATACAAGTGAGCCGGGCGCGGCAATCTTCGGCACCGCTCCAATCCCGCTGACCGGCATCACCGTTTGCGGAATCGAGGCATTGGAGGTAATGGTCAGCGTAGAAGTATCCGTGGTTGACCGCGGTCGGTGTGTAACGCACAGCCAGGGTGCAACTTTGGCCTGCCGGCAGAACCTGCGTGCATTGGTTGCCCGTCGCAGGCACAGTAAACACGGTCGCCCCGGTGGTTGCGCCCGTGATGGTGAGCGGCTGATTGCCGCAGCTGGTGATGGTAACGGAAGAATCGTGGAACGCGCCTACCGGGACTGGCGGGAAGGAGACCTGAGTGTTCGGACTGATGCACAGCGCAGGCGCGGCGACCGTGGTATCGATCAATGCCACGTAGGCAAACGTCTCGGTGATGAAAGCCTGCCCTGGAGGTAAAACCTGTGGATCGTAAACCCCCGGCGTCGTGTACATGCCATAGCCGGCCGCCCCTGCGACATGGGCCCGGTGCTGGGTATCGATCGCTATCCCGCTCGCATATCCGTCAGCCGCGCCCCCCAGGAAGGTGGAGAATTGAAGTTTTTCACCAGTCGGGTCGAATTGATGGATGGTGGAGACAGGCCCAGAACCAGTCGGCCCGCTCGGCATGGTGGATTGAAGGGGCGTTACGAGCGGAAACATCGGATTATGGGTCTCTCCTGCGATCCAGATGTTCTGATTGCCGGGGTCAAGCGCCAGCCCGCTGATTGAGTAAGTGTTGTCTCCAATGCTGGTCGCATAGACCAGAGCCGATCCGGTGGAATTGAGCTCGGTCAGAAAGGCCTCTCCACCATTGCTCGAACCTTTTTGATAAGCGTTTGCCGTCGTTGGATGGTTCGGGCTCACGCCATCTCCGGCCACGAATACATTCCCATTGGCGAGAGCTGAGATACCAGTGACGAGGTAGGCGTAATCGAGATAGGTAGAGTAAATGAGGCTCTTGGCGTCAGGCGCCACCTTGGTTACGAATGGGTTCGCGTAGGGTTGGGCGCCTGGGATCTGCTGCAGATAGGCACCGCTCGAAATCGGCCAAAGAATCCCTGCCTGACCGGCCACATAGGCGTTACCACCCGCATCCACGGCCAACGCATTCGCACCGATGGGGCCGTCCCCGCCGCTCTGCGGGTCCGCGTCGCCGATAACGGCGCTATAGAGCAGGGTTCCCGTTGGCGCGAATTTCGCAAGATAAACGTTAGTCTGATAACCGACGCTGCCGCCGCCCCCCTGGTTCAAGGCGCCCGGTGTTACCGGAAATCCGTTTCCCGTTTCCCCGGTTACGTAACTGTTATCGGACCCATCAATGGCGACGGCCACGGCGTAGGTCATCGACGCCTGGGTCGCGTCGGGCGCAGGACCAAGCAGGGTTCCGAAATTCAGAGCAGACCCATCGGCCGAGAGAGATAGCAGAAACCCTACGTAGTTGTTGTTTTGGGGGAGAATCGGCTGGCCATTTTTTGTCGGAAAGTTGGTTGCGCCCGTCCATCCGGAAACCACGGCGTTGCCCTTGGAGTCGACCGCGATCCCGGTCGGCTGGGCAAAGCTATTCCCGCCGACCACGGTGGAATAAACCAGGCTGGTGCCGTCCGCACTCAATTTGCTGATGAAGGTAACCGTCTGATTCGGCAGTACAAGAGCTGCAGCCTGCGAATGCTCCTGCAGTCACCGGATAGCCTAAGGATCCATAGCCGGTGATGTAATTGTTTCCGGCAGCATCGGTAGCAATGCTCAGCGCGTCGGAGGCATCCTGCGAAAGGTAGGTTGCAAAGTTCAATACCGGATCGATGACGAGCGGCTGGGTGTGATCATAGTCTGCAACAGTAAAGGTGATGTCGCCATTGCGCAGCAAGCGGAAAGAACCTTGCCTCGGGATGCGGATTCCGTTCTGCTGCTGGTACATGACCGGACGTTCAAATTCCATGATGCCGGATGGCAGTGCGATCGAAAGACTTCCGTCCTTCTTCATGCGCGCTTTCCCGCGGTTGAGATGCATTCGGATCTGGCGGTAATCCGCGCCGGCTGCAACCAGAAAATCGTGTTCCAGTTGGCGTCCGTTCCCGTAAAACACAGCGTCGATTCCCGGGTAGAGAGCCGGATACTTTACTTGCCGGTAGTTGGGTACGTGCGTGCGCCACTGAGCCGGGTCATTTCCAAGAAGGTAGTTCGTCTGGCTGTGAAGTAAGTCGACGCCGACGGGATTCGATGCTTGAGAGCCAGAAAATTCGACCTTGAAGTTGCTTGTTCGCCCGCCGGGTGGAGAAACCTGCACACTCGAGGGCTGGAACCTGACCGCCGCCCCCGATATGCTGGTGAACATTTCGTTGTGATCGGCGGCAACTGCCGGTTCAAAACGGATGGGAAGATTGGCCTGCGAAATGCGCGGCGCGCCCTGGCGTAACGTTTGTGCTATGCAGCCAGCCGAAAACGAGAGAACTGCGCAAATCACAGCCAGTGAGCGCACCTGGGCCAAGTTTCACCTCTGGAAATTGAACAACGGGCGAAGCGGAGTGTAACAGCAGAATGGATGAAATCAAAGGGAGAATCGGCGGCCAATCGCATGCGACCCAGTCAATGGTAATCTCCGTTTTTTTCTTGACGGTTACCCATGTGACCAGATGGGCCAATCGGCCCCTCAACCCATAAACCTTGAAGCGAGTCGTGTTGAAATTGCGGCGTCTGGTAGCTCAGCAAGTTACCTACAATCCCGTTTCACGGCAGATTGATTAGCGGCACCGCACCCACCCACCGTTCAGATTTGGCCAAATCGTCAGACCAAAAAGCAGCACTCTTCACTCATGTTTTCACTGCACGCGCGAACGCCATTCATCCGGCGAGTAGCCGAATGCTCTTGAAGCCCAACGGGAGCCAATCCCAAGATCATAGCCGCGAATGATCGCGACTCTCATTCTTGTGTACTTCTGTATGCTGTGATCATTTTGAATAATCAGCTTGGCCACTTGGTCGGCGATTTGTTCCTCATTGCCGGGTTCGCCTGTCCAACGGATATCTATCGAAAGGAGTTTTGCTGAGTTGCTGTCACCAGAGTGGAACACACTGGTTTCATGCACTCCAGCGGACTGCACACCGTCGATGCGCTCGACTAGTGTTGCATCCCTCATCATTTGCGCAAATGTGCCCTTTCTTAGCAGGAAGGGCTCGATGAGGGCCGGGATGGCACCGAGAAGTACAACAAGCGTACCTACGACTGCCCAGTGCGGCTTCCAGAAAGGTCCTGAGACTATCGGGCCCTCTGATTCGGTCATAACAACATAGCTGCTTACGCTTAAGTCATGAAGCCCCTGCCTCATGGGTCGATTAAAGATAAGCAAGTACAGGTTCGCGGCTCCTCCGCCGAAAACCACAATGCCGAGGAGGGCTGAAACAACCCATGGGGTGCGGGAGATCGGCAAGGGCAATCCGTTGGCGAAAAAAGGGACTGCGAAGATGATGAACCGCAGGACGGCTGCTTCAAGAGAAAGCATGCCGCCTTGCGCATCCACAACCTTCAATCGCAGAAAGCGCTTGCCAATCGTTTGCCCATTACCTACCGAACTGTCGAAGAGCCCGAAATAGCACAGCGCGATGCAGAAACCCACTACCCGCGCCAACGGACCCATTCGCACCAACGTATCGAAGAACGCGGCCCCGACAATCGCCCCAACAATCCCAAGTAGAAATGCGTCCAGAAGGAATGCAAAGAGCCTTCTCCAGACCCCGCCCATCACCCTACCTGGCAGAAGAGCGTCGGACGGAGGAGGTGGTTCGATTGTCACCGGAATATCTGTGCTCATATGGCTTTCCCCGCGATGCGCAACCACAGCCCGATTCTGCACCTAGGCCGAGTTTCACCTCTGGAAATTGAGCAACGGGCGAAGCGGAGTCTAACAGCAGAATGGATGAAATCAAAGGAAGAATCGGCGGCGAATCGCATGCAGCCGGTCAATGGTAATCTCCGTTCTTTCTTGACGGCTACCGACAAATTTAGCTTGGAGCTCATATTGGGAAGGTCCGTCGAGAAGCGATTCGCACCGGCTATTGAATGCTGCAAAGGTAATGCCCTCCTCGCAGGTTGACCCCGAACGCTGCCGAAGCCGAACTGAGAGGGAAAATAGCGCCGCAGGGGCTAAAGCCCTCGTCCTACAGGCCCTTTCGGCACGACTGAAGTCGTGCCCTGATACAAAGCACTTTTCGAAGTTGCTCGAAACAGACTGACCTGGACATTAGTTTTGCAGTCATCAATAAGCCGCCGTGCGGTATCATGGCGCTTTACTATCGATGCTCTTGGTGCGAACGCGGCTACAGTTCGTTTGTCTGCTGATAGGGCTCTTCTACTTGATGGGCACTTCAGCCTTCTCCCAGCCAGCAAGCCTCTCCGATACGCCAGTTAATGCTGCCTCCTCGCATGCCGCTGCCTTCTCGCTCATCACGGACCGCGAGCCCGTCATTTCTCTGGATGGACAGTGGCGCTTCCATCCCGGGGACGATTCCCGCTGGGCTTCGCCGGATTTCGACGACTCCGCGTGGCCTCTTCTCCGCTCCGACAGACCCTGGTCGGAACAGGGCTACAAAAACCTGGATGGCTTCGCGTGGTATCGATTCAGCGTACAACCTCCCTCTCAAGCAATGGCTCTGGCCATCGTTTTGCCTTCCATTCTCACGGACTACGAGCTTTTCGAGAATGGTAAAAAGATTGGCGGATTCGGCCACATGCCGCCTCACGGAACTTTGCAATTTAATCAAACGGCTTTCTACCATCTCGCTCCGGCACAAAAGGGCGCACCACTTCAAATGGCGATTCGCGTCTGGCATCATCCCACGTTCGCAGCGTATTTGGGCGGGGGTCCGCGTTATGGTGGCGCTCTATTGGGACAAGACGCTTTATTGGAGCGCCAGTTCCGGTCGTTAGAAGCTGAGCGATCGACTCTCATCGTCAGCTTCTTTGTCATCGGAGTTCTCAACACTGTCATTAGCATTACAGTTTTTGGACTTTATTTGTTTCGTCGATCAGAACGAGAGTACCTCTGGTTTGCTGTGCTTCTACTCGCAAGCGCGTTACAGGCGGCTCTTACAGTAAGCAGTTTCCTCCTGCACTTTCCAATGGGCCTGGGCGACATTCTCGCTGAAATCTTCGGTGCTCTTGGGCTCGCTGCTTCTCTCTTATTTTTCTCTCGCGTGCTGCAGGCGAGTCGAACCTTACTCTGGCGAGGTGTACTGCTCATCGCGCTCCTGGATCCTCTGAACGTCTTGCTCTATTTACTCCGGATCACGTCACCGGCAACCTCGACCAGTCTGCGCGTTCTTTTCGACCTGCCAATCGAGGCCTTTATCCTCGTCCTGCTCTTTCGCCGTGCTCTTGCCGGCAGCCGCGACGCGCGTTTGCTCTTTGTACCAACTGTATTGCTGTATGGCACGGGCATACTCGGCGGTTTAGTCCTGTTCATGTTTCAACTGGGTTGGTGGTCGCGAGTCCTGGCTTCCGTCAATCAGTGGAACGTTTTTGAAACCCCATTTCCGGTCCCACTGCAAGTCTTCGTCCAGCTCATTTTCGTCGTTGCCCTGCTCGCCTTTCTGATCCGCCGCTTTGCCAGTTCCCGCGCTCAGGAAGAGCGCTACTCGGCTGACCTCGAGGCGGCTCGCACGCTCCAGCAGGTTCTGATTCCTGAAACGCTGCCCTCCATCCCCGGCTTAGATATCAGCGTCGCCTATCATCCGGCCCAGGAAGTGGGAGGCGACTTCTACCAGATACTTTCGCTACCCGCCATGAACGCTGAAAGTGATACCGTCATCGTCATTGGTGACGTCGCCGGGAAGGGACTTCCGGCAGCAATGACCGTTTCCATGCTCGTCGGCGCTCTTAGGTCGATGGTCGAAACGATTCGGTCACCGGCCGGAATCCTCGCCGGTCTCAACCGTCGCCTCGTTGGGAGAGGATCTGGCTTTACTACTTGCCTGGCCATCCGCCTTTCGTTTTCAGGCACCTTAACCCTCGCCAACGCCGGTCATCTCGCTCCCTACCGTAACGGTCAAGAACTCCTGACCTCGCCAGCTCTCCCACTTGGCCTTGATCCGAGCGCAGTCTTTGCCGAAGAGACGTATCAACTGGCGCCAGGAGATCGCCTCACCTTACTCACGGATGGAGTTCCTGAGGCCACGAGCCACAAAGAACTTTTCGGCTTCGAACGAACAGCCAGCATCAGCGCCTCACCGGCCGGTACAATCGCCCAAGCCGCCCTCCATTTCGGGCAGGCAGACGACATTACCGTTCTTTCGATCGTCCTCGATCATCCATCCATGGGGTAAGTGCCATGCAGCATAATGGGCGCACGGTTTCAGAGGCTGCGGAAAAACCGAATTCTTTGAAGGGGACGGCCTTCAGGCCGTCCATACTGCTTTGTAGTGAGTGCGGGTATAGCCGCTGACCGAGCCGTTTTTCTTCAACCGAGACTTTTCCGCAGCCACTTTCAGCCGTTCCGCACAACACTCGGGCTGGTGAGGGCTTCAGTGCTACCTGTGGTTACGTCACGGGTGTCCATGAAGCATTGATCCACGGCACGCCGGGACAGGTTGCGGGGATCCCAGGTCTCAAAAGCGAGACCTGGGGCACCCTTCGCGGTTTTCCTGTGATTCTGGTTAGGAAAGAAGATTTATCCTTCCCGTACCTTTAGCCTTGAGGTTTTCCACGGCCTGTAAAAGCCCTTATCAACCCTCTTGGTTAGCCAATTGAAAAAACCTAATTTGGATAAGACTGAAATTTAGCAAGACCGTTTCGTGCTCAAACCATGATGCTATAGACTCCTGCTGTTCATGAGATTGTTCGTGCTGAGGTGATTTGCCCTTGCAACCAGATGCCGCGAAGAGATACGAACGGAATCACTGGCCGACATGGAAAGCGGTGACGCTTTACTACGCGATCGCATGTGGGTGGGCCTGGCTCACTTGGTCTCCTCTCGTCCTGGGGTCGGGCGGGCTAAAGCTGATCCACCTGAATGCGTCTCTTCCGGTCTTTACATGCATAGCGACCCTAGGACCATTCTTTGGCTGCTTTCTTACGCACCGTCTGGAAACAGGCAACTGGAGAGCCGTTCACCTTTTGCCTCGAAGCCTCCTGCAATGGCTATGGTTGCTGATGGGTCCGCTTCTCGTGCTGACGAGCTATTTCGTAGTCTTTCCCGCATTCATTTCAAAGGGCAGCCCTACTCACTGGCGCTGGCATCCCGCTGTTCTTACCGGGTTGTTTGGCTGGATGTTTAGCTACAACCTCCTCGGTGGCCCTCTCTTCGAAGAATTCGGCTGGCGCGGGTTTCTCCAGGCCCGCTTGCAGCAGGTTATGCCCCCGTGGGTCGCGGGCATCTGTGTCGGGATTCTATGGTCGGCATGGCATGCTCCGCTCTTCCTCGTGACCTGGAGCAGTGCTTCTCCCCTAACCTTCATTCTTATCCTCATCGGTTTTGCGCAGTTGATTGCTTGTGGATTCAATGCATCGGGAGGCGCGGTGCTGGTAGCGATCGTGATGCATTCCGCGTTCAATTCTTCGCCTCGTTTTCTCGGCCCCTTCCTCGGGGAGACACCGACTCGTGAATTTCCTTCCGAAGAAATGTTCATAGCCTTTGCGTTTCTTGCGACAGCTGCGCTCGTCGCTCTCCTCACCAGGGGGCGTCTTAAGGCAGGCGCGAGCCGGTCAACCAGTATTGCCCTTGGCTAACGCCAGTCGCCTGCCTGAAATAATCGCCTACACCTGGATCGCTTCCAAGTTACCTCCCCCAATGGTTTCAGTGACTTGTTGCTTTGCTCGTGGAATAATGCCCAACAACTCTACCTATGCAATATTTTCTGCTCCTGGTTCTTGTTGTTATCTGGCTGATCGTCAGGTCGCGTGATCGCCGCCGGCGTGAAGAGAGTGAGGCCAGGCTTCTGCAGCGGCTGTACGCGGTCGAAGGGCGGCTGCGGCAAATCGACAGCGACTCCGTAGGCGCTGTATCCGCTGCACCGAACCAAGCACCGAACCAAGCACCGAATCAGGGACCGAATCAGGCGCCGGTCGACCCGGTCAGTGCGGCACCACAACCTGCACCAGCAGCGGATTCGACGCTGTCCGTGCCGGAAGCCACGCCTCTGGTTGTAACCATGCCGCCCGCTAAACCAGCAAATGTGTTTGCCGTGGAGACTGCGCCGCGGGAGCAGTTCGAGGACAGCTTCTCCACTGATGGTCCAGCGCCGCCGGTGGCGCATCCATCTCCCGTCGAACAAGTTCCAGTACACAAGCTCTCGCTCGAAGAGAGGCTCGGCGCCAACTGGCTCAACAAACTTGGCATCGTCACCCTGGTTTTCGGGATCGCCTTCTTCCTGGCCTTCCAACTGCGCACGCTGGGTCCGGCGGGCAAGATTGTAGTCGGTACCGCAGTCAGCGCATTCCTGCTCATCGGCGGCCTCTTGCTGGAACGCCGTGACCGCTATCGCCTTTTCGCCAGGGTGGGGATCGGAGGCGGCTGGGCGCTCACGTTCTTTATCGCCTATGCGATGTATCACGTATCCGCGACCCGGGTAATTTCTTCTCAGGGGTTCGATCTCATTCTCATGGCAGCAGTGGCCCTGGGCATGGTTTGGCACTCGCTTCACTACCAATCGCAGGTGGTCACCGGGCTCGCGTTCCTGCTTGCCTTCTCCACCGTGACCATCAGCCAGAACACCGTCTTCAGTTTAGTGGCGGGCGCGTTGCTGGCGGGCGGCCTGGTGTATGTCACGCGGCGTGAACACTGGGCAGAGCTGGAGCTGGCCGGGGTGGTTGCGGTTTACTGCAACCACTTTCTCTGGGTACATCGCACGCTCGAGAGCCGCGGCGGAAGCGGCCATGCTTTCCCGGAGTTCCTTCCCAGTGTGGGCTTGATCCTTCTCTATTGGTTCGTCTTCCGTATCGCTTACATTCGCAGCGTGCCGCGTGACGGCCGCGAAGACGTCCTCACTTCGATCACCGCGGTTGTCAACTCTGCCGGCGTGCTGGCTCTGCTCAAGTATCAGTCGGCTCATCCGGAATGGGCCTTCTGGGCCATTCTTGCCATGGGTTCTGCCGAGATGCTGCTCGCCTTCTCTGCAAGGAAAAAGCGGCGTACGGCATTCGTTGTGCTCTCCACCATTGCGTCCGCTTTGCTGCTGGCCGCGATTCCGTTTCGGTACAAGCAATCGCATTGGTCCGTGCTCTGGCTTCTTGAGGCAGAGGT
This sequence comes from uncultured Acidobacteriaceae bacterium, assembly GCA_963838445.1. Taxonomy (GTDB): domain Bacteria; phylum Acidobacteriota; class Terriglobia; order Terriglobales; family Acidobacteriaceae; genus PALSA-350. Next base: position 28,212 of record CAWIRT010000008.1, read on the forward strand.
GTTGTTCCTTTGTGGCATCCGCATGCGCGAAACAGTATTCCGCCGGCTGGGCATTTTGGCTGGATTCGCGGCCATCTTCCCACTCGCGTTGGGCGATGTGCAGCCGATTTTCTCGTTGCGCGCAGCACAGCCGGATCTCTCGCGACATTGGGCAGCCTCCCTGACCCTGGCTCTTGCGGCCGCGATCTACTGGTTTAACGCTGAAGCGGCAACCCGGCGCTGGAGCGAAGTCGGCGTCGACGCGTTAGACTCCGTGGCGCTTCGCCTCACCTCATACATGGGCCTGGCCGCAGCAGCACTGGCGCTGTGGGTTTGCTTTTCAGCAAGCCAAACCGCGCCGGTATGGATGGCGTTCGCAGTCGCTCTTGGATTCGCGGCGGACAAGCTGGACTCGGGCGATCTGGCCATGGAGTCTGATCTTCTGGCTGCGGTTGCGCTGATCAGGGTGTTGATGATCAATCTCCAGATATCGAGCCACTGGGGCCCCCTGAGCCAGCGTGCCATCAGTGTCAGCCTGGCCGGCGTCTTTTTCTACTTAGGTACGCGGCGCGCCAAAGGCGCGCTCAACCTGCCGGCGGAGTATATTCCGATTGCCTATTCATGGGCAGGATCGGTGCTGCTCGCGCTCTTGTGTTGGTATGAGTTCGTGCCTGTAGCGGTTGCGGTTGGCTGGGCTCTGCTAGCGCTGGCATTGCTGGAGACCGGCCTGCTCCGGAGACATGATTATCTGCGGCACCAGGCGGCAGCCCTATTGGCAGCCAGCTTCGTGCGCATCTGGTTCGTGAATTTGAACGCAGGCTCCACGGCGCACCTGGTTACCCCCCGGCTGTATACCGTTCTGCCCCTGATCGCGACGTACTATTGGGCTTACGAGCGGCTGCGGGAGAACGCAGGCGACGCACTCTTTGACCGGGTTATGCAAACCGTGGCCTGTTGCCTGGGAACGGCTGCTCTCGCCGCGCTTCTGTATTTCGAGATCAGGCCGGAGTGGGTGGTAATCTCCTGGGCAACCCTTACTTTCCTGCTCGTCGCCGCAGCGTGGATTCTCGATCGCACCCTGTTTCTTGTGCAGGGGCTCGTGCTTGCGATTGCGGTCTGTCTGCGCGCCGTGCTCTTCAATCTCGAGCGCCCGGCTCTTGCGCACAGTGGGCTTTGGCAACGGCCGGCGGCATGCATCGGCGTGGCTTGCGTTCTTCTGCTGGCTAGCCTTGTACCAGCCTTCCGCCTGCGCCGCCGCGATGCTTCTTTCAGTCTCGCAAGCGGCTGGCAAGACTGGCTGCAGTTCACTCTGGCGCGGCCGGAGCAGATTCTCTTCTTCCTCCCTCTCGTGCTGGTAGCGCTTATGCTCGCCCACGAAATGCGCGCCGGCATGATTACCGTTGCCTGGAGCGCGCTCGGGGTGAGCGTTTTTCTTCTTGCCCTGTGGTTGCGCGAACGGAGCTATCGTCTGGCCGGGCTGAGTCTGCTTCTGCTCGGGGTAGGTAAAATTCTGGTCATCGATATCTGGAAGCTGGCCCCGTCGGACCGATATATCACCCTGATCGTGATGGGATCGGCGTTGCTGCTGGTCTCGTTTCTCTACACGCGCTACCGCGAAGCGATTCTCAAACTTTTATGAAGCGCTGGTTTCCGCTGGCTTTGATCGTGGCCGCCGGGTTGGCGGCACTCATCGCTGCGCAATATCAGAGAGTGACGACCCAACCCAGTCCGCAAGCCATACTCTCCACGGTCGCGGATGCGGAGCACGAGGTCGCGCGCGTTCCAGGGCACGTCGATCGCATGTCAGACGCGGAAGAGATTGCGCTGGGTAACGGGCTGGCCCAGTCGTATGAGTCCGCCTGGAAACCGGATCAGCGAAGCGAAGAAGCGAAGAGAGTCGAAGCCTACCTTCAGGCCCTGGGAACATCGGTCGCCGGCCATGCGACGCGCAAGTTACCCTATCGCTTTCACTATGTGGCTCGGCCTACTTTTGTCAACGCGTTTGCTTTGCCCGGGGGCCACGTCTTCGTGGGCGAGGGGCTCCTGAAGCTGGTGCAAAGTGAGGATGCGCTTGCCGCCGTTATCGGGCATGAAGTGGAACACGTCGACCTTCGCCATTGCGCAGAGCGCGCAGAAACAGAAGCAAACCTGCGCCACCTTGGATTGGCGGGAGACCTGCTCAGCCTTCCTCTCAATGTCTTTACTGCGGGCTACAGCAAAGATCAGGAGCTGGAAGCAGACCGCTACGGGACGGCTCTCGCCGTAGACGCAGGCTATTCCCCCGAAGGGATCCTGCAGCTGCTCGATGCCTTTGGGCGCCTTGAAGGCAAGGCGGAGCACGATCGATCCGGCTCACCCATCGATGAAGCGACACAGGTCTCGTTGGAAACACTGCAGGGTTACCTGCGCAGCCATCCGCCCGCGGCGGAGCGCAAGGAGCAGATCGAGCATCTGATCCGGTCCGAGCGATGGCCAAAACCCACTTTGCGTCCGCTGGGTTTGTAGCAATGACTGACAGCATTCAAGCTAACCACAATGAATCATGCGGGGGGAGCTATCGGACCATAGACTTGTCCAAATTAGCTGATTCGTCGATTCTGTTGCGTTGACTTTATTCGGCGAGTTGGTTCGGCGACCGATCATGTGGGCATGAGGTTGGGGTCGCAGAGCGGCAGAGGTCGAAACGTTCAGCCGTTCCTTCGGAGTGTGGGTCATGACAGGAAGCAAATGGTGCCGCACCTACGGCGCTCGGGTCATCATCCCATTTTGATACCCAGCCCTTCCGGGCTGGGCTGACGTTTGGCGGGCCGGCCCTCCGGGCCTTGGGAACGGCTGAGTTTGCAAGAGACGGTGGAAAAGGCGTACGTCAGCGGCTAAAGAGGGTGTGTGAGAACTCGGAAAGAAAGCGCAGGCTCAACTCCGCGCTGCTGTGTGGAACGCGTTGCCCTCAGGGGCTAAAGCCCATCGTTTTGTTTCAATGTATGTACGGGCTGAAGCCCGTACCCTTTAGGGAGGAAAGGCGTACCTCAGGGGCTAGAGCCCTCATCAGAGCGAGTCCTGTGGCACGGCTGAAGCAGCCTTGCCCTTCGTCCGGAGCTGGTTCTTGGCCGGTGAGTCGTGTGTCAGACGTCCCTCCGGGACCCACGGCAGGCCGGGGCGGGCTGAATCATGTTTTCAGATACTACCGGGCACTCACGTCCTGGGCTAAAGGAGTACTGGCCCCGGTCGCGTTGTCGATGAGGTAGAGGCATCTTCCGTCCGGCTGACGCTGCGTCACTCGAGCGAAGAGCGGGATATTTTGTAAAATTCGATAAAATTTGACCTTTTTTGGACTTTAGCGGTTGCGGAAAAAGTCTCTGCTTGGACAGAGTCGTCCCCTCAGTGGCTAAAGCCACATTCATTTCAAAGTAATTACGGACGGGCTGAAGCCCGTCCCCTTTCAAAGAATTCGGATTTTTCCGCAGCCTCTTTAGCGGCGCCGACCAGAGAAGCGTTTACTCAGGGAAAGGGACTGCCTGAGGGAGCTCCCATTGTAGAGCGCGGCGTCGAAGGCGCAGCCGGTTGCTTCGGGAACCCAGTTCAGGCGTTCGGGATTGATGAACGGATTGGCAACGCTGGGTTGGGACCGTTCAGGGTTCGGAGACGACGTGTCGTTCGCCGGTGCGGCGGCTGGCTCGGGTGTAGGCTCCGGGTGGGGGACCGGGGGCGCGGCGGATGGGGTTTTCGTGGCGGCAACGGGGTCGCGTGGCTCCTCACATGCGGGTTCGTGCTGCTGTTTGCAGAGCCACTGAGACTCGTAGATTTGGGCCTTGAGGGGCGGGGCCGCGGGTTGCGTCGCGAATGGGGCGGAGCGGCGGTCGGGAACCAGGCCTTCGATGGCTACGATCATCGTAAGAGCCTTGATCTGGCCGGCGATGCTACCTCTGGTCTCTTCGTGACTAAGATTGGCCAGTTCCCAGAGGCGGGCCAGGATCTGATCGCGACCAAGGTTGAGCTTGCCTAGCCCTTCGGCTTCCTGGCCCTCTAGTTTTTCGTTGACGGCGGCGCGGTGCTCGCTCATGTAGTCGCGGACGCGGGGCTTGGCTTTGGTATAGGCTGCGGTGTCGGGATTGAGGCCGACGGCTTCCGCTGCGGCGCGGTCGTTCATGGTTCCGGACATGATCAGGTGAGCAAAGGCGATTTCCTGATCGGTGATGGGATCGCTGACCCGCGGCACGCCGGGGCAGGCAGTATTTTTGGGCATAGGTCGTCTCGTTCCTTGGTTGGCTGGAGATGGGGTTGGATTTGGTTTGCTGTTCTCTTCGTGACACAAAGGGGTAGAGAGCCGCGGCAGGCTACTCATCGCAGATGTTGGTGATTTTGAAACAGGGATAGGGTAAGGCACCGGACAGCGGTGAAGCTATCCTTCGCTCACGCGGATGGCCGAAACTACCGGCAACTGCCGGACAGGGCGCGGTTGCGTGAGGAGCCGTCGCCTGCCGATATCTTCTACCAAGAGATATGCACTTCCAGGTATGCAGGTTAGTGGCGAGGGGCTTTTTTCGGCACGGGAGTACCAGCCCAAAGGTTACTCGGGTTTGCTTACGGGCTTTGGCAGCGGAGGTAAAACCGGCACAGACAAACCATGTGACGGGACGAGCTCCTTCTCTCTTCCCTCGGAAGGTGGCGCTAAGCCAGCACCTTCGACACTACCTTGCCCGCGACGTCGGTCAGGCGGAAGTCGCGGCCCTGGAACTTGAAGGTCAGCTTGGTATGGTCCACGCCCAGGCAGTTCAGGATGGTCGCCTGCAGGTCGTGGATCGGCACCGAATCTTCCACCACGTTGTAACAGTAGTCGTCTGTCTGTCCGATCGAGATGCCTGGTTTGATACCGCCACCCGCCATCCACATGGCGAAGCATTTCGGGTGATGGTCGCGCCCGTAATTGGTCTCGCTCAGCTTGCCCTGGCAATAGACAGTACGGCCGAATTCGCCGCCCCAAACCACCAGCGTATCGTCAAGCAGCCCGCGCTGCTTCAAGTCCTGAACCAGTGCCGCGGACGGTTGATCAGTGCCCTTCGCCTGCAGGGCGATGTCTCTGGGTAGATCGTTATGCTGGTCCCAGCCGCGATGGTAGAGCTGAATAAAACGTACGTTGCGCTCGGCCAGGCGCCGGGCAAGCAGGCAATTGGCAGCATACGTACCGGGCTTGCGCGAGTCTGGCCCATACATCTCGAAAACCGAGTCGGGTTCCTTGGAAAGATCCATGAGATCGGGCACCGAAGTTTGCATGCGGTAGGCCATCTCATATTGCGTGATGCGGGTTTCGATCTCTGGATCTCCGTAAGCGTCGAACCACAACTTGTTGAGCTGGGCGAGCGAGTCGAGCATGCGGCGGCGCGACTGGCTGCTGATGCCCGGTGGGTCATCCAGGTACAGCACCGGCTCGGCGCCCGCTCGAAACCTGACCCCCTGGTACTTGGAAGACAGAAAGCCATTGCCCCACAGCCGCGAAAACAAAGGCTGGTCCGGGTTGAGTGCGTTGGCCTGCGAGATCAGCACGACAAACGCGGGCAGGTTCTGATTCTCACTGCCCAGGCCATAGGTAACCCACGCGCCCATGCTGGGACGGCCGGGCTGTTGGAACCCGGTCTGGATAAACGTGATTGCCGGGTCGTGGTTGATGGCGTCTGTGTTCACCGTCTTGATGATGGCGATGTCGTCGACAATTTTGGCGGTGTGCGGCAGCAGCTCGCTGATCCAGGTGCCCGACTTGCCGGCCTGTTGAAACTTGAAGATGGGTGCGGCTACCGGAAAGGACGCCTGGCCCGAGGTCATGCCGGTAATGCGTTGGCCCTTGCGGATCGAGTCCGGCAGCTCCGTGCCCTGCAAATCCTTGAGCTTGGGCTTGTAGTCAAACAACTCAATCTGCGAAGGTGCGCCCGACTGGTGGAGGAAGATCACGCGCTTGGCCTTGGGCGCGAAATTCGGCATGCCCGGGAGGCCGCCGGACGATTTATCCAGTGCGGGATCCACCGCCGATCCCTCCGCCATCAGGCCCGGGCCGAGCAGCGAAGCGAGCGCCGCCACGCCTATCCCCTTCGCGGTGCGGCCGAAAAACTGCCGCCGGGTCATCTCCAGCAAGATCTCGCGTCCCACTTTGTCCATAGCAGTCACTCTTTCGTGATGGTCTCGTCCATATTAAGGATGGTGCTGGCCACAGTCGTCCAGGCGGCCAGCTCCGCCGGGTCCAGCTTCGGATTGCGCTTCGCGTCGCCCACCCCGATCAGCTTCATCGCCGACGTTTTGTCGCGCCGGTACTCCGCCAGTTCTTCCCGCGCCAGCGTGAGCAGTATCGCGCGTTCCTGTGGCTGCGGTTTGCGGTCCGTCGCTAAGCGGAATGCATAGTCAACCCGCTTCTCCGGATCGCGCCCCGCCTGGGTAATGGTCTTTTCCGCCAGTACGCGGCTGGCCTCTACATAAGTGGGATCGTTGAGCAGCACCAGGGCCTGCAGCGGAGTATTGGTGATGGTGCGCCGCGCCGTACACTTCTCGCGGTCGGGCGCGTCGAACGTCGTCAGCGAGGGCGGCGGCACTGTCCGCTTCCACACTGTGTACATGCTGCGCCGGTAAAGGTCTTCGCCGGTAGATACCGTATAGCTTTGCCCGGAGAACCCCCCACCGAACGCCATTTCTTCCCACAGGCCCTTTGGTTGGTAGGGGTAAACGCTGGGGCCGCCAATGCGGGTGTCGAGCAGCCCGGCCACATCCAACGCGTTATCACGCACCATCTCGGCGGGCAGACGGAAACGCGGCCCTCTCGCCAGCAGCCGGTTCTCGGGATCGCGGTCAGCCATCTCCCTGGTCTCACGCGACGACTGCCGGTAGGTCGATGAGGTGACAATCAGCCTCATCATCGCCTTTATGTCCCAGCCGTTGCTGACAAACTCGGTAGCCATCCAGTCGAGCAACTGGGGATGGCTAGGCTGCTCTCCTTGCGAGCCAAAATCCTCCGCCGTCTTCACAATCCCCACCCCAAAGCAGTCTTGCCAGTAGCGGTTCACCGCCACCCGCGCCGTCAGAGGATTCTTCGGATCCACCAGCCACTTTGCCAGGGCGAGGCGATTCGGCGGCGCCCCAGGCGGCAGCGGCGGCAGAAAGGCCGGAACGCCCGGAGTCACCTTCTCTCCCGGGTTGTCGTACTGGCCCCGCCCCAGGATGAACGTGTCCCGCGGCTTTTTCATTTCCGTCATCACCATGACGTTGGTGATCGACGCTTCAAGATTCTCCTTTTCCTTCCGCAACTCAGTCAGTTGCGCATAAAGCTGGCGATCCTTTTCAGCCGCCGCATACTTCAGGAAGTACTCGCTCAGCGCGGCCTGGTGTTCTTTTTCCAGGCGCGCTGCCTTGGCCTCCGGAGTCTCGGCTTTCGCTTCCTCTCCGATCTCTGCTTCCGGGGGCGCCTTTTCCGGCTGCAGCGTGACAATCTCCTGGGCAGGTTTTCCCGCCAGCGCCACCAGCACCGAGCGCGCCGGCAGGCGGATGGCCAGTGTTTCAGCCTCCTCGTCATTCACCGGGCGGTTATAGATGCGCAGGTCGTCCAGCTCCCCTTCGAAGGGCTTTCCGTTCGCCTTGTTGCCAATCTCGAGCGGGGCAGCGGTTCGAAACGTGCCGCTCAGGTTGTCCTTCATCACTTCCGTCAGCGCGGGCTTGCCGTTGACGTAAAGCTTTACCCCCGGCGCTTTACCCGAGCCGTCGTAGTTCACCACCAGGTGAGAGAACGAGGCCGTCGCGAAGCGCTCCTTAGTGCGCACCTCGAGAGCGTCGTCAGGCCACTTAGCGGCCATGCGGACGATGAAGTGGGAAAGGCGGTGTTGGGGCTTGTCATAGGTGGGATCATCGGTCGCAATCTCCCAGCCTTGCCAGTGTTCGGAGGTGTCCCGCTTTTGCAGGAGCTTCACCGCGCTCGAGGTCGACGTCCGGACCCACAGCGCCAGCGCAAAGCGGTCGCCGCGGTCAAAATCGCCGGCGTTGCCAAAACTCACCTGGGTTTCCCCACTGAACTCCGCAGCCTTGCCTATTTTGCCTTCGTCGTACACCAGGTCGCCGCGCACCGCTTTGCCGTCGTGGTGCTGGCCGGAGGTATCAGCCAAACTTCCCTCCAGCGGGTAGTAAGCGACGAGACCCTCTTGCGAAGGCTCAGGGATCCCCGCCAGCGCCGTCTTTTGCCACTCGTTCTGCTGGGCTACGATGTCTTTCTCGGGCAGCGCAGCCAGGGTGCTGGCGAGCCGGCTATTCAGCTCATCGAGCTGCTGCTGCTGCGCCGCGGTGGGCAGGGGCAGCACCGGATCCGCATTGCCCAGGAAGCCGTCGAGTCCCCTTTCCGGAACGCTGTTGAAATAGGCAACGAGCTGGTAAAAATCCTTTTGCCGGATGGGATCGAATTTGTGGTCGTGGCAGCGCGCGCAGCCAACGGTAAGACCCAGCCAAACGGTGCCCATGGTGCTCGCCCGGTCAATGGTGTACTCCGCGTGGTATTCCTGGGGAACGGCGCCGCCTTCAAAATTGATCATGTTATTGCGGTTGAAGCCGCTGGCGATCTTGTCGTCCACGGTTGCGTTGGGCAGCAGATCGCCGGCCAGCTGCTCCACCGTGAACTGATCGTATGGCATGTTCCGGTTGTAGGCCTTGATCACCCAATCGCGCCACGGCCACATCTCCCGCAGGCTGTCGATATGGTAGCCATGGGTGTCGGAGTAGCGGGCGAGGTCGAGCCACTCCATGGCCATGCGCTCGCCATAGTGCGGCGAGGCCAGCAGCCGGTCTACGCGCTTCTCGTAGGCGTCGGGCGACTTGTCGGCCACAAAGGAGTCCACCTCGGCGGGCGTAGGTGGCAGGCCGGTTAAGTCGAAGCTGACCCGGCGCAGGAGGGTGGCTTTGTCTGTTTCCTCGCTCGGCTTCAACCCTTCGGCTTCGAGCCGTGCCAGGACAAAACTGTCAATGGGGTTCCGCACCCACGCCTTCTGTTTCACCTCGGGCACGGGTGGACGCCTGGGGGCGACGAACGACCATTGCGTTTCCCATTTGGCCCCCTGGTCGATCCACTGCTTAATGACCTCAATCTGCCTGGAGGTCAGCGTCTTGCCGGAATAGACCGGCGGCATGCGGAACGCCACGTCCTTGGAACTGATTTTCTGGTAGATCTTGCTTTGGGCCGAGTTCCCCGGGACGATGATCTTGTAGCCGCCGCGGTCGACGAAAAGGCCCTCCGTCTCGTCGAGGCGCATGTTGGCCATGCGCATCTTTTCGTCCGGGCCATGGCACTTGAAGCAGTTGTCCGAGAGGATGGGACGGATCTCCCGGTTGAAGTCCACAGGTTTCGTGGGCGCCTCGGCCGCGGGTGCGGCTGGCGTCGCTCCGGGAATCCAGGCTAGCGAGGCAGAAGCGAGCAAAACGACTAGGAGCCGCAGCTTCAAGTTTCCATCCCTCCTTGTTCGTGGCGGGAAACCCTGCTGAACGGTCGAATTATCTCCAACTGCGACCCTAAAATCCAGCATCCCGATGGATGGCAACAGCAGACTCTAGTAACGGGTACTTTGGCAAGCTGGAATCCTGATCCGGCGGAAAAGACTTCGACGGAACAGGGTAGACCCCCTCATCTGGTCACTTCGGAAGCCCCCGATCGTCTTCCGTTGCCTCGCTCGAGCCGTTACAGGCTGTTCACTCCTCAGGCCGATGCTGAGCCTGTGAACACCCAGCCGCTAGGTGTCTTCAGCAAAGTCCTCCCCCACATCTGTCGCCCGTGCGGACAGCGCCACAACGGCGGACAGGGCAAACAAGACAGTGAGTATAAAACGGCCAATCTCTTTCATAGAGCGACCCTCCTTGTTTGATAGCATCGGATGTTTTCGGACCGGGATGATGCACCAGGCAGCAATCTACGAAGACTCTGGCCCAATCTGGATCGGGCTCGGCCGGATACCGGAGTCTCCATTCGCAGCGAGAGAGCTATGCCCTGGCAGGCCCAACCCGGACGGTCGAGACTATAATTTCGGGCGGAAAACCACCGACTTTTAGGGGACGCGGGAGGTTGCGGCTCATGCGCTCAAACCGGCGTTACGGCAGCTTGGCTCTGGCGCTCATTGCGCTCGGCGCTCTTCCGGCTTTTTCGCAGACTCCATCGTCTTCAGGGAACCAGGCGAGGATCCTGGACGAGGAAACGAAGCTTTACTCAAACGCACAGCCCTACCTGGACAACTCGGCACCGGAACTGGAAAAAAGAGTTCGAGAACTCAAAGGCTTGAAACCCGATTCCAACCAGGAGCAGCTATCCAATCTTCTGCTCAAAGTTGGCGCCAGGGTGGATGAGTTAGTGGCTAAGGTACCGGACCTGACCTCGGATGAACGAGTTACTCAGACCCAGTGGATGGTTGGCCTGGCGCAGGATTGTGGTTCCCACTCCAGTGCGCCGGGAAACTTCCCGATCGAGAATTGTTCGCAGACCTCGGGTAAGCGAATTCAAAAAGACTTTCATTACATTATCGTTTCCCGCCGAACGCAAAGTGGTCGCGTGCTGGAAGAGTTTCGGACGGACGAGCAGGATCAACCGCTCAATTCGAGTGCGGAAGGGCCAAACTTCCAGGGCTTTGTCGGATCGTGGGTGATTTTCTCGCCGTCTAACAAGTCGCAATCCCGTTTCCACTACCTGGGAGAACAGAAGATTGGCAAGCGGGAAGCTTTCGTAGTCGCATTCACGCAAATTCCGGGCTCGGTCAACGTACCCATGATGATGGTGAATGGGGGGAAATTCGTTCCTATGCTGTTCCAGGGTGTCGCCTGGATCGATCAGGAGGATTTCCGAATCATTCAACTGAGGACCGACATCCTCGCACCGCAGCAAGAAGCCGGATTCCAAAAGGAGACTGCGAAAATCCTTTTCGGAGCAGTCGACATATCCGCGCTTAACCTGGAACTGTGGTTGCCCTTGGGGGTAAATGTCCGCGTCGAAGCCAATGGGCTGGCTGTTCAGGAGCAGCATGTCTATTCGAAATACCGCCTGTACCACGCGACAAGCAGGATACTTCCCTAGATCTTTTTGCGCAGGGTACGTTCCATAACGGGGAAGCCAGACGTTGCGCATGCACAGCACGAGTATGTCTTCAACGAAGTGGATAGGCAGATACAGCCGACCCTGAACTTATCCGTTTTTCAGGAAGTACCGGGGTAGCGAAAGGGTCGTCCTGGCCTTCTAACGGGCAACGAAAGAGCTTGATCGCTACCTCTACTCGAGCGGCTTCCACATCGAGTTCATTTCATAGATTTCAAGATGATTGACGATGCTTGCCTTTTGCCCCAGACTCAATTCCAAGCCTCGACCGCCAGCGGTTTGCGTTATCTCCCGAACGATATACCGCACTCCCCCGTCTACAAAGATTTCAGCGACGCATTTGTCGATCAATACTTCCACCCGACCCCGGCCGTTCTCGAGGTCTGCAGATTGGATTGTGGTGAGAGTATTTCCGCCATATGCAATAGCCAGCTCATCCTTGTCGCTCAACGTAATTTGAAGTTTGACGTCGAGAGGCATGAATCCAGTCACACCCAGTTTCTGGTTGGCTTCTGCAGCAGTCAATGTGGACCACGCACCCGCCTTCCCGCGCAGCTGGGCTATCTCGTCAATAGGAGTAGCCTGCAATCTCAGGCCGTCTCTAGTGGTTTTCAGTTTGAATTCCGTGGGAAATAGCATCATCTGATTGAAAGGCATACCCTCTGGCTGAATCCTTCCCCATGCCATTTGGACCCGCCTTCCGTCCGGCATCTCCGCGAAGGATTGCGCCGCATATAGAAGATCGGCTCCATGGACGTTTTTTCCTTCGGCATAATGCAGGTCAGGAGACTCAGGGGTGAATGTCTCCCCATCGAAGGTGCCGATCACGTAGGTGGACGAGCCACCATGAAGGATCCACTTTTTACGATTATTATCTCCATCGATTGGGAGCTCAAAAAGATCGGGGCATTCATGAAATCCTTTCAGATGGCTCTTTCGCACCCACGTTTTGAGATCTGCAGAGGTGTAGAAGGTCATGCCATCCTTCTCAAATAAGACCATCACCCAGTGTCTGGCCGGTTTATACCAGAAGACCTTGGGATCCCTGGTGTCGTTCGAGCCTACCTCGCGATTGCTGTCCAGAACAGGATTGCCAACATAGCGAGTGAACGTAGCTCCATTGTCTGTGCTGTACGCGATGCACTGCACCTGTTTATGCGAGATGCGGTCAAACGCCGTATAGACCAACACGAGCGCGTCTTTACCCCAGCCTCCATCGTTGTTGTGGTCTATGAGGCTCGAGCCGGACCAAGGTGAGCCAAGCTTGTCGAGCATGAGCGCAGGCGCCAGCTCCCGCCAGTGCATCATGTCCTTGCTGACCGCGTGGCCCCAATACATGAAGCCGGTATCCCACTTTATTCCAAACGGGAAAGCCTGCCAGAAAAGGTGGTACTGGCCCCTGTAAAAGATCGGACCGTTGACGTCGTTGCTCCAGCCACGCTTAACGGTGAAGTGGAACTGCGGCCGCATGCTCTCCTTGTATAAGGTGGCCGCCCCCTCAATCTGGTTCGCCTGATAAATACGATCCAAAGCGGCTTGAGCGGAAGGGCCCGAGAGATCGGATGGACCAGTGAGGGTAATGGTACTGCCCTTAAATTCGCTGACGTCCAGGAAAATCCAATAGTCGACGCCATGCTCTGCCAATTGCACAGGAAACTCACGCTTTTGAATTCCGCCGACGCTAATCTGAAATATCCGCATCTCACTTTCGCGTTCGACCGGGATATTCAAGTATTGCTGCGTGATGGGAATCGTTCTGCTTTGCGCGAGTAAAGAGGCCGCCGGACAAAAAGCGAGAACCAGGAAGTAACTGATGGATCGAAATTGCAGTTGATTCACCGTTAGGAGCAAGCTGCTACCGTTCGAATTGGAGATCACGCGGCGAAGCGTTTTGCAATTCTTTCACGATCAGCCTCCAGAACGAAACTCGTTCGAGCGATTCCGCCGCAATCGAGGAGGATGGTCGCGTTGAACAATTTACCTACAATCCGGTTTCACGGGAGATTGACATCCAGAGAGCAAACCCCTGCTCTTCAATTAACTTCCGCTTAGCCGACAACTCGCCCAGAATGAGGTGCTGCGGGCTTATTGCGGATTACGACTGGACAGGTCCCGCCATTTGACGACCGGAAGAGTCGTGCGTTCCGACGGCTGCGCTACGCAGGACCGGAATGGCAAGCTCCCTGGTGAAGAAGCTCTTAAGAAACGCAGAGAATTCGTGTGCGCCGGGTGGGAGCTTCTTTCCTCGATTGCTAATCTGATGAAACTCCACTTCTACGACAGGATTGATCAGACGACTCGTCGCTACTTTTCGGTTCCGGCACGCTAGCAACCCGAATGAAGGGATAATGGCTATGCCTTCATCGGCCTCCACCATGGCAATTTGCGTATCCAGAAGGTTGATCGACACACTCTGCCGAGATACGACACCTGCTTGGGCCAGATGCTTGTCTACAATCTGCTGTATCGGGCTAAACGATCGCAGCGAGATCAGCTGCTCACCCTTCAAGGCGGACCACGTGGTGGATGCTCGACGAAATGCGGGATTCGTGTCCGGGCGGATCACCATCAGAGGAGAACGAAAGAAAGGGGTACGCTTGATACCTGGCGTCCGAGCGAAGATGCCAAGACCAACGTCTAGCTTGCCGGCGAGGACAAGTTGTAGGATGGCAGGCGATCTTTCGTCGAACAACTGAATCCGAAGATCTGGCCGGTGACCGCGGAATTCCTTGATCGCGTGTGTGACGATATTGGCTGCGATCAAGGGTGGCGCACCCAAAGTCAAAGACTGGCTGGCTTGGGTCGCGGAGCGTCCGATGCGCGACACCGCGGCGTCCATTTCGGCCACGCTCTTCTGTGCAACTGCCAGTAGTTCGGTGCCGTGGGCAGTAGGCACGACGTGCCGCGTAGTGCGGTCGAACAACCGGAACCCGAGCTGCATCTCCAGTTCTCTTATCAAAACGCTCAATCCGGACGGAGTAATGTAGAGGACCTCGGCCGCCCGCGAGAAGCTCCGGTGTTGCGCCACGAGCAGGAAGGCGCGAAGTTGTCGGGAGGTGAAATCCATTCGTGAGTATTCCTCACTAATTGTCAAATTATTTTGACTTGTATCATAAACCGTTCCGGCCTTAAATAGCACCGCAGGAGGTTTTTCTGAAAACCTCAGGACGCACACGGCTCATAGCGAGTTCCCGAATGCACGGCGCCGAAGGGCTGGCTCCATCCAGGTTGACGCCGATTCAGTGGCTCATCTGCGGCGTCTCTTGCCTTGGATTCGCATTCGATTTGTACGAAAGTTTGATGCTGCCCCTAATCGTGCGCCCCGCACTCACGGCTCTGGGACATCTGAAGTCCGGGACGCCCGAGTTTAACTTGTGGGTAGGGTTGCTGTTCTATGTTCCGAATATGGCAGGCGGCTTGTTTGGGTTGCTCGGAGGATACCTCACCGATCTTTTCGGCCGAAAGCGCATTCTCTTTTGGAGCATTCTGCTCTACAGCTTCTCCGCATGTGCCGCGAGCTTTTCCACCTCCCTGACGCAATTGCTGGTACTGCGGTGTGCGACGATGATTGGCGTCTGCGTAGAATTCGTGGCTGCAATTACCTGGATCGCAGAGCTCTTTCCAAACCCTAAGCGTCGAGAGTCCGTCTTGGGCTACACGCAAGGGTTTCATGCGGTGGGTGGGCTCATGGTAGCCGGAGCCTACTACCTGGCAGTGACCTACGCAGAAACATTGCCGATGATTCAGGGAGGTCACGAGGCATGGCGCTACACGTTGCTTTCCGGCTTAATTCCCGCGATTCCACTTCTTTTAATCCGGCCTTTTCTACCCGAATCGCCGTTGTGGCAGAAAAAGAGATCGAAGAACGACCTGGAGCGCCCCTCTCTCACGGAGCTATTCCGGCCCGCCTTGAGAAAGACCACACTCGTTGCGACACTATTGTTCGCTTGCAGTTACTTTCTGTCGTTCGGAGCTCTTCAACAAACGGTTCGCATGATTCCCGGGCTGGCTCAGGTGGCGAAGCTAGCGCCACGCCAGATCGAGCAGGCGGCCAGTGGAGTGCAATCGTTTCAAGAGTTAGGTGGTTTGACGGGCCGCATACTTTTTGCACTACTCGTCGTTCGGATCGTTTCGCAGCGACGCCGGTTGCGCCTTCTGCTCGGACCGGCGGTGTTCGTTTATGCGTGGCTCTATTTTTTCGCGGCAACGCGAAGCCTCGCATTCGTCCATGTTGGGATTTTTCTCGCCACCATGCTTTTCAACGGACTACACAGTTTTTGGGGCAACTATCTGCCCAGAGTCTATCCAACGTGTTTACGAGGCACTGGCGAGAGTTTCGCGGCGAACATTGGGGGCAGGGTGATCGGTGTTTCCGCCGTATTCATAACGACGACCCTTTCCAACGTGATGCCGGGAAGTAGTCCTGCCGCAAGCCTGGCGTACTCCGCGGGATTCGTAAGTTTATTTGGGCTATTTGCCGCACTGGTTGGCAGTTTGTCGTTGCAAGAGCCCGACGGAGTGCAACTCCCCGACTGAGGTTGACACCAACGTCGCCGGTGGTCTTACCCCGCGACCAAATTACAAGGAGGCGCTATGCCCACTGACGAAGGCTCTGGTCCACATCGCTCTGATGGATTCACCTACGCTCTGGATAACTCCAGTAGGGAAACACCCGCCCGATTCGACGCTTTGTCGGGCATGTTTGATCGTGGCACAATCCGTCATTTGGAGGACCGCGGGGTAAGCGAGTGCTGGCGGTGCTTGGAGGTCGGGGGAGGTGGAGGCTCGATCACTGCGTGGCTCGCGAATCGTGTGGGACCCACGGGATACGTCCTCGTCACGGACGTCGATCCTACGTTTCTGGAGCCTTTGTCCGCGCCAAACGTCGAGGTGCTTAAGCACAATATTGTTACTGACCCGTTGCCAAACGCAACTTTTGAGCTCATTCATGCCCGGCTGGTATTAATACACCTTCCGGAACGAGAAAAAGTGCTGGCGCGTTTGGTGTCGGCCTTGAAGCCAGGAGGTTGGCTTGTGGATGAGGATTTTGATTCCGTCTCTCTGCTTCCTGATCCAACTGTGAGTCCTGGCGAGGTCATTCTGAAAACTCAAATGGCCGTAATGCGACTGTTGAAAGACCGCGGCGCTGAACGACGGTTTGGGCGATTGCTCCATGGCCGCCTGCGGGCACATGGGCTTGTTGAAGTTGGTGCGGAGGGGCGGCTGTTTATGTCGCGGAGCGGGTCAGCAGGCGTCTCCCTCATGCGAGCGAATTTCGAGCAGCTTCGCGGAGCTTTGCTTGATGCCCGTTATATTACCGAGCAAGAGTTCGCTCAGGACAGCGCGCACTTGGACGATCCCGATTTCATGGCGCCGTCCCCGATCATGTGGACGGCGTGGGGACGCCGACCATCAGCGTGACAGCCGCTCACTTCTGAACAATTCGAATTCAGCAACCCCCGCAAGTACGCACGACTCGGGTCGTCTGGTAAACCGTTGAGGGCGGCGGCTACAAACCTGTTTGACGCGCTCCTCGGAGATTGGAGGGACCGCGAGTGCCTTCCTTCGATTGCGGTCGAGTGACGGACAATCCGGAAGTGATCCTGCGAAGTGCCGGCAAAGTCGCATTTTCGGTAACTTGCTCGCCCAGGGTTGGTAAGCTGGAAAATAAGAAGCCAGGTGAAGCCCACTCCGGATAAATTTCCCAACCACTCGGGGCATGGGTCCGATGGTGCAGTTGTTCTAGCTTGCTATCGGCGGTCCCAGTGGCAAGACTCTCTAACTTCCAGTGATGTACGGGAGGTGCCCGCGCTGCGAAACAGCCGCTATACGGAAACTTTAATGGGCAGCTTGCAAACCGGACGTCGTGTGGCTGCAAAGATCGCGTTCGCGACGGCCGGAGCGATCGGTGGCACGCTCGCCTCACCTACACCGCCGGGCGCTTCGCTGCTGGGCACAATGTGCACATCGATCTTCGGCATTTCGCCCATGCGCAGCATGTCGTAGGTATTGAAATTTCCTTGTTGAGCGCGTCCTCTGTCGATGGTGATGGCGCCCTTCAGTGCCGCCGTAAGACCGTAGGCGATCCCGCCTTCTACCTGTTGCCTGAGGATGGCAGGATTCACCACCTGTCCGCAATCGATGGCGCACACCACGCGATGCACTTTCACCTTGCCAGCTTCCAGGGAGACCTCTGCAACCTCCGCGGTGAAACTGCCCAGGTTGTTTACCAATGCAACGCCCTGGTAACGACCCGGTGCGGGCTTGCCCCAATTAGCCTTTTCTGCAACCAGGTTGAGTACCGCCAACATTCTCGGCGAGTGCGCCAGGAGGCGCCGGCGCACTTCTACGGGATCCTTTCCGCCGGCCGCTGCCAGTTGATCCAGAAAACATTCCGCAAAGAAAGTGTTCTGCGAGTAGCCAACGGAACGCCAATACGAGGTTGGAATCGCGCCGTCGGCTCGATGAAACTCAACTGCGGAGTGTGGAAACCGATACTCCAAGTCATTGATGCCCTCCACTGCGGTGCCATCAAGTCCCTCGCCCCCGCGACCGCCGCCAAAGGAAGGGCAGACCACCCGCGCCATAAACGCTTCAGGCCAGCCTAGCGGATCCAGTGATCCGGCGAATTTGACGTAGGCAGCGGGTCGATATGGCCCGGTCTGAATGTCGTCTTCCCGTATCCACATCAGCTTCACCGGAGCGCCTACCGCCTTCGAAACTTCCACGGCTTCGGAGATGAAATCGGTGCCGCCGCGGCGTCCGAACCCGCCGCCCATGTACATGCTGTGCACTTCGATGCGCGCAGGATCCAAACCGGTGATGCGGGCAGCCGCTTGCCGCGCGCCGGATTGCATTTGCGTGGATACCCAAATTTCGCAACCGTCAGGGCGAACGCTAGCCGTGCAGTTCATCGGCTCCATGCAGGCGTGCGCCAGGTAAGGCGCTTCATATACCGCTTCAACGCGCTTCGCAGCGCGTGCCAAAGTACCCGCCGCGTCACCCTCGGTTCTGCCGGCAACACCCGGCGTTTCCGCCAGTTCTGCCATGCGCGAGCGAATGATGGCGCTGGACAGCGTGGCATTCGGACCTTCGTCCCAGGCGATGTTGAGAGCCTTGCGGCCTTGTATTGCCGCCCAGGTGTTCTCAGCCACCACGGCGACACCGTTTGACACTTGCACAACTTCGCGAACGCCGGTCACGGCCTTCGCTTTGCCTGCATCGTAGCTTGCCACCTTGCCGCCAAAGACCGGGCAGCGCACGAGCGAAGCGTAAAGCATTCCCGGAACTTCCGCATCGATGCCGAACTTGGTTGCACCGCTAATCTTGTCACGCGTATCCAGCCGTTTCGCAGGCGTACCGATCAGCTTGAAATCCTTCGCGTCTTTGAGCTGAATGTTTGCCTGGACTGCCAACTTCGCCGCGGCCTCGGCCACGCTGCCATAGCTGATGCTCTTCCCGTTCGCGAGCAGAAAGCCTTGCTCGGTGCGGACTTGCGCCACATCGATACTCCACTTCTGCGCCGCAGCTTCCATCAGCATCTGACGCGCCGCCGCGCCGGCCTTGCGCAGCGGCAACCACTGCGTACGAATACTCGTGCTGCCGAAAACGCCCTGCATCGGGCCATAAGACGAGGGATCGACTGGCGCGAACTCAGTGCGAACGCAATTCCAGTCGCAATCGAGTTCATCCGCCAGAATCTGAGACAGCGACGTTACCGTGCCTTGCCCCATCTCAACCTTGGTAATCACAAAGGTTACGATATTGTCGGAATCGATATGAATGTATGCATTTGGCTTCACCGGAAGTGGCGCGCCATAGCGCTGTGCCTCTGCATTCCGCCCACCCGGCAGCACAAAGCCGACCAGCAACCCGCCCAGCCCGCGCAGCACATCGCGGCGATTGAGCAAGTCGATTTTCAGAATGGTTTCGCCGCTCATGCGATTTCTCCGCTCTGTTTGTACGTGACCGGCGCTTCCGTTACCTGGCGCTGTAGGTTGGCGGCGCGGTGGATCGCCGCGCGGATCTGATTGTAGGTGCCGCAGCGGCAGATGTTGCCGTTGAGTGCTTCATCGATATCAGCATCGGTCGGTTGCGCGGTGCGCGCCAACAAGGAGACCGCCGTCAGAATCTGGCCCGACTGGCAGTAGCCGCACTGCGGGACGTCCTCCTCTAACCAGGCTCGTTGCACGGGATGGCTGACGTCGTGCGAGAGACCTTCAATGGTGGTGATGCTCTTCCCTACCAGAGTCGCCGCCGGAGTCACGCAGGACCGAATTGGATGCCCATCCACCAGGACTGTACAGGCTCCGCACATGGCGATACCGCAGCCGAACTTGGTGCCCGTCAGATGGAGAGAGTCGCGCAGTACCCAGAGCAGCGGAATGTCCGGTGCGGCGTTGATCACGTGCGCTTTGCCGTTGACTTGAAGCGAAATACTTGCCATATTTGCCCTCGCCGGCTTTCTGTTCATTCCCTTTTTTGAGCCGAGACATGTTGGACGCCCAACTCCGTGCCCCAACTGACGCCGTTTACGGCCAGCACGTCAAATCGACCCAAAAGACTGTCAACGGAATTTTACTCGTATTTCCTGGGTGGGTTGGGAAATGCATCGAGCGCTCGAGCCTCACGAGCCCGCGTTTATGGTGCCCGGCCGGCCTACTTCCCGCTGGTCTCGTTCCACAGGAAGGCCAGTTCGTCCGCCTGGTCCGTCACGAGCTGTGTCAGCGACACCCCTGCGCTGTGCCCGCCCTTGAGGGAGTAGTGCAGCAGGATAGGACGGTCTCCGCCGCCGGCGGCCTGCATGCGGGCGGTCATCTTGCGCGCGTGCAGAGGATCGACGCGGGTATCGCTGTCTCCGGTGAAGAACATAATCGCGGGATACTTCTGGCCCGGCTTCACGTTATGGTACGGAGAGTATTTGGCGAGGTAGGGGAGATCCTTTGCGTTCTCCGCACTTCCGTACTCAGTGATCCAAAGCGGGCCTAACTCAAACTTCTGATAGCGCAGCATATCGAGCAGGGGATACCCGCACCAGACGGCGCCAAACAGATCGGGCCGCTGGGTGATGGCCGCGCCCATCAGCAGGCCGCCGTTCGAGCGCCCACGGAGGGCGAAGCGTTCAGGTACGGTGTAGTGGTTGGCGATGAGGTACTCGGCAGCCGCGAAGAAGTCGTCGAAGACGTTTTGCTTGTGCTCGAACATCGCCGCCTTGTGCCACGGCTCGCCATACTCATCTCCTCCGCGCAGGTTGGGGAGCGCGAAGAACCCGCCTTGCTCCATCCACCAGGCGTATTCGGGGTTCCATCCGGGCAGCATCGGGACATCGAAGCCGCCATAGCCGGTCATCAGAAGCTGTGCCTGGCCGTTGCGCTCCAGGCCTTTCTTGCCGGCGATGAACATCGGGACCCGCGTGCCGTCCTTCGAGGTGTAGAAGACCTGAGTTACTTCATACTGCGAGGAATCGAAGGGGACTTTGGGCATGGCAAAGACTTCCGATTTTCCGCTGCTGACGTCGTAGCGAAAAATGGTTGGCGGCTGAATGGAGGATTCGAAGCTGTAAAAGCCTTCGTTCTGGCTGGGGAGCCCATGCACTCCCGTGCTCGATCCGATCCCCGGATAGTCGATCCGGCCCGTTGCGCTGCCGTCCAGGGTGTAGATAGCCGTCTCGGTCTTGACGTCGTGCAGGCGGGTGACGAAGAGCTTGCCGCCCACGATGCTCGATCCGTCGATGACATCCTTGCTCTCGGGGATAATCGTTTTCCATTCCTCGGGCTTGCCGCCGGGCGCAGCCTCCACAATGCGTTTGTTGGCCGCCTGGTAATTTGTTTCCAGAAGGAAGCGGTCGCCGATATTGAGGGCCCGCGTCTGTGCCTCGATGCCGTACACCAGCGGAACAAAATCGCTCGCGGGCTGGCGCAGGTCCTTTACCAGGATGTCGTCCCGTGTGGGCGGAAAACCGTGGCCAATGTCGAGCAGCAAATAGCGATCGTTATCGCTCACCCAGGCTCGGACCGTATCAATCTCGCTCAGTTTCTCGCCATGATATTCCCCGCCAAAGATCTTGCTGTCACTCTGGACGGCGGTGCCGAAGCGGTGAAAATAAACATTGGTGCCCTGGTGGGTGAAAACGGAGTAGTAGATTCCTTTATCTTCGGGGCCCAGACTCACGCCCATGTAGCGGGCGGATGGCAATACATCCGGTAGTTCCTTACGCTCCCGCACATTGATTACATGCACGGATTCCTCGTCGGCGCCGCCCTGGCGCACGCCGTAGACCAGCAGGCTGCCGTTCCTGGCAATATCTTCAATAAACACGGAAGTATTCTGGTCGGTGCTCAGCCCGGTCGCGTCAATCAGGCGGCTGTCCGTGCCCTTCCAGCCCTCGCGCACGTAGATCGACGCCTGGCTCTCGCTGGCCAGGCGCTTCTCGAAGAAGTACCTGTCGCCGCGCAGCGCGGGAGAGGAGTACTCCTCGACACGCTCCAGCCCGGTCAGCTGATGAATGATTTCCGGTCGATTTTTCAGCTGGTTGAGGTATTGCTGCGTGTACTTGTTCTGCTCGTCGATCCATGCCCGCGTCTCGGGAGCCTTCGCGTCCTCGAGCCAGCGGTAGGGATCCTCGATCTGCATTTCTTGGTATTCATCCTTGACCGAGTGCGCCAAGGTTGGCGGAGGTGGAGGCAGCGTGACCCCATTTCCTCCGCGGATCGTTTGTTCCGGCTTCTGCGCGTAAAGCGCCAGCGCAAACAATGCCAGGAGGGGCCATGCACTCCCCTTCCGGCGCCAGAAAAAAGTTGCTTGCATGTGCGGCTCCTCCACGAGAGATATCTGGTCTTGGACTACGCGCCATATTAACTTGTGTCGTGCTTCAGGCACATTCCCGATTCATCCTCGGTTTTAAAAGGCGTAATGGTTGGGTATTCTGTCCTCCCCATAGGAGAGCAAATGTGTATACTGGCGGAATCGTGACATACAGCCGACAGCAGCCTACATTCCGCGTTGTCATGCTCGTCGTGCTTATCACTGCAGCGCTTCTTATCACATTGTTTGTTCCCCTCAGCGCGCTGCCAACAGCAGCAAATGTTCCGAGTGGCCATGCAGGTTGCGCCTACCATCCGGGGCAGACTGTGATCGCCGATTGTGCACAAGCGATCAAAGTTCAAAGCTGCTCAGGCTTGCATGACACATCATTCCAGGTGTTCCTCTCTGGGATTGTGTCTCTGCAACTTGCCCCCAGGTCCAGAACCAGGGAAGCCGATGCTCGTTTGTATCCGCTCCAGGCGCGCCCCGCTCTATTTCAGCGTCCCCCGCCGTTTCTCCCAACCGAGATCTAAATGATGTGATTGGTGCCGCTCGAGCTTTCTGAGCTGGATCGCGCCTTTGGGCATTCGTGATCGCCGTGGTCTTTCGCGTGCATTAAGTTGCCGCCTGACTACGGATGCCACTTGTCTGTTGGCAATCACATCTACTAGCTTTCCAGTTCACATTTACATAGAGCTTATGTTGCGGGACCTCAGCTCCGGGTTCTGTGGATAAGCCTGTCGAGGGCACATGGTCACTAGACTCGGTGGTAGAACTGCGTTCGTCATCGCGGTGTTGGTCTTGTTTTGCTATGGCATCGTCGGTATCCCGCACGGCAGGCTTAAGCAGTCAATTTCAAAACGGATCAATTTAGGACTCGACCTGAAGGGCGGCGTCCATTTAGTGCTTGCGGTGCAAATGTCCGAGGCCCTCGGGGCCGCCACCGATCGGGATGCTGCAAAGCTCGAATCAGCGCTGCAGGCTTCCGCAATCACAGGAGTGACAGTAGGCAAAGCCGACTCGTCCCACCCGGAGTCAATATCCGTTACCGGAGTTCCGATAACAAAGATGGGCGAGGTGAGAAATCTGCTGGAGAGGCCTGAATACTCGATCTACGATGTTGCGACCCAGCAAGATGGAGCCTACAAGCTGACCATGAAGCGCTCTGCCATCGAAAGCTTTGAGGCGCTGACGCTGGATAGATCGATCGAGACGATTCGAAGACGTGTCAATAGCCTTGGGGTTACAGAGGCGGCCGTTCAAAAGTATGGGCTCGGGGAAAACCAAATCCTGGTGGAGCTGCCGGG
Organism: uncultured Acidobacteriaceae bacterium; assembly: GCA_963838445.1. GTDB lineage: Bacteria > Acidobacteriota > Terriglobia > Terriglobales > Acidobacteriaceae > PALSA-350. The sequence goes on from CAWIRT010000008.1 coordinate 51,387, forward strand.
CCTTGAGGATCCAACAAGAGTTGAGGAGGTCATCAAGTCCACGGCAAAGTTGGAGATTCACGCAGTGGCCGGAGGACCTTATAAAGATGCCGCGGTGGCTCTGCAAGCGAACAACGGTGTCATTCCTTTCGATTCAGTGCTGATGCAAGGCGTGGCTTCGTCAGGAGCGCCGGTGCGTCTGTACCTGCTTAAGCGGGCGAGTGAAGTGGAAGGGACAGACTTCCGCGATGCCCAACCTTCGCGGGATATGAATGGCAGGCCGAACATTATCTTCACCTTGACGTCAGATGCCGGTGACCGCTTTTATAAGTACACAAGCGAGCACAGTTCTACGAGCGCCACGCCTGGAACCATGGCCATCGTGCTCGAGAACCGCGTGCGAGAGGTTATGGGAATCAATTCCGCAATTCGCGATCATGGCGAAATTGAGGGGGGATTTACCAAACAGCAAGCCGCGGATCTCTCATTGATGTTGCGAACGGGCGCGCTCCCAGCGTCGATTACTTATCTGGAGACAAGAACAGTCGGACCAAGCCTGGGCGCCGCCTCAATTCGTCAGGGAGTGCATGCCGCCGTGGCTGGACTGCTGTTAGTGATGGCTTTCATGCTGCTCTACTATCGCGGCGCCGGCATAAACGCAGTTCTGGCTCTCCTGCTCAATCTTCTGATGCTTCTTGGATTCATGGGCTTTCTTAAGGCAACGTTGACCCTTCCTGGAATCGCCGGTGTGATCCTGACGGTTGGCATGGGCGTGGATTCGAACGTTCTGATCTTTGAGAGGATCCGGGAGGAGTTGCGAACAGGCAAGTCCGCAACTGCGGCGGTGAAGGAAGGATTTGCGCATGCATGGAAGACAATCCTGGATACGCATGTTACGACGGTAGTTTCGGCGACCATCCTCTTTCTCTTTGGCACCGGCCCCATACAAGGATTCGCTCTGACCCTGACCATGGGCTTGATAGCGAATCTCTTCACTGCTGTGTTCGTTTCCAGGTTGATCTTCGACGCGATTCTCCAGAAGAAGGGAAGAGCGGCGACGCTCTCGATCTAGCCGGTGCTTTCGGAGCCACCTGACTGCGCAGTAACGCGGCGATCGCAGGCAATGAAAAGGATATGAGCATGGAAATGTTTCGTGACACACGTATCGATTGGCTTAGGCAGAAGTGGTTCTTCCTCAGTATTTCTTTGATCTTCTCGATTGCAGGATTGTTCTCGATCCTGTTCTGGCATCATGTCCCACTAGGAATCGACTTCCGTGGAGGCACACAGGTCATGGTGAAGTTCGATTCTCAGCCGAACGACGATTTGATTCGTTCGGCGCTCGCGCAAAACGGTGTGAAGGAGGCTCAGGTTCAACGTATTTCCAATCCGATGAACACGGCAGAAAATGAAGTGGTGATATCCCTGCCAAAGCCGGTGCTCGAAACGACGGAAGAACAAGGCCGTATCGCCATAGAGAAGGGATTGACCGCTCATTATCATGAATCCGGCTTCGATGTACTGAAGGTGGATGTCGTAGGACCCACCGCAGGCAAGCAGCTTCAAAGGCAGGCGTGGCTTGCCACGGCATACTCCCTGCTCGGCATGTTGATCTATCTTTGGTTTCGATTTGAGTTGATCTATGGGGTTGCTGCTGTTGCAGCGGTTCTCCATGACACTTTGATTACGGTGGGTGCCTTTTCTCTGGCCAACCGGGAAATTGATCTCGCGGTGATCGCTGCAATTCTGACTCTAATCGGCTACTCAATGAACGATACGATCGTGGTTTTCGATCGTATTCGCGAAAATTTAGCTATCGATCGGAGGCCTTCACTCGCTCACGTCGTGAACACGTCAATTAACCAGACGTTGAGCAGAACCGTCCTGACCTCAGGACTGACATTCTTGACAGTGCTCAGCCTTTATCTGTTTGGGGGAGCTGCGCTCAATGGATTTTCGTTCGCCCTGGTGGTGGGGATTTTGATCGGGACTTATTCGTCGATTGCGGTCGCCGCACCGATGTTAGTGGCTTATCAGAGTTGGCGCACGCCCAAAGGCCGGGCGGCAACCCTTCCCGTCGGTCGATAAACTGTCGGCGAGTTCAAGGGTTGGGGTACACCTCAATAAACGGGTTTTAGGAGTTCCGGATGCTGATCTCGGGGAAAAGAAGATTGCCTATCGTATTCGAGTGCGTTGACTTCGAGTTGGTCTTCGTTCAACGCCGTCTGCTCATCGCGGCTGCACTGACGGCCATTTCCGTGTCGAGCGTGTTTGGTCAGGGGAACAGGCCGCAGCGCGATCAAGGAGCGACAGTCCAAGCGCCGATATCCCAGACCCAGAAGGTCCCTCCGTGGCAGACGGCAGCAGGCGGCAAAATGTCATTCGACGTTGCCTCAATCCGGCCAAGCAAGCCGGGTACCTTCACACCTCCGAATTTTCCCCTAAGTAATGATGATTCCTACGGACCCACTGCGGGCCTCTTCGAGGCTGATTTTCCGCTGATAGTGTACATTGAGTTCGCATATAAACTTCGGCTAACCCTGGAGCAACGAGAGTCCATGCTTGCCAATCTACCGAAGTGGATTACCGCGGATAGCTTCACGATCCAGGCGCGAGCGCCAGGAAATCCGAGCAAAGATCAAATGCGTTTGATGATGCAATCTTTGCTTGCGGAACGGTTCAAGTTGGCAATTCACTTTGAGACGAAGCAAGTCTCCGTACTCGCCCTCACCCTTGTCAAACCTGGGAAGACGGGTCCCAAGCTGCGTCCGCACGCCGAGGGCCCCCCGTGTGATGCTTCGGCCCCGTCAGCTAACAGCTCTGCGGCGAACGTTGTCGAGGTGTATCCACGTGAGTGCAGTGTGTACGGTCTATCCAGACGACGGGACCACACCGATTTGGCGGGCTCCCGAAATACCACCATGGAATTGATTGCGGCTTCTCTTCCCACGTTCCCCGGCGGAGTAGACCGCCCTGTGGTGGATGAGACCGGGCTCAGCGGTCGGTTCGACTTCACGATCGAGTGGACCCCGGAGCCGAATAATTCTGCGGCGGCCACTGCCGAGGTTCAGCCGGACTCACAGGGGACGACGTTTCTGGAGGCATTGAACGAGCAGCTCGGGCTGAAACTGAAACCCACGAAAGCTCCGCTAGATATCCTAGTCATCGATCATGTTGAGATGCCTTCGCCAAACTAGTAGTGGACGCAATGCACGCAGAAGAGGAGAAGACACGAGACGGTCAACCCCCAAGGCATACTCCGTAGTACCTGCAAAGTCCCATTTTCAGTAAATTGCCGGTGGTCATTGAACGGCAGAGTCGAAACGCTGTGTTTCAGCAAATACATTTCGCAGACGCTCAGGCAGTGAATTCGGATTGTGGATACGGGCGCAATCGTTCGATGGTGGGCATCAATGTCCGAAAGCGAACACCCTCCCTTGTTGTGCCAAATGTCTAAAACGTTTCCCCTCAGAATCATCCGGGCGGGTGTCTTTGGCGCTTCAACTGCCTAGAATAGTCGGAAGGGGGCATGATGAACATTCGGGCCGCAATCACGTTGCTGTTAGCCGCTATCTCTGCCGGTCACGCCCAAACTCCCACAAAGACGTGGGACGGATTTGTCACCGATACCCATTGCGGGACGAATTGCCAGCGGACCTCCGCCATGACTCCAGATCAGGCTTGCGTCCGCTTGTGCGTCCGAAAAGGATCGAAGTACGGGCTTTGGTACGGCAATCATGTGTACGCTTTGGAACCACAGTCAAAGGCGGCGCGATTTGCGGCAGAAAAGGTTCATGTTGTCGGCGAGCTTTCGAATGATGTCATTACCATCACGTCCATAGCCTCAATTCCTGCGACACCCGCCCCAGAATCGCAGCGGTAAGAGATCGGCTGGCCTTGACGCTTCGACCCATAAAGAAACGTCCGATCCGGGAGGTTCTGTGTACTGGGCAACGAATGGTTTGATAACGCGGGGACATCTGTATTTCAATGCCTGTTAGAACGTTTGTGCCGAGAGAGCATGCCGATGCCTCTGTAGGTTGTTGCCGCAGGCCCATGAGCACTCTGTCGAAAAACATTTCCAGGAAGGGTCCGCGGACCTGCAGATCCCTCCACGGCACGCCCCACGGCAAGCCGGGGCGGGCGGGACAGGTCGGCTTCCCCGGATTTCCTGTCGAGAGTTGCGGCTTCGGTCAACTGCATGTGGTTCTCTTTGGGGAGAACACATAAGTGGCGCTGGTGAGAGCTGTGAAGTAGGAAATCCGGGTACGCTCCTAATGACACAGGGAGGGCGGACGATTCGGTTTTAGTGCCGCGCCTACGGCGCTCTGATCCTCTTCGGGATCGATTTCCCCAGCCCTTCCGGGCAGGGCTGACGTTCGGCGGTCGGCCCTCCGGGCCTTGCATCTATGGCGATCTTTGCCCTGTCATTTCTCCCTCAACTTGCCGCAAGCAAGTCAACTGCTCCCACGGCACGCCGGGGCAAAGCGGGATGACAAAGGAAAGGGCAACCGTTCCTTAGAGAGTGGTTGCTGGACCGAGGCGTTTTTCATCACCTTGGGTGGGTCGCAGGCCCATGACTCCTCCGGTCGAGATGACAAATTTGTTGAGCTACGAAAGGCCGTGCATCGACTGGAGAAACCACAATTTACCCAAAACAAAATTGTCATCTCGGCCGGGGCAAAGCGTAGCGGAGAGCCTGCCCCGGCGTGCCTTGGGATCTGCGGTTTCTTTTTCGGTTCTCACGCACCCTCTTTAGCCATGACGGCGGGCGTCCAATTCCATCGACAGGTATTATCGACTCTCATCTCAACACATTTCCCCGCGCGACGGAACTTATTCGTAGCGCAACGCCTCGAGCGGGTCGGTTTCTGCAGCCCGTCGCACTGGCAGCCAGCATGCGAGCAGCGCCACGCCCGCGAACAACGCTCCCACAACGATCAACGTCATCGGATCGCTAGGCTGCACCTCAAACAGAAAACTCCTCAGCACTCTGGACAAAACAATCGCCAGCACCACACCCGCGAATACGCCGGTGGCGATCAAACGAAATCCTTCGCCGAAGATGAGCTTCCGAATGTCCTTTTGTTGAGCACCAACCGCGAATCGAATCCCCAGCTCACGGCGTCTCGAGGCGACCGACAGCGCAAGCACGCCGTAGATTCCCACCAGCGTCAGCATGCTCCCCACAACCGCAAAGCCGACAAGCAACTGCATCGCGAAGGTTCGCGAGGCCAGAGAGTCGTCGCGAATCTGTGCCAGGGTCCTGGGGTTTTCGATGGCGGCGGTAGGATCCACTGCACGCAGTTCACGTTGCACCGCAACCATCACTGTCCGCGGGTCCGCCTGGGTGCGAATCACCAGGTGTTTCGAAAATGCGGTCGCCTGCCACAACGACAAATAAATCTCCGGAGACGCCGCTTGCGTCAAATCATCGGTACGGCCATTGGAAATCTCGCCGACGATTTCCGTAGCGGGCGTGTTGCGGCCTCTCAGCCAAATCTTCCGCCCAATTGCGTTGGCATGAGGAAAGTAGCGGTCCGCAAATGCCTGGTTGACGATCGCTACGCTTGGCGTGTTGTATTCATCGCTCGAACGAAACTCCCGTCCCGCGAGCATTGGGAGGCCCATCAGCTTGAAATAGTCCTCGGTGACGGCGCGCAGCGGCAGCGCGGTCTTGTCGCTCTGCTTGACCGCCGGAGGCTGCCCTTCAATTTCGATATTCGCTGGCCAATTGTTTCCGGTCAGCGGCACTCCCCACGCGAATGCCGCGTATTGCACTCCGGGGATGGCCGAAACCTGTTGCAAGGCCCGCTTGTGAAAACTAGTCCACTCTGAAAAACTCCGAACCTCCGTAACGCTCATGGTTAAGATGTGGCTTGTGTTGTAGCCCGACGGAACCTTCGCAATATTGATCATGGTGCGAATCAGCAAGCCGGCCCCGACCAGCAGCGCTAGAGTTAGAGCCGTTTGGGCGATGGTAACGCCGCGCAGAAGGCGGCGTTCCCCCAGTCCCGCCGTTCCCTTGGGGCCAGCATCCTTCAGCACCTCCATCGGATCCAACCGAAACGCTCGCAACGCCGGAAAAACAGCCGCCAACATCGACGCCAGCACGGCCACACCCAACCCCCATGCCAGCACCACCCATCCAGCCGTCACATTATCGAGACGTGGAACGGCATGTCCCGCAATTAGCTTGAATAGCTTTACGATGCCAACCGCCAGTCCCACACCGAAGACCCCACCCAGAAGCGCCAGTAAGAGACTTTCGATCGAAACCTGGCGCAGAAGCGCGATGCGTCCCATACCCATCGCGCTGCGCACGGCATACTCCTGCTGGCGTTGCAGCCCTCGCACCAAAAGCAAAGCCGCCGCGTTGCCGCAACCAATCAGGAGCACGAGCGCGGCCGCACCCAGCAGCGGGAGCAAAATGCCTCGGCCGTCTTGATTCATTTCCTCCGTCAGGGATTGCAGTTGCGGCCGGAAACCTTCAAATTGTTTCTCCGCCTGGGCCTCTCTCGCCGCCAGCACCGCCAGCTCACCTTGCCCTTGCTGAGGTATCACGCGATCCCGCAGCCGCGCCACCACGTCCCAAACCGGATCCTTCAGATGTTGCGGGTCGGGCTCGGCAGGACTCCAGAAATCCACCTGGGCGTTCACGTTGTAATTCGGCTCTTTTGCGGCCCCCGGCGAAGGCAGAAAGCGCACTCCCGGCGGCATCACGCCGATGACGGTCGGCGGCACGTCCCAGCGGCTGATACGAACCGTTTTGCCGATGATTTGCGGATCGCCGTTGAACGTCCGCTGCCAGAACTCGTACCCCAGAAGAATCACCTTGACTGGTCCCTGAGCGAAGTCCTGTTGCGCGAAGCCGCGCCCCATCACGGGGCGCAATCCCATCATCGGCAGATAATCCCTGGTCACCGCCATACCCTGGATCGACTCACTCCCGTCATTGCGGATCAGGAAATTGAACTGCCAATAGTACCCGGCAATGCCCGCAAACGACTTGGCTTCTTTCTGCCATGCCAACCACTGTTGGGCGGGCCATCCGCGCGGGTTTTCCTCTTTTTGCCCGTCGGTCCGTGCGCTCTGCACAAGCACCAACTGCTGCGGCTTTTTGTAGGGTGGCGGCGTCAACAGTACGCCCTGAATCAAACTGAACACCGCAGAGGTCACCCCGATTCCCAGCGCCAGGGTGAGGACCGCGATCAGGCTAAAGCCGGGTTGTTTCAAAAGCATCCGAATCGCAAATCGCAGGTCTCGTTTCATTTTTCGCTCACCTCGGTTCTGTGAATCATAATTCCAGGATGCTCTATACCTGAAACGTTCCTGACCCCCCGCTTGTTCCCAAAATCCTACCGGCTTGACCAATAAACCAGCGCCCGGAAAACAGGCTTAGCGGAGACCTTGGAATCCTCGCTGTTCGTCGCCGGCCGCACTCCCTGTCCAGCATTAGTCTCTGCCGCGCGCCGTGCCGTCGAGGCCTAAGGAAAATTTCTTGATGCAAAGGGGACCTCGGGCCGTTATCTGGTTCAATATGAACAGCATCGAATGGGGGACGAAGGATGGTGAAGCTTTCACGGATAGCCCCGGAACTTCCGGTTGCCGATCTAAAACGGTCCATTGAGTATTACCAGCAGAAACTTGGATTCCAGGTTGTCGCCCGGATGCCCAGTGGGGATTACGCAATCATGGAGCGTGACGAGATTGCGATCCACCTATTCACCGATGACGGCCACCGTTGCTCACCTGTTGGAATTCACATCTTCACCGAAGACCTCGACCTGCTCCACGCTGAACTTCAGGAACGCGGTGCTCGCGTCTCCCAGGGGATCATACGCAAGCCCTGGGGGAATCGGGACTTCCGTGTGAACGACGACTCCGGAAACGAGATTAAGTTCACTGAGCCGTTGCGGAATAATGATGAATAGATGCAAAGCTGAACACGATACAAGTATTCAATCCGAGGTCTCAAAACGAAGCCTGGCGGCACCATGTGGCCCCGGTTGTTGAGGTCCTGGGGTGCGTTACGTTTTGCAAGCACAACGTAAAAACCTGGGGTTTTCCGGGGCGGACTTCCCGTTTTCAAGCACTTCCTTATGTACATCCCAGAATTCGGCGAGGCGTTCTTTCACTCTTCCCCAAAAGCGGCCGTCGAGACCTTCCGTTCGCGCCTAGATGCCGATTTCCGAACAGTCTTTTACGATTTCGAACAGGAATAAAGCAGTCAGTTCGCCGCCAGATCCGAGAAAGACGAGGTGCTCACCATGAATCTCGACAGTTGCGGCTCTTACGAGCTGGGGGGCTAAGTTCGATTCTTTGAACCTAACCAGGTACTTCTTCTCGGGTATGGGCACAGTAATGGCCGGCTCTACCTGGCACCCTAAGAGCCCTCAAATTTCTGATGCCCACCCGCTGTGGTCGGTTGTTCAGCCGCTCAGCCGTTTACGTGCCCTGTGCCGGCGACGAGGGCACTAAGTTACGGGGGTACTCACGGCGACAATGCGGCCTACAATCTCTACTTCTTCAGGGTACTTCCAGCTCCGGCTGGAAGCAGGTGAGAGAGGATGAGGCACCAGCGTCAGCCGTTCTCCCGACGGGTCTGGTTCGCACCAGCCACAAAAGCAGGCGTCCCGAGTCATGAGGAAATAGATAGGCCGTTGCAGTTCATTCGCCCACTCTTTGACCGGCGATATCACGTGTCTTCGAGTATCAATCTGAACAACGGAGCCTGCCGGAATCAAGGGTGCCAAGGTGTGGTTTTGCTTCCCGATGATGGCCCGCCTATAGGCTCCCTGCACCGGACCACGCCCTGGCGAAAGCAGCCTTGTCTCGTCGGGAGCCGGATCGCGACCGACGGAATCCGGATAGATGGAGCGAAAGAGCTGCTCCGGATGGACACCGTAAATGTGGGCCAGAACTAGAAGTTTGTCGGCCGTCAGTTTATGCTCTGCTCGTTCCAGGCGACCTAGCCAACTGGCGGAGATCCGATAGGAATCGCGATCTGTTTCTTCGGCAAAGATGTGACTCCGTTTTTCGACCTCTCGCAACGTTAGTTTCCGCTGCTGCCGAACTTCCCGGAGCGTACCACCGATCCGTTTCATCAGCTAGCCTCTTCCCCGACTGTGGCGACAGTTTTCCCCGCCGCGAACCAGGGCGCAGAAAGGGCCATAAAATATGCTCTAGTTGTCACGATCCTGAAATAGAGCTACCGCTCCACAACATGTGCGTATGGGATTGCCCACTATTCCTCTGATCTGCTCCAGCATTAGTCGAAGCTACAAGGGATCGACCTCTGCGGCTGTGATCTAGCGCACACAACACTCGATCCACAAGGGTAGGTCGCTATTGCGCAGACCTAGCCGCACAATGCGGCTCAGTATGTGGTCGCGACCTTAGACCGCATCCGGACGGGGCTGGGCTACGAGGAACCGCTTGACATCGAGGACAGCTTCGAGCAGTCGAGTGGGGCGCGGGCGCCGGCGTCTCAAACAACGATCGAACGAGTGGGGTAGGTTTTCTCGATGCCGGATTCGTCTATCACTTCCATCCCGCTCAACCAGCCGAGCGGAAACATTAATTCATTAAACAGGTGAATTTCCTCATAAACCGCCGCGACCAAGGCAATCATGGGCTCCGCTCGGAGCGCCCTCTTCTTTGCTGCGAATGAAGGTGCGAAGTTCGATAATCCGAGATGTTGCGATCCCGCAGTTTGCGGATCTACTTGTAGTCCGGAAGGGCGATCGAGTCGGCGAGATCGCGGCCAACGGCAAGATTGGCAATCCAGGGGATGGCCATCAGCTTGAAGATCTGATTGCGTAGAAACAGCGCGAATGTCGACTTGGGCGCAAAGGTGCCGGCAAAGCGAAGAGCCGCTTTCTGCTTGTGGCGAACGAACGGCCCGAAGAGCGCCTGGTATCGTTGAAACGCTGCGGCATAATTCCCGTTGGCGCAGTGCAGTTCGCCAGCGAGAATGTAGGCCGCCACCATGGCTAAAGCTGAACCTTGGCCAGCCAGCAGGGAGACGCAGGACGCCGCGTCGCCTACCAACGTTACCCTCCCTTTCGTCCATAGGCCTGGTTGCGCGTCCATTTGTATCTGGCTTACGCGATCGAAATAGAGGTCGTTGCAGTTATCGAGCGCCTGAAGAATCTGCGGGCATTCCCATCCACTGGCTGCGAAGCGATCGCGCAAGGCTTCCTTTTGCGTCTCCATCGTATCTGTTCCAGTTACATTTTGATCCGCAAACGTGAAGAAGAACATGGTGCGGCCATCGCGCATGGCAAAGCGGACCACCTGGCGGCCCACCCGGGTGTACATTACATAGACCAGTTCATCTCTTGGCCTGTATCCCCCGACCTCGAACGCTGCTGCCTTGTAACCGAGATAGCGCTCAAATTGGCTTCCCTCTCCCCAGACGAGCTGGCGCACCCGTGAATGAAGGCCATCTGCGCCGACCACGAGATCGAACTCGCGCGTTCCGCCGCTCTCGAAGGTGACGTCCACCGCTTTCGCGGTCTGGTCGATGCGACGGATGCTGTCTCCGAAGATGGTTTCGACCTTCCCTTCGATTTTGCCGAATATCGAGGCGGCAAGGTCGCCCCGGGGAAGGCTGACAAATCGGCCATGGGTCATGCGGGAAAAGGCATCCGCTGGGAATCCGGCTATGCGCTGCCCGGTTCGGCCGACAACGCTTACCTCGCGGACGATGTATCCTTTGCGGGTGATCTCCGGCAACAAGCCCATGCGGTCCGCGATGTCATAGCCTGCGCCCCAGAAATCAATGATGTAGCCGCCCGTACGAAGGCGAGGCGCGGTTTCAACGAGGGTGGGTTTGAATCCGTACTGCAGCAACCAGAAGGCGAGCGTGGGGCCTGCGATGCCTGCCCCGGAAATCAAAACTCTCATGGCTGAGACTAGAATACGCCCGCGGAAAAGAGCACTTAGACGCAAAAATAGGGGAGCACGATCGCCTGGATGGCTATAGGAGCGTTCGGAGAGGGGCGCCTTACATGGCGCGGATAAACAGAGCCTCTTCGCTGCCGTTGGCGAGCGTGGCAGTGACCCTCACCTGTTCGCCCTTTTCAGGAGCAAACCTTTCGCCTTCGACCACTCCCACGGCACTCTCGGCCACCGTTTGGGGGCCGATCTGGAAGGACTGGCTGGTCCCCGAAGTGTCTTTGATGGTGAGCAGACGTTCGTGCCGGTTGTATTTGGTGACGGTTCCGCTGATCTTTTTAAACGGTCCCTGACCAAGGTCCTTGAGAGCGACGGCGGTCCGCTGGTCGAAATCGCCAAAATAGTAGACGATGACGTGGTCACCCTTCTTGTTGAAGTCCCCGGCAGGGGTCGAGTCAGCTCTCACTGCCTTTACAAAATCGAGCGAGAGGTTAGGTTTTGTCAGGTCCTTGAAGAGCCCTTCGGAGCCATCGTCGGTCATGATGTCGATGGTTTTTTGCGCCGGGTTGATGGAACTAACTACGCCTGCCAAGGCATGAACGACCTCTTGAGCATGAACGGCAAAGGCAGCGAAAGAAAAGAACCCTACCAGGCAACAGGCTTGCGAAAGTACTTTCAGCATAGATATCTCCCCTCTTTCTGGAGCGCGGCCAGTATAACTCCGCGGGTATTCGCTTCCTACTCAGAACTTGAAAGGGCGTATTCCGTGCCAGCCAAAAAAAGCGCAAAACGCGCTCAGAGCGCCCAAAGCCTCTTGATTTTCTGCTTGTTCTTCGCCTTGGCGCCAACGATTCCGCGTTTTTCTTCTTGTTCGGACTCCGGAATGGCCGCCCAGAGGGTTGAGGGTCGACCGCCGGCGGGGCGGGTTGCGGGTGATAACTGGCTTCGGTCCCGTAGGAGCAGGCGCTAGTTACTCAAAATCCCGTTTCTAGTTTAGTTTCCGGGTACTAGAGGACCTGCTTTCCCGATTACTTCTGGCCCACCTGGCTACAACTGGATGCACGGGAGAAAACCATGGCTCTGAAAGAAATCTCGAAGAATGAGATCGTGCGCGAGAGAGGACGATTTTCCTCCTTAGTCGTGATCTATAAGAGCTACTCAGCGACAACGCCAGGTGTCACGCGGCCAACTCTTTTATCAGGCTCACGCTGGCATTTCTCGGACTCTCAGTGAGACCCAGAGGTTCTCCTAAAACGCACACGGGCAATCGAAAGAACACACCCTGCGGGATGCACGTGTGTCGCAGTGCACACTATGCGCATGAACAAGCATCCCCAGTTCTTCATCTCAAGGAGTCCATGCAGAAATTCCAAGTGAATATCACGATTCGACCGACCTTAGGGAAATCTGTAGCTATTACTGAACTGTCAACGAGGACGGGAAGTTAACGGTCGGGGCCGGCTCTGGACCAAGCTGGTGTCGAAAACAGTGGACTGCCGCCATTCCTGGCAGCCCGCGGATAGATTTGGCTCTCCCTAAGGGCAAGGAAGGGCGTTTTTAGAGACGCTTATACTCGCTCTGCACATGGCTTGAACCGTATCCCAACCGTGCTCATCGGAACCTTTGTCAAACGGGTCTTCTGTTTGACCAATCGCATTCGTCACGTGGGCAACAACCGCAACATTTGCATGGCGAGCACTTGCAAATGCAAACAATGATGCGGCCTGCATCTCAACGGCCAGTGCTCCCAGGGCGGAATTCTCTTTCAGCTGCTCGGCGGTCTCGCGGTAGGGAGCATCGGTTGTCCAGACAAGACCCCGCGAAACAGGAAGGCTCAAGCCTTGCAGGCCTCGATAGAGTGTTTCCGCAAGCTCTACAGGAGCGGCAACAACATCCGCGGCAGGGAGGTAGTGGTAGGACGTGCCCTCATCTCTGATGGCGCTGGTTGCAACTACGAGGCTGGGAAGAGGTAAAGAAGGGCTGACGCGGCCTGCCGACGTAAGCCCCAAGATGACCTGAGCGCCGGAGACGCAGAGCTGTTCGGCCACTAAGACTGCATATGGGCCGCCGATCGTTCGTGCAATAAGACCACATGCCAATCCGTCAATCTGAAATGTATGCATCGTTGTGTGGAAGCAAGCCCAGCCCGGATGCGGCCGGGTTAATCCTGACTTCAAAAGCCAGTCTGTAAGGTCACCGTCGAAATCGAGGACACATATGGGGGGAACGGAGATTTTTTCGATGGCTCGCCCATTGCGGACCGCGTTCACCAACGCTTCTGGTGTGAATGCACTGGGGGAGGAAAGCGAATGGCGAAATAACGAGAGCTGCTCCTTCATCGACCTATTTATAGCAGGCTCTTGACTATCGGAAGTCAGTTTTTAAGGAGGTTACGCTTCCTGCCTTTACTGCAGCGACCGCAACGCGCCTAGTTGAAATCGCGCCGCAGCGGATAGTCGACGATGATGGCCCGGCCATCGGTGAGGGCTTTGACCGAATGGCGGACGTTCGCTGGTACGATCGCGACTAAACCCGCTCGGGCGACCTGGGCTACGCCGTCGATGGTCATCTCCAGCTCGCCCTCGATCACCTCGTAGACCTCTTCCTGAGGGTGGGAGTGCTCGTGAATAGACGAACCGCGCACGAAGTCGTAGTGCGCGAATGTCATGCTCGGCGAGTGGAAATAACGTCCATGCCAGCCGGGCAAGCGCTCAATTACATTAAGGGTGCTTGTGTCGATAAAGGGCATAAGACTTCTCCTTAGCCGAAATGCTAGCACCCAGGAGCTACGTGTGAACTGTTCCTGCCCAGGAACTGGCAGGTCTTTTTTCGCACCAGCCTCACGGCTACAGCAATTCGGCTGTGGAGATATGAATTTTTTACGGGGATGCTCCTATTTCTAGAAAACGGAAAGCGGATTTGAAATTGAGGCGGAGGGGGTGTGATTCCTTTAGAGCTTGCGAAGCAGTTCCGAGTGTCGATCAAGGTAGCGACGGGTCCACAAGAGCGTCTGGCCGGATTGCATCATGATTCGGTATTCGCCATGAGTCCATTTCTGCAATTCACGGATGAAATCAATGCGAATCAATGAGGAGCGATTGATCCTCAGGAACCGTTCTGAATCAAGTCTCTTTTCTATACCTTCGATTGTTCCGCGCACCGTATAGGTGTGGCTTCCTATATGCAGCTTAAGGTAGTTACGATCCGCTTCAGCCCAGTCGATCTGATGCAAAGCGATCAATATCCCACGGCCGTTCTCCTCCACCAGCAATCGCGGGTTACGTAATGATTGGACCTCCTCCAGTAGTTGCCGCAAGTTGTGCTGGAGTTCACTCTGCCGCCCCTTCTCCGCCTGGCGTCTGACGTCGGCCAGGACCTTAGAAAAGCGTGCCCGATCGAAGGGCTTCAACAGATAGTCGAAGGCATGAATTTCAAGTGCTCGAAGCGCGTATTCGTCGTGCGCGGTGACGAAGATGATTCTCGGAACAGTGTCTCCCAGGGCATCTACCACGCTAAAGCCATCCATTCCTGGCATTTGAATATCCAGAAACAAAAGGTCAGGCTGGGTGTCCCGTACACCGGTAATGGTGTCCGGACCGTTGCTTGTTTCCCCGGCAATCACCACACCTGGCTCCTCGGCAAGAAAACGCAGGAGCTTTCGCCGTGCCGGCGCCTCATCATCGGTCACAAATACCCGCAGCGCAGGCGTAGAAATCACGTCGACACCGCCTCAGTATGCAGGGGAAGACGGATCGTTACCCGAAGCCCGTCCGCATTTTCAAGAAGCATTTGCTGACGCGCTCCGTACAAACTGCCCAACCGCTGTTCGGTATTCGAGAGTCCAATCCCCTTGACGACATGGTCGCTTGCAGGAACGGGAATACCGGGCCCATTGTCCTGCACCCGAAGCAAAAGCTCACCATTTTCCTGGGATGCAGCGATACATAAAATCAGCTTCGGTGTCTGTGGATTGCGCGCGTGGCGCATCGAATTTTCGACCAGCGGCTGCAGAATCAATTGTGGAACCAGGGCGCGTACGACGTGAGGATCCACTGCGAATTCAACCTGCAGATCGTCTCCGAATCGCTCCTGCATGATCGCGATATAGCTCTTTACCAAAGCAAGTTCCTCCTGCAGAGGAACCTCCTGCGAATGTCCCGTTTGCAATGTGCGCCGGAGCAAGTCGCTGAGTTGTGCGAGCATAGTGTCGGCACGGCGAACATCGTCGTACATTACAGAAGAAATGGTATTCAATGCATTGAACAGAAAATGCGGTTGTAGTTGGAGCTGCAGATTTTGTAACTGCGCTTCAGCAAGACGGGCTTCGAGATCTGCCGATGCCAGTTGGCGATCACGCGCCTCCCGGTAGGAGTCGAAGGTGTAGATGGCTCCCACCGCAAACCAGAAGAGGAGAACGTGCTGCGCGAACTCCATCGGATAGCGATACAGCATGATTCCGTAGTCGTATTGCCCCAGGCCGAACAGCGGAGCCAGCAATCTTCGAACTAAGCTCATGCCGGTTGTGTCGGCCACGGAAAAGGCACACATGGCCAGGATGTTGCAAGGCACGGTGATCCACCAGTTGTCGCGGCGGATGCGAGCGCGTCGTATCGCCCAAACCGCCAATGGAAACAGCAACAGACCGACATAGGCTCCGGTCATCTCCTCAAACAGCCGCATCGCAAAGGTGTGGTGCAACCCCCGAGCTAGATTGTCCAGGTAGCGATACTCGAAATTGAGAAACCCGAAGGTGGTGAAACCAAGAAACGTGAGCAGCCACGAGCGGCTGGGCTTGGCGGCGGGTTGTTGGTTCGAGCGCACGGATAAATACACGTTACCGCAATCGTACAGGCGAATGCCGGTAGCAAATTGCGAAGTCGAGGGCGTGAATCCCGGCCATCCATCTTGTCCCTGCTATGGGCCCGGTCGTCCCAGTTTCGTTGCTGAACCTTCCTCTTTGCCCTAGTAATTTTCCTATGACATTACCAACATGGCTGCGCCTGGCTCCTCAGCTCGCTCTCGTCCTGGGTCTGATCAACCCTGGTTTCTATGCCCACAGTCAAATCCAATCAGAATCGGACTGGCCGGCTTACGGCAACGATCCGGGAGGCATGCGCCATTCAATTCTTTCTCAAATCAACCGCGAGAATGTGGCCAAGCTTAAGGTAGCGTGGATCTACCATACGGGCGACATCTCGGCCGGTCATGACGGAAGAAGGCGGAGCGGCTTTGAGACCACTCCGATTCTGATCGACGGAAAGCTTTATCTCACGACACCCTTTAACCGCGTCATTGCGCTCGATCCCACGACGGGAAGAGAGCTCTGGTCCTACGATCCCAGGATCGACCAGAGCCTCGACTATGGAGACGGGCTGATCAATCGCGGTGCCGCAACCTGGCTTGACCCATTACCTGCCGCCGGTAAAGTATGCCAACGCCGCATCTTCGAAGCGACGCTCGATGCCCGGTTGATTGCGCTCGACGCGGCGACAGGACTGCCGTGTACGGATTTTGGCTCATCGGGACAGGTGGATTTGCGGAATGTTTCAGGCTATCAGCACGCCAATGCCGGTGAGCATATGCGGGGCTGGTATCACATGACCTCGCCCCCGGTAACCATCGACGATATGGTCATCGTTGGCTCGGCCATTGACGACAATAATCGAATCGACATGCCTTCCGGCGTGGTGCGGGCTTTTGATGCGCGCACCGGAGCCCTGCGATGGAGTTGGGACCCCATTCCGCAAGACGTTCCCAACACGGCTTCGTCCTGGATGACCGGGGCAGCAAACGCCTGGTCGATCATGACCGTGGATGCTGCGCGTGACTTGGTTTTCGTTCCTACCGGGAGCGCCAGTCCAGACTATTATGGCGGCCTCCGCCCGGGAGATGATAAGTGGGCAAACTCTGTGGTGGCTCTCCACGCAAGAACGGGAAAACTTGCATGGGGCTTTCAGTTGGTTCATCACGATTTATGGGACTACGACACTGCGGCGCCTCCTTTGTTGGCCACATTGCCGCACGAAGGTAAGAATGTTCCAGTTGTTATCCAGGGAAACAAGACAGGGTTCTTGTATGTACTCGATCGTGATACAGGCAAGCCCGTTTTCCCGGTCGAAGAGCGAGCCGTACCCCGGAGCGACGTACCCGGAGAGAAGACCTCTCCGACTCAACCCTTCCCTCTTGTTCCACCTCCACTCGCGCCCCAGCACTTTTCCGTTGGGGACGCGTGGGGACCAACGCCGGCGGACCGTGAAGCCTGCAGGGAAGCGATAGGCAAGCTTCGCAATGAAGGCGTCTTTACCCCTCCCAGCCTGCAGGGCACTCTTGCTGTCCCTGGCAACCTTGGCGGTATGAACTGGAGCGGCTATGCCTTTGACCCCATGCGCAATCTCCTGATTGTGAACTCGAATAATTTCATTGCCCGCGTACGATTGATTCCCCGCGACAAGGTCAGCTCCGATAACGAAGATGGAGAGTATGCAGCACAGCGCGGAACCGCTTACGGAATGCTTCGCCGCTTCCTGCAATCACCATCCGATTTGCCCTGTGGAGCACCTCCCTGGGGCACACTGACCGCCGTCGACATGGCGAAGGGAACGATCCGTTGGCAAATTCCTTTGGGCTCGATGCCGGACTTCGGTGGCGTACACGGATCCGTACCGCTGGGATCCATCAGCCTCGGAGGTCCAATCACCACCGAAGGCGGCCTGGTGTTCATAGCAGGCGCCACCGACTCGCGTATCCGGGCATTCAATGTTGAGAATGGGAAAGAAGTTTGGGATGCGATATTGCCGGCCGCCGGAAATGCTACGCCGATGACCTACGAGATAAATGGCAAACAATACCTGGTCATCGCGGCGGGCGGGCATCAGAGAATCCGTGAGGAATCTCTTGGGGATTCCGTTGTCGCTTTCGCCTTGCCATAGCCGTCACCCGGGCTGCGCTTCCAGCAAGGCGTTGGTACCTGCGCTGCTGTGAGTTGCCATTCGAGGACGAAAGAAATGGGCGGTTAGCAAAGATTCATCTTGATCAGCGTACCAACCAGTCGGTATATTTGGGGGACAAAAACATACCCACTGGTTGGTACCAAGATGCCGATAGCCGAGGCGGGACACGAATCGAAAACCAAACTCCTGCAGGCTGCGATCCGGGTGATCCGCGTCAAGGGATATTCGGCCACGCGGGTTGAGGACATCTGCGAAGCGGCTGGTCTGACCAAAGGAAGCTTCTTCCACCACTTTGACAGCAAGGACGAACTGGCGCTGGCCGCGGCCGACCGTTGGATTGAGGGCGCGGAGGCGCAGTTTGGCTCCGCGTCCTACCACGAGCTAGCCGACCCGCTGGAGCGGTTGCTGGCCTATGTGGACTTTCGTAAGGCGCTGCTGACGGGAGAGTTGCCCGACTTTACCTGCCTGGCGGGGACGATGGTGCAGGAGGTCTACGACACGCACCCGGCGATCCGCGAGGCATGCAACCGGAGCATCAGCGGGCACGCGGCAACACTGCTGGCCGACATTGAAGAGGCGATGCGACAGCGCGGCATGCGCCCCGAATGGACCGCCGAAAGTCTCGCTCTCTACACCCAGGCCACCCTCCAGGGCGCGTTCATCCTGGCCAAGGCCCGGGGCGGTGCTGCGATTGCGGCGCAGTGCATTGATCATCTGCGGCGATACATCGAACTGCTGTTTCAACCGTCACCGGGTTCCGCGCCGCCCGGGCCGCCGGGAATTTCGGCAACAGTCCTAAAACGGCGCCGAAGGGCGAAATGATTCGAGGTTGCCGGTTCGATAGCGTGGCCCCAGAAGCCACTAACCCAAGAGCTGGAAAAGGCGGATGGACATGACAAGGATCGGAGTATCACGGCGGGAGGCGCTCAAATCGGGAGCTTGCGCACTAGCTGGAGCGGCGGGGTTCCTGGTAACAGCAGGGGCGCGTGCAAGTACGGAGCGGAGCCCGACATACGAAGAGATTGTCCGGAGGTGGTATAAGGCATGGGAGAAAAAGGACCAGGGCCAATTTGAGGACCTGATGGCCGACAACTTCACCTTCACGAGCGCGGCCGGCGACGACCACATCAGTAAGAGCGCTTTCAAAACGCAATGCTGGGATACACAGATTAACTTTATCGATCGGTTTGATCTGGAGCGCGTGTTTGGAAGTGGCAACGAGGCGTTCGTGAAGTACCTTTGCCACACAAAGAACGGTAAATCATTCCGGAATGTGGAGTATTTCCGGCTCAGAGACGGGAAAGTGGAGAGCATTGAGTGCTACTTCGGGGGGAAATCCACCTTTCCGTCAGCAGTAAGCAAAGGCTGACGTGAGCCCGTCGAGCGGTCCTGGGCGTCACTAACCAAAGCGGGGGAGGCCCCGGCCTCCGCCGCTGAGTGGGTTCAACACAACAAGGCGAATACCAGCGGAGTTAAAGAAGTGGCGAAAGACTTGTCAGGAATTGCACCGGTCATCCCTATCGACCGCCTTGATACGCTTCCGCTGCATCGCCAGATCTGCGAAGGGCTCCGTGCCGCGATTCTGCGTGGCAATTTGCAGCCCGGGCAACAAGTACCTTCCAGCAGGCACCTGGCGGAAGAACTGGAAGTATCCCGTTTTCCGGTCCTCGGAGCCTATGCACGGTTGCTTGCCGAGGGTTACTTTGAAAGTCGGGTCGGATCGGGAACCTTCGTTTCGGCATCCTTGCCGGGTCAACTTCCACACGATAGAAGATCACGGTCAACCACTGGAGGATCTCGCTGTCTTTCCCGGCGTTCCTCGTTATTACCGCGATTCGAAATTGTTCCGTGGCGAGATGGCTGGGGACCCTTCGGAGTCCACCAGCCGGC
Source organism: uncultured Acidobacteriaceae bacterium (assembly GCA_963838445.1). Lineage (GTDB taxonomy): Bacteria > Acidobacteriota > Terriglobia > Terriglobales > Acidobacteriaceae > PALSA-350. The sequence goes on from CAWIRT010000008.1 coordinate 71,108, forward strand.
GCTCGATCAATTTCCTTTCGGAGCGTGGTCGAAGCTGCTGGCTGAACATGGTCGAAGACCACGTTTGCGCGCCATTCAGGACAACGACCCGATGGGGCTTGATCGCTTCCGGGACGCAATCTGCTCTTACCTCCGCACCGCGAGGGCTGTCGAGTGCGACCCGTCGCAAATCATGATCGTATCGGGATCGCAACAGGCTCTCGAAATCACGGCGAGGGTGCTGCTGGATCCTGGCGACCCGGTGTGGATCGAAGAGCCGGGCTACCAGCTTACACAGTCAGTTCTGCTCGGGGCAGGCTGCCGAATTGTCCCGGTCCCGGTAGACGACGAAGGCATGAACGTGTCTGCAGGGGTTAATCTGCTGCCGAAAGCGCGTGCCGCGTTTGTTACGCCGTCGCACCAATATCCCCTCGGCGTTACCATGAGCGCTTCTCGCCGGCTGCGTCTGCTGGATTGGGCTCGGGATAATGGAGCATGGATTGTGGAAGACGACTATGACGGCGCATACCGTTACGACACTACATCGGTTTCCTCCCTTCAAGGGATCGATTCGGAAGCACGCGTAATTTACATTGGGACATTCAGCAGGGTTATCTTTCCGTCCGTAAGGGTGAGCTATATTGTTATCCCGCGCGATCTCATTGAACGATTTATGGCAGTACGATTCTCGTTAGGTATCTTCCCCTCCTACTTATTGCAGGAAGTGCTCACAGATTTCATCCGTGCCGGTCGATTTGCCCGGCATATTCGCCGCATGCGGGCACTCTATAAGGAACGGCGGACTGCTCTGGTGGAGAGCGTGCAGAATACTTGCGGGGATATGCTGGAGATCCACGGCGCGGGAGCCGGAATGCACCTGACGGTGACCCTCCCATCAGGATTTAACGACGCAGAAATCGCGACTCAGGCAGCGAAGTACGGCTTATGCCTGTGGCCACTGTCGCCCTGTTATATGGATAAGCCGCGCCATGGGTTCGTGCTAGGGTTTGCAGCCACTCCGGCAGACCAGATGGCGGGTGCGGTGCACCAACTATGGAGGCTTCTGAAGAAACAACCCGGTCAATCTTAGTGCACGCTAACGGACCGCACCCTCTCGTTCAGAACAGCGTGCATCTGGAGCGCGGGCGCTCTATATGGCAGTTACTCGCAGCGCACTGCTGTCATGGGATCGACATGTGCGGCCCGTAACGCCGGCAAAAGGCAGGCAATCGCAGCGACCAGACACAGCAGCAGAACTCCCGCCGGCAATAGCATTGGGTCGCGCAGATTGCCGCCCACCCATTGGGCCAGAAGAGGATTCAGAGCCAGAGTGAGCACCACACCGACCAGCACCCCACTGCCAACACTCACCACCGTCGACGCAAAGACGATCTGAAGCACATGCCTACGTTGGGCACCCAGCGCCACGCGTATGCCGAACTCACTGGTTCGTTGAGTCACCGTATACGACACCACGCTGTATAGTCCGACAGCGGACAGACTAAGAGCCAGCACCGCGAAAGCGGAGAAGAGCCAGGCAACCAGGTGTTCCTGCTGCCACTCCGGTTGATCGCTGATCCATTTGTCGAGATCGGAGACCACACGCGCGGCCTGCTGATCGGGATTTACCGTGGCGAGTGCGCGCCTGATGGCGTTCAGGAGCCCTAACGGCGGCACCTCGGATCTAACCAGAATCTGCGTGCTCGGCGGCATCTGAAGCGTCCAGGGCACGAATATGGCAGGCTTAACAGGATTGCGCAAACCGGCGTCGCGACTGTCTCCCACGACTCCAACAATTTGTAACCATGAGCCTGCGATTCCTGGAGCTGAGGTGAGATCCGCCGAAGGATTCTCTATGTCTGGCAGCTTGAGCGAGTGTCCCACGGGATCGCCATTCGGAAAATAAAGCCTGGCCAGAGTCTCATTGATCACAGCCAGCGTTGCGCCATTGTGGGTTTCTGTATCACTCCAGATTCTGCCCTTCATGAGAGGAATGCGCAGCGTGCTGAAGAACTCCGGTCCCACCAGGTTTAGGAGGGCCGTCTGCTGGCCCAGCCCCGGATGTCCCAAAACCTCGAACGGCATTTCGGTGCCGGCATTGGGCGGAGTGGCGTTGGTGGCAATGGCCGTCATCCTCACGCCGGGTACAGTGCCCACCCTCGCCCGAAGCTGCTCGAAATACGCTGCGCGCCCGCTCCAGCTCGGGTACGACTTCTCTTGGAGCGGAATCCAGATGGAGATTACATTGTGCGGGTCATAGCCGAGCGGCAGGTGCAGCAAACGTACAAAGCCACCGATGGTGGCACCTGAGCAGGCGAGCAGCAGAAGCGTGAGAGCGATTTGACCGGAGATGAGCGCGCTATGCGTCCTGCGTCCCCGCATGCTACCGGCGATCTTTCTCACTCCCGACTGCAGAAGCTTCTTCGGTTCGGGCCGCGAGAGCTGCAACGCCGGCCATAGCCCGAAAAGAATCACGGTTGCTAGCGCTAAGCCAATGCTGAAAAAGAGGACGGGCAGGTTAATACTGACTGCGGATTCCGAGGCGAACATGATGTACTGGGGCAGAAGGACCCTGATGGCCGCGACCGCACCATAGGCCACAACAATACCCATAGCAGCACCAGTCATGGCCAGCAGGATCGACTCCGTCAACAGTTGCCGTACGATTCTCCCGCGTCCCGCTCCAACTGCGGTTCGCACGGCGAGTTCATGCTCTCGCACGGTTCCGCGCGCCAGCAGGAGGATGGAGACATTGCCGCAACCGATAGCGAGCAGCAACGCCACACCGCCGAGCAGCAGAACCAGCGTGTGCCCCATGCGTTCTATAACCCACTCGTTCAGACCGTGGACTGTTACCTGAAAGTGCTCGGGGAAGCGATTTGGCATCTCCCGGGCGAACTGTTCCATCAGTGGCTGAAGGCCCGCGCTGGCTGCCGTACGGCTTTCACCCGGCTTTAAACGGAGAACGAAGCGGTATGTCAGCTTTGGATCCTGCGTCAGATGCAGGGGCAGATACACATCCTTGGCCTCCCACCGGAAGCGTTTCGCCGCAACGCCGACGATCCGGTAGCTCTTCCGGTTCAGTTGGAGCGTCTTTCCTACCGCGTCCGGATTCCCATCGAAACGCCGTTGCCAGAACTGATAGCTCAACACCACTACCGGTTGCGGTTCCTGTCCGTCGACTGCGTCCGACGGGAGGAGACCCCGACCCAGTAGCGGCGGTTCGCCAAGAAAGTCAAAGGCGTTCGAGGTTACGAAAAGGGTTTCCACGTCCTCCGGGAAGTCGCCTCCGGTCAGCGTCAGGGACGAGCTATCCATGGCGACGAGATCCTCTAAGGCGGAGGACCGGCGCAGGAGACGAATTTGCGGTCCGTCCAAGAGGACTCTTGCCTCATCGCCCGTTTTGCTCTTCAGGGCGAGCCCAACCATGCGATCCGCCGCCTTGTAGGGATACGGATGGATCAGCGCTCCATAGATCACGCTGAACACCGCGGTGGTCGCTCCGATGCCGAGCGCCAGCGAGATGACCACCGCAAAGCTAAAGCCCGGGCTCTTCACCGTCTGCCGCATTGCATAGCGGAGATCCTGAAACAGCGTCTGCATGAGTCCTCCTCGCCGCGCGATTCAGATGCTAACTATGGTTGCACTAAAACTCAGCTCCGATCACTTCCTTCGGCTTTTCAGCGTCATTTGGTGGTAAATCACCATCGAGCGACCGGTGCTCGACTTCCGCGTTCCGGTCGAATAACCGCCTGCCGGAAGTTACCCAAAACGGCTGTAATGTCCTGGTTGGCGACCATCCGCCCGGAACCTCCAAGACCCAGTCGAGTTGTGGCTGGAACGTGCATCTGCCTATCTCACGAACCGAGAATTAAATCAGGATTGCTGGCTGAGCATGGAAATAATTTCGTTATGACCCATCTTTCGCGCCCAGGCTAGTGGTTGCGCCCAGGATTCGGCATCTTTTTCTTCCAGGACAGCTCCGTGCTCCATGAGCAATCGGACAAGTTTGATTCGGCCCCAGCGGCATGCCCAACCAAGGGGTGTGCTTTTCAGGATGTCGTCGCGACCATCTGAACGCGCGCCGGCCTCTAAAGCTGCACGCCCAAAAGCGATTACCTCGTCTTCAGTAATCCAATCGCGCATCGCCGCAATCTCGTGGAGGATGGTCCGGCCGAAGGATCCAACGATGTTGGCGTCGCACGCGCCCAGCACCAGACGGAAACACTCCAGATACCCGTTTCGATCCAGCTCTTTGTTGCCCGCCCGCAGCCACGGAATGTGGTGCCAGAAGCTCAGAGGCGCTGCAAGCATGCGGAACCAACGCTCATCGTTGCGAGGCCAGTCGACGCGCGCCAACGCCATCCGGACGATCTCAGTGGCTCCGCCGTCGCCGCCGAAACGGAGCAAGTCTTCGACAACCGATCCTTCAGTAAGGGTGATGTTCCGGGGAAAGGTGCCGCGCTCCTCATCGTCCAGAATCTGCCGGGCCAGCGCCGTCTCACGATAAAGCGCGGCTGTATCTGCGGTTACGAATCCCCCTCGCGCCCGGAGCAAATCCACCATCTTCCACTGCTTATGGCTGTATGCGCTGTGCACCGGCGATCCGCTGGAATCGACGTGAACGTTCGGGTTGGCCCCGCGATCGAGGAGCAAATTGGCAATCTCGACTCAATCCCATGGCGGCGGCGTTCCACAACGGATGGCCTTGTGAGTATGCTACCCAGTCGCCTTCACCTCCAGAGACACGCTCGTCCGGATCAAACTTGCATTCGTCGAGCAAGAACTGGAGCACTTCCGGACGATTATTCCTCACTGCGACAGTCAATAAGCCGCCGTCACTCCATCGCACCTGATTGGCGAGCTTGCCTTCCGCCAGACTCGAACGCAGCCATTTCAAATCACCATTTGCCACAGCGGTTCGCTCCGCGTTATCGAGCTCCATGGCTGGAGCGATGGTTGGCTCGGGCGCAGGTTTGGCCTTGCGGTTCTCTTCTTCCTCGATGATAGCGACAAGGTCGTCGTAACCCCGTTCGCGTGCCAACGTCCAGGCCGACGTGGCATCGCGATGCGGGTGGATACCCGCCCGTGCGTTCGCGCCCTTTCGCATGAGCAGACGGGTAATTTCCGGTTGACGGTGCATCACGGCGTAGTGGATCGCGCGATGCTCATCGCCGTAGGAAACAGCCATATTGGCGAGCTCCGGCCGGGCCTTCAACATCGCTCTCACACGCTCGATGGCGCCGTTGCTCACGGCCTCAACCAATCGCCTGATCGTCACGCCATCCACATATGCCTTCAGTTTTGGCCAGCTATCGAACCCGTAGCTGCGCGCGATGACGAGTTGCGCATCGTGCAGCGCAAACGTCGCAAGCTGTGGATCGTCGTAACATGCGGTGACTTCGTTGATCGCCGCTGCGTCGGCCGCCCGGAAAGCAGCCAGCAGTTCTTTCGACTGTCGTTTGAGTTGTTCGAGATCCGGGTGCTGGCGCATCCGGCGAATAGGTAGCTTCTGTTTCATGTGAACTCCTTTCTGTGGCGCCTGCTGTCCGCTAGCTCAGGCAGAAAAGAGTTGACTCAAAAAGATTTCGTCGAAGGACAAGGTTCAGGAGGGACGCAGTCCCTTTCCGCGGACACGGAGGCGTCCTAAAAGCGCCTCTTTAAAGATACCACTTGGCCTTAAGCCTTCGAAATGCCTGGATAAATCCAGGGGATATTTGATCATTTGATCTCCCGTTCAAGTAATGGAACAGCAAGACTGTGTTAGGGTGAGCCAATGTCTCGATCAGAAAACATAGCGGTAGTAGAAAGTTATTTGAACGGTCTCGCGCGCAAAGACCTATCGTCTGTACCGTTCGCACCCGGCATGACGTTTGAAGGACCACTGATGCCTAAACTGGCGGGCCGCGAGACGATAGTGGGCTTCCTCACGAGCATTCTGCCGCTTATCAGGGGTATAGAAATAAAGCAGCACATTGTCGACGGCGATTATGTCGCGACCGTTTTCGACATGGAGACGATTAACGGCGTGGATCATGTTATCGATCTGTGTCTTGTTGCCGGCGGAGAATTGAAAGAGGTTCGCGCCTTCTATTATCCAAGTCAAGGCCCTCGTTAAGCTATTATGTTGGCAGGCGCCCAGAACAGCGACCATGCAGTCTGCACGGTTCGCTGACGGGTATTGCCGTTGCATTACCGCCCACACTCCTCAATCAATTCTGCCAGCAGCGAGTGTCGTAAAGAGCTTACGCGTTAGTTCTTCATCTGCTCATGAAGTTTGTGAGCCAGCCTTTCAATTTCTGCGGCTTCCTTGAGTGAATCCACAGACAACCGATCAGGGGCGGAGTTGTCGATCCGTTTTTTAAGATCGGTCGAGAGTTCTAACAGCCTGTCGCTTTCGGCGATGAGATGTTTTTGCCGTTGGATGCGAAGTTCGTTGGCCGCCTTGGCTTGATCGAGAGATTGCGCATACGGGCTGGACAGTTGCGCGCGTATGAATCCGAAGCTGTTGATATTCAACAATAGAGTGACGAGCACCAGGCATCGAAGAACTGTCATCCCACTCCTCCAGATCCCCCGGAATTCTACCCTTTTTGCCATTCTTGGGTGGAGCCGAACCGAGCTTCGCGGTGACCGCTCGACGATGACCGTGGGCGATAAATTTACCGAAAATCGTCTTTTCCGGACGAATCGCTGTGGGATAGGAGGCTTAGATGGCGGTGGATGCAGTCGCGTGCGAACCATTCTCTGTGCTTTCAGGGAAAAATACAGGGAAATTGCGGGTGGTCAAACCTCTATAACGCAAAAATCGCTCTATTTTCAAACGATTCTGGTGTTCTGTTGTTTGATTCCGAATCCGTAACAGGGAAAAGCAGGGAAATTGCGAAGACTACGGGGACCGTGTTCACAGAGCATCGCCCGGTTCGTTCCGAAAATAGCGAGAACGGCTATTGCTGAAAGCGCCAATTAATTCGATAGTTGTGAAAGGACTTTCACCCTCGAGAAACCAAGGGGCGGAACGTTCGCATCAGGAGCCCAGATGACCATTTCCCCCGCCGACAACGAACTTCAACAATCCGAAGCCTTTAGTGCAATGGTCAGACTTCAAGATGAGAAATTCTCTGAACGTCACAACCGCCTCATGGCTCAAATTTCGGAGGCCACCCTCGAGGCTTGCTTTAGACAGCGAAATTCTGAAGTGGAGCGTGGCATACCGCTAGGACATTGGAGCTTCGAATCCGGAATCTCGGATGCCTTCGGTAGCATGGCACTCACGAGAAAGACTCTGGCAAGCATGGGTGGCAAAAACAAGCCCGTTGACGCTCTTCAACAAGTAATTGAACAGCTTGTCTCTAAGAACCGCAACATATCGAAGGCTGAGCTAGTGGCGGAATTGAAACGATTGACCCATCAAGGCGTGATAACTGATGTCGAGACGGACGTTGATTCCGATAGCAAAACAGCGCGGATCTGGTTCACCGATGGCGGCACGGACAAGACTGCCAAGATCGCAAGCATCCAACACCGGTCGACCAGAGCGAGAAAAAAGCACAACAAATAAAAATACTAGACCGGTAGTAGTTAATACCAGCTGGAGCGATTGCGGTTCCAGGATCTCCTTAAGAGCCTCCAGGCCCTTAAGGAGCATTCGATGAGAGAAAGAAGTGACCAATTCTCAAAGTTGGTAGTCCACTACCGCCAGACATCCACGCTGAAGGAACCTCCGCAAAATGCGAGAACCCACTCCAAGCAACAGATTAACCAGATTGCAAACAGCATTAGGGAATTTGGATTCACCTGCCCACTTTTAGTCGATGACAGCAATACTGTCATCGCGGGGAACGGACGATTGGCCGCAGCTCGGCTGATCGGTCTTACCGAGTTACCGACTATCAGCCTAGACAAATTAACCCCAACGCAGATCAAGGCGTACGCTCTGGCTGATAACAAGCTTAGCGAAAATGCTGGCTGGGACAGAGAAATTCTCGCAATCGAGCTACAACAGCTCCTAAGTATCGAGAGCGACTTCGACATCGCGCTCACCGGCTTCGAGACTGCGGAAATCGACCTAATTCTCCAAGAAAGTGCGCACCCACCGGATCCGGATAATGAGCTCCCAGCAGTGGATACGGCAATGCTGGTCAACGCCACAGGAGATCTCTGGGCGTTAGGCAAGCATCGTCTCCTGTGCGGGAACTCTCTCGAGGGCGCTTCCTTTGCGACCTTGATGGGACGGCGCAAAGCTAATCTCGTCTTTACCGACCCGCCCTTTAATGTTTCGATCGACGGCAACGCTTGTGGCCGTGGCAGCATTCATCACCGTGAATTTGCCATGGCGTCCGGTGAGCTGACCGCAACCGAGTTCACTGCCTTCCTCGCAACGAGCTTGGGCCTTATGGCTGAATACAGTTCGCCAGGCTCGGTTCACTTTGTCTGTCATGACTGGCGCCACATCAACGAGCTGCTAGCTGCTGGAAAGCAGGTCTACAGCACACTGCTCAATCTTGTGGTGTGGACAAAGGACAACGGTGGACTGGGATCGTTTTACAGATCCCAACACGAGCTGATCTTCGTGTTTCGCAATGGACAGCAGTCCCATCGCAACAATGTCCTGCTCGGCAAGTATGGCCGGAATCGCACCAACGTTTGGCAATACCCGGGGATCAATACCCTTTCTAAGCAATCCGAAGAAGGCAATCTTCTGGCTTTACATCCGACGGTCAAACCGGTAGCCATGGTTGCCGATGCGATCCTCGATTGTTCCGCGCGAGGCGACATTGTTCTCGACGCATTCCTGGGGTCGGGCACCACGCTCCTCGCAGCGGAGAGGACCGGCCGAACCTGCTATGGCTTAGAGATCGATCCCATCTATTGCGACGTCATCATCAAGCGTTGGCAACGGCTAACTGGCGGAGTAGCCATTCACTCACTAAGCGGCGAGACGTTCAACACATTACATGCGAACCGAGAGGGCAGTCTTGGGTAATGAGGCGAGTCCACAAACTCGTATTTAGTGGGCTTTGAGAAATCGCCACGGATGGAATCGGTGCTGAAAGGGAGGGCATGAATGGCTGGTGACGATTACCGAGTCGGGTATGGCCGACCGCCTAAGAAGACTCAGTTCGAGAAAGGACATTCCGGTAATCCGAGCGGAAGGCCAAAGGGCTCGCGAAGTCTTGCCGCGATACTCAGGCAGGCCGGGAACGAGCGCGTCACCGTCACAAGCAGTGGCCAAACCAAGACGCTGTCCAAGTTGGAGGCGATCGCCATTCAGATGGCAAACAAGGCCGCTGCTGGTGATCCCAAAGCAATACACACATTTCTTTATTGGATGACCAAGACATCCGACGCCGAGGCCGCTCTCGATCCCGGGTCGGCACCTCCAGACGAAAGCGACGCCAAGATGATGGCGCAACTCCTCAAACGAATGAAACGGTTAAAGGCTGATGGGGATGAAACGAGCTCGGCTTAGGAGCAAGAGGCTTCCAGGAATTTTGGGGATGTCTACGGCAGAATACGATGCCGTTCTCAGAACGGACTTCATGTCCTTTGTTGAACGGGCGTTCATGGAGCTCAATCCTCAGACCGAGTTCCTGAGTGCACCTCACATCGAAGTCATGGCGTCGAGGATGGAGGAGTGCAGGCTCGGCACGATCAAGCGTTTAATCGTCAATTTGCCGCCACGCTCCTTGAAATCGATCGTCGTAAGCGTTGCATTCTCTGCGTGGCTGCTGGGCAAGGATCCCTCTGCCCAAATCATCTGTGCGAGCTACGGTCAGGATCTTGCCGACAAACTCGCCAGAGATTGCCGCTCGCTCATGACAAGCGCCTTCTATCGCAGGCTTTTCCCACGGACCCGTCTGTCGCAGGAAAGGCAGTCTGTTCACGATTTCCTCACCACAGAGCACGGCGGCCGCATGGCAACATCCGTGGGTGGCGTGCTGACTGGCCGCGGAGCGGATTTCATCATCCTCGACGACCCGCTCAAGCCTGACGATGCCATGTCGGAGACCAGGAGGAACACCGTCAATGCCTGGTACGACAATTCTCTTCTCAGTCGGTTGAACAACAAAGAGACCGGAGTAATCGTCATCGTCATGCAGCGTTTACATCAAGATGACCTCGTCGGTCATGTCCTGGAACGGGGGCGCTGGGACGTCGTCTCCTTTCCAGCGATCGCCGTACAAGACGAAACCCACGTCATTGAAGGACCATTCGGAAGGAAACTATTCGGGCGTCGCGTGGGTGACATCCTTCATCCGGAGAGGGAATCTGCTGCGACTTTGACTGCAATCCGGGAAACGTTAGGCTCATACAATTTCGAGAGCCAATATCAGCAGGACCCGATGCCACAGGGCGGCAGCATCATTCAAGCAAATTGGTTCAAATATTGCGAACCAGAGAATTGGCCGGCCCATTTCACTCTGACCATCCAGAGTTGGGACACGGCGAACAAAAGTGGTGAACTCAATGATTACAGCGTCTGCACCACATGGGGGGTGTTTAAGAATCACTTCTACCTAATAAACGTCTTTCGCAGGCGGCTCAACTATCCAGATCTCAAGCGCGCGGTTGCACAGCAACGTCTCCGTTGCAACCCCCGTTATATCTTGATCGAGGACAAAGCGTCCGGCACGCAGCTCATTCAGGATCTGCGGTCTGATGGCGTGATTGGCGTTCATGGTTTTGAGCCCTTACCAGGAAACGACAAGATCATGCGGGCTGGTGCACAAGCCGCATGTTTCGAAGCCGGCAAAGTATATTTCCCGCTTAATACCCCATGGCTAGCTGACTACGTTCGGGAGCTGACGACATTTCCAGGCTCAAAGTTCGACGATCAAGTCGACTCAACAACCCAGGCTTTGGAGTTCCTTAGCGGAAAGCAAGCTGGTCTGTTGACCTGGGCTCTACTTGGAGCACGCTAGTCTTGGTAGCGATAACCGATCGTGGCCCGCCCAAGTTGCACAGTCCGCCCGAGGCCAAGTTACTGAACGAGACTTTTCAAGCATCTGTCCGAGAAGTCGGCTTTTCCGGACAGTTGAAATCACGCTTGGCCGCAACCGACGGGGGAATCGTCAATGGTGGCAAACGTCCCGGAAGCTTCCCTGAACCTTCCCTTCGACGTCCAGTCGCCATTGCTTTCGGTATTCTGCCCACGCCTTTTCCAATGCACGGGCTTGCTCCTTCGACGCGATTCCGAATCGAGCCAACGCCAAAATCGACGCACGCACGCTAACGTGGGGTTCAGCTCCCGGGCTCGTCATTCCACAATGGCGGCAGGTAACGATCGGTGTTCGGAAATTTCGGCTAGCCCTAATTCGGTGAAGCGTCCCGTCCAGTTCGTCTCGTAAGCCGATGAGCGCCGGCATGGACAATCCCTCGTGCCACTCCGATCGCAACCGCGCGACCATTTCCGGAAACCACGTTCTCTGAGCGTCGCCAAGGGGCATTCCTTGAGGTCTCCACGTCAGGCCTTGTCATTTTAGTCCCACCACGAATACCTTCGGGATGACAGCGTTTTCGGTCAGCCAGAGGGGCGTTTTTCAGGACCGATCCGGTGGCGGCCACCTCCGCCAAGTGCATTCGCCATTGGTCTGAAGGGCGAACTTAATGGAATGGTCCGCCGCCTTTACCCGAGCAGTGAGGTGGGGCTATAAGCTGCGTAAGAGGAGGAGAGCCATGGAGCTATTCACATTGGGTATTGATTTGGGCAAGACGACGTTCCATCTGGTAGGGATGAACCAGCGCGGAGAAGTGGTATTGCGGAAACGATTCTCTCGGTTGCAGCTCTTGCACTTTACCGCGAACCTGAAGGTGGGCCTGATCGGCATGGAAGCATGCGGAGGGTCACATTTTTTGGGGCGAGCGTTGCGAGAGCAAGGGCATGAGGTGCGTCTGATTCCTGCGCAATATGTGAAGCCCTACGTCAAGACGAACAAGAGCGACTACATCGACGCGGAAGCGATCGCCGAAGCGGTGGGAAGACCGACCATGCGTTTTGTGCCGGTCAAGAGTGACGACCAACTGGACCTACAGTCGCTGCATCGGGTCCGTGAACGCTGGGTGATGCGAAGAACGGCGGTGGTCAACCAGATTCGTGGGCTTTTACTGGAGCGTGGCACGACACTGCGCAAAGGCCGACGCTACGTGGATGAAGCACTGCCCGGCATACTCGCATGCGGCTCGTCCAAGCTTTCGGGGGCGGTGCTTGTATTGCTCGCAGAACTGAAGCAGGAACTGGAGCAACTAGCTGAGAAAATCGACCGTGCTGACAAATCGATTGAGAAGATTGCTCGGGAGAACGAATCTTGTCGAAGGCTGGTCGCAATGCCGGGGGTTGGTCCGGTAACAGCAACGGCGATCATCGCGGCGATCGGCAACGGCGCGGCATTTCGCAAGGGCCGGGATTTTGCCGCCTGGTTGGGAGTGGTTCCCGAGGAACACTCGACCGGAGGTAAGCAAACATTGTGGAAGATTCCTCGGCGTGGAAATCAGTACCTGCGCAGGCTGTTGGTGCAAGGAGCCAGAGCCGTTATGCAGCACCGGACCAAGCAGTCGTCTGGTTTAAGTGCGTGGCTGGCTCAGCTCACAGTACGAACGCACCAAAACATCGCCATCGTTGCATTGGCCAATAAACTGGCACGAATGGCCTGGGCAGTGCTGGCCAAAAATGAGATCTACAGGCCACCACTACTAGCGGGCAATACCATCTAACCGGCCTGCAATTGACGCCTGGAAGAACACCAGGCTTGGAAATCGCTAGCGCGATTCCCACATCCGCAGACCGGCGACGGCGGCGGAGTTCAAATTTTCCTGCCAGGTCTGCTGGCGAAGAAAGAGATGGCACCACGGTCTAACCGTCGTTCTGCAAACCTGCTTTCGGTAAGGGTCTTTGAAGACCGAGAACTTAAATAGGAACAGAGCGAAGCGCATTCCATCCAGGCCCGGGGTCGTTAAACACCCCAACAAGGCCGTATACATACGCGCAGACCTTACCTGCTATTCTCACTTTTCGCTTGCGACAAGGCGGCGGACCATACATACCGAAAACCCCGTTTTGCAGGCACACGTTGTGTAGGTCCGGCTTCACCGAACTGGTTTTGAGGTAGAGTAAGCTGCACTGGTGTGACCGGATGTCTGGCAGGATTAGTTTCGGAGTGTACGAGTTGGACCGCGACGCAAGGGAGTTGCGTAAGCGTGGCGTGCTGATCCGCCTGCAAGATCAGCCGTTCCGGGTTTTGGCGATTCTGACCAGGCGGCCAGGCGAAATCGTCACCCGGGAAGAACTGCAAGAGCAGATCTGGGGGAAAGAAACGTTTGTTGACTTCGATCAGTCGCTAAACAAAGCGGTGAACCGGATACGAGAAGCGTTGAACGATGACGCGAATAATCCCCAGTATGTAGAAACGGTTCCGAGGCGGGGATACCGATTTATTGGATCCGTAAAACTACAGGGGAAAGACGACGTCCCCACCGGGCAGATCTCGGCCAATGCCAGCAGCGCAATCGGCTACGAGACCGTCAAACTCGAGCAGCCGCAAACAGTAACGACCATAGCACCGGATGTTGCAACTCCTTCCAGAGCCGTCTGGCGCGTCGCGATCATTACCCTTGTGTCGATCCTGGTCGCTTTACTCATCCTGGGAATCTGGCTAGTGCTCCCCACTCCCCAGCCGCGAATACTGAAGTCGATGCAGCTTACCAATGATGGGATGACTAAGTGTTGTCTGGTCACGGATGGTTCTCGCATTTACTTCACAGAGTACAATCCAGAGAAGTCTAACGGCCGCATTGAGCAGATTCAGGCTACCGGCGGCGATCCGACCGATATCCCCCTTCCTGCATTTAAAAGTTCTTTGGAGATCAATGATATCTCCCCTGACCGCGATCGGTTTCTGGGTACGTCAGGTGCCTCCGGCATGGAATCAAGTTTGTGGAGTGTTCCCATATCCGGTTCAACTCCTCGCGCTTTGAGTGATGTGCTCGTGGGGCCCGACTTCAATGGGGGCAGGTGGTCACCGGACGGCCAGAGGCTGGTTTACGCGAGCGGCGGTGACCTGAACGTGGCTCAAAGCGACGGCAGTGAACCCAGGAGACTGGTCACCATGAAAGGTGCGGTTTCCGCCCCTGTCTGGGCTCCAGACGGAAAGTCAGTGCGCTTCCTCGCGATGGAATCAGAAACAAGCGAGGTCGGGACGTTGCTTGAAGTTTCAACTGAAGGGGGAGAGCCACGCGAGGTGACTCCCAGGTGGCAAAAAAAATCTTCAGAGTGCGCAGGAAATTGGACTCCCGATGGGAAGTATTTTGTTTTTCTAGCAGGTTGTGATCGTAGGCCGGATATCTGGGCGGTCCGGGAGAAACGATCATTCCTGGATCTGAGAAAACGCGAACCCACACGATTGACGACGGGCCCGATAAGCTATGGATCGTTTGCCTTCAGTCCTGATGGGAAAAAGATTTTTGTGCATGGAATTGAGGTGCGTGGCGAGGTGCAGAAATACGATCGAAAGTCTGCGCAGTTCCTGGCTGTTCATCCTGCGCTCTCCGCCGATTGCTGTACCTATTCGAATGACGGCCAATGGATCACTTATGTGACCTTTCCTGAACCGAGTCTCTGGCGGAGCAGATCGGACGGAACCGAACGACAGCAACTCACCTGGCCCCCAATGAAAGCTCAAAACCCTCATTGGTCTCCCGATGGCAGGGAGATCGCTTTTTCCGCGTCGTTACCGGGGAAAACCTCGAAAACATTCATCATTGCAGCAGAAGGCGGCAAGCCCCGTGAGCTGACGCTGAGCGAGTGTCCAGAACTGGATGCGAACTGGTCCCCCGACGGTACCCACCTGATTTTCGGAACACTCATTTTCGATTCCATTCCATCTTGCCCCGTCGTGCTTTCCACCTTGGATTTGCACACTCACAAGAGATCAACGGTCCCAGGCTCCGAGGGGTTGTGGTCGCCGCGATGGTCACCAGACGGAAAGAGTATCGTGGCCCTCGACACGAATATGCATTCACTGATGCTTGGCGAGATCGCATCCGGTAAATGGTCCGAACTTGCCCGGTCTTCTGTTGGAACGGTTGGGTTTCCCCAATGGTCAACGGATGGGAGCCTGATCTATTATTTGGACTTCTTCCAGCACGGTATGTACAGCGTCCGTATCAAGGATCATAAAATTAAGAAATTGGCTGACCTTTCGGGAGTCCCTATAACAGGGGCATGGGGGCAATGGGCCGCCGTGGCCCCCGATGGCAGCCCGCTGATCCTTCGCAATGTCGGCCTGAACGAAATTTACTCCTTCGACTTTGACGCGCCGTGAAGCCGCCCCTCAAAACTTTTTCAAGGTTACTCCATCCCCTGGTCCTCCCATCCCCGAACAATGGGTGGCAAACAGACCAACAGGGTTCTGGCCCCGTGGGAAGATCTTTCGCTCTGCTATCCTCGTTGCTTCTTGGAGTGCCTCAAAAGTCGGTTTTCTGGTATGTATGGTCCGCCGCCTTGTCGCAAGCGAAAAGTGAGAATAGCAGGTAAGGTCTGCGCGTATGTATACGGCCTTGTTGGGGTGTTTAACGACCCCGGGCCTGGATGGAATGCGCTTCGCTCTGTTCCTATTTAAGTTCTCGGTCTTCAAAGACCCTTACCGAAAGCAGGTTTGCAGAACGACGGTTAGACCGTGGTGCCATCTCTTTCTTCGCCAGCAGACCTGGCAGGAAAATTTGAACTCCGCCGCCGTCGCCGGTCTGCGGATGTGGGAATCGCGCTAGCGATTTCCAAGCCTGGTGTTCTTCCAGGCGTCAATTGCAGGCCGGTTAGATGGTATTGCCCGCTAGTAGTGGTGGCCTGTAGATCTCATTTTTGGCCAGCACTGCCCAGGCCATTCGTGCCAGTTTATTGGCCAATGCAACGATGGCGATGTTTTGGTGCGTTCGTACTGTGAGCTGAGCCAGCCACGCACTTAAACCAGACGACTGCTTGGTCCGGTGCTGCATAACGGCTCTGGCTCCTTGCACCAACAGCCTGCGCAGGTACTGATTTCCACGCCGAGGAATCTTCCACAATGTTTGCTTACCTCCGGTCGAGTGTTCCTCGGGAACCACTCTCAACCAGGCGGCAAAATCCCGGCCCTTGCGAAATGCCGCGCCGTTGCCGATCGCCGCGATGATCGCCGTTGCTGTTACCGGACCAACCCCCGGCATTGCGACCAGCCTTCGACAAGATTCGTTCTCCCGAGCAATCTTCTCAATCGATTTGTCAGCACGGTCGATTTTCTCAGCTAGTTGCTCCAGTTCCTGCTTCAGTTCTGCGAGCAATACAAGCACCGCCCCCGAAAGCTTGGACGAGCCGCATGCGAGTATGCCGGGCAGTGCTTCATCCACGTAGCGTCGGCCTTTGCGCAGTGTCGTGCCACGCTCCAGTAAAAGCCCACGAATCTGGTTGACCACCGCCGTTCTTCGCATCACCCAGCGTTCACGGACCCGATGCAGCGACTGTAGGTCCAGTTGGTCGTCACTCTTGACCGGCACAAAACGCATGGTCGGTCTTCCCACCGCTTCGGCGATCGCTTCCGCGTCGATGTAGTCGCTCTTGTTCGTCTTGACGTAGGGCTTCACATATTGCGCAGGAATCAGACGCACCTCATGCCCTTGCTCTCGCAACGCTCGCCCCAAAAAATGTGACCCTCCGCATGCTTCCATGCCGATCAGGCCCACCTTCAGGTTCGCGGTAAAGTGCAAGAGCTGCAACCGAGAGAATCGTTTCCGCAATACCACTTCTCCGCGCTGGTTCATCCCTACCAGATGGAACGTCGTCTTGCCCAAATCAATACCCAATGTGAATAGCTCCATGGCTCTCCTCCTCTTACGCAGCTTATAGCCCCACCTCACTGCTCGGGTAAAGGCGGCGGACCATTCCATTAAGTTCCCGCTCGGACCAGCGGGGCGGCGGCCTGAAGTTACCCCAAACGTTTTCTAGCCACTCATTTGAAAAGCAATGATGTCCGGGAAATCGACGGTGAGGGCTCTTGACTACGCGTTCGAGTCTAGGGCGCTATGGAATAGCTCTGTTATTCGACCTGCATTGCAGCGTTGGTCTATCCATGTCGCTGAAGAACGGTATAATCCAGGCGAAAAAAGATCGAACCAGGGGATCCCTGCGAATGGCTATCCGGTCAAGGTTTGCTGTCGTCAGCGCCGTCTTTCTTTTCGTGCAGCTTCTAGCCGCTCAGAGAACGCCTGAGCCGAAGGCAGTACAGCCGGACGTGCAGCGGCATATCCAGAAGGTAATATCCTGCCTGCCGGCCGCAGTGGTGGTCAAGGACGATCCCCATTCCTGCACCACGCTGGCGCAGCAGATGGATACGCTACATGTCTCCGGAGTGAGCATTGCCGTCATTCACAATGGATCGATCGAATGGGCGCAGGGATTTGGCGTGAGGAACAAAGGAGGCGCGTCGGTTGGTGCCGACACCCTCTTCCAGGCGGGATCCATCAGCAAGCCCGTCGCCGCGATGGCCGCTCTCGTGCAGGTGCAGAACAAGAAGCTCACGCTGGACTCGGACATCAACTCGGAGCTGGTTACGTGGAAGGTTCCTGAGAGCGCCGCGGCGAATGGAAAGCCGGTCACGCTTCGGGAGTTGCTAACGCATACGGCTGGTTTTACGGTGCATGGATTTCCAGGTTATGCAGCCGGCGCTCCGGTGCCTACTTTGATCCAAGTTTTGAACGGAGAGAAGCCGGCCAACACTCCGCCGATCCGACTGGAAAGCGAGCCTGGAAGCAAATGGAACTATTCGGGTGGCGGCTATGTGGTAATGGAGCAGACTCTGCTGGACACGACCAAACAGCCGTTTCCTAAGCTGATCCATGACACGGTGCTGGGGCCGATCGGAATGACACACAGCACCTACGAACAACCGCTGCCCGCGGATTTGCGGTCTGCGGCGGCTACGCCCTACCGAGGCGACGGCACTCCCGTAGCCGGCGGCGCCCACACTTACCCGGAGATGACCGCCGCGGGGCTGTGGACGACGCCATCCGACTTGGCTCGCTACTGTATTGAGGTAGAGCGCTCTCTTGAGGGCAAGGCGAATCATGTGCTCTCACAAGACCTCACCCAGCAGCTGGTGACTCCCGGTAAAGGCGATTGGGGCCTCGGCCTGCAGATCGGTGGTTCTTCCACCGATCCCTACTTCTCCCATGGCGGTGTGAACGAAGGCTTCGAAAGCCTGTTTGTTGCATATGAACACCATGGCGATGGAGCAGTGGTGATGACCAATGCCCAGGGCGGAATTCGGCTTGCAGACCAGATTATGCGCAGCATCGGGACCGAATACGGCTGGCCGGACTTCCATCCCGCTATGCATGCAGAGATCAAACTGCCGCATGAGACGCTGGCACGATATGTCGGAGCGTATCGAATGTCGCAAGGCGTGTACATGATTATCAGGTTGAGCGACGAACAGCTGATCAGCCGGCTAACCGGACAGGGAGATGTGCCGTTGTTCGCCGAGGCGGACGGAAAATTCTTCCCCAAGGTTGTGCAAGCCGAGCTGGATTTTGTAAAGGATTCGGATGGTAAGGTGACGGCCCTGGTCCTGCACCAGAACGGGCACGACGTCACCATGGATCGGCTGGAGGACGCTGAGGGTAAGCGCATTATTGACGAGGGTGCAAAGCAGGCCGCCGCTGCGGCGAAACGGTTCAAGGATCAACAGCCCGCACCTGGAAGTGAAGCCGCCATCCGAAGGAATATTGCGGAGTTGCAGGCCGGCGAGCCCAAGTACGACCTGATGAGCGCGAGGCTGGCCGAGGCAACGCGCGCGCAGCTTCCCGGCCTGAAGACCTTGTTCGGCAACTTCGGCGCGGTGAAGTCGGTGACCTTCAAAGGCTTTGGCGAGGACGGGGCGGACATCTACACGGTGGACTTCGAACACGGTTCCACGGAGTGGCACATCATCCTGTCGCCCGACGGCAAGATCGAAACCCTGAACTTTCGTCCGAATTAGCGTAGCGCAGGATCGTAAGGCGCGGACGGTGGTACGCAGCATCGGGCACACAGGATGGCTAGTTAGCGGAAGAGATGCGGAACGGAGTAGTTGCTTATGATGCCTGATGATCGCCCTGAAAACAGGTGAAGTTACCGCAAACCCCGTTTTCACGGGAACTTGGCGTCAGCGCCGAACGGCACCCGTCCGACAAGCCGATTCGACCGTGTGGCCTATATTCGAACCTGTGCCGAATACATGTCCGTTTCGCAGACACCAGAGCGTTCGGTACCGTTCGCATCTGACCCTTACATCCGCATTGCTCGTCATCCCTGAGAAGTCCGCGAGGCACATAGTGCCGGGCAATCGCGGAATATCGTCGAAACACAGAGCTAGCGAAAGTTCTTCATGACCATGATGTAGGACTCGTTGAGTTCGTTTAGCCCGAAGATAAGTGATTTGCCATCCGGAGAAACGGCCACACCACCAAAGAGAGAAGCTGGCTTATCCAGAGCCAGGATCGGCGTGGTCTGGCCATGAGCAAAATCGAAGAACTCAATTCTGCCGTTTGATGGAAAATCCGGGTTCAGGAAGTAGATTCCGTCGCGAGTCACGTCCCAGGTAAACCAATCACAAGCGTGAATCGGCAGGATTGATTCCTCGTTGGTATCCAACGACTTTTTCCAGATCCCGCACTCGCCGAATTTGGAAAAAAACAGGAACCGCCCGTCTGTCGACTCGATCCCATGGACACCCCCTTGGGTCGTCACCCGGACGGGAGAGCCACCGTTCTGCGGGATCTTCCATAGTTGATAACCACCAGGGTCATGGACGGAATAGAAATAGATCCATTTGCCGTCCCGGGACCACCTCGGAGCGCCATTATTCGTCTCAGGAAAAGTCGTGAGCATATGCGGCGTGCCATCCGGTAATTCGAGAACGCCAACCTGCCAATAGTTCTGGGTAATGGATTCGAAGGCCAGGTAGCGGCCGTCGGGAGACCAGCGCGCCGTGGCCGTTGTTCCGTGACGGGCAGTGAGCTGAGAGCAATTGGATCCGTCGCTGTCGCACATCCAAATGTCCTCATAGCCCATGCGATCCGATTCGAAGGCGATCTTCTTGCCATCGGGGGAGTAGCTGGGCTTCCAGATGATTCCCCTGCCGGACAGAAGCCGCACGGGAGTAGCCAGGGCATGCCGCTCGTCTTTCAGGTCGAGCCGCCAAACGGTGTCCCATTGCTTAGATACCACGTAAGCAAGTTGGTTCCCGCTGCGTGAGATCGAGGGCTCAAAGCCAGCTCCCGGGCCCACAACCGGCTGCGGCGTCCCGCCTGAAGCGGAAATTCGCCATAAACTGCGAAACCCCCTCGCGGGCGAATCGAACACGATTTCCTTGCCGTCTGGGGTCCAGGCGGCATTCCCTCCGGAATTTCCGGTGGTGAGACGCAAAAGTTGGCCGTCGGCCACTCTCAGCACAAACAAGTCGCTCAGAAAAGCTGCCATTGGTCCGCGCGCAAAGGCAACCCGGGCGCCGTCAGGGGAGAAGACGGGGTCGCAATCATATTGTTGATTAACCGTGGAAGTGAGTGGGCGAGCGGTCAAGTCAGATAGCGAGAGTATGCTCAGGCGGGATTTCGCGCTCTTATCCAGGGCTTCCGGAAATATCAACGATTTTCCGTCGGGCGACCAGTTCATCTGGTTGCACTGCGCCCACTTCGGATAAGCCGTGGTATACACATGACGTTCTGAGCCGCCAAGAGCCGGAATCACATACAGTTTCTTTTGATCGCCGGGATCGCTGAATCGCACAAACGCAATTTGTTTCCCATCGGGCGACCACGCTGGATTGCCGTCGGCATCATTTTGGGTGAGTTGCAAAGGTTTTTCGCCGCCGATCAGGGCGACATAAATGCCGGGGTGCGGTCCTCCCGAGTAGGAAAAAGCAACCTGGCTACCATCTGGAGAAATGGCAGGCATGTCCTGCTGGCCTGGCATAGAAACTAAGGGCAGAACCTCGCCGCCGATTGAGGGTTGCTGCCGGCGTGTCGAGAACATCCGTAACAGCGCCACGGCGGCGACAACGACGAGCGCCAGGGCGCCCACAATCCCGACGATCAGCCGGAGCTTTTTTCCTGCTGTCATGGCTGGACGCTCCCTCGCAGGAGCGGGAACGGTTTGTTCCTGCGGTCGAAGAGCAGAGAGATCCGCGCTGGGGCCGATGTGACCGTTGGCCCCGTGGGCCGCGGAGCCAGCCGTAATGTCGAGATTTCCGGTAGGTTCTTCCGAAGCCTCGACGGGGCATAGGAACCGGTAACCGATGCCGGATACCGTCTCGATGAATCGTGGCTCGCGCGGATCGTCGCCCAACAATCGCCGGAGCAGGGCAATGTTGCGGGCGAGGGAATTCTCCGTAACCGCCGTATCTCCCCAAACCTCGGTCAACAGTTCTTCTTTCGCGATCAGCTTATTCGGATTCCGGATCAGCATCAGCAGCACCCGGAACGCCTTCGGCTCCACCTGCTGCAGCCGTCCCGCTTTCGCGATCGCGAACTCCCGTTCGCGCACAGTCACATCCGCGAATCTGAAAATAAACGACTTAGTTGGGATCGTAAGCGCCATCACAACTTCTTCAGAAACAATTCAGGAGTTTATCAAGACGATTGCACGGAGAGTGGCTCAGAGTCGCGTCATCGCAGGGCCCTGGAACTCACGCTTGGTTGCTTCTTCTTGTGTCTCGGCTTTTCGCCAGGCGTGGGCTCCCAGTCCGGCGAACCCGGCTGGACGGGGAATGCCGAAAGTGTACCGCACAGCGTCCTGGACCGCTACGAGATTAGTAGCGGCCCACAGGTGTTCAGTACGCATTGACGTTCTCCGGTTCCAGCCAGGGACTCGCACACCGTAAATCCGTGAGCCAAAAGCGGCATAAGCTTCAGCTTAGTTCTCTTGCGGACCGATTCCTCCACCTGCTAACTCAGAAGGGAGCCACCCAATGATCAAGCATTCTGCATGCTTCTCCATCGCGGCCTGCGCGGTTGTCAGCCTATTCACAACTGCTCACCCTGTAAGTGCGCACGCCCATGACGTAAAGTTCACAACGCTCTATAAGTTCGAAGCCCCAGCCGCTACAACCTTCACCAGCGCTCTGGGGTCTCAACCAGACACCCTGCCGGTGCTGGGTCCGGACGGCGCCATTTACGGGATGACCAGTGTCGGCGGCCAATATGGCAACGGCGTGATATACCGGTTCGACCGGGACAACCATCAGTACAAAGTCCTCCATACCTTCAGCGCGCTGAATGCGAACGGAGAGAATGCGGACGGAGCCACGCCGGGCATGGCACTGACGCGCGGCCCCAACGATGTGATTTACGGCATGGCCTCGTTCGGCGGCCAGAATGGCAGTGGCACGATCTTCAAATTCAACCCTTCCGGTGAGTTCACTGTGCTACATGCGTTCAGCGCCCTGGATGCAAACGGACTCAATCAGGACGGAGCCAATCCACTGCGCGCGATGGTCGTCGGCAAAGACGGCAACCTTTACGGCACAACCCGGACTGGCGGGACATACGCCTGCCTTTTCACCAAAGGTTGTGGGGTCGCGTGGACGATAGACGGCAAGGGCAACTTTGAGGTCTTACATCAATTCACCGCCAACGAAGGCCACGCAGCGTCGCTGCTGCAGGCGACGGACGGAGACTTTTATGGTTGCGCGGTCTGGCCGGCAACTTCACTGCCCCCTGGTCCTTTGCCCTCAGGGATCTTGTACCGGATGGCGTCATCGGGGCAGCATTTTCAAGTGCTCTACACGTTCAGTCAGACGAACGCGAGCGGCGAGAACATGGATGGCGCCGACTGCTACGAGCCGCTTGTCGAAACGAGGCCAGGCGTCTTTTATGGGGCGGCCTTTCACGGCGGAACAAATGGCAATGGTGTCGTGTTCCGGTATTCCCTCTCGAACCCAGGAGGCGTCGAGGTTGTCCACGACTTCAGCGCCTTGAACTCTGCAGGCCAGAATCGGGACGGGGCGGCCCCAGGCGGCCGGCTAGCTCTCGGGCCATATGGGACTCTCAACTCGAACACCGAGGCCGGAGGCGCGAATGGCAACGGCGTGATTTACAGCCTAACGGAAAACGGCTGCTTTGAGGTCTTGCACACCTTCGGTGCAACGAATGCAACAACGGGAGCCAATGACGACGGTGCGTTCCCTGATGAAGGCTTGGTGGTGGACGGGAACAAGCTCATCGGAATAGCCGTCTACGGCGGCAACGGCAGCCCCGCCGGTTACAACAACAGCGGAGGTACTCTCTACGAGTTGACATTGGACGACTCTTGGCACTGAAGTGAACGTTGATCCGGAGGGATTGCCTCAAACGCGGTTTGAAAGGGTTGTAAGGGGACTTCAGCGCCTGGCCGGATGCCCTGAACGTATACCCCGCAAGCTTGGGTTCGTGGAGCAGATACAGCAAGGACGTGCGAACGTGATCGAGGCGCAGTTGACCGGGCGACTTATGGAAGTACTTCGCGAACTCGGCAACGATAGGGGTTTAGCGCCGAATCGTTCGTTCAGGTAAGTTGGGTAGCCGGAGATCCTCCTGCTTGCGGTGGCGTAGGTTAGTCATGGACATCTCTTTCGGTGTCCATGACTTTATTCAAAACGTCACAAAAGCATTCCGTGCCGGGTTTGCGGCTTAGTGCAAAGGGCGCTCTCCCTAGGCCGATAAGTCCTGACAAGTCGGCCAGTGTCCAGGAATTCCTATCGGGCCTGGCCCGTACCCGCACGCCGCGCGGCCACTGTGGATACTGTCATCGCCATTCGCTACGAATGAAGCATCGACGGAAATCGGCCATTGAGAACCGAAGTAGGCAAATCACCCTCTCTCGCATTGTTGAGTTAGGCCGAAGGCTCATTGAGCTTCCAGGTAGTCACACCGTCGTCGCTGGATTCACTTGGCCGTGTAACCGGCTTTCCGGACACGTGAATGCCGAGCGTGGTTAGGAAAGGTGCGGTCACGTTCTCGCGTGTTGCAAAATCGCTTGCCACTCGACCAGAATTGCCTCGCCTCACAATCCTGGAGGTTCGTCGCCCACGAAGTGCGGGTCATATCCTCCAAAAAGGAGGCATTCCAAACGCTCAGCGTCCCGAAGAATCTCGCCTGGAACCCGCTTACGTTCCGCGCCAAGGAAATCGACGAGTCCGTTGACTGCGGCGGCAAGACTCTTGTGAATCAGAGAATCAGACTTGGTCAATTCGGCGTAACGTGTTGTTGCCGACCAAAAGGCTCGAAACTGCCGGATAGGGTACCTGCGCTTTTCTGAGGAAAGGCTCTCCTGGAAATCCTCCCATCGATCCATAACCTCAGCGGCCAACCGGTCCTTTTCTGAAGTCGGCATTTCCCTGTCTTCTCCCAAGCGCTGTTCGGTTACAGCAGTTTAACTCCTTCGTCTGTTCGAAACATCTCGGCTGGCTTGCCGGCGTGGTGCACTCTCGGCTAGGTGAGCGAAAACTCTTCTCTGGTAGTGCTGAACATCTGCGGCGGTGGAAGAATCATTTCGGTCAACCCCGAGATGTGCGGTCACGAGCGACCCGCGGGATCTCTGGATGAGCGTGACCGTACACAATTCTGGGGAACTTAATGGAATGGTCCGCCGCCTTTACCCGAGCAGTGAGGTGGGGCTATAAGCTGCGTAAGAGGAGGAGAGCCATGGAGCTATTCACATTGGGTATTGATTTGGGCAAGACGACGTTCCATCTGGTAGGGATGAACCAGCGCGGAGAAGTGGTATTGCGGAAACGATTCTCTCGGTTGCAGCTCTTGCACTTTACCGCGAACCTGAAGGTGGGCCTGATCGGCATGGAAGCATGCGGAGGGTCACATTTTTTGGGGCGAGCGTTGCGAGAGCAAGGGCATGAGGTGCGTCTGATTCCTGCGCAATATGTGAAGCCCTACGTCAAGACGAACAAGAGCGACTACATCGACGCGGAAGCGATCGCCGAAGCGGTGGGAAGACCGACCATGCGTTTTGTGCCGGTCAAGAGTGACGACCAACTGGACCTACAGTCGCTGCATCGGGTCCGTGAACGCTGGGTGATGCGAAGAACGGCGGTGGTCAACCAGATTCGTGGGCTTTTACTGGAGCGTGGCACGACACTGCGCAAAGGCCGACGCTACGTGGATGAAGCACTGCCCGGCATACTCGCATGCGGCTCGTCCAAGCTTTCGGGGGCGGTGCTTGTATTGCTCGCAGAACTGAAGCAGGAACTGGAGCAACTAGCTGAGAAAATCGACCGTGCTGACAAATCGATTGAGAAGATTGCTCGGGAGAACGAATCTTGTCGAAGGCTGGTCGCAATGCCGGGGGTTGGTCCGGTAACAGCAACGGCGATCATCGCGGCGATCGGCAACGGCGCGGCATTTCGCAAGGGCCGGGATTTTGCCGCCTGGTTGGGAGTGGTTCCCGAGGAACACTCGACCGGAGGTAAGCAAACATTGTGGAAGATTCCTCGGCGTGGAAATCAGTACCTGCGCAGGCTGTTGGTGCAAGGAGCCAGAGCCGTTATGCAGCACCGGACCAAGCAGTCGTCTGGTTTAAGTGCGTGGCTGGCTCAGCTCACAGTACGAACGCACCAAAACATCGCCATCGTTGCATTGGCCAATAAACTGGCACGAATGGCCTGGGCAGTGCTGGCCAAAAATGAGATCTACAGGCCACCACTACTAGCGGGCAATACCATCTAACCGGCCTGCAATTGACGCCTGGAAGAACACCAGGCTTGGAAATCGCTAGCGCGATTCCCACATCCGCAGACCGGCGACGGCGGCGGAGTTCAAATTTTCCTGCCAGGTCTGCTGGCGAAGAAAGAGATGGCACCACGGTCTAACCGTCGTTCTGCAAACCTGCTTTCGGTAAGGGTCTTTGAAGACCGAGAACTTAAATAGGAACAGAGCGAAGCGCATTCCATCCAGGCCCGGGGTCGTTAAACACCCCAACAAGGCCGTATACATACGCGCAGACCTTACCTGCTATTCTCACTTTTCGCTTGCGACAAGGCGGCGGACCATACATACCGAAAACCGTTTCATGGGAAGCCCGTTTCAACCGGTGGAAAGCCACTGCTCTGGGAAGAGGACTTACGGGATTGTGACTCGCTTTCCGGAGTCGAATATTCGCTGCTCACCGCTTTGCAGTTCGTCCGAATGCCCGGCCTTCAGACGCGACCACTGAGGAGTCGGACGTTCATTGTCATTGAGGAAACGTCACCTCGGACTCAAGGCCAGCGTATGCATAATCTGCTCCGAAGACTTCGCGAAAAATCTTAAAAGCGAGGTTGCCGGTGCAATGGGCCGGCGCTACCCTATGCACTCTCAGATCACTCTTCATGAGTCTTGCCAGATCCTCGACATACTTTCTGTCGTAGGGAAAAAGATGATAGCCGCCTGCCACGAGTTCGATTTGCGGGGCCACAGACCTTTGCGTGATCCGAATGATCTCTTCCACCCTGGTATGCGAGCATCCGGTGACGATCACAATGCCTTTCGCGGTCTGCAACGCCAGGGATAGCTCGGGCAGACCATCCAGCTCCGGATGTTGTTCAGAATTCGGCGGATAGGCGTCGAAGAAGCCCATCTTCGATGCGTGCGTCGCGATTAGAAATACACCGGGCATAATCTGGCGGGTCTTGTTCACGAATTCATGGTTGGAGTGAGGGAAGGGGCCGGTGGCACGATAGACGATGGCTTTCTTCGCTCCGCCGAAGTACAGGTCTTCCGAGGGAATTCCCTTGAGTTCTCCTTCCGGTTCACTGGACAAGGTGAAGTCAACAGGAGCGCCCAGTTCGGGTTCGTCTGGCAAGTAGATTTTGACGTTCGGATTAACCCGTAGCAGGTAATCGAATCCAGAGAAATGATCTGCGTGGTAATGGGAAAGGATGGCGAAATCGACCCTAGAAAGATCCACGCCGAGCGCTTTCACGTTATGTTCAAAGATTTCCGTGTTATTGCCGGAATCGAAAAGAATGGTTTTGCCGTTGTAGTGTATGAGTGCTGAGTAACCCCAATCGGGAACTGTGCCCCGCCTGCCGGAGCCAAAGGCGTCATACAAATTGAGAATGGAATTTGAAAAATGGGGTGTCTGCCCGACACCTGAGCCGACTGCCAGCAAACTGCACAGAACCGCGACCGAGAAAGAGCGTTTCACAGGTCCTCCCGTAAGCTGAGTTTGGTCGATAATACGCTTCGCGCCTTGGCCTCGCCGGGCGCTGCGAAGGCCAGTCTAAGGTGGAACTGAGCACGGGTCCCCGCATCAGGTCTTGCGAGTGAGTTCCTTATGCCCAGCCGCCCGAAAGTCGCGTTATCAGTAAGTTCCCCCGGCCCGGAGGGGTCAGGCAGGCAAGTTACCTATAACGCCGTTTTTCAAGCACGACACTCCGCAGTTGGGATTGCTGCTGCGGCACAATGAGAAGGTAGGCATCATCGGAGGCGCCGCCGGGCCGGTAGCTTGTTCTTACGGGCTACTCGGAAATATCCAGCCGCACGCACCAGCCTTCCCAACCATGAGAACGGCACCGCCGCTAATGCCCTAAGTCAGAAGAGCCTATCTCGGCTCAAGGACGGCAAAGCGATCGGCGTGGTCGATGAAGACGCGCCGGAAGAGCCCGGTAGGCAGGACACCGTCGAATCCCTTTACACGGGCATCCTTCTGGATGCCAGTGAGGCTGAAGAAGGGCACGCCGGGCAATTCGAGTGAGCCGATCTCCACGTCCTGCGGTGGCAAAGCCGATAAGATCCGCTGTGCTCCATCCAGACCGCTCCCGGGTAAAGGCACGTTGTGTGAGAACTGCAGCACCATGTATTGAGAGGTGTTGAAAAGTTTGGCCGTGTTCGTGCCGGAGTCGAGCTGCAGGCGAACGGGCCGCAGCCCGTCGGATAGACGCACCGCGATGATGAGCAAACTGGGCAGCGCGACGCCGTCCTCTGGCCCAACCGAAGCAACCAGCGGGATATGCGGCCCTTTCACCTCTGCGCGCATCGCGGCCGAGTTGTCGAGACAGAGCAGGCTATGCGCATTGTCGATCAGCATGTCGAAGTGCTCGAGGAAATCCTCGCCGAGAATACCCTGAAAGTGCAGATCGGCGGGATGGAAACTTTGCAGGTCATAAACGAGTACCCTTTGGTTGGCAACAGCATGGGAGCCGACCTCGACCAGGTCGAGTTGCGCGAAGGAAGCAGACTGACGAGATCCGAGGCTTGCGACCACAGCCGCGCCCTGAGCGTCCAGATGAAGGTCGGCGGCGAGAGAGGGATCGATCAGCGTGATCTGGGCGCCGCTATCCAATAGGAAGTTGTAGGGGCCGGTGTGGTTGATGGATACGGCCAAAACGATCAGGTGGCGGTTGACGAGGTGGAAGGGTAGACTGGCAACATTTCCGGGGCAATGGGTTTCTGCTGCAGGCGCGGGAACGATGGTTGCGGCGAGAACCAAGGAAGCGAACCACCTGAAGGTTGTCATGGCGAGAGCACCTCAGCCGGGTTGGCTGGAGGAACTCTGGGCGAGTGGCTCTACTTGGTCTTGATGGGCTGCTCATCAAATTCTCCGTGCTGATAAGAGTTTCCTAGGGCGGATTATGAATTTATGATGGCGAGTAAGTCCTTTGTTTTCCGCTTTGACGACGTGGAGGTTCGGGAGCGGGAGTTCACGCTCATCAAGGCGGGCAAGGTGTTGACGGTCGAGCCGAAGGCATTTCGCACCCTCCTGTTCCTGCTGCATAATCCGCAAAGGCTGATCTCGAAGGAAGAACTGCTCAACACCGTTTGGGGCGATGCCGCCGTTACCGAGGGCTCTCTGACGCGCTGCATCTGGCTGCTCCGTAGCCGGCTAGGAGATGACATCCACGAGCCGCGCTACATCGCCACCGTGGCCACGGTCGGATATCGGTTCGTGTGCAAGGTCGAGGTTTCCGAGGACGATTTGGGAAACCTTGAAGCGACCGGCACAGTTCCAGCGAAAGATAAGTCGCACCCCAGGTGGAGACTTCGAGGCGCGATTCCCTGGTTGTTGGTTGTTCCGTTGATCTGCTTAGCGGCGTACGTCTTCTATTTCCGGAACCGCTCACAACCTCCAACTTATTATTCCTCCGAGCCGCTCACCAATTATGTTGGGTCAGAGATCTGTCCTTCGTTTTCTCCTGATGGAGAAAGGGTTGCCTTTGCCTGGAATGGCGAGAAGCAGGACAACTTCGACATCTATGTGAAGCAGATAGGAGATGGAGCACTCCTGCGGCTCACCAGCGATCCCAAACCGGACGTTAGTCCGGCCTGGTCACCCGACGGACGGACGATCGCGTTCCTCCACTTGAACTCTAATGATAGGGCCGAAGTTTTACTAATACCCTCCGTCGCGGCGGCCCCAGCAAGGAGCCTTGCAGCAGTCACGGCCCCACTGATGTCATATCCTCGGTCCAGGCTTATTGCCTGGTCCCCGGATAGTAAATGGTTAGTGGTGTCAGATGGTCCTTCCTACGGTGGCGTTATGGGCCTGTTTCTCCTGTCGGTCGAAACAGGCGAGAGGGCGAAGAGTAACTCTTCCGCCAAACGAGTACGACGATGTCGATCGTCCCTCTCCCCTGATATGAGGCATCTGGCTTTTGCTCGTTATGCCGGTGGGGAGGGGGCGCCTGGAGCGATCTCTATACCCCTCAGACTTTCCGCAGACTTGCAGCCTGAGGGCTCTCCC
>CAWIRT010000009.1:0-67003 GCA_963838445.1 uncultured Acidobacteriaceae bacterium
CCACAGGAAGTCGGTCGCGCCCTCAGTATGCGGACCGCCCGCAAAGAAAATAATCGCCCCATGCTGAGCTAGATTGCGGCTGTATTGAAACAGAATGGTAGCGTCTTCAGCAGGCAGAAAAAAGCGAGGAACCAGAGCCAGCGCAATCAATGCAATCGCACCGTAGACTTGCAGTGTCCGAAGCAGAAGTTGATCGATCACGGTTGCTAATTTCAGTGTTCCCCTCTCCGGTTAACCATGTTACGACCACACGTTCTTATCGAAACAGAAGAGGTTGACTATTGGACCTGAGGAAGATCGACCAGGTACAAGTTGGCGTCCACGTACGGGATTGGGTACGTGCCAAGCCAAGTAAGCCGTGCATGATCGTGCTTCAGCTTCCGCAGGAGCCACTCCTCCGGGGCATCATAGGCGCCCAAGACCAGGAACTCGCGATGCTGGCGAAGGAAGTCGTCGTAGGCTGCGACCTGAGCAGAGATGGGCAAGCCCGGATACATGTGATTGGGAAAACCCCGATCTTCGAAGAGATTGGTGTTCGTGTAGCGGAGGGCGGCCGCCCGGTCCTTTAGGAAATACATACGCGATAGGATTATTGGGTTTTCGCGATGATTCATCTCAAAGAATGTGACCCCTCCTGCCACGACTAAAGGCAGGTCTGGCCGGATGGAGGCCAAAACCGACGCGTCTTGATGGCGAGGAACAGACAAGGCTCGCCACACTTCAACCCTGATGCAAAACACCAGCAAAACAGCTGCCGCAGCATAGCCGGCATACCGATTTCTACCCAGGCGCAGGCCGAGCAAGATGGCCATGACGCTGTAGATGACGGCTTCCGTGGTAATACCGTAGCGATCCCAGAAGGCTCCATGTCTGCTCATCAGAAGAGTTATCAGGAGGACCGGAAGGACCAACATAGAGGCAAATAGAATTATTTCTTCCCGGCGGAGCGGGGGTGCCGCCTGCACCGTGGACTTCTGCCGCGGCGCCAGCAAAGCGGCACACAGGGCGAGGAAAAGCGCGGCAGAGAGCTCGCTGATAGTGGCGTAGTAAAAGTGAGGGATTTTCTTCAGGGAAGCCTGGAATTCCGGCGGAAACGAAATGGCTCGATATCCCGAGACAAGTGGTAGGTATAAGAGCACTGCTGCTGCGGGTAATAGCAGCGCGGCCCATAGCCTGAAATCCAGTTTGCGGGTCCGCGAAAAGCGCGCGGCCTCGGCAGCAAGGAAAGGAAGCAGGGAAAGCGGGCCAAAGATGTGTGCGCTGATCATCCCTAAATTTGAGAAGGCCATGCTCCATAGAGCCAGACTCCGCGCCTGTGAAGTCGTCGCCAACTCCCAGCTAAGGAGCAAAATAGCGAAGAACATCAACAAGAGCGCGTAGGGTCTAGCCTCGATAGCGAACGGACCTGCTTGACCCACCCACAAGAGGAGCACCGCGCAGGCTGCATACGCACTTCCGACTTTGCGCCGCACATAGAAAAAAAGGGCAACGCTGGCAACATAGAACGCCAGTATCGAGGGAAGGCGCAACCCTAACGGTGTTTGCCCCACGACCTTCATGGAAAAGCGGCTGAGGAGGTAACCCAGTGGGGTCTGGAAATCAAGCCTGCGAGAATCATCTCCCACATTTGCGGTATCGTTTTCGCGTTCGCGATGTCGAAGGTCAGTAATTCGTCGTACCAAACAACGCGTCGAAGGCCGAGCGAAACGATAATCACGTACAGGGCAGTGAGCGCTGCAAGAAGTACCCACGGTTCATACTTTTCCTTTCGGGGTTTGCAGAGGATGTTGATTCCTGCTCCGCGGTCACCATCAGGAAGGAAGCGAGGTCGCTCAATTTTTTGTCCACACAGCAAGGATGGACTTGCCTACCCGGTGGAAAAGCAACCAATCTAAAAACGTCGAGAGCGGGCCCAGATACCGGTCCCAAAAAAGAATCTGGCGAAGATCCGGCATGGCCTGGTGAAGCAAGAGCCGATTTGCGCAAGATGCCAACATACCGACTGAGTCCAGATAGCAGAGTTTGCTCAGGGTGCAGCCTTCAGGGCTGCAGGCACTCAGGCTGGCTCGGTCATCTGTTCGAACATGCCCGATGGATTGGTCAAACTCGGTATAGAGCCACTGGTGAGCGGGAGAAAGAACGATCAACCTCCCTCCTGTCTTCAATGAAATTGCGGCCCTCTCGAGTTCCTCCTTGTCTTGCTCAATGTGCTCCAGTACATCGATGTACAGAAGCGCATCAAACCGGGAGGTCTGGCCGGAGGGTTTGCAATGTACCGACGATCACCTGACATCCGGACGTCGCAGGGTCACCGGCAAAAGCGGCCGCCGCCCGCTGTGCAAGTTCCCGCGTCCGGTTCAAGGCTGACCCAGGAGCGAACGGATGGTGGATCCAACAAGGGCGTGTTGGCTCCTATTCCGGCTCCGACTTCGAGCACGTCCCCGCTCAAATGGGGCCTCACGTGCGACGACCAGTAACGCTTCCAGTTCCTGGCATGAGCGAAGATGTCGAGTTCTTGTCCGACATAATGTAAGTCGCTCATGGAACCCAAAGTTGAACGCAATCCGCCACAAAGTACTCGTAGTCACGGATGGGTAGAAATCCCAAGCTGTTTCGATTCATCATGACGGAGAAGACTATGGTGAGCAAAGCCGCGATCGACTGGGTCATCAAGATAAACAAGAGACCGCCTGTGAATGTGGCCCAACCAGGAATTGCCAGGTGAGTGAACAGTTTCACTCCTACCACGACCACTAACAGGAGGAAGAAAGCGAAACCCAGGAGAGCGGTACCAACCAGCAATCGCGTACTGACGACCTCATAACTGGCGAAAAGCGCAGACAGCCCATGAACCACAAGACCGACGAAGCTCATCTTTGAGGTTCCGGAAAGCCTCTTTCCTCGATCAGCTCGAATGCCGATGTACGGAAGGCGTGCCTTGAGGACCGCCGCTGCATAGTGATTCCAAAGCTCGGGATAGGCAACAATGCTGTCGACGTGCCGCCGTGGCAAAAGACTGAAATTTCCAAACTTTATGTTGCGACCCGTAAGCACTCGATGCAGCAGGCGATAGCAAGCGTAAAACAACTTGAAAGAAAAGCTCTCGATGCGGCGGCCGCGCTCGGCGAAGACCGTAACTGGAGTATCTGACGATTCAAACGCGTCGACCAGCCGACGAATATCCTCGGGGCGATCTTCACCGTCCGCGTCCATGACCACCACGGCATCGCCTGGAAGCTTCTGCTGAACGTAGGCAAGCGCCACGGCTATCGCTCGCTGGTGGCCAAGATTCCGGCGAAGCCTCAAGACCTGGATTGACTTCATTGTCTTCGGGAGGTAGTCGGCGAAATTGTCAGGCTGAGTCCTGCTGGAGCCATCGTCTACGAGCAGGACGGTAGTTCCGTTTTGAAGGGATCCGGTCAGGCATGCCGCTATCGCGGTGCACAACATCCCTGCCGACTCCCAATCTTCATAGACAGGCATGACAATGATTATTTGCAAAACTTCACTCGCACTTCGACCGACAATTTCGGGTACCGTGAGCACAGCAAAGAACTTGCGCTTGGTGGGCAACCATCGGAGTCACCGTACGCAGGGGGATTCATGCTGGGAGTAGC
Organism: uncultured Acidobacteriaceae bacterium; assembly: GCA_963838445.1. Lineage (GTDB taxonomy): Bacteria > Acidobacteriota > Terriglobia > Terriglobales > Acidobacteriaceae > PALSA-350. The sequence goes on from CAWIRT010000009.1 coordinate 3,618, forward strand.
CATGAAAGCCCCGTTCCGCAATGCTCTCTGGAAGGCGTGGATCAAGTTATTTATAGGCTAGCATTGAAGGCGCGTTTTTCTGGTGTCGAATCCTGGCGGTGGTTCTCAGATGGTCGACAGCTGCGGCTAGTCAAGCTTCGCAATGGTGAAGCGCACGCCGTGCCCGAGTTGGAGTCTATTCGAGGGGGGCAAAGGACCCGGCAACCCGCTTAGTTATTACAAGCTCGGCGTCCCGGTGGCGCCGCTACCCCGCGCGCTTAATGAGGAGGCGGTCCGGGCGGGTTCGGCGTTTTTGCAACAGGAAGCGCGGCACCGATTTCTTGCCCTTGCCTTTGTGGAATCCTACGGCGCTCTGGACTGGCTTTGGAATAAGGCTGCAGGAACGCATGACGTGCGGGAACTGGGAGTATTCGATGGGGTTAAGGTGTGGAATTTGTGCCCGCACACGGGCGGTATGAAGCTGATTGTGTTTTGAAACGCCGCCTCGAAACCGCGTGCTGTTATTTCGCAAAGTCTCTGTACACACGTCAACCACAGCGGGCTCGTGGAACGAATCGTTGGCGCATTAAGGTGCCGATACCGGCCCTGTCTTCCCCGGCCTGACGCTAGAAGCGCCATAAAGCGAATCACGGCCCCACGAAACCAAGTCGAGTAAAATCGCTGGTAATGCCAACAGAGCTTTGCCACGTCTAAAGCCGAAGCTCATTGTTGCAACAGCACTTGTAGCGCTTCCCATGATCGTCTTCTATGGGATTCTCTTTGATAAGGCGATAAACACGCTTGAGGATGATTACGAGGCTTTACTCGACTTCCTTAACCAGATGGCGCAGCTAAAGGGTGCTTCCGCGAAAGCGTCTTACTTTCTGGCTGCGCAGTTCACCGAGTACAAGCTTTTCTTTGGTCACGCGGTAGCATGGTTGCAGTTTGCGCTTCTCGGGCATACCGACATCAAGATTCTCTGTGCGGCCGGCAACGGATTCGTGCTTTTACTCGCGATCCTTCTCTGGAAAATGTCTATTCCCAGCCACAAGGAACTTGCTTTCCGGCTAGCCGCCTTTATCCCGACATCGTGCCTGCTCTTCCAGCTTGGATATGCGGAGACACTCAATTGGGCGATGGCCTGCCTCCAGAACTTACCGGTGATTTTATTCTCGCTCGGAGCGATTTACCTTCTCGCGCGGGCGACCATGCCTGCATTTTGTGGGGCTTCAATCGGGCTGGTTCTGGCGATCTCTGCCTCGGGAAATGGGATGATAGCTATTCCGGTTGGCGTTCTCATCCTGGCTGTGAACCGCTGTTACGGGCGGCTGATGATCTGGATCGCTGTTTCCAGCGGGTGTATTGCCGCTTACGCGTATCGCTATAACGCCGCGGCGTCGCATAATCACTATGAGGTAGTCGCGAAGGTACTGCATCCGCACCCGATTTACATGTTCGCCTTCATCGGCAGCGCCGGGGCACTCCCTCTTCCCGGACTGCCTCATCGTCTGGTTGTCCTACTTAGCCTCTTCCTTCGCCTGGCCCTCTGCGCCATTTTCGTGGATCTTGTACGGAGGGACTACTTTTACCTAAACCCCTCGGTCTGTTACTGCATACTATTCCTGCTGCTTACTTCGGCTGGAATTTCAGGGCTTCGGTCGGAATTGGGCCTAGCGCACAGTTTTGACTCTCGCTACAAGATCTACTCCGTTCTTCTGCTAATTTTTGCGTGGATCGCAATCGCTGAGGAGTTTATCCAGCATCATCGCGTGCCTCTTGGGCGTAACGGCGTCTTTCTGGCTGCTAGCGTGGGTGCCGCTATTTTCTGCATCAGCATGGACGTTTGGGGCTGGTCCTATTTGAGCGACCGAAATGCTAAGGTCATTACTGGGATGAGGCTATATGAACAGGGTTCAGTACCTGGCCCAATTCTCCCATTCCCAAATCAAGGCGCTAGATTCGACGAACTTGAAAGTCGAGCGCCAGTGATTCTGAGGCAGGCAGCGAAACTTCGAATCTATCAGCCGCCGCTTCTTTAGAACCTCAATACTTCGAGGGCATAGGACCGAATCGAAGAAGCTTTCAAAGGACCTGATTGAAGACAACTCAGAAGTCACGCCTGCTTCGATTTCTTTGTGCCCTAGTCCTGCTGATCTGTGCGCTCGCCACGTTCCCGTCGCTGAAATCGGTATAAACGACGACTGGTCCTACGTACAGTCCGCGCGGGTTCTGGCCCAGACCGGCCGCATCGTCTACAACGGCTGGGCCACGGCGATGCTGGGCTGGCAGCTTCTATCTGGGCGGCCTTGTTCGCCAAGCTCTTCGGCCCGTCGTTCACTTCCATCCGTGCTTCCACGCTTGCTATCGCTCTGGTCACGGCCTTTCTAACGCAGCGTACTTCGTCGCGCGGGCATCAACTCCCGCAACGCGACCATCGGCACGCTCACCCTCGTCCTCAGCCCACTCTTCCTCCCTCTCGCGCTCAGTTACATGTCCGAAATCGGTGGCCTCTTTTGCGTGGTCCTCTGCCTCTACGCCTGCCTGCGCGCACTCGCAGGCCCAACTCCGATCGTTCCATCCTCGCTTGGCTCGCTTTCGCCGCGCTCTCCAACGCCGTCGGTGGAACCGTGCGTCAGATTGCGTGGCTCGGTGTCCTGGTCATGTTTCCGTGCACCGTCTGGCTCTTGCGCCGCCGTCCCTACGTTCTGGTTTCCGGCCTCCTGCTCTATGCTATCTCCATCGTCATTGTTTTCGGCACCCTCCATTGGTTCCACCAGCAGCCCTACTCCTTCCTGAGCCGCCCATCGAGGGATATCCTACCCTTCATAGCTCAAACATCTCGTCGCTCAATTACTGATCTTCTTCTTCACATTCGCCCTGTTACTGCTGCCTGTCCTCATCGGCTTCATCCCGACTGTTCCCGTACGAACCGTCGAGCCCTCACATGGCTGACCTTTGCCGCACTGTTCTGCATGGCTGTCGGCTTCTTCCTCGCCCGCTATCACCCCTTGGGCCTTCAGCTCGCCGGCAAGCCTCGGTGCAGTTACTTGACCCCCTACGGGCTCGTCCATACCTTCGGAATCAAAGGTGAGCGCCCACTTGTTCTCTCCAGTGGCTTCCGACTCCTCATCACCGTCGTCGTTCTATTCGCTCTCTGTTGCTTCTCCGCTCTGCTTTTCTCCCGCCGGCACCGTTCTCCGCTAGTGCCTGAGGAAACCTGTGGCTCTAAATTGCTTTCATGGCGTAGTCTGGTCGTCCTGCTCTTGCCCTTCGCTCTCGCTTATATTGCGTTGCTTCTCCCGCGCGCACTCCGCATGGACTTATACGATCGTTATCTCCTGCTCCTTTTTCCCATCGCGTTGATCTTCCTTCTCCGGCTCTATCAGGATCGCGTCCGGCCGAACTTGTCCCTTGCCTGCAGCGCGATGGTTCTGCTCTTCGCTGCCTTCGCCATCGCCGGGACTCACGACGTCTTCAGCATGTACCGCGCCCGGCAGGATGCGACCAACGAGCTCCGCGCCGCCGGCATCCCCGACACTGCGATCGATGCTGGGTTCGAACACAACGGTCTGACCCAGATTGAACGCTTCGGCTACATCAACGACCCCCCCGCTGGCACTCCCTTCACGGCCTACTTCGCCGACTCCTCATCCTCTGAAAACGGTTGCCAACCCCCGTGGGACCGGTTCACTCCCGCCGTCGTACCCAGCTATACCCTGTCCTTCGACCCCGCGGCCTGCGGAGGTCTCTCGCATTTCGCCCCGGCCACCTACCGCAACTGGCTAGTGGCCCGCACCATCCCCATATACATTGTCAATACCGTTAAACCCCCGCCCGCTCAGCACTAGCCTGTCGCCCCCGGAATCCCTCGACTTTCTCGCCATCGCCTGTCTTATGGTTGCCCAACATTTGGGCCTTCTCGCATGAGTAAACGTCTCTAGGCCTTTACATACCAACCGTCGAAAATCGACCCATATCTATGTTTGCGGCGATAGCCGTTGCGAGTTAGAAGGTCGTGTATCTTGTCCCTTGCGGGCGTGAAGTTGTGTTCGCAGGTGATGACTCGGAATTGGTACTTATCAAAATTGAAACAGCTTAGAATGTCGTACTCGCTTCCTTCCGTATCGATGGAAAGATAGTCGATCTCCCGTGGCGCGCCATGCTTTTCCAGCAAGTCCTCCAGAGAGATCGTCTTGACGTCGTATCTCTTGCCGGCGACTCTGTTCTGGCTGTGAAGATCTGATGCAGTATAAGTGTCGATGGTCGAGTATTCCCCGAGATCCGCTTCGTTGAATGTGAGAACCGAATTCGACTCGTGCCACACACAGTCGGTTTCAATGATGCAACTGCGATTCATCTGCAGTTGCCGATGCCAGCACCTGGCCGGCTCGGCAACAACCCCGCTCCAGGCGAACTGCTTCTCCAACAGCCACGAATTACTCCCATCCACCCCATTAGTCGCGCCGAACTCGACAAAATAGCCGTTTTTCTTGAAACCCACTTCCGTTAGGGCAAACAGGTCCTGTCCCAATTGCGAGCGCGAATGCCGCCCTGCCATCAGCATCTCCACCTTGTGGCGCCCCCTGCTCTTAACTTTGAGGCGCTGCAGGTTGCTGAACCTAGCCACCCCGACAATGAATCGCCGCATTGGATTTGCCACTAAATCTTTCAGAACAGAGCCCATGCCAAGCTTCCCCTCCCACTAATGCGCTCAGACGTACCCGCTCTAACGAGCACCAATTGGCCGACCTTTGCTGCAAGATGGACCGAACGGTCTACCAAGTCGAATTGCGTTGACGGGTCAAGACTGCATCGCGTCGCTTGCGCGTTGACAAGCTAAATAGGTGACGACATTTGAGGCACGACACAAGTCATTGCGTCATGAGCTGGCCTCCCTGGCCCGCACCAGCTTCTGCCGGCCGCGCCATGCATCGAACACAAGCTTGGCAAGTACTCCTATGTAGCCTGGAGCCGCTTTGCGAATGTGAAATGACGAGACCCCCATTTCAATGGTGCGATTGATCCACGAGATGGGAACTTCGCAGATGTCGTAACCGCTGAGAAGCGGCTTCAGCCCGGTTTCTGCGTTGGCGGCGAAGCCGGGCTGCTCAATCTCGAGGCCCTTGAAGATCTCTCCACGGTAAAGCTTGAGGTTGTTTGAAATATCCCGCATGTGCGCGGGAAGCAGAATGTTGGCAAGAAGGTGAAAGGCACGATTGCAAATAATCTTGATGGAGGGGTAGTTGATCAGAAGCGATTCCGGGGAGAAACGGCTACCGATCGCACCATCGTGTCCGGCTGCCACCGCATCGAAAAGGTCACGGAATTCGGGCAAAATCTGCACAAAATCGCAATCCATCGAAAGAATATATCGCCCGGTTGCCGCGGCATACCCATCCCGCAGCGCGCGCCCCACTCCGTTTGGCGGCGTTCGATTTACCAGCCTCACGCGAGGTTCTTGTCTCGCAATCTCCATCGTCACTTCCGCCGTTCTATCGCGGCTGCCATCGTTCACAATCACGATTTCATGAACGTAAGGTCCGTAATAGCGCAGGACAGACTCCACCAGTGGACCGACGTTCATCTCCTCGTTATGGCACGGAACAACAAAGGATGTCGACCCGTAGAGCGAGTCGTGCTCGGCAAGATTCACGCGGGGCCGTCTGGCCTCTTCGTCACCAGGTTTCTTTGCCCAAATGTAAAGCGTTCCGCACAAATCCCTGACTCCTGGAGTGTGTTCCAGCAAAAATGCCAGAGACTTCAAAGCTCTCAACAGGAACCGCGGAGTTCGGGGATGCACAATGTCGTAGGGAATAATGTCGATATCGACGAACCCTTGATGCGACGCAACTTTCATCAGAACGTATTTTCGAAGTCCCAATTCACATTCGGCGATTCCCGCCCAACGCCCCAGCGGCCTGATGAAGTTCTTTGCGGCTACCTGCGGGTTCCAGTAATTTGCCTCGAAGAACAGAATCTGGCCTCCTGGCTTCAACAATCGGTGAAGTGCCTGTAAGTTTTGCGCGTACAGATCGTGGCAAAGGATTGCCGTGCCGACAATGTAGTCGAAGCTTTCAGCCGGCAAGTCCCCTCGAAGATCCTTCACATGGACGAACTTTACATTGGGAAGCTGCTTTGCCGAATGAAGAAATTCCTCATTGAACACAGCCGCCGTAATTGGGTTCTGGCCACGGAGCACCCCCGTCAGGTGTTCCGCCCACAGACCGCTTCCGGCCCCGAGTTCCAGAATCTGTTCACCGGGGAGCACATGAAAAGAGTGTCGCACTGCGAGCGCCCGCCAGCGCAGTTTAACAGCAGAAGTACCCGGAAATCGCAGCCAGTAGCCTTCGCGGGCGCGTTCCATCACTTGCAGGTTTCCTTCAAGAGACACAGACGTCACGCTCCTTCTACTCTGCATTCAGACGACTGCCACCACTCGTGGCGCAACGCTACCGCGTTAACGGGTAAGCTGTTCGCGATTTGCCCACGATGCGTAAATCTCCTGGAAAATATCATCCAGCGATTTCGTGATGTCCCATCCGGGGTAGTGGGCTTTCATCTTCTGCAGGTCGCTAATGTAGCAGATGTGGTCCCCTGACCGGTTCTGTTCTACGTAGTCGTAGGCCATCGGCTTGCCAGAGATCGAAGCAGCCATTGCAAAGGCTTCGAGAATTGAGCAACTGTTCGCCCGCCCGCCGCCGATGTTATATACCTCTCCGGAGCGCGGACTGTTAACGAAAGCTGCAATAAAGCGTGCCACATCTAACGAGTGAATGTTATCCCGCACCTGCTTGCCCTTGTATCCATATACTTTGTATTTGACGCCTGTCGCGTTGCACTTGATTAGATAGCTCAGGAACCCGTGAAGCTCGACCCCGGAGTGGCTTGGACCTGTGAGGCAGCCGCCGCGCAGCGAGCAGGTGGGCATGTTGAAATAGCGTCCGTATTCCTGGACCATGACATCAGAGGCGACTTTTGAGGCGCCAAAGATCGAATGCTTTGACTGGTCGATCCGGAAAGTCTCCGGGATCCCGTTCCAGTAGGCTGGGTCCGCGTATTCCCAGCGCGTCTCAAGTTCATTGAGAGGCAATTCGTTCGGTGCGTCGCCGTAGACCTTATTGGTCGACATGGACACCAACGGTGATTCGGGCACACTCTGCCGTGCGGCCTCAAGCAGATTCAGTGTGCCTACCGCGTTTGTGTCGAAGTCGGCGAATGGAATGGAGGCCGCAAGGTCGTGGCTGGGCTGGGCCGCCGTGTGCACAATAGCGTCGGGCTTAATCCTTTTCAGGAGGTCGAGCATTCCCTCGCGGTCGCGAATGTCCAACTCATGATGCACGAAGGGCTTGATCAGAGCTTGCAGTCGATGCTGATTCCAGCGCGTATCGCCCTTGGGACCGAAGAATACCGCGCGCTGATTGTTGTCGACGCCGTGAATCTGCCAGCCTTCTGCGGAAAAAAAAAGGCACACCTCGGATCCGATAAGGCCAGAAGAACCGGTTACCAGAATTTTCTTCATCTCAGATTTCCCCGACCATTTCCTGCTGGAAACACGCCAATGATACCAAGTTCCATGTAGGCTACGTTCTATCTCGTCCTTATTGCGCTTGGCAACCGCCGCTATGGATGCGGGGCTCCCCCCACAATCCTGGTCAGCACGCTGAGGGCGGGCCCAATTCACAAGGATCACATTCTATCAATCAGATAGTCAGATAGTTAGACAGCTGTAATCGCGGAGCGTGACCGGCGCGAATCGATATTGTCAGAAGAGGAACGGCGTGAAGTACAAAGAGGCAGTCGCGGTTTACAATTCGACCATTAGCGCCCATTATCGGATGAGGCGATCAGGATTTCATGCAGAAACTGAAAAAGATTGTCGTTATCGGCGGATGCGGCCATGTGGGTCTTCCCCTGGGCATTGTTTTCGCCAATTGTGGACTGGATGTCGTTCTTCTCGATCTCGACCAAGCCAAGATAGACATGGTCAATGCCGGCCAAATGCCGTTTATGGAGACCAATGCCCTGGAACAGTTGGGGCGCGTCGTCGGCAAGAAGTTGATCGCCACCTCGGATGCTTCCTGTTTGCAGGATTCGGATGCGGCGATCGCGGTTCTTGGAACCCCCGTCGATGAACACCTCAACCCGACCGTCACCGACCTGTACCACAACATCGACGAGGTCATCGCCCGCATGCCGGAGAATGCTCTCCTGGTCCTGCGCAGCACCGTCTACCCGGGGGTCACCAAGCTGGTCTACGAGCGCCTGCAGGCCTCAGGGCGCAAAATCCTCCTGTCCTTTTGCCCGGAAAGGATTGCGGAGGGCAAAGCCATGGAAGAGATCCGCACTCTGCCGCAGATTATCTCTGCGTTTGACCCGGCTTCCCTGGCCCGGGTGCGCGAGCTGTTTTCCATCATCAATGACGACCTGATCGAACTCTCCCCGCTTGAGGCGGAGTTGGCCAAGCTGTTTACCAATAGCTGGCGATATATGAATTTCGCCATATCCAACCAGTTTTATGTGCTCGCCGAGACCTACGGGCTCGATTTCCAGCGCATTTACGGTGCGGTCACCCATCGCTACCCGCGCATGAAAAGCTTTGCCAAGGCGGGTTTTGCCGCCGGACCCTGCCTCCTGAAAGACACGCTGCAGCTCTCGGCGTTTTCCGGCAACAATTTCTTCCTTGGCCATTCGGCCATGCTGGTCAACGAGGGCTTGCCCAACTTCATCGTGAACCAATTGCGGCAACAGCATAAACTTCGCGATAAAGTCGTAGCAGTCCTGGGCATGGCCTTCAAGTCCGAGTCGGACGATAAGCGCGAGAGCCTTTCTTACAAGCTGCGCAAACTGCTCATGGTCGAGGCCAAGGAAGTACTTTGCACCGACCCCTACGTGATCGACCCGAAACTGGTTTCCCTGGAAGATGCCGTGCGTCGTGCCGACGTCCTCATTTTGGGAGCCCCGCACGCCGCCTACCGCGACCTCAAGCTCTCCGACGATAAAGTAGTGATAGACGTCTGGGGCTTCTGGCCGACCCGCCATCAAACTGTATCAGGGGGGAATCTCGCATCGTGAAAGTACTGGTTACTGGCGCTTCCGGCTTTATTTGTGGATATCTCATCCAGGAGCTGCTGGAAAACGGATACGAGGTGGTCGGTCTCGACAACTTCAGCAAGTACGGGCGGCTGCAAAAATCGTACGACTCTCACCCCCACTACAAGCTGGTTGAAGGCGACGCAAAAGATGTCGCGTTGATGAAAGAGCTGCTCGCCGACTGCGACCACTTTATCGCCGCAGCCGCCATGATCGGAGGCATCTCTTACTTCCACGAGTTTGCCTATGACCTGCTGGCAGAGAACGAGCGCATCATTGCCTCTTCGTTCGATGCCGCCATTTGGGCCCACAAGCGGCGGAAGCTCAAAAAGATCGTAGTGCTCTCTTCCAGCATGGTCTTCGAAAGCACCACCGAATACCCCACTCCGGAAGGTGCGGAACGGCGCAGCCCGCCCCCTCGCTCCACGTATGGCTTCCAAAAGCTTGCAGTCGAATATTTTGTCCAGGGCGCGTACGAACAGTACAAGCTTCCTTACACCATCGTTCGCCCCTTTAATTGTGTCGGCATTGGGGAAAAACGCGCCTTGTCTGACCGCGACATCATGAGTGGCAACGTACGCCTGGCCATGTCTCACGTGGTTCCGGACCTGGTACAGAAATTGGTGAAGGGGCAGGATCCGCTGCACATCCTGGGTGACGGAAAGCAGGTTCGCCACTACACCTACGGTGGCGATTTAGCCCGCGGCATCCGTGTTTGTGTGGAGCATCCGGCCGCCTTGAACCAGGATTTCAACCTTTCCACCCCGGTACGCACCACCGTGCTGGAACTGGCGGAGTTGATCTGGAAAAAGATTCACGGTTCCGCCAAGCCGTTTCGCTACGTCAGCGATCCCGCGTACGAGTACGATGTTCAGGAGAGAGCGCCGGCGGTTGGCAAGGCGCGCGACTTACTCGGATTCGAAGCGGCCACACCGCTCTCCGACATCCTGGATGAGGTCATTCCATGGATCGCGGAGCAGGTGGAGATAGGCCAGATGTGAACCAACTTGTCACCGCGCCAGTTTCGACAGGAGATGGAATGGAAAGACCATTAACCATTGTCATTCCGGTCTACAACGAAGGGGCAAATTTCCCCGCGCTCTGGTCAGAGATGACCGAGCACCTCGACTTTCCCTTTACTGCGTTTGTGGCCTACGACTTCGACGGAGACAATACTCTCCCGGTAGCCCAGCAAGTTATTAACCAGGGTGAGACTCGCCTGAAGTTGATCAAAAACACCTACGGCCGCGGAGTGGTGGGGGCCATCCGAACCGGGTTCGATGCGGCGCCCCCGGGACCGGTGCTGGTGCTCATGGCCGACCTCTCGGATGATCTGGGGCAGGTTCGCAAAATGCTCGAACATTATCGGCAGGGCAGCCACATTGTGGTCGGCAGCCGCTATATGAAGGGCGGACGGCTCATCGGCGGCCCATGGTTCAAGCAGCTTCTTTCCCGCCTCTCGGGTCTGACCTTGTGCTGGTTCCGAAGGATCCCGACGCATGACGCAACCAACGCGTTCAAGATTTACGATCGCGCCATGCTGGGTGACCTCCGCATTGAGAGCAAAGGCGGATTTGAATTGAGCCTGGAGATTACGGTAAAGGCCTTTCTTGCCGGCTACACCATCACCGAAATACCTTCTACCTGGCGCGACCGCACCGCAGGCACCTCCCGCTTCAAACTCTGGAAGTGGCTCCCGCATTACCTGAAATGGTATTTCATGGCTTTTCAGCCAAAATCCAGTCGTGCTGGTGCGAGGAAAGAACTGCGACCCACTTGATCCGGGATGCGGTTGGCACCCCTGATAGTCTGGGTGTGCATGGAACTTCGGCCATGAGCCTCGACTATTCCATTTCCGATGCCAGGGTCCTCGAGCAGGACGCTCGCTCGACCGGCGATGAACTGGTTGAGTTGTCGGTCGTCATGCCTTGCCTGAATGAGCAGGAAACGGTCGGGGTATGCGTACGCAAAGCGATTTCCAGTCTTCGCGAAGCGGGCATACGGTCCGAGGTGATCGTTGCCGACAATGGCTCTACCGATGGTTCGATCGAGATCGCACAAGCCGAAGGCGCCCGCGTGGTCAACATTGGTGAGAAGGGATACGGGAACGCTTTAAAGGGCGGAATCCTGGCCTCACGCGGAGAGTACGTGCTGATGGCCGACTCCGACGACAGTTATAACTTCTCCCACATTCCGCTTTTCCTGGAACAATTGCGCGCTGGCTCAGACCTGGTGATGGGCAACCGTTTTCGCGGCGGTATTGAGCGCCAGGCGATGCCCTTTCTGCATCGCTATTTAGGGAATCCCGTGCTCACCGGCATCGGTAGATTGTTCTTTCGTTCACCCTGCGGAGACTTTCATTGCGGCATTCGCGGCTTTCGTAAAGACAGCTTCGTGCGCATGGGCATCCGGTCGACTGGTATGGAATTCGCCAGCGAGATGGTTGTAAAAGCCAGCCTGCTGCAGATGAAAGTCAGCGAGGTGCCCACGACGCTGTCTCCCGACGGGCGCAGCCGGGCGCCACACCTGCGCACCTGGCGCGATGGTTGGCGGCATCTTCGTTTTCTTCTCATGTACAGCCCGCGCTGGCTCTTTCTTTACCCCGGGATGGTGTTGATGTTGTCGGGTTTGATAGCGTGCGCGCTGCTGCTGCCTGGGAGACGCGTGTTCCACGGAATAGGTTTTGACGTGCACACGCTGTTGTATGCGTTCGTCTCCGTACTATTAGGTTTTCAGCTCATTGCCTTTGCCACCTTTACCAAAGTATTCGCCATTACAGAAGGACTGCTTCCCGAGGACCCGCGCCTGACCCGGGCCTTTCGCTGGATTACGTTGGAAACAGGCTTGATTGTCGGTGGCGTGCTGATATTGATGGGCATAGGTGGATCGATCTTTGCTGTTTCCGGCTGGGCCAGGGAGAGTTTCGGCGCTTTGAACACGGAACGAACCCTGCGCATCGTGATGCCTTCCGTCTTCTCTTTAACCATGGGTGTGCAGATTGTCTTCAGCAGCTTCTTTCTGAGCATTCTCGGTCTTAGCCGGCGCTGATGACTCTGCGGCGTTTGTCCATGGGAATTGCGTCCGCCGCTTTAACCATTTTGCTCATCATCGTATTGGTCAGGATCGGCAAGATCGATTTTCGCGTCACCCTTCAGCAACTGCGAAGCGTCACCCTGGTGTCATTGGCCGAATTGGTTTTACTCACCGGCCTTCACGTTTATCTCTCCAGCCAAAAGTGGCGTTGCGTGGACGCTGCTCTGCGCCGGCCCTCTGATGTGGCCCCTTCCCGGACCATGTCGTTTGCCCTCACCAGCATTGGTGTGGCGCTGGGGCAGGTTCTCCCTGTGCAACTCAGCATGTCGGTCGCCCGCACCGTGGGGACATACTTTCAAGGAGGAGCGCTCAGGCGCGGGACCGGAGGAACTCTCTTTGAGCAGGCGTTCGACGTCTTTATCGTCGTATTCCTGGCCATCGCCTCCGGCGTCACACGGTTGTACAGCGGAGGTGGGACGATGTGGACCGTATGCGCGATTGCCGTGATCGCGTTGGCGATGCTGGCGGTTGGTCCGGTAGTCCGCCTGGTTCGAAACCAGGTAATATCTCTTACTTCCAGAACAGGCGTGCCCCGCAATCGAATCTTACGAAGCATTGCGGACATTCATCAGTCTGGGCTTTTGAGCGAGGGTCTGGCGCGAAAATTGATGGCGCTTTCAGCGACCCGCTTTGTGATTCAAGCCCTGATGGCGGCCCAGGCTGCGAAAGCGATCGGCGTGCAGATTCCACTCTGGCACCTGGCCGCGGCCATGCCATTCGTCATCATCGCCTGCGTCATCGTCGTAACTCCCGCAGGCCTTGGCGTGAATGAATTGAGCTACGCGACCGCGCTGCACATGTTTGGAACACCATTGGCTATTGGTGCACAGTGGGCACTGGCCAATCGATTTCTTGTGGCATCATCGTGCTTTGTGGTCGCTGCATGCGCCGCAGCTCTGCTCGGGTTCGAGAAGATTGTGGCTCCAAGAACTCCGATGGTTACGCAGGAAGAGTAGCGATGTTGACGCAGACAGCCGCCCAGGAGAAAGCCGTTCGCAGCCGCTGCACCGTTTGTGACGGCGACCAGTGGAATTTTGTCCGCAGGGGAAGCGACTTATACCAGCCGGGCGGCGAGGAAAACTTTGAGCTCTACCGATGCCTGTCCTGTGGCCAGGTCATGCAGAATCCACTCCCTACACCTGAGCAACTCAGCAAAGCTTACTCGGCTGAATATGCACCCTATCGTCCGGCGTGGAAGGAAACTGGCTGGCCGCTGTGGAAGGTTCTTCGTGAGCTTACAACGCGCCGCCGCATGAGGCGCTTGCGGCGCTATGGAACGGGACGCAAATTGCTCGAGGTGGGATGCGGGGCCGGCGACTTTCTCCATGCGGCTCATGGTGCGGGCTGGGAGGTCGCGGCGGTTGAATACAGCGCCGCCCTGGCTGACGAACTTCGCCGGGAACTGGGCTTCGATGTGCGTGCCGGCGAGTTGACACCCGATCTTTGGCAACCGGGTTCCTTCGACGTGGTGGCGCTCTTTAGCGTGATTGAGCATTTGCGCAATCCTCTTGAGGCCCTGGTCACCGCTTCCTCCTATCTAAAACCCGGGGCGGTCGTCTTCATCCAGATTCCAACCCTGCGTGGTGTCGAACTTGGGCAGGAGTTTGGGCAGTACTGGGCATTGCTGGATCTGCCTCGTCATCTCAGCTTCTTCAGCCGGGAATGCCTTGCGGAGCTGTGCGGTCAGGCCGGCTTGGAGCTGATCGTTTTTCAGACAGGGCTGCTCGAAACTGCGTGGTGCTATTTTCAAAGTCTCGTTAACTACGCCAACTTTTCCAGTAGACCGGAGCGGCGAGCTACCCGCTTGGCTTCGCTGGCACTGCGATGTGTCCTGTTCTTTCCCTCTATGGTTGTTCGGGCATACAAAGGGCATGGCACAGAGGCGTTTGCCGTAGCGGTCAAGAGATAGCACTTGAGACCCCTTCTTTCGATTGTGATGCCTACCTACAATGGCGGACAGTTCATCGCCGCCGCACTCGAGAGCGTCAGGCAACAACAGGACGACAGGATCGAGATGGTGATTGTGGATGATGGCTCCACGGATCACACACTCGACATTGTGCGTGCTTTCGCCCGTGTTCTTCCCATCCGATTGATCACTCCGGGCAGATTGGGGAACTGGGTCGCCGCGAGCAACCTCGGTTTACGGGAAGCCACCGGTGATTGGGCCTGCTTTCTTCACCAGGATGATCTTTGGCTGCCCGGCAGGCTCAAAAGAATTCGGCCCGGGATGGAAACCACCGAAAGCATTTTCATCATCCATAACGCAACCTATGTGGGTCCGGACGGACGGACACTCGGTCCCTGGACCTGCCCATTTTCCCCAGGCGCGGTGCCGCCGGCTCTGTTCATTGAGCGCCTGTTAGTTCAGAACTTTATCGCCATCCCTGCTCCTGTATTTCGACGCGATATTGTGGTTCACACGGGAGGGATGGATGAGGCATTGTGGTTTTCGGCTGATTGGGACCTTTGGCTTCGTCTGGGAGCGTTAGGTCCGGTCGCCTTCATCGCCGAAACATTGACCGCCTTCCGCATCCACCCTGCCTCACAGACGGCGGCGCGTAAACTACAACCGAACGAATGGGATGAACAATTAACCACTGTACTCGCCCGGCACATTGAAAACTGGCCGGTGAAAGGTAAACTTCGTGCATCGGTCGAGCGGGTCGCAGCGGCATCGATCGCGGTCAATTCAGCGCTATCCCTGGCGTCTCGTGGCGAACCCACAAAGCCCTGGAGAGTCTTGTGCCAGTTGCTTGCGCTGGGCGCCGTCGGGTTGGCGACGATACCTGAGGGATTCGCGGATCGTGCAACGTGTTCAGTCGCGGCTCAAGTTGCAACTGCGAACGAGATTCAGGCAGGTTCACGCTGACACCATAAATCTGGGCAAGAGGTCATTTCTTGGAAGCTTCCGACACTGTTTCAGAAGCTCAAACCGGAACATCGCGAAAGCCCCAGGCGCATTCTGGGAGCCCGCGATGGCTGACGGATCGGGTGCTGTGGGCGATCTACGCCCTGGCTCTTGCAGTGTCGATTTTGACCTGGTTCATTGCCATTCGTGCTCCACTCTGGCTGGACGAGACCGTGTCGTTCTTCGAGATCAATGGAAAATTCTCAGAGATCATGGCTCGCCAGGGTTGGCCTGCGGTGCCGGTGTACTCGTACTTTCTTTGGCCCTGGGCCAGGGTAATGGGGACGAGTGAGATCGCGCTCAGAATTCCCTCTATCCTGGCCATGCTGGGGGCCGTCTATCTGCTGTACCTTGCGGCGCGGCAATTGTTCGACCGGGATGCTGCCCTCATAGCTGCCGTCGTCTTCTGCCTTCATCCGGTTGTGCTTTCTGCGAGCATCGACGTTCGGCCCTATGCTTTTGGCGCTTTGGCTATCACCGCGTCAATTCTCGCGCTGGTCCACCTGCGACACAACGACTCGAATTGGCTGGCCTTTCTTTTCGGCCTGTCGGCGGCATGCATTGCTTATTTTCAATTCCTGTTCGTGGTGATACTGCCGGCTCTCGCCCTCTGCTTTGTCACCCTGAAGATCGGCAACCGCAAGGCCTTATGGCGTCAACTCGCGGTCGCCCTGGTTGCGTTTGCGATCGCGTTCCTTCCTGTGATCCCCGGCATTGAATACATGTTTCATACCAGCGGCACACACGTTTTTTCCCAGACTCCGCGGATCGCAGAACTCGGCCAAATGATGGCGTCAAAGCGGATGCTGCTTATCCTCGCCGCTGTTCTTCTCGTCGCCGCAGCGACCCGGCGGCTCGACCTCGAAAACATCGAGTGGCAGCGCATCTTGCTCTGCGGAGCGTTGGCGCTTATCCCGATTCTGATTCTCTATGGGGTGAGCGTGGGAACATCAGTGCATGTATTTGTGTTCCGCTACCGGCTGATCGCAGTTCCAGGAGTGGCGCTCTGCTGGGCTTGCATCGTGAGCCAGATTCATTCCCGAACGCTACGATTGCTGTTCTGCATGACCGTCGTTTTGGTTACCGCTTTCCACGACTACCGCGCGCCATATTCCAGGGGCCATGGTTCTTATACCTGGAAATATGCCCTCGGCTTTGTTGAAAAGAACGCCTCTCCCGACAATGCGCCGGTCTTGATCTGTAGCGATCTCCCGGAATCGGATTACGTGCCGATGCCCGTCGGGGCGGCAGCAAAAGACAGTGCTATTTTCGCGCCGCTCACGTATTACAAACTCAGCGTGCCAGTGGTGGCGTTCCCCAGGTCGCTCAATGACGAGGCGATGCGCATCGGCTCACAGTTTCTGCAAGATGCCGCACAACGTCACCAACGCTTCCTCGCCCTCGCATTTGAACCCTCATACAAAACGCTCAAGTGGCTCGCCAACAACGCTTCGCAAACCTACCATGTCCATCAATTAGGGGTCTTCGACGAAATTAAGGTCCTGGAATTCATCCCCCGCCGCCCGAGTCGAGACGCCGCGATGAACGGGCTGGGCGACAAGAGTGTGCTCCCTGGATCGGGCCCTTGGAAACGTAATAAGAGGGGATACTTTGAAGGAGTCGCGAATGGGCGAGATGGCCTGCACAGGATGACGTTCTTGGATTTAACAACAAGGAGATTCCGCTCCACCCCAATCGAGACAGTTGTATGGCTCCTTGGTCTTCTAAGCCTGAGTTTCAGCTTGTACGCCACGAGCGTCGGCTTCCATAACTCTCTGTTCGATTTTCACGGCTTCCGGCAAGCGCAGACCGCAATCTCAGCCGATTCGATCATGCGGGGTGGGAGCTTCCTCCACTATGAAACTCCCGTGCTCGGGCCGCCATGGTCAGTGCCCTTTGAGTTCCCGCTGTACCAGGGCCTGGTTGCCGGCCTGGCGAAAATTTTCTCTACTCCGCTTGACCAGACCGGCCGTTTTGTCTCCATCGTTTTCTACTATTTATGCTTTTTCCCGCTGGCGTCTATCCTGTCGTTAATAGGCTTGCGCGGCACACAGATGGTTCCAGCGTTGGCGCTATTTGCAGCGAGCCCGCTCTACGTCTTTGTATCGCGCCTGTTCATGATCGAATCGACGGCGCTGTTCTTCTCGCTCCTCTATGCGGATCAGGTGTTCCGGCTGGTACTCGGCAAAAGACGGTGGCAGTACCGGCACATTGCGGGCGCCTCGATATTTGGGGTCTTGGCGGGACTGGTAAAAGTCACGACGTTCGCACCGTTCTTCGCTTTGGGAACGTGCTTGGCTACATGGGGACTGTGGAAAGATCACACGAGCAGGAACTTTAGAGGAAAAATTGGGACGGCGGTAGCCGTGTTTTGCATTGCGCTTCCGGTGGCAGCTAGCTGGCAGTGGACTAAGTTTGCTGACGGCGTAAAGGCGCGGAACCCTATTGGGGTTTTCCTGACCAGCAAGTCGTTGAGTGACTGGAATTTTGGAACGGTTGCTCAGCGTTTACACCCGCGGGTCTATATCCAGCTGTTAGACGCCGGAAACAACCATATAGGCAATATGTGGATAGCTGTGGTCGTTCTGTTGGTGTACATCTGGCTGTGCCGGCGTTGGAATTGGATTGCCGTGGCGTGTTTGGCGCTCTACGTTGGAACTATCCTGGTCTTCTTCAATTTGCACGTTATGCACGAATATTACCCTTACTCCAATGCTATTTTTCTTGTGGTTGGCATTGGAGTGCTGATCACTTCTATCCTGAGTCTTCCGGGGCGGCGAGCCTGGATCGGCATCGCCCTGCTGATTCTTGAGTTGGCAGCCTGTGGGGATCGGTACTTCGCCCATTATTACCCGGTCCAGGTCAAGAACGCCCCAGGGCGGCCTGAGGCAGCCAGGCTGGTCGAGACTACGACTACACCTCAAAGCGTGATTCTGATCACGGGGCTGCAGTGGTCAGCGGAGTTTCCGTACCAAAGCCGTCGTCGAGCGATCATGGACGCGTTCTTCCCACAGGCACATAACTGGCCCGTCGGCCCTGTCGAACATGCGATAGCGAATGCAGATCCGAAGAACATTACGGCGCTGGTAGCCTGCGATCAGGGCCGCTATGGACCTCGCCTCTCCGCCTTTCTTCAAGACTTGGGATTGGCCAATTCAACAGATTTGCATGCGGACAATTGCGATATCTACGAGCACACGCCTGCCAGCCGGCAACAGTCCTCAGAGACCATGAAGCACAATTTATAAGCCCTTACCACCCTGCGAGTTCGACCCTCACAAGAATGAGCAAGGCCGCCGAGCCCACGAGGGCTTTGTGAGCACAAAAAGCTCAAACGTCTACGGCCGTAAGTACCTCGCCGATTGGCGAGACAAAAACCTGCGCGGCACTCTCATTTGGTCTGTGTGCGTTTTCTTGTTCTCCTTTTGCATTCTGTTTCTTGGAATGTCTCGACACCCCTACATCTACGATGAGGGACTCGTGTTGACGGCCGCGATGAGGGTTGCGGCGGGGCAGATTCCTCATCGGGACTTTTACGCGAACTACGGCCCCGCACAGTTCTATATTCTTGCCGGGCTGTTCAAATTGTTTGGAAACTCCCTTCTGGTTGAACGGCTATTCGACCTACTGATCAAGGCGCTCCTGGTGACGTCGGTTTACGCGATCGTTGCGTCCCTTTGCCGAAGATGGATCGCTGCTTGTACAGCCTTGATCACCATCCTGTGGCTCATCGGCCTGCACGACCTTTATGGAACACCGGTCGTACCTGTTTCTTTGCTCAATCTGATTAGCTCGTTCCTGATTCTGCCTGTCTTTATTCGAAGGGTCTCGACCAGGCGTTTGTTAGCCGCCGGTGTTTTGGTCGGTGTTGCGACCATGTTTCGCTATGACATCGGCGTGGCACTCCTCGGCATTCACATGTGCGCCATGGCACTGGCCATCTGGCTTAAGCCTGGATCAAACAAGTTACGCGCCTTCGCAGCTACTTGTTGGCCTCACTTGCTGGGGTTTGCAGCTGTGACCTTACCACCTGCGCTCTACTATGTATCGGTTGCGCCCCTTCGCTTCTTTGTCCACGACATGATTGTCTATCCCGGCAGGTATTACCATCGCGGGCGGAATCTGCCATTCTCAGGCGTTCACCTTCGAGGGCTTGAAAACCTCGACCTTTACCTGCCCATCCTGATAGCCCTCCTTTCGCTCTACGTCGCCCTGGTTCCTGCCTATAAAGCTCGTCGGTCGGCGTCGCGCGACGTGAAGCCTTTAGCAGGCATGGAGAGATGGCGAGCCCTTCTCGTCATATTCGGACTCCTGGCCGCCGTTATGTACCTCAAAGGCTTCGTAAGGGTATCCCTTACTCAGATGTATCTTTCCATCGTTCCATCCCTGGTGTTGATCGCGGTGCTGTTTGGACACAGGCAAATGCTCCCTCGCCTTGGTCGAATCTCTGTCGTGTTTCTTGCTGGCCTCTGTGGGGTTGCGGCCACCTGGGCCGCTATTCACGCAGTCAAAGGGTTTTACCTCTCCCACGTCTCCGTGTTGTCGTTCCCTGCTCAAGGCACGCCCGAGATCCAGACCTGGTGTAATTCGCAAAACCCTCTCACCAGGGGTTTTTGCTTTTACCCGGAAGAAGAACGGCGGCAGACAATTCAGTTCATCGATAGCCATACCAGACCAGGGCAGACACTCTATGTCGGCGTGACCAAACATGACCGGATCTTTGCCAATGACAACATCACCTATTTCGCAACCCAGCGTTTGCCGGCGACCCACTGGTCCCACTTCGATCCGGGCCTGCAGAACAGCTATGACATCCAGTCGGAAATGGTTCACGAGCTTCAGGTCAGTTCTCCACCCTATGTTGTGCTGGATTCGGAGTTTGACCAGGTACGGGAGCCCAATGACAGCTCCAGGAGCACCGGAATAACACTGCTGGACGAATACATCCGTAACGCGTACCAACCCGCTCAAAGCTTCGGCAACCTGTCAATATGGAAGCTTAAAGAGTAAAGACTGAGTTACTTCGTCTACTTATGCGATTGGTGTTCCCTTTGCAATGGAAAGGGCATTATTTCTCTCGCCACGGAAGTCCATCACCCGGACGTGCGCGATTAATAATCATTTGTGCACCCCTGCCGCGAGATTTTTAACAGTAGGGGTTCCTCTGGACCCCATCCTTCCGTCAATCTGTAGTGCACCCCGGATGTGGAGTGCATCGCGCTGCACTGGTGTATAGGACCCGCCGTCAAGCCAGGACGGATCCGACTCGACAGCGCACAAACCTTTTCCAGGAGCCTCCCTTGCCTCGCTCTACCCGTCGCTTGAACCAGATTTTCGGAGACGCAGTTTCATTTTTCTTGAGCGGCCTTCTGGTCGGCAGTCTTGTTTCATGCAGTGGGGGCGGTTCTCAGCCTGCGCTGACTCTTTCGCCCTCCACCATCCAGCTCACGGCGGGCGGCGCCGGTCAGACGGCCTCCCTGCTGTTGGCCGCGCCGGCCGGAACCGGTGCGGCGACCGTCGCGGTGTCCGGCCTGCCAACTGGTGTCTCGCTCTCCCCGGCGACGCTCCCCGTCACTCCGGGTGTTGCCGCGCCGCTGATGTTTACGGCGGCATCCTCCGCGGCGGCTGCAACGGCTATGGTTACGTTCACGGCCAGCTCCAATGGCCAGAGTGTCAGCACGCAAGCCTCGCTTTCCGTCCAGGCCGCGCCGGCCGGCTTCTCGCTTAGCGTCACGCCGGGAACATTGACCTTGGCGGCTGATGGCACAGCTGGGACCGTTTCTGTGCTCGCGGCCGCCCAGGGCGGATTTTCATCCAGCGTGCAAGTGGCGATCGCCGGTCTGCCTGCCGGGGTAACGGCACAACCGTCGTCCCTCACACTGACCCCGGGCACCGCTGCAACGCTTACGCTGACTGCTCCGGCTGGAACCGCCATCGGCTCGTCGACTGCTACGTTGACAGGAACGTCAGGCGCCCTCACGCATACTGCCTCGTTAGCTATCAACGTTACCCCGCCCCCACCGGACTTCTCGCTGGCGGTCAGTCCTCAGTCTCTGAGCGCGACCATAGGCGCGGCGGGGCAACCGGTGCAGCTGACGGAGACAGCAGTCAATGGTTTCACTGACAACGTAAACGTCGCACTGAGCGGATTGCCCGCTGGGGTGACTGCCAACCCAGACTCGTTTTCGCTCACCCCGGGGATGCCGCAAAGCGTCACGCTTACGGCCGGGAACAACGCCCCGGCTGGGACTGCCAACGTAGTCTTCACCGGCACCTCCGGCTCGCTTACACATACCGCTACTCTGGCGCTTACCGTATCTTCCTCCGGCGTCAATGTAACCACGTATCACAATGACAACTCGCGCGACGGATGGAATGCTGCCGAGACGGTGCTCACCCCGCAAAATGTAAACCCCAACGTGTTTGGGAAGCTGACCGAGCTGCCGGTGGACGGCAATGTCGATGGGCAGCCGCTATACGTGAGCGGCCTTTCGATAGCGGGCCAGGCGCATAACGTACTTATCGTCGTTACCGAACACGACAGCGTCTATGCTTTCGACGCCGACTCGTTGAAGCAACTGTGGAAGGTAAGCGTACTGGGAGCAAATGAGATCACGAGCGACAACCGAGGCTGCAGCCAGATCAGCCCGGAGATTGGCATCACCGATACCCCGGTGATCGACCGCACCCACGGCCCCAACGGCACCGTGTTCTTTGTTGCCATGTCGAAGGATGCCAGCAGTAAATACCACCAGCGGCTGCATGCGCTGGACCTCGCGACCGGTGCGGAAATGCAGGACAGCCCGTCTGAGATTGAGGGCTACTTCCCCGGCACCGGGTATGGTTCCACGAACGGAACCCAGGTATTCGATCCCGGTCAATACGCAGAGCGAGTGGGCCTGTTGTTGATGAATGACCAGATTTACCTGGCATGGACTTCGCACTGCGATCAGGATCCCTATACCGGATGGCTCATGGCCTACAGTGAGACCTCGCTGCAACAGACTGGCATTATGAACCTGACGCCCAACGGCCCTTCGACGCCTCACTTTACCGATGGGGCAGGTGCAATATGGATGGCCGGGGCGGGCTTGGCCGGAGATTCGCAGAACAACGTCTTCTTTTTGGATGGGAACGGGTTCTTCGATTCCACCTTGAACGCGAACGGTTTTCCTGCCCAGGGAGATTTTGGTAACGCGTTCATGAAGGTATCTCTAACCGGGAACGTGCTGGCCGCAGCGGATTATTTCGCCGCTTACAATATCCAGGCCGAAAGCGACGCCGACCGGGACCTGGGCTCCGGCGGGGCCATGCTACTGCCCGACTTGATAGATGCCAAAGGCAACACACGCCATCTCGCCGTGGGCGCCGGTAAAGACACCAATATCTATGTGGTCGATCGCGACAACATGGGCAAATTCAATGCCAGCAGCAACAATGCCGTTTATCAGGAGTTGCCGAATGCGTTGGTCGACGGCGCCTGGTCCATGGCCGCGTTGTTCAACAGCACGGTCTACTACGCTGGCCCACTCGATCACCTCAAGGCGTTTCCCATAACCAATGCGTTGTTGGCCACCACTCCGGCGGCCCAGTCAGCGAACCGTCTTTGCTTATCCGGGCGCGACTCCGAGCGTAAGCTCAAACGGGGCGCAGAATGGCATCGTCTGGGCCATCGAGAACCAGAGTGGCGCCGGGGTCCTGCACGCCTATGACCCAACCAACCTACTGGTCTCGTTGTACAACAGCAATTGGGCGGGGTACAATCGCGATCATTTTACCTACAAGAAATTCGTTCCTCCCATGATTGCCAATGGGAAGGTCTACGTCGCAACGGGTTCTAACACCGTCGCTGTCTTCGGTCTTCTGCACTAGCAGACGGATCGATTGATCCGGGAGTCCAGCGGTAGGGGCGAAATATCGGCGATAAAGCCCACCGTAAATGGTCCCTTGAGGGGTACGGGCTTCAGCCAGGCTCTACAGGTTGAGGACAAACTCTGAACCAATGGCACGGCTTGACAGGCTGCGGAAAAACTCGGTTTTAGGGTAGGCCGCGGATTTATCCCCGGCGCAAACGCAATGAAATCATCGTGGGCTTTAGCCCCTGGGGCATGCGTTCTTGCTCGATCCGGCTTTTTCCGCAGCCTCTTCAGCCGTGCCGTAAATGGCTGGGGTGATGAGGGCTTTTACCCGCTGAGGTAGCTGTTGCATGAAGCGACGGGCTTAGTAAATACATCCTGAAGCGGGACTGGTTTTGAGGACAAAAAAGCTGCCTGTGGCACCAGATCCATCGAGGCCCGGAGGGCCGCCCGCTAAACGTCAGCCCAGCCCGGTAGGGCTGGGTTGGCATCCATCATGATGGTCGCCTGCCCCGCCTGCCCCGGTTTACCGTGGGGCGTGCCGTGGGAGCGCCGTAGGCGCGGCACCCCAAACGGCGGCGCACGGTAGGCACAATGCAAAAGCCACGTAACGACTCCGTCCCGGGCCACTCTCCATCGACTGATTTGGAAAACCAAGTTCTCACGTAGACTCTTTAGCCCCTGAGGTATGTCTTTCTTTCCCTCAAGGGTACGGGCTTCAGCCCCGTACATACATCCAGAACCGGCGCGCTAACCTTTCTCGATGGAACTTTTGAGCGCCGGATGACTACCACCGGATGGGAAAAATCGCATTTCTCGTAGGACAAACTAACCCGAATCCGCATATATACAGGTGTGTCCACGAATAACTTCGTGTTATGCCAAACCATTCGCCGGCCGCGTACGCGGCTCACCCAGGGAACCGCGGCTTGCCGTAGCGGCTTCGTGGGCAAATTACTCAGAGACCTCTCGCTGTCGATCCGGACTTACCACTCATACCACGCATATCACGCACCCTTTCCGTCGGCACGATGCACCTTACCACTCATACCACGCATATCACGCACCCTTTCCGTCGGCACGACGCACCTTACCACGCATACCACGCATACCACGCACCCTTTCCGTCGGCACGACGCACCTTACCACGCATACCACGCATATCACGCACCCTTTTCGTCGGTCACTTGGGGGCGAAAATACACGCAAAATCTTGAGCACCTCATGAAACGATAGACTTAGCCGGATCCGGGTTTTACAAACTAGTTGACTTGCTCTCCACCAGCGACTGCGCCCGGCTGACAAATTCTTCCAGTGGCATGGCGCCCTGGTCGCCCTGGCTACGGACACGCAGGCTGACCGCGCCCGTCTCCGCCTCTTTGTCGCCGACGACAAGCAGGTAGGGCACCTTTTGCAGCGTGAAGTCGCGGATCTTGGCGCCCATCTTCTCGTTGCGGTGATCGACCTCCACCCGCAACCCGGCGTTCTGTAAGGTTGTTTGTATCTTTTCCGCGTAGGCCAGATGGCGCTCACTGATGGGCACAATCCCAACCTGCACCGGTGCCAGCCAGAGAGGGAACGCGCCGGCATAGTGCTCCACCAGCACCCCAAAAAACCGCTCAACTGACCCGAAGAGGGCCCTGTGTACCATCAGCGGTTGATGACGCTCCCCGTCTTCGCCTACGTACTCCATCTCAAAGCGCGCCGGCATATTGAAATCGAATTGCACCGTCGACAGTTGCCATAGGCGGCCCAACACATCCACCAGCTTGATGTCGATCTTGGGACCATAAAACGCCGCTTCCCCTCGGATGGTCTTGTAGGGAATACCCTTCCGCCCCAGGGCGTTCTCGAGCGAGCGGATGGCTAGGGCCCAGTTTTCATCCGAGCCGGTATAACTCTTGCGGTCTTTGGGATCCCAGGTGGAAAGCTCCACTTTGAATTCCGCAAAGCCAAAGGTGTTCAGCACCAGCTGGGCGAACTCGATGCAGCCCACAACTTCATCTTCAATCTGCTCCGGAGAACAGAAGATGTGCGCATCATCCTGGGTGAACCCACGCACCCGCAGCAGGCCATGCATGGTGCCGGAGCGCTCATAGCGATACACATTGCCCAGCTCCGCGTAACGTACCGGCAGATCACGATAGCTTTTGGGAGAATTCTTGTAGATGAGAATGTGGAACGGGCAGTTCATCGGCTTCATCCGGTAATCTGCGTCGTCCAGTTCCATCGGCGTAAACATATTCTGCGAGTAAAAGCCTTCATGACCGCTGATCTGCCACAAGTTCACCCGCGCCACGTGCGGCGTATACACCAGCTCGTAACCGTGTCTGAGACACTCGTCCCGCATCCAGTCTTCCATGATCCTGCGCACCATGGCGCCTTTGGGATGCCAGAAGATCAAGCCCGGCCCGGCAACTTCCTGGATGGAGAAAAGATCCAGCTGCTTGCCTAGTACACGATGGTCCCTGCGCTGCGCCTCTTCCAGGCGGGCAAAGTGCTGCTCCAACTCTTTATTGGAAAAAAACGCCGTGCCGTAAATACGCTGCAGTTGCGGATTCTTTTCGTCCCCCAGCCAGTAAGCCCCGGCAAGGTTCATCACTTTGTAGGCTTTCACTCGGCCGGTCGAAGGCACGTGCGGTCCGCGGCAAAAATCTTCGAAGGCGCCGTTGCGGTAGAACGAAATTTCCTCACCTGGCTTGGTGAAGCGTTCCACGAAGTGGGCCTTCATAAAATCGTTGCCCGCTTTGAAGCGATCCAGGCTCTGCTCGCGCGGCTCCCATTCGCGCACGAAAGGCTCGTTGCGCGCGACCACTTCCGCCATTTTGGCTTCGATCGCCTTTAGGTCTTCAGGGGTAAATGGCGTGGGCCGGTAGAAGTCGTAAAAAAAACCGGCATCTGTCGCCGGGCCATGGCCGAGCTTGGTTTCGGGATACAGCTCGAGTACCGCCGTCGCCATCACGTGCGCGGCCGAGTGGCGCACCACTTTCAGCGCATCGGCATCTTTCTCCGTGAGCAGCTGCAACCACATGTCCTGGTGCAACGGAGTGCTCAAATCCACCAGGCGTTCGGCGTCGGCTTCCTCGGCCGCATACATGCCGGCTTCGGCCGGCGCTTCTCCGGCCGTCTCCAGCGGCGCGTCGCTGGGTTTCGCAGCGCCGTTTGCGTCCGCCGGGCGCACGCGGGCCACCACTGCTGCTGCTGCCAGTCGCGGTGAAATACTCTGGGCCACATCGAGAGGAGTGGATCCGGCGGGAAATTCCTTGATGGAACCGTCGGGAAGATGGACTTTTATGGACTCTGCGTTCGCTGTCATTTTCCTTAAAGCTCAAGGATAACCTCTACCAGGGACTTTCATCGGCCAGCGCTGGGATGGATCGCAAAAGGCTTAAACCAGTGCGGAATGGGTCATGGCCTCGAGTACAGAAAGAGGCGACGATTCCGGAGAAACCATGGCCTGGTGATCCACCAGGAAGGTTTGCTCGAGTGCGTACTGCCCGGAGAGAACCGCGTGCGGAACCATATCGGTGTAGACCATCCAGCTGGAGCCGGGGGGAAACTGCACATACTCCTTGCGGCAGCCCGCCTGAAACGATGGGTTCTCTTTAAGAAAATTGTGGAAGCGCATCATGAAGTCGTCGTAGGGCGATCGCTTCAAGCTGGGGATCGCATAACCGAGACCCGCGATACTGGCCACGGAGCGTAGCGCGCGGCTGGCGGGGTTGCCGGGCACGGGAAGTGGAATCTCTTGCGGCGCATACCGCCGCGCAAGCACTGGAAAGGGGTCACTCACCACCCAGTCGCGTGAGCGGGTGGGGTGAATGTTGTTAAAGAAGCGCAGTATGCGCGCGCCCCGCGTAGGCCTGGTAGGGAAAGCGTCCGTGTGCAGCAGGTCATTCCGTCGACGGAGCGGCAGGTCGCGGCCCTCCTCCTCCTGCGGCCGGAAGCTGGCGTAATCCAGCTGCCAGCGTCCCTCGTAGGGCGACAAAAAGCCGGTCAGAAAACGGGTCACATCGTGTGAGTACTGGCGCATGACCGCCTGCAGCTGCTTCAGTTCCGCAGCACCGGTGGCGCCGGCGTCAAGGCCGCTCACGCGATCCAGGTTCGGCTTGTAGGCAATGTTCTTGTGCAGCGTGCTGCCCGTCTGCTGCTGGCCCAGCAGAAACGACAAGTCTTCGGACCGGAAGCGAATGGGGGTTTGGGGAAAGTAGAGGATGTCGCCTGCTTCCAGGCGTTGGCACCACGCTCGCGCCCGGGCCTTCATGGCTGTCAGCCCGTTGTGTTGCACCGGCTCAAGATCGATCGTATCGATGGTGATAAGAGCCACGAGCCAGCCTCCTAGCCTCCGGAAACCTTGCGCCGCAGCCAAAGGGTGCCAAAAAATATAAGGCTAAGGAGCAGCACAACGCAGCCGGCGGGGAAGGAGACGTACTTATAGCTCGCCGCATAGTCCACATGGTGGCCCATGCCGTTGTAAATCATGAGGCCGGCAATGGCCAGAAAGGTAAACAGGAAGAAACTCAGAAAACCCACCGCAAAAGCCATCAGAACGCTGGTAAAGAAACCAAGATCGCCCAATGGGATGCCGAAGACTTTCCCCTCTGCCTGGGGGGGCCGAACCTGCTGCAGGTTCTGCTGCGCATTCATAATTGGCCTCGAAAGGGGATATGCACACCCTCCACTCAGCTAGAATACTAGGTTATGGCTGAGACCGCCCAAATGGAGTTGTTACCGGCCTCGCTCGTGGCGCAGCAGACGCCCGTGCGTCAATCCGAAAACCGCCTGTGTTACGCAATCTTTGCCGATACCCACATCACCGCTCAAGAGCTTGAGCCGATCGTGCAGGCAGTGCCCAACACCATCGCTGCCGCGCTCACTCGGCATGCATATTATTTTGTGCCTCTCACCATCGGTGAAACCGAAGAGACGATGGTGGCGCCCGGCTACACCATCGACCTGGGCGATCGTGCCATGTGCCACCGCAATGTGCAATTTGATGGCTCAGATTGCATCTTCATTTCTACCCGGCTGATGCAGGACCGGTTTGCCTTGGCCTTCGAGTTCTTCATCAACGTGGGCCATCACTTTGTGGAAGCAGTCGGCGTGCCGCAGAGTTTCTGCGACCTGGCATGGTCCCAGGCAGTTGCCGAGGTGCGCGGCGAAACCAGCCAGGACAGCTACGAAAACCGGCGCAGAGCAATTGACCGTGGGCGCAATGAAGGTCCCGGTGCTCGCATGGCGGAGAGAACTTTCTCCCGTATGGAGCAACCCGTTGCCGACCGAATCGTCGAAAAGAGCCGCATCGACGAGAGAGCTAAGAGCAGCTTTTTCGAATCCGCCTTTTCCGATGCCTTGGCCATCTATATGCTCTCGCTCACGCTTGACTTCAACTACACCGATTTGCGGGAGCGGGAATATCCGCTCCTGGCCGCGCCAGCATTGGCCGAGCGCCTCCGCCACGTGGCCGGGCTCTTTCCCCCCAACGCCGGCTACGATTTTCAAATCTCCTATCGCCACAAGTTCTAAAGCGGTTTTGCTGCAGAGACAGAATTTGAGTTCGATGCCTTGCCCACTCAAGGACTCTACGTTTGGGAAAGGGCTCTCACGCAGCCTCTGAAGGGTTTCCGTTTCCATCCATGGTGAAACCGCAAGCCGGTACAATCAGCGCATGATTGCGCACCTGCGCGGCCGGCTCCTCGCGAAACATCCACAGCAGGCGATTATCGAGGCTGGCGGGGTGGGCTACGACGTAGTCATTAGCGTGCCCACATTTAGTGCGCTGCCGCAGGAGGGAACGGAAGTAGCCCTCTTCATCCATACCCATGTCCGCGAAGACACTCTGGCGCTTTACGGTTTTCTCGACCGGGAAGAAAAGCGCGTCTTCGAACGGTTGATTACGGTCAGCGGCGTCGGCCCGAAACTCGCGGTCACCATCCAGAGCGGTCTGAGCACTGAGCGGTTAGTGGGCGCCATCCGCGGCCAGGATCATGCCACTCTTTCCCAGATTCCTGGCATCGGCAAACGCCTGGCCGAGCGGTTAGTGGTAGATCTCAAGGACAAGCTCGAAGATATGGCTGCCGCGCCGCGCATGGTCGAGACCGGCCCCTCCACCGAGGACGTGCTGTCAGCACTGGTGAACCTGGGGTATCAGCGCCCACTGGCGCAAAAGGCGATTGCTGCCGCAGTGGCCAAAGATAAGACAGTGACGGACAATTTTGAGACACTGTTCCGCGCGGCTCTGGCCGGAATGCGTACTTAAACCGGTGCACCAAGCAGGTAGATTTTTCCTGATTAATGAGTAGAATGAGCCCTGCATCCGCCTTGGAAAAATCCACAGCCACGTAAACTACTGAAATAACGGGGGTCCCGGCCTCTCCCGTTTGGCACGGCACATGCAGTGGTTGATGTGTAACGTTGGATGTAGAGAAAGTAACCGCTTCGTGTCGCGGTTTCTGAGTTTGCGGCTCACTCCAGTGATGCCGCGGAGAAGATGCCCATGCCAGGGAGGTGTGGGCATCTTCTTTTTGCGTCAATGAATCGTTATTCGGAAGCAGGCTTCATCTGTGCCTGATCGACACAGCCGATGGCCTTGCGCATGTCGGCATCATCACCGGAACTTGCCCCGGTTTTGTGCATAACGTCTTGCTGCAACTTCTGCAGTTCAGGGAATGAGTAGTGCGTGCAGAGATTGAGTTCCCACGTATCGGCGGTCTTCTTCGACACCACGTACATGCGAATGGTTTCATCCGGGCGCGAGGGGGAGTCGCTTTCACGAATGATGGAAAAGCTATAGTAGCCAGGAATGAAGCCGGCATCGGTCCGGGTATCCATCGAGTTCATCACGATCGTGCGGTCGTCCACCGTGATGTTGTCGTGTTGGGCGACGATGAGCACGACCTGGCGAGCCTGGTCGAACTCCATCTCATGCACACGCGCACGCGCGCACAGGGTCGTGGTGGCCAGAAAAAAGACAAAAAGGGCAAGTTGTCTCATGTATGTGAGCAGCCGGACAGCCTTGTCAGATTGAGGGAGGCAAGCAAAGTCTATTGCACAACCATCGAAACACGCTTTGCTGTGGGGTAGCAAGTCCATTACTTTTGTACTTTAAAGTCGGTTTTCCAGTATATGCTGCGAAGTTACTACCTTGACCTCTAAGCTCTCATATTGCTCCAACCCGCGAAATACTTAGGCTTTCCTCGATCAGATGCGTTTTGGATAACGTTACGACCATGATTTCTTCCTTTGCCCACGTCGCCGGCGATCCGTACTTTCGTGAAGCTGGCCTGAGATTCTTGCGCGGTTTGAGGCGAAATAACCGCCGGGAGTGGTTCGAAGCCCGCAAACCGGAGTTCGAGCGCGAACTGAAGCAGCCGATGCTGGCGCTTATCGAAACGGTCAACGCGGCTATGGAGGATTTCGCTCCCGCCCATGTCCGTCCCCCTCAAAAATGTATGATGCGCATTTATCGCGACATACGCTTTTCTTCGGACAAGAGGCCTTACAAAAGCCATGTCTCCGCATGGTGGTCGCGTGAAGGTTTGGAAAAGACTTCCGGGGGCGGGTACTACATGCACATCTCCCCCGATGAAGTCCTCATTGCCGCAGGCGTGTATATGCCGGAGCGCGAGCAGCTACTGGCGATCAGGGAGTATCTGCTGGTACACCACGCGGAGGTGCGCCAGATGCTCATGGACCGCAAGCTCAAGCGAGTCATGGACTCGTTTACCGGCACGCCGCTTACCCGCCCGCCGAAAGGTTTCCCGAAAGACCATCCGGCGATGGATTTGCTCTTATGCCGGCAGTGGGGCGTTGAGGGAAAGATGCCCCCTCTGGCGGCACTGCAAAAGGATTTTGCAGACCAGGTGATCCGTCGATTTCGCCTCGCGACCCCGCTGGTGAGTGCTCTCAACGCGCCTCTGCTGATGAGCATTCAGAAAAAGCGGCGACCCCTGTTCGGCTTGCAGCCATTAAGAAAAGAGGGCTGAATTCTGAGGAAAACCTGTGAAATTGGGGAAAATCTTGGAAAAACAAGCCAAAAACAGAACAAATCTCGGTTTTTCGATTGACAAACGCCAGACAAAGCCGCATCGTAAACGGCGGTGGGTTCGTTTTTACCCGCATAAACACTGGGGTTTCTGATGATCGATGCGCGTTTCACGCGAGCATCCGATTTAAGAAAACCGGTCACGACATGGATCCTCAAGGTTGCGGAACACCGAGACCATGAGCCCATGAAATAACAGACGAAAGAAGGACAAATATGGCAACAGGCATGACCAAGACAGCACTGGTCCGGACAATGGCAGAAAAACTTGAGTTGACGAACAAGCAATCCGCGGCATTTCTCGACCTGCTGGCAGAGACCGCAGTGAAGGAAACGAAGAAGAATGGTGTGTTCGTCATCCCTGGGCTTGGCCGGTTGGTAAAGGCTGAGCGCAAAGCCCGTATGGGTCGCAATCCCCAAACTGGCGAAACCATCAAGATCAAAGCCAAGACCGTGGTCAAGTTCCGCGTGGCCAAGGCTGCAAAAGACACCATCGCGCCGCCAAGGAAATAGAAATATTTCTGCATGGCTGTAGCACGGAGGAGGGCAGGCGACTTGCCGCGCCCTCTGTACCCTCGGGTTGTTCTTGCTCTTTTCAACCCTGCTTTGTAGTTGCCCGCCTGGAACGGAACCACAGTCGCGCTCTTGTTTCACGAGATGGCGGAATCTGCAGCTCTGGACCGAAGTGTCGCCCTATACCGAGTCCACAGTCACGTTTCCGGCCGGTCGCTTGGTCCATGCGCGAACCACGAGCGAAAGCCCGAAACAGATAAGCACGCATTGCAGAAGGATCCGGGCGTTATAGCGCCACGCGAAAGCCAGGAAGCAAAGCGTAACCGCGATTGGATAGATCTCGGCTAAGAACGCTTGCCACCACTGCGGGCGAGCGGACGGGGCAATACTACCGGCTGCCATACGAGGCAACAGCCGGCGAACACTGCGCCGGTACTGCTGGTAAACGTCCCCCTGCTTCGCAGCGAGGAAGCGCTCTTCCGCAGAGATGAGGATGAGTGCGAAAACGCTGAAGGCCGGCAGAAAGAAAGCAGCTCCGCTTGGCGGCATCAGGATAGAGACACCCATCGCCAGTAGCCAGGCCCCCAGGTAAAGCGGATTGCGCACATAGCGATAAGGCCCTGCGGCGACGAATTGCTCTGCCCGCATGGCAGAGTCTCGCATGACGCCCGACCCAAGATACGCGGTGCCCCAAACCCGCAGAACGGCGCCCACCACCAGGCAGCCAAGGCTCAGGAGCGTGACCACCAGGGTTGCGCCCGCCAAGCCGATCCAGCCAGTGCGGGCCAGCCACGTCGATGCCGCGAGCCAAAGTGTGCCATGACTGCCATCACGAAGTTCCCAGGGAGGCAGAAAGCCGAGCAAGTAAAGCAGCACGAAGATAAAGAGACGGAAGCGAAACAAAAGCGCCGCGGCGTTCATGATCTGCTGGCCCACTGACCGTTCTCCGGCCGCGATGCATAATGTAACTGCGACAGTATCATATCCAGTGAGATGACCCGAGGCACTACTTGCCGGTTAAGTTTTCCAGCAGGGCATCGAAGTCTTCCAGGCGGGAGTATTCGATGATCACGCGCCCGCGGCCGTTCTTGTCCTCGATCGATACTTTCAGGCCAAGGGCTCTCTGCAGCAGATCACGCGCTTCGCGGACGTTTGGATCGAGCGGAGCCTTCTCTTTTTCCGCACCCTTTGGTTTCTTCTCCGGGTTCAACAATCCCTGCACGTAGCTTTCCGTCTGCCGTACTGACATGGAGAGCGCTGTCACCTTTTGGGCAGCCTTCAAAATCGCCTCTGGCGACTCCAGGCTCAGTAGGGTGCGCGCGTGGCCAAAGCTGAGGCTGCCGGTTTCCACCTTCTGCTGCACTTCGAGCGGCAAGCGAAGAAGCCGGAGAAAATTGGCGACGGAAGCGCGGTCCTTGCCTGTCCGCTGAGCCATTTGTTCCTGCGTCATTTTGAAGTGATGGCTAAGCCGGTCGAACGCACGGGCCTGTTCCATGGGGTTCAGGTCGGTGCGTTGTAAATTCTCAACGATGGTTATTTCCATCGCCTGCTCGTCGGAAACGTGGCGAAGGATGGCGGGCACTGTGGCCTTGCCGGCCATTTTGGAGGCAAGCCATCTACGCTCGCCGGCGATCAGTTGAAAACGATTGTCCGCCAGGGGTCGCACCAACACTGGTTGCAAAACGCCCGTCGACGCAATTGAGGCGGAGAGATCTCGGAGAGCATTCTCATCCACAGTCGCCCGAGTCTGGAAGGGATTGCGTTCGATCTGGTCGACCGGTATCTCTCTGGGCTTTCCCTCATCGGGCACAGGAGGGGCGATGGCACCGGCAGGAGCTGGAGTAAAGCCAGATCGACCGGGCAGGAGGGACTCGAGACCTTTGCCGAGCGCGCGGCGTTTGGGTAGTTCAACGGAAGCAGTCATAGTGTTGGTCCTGAAAGCCGGAGTTGAGAACTGCGAATTCGGTTTGCGGCCCTTTTCGCACAACTGGCCGGAACGAAAGCCCCTCTCTCACGAGGAGGCGGTTAAGCATATGGCCAGAAGCGCACCTTATTCTCCTGTCGTGTCTGCGTGCGTGCCTGTGAGGCTGCTTTCCGTTCCAGAGCGCGTGGGCTATCGATGTTGTTGCGCTGAAGGATCTCTTCGGCCAGCTCCCGATAACTCTCTGCTCCCCGGGATCGGGGATCGTACAGAGCTACGGGCTTTCCGTAGCTGGGTGCTTCTGCCAAACGGACATTGCGCGGGATTGCGGTCTTCAGCAACTTAGCCCCGAAGAAGCGGCGCAAGTTTTCCGTAACCTGCTGGGCGAGGTTTGTCCGCTCGTCATACATGGTGAGAATGACGCCTTCGATGTCGAGCGTTGGGTTGAATGCGGCTTGAATACGTCCGAGGGTAGTGAGCAGTTCGGAGATTCCTTCCAGGGCGAAGTATTCGGCTTGCATGGGGACCAACAGGCGATCTGCGGCGACCAGTGCGTTCAAGGTAAGCAAATCAAGCGCCGGTGGACAGTCGAGGAGAATGAAATTGTAGAGATTGCGCACCGGTTCGAGAGCCTGGCGAAGGCGATATTCCCGACGCTCCGCCTGGATCAACTCGACAGTGGCGCCGATCAGATGGTTGCTACCGGGAACCACTTTCAGACCATCGATTTCCGTCGGGAGGGTTGCCTCGGCGATCGTCGCGTTACCCATCAGGATGTCGTAGGTGGAATTGCGATTTTCGTCCCGGGGCACTCCGAGTCCACCAGAGGAATTTGCCTGTGGATCGCAATCAACCAGAAGGCAGGTCAATCCTTCAAGAGCCAGCGCCGCGGAGAGATTGATCGCGGTAGTGGTCTTTCCGACCCCGCCCTTCTGATTGACAACCGCGATTACTTTACCCATGCGTAATGGAAGAGTATCGAGGGAAAGCCGGGAGAGCAAGAAAGGCGGTGTGCAGAACTGGGCGCAAATTGTGGAGAATTGGGGAGTGCGCGAATCAGGTCGAGGGCGAAGTTGCACATTATGAATAAGATAGATGCGAGCTGGCGCAGTAAGTACCTGAGGTAGATTATCGGGAGGCCGGTGGAAATCCAGTCGTTCCACGTGGAACACCTGGGCGCGCTTCGGGGTTGGATTTCGCTGTTCCACGTGGAACAAGTCTTTTGCGTGAGAGGCCGCGCGAATTGGTTTCCTGGTATTTGGGCGTGAATCGGCTCAAGCCTGCCACGTCGAACGCAAACGCGGCGTTGCCCAGTTCTCAGGGATTGCAGGCACGGTTTCGTGCGCTGAATCGCAAGCGGGATTCCAAGGCGGAGTTCTAGCGCCCACAAGCTAACGGCTCCGAATCGGGTCACTCGAGATCTGAGATTTTTGTTCCACGTGGAACAACCAAGATAGCTTTAGCTGAAATGTTCGGCTGTTCCACGTGGAACAATGTCATAACGCTGCCCAATCGCGAGAATCATTCGCCTGGTATTTGGCAGCGAAACCGATTCCACCCAATTCAACTCCGGAGCAAGCTTCCCGTAAAGTGGCGCTGATCCGTCCGTCGTCAGCAATGCCAGGTATCGTCTCACACGCTGCACCGCAACAGGGATCGCTAAATTCATCTTCTCCACGGCTCGCATCGCCACGGCGTCAAATTGAAGCTCCCGCGGCATCATCTCCACCCGCCCGTCAAAGACCTCTCCGTCAATCCCCAGTACCCGCACTGCTTCCCGCAAGAAGGCAGCCTTTTTCCCTTGCGCCTCGGCTAGCGTCACCCGAATTCCGGGACGACAGATTGCAATTGGTATCCCGGGAAACCCTCCACCAGACCCATAGTCCAACAGACTCCTCACATCGAGAGGAATGTGTTGGGCCACCAGCGAGCACTCCACAAAATGGCGCTGGATGATTTGTAGCGGCTCCCGAACGGCCGTCAGGTTCACGCGCAGGTTCCAACGCAGCAGCAATTCCAGGTAATCGTGGAATTGATCGAAGGCCTTCACCGGCAAGCCAGCGATCCCGGCCTCCGTGAAAGCCTTTTCTATTTCCTCGACGCTTTTATTCAAGAAGCTCATGCCTTATGCGTGTCGAAGGCCGCCTTCGCGGACGACCACGCACGCGCTGCCTCAAGAAACGCTTCGAATAAGGCGCGGGACGCCGCGCTGTTCTCATAACTACGCTCGGGATGCCATTGCACGGCGACCAGAAATTGGGAAGGATCTACCCCTTCCAGGGCTTCAATGATGCCATCGGCGGGACTTTTGGCCGCAACCATCAGAGCCTCCCCCGGCCGGTCGATGGCCTGGTGGTGGCTTGAGTTGACGAAGAGCGCTGCCTCACCATCTTCCACCGGCTGCGTGACGACATGAGAGAG
Organism: uncultured Acidobacteriaceae bacterium; assembly: GCA_963838445.1. Classification (GTDB taxonomy): domain Bacteria; phylum Acidobacteriota; class Terriglobia; order Terriglobales; family Acidobacteriaceae; genus PALSA-350. The sequence goes on from CAWIRT010000009.1 coordinate 39,446, forward strand.
ACGGGAACCAGGCGTAATTAGCACCGGATGCGCCCTCTGCACCTCCCGTCCAGGCTGGTGGTTAACCGTGGTCGCATCCGCCCCTTGCGCGTGCGGTAAGTCTTGTATGAGCGTTCCCCGGCGCCACACATTTAAAGATTGCAGTCCGTAGCAAATTCCCAGAATCGGTTTCGCTTCAGCGAAACCATTCTGCAACAGAAGCTCGTCGACGGCTTCACGCGCCACATCCCTGGGTGCGCACTCTTTTGTCGCCTCTTGTCCGTAGCGCGCAGGATCTACGTCTGCCGGGCTGCCCGGCAACAAGATGCCGGAGCACGAGGTAATAATGCTAGCCTGCTCGGCATAGCTGCCGCGCAGTGGAATGGGAACCGCAATACCTCCCGCTGCTTCCACCGCGCGGATGTACTGCGGCAAACTGCGCTGGTTATAAGCCAGATCCGTCGACGTGGGTTCGGGGATGGCAATGCGGGGAGCTGATGACATCACGGATCCTCTCTTGCAACCTTCGAATGATTTTCCAACAACTCCGCGGCCTGTGGCACCGCCAAACGGGGCGAGAGATCGCCCGGCTCAAAATGGTCCTGATAGAGCTTTAGGATTTCGCCGCGAAGTTTCGCCGTAAGCTCATCTGCCTGGCGGATGCTATATCCGGATGGATCGATCGGCTTGCCAATCACCAATTTTACCGGCCCAGGACGAAAGTGATGAGTGTGAATGGGCAACAACTCATAGGTGCCAATCAGTGCGATCGGAACCAGCGGCGCTCGGGCGCGGATCGATATATAAGCTGGTCCGCGCATGAAAGGCTGCACCTGGCCATCCTGGGTTCGGCCGCCTTCAGGAAAGATGAAGAGAGGCATACCGGACTTGAGTACACGGATGGCTCGGTTTAACCCGGCAATGGACCCGCTGCCACTTTCCTCATCAACCGGAATCTGCCCAGACCGCTGGAGATGCCATCCGATAAACGGCCACTTCCATAAACTCTGCTTGGCCAGGATTCGAAATTGAAAAGGCAGGCTGCTAAAGACGAGTGGAGTATCCATGAACGAGGTGTGATTGGAGGTATAGACGGCGACCGGCACTAAATTCTCACGTCCGATAACGGTCACGGGCGCGCCGGCGATCCGCAATGAAATCCGCGCCCATCGCCGCGCTATGGTGTGCTGCCAGCGGCCGTCCTCTTCCAGGCAGGATGCTGCCAGCGACATGCATCCGAAAACGCCAGTAAAGAAAAAGAACAAAGGCACCCGGCCCAGGTTGGAAGCTAAGCGGCTTGCTAACGGCAGAGCTGGCTTCGTATCAGGAATGCAGCTCTTAGGCGCGGAGCTCATACCTTGAGCGGCTCCGAAGGTGTGGTCTGCTCACTGACCAAAAGGGCCCGTACCTGCCCAACCAGGTAAACAGATCCAGTAACCACGACGACACCGTGCAACGGGGTCAGGACCAGCGCACGCTCAAGCGCGCTCACCGCACCCGAAGTCGCCTCTGCCTCGCTCCCTGTAAGCCGTGCGGCCGTCAACAGGTCCTCGACCGATGCGCTGCGTGGAGAGTCGACTGGTGTTACCACCACTCTTCCGAACAAGGGAAAAAGAATCTGGGCGAGCTCTGCAGCCGGTTTGTCTTTCAGGCAGCCGAAGACCAATGTCAGAGGCTGACCGTGGTCCAGTTGCGATACCGCAGCGCGAAGAGCCCACGCTCCGGCGGGATTGTGGCCTACATCCAGCAGTACATCGGCCCGCTCGCCGTGACCGGCAATGTATTCCAACCGTGCGGGCCAAACCGTGTCCCGAATACCGGCCTGAATATCGATCGGAGTTATGTTGTAACCATGATTGTTACTTAACTCTACCGCAGCCGCAATGGCCAGCGCCAGGTTGCGTTGTTGATGCGCGCCTGCCAGCGGGGAGTCGATCCCGATCAGTTCGCCCATAACCGACAACGGGTAGCGATTGCGCGTGTATTGCTCGGGATGATTGTGCACCGGCACATAGCTGGCAGCGTTGACGCCGCGCACATCGAGCGCGACCGCCACTTCTCCCAGTGCCTGGTTAGCCTCAGGATGCTGCGGCAGCGTCACCATCACGCCTTCGCGGCGCAGGATGCCGGCCTTCTCACGCGCTATCAGATCCACGGTCGAGCCCAGCCACTCGGTGTGGTCGAGCGAAATATCAGTAATAATCGACACCACTGGCTCGACGATATTGGTCGCATCGAGCCGCCCGCCCATGCCGACTTCGATTACTGCCGTATGCACCTGGCGTGCAGCAAAATACAAAAACCCCATGGCGGTGACGGTCTCGAAGAAACTCGGCAACGCCGGCAACCGGCCGTCGCTTACCAGGGTCGAAGCTACCTCCTCAACGCGGAAAAAGAGGGCGGCAAAATCGTCGTCGCCGATCATGGAGCCATCCACCTGAATGCGCTCGTTGACGCGGCTCAGATGAGGAGAGGTGTAGAGACCGGTGCGGTAGCCGGCTCGGGCGAGAATACTGGCCAGAGTCGAAGCCGTTGACCCTTTGCCGTTGGTGCCGGCTACCAGGATCGAGCGAAAGTTTCGCTCGGCGTTGGCCAGCCCGGTCATGAGAGTGCGCATATGCGCCAACTCAAATTTCCGGCGAGGGGTGCCGGGCGCTGTATGCAATTCCTGACCGAGGGCGTGCAGGCGGTCAAGGGCCGAAGCGTAGGACATGTTCTTATTCTAGAGTGAATTCCCTACGTCTTACCCGCGAACGGTCGCCGGCCACATGAAGTCCAGCGCGCGGATCAGGTAGCTCTTCAGCTCGCGCCGAGGAACGATCGCGTCCAGCATACCGTGCTCCAGCAGGAACTCTGATCGCTGAAATCCTTCGGGAAGCTTCTGCCGGATCGTCTGCTCAATGACCCTTGGGCCGGCAAAGCCGATCAAGGCTCCAGGTTCGGCGATATTGAGATCGCCCAACATGCCAAAGCTGGCTGTTACACCGCCGGTGGTGGGATTGGTAAGCACCGAAATATACGGCACACCCGCATCATCCAGTTGCCCCAGGCCTGCCGAGACCTTGGCCAGTTGCATCAGGCTTGCGACCCCCTCCATCATGCGGGCCCCGCCGGAGGCGGCAACGATGATAAGCGGATGACGCGCGGCCAGTGAGCGGTCAATCGCGCGCGCGATGGTCTCGCCGACCACGCACCCCATGCTGCCCCCAATGAAGGCGAATTCCATAACACTCAGAACCACGGCGTGGGGACCAAGGCTCCCCACCGCATTCATCACCGCGTCGTTCAACCCCGTCTCGCGCCGGGCTTTTTGCAGCCGGTCACGATAAGGCTTTATATCGACAAACTCCAGCGGGTCGGTGGAGACAAGTTCGAGGTCAACTAACTCATAACCCGGCTCCAGCAGACTGGCAATGCGGGTACGCGCATCCAGACGAAGATGGTGCCCACACTTTGGGCAGACTTGCAGGTTGGCTTCGAACTCGGCCTTGAAGACGTATTGCCCGCAGCCCTCGCACTTCTGCCACAATCCCTCGGTGCGAACGCTCTTTTCCGCAGTGTTCGGTTCAATCTCGTTTTCCTGCCGCTTAAACCAGGACATGAATTCCCTTCCGCCACGCGCCCCCTGTGGTGTTCTAACTGTCGTGCCCGTTGCTGCCCATGCTCCGACTCTGGAGCATACAGCGACTACCTTCGTTCTGCCTCAGATTCTGTGCAGTCTTTCCCCGATTAGGAAGCTGCTTAAACAATGCTTGCATCAGTGCCCAGTGTGGTACGGATGCCCTGCGAGTATTGTAAATGCCCGGTAGAGCTGTTCCGCCAGCACCAGGCGAGCAAGTTCGTGAGGGAGTGTCATTCGTCCTAGTGACAGCACAGTTTGCGCCTGCCGGGGAGCCCGGTCCGACCAGCCGCTAGCCGGCCCGATCGCGAACACAATCATCTGCTGGCCCGAATCCCGGCGCGCCCCTAGCCAGGTGGCCAATTCCTCCGATGATAGAGATTCGCCCCGGCTATCGAGCAGCACCAGCCATCCCGGGGTGCGTGCCCGATGCCGGGCTACGAAAGTGAACAGCGCCTCCTCATCACGGAACGCAGCCGATTCCATGTTGGCATAGGGTGCAATGCGATCGAGGTACATCGTTGTTGCGGGTCCGAGCAGGTCGCTCCGGGTACGCTGGGCGACGAATGCGAGTGTGAGGTTCAGACTGGGTATGGCATGTCTCCGCTGAGTTTCCGGAAGTCGAGGTTTTAGCCTGAAGGGTACAGGCTTGGACAGGCTGAGGTGGAAAAGGCCCAAAGGGACCCTGAACAACTTACCCGCCGCTTCGGCTGGCACCTGCGTGCTCCCGGGCCGCCGCCAACCCCGAGCCGTCAAGCACTGCTTCGATCATGGCGTCACAACCCATGCATGAGTTGATCATCATGTGATACAGGCGACGATCGGTCCAATCCCGGTCGTAGTAGCGGCGGACGTACTCTCCCCGCCGGTTGTCCGTGGCCTCGAGCTCGGCCCGGGCGCGTCCTGCATGTTCCGGAAAATGCTCTTCAAACCAACGAACCTTCCTCGACAGCGACGCGTATACAAAAATATTGAAGACGCCTGGAAGGGATGCCAACGCACAAGCGGCGCCGCGGCCGACAATCACGCAGTTGCCATCGGCCAGGCACTGCTTCAGATAATTGCGCACAAATTCGACCATTCGTTCGCTGTCAAAGACCTGGTCTTTGGGTGGCGCTGGCATGCGGTCAACGCTGCCATGCCAAAAGGACTTGCCCATCCTGTAGTACCAGGGATCAAGGCGTTCGTCACACTGCTCCGCCATGCTTTTTGGTACCCCGGCCTTGTGAGCAATCTCGTCGATCAGGCACTTGTCGATGAGCTTCCAGTTCAGCCGGTTGGCCAGGCGGTGGGCGAATTCCGCTCCCTGGCTGCCGTATTCCCGTTCAATCGTAATTACCCTGACCATGGAGAATATCTCCCGCCCAAATGTGCCGGACCCTCAGATGGCGTGATGCTAGCACCGGCGGACTGAATAATCCAGAGTCCGGCCAGCCACCCCTTGGTACCGTTCAGGGTTCGGCGAGGACTGGGTTTCGTAAACTGCCGATACCGGAAATTTCTATCACCACATCGTCCCCGGGGCGGAGCCATCGTTGCGGAGAGCGGCCCATCCCGACCCCCGCCGGAGTGCCGGTACTGATAACATCCCCCGGAACCAATGGCATCATGGTCGAAATATAGGAAATCAGCTTCGGCAACTTGAAAATAAGTTCCCGCGTATTGGAACTCTGCAGGGTCTCCCCGTTGATCGTCAGCGAAATATCGAGTTGGTGAGGATCGGGGACTTCGTCTTTGGATACGATCCACGGACCCATCGGCCCGAAGGTAGGGAAGTTCTTCCCCAGCGTCCACTGGGAAGTAGCCAGCTGCACGTCGCGAGCGCTGACATCATTCAGGATGGTGTAGCCGAAGACGTGGTCCTCCCACTCCGCTTCGGGTATATTGCGCCCGCCTTGGCCGATCACAACCGCAAACTCGGCTTCATAATCCGGTTGCTTGCTGGCACGCGGCAGAAGAATTGGCTGCCCGCTCCCAATGAGAGTCAGAGGGTATTTGGTAAACACCGTAGGAACCTTAGGTGGTTCCATCTTCGATTCAGCGGCGTGATCGCGGTAATTGAGGCCAATACAGAGGATTTTGGAAGGCCGCAGTAAGGGGGCTTCCAGGGCAACGGCGGACAGCGGCGCGAGCAGGTTGAGCCCGGTCTCTTCCAGCTGAAGATTGACCCCAGACCACCTCTTGGGGCCTGCGGCGATAAAAGACTGGGTGTCCTGGTATCCGAGCGGATTGAGAGGGAAGACGTGGCCGTCCTTGAGGAGTGCCGGGCCAGTAGTTGCATCGCGACGGTAGGTGATCAGGCGCATTCGTCAATTGTCCATCGGCGGGAGAAGGAATGGGTAAAAATTGTGCGATTGTCTGGCTGGCCAACTCGCGCCTCGAAAGTTCGAATGGGTATGCGGCTAACGGATGAACAGCAGATTTAGATCTCTCGACCTTAGACGCAAACTCCTTCCACAACGCCAGGAAATCGCATCTGCCTACAATAGGTTGTTGTGTCTATTGAGACGGGGGGTTAATGGAGAAGCCGAACGAGGGTCGAAAGCGGGTAGTCATTGAAAATGTAGAGCCCCAGATAAACTGTGGCCTCTTTCCCATCAAGCGAATTGTTGACGACCTGGTTTCGGTGGAGGCGGATGTCTTCGGCGACGGGCATGATCACGTTCGCGCCCGGCTGTTGTGGAAACCCGATGGGGATAGCGACTGGCAGGCAGTAGAGATGCTGTCATTGGGTAATGACCGTTGGCGGGGCGAATTTCCCGTCACTCGGATTGGCCGATACCGCTACACACTCGTGGGCGAGGTCGATCATTTCGAAACCTGGCAAAGTGACCTTAAGAAACGCGTTGAGGCACAGCAGGATCTCGCTGTGCCATTCGCAACTGGTGCCCTTCTCCTTGAACAGGTGCAGCCCCGGGCAACGACGGCAGACAGCGCAAAACTGGCAGCGTGGGCGAAGAAGCTCAGAACTGGGAACCTGGACTCGGCAGCAGTCGAATTCGCACTGCAGGACTTCCTAAGGGCGATGGTCCATCGCTATCCCGATCCCGCGCTCGAGACCTGGTATGAACGAGAACTGGAAGTCATCGTAGACCGGGAAAGGGCGCGCTTTTCCGCATGGTATGAGCTCTTCCCACGTTCCTGGTCACCCACCCCCGGCCGTCACGGAACACTGCGCGACGTAACCAGCCGGATGGACTATGTGGCAGAAATGGGCTTCGACGTCCTTTACCTGCCGCCGATCTCACCCATCGGAAAGAGTTTTCGCAAGGGTAAAAACAACGCAGTCGAGGCAGCTCCGGGCGATGAAGGCAGCCCGTGGGCAATCGGCTCTGCCGAAGGCGGCCACACCGCGATCCATCCGGCGCTGGGTACTTTGAAGGACTTCGCTGAACTCGTGAAACGAGCCAAACAACTGAACATGGAAATTGCCCTCGACATCGCGTTCCAGTGCGCTCCGGATCATCCCTGGGTGACCGAACATCCTGAATTTTTCAAGAAGCGCCCCGATGGGTCGATTCAGTATGCGGAGAACCCACCCAAGAAATATCAGGACATTTATCCGCTGGATTTCGAGTCTTCCAATTGGCAGGGGTTATGGGATGCGCTCAAGGGTGTCTTCACCTTCTGGATGGAGCAGGGTGTGCGCATCTTCCGTGTGGACAATCCGCACACCAAGGCCTTTCCTTTCTGGCAGTGGGTAATTCCCGAACTGAAGGCGCAGGGGCCCGATGTGTTGTTCCTGGCCGAAGCCTTTACCCGGCCCCGCGTCATGGAGCGGCTGGCTAAACTCGGCTTTTCCCAGTCCTACACCTACTTCACCTGGCGGGACACCAAGGATGAACTCACGCGCTACCTGCTGGAACTCACCACGACCCCGGTACGGGAATACTTCCGCCCCAACTTCTGGCCCAACACCCCCGACATTCTCCCCGGGCACCTGCAGACCGGTGGTCTCCCGGCCTTTCGCAGCCGGCTGGTGCTGGCCACGACCCTTACCGCTAACTATGGGATTTACGGGCCGGCCTTTGAGTTGGGAGAAAACACCCCCGCAAAACCGGGGAGCGAAGAATACCTGAACTCGGAAAAATATGAAATCAAACGCTGGGATTTGCAAAACCCTGCGAGCCTCAAACCACTGATTACCCGGCTGAACAAAATCCGGCGGCAAAACCCCGCGCTCCAGAGCAACGAACGGCTGCACTTCCACCCCACAGACAATCCCTCGCTCATTTGTTATTCCAAACGCACCGCGAATGGCAGCAACCTGATCCTTGCCGTTGTCAATCTCGATCCTTTCTTGGTACAGACGGGCTGGGTTGACCTCGATTTGGACGTCCTGGGGCTCGGTCCGAGCGATACATTTGAAGTCTACGACCTGCTTGCGGATCACTCGTATCGCTGGCGAGGGTCGAGAAATTATGTTGCGTTGCGGCCGGCGGAAATGCCGGCGCATATTTTCCGCGTGACGCCAGCGGATGCCGCGCCGCCGCAGATATAGCTGGTTACGAATGAGCCAGGAAAAAGCCGGGAGGCAGAATTGAAGCAATCGGGAAGCGCGGCTGACCCGCTCTGGTACAAAGACGCCATCATTTACGAGTTGCACGTCAAGGCATTCATGGACGGCAACAACGACGGCATCGGCGACTTCCAAGGATTACTTAGCAAGCTCGATTACGTGCAGGATCTGGGTGTCACGTGTCTCTGGCTGTTGCCATTCTTTCCTTCTCCCCTGCGCGACGACGGCTACGATATTTCCGACTATCTGAGCGTGCACCCGAACTACGGCACCATGGAGGACTTTCGCGAGTTCCTGAGCCAGGCGCATGCGCGCGGTCTGCAGGTCATGATCGAGCTGGTCATCAATCACACCTCCGATCAGCATCCCTGGTTCCAGCGAGCGCGGCATGCCCCCAAGGGCTCCCCGGAGCGCGATTTTTACGTGTGGAGTGACACTGACCAGAAATATCTTGACGCGCGCATCATTTTCACCGACACCGAAAAATCCAACTGGACCTGGGATCCTGAAGCCCAGCAGTACTACTGGCATCGCTTCTTCTCCCATCAGCCGGACTTGAATTACGACAATCCGGTGGTGATCGAAGAAGTGGTAAAGATCATGCGCTACTGGCTAGACATGGGAGTCGATGGGCTCCGGGTCGATGCCATTCCTTACCTGGTGGAGCGGGAAGGAACCAATTGTGAAAATCTGGCTGAAACCCATGCCGTGATGAAACGCATTCGCTACGAAATCGACAAGGAGTATGCCGCCAGGACCATCCTGGCGGAGGCCAACCAATGGCCCGACGATGTGCGCATCTATTACGGCGACGGAGATGAATGCCACATGGCATTTCATTTTCCGCTCATGCCCAGGATGTATATGGCATTGCGCCAGGAGGATCGCCTGCCCATCACCGACATCATGGCGCAAACACCAGACATTCCCCATAACTGCCAGTGGGGGCTGTTTTTGCGCAACCATGACGAGCTGACTCTGGAGATGGTCAGCGATGATGAGCGCGACTACATGTACCTGGCTTATAGCGCAGATCCGCGCATGCGCATCAACATCGGCATCCGGCGGCGCCTGGCGCCCCTGGTCGATAACAGCCGCCGCCGCATCGAGCTGCTGAACAGCCTGCTGTTCTCCTTTCCCGGCACCCCGATCGTTTATTACGGGGATGAGATCGGCATGGGAGACAACATTTACCTGGGCGACCGTAACGGTGTGCGCACCCCTATGCAGTGGAACGGGGACAGAAACGCAGGCTTCTCCCGCGCCGTGCCGGCAAAGCTCTACAGTCCGGTCATCATGGACCCGGTATGGGGCTACGAGGGGCTCAACGTCGAAGCGCAGCAGAGCGATCCCTCGTCGCTGCTGAGCTGGATGCGCAACATGATCGCCTTGCGCAAGCTCTTCCAGGTATTCGGCCGTGGCACACTGGCCTTCCTCAATCCCACCAACCGAAAAATTCTCGCTTACATCCGCGAATATCAAAACGAGAAAGTCCTGTGCGTGGCCAATCTCTCCCGCTTTGCCCAGCCGGTCGAGCTCGACCTGGCGGCCTACGCCGGCATGGTTCCGGTCGAAATGCTCGGTTACGTGGAATTTCCCAAGATTCGGAGCACAGCCTATCCCTTGACGGTGGGTCCCTACGGGTTTTTGTGGCTGGAGCTGCAACCCTCGCCCGAGCCGGTGCCGGCTTTGGCAGAAGAAGGCGAGCCGGAGCTCGAGATCAGCGGACCGACTGACTGGATGAGCGTTCTCGAAGGCAACGGACGGCGGGAACTGGAGGAGTCGATCCTGAGGGGCTACCTGGCTCGTCAACGTTGGTTTGGCGCCAAATCGCGGGCGATCACCGGCACCAGGATCGAGGACTGGGCTGTCTTCAACCAGGGGATCAGCGCCCTGGCATGGATCGAGGTCCAATATGCTGAGGGGCCGTGCGACACCTATCTCGTTCACCCTTGGATTGCTTTTTGGCAAGGCCGCCGATGGGTTGCGGGAAGAGTCGCCGAACGCCGTGCTGGCTCGACTTACCTCCGTTGAGAGCGACGGCGTACTGCACGAGGCGATCTTCAACGACAACGCCAGCGAAGCACTGCTGGCCCTGATTACCGAGGGCGGCCAAATTACATCGCGGGAAGGAGCCATCCTCGGGTTACCGAGTACCGCATTGGCCCAGCTGCAGGGAGAGAGTGGGGAGCGCATAGCGCCGCGGCGCGGCTCCGCGGAGCAAAGCAACACCTCGATTCTCTTCGGCGACAAGCTGATCATGAAGCTATTCCGGAGACAGCAGCCTGGTCCGAACCCGGACACCGAGATCGGCCGCTACATCACGGAATCGACACATTTCACCCATATTGCCCCCTTCGGCGGATCTATCGAATACAGCCGTAAAGGGCAGGAACCGTCGACGCTCGCTATGCTGCAGGGCCTGGTCAGTAACGAAGGAGACGGATGGCAATGGACGCTCGAGGAGTTGGACCGCTATTACGAGGCAAGTGCGGCACGGAATTTTGCCCAGGGCGCCATCCCCGATGGACCAGCGAACCTCCTGCAGTTGAGTGCGGCGCACGAAACCGAGTTCGCGCGCGAGCACGTCGCCAGCTATCTCGATGCCGCTGCATTGCTGGGCAGACGAACAGCGGAGATGCACCTGGCTCTCGCCTCGCCGACCCATGATCCGGCGTTCATGCCCGAACCACTGAATTCGATGGACATCGACCTATTGCGCGAAGAGTTGATTGTGCACGCCAGCAATGCCTTCGATGCGCTCAAGGAAAATGTAGCCCGATTACCCGATGGTGTTCTGGAGCGGGCCGGGTTGGTGCTCAGCCGCCGAACCCTGGTGCTCGACCGCTTCCGCCAATTATCCGCTCCAGAAATCCATGCGCTGCGCACTCGTATCCACGGGGACTATCATCTGGGTCAGGTGCTGCGTTCCAAAGGGGACTTCGTTATTTTGGACTTCGAGGGTGAGCCTGCCCGCTCGCTGGCGGAGCGCAGGACCAAGCAATCGCCTCTTAAAGACGTTGCGGGCATGCTGCGCTCGTTCAGTTATGCCGCATTTTCCGCCCTCATGAAGTACACTTCGCGGCGGCCTGAAGACTTTCACCGGCTGGAGCCGTGGGCGCATCTATGGGAGCAATCGGTTGCATCGGCTTTCCTCCGCGCCTATTGTGAATTTGCCCGAGGGGTGGACGTGGTTCCATCGGAACCTCTTCTCTTCCAGCAATTACTCGAGGCCTATGTGATTGACAAGGCGTTCTACGAGCTAGTCTACGAGTTAAACAACCGGCCTAGCTGGGTACTTATTCCCCTCACTGGGATCCTGGGTCTGCCGATATAGGGTGATGGCTGGGCCTGGAGAGAGGGTGAAACGATTTTCTGTACGAAGGGCTTCAAGAGGGGCTGCGAAGAAAGGGCGGCTCTGGGTGTGCGGGCTGAACAGGGTAGGTGAGAACCACTTTTTGAAGGGTACGGCCTTTAGGCCGTACGTTTAACCGTCAAGATGAATCGGCTTCAGCCGCTGAGGGCTGCTCAAGCGAGCACAAGAGATGCCCAGAGGGGCTAAAGCCCATCCTATGTTGGGTAGTTGACGTACGGGCTGAAGCCCGTACCCTACAAAACGGGAGTTCTCACACGTGCTGTGAAGCCCATCGCTACCAGCCCGTATTGTCGGAATCGAGTTTTTCCGCAGCTGTTCAACCACTGAGGGCAGCACCAGTTAAGATCCGATGTAGCGACCGAAGGTACACGCATGGCGAAGCTAGAGCTTTCGGAAGAAACGAAAGCAGGAATGGAAGAAGTACAAGAAGCCGATCTCCTGATCGCGGTTGCTGTGCCGGTGGATGCCGAGCAACTGCGGGCTGCGGCTACGCAAGCGATCCTGGGCACGGCTAAACCCGCGCTCACTGCCCTACGCACCGTGGTGGCGTTTCCGGGCACCAGTGGTGTGGAGGCCGTAGCTCAGGCTAAGACGGACCTCGAGCCCGAGGAGACGGACAGCGGGTTGCGCTTCGTGCCTTATGCGCTGCCCGCCAGCAGTCCTTCGAGAATTCCCTGGATTCCCGCTGCCAGCACCTATCAGACGCTTTTCGCCATGGCTCGAGAGCTGGGGGTGAGCGCGTGCGCGGTGATCGGCTTCGATCTCGCGGCCCTGCAAACAAATTTCCTGGCCCCAATGATGGCGCCCGTGATGGAAAAGCGCTGCGAACTTGTCATGCCCGTCTATTCACTCGGAAAGTTTGACGGCTTGCTGAACTCGAGCATCCTTGCCCCACTCACCAGGGCGCTCTATGGCCGGCGGATACGCTTTCCCCTGGCGTCGGACTTCTGCTTTTCGGGCAAGATGATTCCAGAGCTGGAAGTGGCGTTGCAACGGACCACCGCCCAGGGACAATCCGTCTTTTGGCCTGCGACCGAAGCGGCTGTCCGCGATTGCGGAATATCCCAGGTGCATGTGGATACGCGGCACATTCCCCCAGCCGACGGCGTGGACCTGAGTACCGTTCTGGCCCAGACAGTCGGCCCTCTGTTTGGGGAGATGGCGACCAATGCCCCCCTGTGGCAGCGCGTTCGGGGGTCCCAGGCAGTCGACACCTTGGGCGTGGCGATGGCCCCCGCGGCCGACGGGGCCGCTGCAGACACCACTCATATGTTGGAAACATTTCAGCTCGGCTTCCGTAATTTGCAGGAGGTCTGGGCTTTGGTTCTGCCTCCGGTTACGCTTCTGGAGCTGAAGCGTCTGGCCCGGCCGAGCACCGGGCGCTTCCATCTGCCTGACGAGCTCTGGGTTCGCATCGTCTACGACTTCGCTTTGGCCTATCGTCTCCGTACCATCAGCCGCACCCATCTGTTGGGGGCGCTCACTCCGCTTTACCTGGGATGGGTAGCCTCGTACGCACTGGAGGTCGGCAACGCCAGTGCCGCAGAGGCCGAGCAGAGGCTGGAGAAGCTGGCTCGCGCTTATGAAGAAGGCAAGCCCTATCTACTATCGCGGTGGCGTTGGCCGGACCGCTTCAACCCTTAGGGCCGAGAGGAGATCATTATGTGGACTCAAGTGTCACAGTCACTGCACGAATCGATGGCTCGGGTCATCAGCCGTATCGCTACCCTGCTTCCGGGGATACTCGCGTTTATTCTTGCGGTGGTGTTCTTCGCTGCGATCGCGTGGCTGCTCGCCTGGTTGGTCCGCACTTTTCTGAACGCAATTCGCATCGACGAACGGTTGGCGCGCGGAACCAACGCTATCGCAGAGTGGTCGCCCACCTACACACCCACGACACTCATCACGCGTGTGGTTTTTTGGTGCGTCGTGCTGGTCGGTTTTCTGGTCGGACTTGAAGCCTTTGGTGCATCTTCCGACAATCTTCTCTCCGCTCGCCTGCTTGGCTACATTCCCAACGTAGTCGGCGCGGTGGTGTTGCTCCTGCTGGGCAATGTTATCGCCCGCTTTCTTTCCCGCAGCGTGTTGATTGGCGCGGTGAACATGAACCTGCATTACGCGCGCTTGTTGAGCCTGGGCATCAAGTGGCTGGTGCTGGTGCTCACCGCGGCGATGGTCCTCGACCATCTGTCGATCGGGGCCGCCATCGTGGATTTGGCCTTTGGCATTCTGTTCGGCGGTATCGTTCTGGCGCTGGCGCTGGCCGTAGGCCTTGGTTCGCGTGACCTGGTTAGCCGCTCGCTCGAACGGGAGGCCGCCCGTCCCGGGGGCGAGGCCATGCCCGAAGAGCAGTTCCGTCACTTTTAGGGAGTTACTTCTGATCGAAGGGGATGAACCATAGTCTGCTTTCCTGGCTGTCCCGTCTGTGAGAAGGTTGTGTCAGACGACCATGGATAGACAGATGAAGGTTGCTATTTTGGGTTTTGGCACGGTGGGCAATTCGGTTGCCCGCATTCTATGTGAGCATCCACCGCAGGGTTTGGAGCTGGGCTGCATCTTCAATCGGGGCATCGACCGTAAGCGGGTCGCCTGGGTTCCCTCATCTGTTCTCTGGACCGAAAACTTCGATGAGGTTCTCGCGTCCAAGCCTGACATCGTGATTGAACTGGCGGGCGGCCTGCAGCCTGCGGGTGAATGGGTCCGAAGCTCCCTCGCTGCTGGCAGGTCTGTAGTCACGGCCAACAAAAAACTGATCGCCGAGCAGGGCCTGGCGCTCGAGGAACTGGCTCGGCGGCATGGCGCCAAGTTGCTTTTTGGAGCTGCCGTTGCCGGGGGCGTTCCGGTCATTCCCGCGGTGCAGCAGGGCTTGGCTGGCGATCGCATCTACCGCTTCCACGGCATTCTGAATGGCACCTGCAATTTCATTCTGAGCAACATGGAGGACGGTGCTGAATTTGAACCTACGCTGCGCCAGGCGCAGGAGCGTGGATACGCCGAAGCCAATCCCACTGAAGATGTCGATGGCTTCGATGCCCGAGCCAAGCTGGTTATCCTTTCCCGCATCGGGTTGCACATGGAGGTTTTGCCGGAGGAGGTTGCCTGCCGCACCATCAGCGACGTATCCGCCATCGACTTCGCCTATGCCAAGGACCTTCACTGCACCATTCGGCAGATTTCACGCGCCGAGGTCAGAGACCAGGAACTGCTGGCTACGGTCGGGCCTATGCTGGTCCCGCGCAGTTCTCCGTTGTCCTGGTCGCGGGGTACGGAAAACATGGTTATCTCAGGCGGCCAGTACGGAGGCGAGACTGTATTTTCCGGCCATGGCGCGGGGGGCAATCCCACGGCGGTAGCGGTCATTTCCGACCTGCTGGCAATCGCGCATGGCGGCTGTCCGGTATCCATCACCAGCACCCGGGCCCGGGTGGATGGGGACTTCGTCGTGCCGCACTACATAAGGTTTGTGGTTGACGACAGTCCCGGCATCGTGGCCGCTATTGCGGGCCACCTTGCTGAGGAGCGCATCAATATAAATGCCCTGCTGCAAAAGCCCGGCTATCCGAAGGACCGTCTGCCCTTTGTGGTCACGGTCGAGCCCTGCCGGAGTTCCGCCTTAAAAGCAGCCTTGAAGAAAATTGCACGATTGGACTGCATGCAGGCTCCGCCCTTTGATCTCCAGATGCTGGAATAAACGATCGAGAACATTTCCAGGAAATGTTTTCGGCCATCAAAACCCTAACACCGGGTGCGGCTCATAAGGCTCTTCCAGCGCCTTGATCTCCGCCTCGTCGAGGTGAATCTCCATCGCCTCGATTGCCTGATCCAGATGCGCCATCTTGCTGGCGCCGATGATCGGTGAGCTCACGGCTGGCTTGGACAAAATCCACGCTAAGGCAATCTGTGCATTCTGCACTCCTCGTTTTTTCGCAATCTCCGTCAACCGGTCGACCACGACAAAGTCCGAGGGCCGGTAGTAAAGCCGTTGCGCAAAATCGTCAGTCTTTGCGCGCACGGTTTCCCCGCGGTTTTCCGCATTACGATTGCCGGCAAGAAAACCCCGTGCCAGCGGGCTCCAGGGTATGAGCCCCACGCCCTCTTCCAGGCATAGCGGTATCATCTCCCGCTCTTCTTCGCGGTACACCAGGTTGTAGTGATTCTGCATGGTCACGAACCGGGCCAGACCCATCAGGTCGGAGGTTTGGAGCATTTTCAGGAACTGCCATGCATACATGGACGAAGCACCGATATAGAGTGCCTTACCCGAGCGCACCACCTGGTCCAGCGCCTCGAGCGTCTCTTCCATGGGAGTATGAGGATCGAATCGGTGTATCTGGTAGAGATCGACGTAGTCGGTCTGCAAACGGCGCAGGCTGTCATCGATGGCGTGCATGATGTGCTTGCGGGAAAGGCCTTGCTGGTTGGGATCGTCCCCCATGGCATTGAAGACCTTGGTGGCAATCACCAGCTTGTCCCGTGATGGGCCATATTCCTTGAGCGCCCGCCCGGTAATCTCCTCGCTTACCCCGAGCGAATAAATATCTGCCGTGTCAAAAAAATTGATCCCGGCCTCAATTGCGCGGCGATAGAACGGGCGCGCCTCCGCATCCTCCAACACCCACTCGCGCCACTTCTTCGAGCCATAGGTCATAGTCCCGAGGCAGATTCGGGAAACTTTTAGGCCAGTTGAGCCCAGATTCACATATTCCATTGCGCCCCCTGAATTTGATTATGCACTGCGCGGCATTTCAGACGGGATATGGGCTCGCTGCTACCGATAGAAATCGCCCTCGATGAAGCAAGCACCAGATGTGCCGCTTCGCGTTTGGGGCAATAAACGAGAATTGCAGGGCACATAACAACACCGGATTGTTGATTCTGGAACACGGAAATGCCGGTACCCGGCAAAGCTATGCGAAGTCGACGTTAGCAATCCCGTCTACCTTTAGCGACCAATGCGGCAGGTGAGTCTCCGAATTCGCATCGGGAACGGCATTCCCTTCTTGGTTCGTACTCTTCGGCCTAAGCCCTTAGGGCCGCTCTAAAGTCTCACTTCTTTTTCAATCGGAGTCGATGACCGTAATGTCACCATCCCGAACCCGCCGGTGCCATTGCGATGCAGTTAGAAGAGAAACCGAATTCACTTTTGGATGATGTCCAGAAGCCGGCAATTTTAGCCACAAATATTCTGATAATCTCGGCACGAGCGGTAGCGCTCGCGATCTTTTTACTCCTGCTAGGCTGTGGGTTTTCCCTGAACCCAAGCGCTACCAGTACTGCAAACACGGGCGGATCGGGAGATACAGGGGGTACCGGTAACCCAATAGGAACCGGCGGGCAACCGATTCCTGCTCCAGCCGTGTCTCAGGCGCTCACCGGCTGCGCGAATCCCAACACAGGCGTCTCCAGCGGCGATTGGGGTGTAGCGACCAACCCCGTCTACACGGTCGTCGACAACACCGCGCCGGTTGTAGGGATGCCTATCTATAAATCAAATGCGATCTTTTGGACTTCTCGAGAGAATGCTCCGGGGCAATCGATCTTATTGACAGGTGCTTTCACCGATGCCACGAAAACCGCACGCCTCGCTCTCATTCCACCCGGAACCATTGATTGGCAGACGGTGGTTCGCGGGAGCACCACGATCTTGTCCACTACGCAGCAGGGCACAACCGGGCTCTCCTTCATCGTCCCTATGAGTCTCCCAGCGGGCGTTTATGGATTTGAAATCGACGATCCCTCTGCACCTCCTGTCCTCGGATTAGCCAACGTGCCCACGCTAAACTGGGCTATCGGCGTTCCTTCAGCGACAGACTCACCGAGTGCGCTGCAACACCAGGTTTACGACTGCGGAGTCGAGCAGGGTGGGACGCTAAGACTCTTCGGCAAAAATTTCGTGCCAACGAATCAGGTTGTTTTGCAGTCGTCCACTGGAGTTCCCTTTTCGTTACCGGCTTCGCAATTAGATACTAACTCTGTTACCGTTACAATCCCGAGCAACTTTCCTGCGGGGACCTACAACATCTGGGTCGGAACCTCGCCATGGAGTGCGGTCTCAAGCCCCGCGGCCCAGATCACGGTACACTCGCCCCTGTCCCTGGCTGTGCGCAAGGTCACCTGTCCTCATATGGTGGGTGATGGAGTCACCGACAATACCAAGTCTCTTCAAACCTGCCTCGACCTGAACGCACCGATCGGATCGGGAGAAGTAGCGTACTTAACCGTTCCTGCGGGTATGTTCGTACTTTCGGCAGGAGTGACAGCACGTCCCTACGAGGTTCTGGTCGGCTCGTCCCCTACTTTGACCAAGTTTGTTGGCCGGCCGAAGGGCTCGCCGCCAACCGCCTGGTTCACCGTGCCTCAATACTTCGGCATGACCGATTTGGCGCTCGAGGCGCCTGCCAACCCCAATTTGCTCCTCAGCTCAGGCAACACGACAGGCAATCCGCTGACCTCCGGCCATCTGTTCTTCAACAATATTGATTTCGAGTCAACCACGGACGCTTCGAATGGAGCGGAGATGATGTTCCTCCTCGCCGGCCCCGACATCCAGGTCTACAACTCGTATTTTCTTTCCAACTCCTTTCAGGTGTTTGACATTCTCTTTGGCGATGGGGGTATTGTCTCCGGCAATCACATGGTTCTGAATAATTGGACGGGTATCGGCATCAGTGACACCCAAAATGTGATTTTCGAAGGAAACCTCACCGACTCACAAAACACGCCTGGGCAAGGAACTGGCGGACACTCAGCCGGCTCCGGCCTGAGCATAAGTCGAGGGAATAGCCTGTACGGCCAATCTGCTCTTTCCCGAAATATCTACGTGGGCTACAACACATTTCAGAATATGGGTTCTGGAGATCAGCAGGTTATTACTAACGACGGGGATGGAGGAGCCTACTTAGGCCCTGTTGCCTCGAGCACGGCGAGCACCATTACTCTGGCCAATGATCCGAACTGGAATTGGATGGGGACGACAAACCCGCAAGCATCCGAACTGGCAATCGTCTTTGGTACCGGAGTGGGCCAATACTCCTTCCTCAAAAGCTATAGCGGCCGAACCATGAACCTTTCCAGTCCATTGACGGTCGTACCCGATGAAACTTCCGTCGTTGTTATTTCTCAATATGAGCTGAATATGACGATTGCTCACAACACCATCACCAATACTCTCGGTGCGTCCGTTGTCCTGGCGGATGCTCTTGAAGGCGTGATCGAAGACAACAAACTGACTAACTCAGGCGGAGGAATTCTCATTTCCGCCTTCGGTCCGTATGGAGGCCCAGCGGCATTTGGTCCGGTGATAAATACGGATGTCCTTCGCAATTCTATTGCGGTGGGCGAAGGCAACTTTATTTTTCGCGACCAGAACCTCTATATCTTTGGCATCGGGATTCAGGATTTCCCCGGCTTCCTGCTGTCGGGTCTAATGATTCGGGGTAATACGGTGCCCCCTATCAACGTCATTTACAACACGGATGGAGTGAATGGAATCAGCGCTAATGTGATAGAGGAAAATCAAGCCTATTGGCAACCAACATTTTCCACTCCCGGCTTCCTGATACAGAACAACTCACCTCCGCCGTCGTGAGAGGCCCTGGACGTTCAGGGCGCGCGGGCTCACGATAAGCTGCTCCGGAGGGACTGCAAAGCCAATGCAGTGCTCGGCCTTAGGCGAGTCTGACAAGCCTCGACTTGTTACGTTCATAATTTCATGAGCTTGTCCGTGTTGCGGTGACCCGTCGGTCGTGCGCAGGGCCCTTTCTGTACAGAAGTGATCCGTTTGTCCTGTAAAATGGCGCTAATGGAACGGGATATCACGGCTTGAGGAGCTTCCGTGTTGCTAGCTCCGGCGAAGATGTTGCCTGAGGCGTCGATTCAACGAACCGCCGGTCGCATTGCTTCGCTTGACGGTATTCGCGGTGCAGCGGCTGCGGCGGTATTCATCTACCACTATGGCGGTGGGGCGCATTCCTCAAATTTTGCATTTCATCTCATCGGCGAAACCATACATCTAGGCTGGGCCGGAGTTTCCCTATTTTTTGTTCTTTCCGGCTTCTTGATTACCGGCATTCTGCTGGATTCAATGCAACGCCCGCAATGGTGGAAAACATTTTATGTCCGCCGCACGTTGCGCATCTTTCCGTTGTATTACTTCGCCATCATTGGTTTAGTCGTTGTCAACTTGCTCCTGAGAACGCCTTGGCCTTCTATCTCTCCACTTTGGCCACTCCTTCTCTACCTGCAGGACTTTCCCGGTCTTGTTCGACTCGACACCCTCGGCCCGTTCATAGTTGTGGGTCACCTATGGAGTCTCGCTGTTGAGGAACAGTTCTACTTGCTCTGGCCTTTCTTGCTCTTGCTTGCAAGCAGACGCGGCCAAGTGAAACAACTCTGTATAAGTGTTTTTCTCCTTTCGCTGATTTTTCGCACTTGCATCTTTGCCCTTCACCTGAATTCGGAGTGGGCGGTATATTTCATAGCGGGCCGAGCCGGAGAAATGGCCGCGGGGGGATTTCTGGCAGCTTTACGTCATGACTCTGGATTAGATGAGGGCCGCATCCTTCGCGTATCAAGGCTCGTCCTGGTCGCATCCGCGGCTAGTCTCATAACCGTGGTCTTGTCGACTAAGGAGACCGGCGCCAGGGGCCTTTGGCTGGGGACTTTGGGCGTCGCACTCTTCAGTGTATTGTTCACGGCGCTGATTGCTTTAGCTCTGCAGCCAGGAATTACGGAACGAATTTTCAGCTTCCCGATTCTTCGCTGGTTAGGCACGATCAGCTATGGCATCTACGTATACCATTTGGTTCTTTACCCGGTTTTTGCCTGGTTTGCGCATCAACTTCTTCCCACAACAACTGGAAGGAGATACCAGCTCGTTCTCGCTGCTGTGGCTCTGGTGGGCACACTGGTGGCGGCCTCGATTTCCTTCGCTACGCTGGAGCGCGGATTTCTGCGGCTCAAGGGTTCTATCGGAAAGCCGTACCCGTCGACCCGAATGCCGTAACGCCGACACCTCTATCCCAGGGGATTTGCTCGATCCAATCAGACTGGCCGGCTAAGCACCGTGGCGAAACGGTCCTTCAGTCGCAAGAACGGCGACTCGACCCAGCGATACGATGCGAACGCGAGAATGATCGTCACCAGGAACCCCAGGGCCTTGGTTGCCAGCAGTTCCCAACCCCAGGTGGGGTGAAACAGGGTCAACGCTATGAGAATGCCCGTGAAATGCAACATATAAAGTCCGTAACTGATCTTACCTAGCCGCACCACCCAACTCCCTGTAACCAGCTTGTTCCGGCTATAGAGGCACCCATACAGAATCGCACCGGAGGCTAGCGAGATAATCAAACGTCCCAATACCATCTGCACACTCGGGCGGCCCAGCTGATCAGTGACCCAGGCCGACGACGCGATCCACCCGGTCAGCCCTCCTGACACCAGCAGAATGCGCACGGCACTTGTAAGCTTCGGTAGACGATCTGCAAAGAGTGCCAGAAAGATACCCAGAGCCAATGAGTCACAACGGGATGCGCTCCCAAAATACATGTACGCCCCTCCAGCGCCTCTCAGCACCAGAGCGACCTGGCTTACCGTCGCCAGTAGAAAGGTAACTATGCCGGCTATGATCATGCCACGACGCTTGAGCAACTTCATTACCGCGGGCCAAACCAGGTAGAACTGCTCTTCGATCGACACAGTCCACAACGGAGCACAGATCGAATGTGTCGTTCCAAAGGCAGCGTAGACCCAGTTGCCGATGAAGAGAAGGTAGCCGGCAACGTAGTACCAGGGAAGACTTTGATCGTAATACCAGAGATGATTTCGAGTCCTCGCCGTGTGTGCCAGCAAGACCCCCATGGCAATGACGAGAAAATATAGCGGCCAGATGCGCAGGATACGTCTGATATAGAACAGCCGGAGTGATAGCCCACCGGTCTCTTGACGCTCCCGCAGGAGAAGGGAAGTGATGAGAAACGCGCTCAGCGCGAAGAACAAATCAACGCCCGACGCACCTGACACCGCGATCGCTCCCCAAAGCCACGGCATAGGCAAATGCAGGCTATGGTAGAACGCCGTGTCAAGCGGCAAAGCATGACAGATAAATACACCCAGGAAAGCATAGAACCTTAATCCATCAAGCTCCGGATGATAGAAA
Source organism: uncultured Acidobacteriaceae bacterium (assembly GCA_963838445.1). GTDB lineage: Bacteria > Acidobacteriota > Terriglobia > Terriglobales > Acidobacteriaceae > PALSA-350. The sequence goes on from CAWIRT010000009.1 coordinate 61,095, forward strand.
CGGCGCTTCTCACCCGCTGTTCCCGGTCGAACCTCATCGAGCACATCAATCAATTGCTCCATCGCTCAAGTGGCCCCTGCTACATACTTAACTCTTAGCACCGCCGAGCCTGTGGCGAATGACCGCCTCGCCGCAGATTGTGTTGCGCATTACCTGGAGCATTAACAGAGTTGGTTCGTCACAACGGAAGCAGAGAAAATATTCTGAAAATCGAGTGAACGAAAAAACCCCTCAATACGCAACTCTTCTTGGCAGTCGCGGCGCGTAGACCTTCTTAACTTTTCGATAGGCCTCCAAGGGGGCCTTCGCAGCGGAGGTTTTCATTACGCTGTAGCCCAGCAAGATCATGTAAGCACCCCAAAGCCGATTTACGCTCCCGAACGGCGAATAGAGTATATCCCACAGGAAACCGACCAGAAGATAGCTATATAGGGGCGCCAGGGGAGACCGGATAGAACTAAGTTCCAGGGCGCTTCGCAGCGTTAACACGAAAAAATAGATCCAGCAGACACCGCCGAGTATACCCGACTCGACCCAAGCCATCGTCAAATGAGAGTGGGTGGGTATGACAGGAAATTCAACCTCCTCTGGTTCGTCCGATTCGGTGTACCCGTGTTGATACTGGATGTCTTGTTTCATTTGAATATATTTCGGACCGTATGGAAAGGAACCGTGGCCGAGAATAGGAGCATCGCGGATGGCCTGAATGGCTACCAGAGTTTCCGGCCGCCCACCCACGAGCACGCCATAGTCCCCACCGGCTTGCGATTCAAACTTCGTCTGAAGAGATTCGCTGAAGTAACCGTTGAGTGCCGCGTATTTGATCGCCGCGTTGGCCAGGTAAGCAGACGCACCTGCTAAGGCAAGTAAAATCAGAACACTGGACCGGGTTCGCCCAGCACCAGGGCCGTGGCGCCGCTTCTGTGTCTGGCCGAATAATGGCAAACTGAGAACCGCTGCGACAAGGACGACTGCCAGTTGAGAGCGGAAAGCAAACATTAAATTCAGGCCCGCCAGTCCGAGCGAGATGAAAACGCATATCCAGTATCTTCGGCGAGCATAGAAGTACCCTGAGACCAGGAAAGCCAGGATCGCGAAGGCCCCGCTGTAACCAAATTTCCATTGAGTCAGGAAGTCCCCTAGAAACTGCCGGGTGTCGAAGAGCATCACGGCCGCTATACTCAACGCAAAAATAATCATCCTCCGGGGCTTATTATTTAGCAGGATGGCTAGAGCGATGAAATCGAGACCAAAAAAAACGACTCGGGCGGTCCCCTTCATCCGGTTTTCAGCCGGGCTGCCGGCGTACAGGTCCGCTACGATGGTGCCGAATAACCAGGCCCCGGTCAGCACATAAAACCACAGATATTGACGAGTAAAGGCCCGCCTTCCACGAAGCATCAGCAGTGCCGGTAGTACTGGAAGGAGGAGAATCTCGTCGCCAGGTAACGACCCAACTACATTGGCGCTAAACGCACCCGCGGCTCCGAGAAGGAAGAGGCCCGCATCGGTATAAAAGGACTCTAAGGAGTTCCACACACGTCTTCGGCGAATCCGTTGTCCAATCGGTCTGGCAATCGCAATAGGCATGTTTGAACTCCGCCCTCGGTTATCACTTGACGGTCGACGGCTGGAACACAAGGGTTCAATGCGTCGGTGGATTAAGCTTGCCCGGCATCTCTTTGAAGGCGCATAGAAGCACGTGAGTCGAGGTCAGGAGCGGGTGGATCCAGCTTCCGCGATTCGACGGCTCACCCGCCGTCGGGAGTAGCCAGATCTGGCGCGTTAAGGCAGCCAGCTGATCGTAAGAATCGAAAACGCTATACGAGTATGCGAGACCATCACCCTCGGATAAGGTATACATCTTTCCTTTTGTCTGAACGAATCGAGCGGCGCGCCATAGTCTGCTCTTATAGAGAGCCGTCTTGAGCAGTCGCGCAGCATGGCGACCCTGTCCGAACCGATTCGAATCGGATAAGAAAATTGCTCCCTTCGCCACCCGCGCCATCTCTGCCACCATTCGGCCAGGCTCCGCTACGTGGTGCAGGACCCCGCATTCGAAAACAGCATCGAAGGCTTCATCCTCAAATGGCAACTCATATCCGCTACCCTGCAGCAGAGACCCTCTAGGCACCCCGTTTAGCTCTGCCTTCTCGATCATCGCAGTAACGGGTTCGATTCCACGTACGTCTTTTCCACGATCCCGTAGAAAACACATGCCCCGTCCGGTTCCTGCTCCCACATCGAGGAACGTTCGCATTCCGAAGGCATTGCCAATCATGTCGATGTATTGCAAGGCTAAATTGTGCTCATGGTCGTCGCTGGCATTATGCATGCCGTCATAAGCCGTGGCTTGTTCTTCGTAGTATCTCGCCTGCAAAATTTCCGCGGATTCATTCATTTGCCGTCCCGCCAGTTCCCTTAGTAGGGTATCAGGCAGGGAATCAGCCCGACAGTTGCAACCCGGTTGCACCGGAAAGCGTCTAGGTAGCCATGGAAATCCATTTGAGCCGGCTGATCGGTCATCAGGTGGTCGTCATGGGGCCAACCTTTGTCGACAACGAAAAGCTGCAGAGTGTGAAGTTGCTGGCCGTGGAAGAGGCCGGGATCTGGATAGAGAGCCAGGAAGCGGTCGACAAAGTCATCGGGAGACTACAAAAGAAACCCTCGTCGGCGGCCCTCGCCTTCTTCATTCCCTACGGGCAAATTACGACCATCGTAGCCGGTTTTGAACCATCGGGCATCGAGTAGCGGCGACTACTCCGTTCTCAACGCCCGCATGGGCTCCAGTCCCGCGGCCGAGCGAGCCGGCAGCAGGGCGGCGAAAAAGGCTGCACTGCAAAGCACCAGCAGCGTGACCGACAAAATGATAGGGTCGTACGGTTTTACACCAAACAACTGGCTCGCCATGGCGTGTCCGCCCAGGATCGCCACCGGAATCCCGATTGCCAAACCAATGCCCACCTGCAGAAATGCACCGCGCAAGACCATGCGCACCACACTCAAACGATCGGCCCCCAGCGCCATACGGATGCCAATCTCACTCGTCCGGCGTTCCACCGAGTACGCAGTCACGCCATAAAGTCCGATCGAGGCCAGCACCAGCGCCAGCACTCCAAAAAACGACGTCAACTTGGCGATCATGGCCTGTTGGGTAAAGTTCGCCTTGACCTGTTCGGCAAAACTTTGGAAATTAATCACCGCGAGATCAGGATTGACCTGCGCAATGGCGCGCCGTACCTGCGCCTCAAGGCCAGTCACATTGCCGCCGGTCTCAATTTCAATTGCATTGAGATATTGAGACCGGTCCTCGAACTGCTGGTATCGCGGCTCGCCGCTGCGAACGCTCTGGCCTTGCGCAAGAAAATACATCGGGCGCATCTTCTCCGAGGGACCCCAATAGTGCGTGTCCTCCGTTACCCCGACGATTTCGAAATATCCAGGATGCTTCACATCGTCGCTGAAGTGCTTTCCGATCGCATGGCCGTCTTTGAAATACTTCTTCTCAAAAAACCGGTTGACCACCGCCACATTGCGCGTCGTGGGCGTGTCCTCCTCATTCATGGCACGGCCTTCCACGATTTTCGTGCCGATGGTGTCGAAGTAATGAGGGCTCGCGCGCACCCACGAGGCTCCATGATCGCGGGTTCCCGCAGCCGGCGGCGGCTCACCTTCGATGAAGACGCCCTCGCCCCAGTTATCGCCCTCCATCGGGCTGTACATTGAAAAGCTCACCTGCTTCACACCCGGAATCGCTGCCAGGTTGACGTGCAGCTGCCGGTAAAGCGCTTCCAGCTGGTTCGGATGGTAGCCCGCCATCTGCGGGTCAATGTGCAGTATGTAGCGATTCGTGGTGACAAACCCGAAGTCCTGGTGCTGCATGTTACTCAGGCTTCGTGCCAGCAATCCTGCCGCGCACAGCAGGACCATGGAGAGAGCCGCCTGCACTACCACCAGCGATTTCTGTCCCCATCCGCCATGGTCCGCCGTCGAACGGTTGGCGCCGCGTAGCGCCTCCACCGGATTTGCCTTGGACGTCAACCATGCCGGGCCAACCCCAAAGAGAATCCCCGTCAACAAGGAAACCGCAAGGGCAAACCCAAGTACTGGTAGCGAAGGACTCGCCGGAATGGGCACCGGTTCCTTCTGAAAAGCAAGAAACAGAATCACCCTGGTCCCCGCAAACGCCACCGCGATTCCTGCCATCCCACCCATCACCGCCAGCACGATGCTTTCAGTCAGGGTTTGGCGAACCAGCGTGGTACGAGGTGCTCCCAACGCTGCCCGCACCGAGGTTTGCTGTTGCCGGTTGGCCGACCGCACCAGCATCAGGTTGGCAAGGTTGGCGCAGGCAATCAACAGGACAAATCCCGAGACCCACATCAGCAGGTGTAGCCCGTCCTTATATTCATCCCTCATCATCTGCACGCCATTGCCCCCATGAGAGAAATGCAGGGTCTGCTTGGCCACCAACGGCTTATCGCGCTCCTCTACTTTGCTCAGCGGGCTAAGCAGAAATTGTCGCAGTTGCAGCTGCATATGCGCTTCCATCGCCTGGATATCTGCGCCCGGCTGAGCGCGTCCGATCAGATCAAGCCAGTCGAGTGAGGCCTCCTCCAAAATTGTGCCGGTTGGGCTGATCAGTGGTTCGTCGTTAAGCGGAATGAAAAAGGCAGGCGGCGTGCTCTGTACGCGGTCGCCAAAAAATCCGGGCGGAGTGATCCCGACCACGGTGAACGGCTGGCCATTGATCACAAAGCCCGCTCCGACGACTGAGCTGTCCTTACCAAACTTCTCCTGCCAGGTCCTGAAGCTCATCATGGCCACAGCAGGCGCGCCTTTCCTATCGTCATTCGGCGTAATCGTTCGCCCAAAATAAGGAAGGATGCCGAAGGTCGAGAAGTAATTCCCGGAGACGAACTCGCTCTTAAATGGCTCGGATGCTTTGTTGCTGCCATCCCGGCGTACGCCGATCATATCCGCACCGGCCTGAAATGCCGCCAGCTCGGCAAAGCCCGTGGCCTGGTCGCGAAATTGCTTATATTGTTCGTACGAAAAGAGTGTCCAGTTATCCTGCATGCCGCCGTTGACGCAGCAGTTCTCTTCGTTGCCGACACGCCACAGATCTTCAGGATTGACCACCGGCAGCGACTTCAAGAGCACTGCATATACCAGCGTAAAAATGGCCGTGGTGGCCCCGATGCCAAGCGCCAGGGTCAGAATCGCTGTAGTTGTAAACCCCGGAGCCTGGGCAAATTGACGTAACGCGTAACGGACATCTGCTGCAATCTGCATCCGTACCCCCCGCAAAGCATAGATACGAAGGATCCCGGCTGGCAGTTCCGGCAGAATGCAGAAGAAGAAAAAACTCCGGTGTACGCACTGCCCCCAATGTTCCTATTGGAGGTATGGCCAGGAAACACCAGGGTTCGCAATTACCCTATTCGGGGGCTGACCGCCGGCGGCGACCGCTCAGCAGATACACTGCGGCACGCAACTCCAGCAGAGGGTCATTGGAGGCGTCAATACCGTCCACCCGCGGAATGGGATCGAAGATAATCTGTTTCTGTTCGTGGGCTTCGTCAAGCACCGGTTCGGTGAAAGAGAGCTTGCCCAACTCCAGGAGCTGGCGACTATCGGGCCATTGAATGGTCACGTCATCCACCGTATCCCCATCCTCGGCCAATTGAGCCACCACCCGAAACCTGACTGGCTCCTTTGCAATCCGTTGCTCAATTTCATCGAAGAGATAATTGGGCCCCGTTGCCGCCGCAGCCGCGGCCTCCAAATGGTCGTTTCCGGCCTCCGGGAGAAGGCGGAAGCGCCCATAACGGCCCGCACCGTCCTTATTGATAAAACGCACGGCGGTCAGAGCAAAATATGTTTCCCGCGCGAAGCTTGAGGGTAGC
>CAWIRT010000010.1:0-40834 GCA_963838445.1 uncultured Acidobacteriaceae bacterium
ACTACCGGTCGTTGTCGCTTGACCGCTGCAGGGGCATGAGGGCGTTCTTATTGTCAGGACCCTGAGGATCGATGCGGAAGTCCCATACAGAGAGGTTCACTTCCCCCGGACCCAGCACCTCCATCAGCGCATAGTCGCCAATCGTCAGGGGTTGTTGCGAGGTCAGCCTGATCCACCGATTTCCCGGCAGACTCTGCGCCACGGTCGGAATCACGTCTTCCGTCTGGGTTACCTTGCCGGCCACGCCAATCTTGATGCCGCTCACCACGCGATAATCCTTCTTGAAATTGCTGCGCACCCGCACGATGGCGTACTGGCTGTTGGAAGAGTTGAACCCATGCTTAACCGACCCCCCGCCGTGGGTATCCACCGTCACCGCAGAGGAAACAGCCTCGTTGTCATCGACCCCGACGATGCTGACGTAAAACGCGGGGTCGTTTATGTGCAGCTTGACCTTGGATTCCGCACCGGGAATCTGGACGCTCTGCTGAATGCCGCCGAGGGGGTTGAGGGTGGCTCGGAGTACGTTGTGGCTGGTTTCGCGATTCACACTAGCTGAATTCTGGGCAGGCCCTACTAACTCCGGCTGGTCGTGAAAGGTGTCAAGCGCCCATATCCCATCCTGATCGGGGAGCCTTAAACCGGGGGAAACATCCGGAGTCCGGGCCCGCGCATGCTGCTCCTCTTTATCAATCGCGGCAGCCTGGACCGCAGGCGAAACGGGCTCCGCGCCCGGTTTGTGTTCTTCGGCATAGGTCTCGGTTGCCGCCCAATCCACCAGTTCTGCCGGCAGTTCTTCCCACTGACCGCGTTCGGCGCTGAAGTAGCGCACCCGGTCCCCCACCTTCTGATACTTGGTCACGACCTGGTAGGTGCCGTCCTTGAGAACAAGACGCTGGTTCGGAGCCTGCGCCAGGGCCGGAAGGCCGGCGGCTACGCTCGACAAGAACAGCACGAGGAAAAGCAGAATACGCGAGGGCGACATAGCCTTGTGATTACTTTAGACGAATTCGCGTAGCCGACGTTGGTACTGTTCTCTCACTTCTATCTTCCCTTCGTTTTCACTTCCTGCGATACTTGAACGTGCCCACCCGGTGCGCCAATTCCATCCACAATAAAAAGGTGAAGAAGCAATGTCAGCAAAGTACATCTTTGTGACCGGCGGAGTTGTGTCCAGTCTCGGCAAGGGCCTGGCCGCAGCCTCGATTGGATGCCTGCTGGAGAGCCGCGGTTTACGCGTCAACCTGATGAAATTCGACCCCTACCTCAACGTCGATCCCGGCACGCTCTCCCCTTTCAGCACGGTGAGGTTTTCGTGACCGACGACGGCGCGGAAACTGACCTCGATCTGGGTCACTACGAGCGCTTCACCCACGCCCGGCTGAGCCGCGACAATAATCTGACCACGGGCCGGATCTACGAGCAAATCATCACCAAGGAGCGCCGCGGCGACTACCTGGGCAAGACGGTGCAGGTCATCCCCCACGTGACCAACGAAATCAAGAATGCGATGCGCAAGGTGGCCACCGACGCGGATGTGACGATTGTCGAGATCGGGGGGACGGTCGGCGACATCGAGTCCCTGCCCTTTCTGGAGGCTATCCGCCAGATGCGGCAGGAGTTTGGCCGCGAAAATACTGTCTTCGTGCACGTTACGCTGGTCCCCTGGATCGGCGCCGCCCAGGAGCTGAAGACCAAGCCTACGCAGCACTCGGTCAAGGAACTGCTTTCTATCGGAATCCAGCCGGATATTTTGTTGTGCCGCACCGATCGCTTCCTGGGCCATGAAATTAAGAGCAAGATCGCGCTGTTCTGCAATCTCGAGGAGCGGGCGGTCATAGCCGCCAAAGATGTGGCGTCGATCTACGAGGTGCCCCTCACCTTCGCCCAGGAAGGGGTAGACAAGCTGGCGTTGAAGTATCTCCACATTGAAGCCAAGGAACCCGACCTGGCGCGCTGGAAACAACTGGTGGAACGTTGCTACAACCCACGCGACGAGGTTTCGATCGGGATCGTGGGGAAGTACGTGGAGTACGAAGATAGTTACAAGTCGCTCAAGGAGGCGCTGGTGCATGGCGCCCTGGCGTACGACCTGAAGCTGCGTGTGACCTGGATTGAAGCCGAGGGCCTGGAGAGCAAGCATGCCGGGGACCGGCAGTACGAGGAACAGTTGGCCGGCTTTGATGGCATCCTGGTGCCAGGCGGATTTGGCAAGCGGGTATTGAAGGCATGCTCAACGCCATCCGTTATGCGCGTGAGAATGCGGTCCCCTACTTCGGCATTCGCCTAGGCATGCAGACAGCCTGCATCGAGTTTGCCCGCAATGTTTGCGGTCTGGCAGGAGCCAGCTCCAGCGAATTTGATCCCTCCACTCCGCACCGTGTGATCTTCAAGCTTCGCGAACTCACCGGGGTCGAAGAGATGGGCGGAACGATGCGCCTGGGTGCATGGCCGTGCGTGTTGGCGGAGGATTCGATCGCTGCCAGATCCTACGCTGCCACCCAGATCAGTGAACGGCACCGTCATCGTTACGAGTTCAACCGGGAGTACGAGGCGCTACTGACTGGCGCAGGCCTGAGGATTACCGGCACCACGCCGGATTCGACCTACGTGAAGATCGTCGAGATCCCCGGCCACCCCTTCTTTCTGGGCTGCCAGTTTCACCCGGAATTCAAATCCAAGCCACTGGAGCCGCATCCATTGTTCCGCTCGTTCATCGCGGCTTCCTATCAGAACCGGCTGCGGTCGCAATCCGTGTCGACAAGTCAGGACAAGAGTCTCACCCAATCGTTGCCATGAACGACTTTGAAATCGGCACTGTGCGGTGGTCGCCGTCGCTCTTCCTGATCGCCGGGCCGTGCGTCATTGAGAGCGAAACGCACGCACGTTTTATGGCGGACGCCATCCAGCGCATCACCAGCGATCTGAACCTCCGTACATTTTCAAGGCCTCCTACGACAAAGCCAATCGCACCTCGGCCACAGGCTTTCGCGGACCGGGATTAGAGCAGGGTGTGGGCATCCTGCGCCGGATGCCGAGGCAACCGGTCTGCCGGTGATCACCGATGTGCACCAGGCCGGCGATTGCGAGCGCGTGGCGGAGGCGGTGACGTTCTGCAGATCCCGGCGTTTCTCTGCCGGCAAACCGACCTGCTACTGGCGGCGGCCAGAACCGGACGCGCCGTCAACATCAAAAAGGGCCAGTTCGTCGCCCCTGGGACATGAGATTTGCGGTCGATAAAGTCACCGGCGCGGGCAATCCGCGGGTGTTCCTTACCGAGCGCGGCTTCGTTTCGGATACAACAACCTGGTGGTGGATATGCGCTCCCTGGCCATCATGCGAGATCGCGCCGGTAGTGTTCGACGGGACCCATTCGGTGCAAACGCCGTCTTCAGCGGGCGGCCAGTCAGGCGGACAACCGGAGTTTATACCGGTGCTGGCCAGGGCGGCGGTAGCGCGGGCGTAGAGGCTTTGTCGAAGTGCATGACGACCCGGCCAACGCCAAATCCGATGGGGCAAATGCTCTTAATTTGGAGCACCTTAGGCCTCTTTTGGAAAGCCTGATAGAAATCCACAGGGTAGTTCGAAAAAGCCTTAGCTTTGCCGGAAATTTAAGTTAAATTATGGCGCAATATGGCCGTAACGAAGGTAACCCAGTCGGCCTACATTTTGGTAAAGTTTTGGGTAATTTGCGGTATTTGCACCAAAAAAAGGGCCCCTCGGGTGAGGGGCCAACTGCCTTGGTTCTCTCGTTGTGTGAGAGCTTTTATGCGGCTTTAGTTTTGGGGCTGCGACGCAGCATTCCGGGGGGAGGGCTGCGGGTTCGACTGTTCGTCGCGCCTATTGGTGAACGGCCACTTGTTGGCGAGTTCAAAGCCGCAAGACTGTTGTGCATCAGGGTTACGTGTACGACCGTACCGCTGGTGCCCGATTCTGTGGTCTCCTTGCGCGGGGCATTGCCCATCGCCAGGCGATAAATTCTGTAGACCGGCACATGATGGTCGACGACTAAGTAGCGTACGACCGCATCTGCCATATCCTGAGATTTCTGAATTCCGACTTGGCCGCGCGCATGGGAGTAGCCCTGCACTTCGACGATGTATCCTTTTTGACCTTCCAACTGGGTCGCAACCTGATCCAAAGCTTCTTTGGCCTTGGCATTCAATGCGGTCTGCGTGGAGCGGAAGTGAAGCTCAGTATCATTTACCTGCTGATATTGGTCCAGGTTGGTGACAGTCGTGTTCAGCTGGGCGGTTTGCGTATTGGCCTGCTGCGCCAACTGCTGCGCTTGCCCGGCCTGGGTGCTGGCCATCTGCGCCTGCTGATTTGCGGAATCCGCCGTAGTTTGCGCCTGGTGGATGCCCGCCTGAGCCCGGCTGTCGACGTCCTTGATATCGTTCGCGTTCTTGGCTGTGAGCTGATCGAGTCGTTCAACCGGTCCTTAACCGGTGCTACTGGCGATTGACCCACTTCTTACGAGCCAGAGGGTTCATTTTTCCCCAGAAACCTTCTGTCGATTTGGCTGGCAGCGGTTGTCCAGTCGCATAGGTGGAAGAATCTGTGGCTGCACCGGAGGTGCTCGCGGGGGTCGAGCTCGCCGGTGCTGGAGTCGTGGCGCTGGTCTGCGGAGCGCCATCTGCTGCCGGGGCATTCTGCGCCATTACCGGCACGCCTAAGCTGGCGGCTAGCAAAATCGCTGCGATCGATCCCGGGGTTGCAGTGCCTTTGTTCACGTTGTCCCTTTTGTCGGCCCAAAACTGGTAAGGAAGAAGACGGCACACCCGTCGCTTCCGCACTTGCCAGACTCTATTGCAAGCGGTTGGCCAAACTGCTTTTATTGCGAAAAAAATTTCTTTATCTGTCTCATTTTAAAAAGTTTAGCAAGGGAATCATTCCCAAATGTGGATAATTTCGTGGCACCTAATAGCAGTGGAAAACGTGCACTTTTCTCTAGGGGGTGGGAAAAAAATGCTCGACCCTCGTGCAGACGCATTACCAGGGTACTAAAAGCCATTGGGGAACTTACTTGCTGCGGACACTAATCACCCGGATCTCAGGAACTTGCATATTCCAGTCCGCGGGAACGGTGTCGAAAATCAAGCGAAAGTCGCGGCTCTGCCCGGGTTCGATCGGGGCAGCGGAGACGGGTTGGGTATCTACATAGGGTAGGCGGGTGCGAATGAGGCTGAGCGGGAGAGCCAGCCTTTGTGCGAATTGCCCCACATCGTTATGGAAACCGACCTGGACGGTGATGGCGGGAGGGTTCGATCGCCGGTATTGGCGATCTGGCCATCGATGTAGGTGACCTTGGCTCCGGAAAAGCTGGTCGCTTCGCTCATTTGGATACCGCTGATGGTGAGCTTGGAGGCGTAGGGGTCGGCCGGGGCCATGCCCGTCCCCGTCGAGGAAGACTCCGGGCTGGTGCGGCCGCCGACTACGACCAGGATCCCGAGACCGAGGATGACAGCCGCTGCGGCAATGATCCATGGGAACCAGGAGGTTGGTTCGCGGTTTTGGTGCGAAGCGAGAAAGCCTGCGTCTTCCCCGGGTTTGACGTCAGTTCCGTTGTTGGGTTCCTGGGCCGGCATCAACGAAATTGTACCTGCCCCCGATAGGAGTCCGCGGGCAAGAGCGCTTTCAAAGAGCACAAGCCCGGAAAACGTCTCAGCCGAAACGGGCCTTCTTGACCGATTGACGAAGGTCATTGCCGCGCATCTCGACCTCCACACACATTTCCGATAACCGAGAACGCATGCGCTCTCCGATGCGGTCGCCCAGCGTCTCTTCGCGAATCGTCTTATCGGCATTGCGCGCCAAGGCTGCCGGCGCATTGGGGTAATTGGTGGTGATCAGGGTCGTCCGCTTGTCGTTGTAGCGCGTGTTGAGGACCAGAGCCACCGTGTCCCAAACCCAATCAGTGGGCTTTTGTGCGCCCAATTCATCCAGGATCAGCACTTCAGCCTCAAAAACAGGGGCCAGGATCTGCAGTTCTGTGGATGCCACTGGTAGGGTTATAAGACTCCTGGATGCGCTTGAGCAATTCCCGGTAATCACAGAAGAAAGCGCGCACCCCTTTTTCGAAAATCAATGCCTGGACGATCCCCACCGCCAGGTGCGTCTTCCCGACGCCTACGTCTCCCGGTGAGCAGAAGGCCTTTGACCTTCGGTGGTCACCGGATATCCGGTGACGAAATTGCCGCGCCCGCATGTGCCGCCGCCAGCCATTGGTCTGTCTGCCCCAGGGTAGCCGGGCTCAAACGTATCCAGGGTGCAGTGCTCATATCGTTTTGGGATCGCGGCCCGTTTGAGCAGCCTGGCCGCTTGTAGCTGCAGGCGACATTCGCACGGCTGGGCATAGCGTTCACCATCAGGTTGGACAATCAGACGCAGGCCAGAGTCTTTACAGATCGGACAAAATTCGGTCATGGGACTATGCCCAACTTACCTCAAGCGAGGAGCCGCTCGCCAGGATAGCGAAAGGTGGAAGAGTGGAAAGAAAGCAATAAATGACCTAAAATGGAGTTTCGAGCCTTGCGTTCCAGGCTTGCAGGAAAGGTTTTTCAGATGCCAAAAGCGGGAATCCATCCAAATTACAAACAAATCCGGGTGCAGTGCGCATGCGGCACCGGGTTTGAAACGCGCTCTACCCACAAGGGCGATATCCACGTGGAAATTTGCTCTGCCTGTCACCCGTTTTTCACCGGCAAGCAAAAGCTGGTCGATACGGCAGGCCGTGTCGAGCGGTTCCGCCGCAAGTATGCCAAGTCTGATACCGGCAAGGCTGAAGGCGCCAAGGCTTCCGCGTCCAAGTAAACACGCTTGGTCTCGAACAAAGGCCTCCGGCGACGGAGGCCTTTGTTGTCTGGGCGGCCTATGAAAAAAGTTTCTATGAAGAAGAACTGGGACAACCCGCGCGAGAACAGCATGCCGCCGGCCGCTCGAGTGCCGGCCTCGGTCGAGATCGGCGGGGTTTGTGTGGCCCCAGCCACGGTATTGGCGCCTATGGCGGGCGTAACCGACACCGTATTCCGGCGCTTTATCCGTAACGCCAGCGTTTTTAGCGGAAGCGAGGAGTCTCCCTCGACTGCCCGCCGCCTGGTGGAAGCGCCGATTAGTAATCAGCAATCCGGTTGCGGCCTGATCATGACCGAATTCACTTCGGCGGACGGCCTGTCGCGCATGCGGGAATCGAAGCGTAAGCGCTATCTCTCCTATGACGAGGACGAGCACCCCATATCTGCCCAGCTCTTCGGTTCTGATCCCGCGACCCTGTCTGAGGCGGCAAAAATTGTTGAGGATGCCGGCTTTGACATGGTGGACCTCAATCTCGGGTGTCCAGCGAAGCGCGTGGTCAGTTGTAACGGCGGCAGTGGCCTGTTGCGCGATCTTCCCCATATTGCAACCATCTTTGAGCGTGTAAGGGCGGCGGTGCAGATCCCCTTCACGGTGAAATTCCGTATGGGTTGGAGTGACGAGCACATTGTTTGCGTTCCTTTGGCTCGGCTTGCTCAGGAGAGCGGTCTGAATGCGGTGGCGTTGCATGCACGCACCCGGGAGCAGGGCTACTCCGGCCAGGCTCGCTGGGAATATATTGCCGCAGTGAAAGATGCGATTCGTATCCCGGTGATCGGGAACGGCGATATCCGCTCTCCCGAAGATGCGTGCACCATGGTTGCGGAAACCGGATGCGACGCGGTCATGATCGGCCGGGCTGCGCCCGCTAACCCCTGGATCTTTCGCCAGATTGCGCAATACACGGCCTTCGGCAGCTACGAACAGCCGTCCCCGCTGGACCGTTACCGGATGATCCGGGATTACTTTGTCATGCTGGTGGAAGAAACAGAGGAGACCGCCGCAATCAGCGGCAGGATGAAGCAGTTCGCGTCCTGGTTTACGCATGGTGTGCCGGGCGGAGCGATTTTGCGCAAGAGCATCTATGAGGCGAGGAGCAGCGACGCGGTGCTCGCCGCGGTCGATGCTTTCTTTGCGGCACAGCCGGAGCTGGTTACCGCCGAAGCCTGAACTTCGGTGAAGAAACGCACCTGAGAATCTGCTCCCCGCAACGAATCTCGGGTGCCCCATCATCTCGCTCGTTTTTCGCGAGATGTGGGATACCACGTGCTCTAAACCTGCAAGTTTTCGGACGCGATAGGGAACAGACGTTAAGATTCGTGGTATCCCACATCTCGCGAAAAACGAGCGAGATATGGGGCACCCGAGATTTGTTGCGGGTAGAGAAAAATCCTGCGCTGTCTAGGCAGAGCCGCCGCGCTTGCGAAAGATGACCTTTGGCTCGGTGCGCCAAGCTTCGTTTAACGCAATCAGTGTCCAGGAAATCGCTGGAGACAGGTGCTGCAGCACGGTATCCATCGAGGGATGCACGCGCAGCGCGGGGACGATGTAATACATCAGCGGCGAGTCCGCGCTTAACGGGATCCCCGGGAAGTATCCGTTCGCTTCCAGTTCCCCTGCTCCGGTGGCGCTGCGTTGCTGCTGCAACCAGTGCACGCGAATCCAGTAGTCCAATCCCTGGAGCGGGAAGTGGAGATCTTCGCCCGCTTTCAGTTCCAGGATTGCTAACCGTCCACCGCGGGTAACCGTAAGCAGGTCGAGCATCGCGCGGTCGGCCCCTGCGAAGGCGGGCACCTGGTGGTAGATCATGTGTCCCCCAAGGCAGTCGTCTATCTGGCCAAGGTCGCCGGCCAGGGTCGATTGGAGCCAAGATTCCGGCTGCAGACGAAAGAGCGGATTGCGCACCGTACCCTCAGGACAGCGGCTCTCGAAGAGCCTTTGCATCAGATCGGTAAAGCCTGGTTCCGTCTCTTCCAGCAACGGCGTTTCGTTTGCCCCGGCGCCAAACGTCACGTTGGCCTGGCGCTCAAAGGAGTCGGCCACAAATCCCTGGCGAACGCGCGCGAATTCCAGGCCATAGAGGGAAAGCGCAACCTCGTTGGCGCTGCGTGCGGCGACGGTCACCCGGCTTTGCATACCCGGGGGTAATAGCCGCAGGATACGAGTCACTCCGTCCTGGGCTCGCTCCATCGCTGCCTGGGGGTTGAAGGCATGCACCAGGCGCATTTTCAAGTTGCCCTGATCCGCGGTGTCGATGCCCAGCAAGTCCTCGCTGGCCGCATTCACTTCGTAAAGTTCCCATTGCGCCAGCTCCCGGTTGAGCCAGGCCATGCGTGCCCGCGTGGTGCTTCCGCATCCGGCAGGCAAAAACACTTTGAGTCCCTGGAATACTCTTTTGCCACCGTGGTGGTCCCGGCAATACGCCAGCCAGAGAATTCCCAGGGTGAGCACGCCATCGATGATCGCCGGGCTCTCCTCGGCGTTGACTCCGATAAGCGCCCAGCATTGCTGACCGCGCACCAGCAAACCTCGCGCGTATGCAGGCCCAAAGCTATGCTCCAGGTCCATGGCCGAGCGCAGGCCCTCTAATTTGTACTCGTTGAAGTGACGACTAAGCAGGCGCTCCAACAGCAGCAAATACCTGCTTCTTGATAGGGCCCGGGTGGCGGGCGTCCGCAGGTCGCGCTCTCTTACTACCTCCAGCGATTGCGGGCGCTGGGTTCCCAGACGGCGCACGCGGATACGCAACGTCTCTTTGCGTGCTTCGAGGCCTACGACCGTGCGGACTATGTTCCGCTCCTCAGACCACAAATGCAGGACGCAGCGGCCATGCTCAGCCGAGATCGAGTAGTGGCTTGCCGCCATCTCGAACAGCACGCGGCCATCTTCCAGCAGGGCAGCCTGAGGATAGTCGGAGAAAAATTGCTCCAGTAAACGGGCGAGCTCCGTTGGGGAAAACTCAGCCTTCTCCCGGATTTCCAATGGAGTTTCTACCAACCCATGCGCGCAGACAGCTGGGTGACGTGTGCGATGTGGTGACGGCCGTGCCAATCGTAGAGGATGGCCGCCTGCTCGACCGATTGCGGGCCGTTTACAGGATGCATGTAGCTGCGCTTCCAGTCCTGCTCAGCGAGCGACGAAAAAAGCCGCACCCAGCGGACGTGGAGTGCGCTTAGCAAATCGAGCGAGGTTGAGACGGGCTCTACGCGGGCGTCTTCCAGCTCAGCCCAACGGTTTTCCTGATAAGCGAAAATCGTGGGCGAGTCTTCGGTCAGGGCAAGACGCACCCGGGTATAAGCATTCATGTGACTATCGGCGACATGATGGACCAACTGGCGTACGGTCCATCCGCCTGGCCGGTAGGGCGTTTCGAGCTGCTTGTCGGTGAGAGGAGCGACCACGGATCGCAGGCTCTGCGGCAACTCCCGTATACCGGCAACGGCCGCGCTTCGTTCCTGGGGAGTAAATGACTCCGCTTTCCTGGGACCTCCGATGGGGTAGCGAAGCGAATCGTCAGATGTCATGCCGACATCTTAGAGCAATTATCAGTCCGAGGGCGCGATGGCGTAATAACCTTTGCGCGACTGCGCCTTAAGGCCATCTCCCTTACACTCAATGTCGATCTTGCGGTAGCTCCCGTCGAGCTTGGCGTTGGTTGGCGTATAGCTGGCAACGTACTGGGTACGCAGCTCTTCCTCGATCTGCGCGAAAGCGCCTTCCATTTTCTTGCCGTTGTTGCCTACGTCAATGACCCGGCCGCCGGTCTCTTCCGCCATTTTCCTCATGACCATGTCGCCGGAGTAGCCCATGGTGTAAACCCCCCGCCCGTAGAAATCGCGATCGGCGCAGAGCAGAACATAGACGATGGTATTCGCCTTCTGTGCCGCCTCGATGGCGCCCTGAAGCTTCTGAACGCTGCCCTGGTCTTCGCCATCGGTCAGAATAATGATGGCTTTCCGGCCAGTCTCCTGTTGCAACTTCTCGTGCGTGGCACTGTAGACGGCATCGTAAAGGAGTGTGCCCCTGGGCGTGCCTGAGGGCATGCCGCCCATGCCGCCAGTTCCCACATTAATCTCCGCCTTATCCATGGCGCGAGCCAGCGCGTGTGCATTGTTGGTGTAGTCGGAAAGAAGATCGAGATTCACATCAAAGGAGATTAAGAAAGCTTCATCTTTCGACCGCAGAACGCGGCTGAGAAAAGCAGCGCCCGCCTGTTGCTCCAACGGGAGAACATTCTGCTGGCTCCCACTGGTGTCAAGCAGAATTCCCAGGGTGAGAGGTTGATCGTTTTCCGCGGTGAAGTTCTTGATCTTTTGCGGAGCCTTATCCTCGAGAATGTTGAAGTCATCCTTGGTGAGATGGGGGATGAGCGCACCGTGTTTATCGTGCACGGTGAAGTAAAGGCTCACCAGGTTGACGTTTACTTTGAGGGTCTCGAGCGGCTGCTGCTGGTCGTCCTGATTGGGGTCTCCGGCGGGTCCCTGGGGTGGGGCGTCCGGAGAAGGCGCGACTTGCGCTCTGGCATTTACGGCAGCACAGCACAGCACGGCGCATAGCAGGACCGCCCACGGCGAACGCGGAAGAGGGACTTTCATGGAGGTTAGACGATGGAACATGGCGAACGATACCTCCGAACGGAACAGAACCCAAAGCTTACAACGCCGGCAGCGCCTCTGGTAATCTTATGTCTCATATAGTAAGTCACATCGAGTGCGCGGGATTTGAGGATGGCCATGAACCGAGTCGTCCGCCTGGGGGATCTTCTGGTGAGGCAGGGTGTCTTGGTAATGGTGTTGTTAGTGCCGGTTATGCTTCCATCTGGCGTGATCGGGCAGCAGCAGAAAACGCAGGATCAGAGCGTGCCCGATGCCCCGACCCCGCAAGGGCGTGACAGTCTGGGCAACATCACCTCCGGTATGACGCCGGGAAAGGGAGCTCAGGAGACCCCCGCGGACCAGGGCACAAACACTACCCAGGTGCCGCCCGCTTCGGGTAACCAGCCGGCCGGCGCGGACCAGGTTCAACAAGCACCTCCGGTGGTTGCGGCAACGGGAGAGCTGCAAAAAGATCTGGCGACGTTTCGTACCACCGTCAACTACGTCGTTGTGCCGGTAACCGTGCTGGACAAGAAACACAACCAGGTGGCGGGGTTAACCTGGCGCGATTTTCAAATCTACGAGAACAACAAGCGCCAGGATATTCGCCTCTTCAGCGCCGACTTGGTGCCGCTCTCGGTTGCCTTGGTCATCGACCAAAGCCTGCCCAGGGACACGATGAAGAAAGTGAACGACAGCCTGGCTGCGATCCAGGGAGGCTTTACTCCCTACGATGAGATTGCGGTGTTCACTTACGCCGATGGCGTGAACAACCCTACGGACTTCACCGCGGCGTTGAGTGCGCGGGTGCCAGCCGTCCTGGAGGCGTCCAAAAAGCCTGGCGACTACCTGGGCGTCCCGATCAACAGTGGGCCGCTTTACGGCGGACCCAGAATCAACGGTCAATCGGTGGACCCGAATCTGGATCCGCAGCGGGGAAACTCCGGCGTTGGTGTCATTCCCAAGGAAATCCATACTCTGAACGACGCCATCCTGGCCGCGGGCAAATCTCTTTCTACCCGGCCCCAGGGAAGCCGCCGGATCATTTACGTGATCAGCGATGGAAAGGAATCACGCAGCAAGGCCAACTTCCGCGAGGTGGTGAAGTATCTTGAAACCAACCAGATCGCAGTCTACGGCACCCTGGTCGGTGATTCGGCGACTTGGGGACTGGGCTACCTGGACAGATTCAAGCTACCGCTGCTGCCCCTTGCCCCGGACAATATTTTGCCCCGGTACACGGATGCAACGGGCGGGCACCTGTACTCTGAGTTCTCTGCCAACGGAATTCAGCGCAGCTTCGCAGAGCTTGCCGTCCTGGCGCGTACGCAATACACCCTTGGCTACTACAGTCACCTTCCAGTGATGGATGAAAAATATCGAGTCCTCGATGTTCGCGTACTGCGGCCGAATCTCGACGTCGTCGCCAAGAGGGGGTATTACCCTACGGCAACCAACCTCTCGCGATGATCGCAGCCGGCGGGCACCCGGGCTTGACGTTTATCGGCCTGGGGCTGGCGGCGTCAGCCTTCTGGGGCGCAAGTGATTTTCTCGGCGGCCTCGCCACCCGAAAAGCCCACGTGGTCCTGGTGGTCGCCGTGGCCCACGGTCTCAGCTTGGGATTACTGCTGCTGATCGCATTTGCTACCCATTCCCCTCCTCCGCCTGAACGCTTCGCTCTTATGGGTCTTTGTGCAGGAGCGTTTGGAGGTGTGGCGCTCATGCTTTATTACCAAGCCTTATCCTTAGGGGAAATGGGGCTCACCACTGCCCTCACCGGCTTGCTGACGGCAATCGTCCCGGTGGTCTATGCGTTTGCTACTGAGGGTTCTCCCAAGTCCAGCCAGCTCGCGGGATTCGTCATTGCGGCCGCCGCTATCGCGCTCATTGCCTATGCGCCCGCAGGCATGCCTCGTCCCCTCGCCCTTGGCCTGGCGACATTAGCGGGCCTTGGTTTCGGCGTGTTCCTGGTGGTGTTGAAGGTGGGCAGCACTCATGGCCTGCTGTGGCAGCTCATTTTCTCCCGTATGGTCAGCGCCGCGCTCGCGAGCGCGATTGTGATCTGGGCGCTGGTTCGCCCCCACAAGAACGCGGAGACCTGGCGCCGGCAAGCTCGCGAACATCGCTTCTTTTGGATTGCTGGGTCGGCCGGAGTGTTGGAAGCTACAGGAAGTCTGCTTTATATGCAATCGGCGACGCAGGGCCGGCTGGATGTGGCGGCAGTACTCGCGTCCCTTTACCCGGTAGTCACAATTATTTTGGCTGCCTGGTTTCTGAAGGAGCGCACCACATCAAGTCAGGCATTGGGAATGGCACTGGCATTAGGCGCGGTCGTGCTCGTTTCCCTCTAACGGAAAGCTACTTGACCTCAGTGGTCACTTCAGACTTCGTTGGGGGCGCATCCTGCTTGACCGGATCTGGTGTGCCTTTGATGGCGTCTTTGAAGCCACGCATCCCCTCGCCCAGACCTTTGCCGAGCTCAGGAAGTTTGCGCGGG
The DNA here is from genome assembly GCA_963838445.1 of uncultured Acidobacteriaceae bacterium. Taxonomy (GTDB): domain Bacteria; phylum Acidobacteriota; class Terriglobia; order Terriglobales; family Acidobacteriaceae; genus PALSA-350. The sequence continues at coordinate 13,945 of CAWIRT010000010.1, forward strand.
CCGAATATTAAGAGTGCGACCACCAGAACGACAATGAGGTGAGTAGGTGTGAGTAGTTCGCCCATGGAATTTCTCCGCTTCTTCTATTGTCGCACAGTAGGCACGTGCCTGTGACCGCGCGAGCGTGCCCAATCATAGTACGCCTTGGACCCGCTATTTGGATGGATTGTCGAGGCGATTGGAGACCATGGTGTAGAAGGCAGGAAGATTTTCTTCTTGGCCCAGAGTCAGGCGACGATAGACCTTGATGAGCGGATACAGCCGCGCACCCCGAACGACCAGGGTCGGCACAACAGCGACCCCACCGCCGGGATACGGCGCAAGCTCCCATTCTCCCGCATAGCGTCTGCGGATCACCTCGCCGAAGTAGCTGCCCCATAAACGCGTCTGGAACTCCAAATCTTCGGCGGACTGGCCGTCGAGGATCTGCTCCAGAACCTCGACCGAAGACTCACTCAGATCAAGCCGCCGGCGATGGTCGGCCCAGGCGGCGCGCACGGCTTCCTCCGCATACGCAGCCATCATGTCCGACAGGGATGCGAAGTTGCTTTCGGCCAGTTTCGTTTTAGGCAATTTCACTCCCGCTCTTCACAGGCCACTTTAGCGAAGTGCGTCTTTTCTTGAGGAAAAGCCGCGCCGGCTTTCGTTCCTCGGTAAACACCAGAAGTGAAATTACTTTGACGCTCATAGGCTCAGCCTAACGCTTCTGCCGTCTGACAGGAAGCGAAGTGCAATGTATCTTAAGGATTACTGGGTGTACGGTTTGCGGAGGTTTGGTTGAAGGCAATTGGCGTTGCTGCACGGAAGTGGGGGGCTGGCCTCCTTGGTATGGGTCTGTTGAGTACTGGTTTGATGCTGGGCAGCATGGCGGAAGCGCAGGTGATTCCCCCCGCGCAGACTGTGCCGGAAACGCCCACACTCCAGAACGAGTCGCTGAAACCTCTGGATTATCGAAATAAATACGATATTTATGGTGGTTTGGCTTCGTCACACTTTAACGCCGGCCCGGCTTTGATTCCGGGTGCCAACCTGGGCGGTTTTGACGTTCAGGGCACGCTCTGGTTAAAGATGCGGCTGGGCGCAACTGCCAACGTGCGCGGGTACTACGGGACCACGGGGGTGGTTCCCAACCCTTACAACATCCACGGCCCCTTCGTTTACGAGCATCTGTTCATGGCTGGGCCTTCGATCCGCGGCCCAAAGAACGAACACGCCGCGTTGACCTTCCACGCTCTCGTCGGGGGCTCTTACGGTGTATTTAACTCGGCTGTTGACCAGGGAGTCTCGGGACCGAATCTCGGGCTTTTCAATAACGGCCTGGCCCTGGCTACGGCACTCGGCGGATCCCTCGATCTGAACCGCTCGCCAAAATTTTCCCTGCGCATTTCCCCGGATTATCTTCTTACCCGCTTCGGCGGAGTCTCGCAGAACGAATTCGCTATATCCGTGGGAGTGCTATACCGCCTGAGCAAAATGCGTAGCCATTGACGCCGCGAAGGTTGTGAAAAAAGCTCGCTCAAGAAGTCCAATTGCCAGCGGACCGATCAGGACAGATCCAAGTCCGGAAATGCGGTCTTCGAGCCCGCTTCAGCGCCTGCCAGTCAAAATTACGTCGGCTTTCCATTGGCAAGCCATTGCGGCTTCCACGCGGTCTGGGCGAGCCACGCGATCGGTTCTACCATCGATCCGATTGCTCGCGTCATATGGGGAAAGTCGATACCGCTGATTTCGTCGCTTGGCTGGTGGTAGTCGGCGTGAAGCCCAAAACTGGAAACGGTTTGGGCAATGATTCCCCGCCGGGCAAGGCTGTAATTATCTGACCGCTTAAAGAAATTTTGTGCTGGGTGAGGGTCGGCGACCAGGGCGGCACCGTGACGCACAAGTTCCGGGCCCAGGTCAGTGCGTTCGAAACCGGTCAGCCACAGACCGGCGCGGGGCAAAGCGGGATCACGGCGGCCGATCATTTCAAACTCCAGGTTGGCCACAATCTGATCCAGCGGCACCGGAGGATGATCAAGAAAATATCGGTTTCCGTAGCCGCCGATTTCTTCTGAACCAAAAAGAACGAAGAGCAAGGTGCGGGCAGGCCGGGCCCTGCCGGCAAAGACCCGCGCCAGTTCGATGACTGCAGTGGTTCCGGAAGCATCGTCATCGGCGCCGTTATAAATCCGATCGCCATTCTTCTCCGGACCAATTCCCAGGTGATCCAGGTGGGCAGTGATCAGGATCGCACCTTTTCCCGAATCGGAGCCCCGCAGGATGCCTACGACGTTCCACGTCTCTTTTCTGGGTACCTGGGCAAACCCAGCCAGGCGGCGGGCGATGGGAGGCGGCAGGGTCGTGGGCAGGGGAGCCTTTTGCAGGAAACTGCCGTGGTCGCCTCCCGGAGCGAGGCCAAACCCGGCAAACAGCGAGGCGGCGTAAAGTGCAGCGAGATGCTCGTCGCGGGTGCCGCTGCCGCGTCCCTGCAGCTCATCGGAAGCAAGAAAGCTCATATCGCCACGGATGCAAGGGGCGCAGACGGCTGCCCGCTCCGATTTCATCACCTGGCTGTGGCAGGCAGTCACGCCCAGCGACAACGCACAAAGAACTGCCTTGGTTAGCAGACGCATCGGGAAAGTATAATGGAGGTCTTCCGAGTCACTTTCACTGAGCGGATACCGGCGCCTCATCGTCTGGTGCTTTGAGACTGCCCCAACGAAAGACAGATTTGCTGGCAAGGGACCATTGATGCGCCGAATTCAGGGTTTGTGTTGCTTGTTGCTGCTTGGTGTGACGGGTTGTGATTTCTTTGTTCCTCAGACCAACAGCGGCGGCGGCACCAACACCGGCGACTACATCTACGTGGGCAATGGAAACAACACGTTCATTGCCGGTTTCGCCGTCAACAGCAGCGGAGGACTTTCGGTTCTTAACAACTCACCGTACAACAACGGAGTGGCGGCTCAATCGCTGGCGGTGACACCTGCCAATACGTTCCTGTACGCGGGAACCACCAACGGCATCTACGAATACCTCATCAATAGCGACGGTTCGATTACCGTTCAGAATGGTGGCACCGCCGTCGCTCAGGACATGGTTGCCACCCAGATGCAGGTCGATAGCACGGGGGGTTATCTGCTGGCGTCGGGCATTGGTACGTCGGTTGGGGCACAGGCCATCGGCATTTACGCAATCAACCCTACGACCGGCTTGCTGACCGCGGTCGCGGGTTCTCCTGTACCCCTCTATACCGGGAACGGCAACACACCAGTCGCGGTCACGCCAACTGGAATGCTCATCACTCCCAACAACTCTATCGTTTATGTTTCCCTCGGCACGCTGGGGGTGCAGGTCCTGACTCTCGGTACGGGAGGCGCTCTCAGTCCAGGTACTGCCGCCACTATCCTGCCCCCTATCAGTACTTCGAGAAGCCCATCGGACGCAGGGCTGGCGAGTGATCCTCTTTCCGCGTTCCTGTTTGTCGCCGAGATTAATACCGGGCTTCGCGTTCTGAGCATTGGCACCGGTGGCTCGCTCAAGGAAGTTTCTGGTTCTCCTTATGCGGTAGGAACAGGACCAACAGGGGTGATCCTGGATACGACAGGAAGCTATGTCTACGTCGCGAATAAGGGCAGCAACAATATCAGCGCTTTCACGCTCACCGCAGCGTCGGGCAAACTGACGGCAATTGCGGGATCCCCGTTTGCTTCGGGAGGACAGTTGCCCATCGCGATGATCAATGACAACACCAAGAAATTCGTGGCGGTTATCAATTCAGGGCCCAACGGCACCACGGGCAACAGCGACATGCAGGTTTTCAGCTTCGATTCCACCACTGATGGAAAACTCAACCCCGTTTCGACCGCCACTACAGGCACCGATCCTACGAATCCTCAGTCCATCGCAGCCTCGCATTAGCCCGGAGCCGAGTGTCCCTGGAAAATGAGAACGATCTGGTCTTTGTCTCGATAGCTGCCTATCGCGATCCGCAGCTGAGTGCAACCATCAAGGATTGCCTCGCTAAGGCTCACAACCCTGCGCGTCTGCGATTTGGAATCTGCTGGCAACATGGTGCCGATGAATTGCCGCCTGCCTGCGCGGACGACCCGCGTTTTCAAATTCTGGATATTCCATGGCGAGACAGCAGAGGTGCGTGCTGGGCTCGCGCGGAAGCGATGAAGCTGTGGCGGGGTGAGCGATGGTTTCTCCAGGTGGATTCCCATTGCCGCTTCGCCGGCGATTGGGATGAAAAGCTCATCAGCATGATGGGACAAACGGCGAGCCCAAAGCCGGTGTTGAGCACCTACGCCACGCCCTTCACGCCGAGCCCGGCGGAGATACTGACGGGTGCGCCCCTGCAGATCGCCTTTCAAGGTTTCACAGCAGACGGCATTCCGCATATGAAGCCGGTCGCTATCCCGAATTGGCACTCGTTCCGCCGTCCACTGCGCGCCCGATTTGTTTCCGGAGGCTTTCTTTTTACCTCAGGAACCTTCGTGCGCGAAATTCCCTACGATCCGGAGCTTTATTTCTTAGGCGAGGAAGCATCGATGACGCTGCGCGCCTTTACCCATGGCTATGACTTGTTTCACCCTTGTGAAACCATCGTCTGGCACGACTATGTTCGAGAGGATGCCATCAAACATTGGGACGATCATACGGAAGCAAATAAGACCGGGGTCGACTGGAGCGAGCAGGATCTGCGGAGCAAGAACAAAATCAGGAAGCTGCTTTTAGGCGAGCGACTGGATGGGTTTGGTCTGGGAAACGCGCGCACGATTGGGGAATTTGAAGAATACGCCGGGCTGTCGTTTCGTCTGCGCAAGGCCCAGGATTACACGTTGCGGGCAGAGGAACCTCCCAATCCAGGACTGGAGCCGGACTGGGCCCAGCATATCTACTCCTGGCTGGTTCGGATCAAGTTAGACAGCAAAGCTTTTCCTCTGGATAGTTGGCGCGATTTCTCATTTTGGTACATCGGCGTGCACGACGAGAATCATAACGAGATCTACCGTCGCGATCTTTCTCCACGGGAACTCGAACCGCTAGCCCTGCAACAGCCAGAGATCGAGCTGGTGTGCGAGTTGCAATCCGGGAGCATTCCATCTGCATGGATCGTGTGGCCCGTGAGCCGTTCGCGCGGTTGGCTTGGGAAAATCGAGGGCCAATTGCGAGATGAAGACTTCACCATTCTCCGGGAAGAGGATGAGTGAAATGCCACGCGAAGCAGCGAAAAAGTGCGCAACCCTGGAACCCGTTGTTTGGATTCCAGGGTGCGCACGGCAAGAATGGGTTTCAAGCTTCAAATCTGCCGCGCGTGCTGGTTTCTAGCTGAAGAGGCCGTTCAGACCGTTGGGAAAGAAGACGCCCATATATTTTGCGCCCGACGCGGGAATGTTGGAGCTCCCGGTAACAATTTTGAGGACTTGGGTTGTGCTGCGGCTGTAGGTCTTGGAGTAGTTGGTGGAGCCGGTCTGCGCATCGACGATGGTTGCCGCGCCATTCATCGTGCCCGTAGGCTCGACCGAAACCGTCTGGAAGCCAACCCCAATGTCGTCCGTGGTCGAACTACCATCGAGCGACATGCGAGTCGCGGAAATCTTCTGCGTTAGGCCCTGCAGCCCCGCTTTTCCATCAGGGTCTGCAATAAAGATCGAGGTGCGGATCAAGCCCGCGTGATAGGCCTCGACCCCAAGGATTCCCGCCGCTGCCGCCAGGTACGCCGGCGTGGTGATGAGCGGAGCCGCCCCACTGTAAGCGGTGACCCCCACATCCTCGAAGATGTAGGCGCCAATCAGGAAGTCGAGATCATTAGCGAAGGGATCGAAGGTGCTCGCGATCCCAGCCGCACTGGCGAGGGCGTTGAAGCTGTTGTAAAGATCCAGATTGGGTTGTTCGACGGCTGCGGCACCCAGGTTGGCGCGCAGGAAGTTAACGTGATGACGCTCTTCCGCCGCCGTTTCGGTGGCATACGCCTGGATCGCAGGCAGCGTCCACGGTACGAGACAAGCACCTGGGCCACCGGATTTGGTGACCACCGATCCGCCGCCGAACTTCGTCGTGCCGGGGCCGACGCCGGAGCCTTCATTATCGATCGTTGTGCCTGCCGTGGCCAGGGTATAAAACTGGGCCTCGAGATACTCCAGGTTCAACGCGAAGTTGAGAATGTCTGCGTCGGTATAAGCAGGAGTGCTCTGCCCTTCCGCCAGTTTGACGCCCGCGAAGGCAAGACCGGCGAGAGCAGCCCCACCAAGGGCGAGCATCTTCCGGCGACTGTTGACGATTACTTCATCCATCTGCTGGGTTTCAATAGTTGCCATGGTTCTCCATCCTTAGCTGGTCGTTACGCTGATGTTTCCGTTCATTCCGTTGGGGAAAAAGCCGCCGCCCTTAACGCCTGCGCCGGGTGGCGCGGCATAGACGATATGAAGAACCTGATCCGTGGTGCGGGCGAATGCGATCGAGTTCGTATCATCGGCGGCAACTATACTGCTGGCTGGCATGTATGCAGTGGGATCAAACGGAACGGCATAAGGTGGAAGGGCGGTGAGTGTGGTTTCATTCCCGCCGCCAAGAGTGGCGCGGAGTTTGCTTATCTGCTGAGCATAGGTGACATATGTCGGGTTGGGTGTGACCAGTGTGGCGGTTTTGGTCGCGGTTGCGATGGAATCCGCGATCAACAGCGTACGTATCTCGGCCGCATGATAGGCTTCGACCGCGAGAATGGACGCAGCGGCCGCTAGATAGGTCTTTCCCGTCATCGTGGTGCTGAGAAGACCGGCTGCACCGTGGTATGCGGTGACACCAACATCCTCAAACACAAACGCGCCCACCAGAAATGCTTCATAACTGGAAAACGGATTAAAGGCGGAGCCGATGCCGGCGGCCGAGGCTGCGCTGTTGAAGCTGTTCATCAAGTCGATATTGGGCCGTGATACCGCGGCCGTGCTGAGAGCTGAGCGTAGAAAACGGACGTGGTCCAACTCATTCTGGGCGATTTCGTAGATGTAGTTCTGCTGCGCCGTGTTCAGACCGGGAATCATGGTCGTGGAGGGAACAACAACCGTGGTTGTTGCGTTGCCAGTATCGGTGGCGGAGAGGCCGCTGCCGGTGGCAGCACGAAGGTAAAACTCGGCTTCCAGATATTCAAGGTTCAGGGCAAAATTCAAATAGTCTGTATCGCCCAGAACCACCGGTGCGGGCGTAGGCGTAGGGGTGGGGGTTGGGGCTGGGGTGGAACTGCCACCGCATCCCGCGACGACTGCTACCGCAACCGCTGCGCCGGAGCGCGCCATGAAGCTTCGACGAGTGAGTGCTTTGTCGATGAGCTCAGTCAATTTCTTGTCCATGAATTACTTCTCCTGCTTGAAAGATCAAGCGATACCCGGGCCTGTAGCTGCATCACTCGCTATCTTGAGTAACGCGCCAGCTCATGTTTCGGATTGCGGCAGGAGTCGAATACCTCTGAAAGCGCTGACGAGTACAACAAAAGTTGCAAGCTTTCGCTTGCTGTTGTCAGCGGCGAAACAATTGAGCGCTGATACAACCCCTGCGCCATTTCACTGAAGCGCGTTGCGTGGGGACCATAAGTAGCACTGTGTCTTGGATTTTTCTCTGAACTCGATGGTCTAATGCTGACAGGGAGACTTGCCCCTCGTATGTTTGCTGCCTGGTCACTGTTTCGCCGAACTGGTCCGCGCCGGCTGCTTTGCTTCGCACTGTGCGTTGCATTCGCGGCCGCTTTGAGTGGTTGCACCCGTTTGCGCGAGCACCTCAAGCCCGAAATGGTCTACGTTGTGGCCAAGCAAACCTACCTGAGAGATCGGGTGGCCGCTGTATCAAATCGAGTCGCCCTGGTGAGCAATGGACAACCGCTGGAAGTAGTCGAACACGGCCGCCGATTCCTGAAGACCAAGACTGCAAAGGGCGAGGTGGGCTGGATCGAAGACCATATGGTCATCGATCAGGCCACCTATGATCAATTCGCCGCCCTGAGTCAGCAGCATGCCCACGACCCGGTGGTCGCTACCGGGGTTCTGCGTGACGACCTCTACTTGCACGTGAAACCTGGCCGCGAGACGGACCGCTTCTATTTGCTCCCGGAAAACGAAAAGCTTCAGTTATTGATACGTGCTTCAGTGACGAAGCCGGCACCCCCTCAAGGCTTTGTTCCAGCGCCTCATCCCGCGGTGAACAACGCGAAGGCGAAGAAGTCAGCGGTGGCAGGGGAGCCACCCGTCCCCATGGAAGACTGGTGGCTGGTACGAGACAGTAAGGGACAGGTCGGCTGGATGCTTTCACGCCGGTTGGATGTGGATGTTCCGGATGAGATTGCAGGTTATTCCGAAGGGCAGAAAATCGTAGGTGCTTATGTCCTAACCAGGGTCTACGATTCGGAATCTTCGCTGCCCAACAAGCTGGTACCCGAATATGTCTCCGTCACCAATGCCTTTAAGGACGGGCTTCCTTACGATTTCGATCAGGTTCGCGTTTTTACCTGGAATACAAAGAAGCATCGCTACGAAACTGCTTACCGGCAACGGAACCTCGAGGGCTTATTGCCGGTTTCGGTGAGTGTAAGCAAGAACCTCCAGGGTCAGCCCGTGCCCGAGTTCTCAATCACCGTCGCCACGAGTGAGGCGGTCAAGGTTGATCCGCTCACGGGGGTGGCGCGCCCTGCCGAGACCGCAGTGCTGAAGTATCAGCTTGAGTCCGGCATGGTCAAGCGCGTGGCGCAGCCAGGGGCGCCAGGTCCGACGCCAGTATCTAACAGGCCTGAATCGGCTGTGGCACATTCCCGTCATCATCACGGGAAGGGCAAAGCTGCCGGCGGCTAGATTCGGCTAGATAACCCCAGTTCCCGGCCAACTCGCAGGCGTGCCCGTCCACTATGACGAATCAGCTCAGAAAATCTGCGATCGCCGCTACCACAAACTCTTGCTCCTGGAACGTGAGTTGGGGGTAGATAGGCAGCGCCAATACCTCTGCGGCGGCACGCTCACTCTCGGGAAAGGTCCCGCTGGGATATCCCAGGCTCTGCAACGCCGGTTGCTGATGGAGTGCCAGGGGATAGTAAATCTCTGATCCGATTCCTCGCTCGAGGAGAAAGGCTTTCAGTTGATCTCGGCGGCGAGCCCGGATGACGTATTGGTGGAAAACGTGCGTGGCCCTGGCCTTTGTCTTTGGGAGGACCACTCCGTTCTGTGGATAAGGTCCGGAGTCCATCAGGCCCGCCTGCTCAAAAAGGACCCGGTAGTGTTCACCCAGGAGCCGGCGCTCGGCATTCCAGTCATCGATGTAGGCTAGCTTCACCAGCAGAACTGCCGCCTGGATCGTGTCCATGCGGCCATTCCAACCGACCTCGTCATGGTAGTAGCGGCGGTGCATTCCATGCATGCGCAAGAGGCGTACGCGTTCCGCGATGGTCTCCGTGCCAGCCGTGACCATACCCGCGTCGCCGGCGGCGCTGAGGTTCTTGGTGGGGTAGAAGCTGAAAGCGGCAGCGTCGCCCAGGGAGCCCGCCGGGCGCCCATCCCAACACGCGCCGAAGGCCTGGGCCGCGTCCTCTATCAACAGCAGGTTGTGCTCCTGCTTCAGTAACTCGAAGGACCCCCAGTCGACAGTTTGTCCATAAAGGTGAACCGGGAGAATCGCCCGGGCCGCAGGTTCAGCAGCCACGCAGGCCCTGGCCGTTGCGGGATCGAGGTTGAAGGTTTCCGGGTCGATATCCGCAAGCAAGGGCTGAGCTCCGGTGCGGAGAACGGCGCTCACCGTGGCAAAGAAACTGAAGGCGGTGGTGATCACGGCGTCTCCGCGACCGATCCGAGCCCCTTCGAGCGCCAGCCATAGGGCATCCGTGCCGGAAGAGCAGCCTATCGCATGGGCGACCCCGCATTTTGCCGCGGCGGCGCGCTCAAACTCCGCCATCTGGGGACCCATGATGAACGATTGTGAGGAAAAAACGCTTTCTACGGCCTTGAGGAGTTCAGGCCCGATGGCACGATATTCGCGCGAAAGGTCCAGGCTCGGCACCCTTAGCCGGGAACCGGCCGGACTTTCCTTCCCGTCTGCCACGTTGGTAATGGTAGCACTGTGAATCCGTGTAAACTGCCGGCGCCGAACATGCATCCAAGTGGCTTGGAAGTCTGCCATATGGCGTCTTTGCACGGTTTTCGCGCCATCTGTCTTCGTCGGGTCCGAACGCAACCCCGGAAGGCGTGTAAACTTTCATTAGCAGGACTTGAGCACGTTTCCGCTCATAGCCCAACTTTGCAGTAGTTGCAAGTGCTTGAGCATTTTCCATAACGTACTTAGACCATCGTAGAAATGGGAGATCGGCACATGGACAATAAGCCGGCACAGAACATTCAGGACACGTTTCTTAATACGGTCCGAAAAGATAAGACTCCGATCACGATATACCTGGTCAGCGGGGTTAAACTCACAGGCAAAATACGTTCTTTTGACAAGTATTCTGTGTTGCTTGAAAACAACAGTCAGGAACAGTTGATTTTCAAGCATGCCATCTCAACGGTGGTGAGCACGCGCTCTGTGCTGCACAGTGATCATCGTCCGAGCACCGGGGTTGGCCATCCGCCCGCCAGTGCTCCAGGCCTTGGCGGAGCGCGTCCTGACAGCGCGGTGGCAGAAGGCTAGCAAGCAATCCGCAGCGGCTTCGATGAGGGTTCGCTGAAAATCACTGGCGTTCAAGCGGACAGGGCACTGCTTGTCGGTGTCGAGTTCGTCTCGCGGCCGCAGGCGTTGCCGCGTTCCGCAGCATTGGCGCGGGAAGCAGCAAAACTCTCCGCGATCGCCAGATCCGAAGGCGCCGCGCCGCGGGAAGAACCTCGTCCCGCCGTGCCTGACAGCGGCGCGGCCTTTGCAGAATTTCGCGAGTTAGTCGCCGGCGCCGGGGCAGAAATTGTCGCCGAAGTACTGCAGCGAAGACCCAGGCCGGATCCCGCTACCCTGGTGGGCAAAGGCAAGGTAGAAGAGATCGCCGCAGTGGCCAAATCGGCACAGGCCACGTTAATTCTTGTTGATCACGACCTCACCCCTACGCAACTGAGAAACCTGGAACGGGCGTTGCCGGTCCGGGTAGTGGACCGCACCCAGCTTATTCTCGACATTTTCGCGCGCCACGCGCGCAGCCGCGAGGGCCAACTGCAGGTAGAGCTGGCACAACTGGAGTACATGCTGCCCAGGCTAGCCGGGCGGGGCGCCGCGATGTCTCAGCTGGGCGGCGGGATCGGGACCCGGGGACCCGGCGAAACCCAGTTGGAGACCGACCGGCGAAAGATCCAGCGCAAGCTACTCCAACTCAAGCGTGAACTCGAAGAGGTCCGCCGGGTGCGTGCGCAGCAGCGACACCGCCGGGCGGCAGTTCCAGTGCCTACGATCGCGCTGGTCGGTTACACCAACGCAGGCAAGAGCACGCTGTTCAATCGACTTACAGACGCCGGCGTCCTGGCTTCGTCGCGCATGTTTTCCACGCTCGACCCCAAGCTGCGCGCGCTGGTGCTGCCGTCGCGCAGGAAAGTCCTTTTATCGGACACTGTCGGCTTCATCAGTAACCTGCCGCACACCCTGATTACTTCCTTCCGAGCCACGCTCGAAGAAGTGGAAAAGGCAGAGGTGCTACTGCACGTGCAGGACTGCTCGAGCCCGCATCGGGAAGAACAAAAAGAGGAAGTGGAGAAGGTGCTTGGCGAACTGGGTGCGCTGGACAAGCCAATTCTCTCGGTTCTGAACAAAATCGACTTACTGCCGCCCGCGGAGCGATTGGCGTACGCGGCCGATCCCATATCGGCGGCCATTTCTGCGCAAACGGGCGAAGGTATCGCCCACTTGCTCCAGCTTATGGATCGAGGCTCTTACGGCAGACCCCATCATTGAGGACCAGTTCATAGTTCCCCAGCGGGAGGGCGCGGTTTTGGCCGCCCTGGATGCCGGAGCGTTGATTCTCAAGCGCGAATTTTCAGGCGATTTGGTCGAACTGGCAGTTGCTGGGCCAGCCTCATTGCTGGCGCGATATAGCCAGTACAAGGGCGCAAAAAATGGACTGAAAGTAAGGACGGGCCGGGGGGGTGGGAGCGGAGCGACTTCCCACGAGACCGGCCCCGTCTGACCCTGATCTGGGTCTAGGAAGTATCCAAAGTATACGCTCGACTCGACCGATCTACAACGGATAACACTTCTACCGGAAGACGCTGACCCTTTGGCAGCACACCCCGGGCTCCGCTCGCGCCCATGACCATGACAATTTGGGCTCCAGGAGTTTGACAGCCAAATTTCGCCTCTGTTAAAAACAAAGGTCCCGGCTGTCACTACCGACTCTCCGCCCACAATCTACCCATATACTGAATATTTGGCATGAACGAGACCTTACATCAACTCGGCGGACTACTGCTCGGCTCCGTCCCGACCATTTTTTTGTTTCTTTTGCTGGTAATTCTTTACCGATTCCTGGTTTACGGCCCCCTGACACGGGTGCTGAGCGAGCGGCGCGAGCGGACCGAAGGGGCGATCGAGCAGGCCAATGCGGCGACTGCTGCTGCCGCCGCAAAAACCCAGGAGTACGAGGCACAACTGCGGGCTGCGCGCTCCAAAATCTTCCATGCACGGCAACAGAAGCTGGAACACTGGACCCGTGAACGCGATGCCGCGATCGCGGAGGCTCACGAAGCCGCCCAGCGGCAGGTCGAAGAAGCAAAATCAGCGTTAAAGGCGCAAGCCACTGCCGCCCATCGCACCCTCGAGGGCTCCATCGACGAGCTTGCCGGTGAGATTCTCCGCGCCGTCCTTCCTAAGAGCGGCGCAACTCTGGAGAGAGTCCGTTGACCTTCTCACGCTTTTCTTCCTTCTTTCTTCTTCTGTTGTGCCTGGGTGGCGCCCTCGGTCTGCCGGCGCGGGCCCTGCAGGCGGCGCCCACCGGGCCGGCGCCCAATGCAAAAAGCACGCGAACCTCCCTGGACAATCCGGAACAGGAATCCGGCGAGAATATTTTTCGCCATTCGACCTCAGTGAGACTGCTTGGGCGCTGGTTGCATCTGGATCAGGAGTCCTCGGCGCGGCTGTTCGAATACCTGAACTTTGCCATTCTCGCAGGGGCCATCCTGTACGCCATGTTCAAGTACCTGCCCAAGACGTTCCGGGCTAACCGGGAAGACATCCAGCATCGGCTTTTGGACGCGCGGACCGCCACAGAGCAGGCTAATGAACGCCTGGCTGCGATCGAGCAACGGCTTTCGCGGCTCGATGAGGAAATCGCGGCGATCGCCAGGCAGGCCGAGAAGGATAGCGTCGAGGATGAGGCCCGCATTAAGGCCTCTATCGAAACCGAGCGCCAACGGACCGTTCAGGCAGTAGGCAGGGACATTGCTGCGGCATCGAGTGCAGCCCAGCGGGATCTGAAGCGTTTTGCTGCAGAGTTGGCGGTGGATCGCGCAGCCCAAAGGATAGCGTTGACCGAAGACGATGACCGCGCGCTGGTGCGGGAGTTCTCAAGCAGCCTTCGCCGGCAAGCCCGCAACGGAGGCAAGAACTGATGTCTGCTTTTGCCGCCCGATATGCCCGCGCCTTCGCCGACGTGGTGTTAGACGCGAAGTTGAACCCTTCAGAAGTGGAGCAGCAACTGAAGGACTTTGCTGCCACCTTCGCCGGGAGTAAGGACCTGAGAGAGGTTCTTTTGAATCCTTCCATCCCGGCCGCAAAGAGGGTGTCCATTCTTGACGCGGTCAACGGTCGAGTCGGCTGCGGGCCCAAAGTGAGAAACTTCCTCGCGGTTCTGATCAGCCACGAACGGCTGGCAGCACTGAGCGAAATTATCGAGGAGTACCGGTTGGAGATGAATCGGCGCACGTCGATCTCCGACGCTGAAGTGGTGACGGCGCGCCCACTCCAGGACCAGGAGCGGACAACGTTGGAAGGCGAAGTGGCCGAGCTGGCCGGCACCAGGGTGAATGCAACCTTCCGCCAGGACAAGTCGCTGATCGGCGGAGTGATTGTGCGCATTGGCAGCACCATCTACGACGGCTCTGTGCGCGGCCGTCTGGATCGCTTGAGAGAGCGGCTGGCGGCCAGCTAAGCAGATCTGTAAAACAATCAAGAACAAGAGAATTGACGGAAGAACGTATGGCTCAGATCAACGCAGACGAGATTACGCAGCTCCTTAAGGAGCAGATTCAAAACTACGATGCGGAAATTCGCGTCGACGAGACCGGGACCATCATTTCTCTCGGTGACGGCATCGCCCGCATCCACGGCCTCGACAAGGCCATGGCGGGAGAGATGCTGAAGTTTCCCCACGGAGTGGAAGGCCTGGCCATGAACCTCGACGAGGATCAGGTCGGCTGCGTCATCATGGGCGATTACACCCAGCTGCGCGAGGGAGATGAGGTCAGGCGCAGCGGCGAGATCATGAGTGTGCCCGTGGGTAACGGGATGATCGGCCGCGTGGTCAACGCGATCGGTCAGCCGATCGATGACCGCGGCCCCATCGAAGGGACTGAGCTCGCCCCCATCGAACGTATCGCTCCGGGTGTAGTCGACCGGCAGGGGGTACGCGAGCCCATGTCAACCGGTATCAAGGCGATCGATAGCATGATCCCGATCGGCCGCGGACAGCGCGAACTGATTATTGGCGATCGCCAGACGGGTAAGACAGCCATAGCGCTCGACACCATCATCAATAGCGCTAAAAACAACCTGATCTGCATTTATTGCGCTGTCGGGCAGAAGCGATCCTCGGTCGCCCAGGTTGTCCAGACACTGAATGAGTACGGCGCGATGGACTACACCATTGTGGTGGCAGCCACTGCGTCGGAGCCGGCTCCCATGCAGTATCTGGCCCCGTATGCCGCGACCGCCATGGGTGAATATTTCCGCGATAGCGGCCGTCACGCTCTCATCATCTACGACGACCTCTCCAAGCACGCGGTTGCGTATCGTGAGATTTCGCTGCTGCTGCGCCGGCCGCCCGGGCGCGAAGCCTATCCCGGCGATGTGTTTTACCTTCACTCGCGCCTGCTGGAGCGCTCGGCCAAGCTGAGCGATGCCAAGGGTGGCGGCTCGCTGACCGCGTTGCCCATCATCGAGACCCAGGCCGGAGACGTCTCCGCTTACATTCCGACCAACGTCATCTCCATCACTGACGGACAGATTTACCTGGAAGGTGATTTGTTCAATTCCGGTGTTCGCCCTGCGGTGAACGTCGGCCTTTCCGTAAGCCGCGTGGGAGGCAGTGCGCAGATCAAGGCGATGCGCCAGGTGGCGGGTACCTTGAAGCTGGACCTGGCCCAGTTCCGCGAGCTCGCGGCCTTCGCCCAATTCGGCAGCGACCTGGATAAAGTGACCCTGAACCAGCTGAACCGCGGCCAGCGCCTCACCGAGATTCTGAAACAGCCGCAGTTCTCGCCGCTCTCGACCGAGAAGCAAATCATCGTCATCTTCGCCGGCACCAACGGATTTCTCGATGACCTAAAAGTGGAGGAGATTCGCGCCTTCGAGGCCGGGCTTTATCCTTACCTTGATTCGGCACAATCTGGATTGCTGAATGACATTGTCAGCAAGAAATCACTGGACGATGACCTGAGAAATCGCATCAAAGCTGCGTTGACGGAATACAAGCAGAACTTCCTCGCCGAGCATCGTGATGCGGCCCTGAAGGAATCGTCGGTAAAGCCGCTTTCCGAAGAAGAGAAGAAGAAACAGGAAGAAACCAGGAAGGCCTGACCCGCGCATGGCAAACGTTCTCGACCTACGACGGCGCATTCGCAGCGTAAAAAGCACGCGCCAGATCACGAAAGCGATGAAGATGATCGCCGCCGCCAAGCTGCGGCGGGCGCAGGAGCGCGCCATCTCCGGGCGGCCCTACGCCAACATGCTGGCCAGCGTGATCGGTTCGCTGATGCGCCACATTGAACTGTACGATCCCCAGACTGGAGACGTGCGTCATCCCTTGCTGCTGGCGCGGGAGGAGAAGCAGGCGCTCCTCATCGTTGTTTCCGGCGACAAAGGCTTTGCCGGCGGCTTCAATGGAAACATTGCCAAGGCAGCTTTTCGTTACATCAGTGAGCACGGCGATCAGCAGATCGACATTGCTGCCATCGGACGCAAGGCGCGTGAGCTTTTTCGCCGCCGTTACGGTATCGCAACATTTGTCGAGAAGCAGGGCGGCCAGAACAATGCCAACGACCCGGCCGCGGACACCGGCGATCGAGATCCCGGCGCGGCCCCGCCGCCGGAGGAGAAGAGCCGGGGAGAGCGCAAAAACCAGATTGAAGTGGCAGGGGATTACCCCGGCATGCTGGATAAACCCAGCTTCGACCAGGTGGCGTTATTAGCGCGTGAGGTGGTTCACCGCTATATCGAAGAAGAGCTCGACGCGGTCTACCTGGTTTACAACGAGTTCAAATCGGTGATGGCTCAGCGGGTAGTAGTAGAGCGCATTCTGCCCATCATTGAACCGGGCCAAAGGGACATTAAGCAAGCCGAGGAAATGAGCCATGAGCAGCGCGAAGAGATGGCGCTCGCGGCCGCTCACTCAGGGGTAAGCGTCAAGGAAGCCGACAGCACCGAAGCCGAGCAGGAAGCGAAGAAGTTTGGAACTGCGGAAGTGGATTACATCTATGACCAGCCGCCGCGGGAGCTTCTGGATGGTCTTCTACGCCAGTATGTCGCGTCGCAGATCTATCACGCCTTGATTGAGTCCAGCGCCGCCGAGCAGGCTGCGCGCATGACCGCCATGGACGCGGCTACGAGTAACGCCTCCGAGATGATCGACTCGCTGACGCTCACCATGAACCGGGTGCGCCAGGCCGCGATCACCAAAGAGATCATCGAGATTGTCAGCGGTGCGGCCGCGCTTTGAGCGGAGTTAAAGGTTTGCCCCGAAATGGGAACGGCCTTAGCCGTTGAGGAAAGAAAAAGTTATGGCAGAAAATATCGGCAAAGTAATTCAGATTTCCGGGCCGGCGGTCGACGTGCAGTTCGAAGAAGCGACCATGCCCCCGATCTACCAGGCACTGCGGGTGACCGGCGAAGGTTTTGATGTTCCGCTACCCATCAATGTGGTGTTGGAGGTGGAGCAGCACATCGGAGAAGGCCGGGTTCGGTGCGTGGCGATGGAGTCGACCGAAGGCATGGTCCGGGGCATGAAGTGCCTCGACCTGGGCTCGCAGATTACAGTCCCCGTGGGGGTCGCAACGCTGGGGCGCATCCTCAACGTCATCGGTGAGCCGGTGGACGAGTTGGGGCCGGTAAACGCGAAGGAAAGATGGCCAATCCATCGCGCCGCGCCGTCGTTCGAAGACCAAGCCACCGGCGAAGAGATGTTTGAGACCGGGATCAAGGTCATCGATCTGATCCAGCCCTTCTTGAAAGGCGGCAAGACCGGCTTGTTCGGCGGCGCCGGCGTAGGCAAGACGGTCATCATTCAGGAACTGATCAACAATGTTGCCAGCAGCCACGGAGGCGTTTCCGTCTTCGCCGGGGTCGGCGAACGCACCCGTGAAGGAACCGACCTGTGGAATGAGTTTGAAGAATCGGGCGTTATCAACTCCAAGGATCGCGAGAAGTCAAAAGCAGCGTTGGTTTACGGCCAGATGACGGAGCCGCCTGGAGCACGCCTGCGCGTAGCCCTCACCGCGCTCACCATCGCTGAATATTTCCGCGATGAGCAAGGCGGCGACACGCTCCTGTTCATCGACAACATCTTCCGTTTCACGCAGGCGGGTTCCGAAGTCTCTACTTTGCTCGGCCGCATGCCGTCCGCCGTGGGCTATCAGCCTAACCTGGCGACGGAAATGGGGGAACTGCAGGAGAGAATCACCTCCACCAAAACGGGTTCCGTAACCTCGGTGCAGGCGATTTATGTGCCTGCCGATGACTTCACCGATCCAGCGCCGGCAACGACCTTTGCTCACCTGGATGCGACTACGGTGCTTTCCCGCGCGTTGACCGAGATCGGGATCTACCCGGCGGTGGATCCGCTGGCCTCAACTTCGCGCATTCTCACCCCGCGCGTGGTGGGAGAAGAACATTACGCGGTGGCCCAAGGCGTTAAGCGCATCTTGCAGCGGTACAAGGATCTGCAGGATATTATCGCCATCCTGGGGATGGACGAGCTTTCCGAAGAAGACAAGCTCACCGTGAATCGTGCCAGAAAAGTACAGCGCTTCCTTTCCCAGCCCTTCCATGTGGCCGAGGTATTTACCGGAGCGCCCGGAAAGTACGTCAAGGTTGAAGACACGGTGCGCAGCTTCAAGGAGATCATCGAGGGCAAGCACGACGATATTCCGGAGCAGGCCTTTTACATGAAGGGCACGATCGAGGAAGTGCTCGAAGCGGCCAAGAGCATGAAGGATAAATAACCTTAATGGCAGATGCAGGCAATCAACTGCAAGTCCGGCTGGTGACGCCGGACAAGGTTCTGATCGACCAGGACGCGGATGCGGTCGAGCTTCCGTCGAAGTCCGGCTATATGGAGGTGCTTTACGGGCATGCTCCCTTACTGGCTGAGCTCGGCGTGGGTGAGGTGCGGCTGCACGGCGGTGGCGGCGGCGACCAGACGTACTTCGTGGTGTGGGGCTTTGTGGAGGTGTTGCCGGACCGGGTGACGATCCTGGCGCAGACCGCCATCAAGCCGGAAGAAATCGATGCCGGTGAGGCGCAGCGGCAACTCGAAAGCGGCCAGAAGATGTGGAACGAAGCCGGCGAGGATGCCGAGAAGTATGCGCAGGCCAACGAAGTCATCCATGAAGCGCAGGTGAAGTTAGCCAGCGCCCATGCCGGCTGAATAACGAGCACCTTCGTTTGAGATTTTTTTCCGGAGGAGTCCTGGGCTTTTTTCGACCGAGCGAGTCAAGAGAGCGGCCTAACCCAACGCTCTTTACTCAAGCGCGACTACCCGGCAATCCCACCCCATCGCCGCGGATGCTCTCCGGGCATGGTGAATTACTATAGGGACATCCCGCGAGATCCGGGTTCCCCGCCTAACCGATGAAACCGAAGAGCCTTTGGGCAATGAGCGAGCGTCGGCCCTACCAGGTTGCGATTCCGTTGCTCATCCTCGGAGCTTTCACCGTATTCTGGTTCGCTTTTTTTGCTCTTATGCCGCCCCAGCCGGGTGGCCCGGATGTGTTCGTGTTTCGCGACGCGGGCTGCAACTGGGCACACGGGCTCGGCCTGGTGGCCGCCTCTGTACCGCATGCAAACACCATCCGTCCAATGTTGTTCGCCAGCTACACACCTGGAGCGCTGCTGCTCTTCGGCATGGCTGCTTCGCTCTTCGGCTGCTCCGGTTCGGTTGACACTTTCTACAATTTGGCGCTCGCGGCCGTTGCGGTCTTTCTGCTCTATCACTGCTTCAGCCTCGCGGTGACAAATGGATGGCAACGATTTGCGCTGCCCTGGTGCTCGGAGCCATGTTACCCAGCGGGATGGTCGCGTTCGACTCCGATCGGCCGGAGATGCCGGCCTTTTGCCTGCTGTGTCGCAGTTCTGCTTCTCTGGCGGCGCGCGTCGTCCGTCGTCACCCGGGCCTTGCTCTTTGGCTGCGTGGGGATCGTGTTTCTCATTCATCCCTTCGCGGGCATCGCCGGCTGGTTATTGCTCGCGTTCCTGCTGATCTTCGAGGAGCGCCCAGGGAACAGCCACCCGTGGACCGGGCGACTGCAAGTGATGGTTGCGGGCAGCGGGCTCTGTGCGCTGATCATTGCGGCATGGGTGGTATGGATGTGGTCGCAGGATCATACCGCGCCTCATCGTTTTCTGGAACATGCTGCGGGTCGAGGCACTGGCGCGGGAGTCGTTCTGCATGGCGCAAATGCCGGCGCCTCCAACTCCGGGGCACCGTACAAAACGGATATGCAGTTGCCTTCCGCCACCTCTTCGACCCGGCCTTCCCGGCTTCGGCAGCCCTGGCCATCAGCCTGCTCGTCTCCGGTTTTGTGGTTGCCGTATATGCTTTCCGCGGACCAGGCCGGCCGCGTCTGCTGCTCCAATGTGCGCTGCTGCTTTTCGTGCTGCTGATCTTCCCTCTCGCCGTTTTTCCTAACCAGACTAACTATCTCGGCCTCTCGCGTGCGCTCCTGCTGGCTGTGCTCTTCATCGGGGGATTTCCGCTGGCCAGCGCGTTGCGCGGGTCCCTGGCGCCGCTCTCTCTTATCCTGGTCGCCTTCGTCTTCATGACCCCCTGGATTGGCTTAGGTATCCTGCAAAGCGTAGACGCGCGTAACTCCTACTACGCCGAGCAAGGCCAGGCCAGGCGGGTGCGCGCATTCTTTGCCCAACGCGGCATCGTGAACCCGGCGCTGGTGGTGGATGCGGGACACTACTTCGTATATAAACCTTTCTTTCCCAATCTCTACAATCGAAACTACCTCGAACCCGGTGACCCAACCGGCCAATACCAGGGCATGATTCTCTGCTACGCCGGATCGCGCGCGTTCTCGCGAGCGCAGCTTCCCTGGGACGACGCGCTCGGCGCCAGGTGGACCCTTATCGACGGTGGCGAAGACGCTGTGCGGGTCGCACTCTTCGGCCACCCGGTCATGCGCCGCAATTGGACCTGGATGTGCGATGCCTACGCGCGCCCATGAGAGCGCTGGACCCCGGCAAGTCCTTATAATCAAAGCAGCTCCAACTCGGGGTGGAACAGATGCTGAACAAGAAGAAAGTGGTCGTGGTTTTGCCGGCCTATAACGCAGCGAAGACTCTGCGCCGAACCGTCGAGGAAATTCCTCGCGAGATTGTCGATGAGGTGATCCTGACCGACGATGCCAGCCGCGACAATACCTCCGTTCTTTCCCTGGAGCTTGGACTTATCACCATCCGCCACGATCACAACCGCGGCTACGGCGGTAACCAGAAGACCTGCTACACAGCCGCGCTGGCGCGGGGCGCCGACATTGTCGTCATGCTGCACCCCGACTACCAGTACACACCGAAGCTGGTTTCCGCCATGGCCTCGATGATCGCCTATGGAGAATACGACGGCGTGCTGGCCTCGCGCATTCTCGGCCGCGGTGCGCTCAAGGGGGCATGCCCCTCTATAAATACATCGCCAACCGGGGGCTCACGTTCATTGAGAACATACTGATTGGGCACAAGATGTCGGAGTACCACAGCGGTTACCGTGCATGGAGCCGCGAGTTGCTGCACCGCCTGCCGCTGCTGAGTTGCTCCGACGATTTCGTCTTCGACAACCAGATGATCGTGCAGGCCCTTTATTTCGGCTTTCGCGTGGGCGAGATCTCTTGTCCAACCAAGTATTTCGAAGAAGCCTCGTCGATCAACTTCCAGCGCAGCGTGACCTACGGGTTTGGCGTGCTGGGCACTGCTCTGGATTTACGTTTAAAGCGATGGGGCCTGGCCAAACCGGCGTTCCTCGCAGATGTACCTAATGAGAGACTAGCCGCCCGAAGGTTCGGCGCCACACGCGGAGTCGATCTCGAGTACTCTCGGCTGAGCAATCGTACAACTCCACCCGCCAGGAGCACTCTCTTGCAAGCTTCCAACACAATTTCAGGGGCTCAGATGGAAGCCGCCCGGGGACGACAGCCTGGAGGGCTTCCGGAAGGCTTGCGGTACTCGATCTACGCCCTGGCTCTTGCTGTATCCATTTCCACCTGGTTCATCGTCATCCGCGCACCCCTTTGGCTGGATGAGACGGTCTCGATCTACCTGATCAAGGGGGGCTGGGCAGGCATCATGTCCCGCCAGGTCTGGCCCGACGCTCCGGCGTACTCGTGCCTGCTCTGGCTCTGGACCAAGGCCATGGGAACGAGCGAGATCATGCTCAGGATCTCGTCTGTTCTTCCCATGCTGGCGGCGGTGTATCTGCTGTATCGGGCCGCTCGGGAATTGTTCGACCGGGACGTTGCCCTCATTGCTGCCATCGTCTTCTGCCTTCATCCCATCATCATTTTCGCGGCCATCGACGTTCGCCCTACGCCTTCGCGGCCCTGGCCATCAATGCCACGATCCTTGCCCTGGTTCACTTGCGCCACAACAACTCGAACTGGCTGGCCGCTTTGTTCGGTCTGCTGGCGGCGAGCATCGTTGAGTTTCAATTGCTGTTCGCGGCCATTCTGCCGGCGCTTGCCGTCTGCTTTATCGCCAGTAAACTTAGCGACCGCAAGACCTTGTGGCGGCAGCTCGGGATCGCGCTGGTTGTGTTTGCGTTAGGTTCCTGCCGGCCATTCCCCGGTTGCAATACATGATGCACACCAGTGGCACGCATGTGTTCTCCGAAGCTCCGAGGCTGCTCCAACTCGTTTCGACGATCACCGTCAAGGGCTGGTGATTGTCCTGGTCGTTTTTGTATTGGTAGCCGCGGCTAGACGGTGCTTGATCTACGAAGCCATTCCGATCGATGGACTGTCCTGCTCTGCACCTCCCTGGCGCTGGTTCCGCTTCTGATTCTCTATGTGCTTAGCGTGGGGACATCGATCCATGTATTCGTTCCCCGCTACCGGCTGGTTGCCGTTCCTGGGATCGCTCTCTGCTGGGCCTTGGTCGTCAGCTGGATTGATTCCCGCGTCCTGCGCTTGCTGTTCTGCGCTGCCCTGGTGGTGGTTGCGGCTTGCGTCTGCTTCACTGCCGCATCTTTCCAGCGTCACCTGTCAGCTGGAAATACGCTCTGGCCTTTGTGGAGAAGAACGCTTCTGCCGACGGCGCTCCGGTGCTGATCTGCAGCGATCTCCCCGAGGCCGACCACATGCGGATGCCCGTGGGCTCCGCGATCGAAGACAGCGGCATTTTGCCCCGCTTAGCTATTACAAGCTCAGCGTACCGGTGGCGCCGCTGCCCCGGGCGCTCAACAGCGAGGCGATCCGGGCGGGTTCGGAATTTCTGCAACAGGAAGCACAGCGCCGCTTTCTCGCAATGGCATTT
This sequence comes from uncultured Acidobacteriaceae bacterium, assembly GCA_963838445.1. GTDB lineage: Bacteria > Acidobacteriota > Terriglobia > Terriglobales > Acidobacteriaceae > PALSA-350. The sequence continues at coordinate 36,823 of CAWIRT010000010.1, forward strand.
GTCGAATCGTATGGCACGCTCGACTGGCTCGCAAACCCCGCCGCCGCAACACACACGGTCCACGAGCTGGGAGCCTTCGACAGTGTCAAAGTACTGGAATTCGTACCCCGCGCTCAGCGGGATGCTTTGCGCTGACCCATTGGGGTCAAACCACGTTACGGCCGCACGTTCGTATCGAAACAGAAAAGACTGACTATTTAGCCTGAGGAAGATCGACCAGGTACAAGTTGGAGTCAACGTACGGGATTGGGTACGTGCCTAGCCAGGTAAGGTGTGCATCATCGTCCTTCAGCTTCCGCAGGAGCCACTCCTCCGGGGCATCATATGAGCCCAGGACCAGGAACTCGCGATGCTCGCGAAGGAAGTCGTCGTAGGCTGCGACCTGAGCTGAGATGGGCAAGCCAGGATACATGCGATTGGGAAAACCCCGATCTTCGAAGAGATTCGTATTCGTGTAGCGGAGGGCAGCCGCTCAGTCCTTAGGAAATACATACGCGATAGCACTTCTGGGTTTTCGCGATGATTCATCTCAAAAAATGTAACCCCTCCCGCAACAACTAAAGGCAGGTCTAGCAAGATAGAGGCTTGAACGGGTCGCGTCCTGATGGCGAGGAACCGACAATTCTCGCCACACTTCAACTCTGAGGCAGAACATCAGCAAAACCGCAGCCGCGGCATAGCCGGCATACCGATTTCTTCCCAGGCGCAATCCGAGCAGGATGGCCATGACGCTGTAGATGACGGCTTCCGTGGTAATGGCGTGACGATCCCAGAAGGCTCCATGCCTGCTCATGAGAAGGATGATCAGCAGGACTGGAAGGACAAGCATAGTGGCCAATAGAACTATTTCTTCCCGGCGGAGCGGGGGTGCAGCGTGGATCGTGGACTTCTGCCGCGGCGCAAGCAAAGCCGCACACAGGGCAAAGAAGAGAGCGGCAGAGATCTCGCTGATGGTGGCGTAGTAAAAGTGAGGGATCTTCTTCAGGGAAGCCTGGAATTCCGGCGGAAACGAAATGGCTTGATATTGCGAGATAAGGGGTAGATACAAGAGCACTGCTGCTGCCGGTAACAGCAGCGCAGCCCATAGCTTGAAATCCGGTTTGCGGGTCCGCGAAAAGCGCGCGGCCTCGGCAGCAAGGAAAGGAAGCAGGGACAGCGGACCAAAGATATGTGCGCTGATCATCCCTAAATTTGCCAAGGCCATGCTCCATAAAGCCAAACTCCGCGCCTGTGAAGTCGTCACCCACTCCCAGCTAAGAAGCAAAATAGCGAAGAACATCAACAAAGAAGCGTCAGTTCTGGCCTCGGTAGCGAACGGGCCTGCTTGACCCACCCACAACAGGAGCACCGCGCAGGCTGCGTACGCACTTCCAACTTTGCGCCGCACATAGAAAAAAAGCGCAACGCTGGCAACGTAAAACGCAAGTATCGAGGGAAGGCGGAGCCCCAACGGTGTTTGCCCCAGGACCTTCATCGAAAAGCGGCTGAGGAGATAACCCAGTGGGGTCTGGAAATCAAGCCTGCGAATCATCTCCCACATTTGCGGTATCGTTTTCGCGTTCGCGATGTCGAACGTCAGTAATTCGTCATACCAAACAACGCGTCGAATGCCGAGCGAAACGATAATCGCGTACAGGGCAGTGAGAGCTGCAAGTAGTACCCACGGTTCATACTTCCATTCCGGGTTGGCAGAGGATGTCGATTCCTGCTCCGCTCTCACCATAGGAGAGGAAGTCACGTCGCTCAATTCTTTGTCCAGACAGCGAGTATGGATTTGCCTACTGGGTGGAAAAGCAAACGATCTAGAAACGTCGAGAGCGGGATCAGATACCGGTCCCAAAAAAGAATCTGGCGAAGATCCGGCATGGCCTGGTGAAGGAGGAGCCGATTTGCGCAGGAGTGCCAACATACCGACTGAGTCCAGATAGCAGAGTTTGCTCAGGGTGCAGCCTTCGGGGCTGCAGGCACTCAGGCTGGCTCGGTCATATCTTCGAACATGTCCGATGGATTGGTCAAACTCGGTATAGAGCCACTGGTGAGCGGGAGAAAGAACGATCAGCCTCCCTCCTGTCTTCAATGAAATTGCGGCCCTCTCGAGTTCCTCCTTGTCTTGAGCAATGTGCTCCAGTACGTCGATGTAAAGAAGCGCATCAAACCGCAGATCTGGCTGGAGGGTTTGCAATGTGCCGACGATCACCTGGCAACCGGACGTCGCCGGGTCACCGGCAAAAGCGGCCGCCGCCCGCTGGGCAAGTTCCGCGTCTGGTTCAAGGCCGACCCAGGAGTGAACGGATCGTGGATCCAACAAGGGCGTGTTGGCTCCTATGCCGGCTCCCACTTCGAGCACGTCCCCGCGCAAATGTGGCCTAACGTGCGACGACCAGTAACGCTTCCAGTTCCTGGCATGAGCGAAGATGTCGAGTTCCTGTCCGACATAATGTGAGTCGCTCATCAAACCTGAAGTGGAACGCAATCCGCCACAAAGTACTCGTAGTCGCGGATGGGGAGAAATCCCAGGCTGTTGCGATTCATCATGACGGAGAAGACTATGGTGAGCAAAGCCGCGATCGACTGGGTCATCAAGACAAACAGGAGACCGCCCGTGAATGTTGCCCAACCAGGAATTGCCAGGTGAGTGAACAGTTTCACTCCTACCACGACCACTGGCAAGAGGAAGAAAGCGAAACCCAGGACGGCGGTGCCAACCAGCAATCGCGTCTTGAGCGACCTCATAACTGGCAAAAAGTGCAGACAGCCCATGAACCACAAGACCGACGAAACTCATCTTTGATTTTCCGGAAAGCCTCTTACCTCGATCAGCTCGAATGCCGATATACGGAAGGCGTGCCTTCAGGACCGCCGCCGCATAATGATTCCAAAGCTCCGGATAGGCAACGATGCTGTCGAGGTGCCGCCGTGGCAGAAGACTGAAATTTCCAAACTTTATGTTGCGACCCGTAAGCACTCGATGCAGCAGGCGGTAGCAGGCATAAAACAACTTGAAAGAAAAGCTCTCGATGCGGCGGCCGCGCTCAGGCGAAGACCGTGACTGGAGTATCTGACGATTCGAACGCGTTCGACTGCGCCGATGAATATCCTCGGGGCGATCTTCACCGTCCGCGTCCATAACCACCACGGCATCGCCTGGAAGTTTCTGCTGAACGTAGGCCAGCGCCACGGCGATCGCTCGCTGGTGGCCAAGATTCCGGCGGAGCCTCAAGACCTGGATGGATTTCATTGTTTTCGGGAGGCAGTCGGCGAAATTATCAGGATGGGTCCGGCTGGAGCCCGTCGTCTACGAGCAGGACGGTGGTTCCGTTTTGAAGGGATCCGGTCAGGCATTCCGCTATCGCGGTGCACAACATCCCTGCCGACTCCCAATCTTCGTAGACAGGCATGACAATGATTATTTGCAAAGATTCACTCGCACTTCGACGGACAGTTTCACCTGCTATGACCCCAGCAAAAAACGTGCGCCTGCATGGCATAACTTCGGAGTCGCCGTACGCAGCAGGGTTCATGCCAGCAGTAGCCATGAAAGCCCCGTTCCCAGCGTTCTCTGGAAGGCGTGGATCAAGTTGTCTATAGGCTAGCATTGATGGCGCGCGTTTCTCACGTCGAATCCTGGCGGTGGTTCTCAGATGGTCGACACCTGCGGCTACTCAAGCTTCGCAATGGTAAAGCGCACGCCGGGCGTGTTGGCAGTATTCGACAAGGCAATGGACCCGGAACCTCTACGCGCCGCCGATCGTCATGGAATCTCCGCTAGCAAGATTCAGCACCCGACGTTCGGCGCGCTAGCATTATGCCTGCAAAAAGGTTGAGTTGTCTGTCGTCACGCCCTGCCTCACTAGAGCAGAGAAACGGTGAGTGTATGCGCCGCGCCCGGGAATTCATCGTTGCGGACAATGGATGGACCGACGGCTCGGTCGAGGCTGCGCAGGCGGAAGGTGCCAGGCTGGTAAACATTGCCCAGAAGGGTTACGGTAGGGCACTCAAAGGCGGGACCTTG
>CAWIRT010000011.1:0-6190 GCA_963838445.1 uncultured Acidobacteriaceae bacterium
GAAACCCTCAATGCCGAAGGCCCTGTCGGCAATCCTGCGTTACGGCCTCGCAACCGGATCGGTCTTGCTGGTCGTCCCTACCGCACTTCTCCTGGAACGCTACCGCTTCCGCGGCATGGAATATCCGCTATTCCTTTTTGCCATCGCCGTGACCGTCTGGTATGCCGGAGTAGGGCCTGCGATCCTGGCCGTCGTACTCTCAAGCCTGGCGTTCAACTATTTCTTCACCGAGCCCCGCTATAGCTTCTATGTCAGCCCCTTCCGAGCTCCCGTATTACGTTCTTTTCATCCTGTTTGCGTTGCTTCTCACCTGGTTCAGCGCGGTTCGGCGCCGCGTCGAGCAACAGCTTTTGCAGTCCCGAGACAACCTTGAGCGCGAAGTGGCGGAACGAACCCAACAGGCCAGCCTCCTCAATCTCACTCACGACACCATCTTCGTCCGCGACATGAGCGACATCATCACCTACTGGAACCGGGGTGCTGCTGAGCTATACGGGTGGACCGCAGACGAGGCAGTTGGGAAATCCAGCCACCAACTCTTGGACACCGAGTTTCCGATACCGATTGATGAGGTTCAGGCGGAGTTGCTGCGCACCGGACGCTGGGAAGGCGAGCTCCAGAAGACCAAAGCCGACGGATCCAGGGTGGTGGTCGCGAGCCGATGGTCGCTGCGCCAGGACGAACAGGGGCGGCCCCTAGCCATCCTGGAAACGAATAACGACATCAGCGATCGTAAGCGGCGTGAGGAAGAAATTCGCAAGCTCAACGACGAGCTGGGCAAAAGAACCATCGAACTGGAGGCCAGTAATAAGGAATTGGAAGCCTTCGCCTATTCCGTATCCCACGATCTGCGGGCGCCCCTTCGCCATATGGTTGGATTTACGGAGCTGCTACAAAAGAATGTCTCCTCGATCGTGGATGAAAAGAGTCTCCGCTATATGAGGACAATCCTGGAATCGGCGAAAAAGATGGGCAACCTTATCGATGACCTCTTGGCCTTCTCCCGAATTGGACGTGCAGAAACCAGCCAGAGGACGTTCAACCTGGGAGAAGTGTTGAAGGAGGTTCTGACTGAGATGCAGCGAGAGACAGGTGGCCGCAATATTGCCTGGAAAATTGGAGCACTGCCCGATGCGTATGGAGACCGTTCCATGCTCAAGTTAGCGCTGGTTAATCTTATTTCCAACGCGGTTAAATTCACCCGGACCCGCCCCCAGGCTGAAATTGAAATAGGCTGTTTGGAGAAGAAAGAAGACGGCGTGGTAGTGTTTGTGAGGGACAACGGAGTTGGCTTCGATATGAAATATGCCCACAAGCTATTTGGTGTATTTCAGCGGCTTCATCAGACTGGTACCTTCGAAGGCACGGGCATTGGTTTGGCTACCGTGCAACGGATCATCCATCGCCACGGAGGCAACGTCTGGGCTGAAGGCTTAGTGGACGGCGGAGCCGCCTTCTTTTTCTCTGTTCCTAACCACCGGAGATAGACACGATGAGCATATTTGGGCGCATTTTGATGGTGGAGGATGACCCCCAGGACGTGGAGCTCACGCTCACGGCCCTGGCGGACTACAACCTCGCCAACGAGGTGGTGGTCACAGGCGATGGAGAAGAGGCGCTGGACTATCTCTACTGTCGCGGAAACTTTAAAGCCCGTACCAGCGAGAATCCCGCTGTCCTGCTTCTCGATCTGAAGTTACCCAAGGTTGACGGATTGGAAGTGCTGCAGCAGATCAAGTCAGACGAGAAACTCAGGATGATTCCCGTGGTGGTGCTGACCTCCTCACGGGAAGAAAGAGACATGGTGGCAAGCTATAAGCTCGGTGTCAATGCCTACGTAGTAAAGCCGGTCGATTTCCATGAGTTCGTCAATGCCATCAAAGAACTCGGGGTTTTCTGGGCAGTTATCAATGAGCCGCCACCGGGCAGCGTAAAAAAGAAATAGCCCAATTTCGAGATTTTGAGCATCAGATTCCTGTGAAAGCGCCCTTGCGCATTCTCTACCTTGAAGATGACCCTAACGACGCAGAGCTCGTTCAGGCGATGCTCGAGGGCGGGGGTGTCGCTTGTCAGGTGACCCTGGTTGACACTCGGATTGATTTCGTGGCTTCGCTGGAGCGGGATGACATTGACCTCATCCTGGCAGACTACAGCCTTCCCTCCTTCGACGGCATCTCGGCATTAAGAATCGCGGTCGAAAAGCGACCCGAAGTTCCATTCATCTTTGTTTCCGGCACCATGGGCGAGGAAGTGGCGATCGAAGCACTCAAGATCGGAGCCACGGATTATGTTCTTAAGACCCGGTTGTCGAGAATCCTCCCCTCGGTGCAAAGGGCGCTGCGCGAAGGCCGGGACAGAGCTGAGCGTACCCGTGCCGAGGAGGCCTTGCGACGCAGCGAGGCTTACCTGGCGGAGGCGCAGCGACTCAGCCGCACGGGCAGCACCGGTTGGAATGTTGCCCGCGGCGAAATTTACTGGTCGGAAGAAACCTATCGAATCTTCGAATACGATCGGACTCTAAAACCAACCGTGGAACTTATTCTCGAGCGAGTCCACCCGGACGACTCGGCCATGGTGAATGAGACAATCGAGCGCGCCTCGCGGGAGGGGAAGGACTACGAACACAAATATCGCCTGCTTATGCCCGACGGTTCGATCAAGTACGTTCATGTCGTGGCGCACGCCACGATCAATAAATCGGGTGGCGTCGAATTTGTAGGGGCGGTGATGGATGAGACGGCTGCCAAGCAGGCGGAGGAAGCTTTGCGCATCAGCGAGGAGCAATGGCGCGATGTTTTTGAAAACAATCCAATCATGTACTTCATGGTGGATGAGGCGGGCAAGATAATGGCGGTGAACCCTTTTGGCGCCGACCAACTGGGTTACCGTGTTGACGAGTTGGTGGGTCAGCCGGTGCTCAGCGTTTTCTATGGGTCTGATTGCGAAGCGGTGCAAAATAGTCTCGCCGTTTGCCTGGAACAACTGGGGCGAGGCACAAGCTGGGAATTCCGTAGTGTTCGCAAGAATGGCACGGTCCTTCGGGTTCGCGGATCGGCCAAAGCCGTGGCCCGCGTCAACGGCCCGATTCTCCTCATCGCTTGCGAGGACATTACCGAGCAGAGGCGCGCCGAAGAAGCGCTGTTCCATGCGGGTTTAGAAGCTCGGGTCAGCGAGCGGGTGCGCATCGCGCGAGAGATGCACGATACCTTGTTGCAAAGCTTTCACGGCCTGATGCTGCGATTTCAAGTGGCGCGTGACATGCTTCCCGCTCGCCCTGAAGAAGCCATGCAATCGCTGGATGGCGCTCTCGCCATGGCGGATCAGGCGATTACCGAGAGCCGGGATGCCATTCAGGACCTACGCTCCAAGCCGATCGGTCCGATCGATCTCGAACATTTGCTGACAGCCTTAGGGCAGGAACTGGCCGACTCCCGGGATGAAAACGATGATGCGACAACCTTTTCGGTAACGGTAGAGGGGGAGCGGCGAACCCTATTTCCGACCCTCCAGGATGAAGTTTATCGGGTCGGCCGCGAGGTACTCCGGAACGCTTTTCGGCACGCAGGCGCCCGTCACATCGATGCCGAGATTCGCTACGATGAGCGTCTGCTCCGCCTGCGTATCCGTGATGATGGAAAGGGCATCGAGCCGAAGGTCCTGGAGAAGGGCGGCCGGGCCGGGCACTGGGGATTGATCGGAATCCGCGAACGTGCCAAGCGAATGGGCGCGCAGTTGCATTTTTGGAGCGAGGCGGGAGTGGGAACCGAAGTTCAATTGACGGTTCCCGCCTCCGTGGCTTACGAAATATCCCGCGCCGGTAATGAATTCAAGCCGATACCACAAGACGACGAATCCGGGATAGTTCGGGGCCGTTAAACGCTAGTCGCAGCACGCAGCGATTGGGTGGATGGCCGGTCTTCCTATCCGCGGGTGGTCCCTTCGCTGGGACAGATCCCACGGATACTGTACGTCGCCAAATAGATCCTATTCTGTGCGCAATGCCTGCATTGGATCGACATGCATAGCTCTACGGGCCGGGTAATAGCAGGCTGCAAAAGTGACGAGGAATAAAACAACTATTACTGAAATATAGGTAGCTGGATCAGTCGTCTTTACCCCAAAAAGCAAGCTGGCCAATAAGCGGGTCGAGATGAGCGCGGCAACCGATCCTGTCACGACTCCGATGAGCGCCAGTTTTGTCCCTTGTCCCACGATCTGCCTGGCCTGCTCTACGCCGCCGAGCTTGATCAGAGCGTCGCGCCGAGCCTGATCAGGAGACATGCCTGAGCGCACATTGTCGTCCATATGCATCTGAAGGTGACTTTCCAGTTCAGCGGACAATTCTCTATCTGCCAGCTCGCCGCCGAACATCCCGCGCAGCCGTGCCCACAGCGCTCTGAAATGACGCATCACGCCTCCTCTGCGGGCCGGAGAAATCTAGCCAGAATGGCCGTCGTTTGCTCCCAATCGCGGGCTTCGCGGTCCAGTTGTTTTTTTCCGGCGCGCGTGAGTTTGTAGAACTTGGCCTTACGATTGTTGTCCGAGACGCCCCACTCAGACGAGATAGCGCCCTCCTGCTCCAGCTTCAGCAGTGCAGGGTAAAGGGTGCCGTAGTTCAGCGAAAGCACATCTCCACTCGTTTGCTCTATGCGGCGCGCAATCCCATATCCGTGAAGGGGGCCCAGGGTTTCAAGCGTTTTCAAAACCATGAGGGAGAGTGTGCCTAACCATACGTCGGTCTTGTCGCCCATGCGCGCTCCTATTGGAATTCCATATATAACACTACTTCTATTGGACTGCAATAGGTAGGCGGCAGATCTAGATATAACACACGATGTTATAATAGAGTTGAAACAGGATTTGAGAATTAGCCGATGACGGGATCTGAGCTAAAAGAAGGCCGCCTGCGAGCGAATTGGACCCAACAGGAAGCAGCGAAGAGATTGGGGTTAACGCAGGCATATTTGTCGATGCTAGAGGGCAACCATCGTCCGGTGACGCCGGCACTTGCGTTGCAGGCGCAACGGCTTTTCGATCTCTCGCCTGTTTTGTTGCCTTTGCACGGAGCGCAGCCTTCGCCGTTAAGTGATGACGAGTTCAAAACGGAGCTTGGAGCGTTCGCTTATCCGGGATTTCGTTATCTCGGGGGAACGCCGAAGCGAAATCCCGCCGAGTTGCTGTTTTGCGCTCTCGATTGTGAAGACCTGGACCGGCGTGTGGTCGAGGCCCTTCCCTGGCTGGCCTTTGCATTCGTGAACCTGGACTGGGATTGGCTGGTTACTAATGCAAAGATACGTGACCGCCAAAACCGGCTTGGATTCGTGGTGGAGTTGGCGAAGGAAACAGCAGTCAGGAAGGGCGATGTCGTGGGTTCGGCCAGGCTGTCCGAAAGGCTGTCATTGCTTCGGCGCTCCCGACTGGTGGCAGAAGACACGCTCTGTCATGACTCGATGACCGAGGCTGAACGTAAATGGCTGCGGAGCAAGCGTCCCCCAGCCGCAAAGCGCTGGAACCTGCTGACCGACCTGGCTGTGAAAGACTTGTCCTATGCTCAGCGGTGAGGAGGTTCCGGAGCCATGGAACGCGTTCCTGAAGGAACTCGATACGTGTGCTCCGTCGATAGTGTTCCTTGAATGCATCGGCGGATTCGTGGTCACCATGCTGTATGGAATGAGCCGTTCAACGGGCGATCTCGACGTGGTCGAGATCACTCCAAGATCCGTTGGAACCAAATTCGCTCAGATAGCCAGGGAAGGCGGGGGGCTGCACAGGAAACACGGAATCTACCTTGATTATGTAACTGTGGCGCAAGCACCCTACGAATACAAAGGCCGTATGAGGGAAATGTTTCCGGGCGTGTTTCGCCACATCCGCCTTATGGCACTCGATGCCTATGATCTCGCGCTTACCAAGCTGCAACGAAACATTGAACGGGATAGGGGGGATGTGCGCTTTCTGGCGCGTACTGTCCCGTTTCGCCTGGATATCCTGCGTGATCGCTACTATGCGGAACTGCGTCCGTATCTGCCTGGGAACCTTGACAGCCACGACCTGACACTGCAGCTTTGGGTAGAGGCGATTGAGGAAGACCGCAAGATGAGGAGCTGCTGAATTGCGCGGGAGTTTCGTAACCATCGGGTCCCGACCCCACGGACGACGGAAATGGTGCGTGATTCGATTCCAAGCTGAA
>CAWIRT010000012.1:0-11244 GCA_963838445.1 uncultured Acidobacteriaceae bacterium
GCGATCAGCCTTGAGGCTTTTGAGCGAAAAAGTTTTGGAGGCATAGCCTTTCGGAAGCCTGATAGAGTTTTTTAGGGGGTTATAATACTTTCATGGACGTGGATTGGATCGCGGTCGCCCAAAAAATGGCGGAAGCCGCACGTGTCAAGGTCGCTGAGGATCGACGGCACCTTCAGGAGCTTCGAGAACAAGATGCGAAGCGACAACTTGAGCAGGTGTCCTCCCCGACGCAGTGAGGCGAGCTACCCTGACTCTCATTGCTGGCGCCAACGGTTCCGGCAAGAGCACACTCACCAGCAGCAATCCCGACATTTTCGCCTCCATTCCGCTTCTGGATCCAGACGCAATAGCCAGAACTATTCAATCTACTGTTGCGGGTCCTTCCGCGATCGCGGCGGCTCGCCAAGCCCTTCAAAGCATCGAGCAGCACTTACGTGACGGCCAGGGCTTTGCTGTCGAGACAACGCTCTCGGGAAAGAACTACCTGCGGATAATGCTTGATGCCCGCGCGCTCGGATTCGAGGTTGTCCTCGTCTACATTGGCACAGAGGCGGTAGAAATCAATCTGTGCCGTATCGCCAATCGTGTACTGGCCGGAGGTCACGATATTCCGGAAAAGGATGTTCGTCGCCGCTATCAACGCAGTCTCAGGCATGCACCGATCGCCATCTCACGCGCTGACCATGGGATCCTATTCGACAATTCCACCGAGCAGGGTTATCAACTTGTCGGTGTGATTGACCGCGGCAAAGCCGAATGGTTGGGCCCCTTGCCTAATTGGGCCAGAGGCCTCCAGTCCGCTTAACCTCATAGGGGAAGCCAGGTAGTCAGGATACCTATATACCTCGTCACGCTGTCCGATACCTTTGCAGCAGCTCTCTGTACCGAGGATGGATGTCACAGCAAGCCAATCCCCGACAGCATTTACCCTGATGTCCACGAATTTCGATATCACACCTCGGAGCAGATATGGAAAAATCAGTGTCTCATGTTAGCCGGCGTGAGTTTCTGACCGGTTCGGCAGCTTTGGCTGCTGTAGGAGCGACGTTACCAATGCAGGCGGACACGCATCAGTTTGCTTCCTCGGAAGCCAGAGCCGAGTTCGACATTTATCAGCAACGCCGTCGATGGGAACTCTGGAGCCTGCTGGGCGATTTGCCCTGGGACCACCAACCCGCACCCCCGCGCCTGGTGCGCACCGAGAAACATGATGGGTACACACTCGAGCGGTTGATGCTTGACCTGAATGGGATCGAACCCGTTCCAGCGGTGCTGCTGATTCCGGACCACCGCCAGGAGCGGGCGCCCGGGCTGCTCTTTATGCATTGGCACGCCGGCCAGTACGACCTGGGGAAAGAACAATTGCTGCGTGGCACAAGCGTACAACCGGCATACGCACCGGTCTGCGCGGAAAAGGGCCTGGTGACGCTTGCCATTGATTGCTGGTGCTTCGGCGAACGGAAGCGGGAGGAAGTTGGACGCCAGGGCGAAGAAGACGCCTTTAAGCTGATGTTATGGCGAGGTCAGGTGTTGTGGGGAATGATGATGTTTGATGAGTTACGCGCGCTCAGTTATCTGGCGAGCCGTCCGGAAGTGGATCCGGCGCGGCTGGGAGCGTTTGGCATGTCTATGGGGGCCACCAAGGCGTGGTGGCTGGCCGGCCTCGATCCGCGCATCCGGGTCGCAATGGACGTTTGCTGCCTGACGAATTATCAATCGCTGATTGACGCACGCGGCCTGAGCAAGCACGGCGTCTACTATTTTGTGCCTGCGTTGCTGAAGCACTTCGACACATTTCAAATTAACCAACTGATTGTACCCCGCGCACACCTGAGCGTGAACGGGCGACGGGACGACCTCACTCCGCCGGCAGGCGTCGAGCAGGTGCGCGAAAAGCTGCTGCCTCTTTACCGAACTTATGGAAAAGCCGAAGACTGTAAGATCGAACTCTTTGATTGCGCCCACGAGGAGTTACCGGAGATGCGGCGAGAGATTCTCGCATGGATGGATCAACACCTGGTCGCAACATGAAGTCCTGGCTTGCCAGGAGCCTGGTCAGGTGAAATCAAGACCGCCGATGGAAGCAAAGTGAGTCTCACCGACGCGGCGGATAATCACGTCACGGGTGTTCCTTAGTCGGAGTGGCGAGGGCAGGCACCTTGCTAACCGGGGGCGCTCTTCGACAGCAGAAACTTCAGCAATTCCCGATTGAAGGTATCGGGGACTTGAATGTGAGGTACGTGGCCCACATTTGGAATGATCACCAGCTCGGCGCCGGGAATGGTATCGGCGATGTGTTTAGCCAGCGCGGGAAAATTCTGTCCATCCCTCTCTCCGCCCAGAACCAGCGTCTTGACCTTAATATGCGCCCAGTCATCGACGACCGGATCGAGATAAGTGATCTGCCGATAGATGGCCCGCACCATGGCGAGCCGGGGCCAATCGCCACTGAGCGTTGGGGCATACAAAATGCGGACATATTGCTCATACTCCGGTTTCCAGGCATCCGGGAAGTAGCGTTGAATGTTGGCATACGCGGCTTGCCAGAGCTGATCATGGGTTTGCGCCATGGTTGCTTTATAAGCCTCGTCCGCACTGTGCCAGGGTTGGCTCCAACGTACATCGGTGAGGCCGATTGGATCGTAAAGAACAGCGCGCTCCGTCATATCCGGATAAGAAGCGGCAAACCGCGCTGCCAGCATACCCCCCATGGAGTGCCCTACGATCGCCGCTTTGCCGATGCCGAGTGACTGCAGCAGCGTGTGCGTGTTCATGGCCATGTCGTGAAAGTTGTAAGGGATGACCGGTTTCGAGGAACGGCCGAACCCGATCTGATCCGGCACGACAACACGAAATCCCGCTTTGCGCAGGGCTTCGATGGGACCACCGAAGTAGAAGCCTCCGAAATTCATCCCGTGCAGCAGAACCACGGTCTGCCCGTTCGGCCGGCCCGCGGGTGGAACGTCCATATACGCCATGCGCACGTCTTGCCCGTACAGTGTCAACGGCAGATACATCACTGGATATGGATAGGCGACATCCTCATAGGTGATACTGCCCGGCTTTACATCGGCCGGGGCCTTCATCGTCGTGTCCACTGCAGCCGCGCTGGACTGGGATTGTCCGTCCATCGCGAGCGCATGTGCGCAGGCCAGAACTGCGAGGAGGCAGAGACTGGGGTAGGATCGGTGGGCACAGGTCGATTTTGTCATTTTGCGGTGGGCGGAAAGATTCCCGTCGCCCATGATATCCGCCTCGGCGAATTTTGGGGAGCTAAAGGGATTGGTGATGCTTCGCATAGCAGGGATAGTGAAACGTTTGCTGAACCTGCTTCACCATAGCAGCAGTCTATAGTTCCCGCTAATCACGGCACAGCGCACCTGGCTCCTTTGAGGATGTTAGGGTGGCTAAACCAGCGGAGGAGAACAACTAGATGGAGAAAAACGACTACCTGCAGCGGTTGCTGGAAAAAGTCCACGTCAAGTTTGTTAACGACCCATTGCCCTGCGATTTGCGCCCCCGCTTTCCCGATATCAAGGGTCCACTGGGCAAAGACCTGACCTATGACGAGCTCGACAGATATCCCGGCCTGCAGGAGGAGCTGGCCTTTATTGTGCGTTACACGCCGAGCAAATGGCTGCTGGAGCAGGAGGCTCCGCAGATCCGGAAGCGGCGTATCTTGCACCAGTGGAGACCGGACACTCGAGCGTTTCAGTGCCAGGACGCGCTCCCCAATTCTTTACAGGATGATGCAGGAGACATCTACGGTTGGGCTCGCGACAGTGAGGTTTCAGGAATATGCTTCTCCGGCGGCGGCATTCGTAGCGCAACTTTCAACCTCGGTATACTGCAGGGCCTGGCCTCGAGGGGATCGCTCAATCAATTCGACTACCTCTCGAGCGTTTCGGGAGGCGGTTATATCCACTCCTGGTTGGCGGCATGGCTTAAGCGCAGGACTCTGGAGGAACGCGACAAAAGTCAGCGAACAAGAGCGAACCAGGATGACTTGCTTGCTGCATGGAACCACGTGATATACCGTCTGACACCCTTACCCGGGCGCACCGGCCAAGAGAAATATCAAGCCGTCTGGCCCCGCCAGATTCAGTGGCTACGCCGCTACAGCAACTACCTCACTCCTCACGTCGGCTTGTTCACCAGCGATACCTGGTCCGCGGTCGCCATGTGGATACGCAACTCCTCGCTCAATCAGACGCTTCTGATCACAATGTTTCTGTGCCTCCTCTGCTTTCCTCACCTGCTGGCGCCGAGCGTCCGGCTTGGACCGGGCCCGTCTGTGGCCAACGCTACGGGCGCCGATGCCACCGGCCTTGCCGCAGGAATCGTGCCGAAAGCATCGCAACTTGGTTTGGCCAACGGGACGAAACCTGCGCCAGCGAAAATCTCTCCGGACCGTTCTTTCCGCTCTCAGTTTCTAAAATACTGGCAGGGGCGTTGGAATCTTGCCGGCATCGTAAGCTTCTTTTACAAGGTAGCCGGCGCCGGCAAAACGATCATTACTGCGCTGTTCTGTTTTGCTACGGGCATCACGCTCGTCATCTTCCTGCTTCGTTGGGAGTACGATTTGGCCGTACAGCCCATACAAGGCCCAAAGTCCGGACTTGAATTCATGCTCACGCTTCGCCGCCATCAGGTATTGATTGCCAATTTGATGCTGTGTCTATTACTCATCTTTGCCATCCTGTGGACACTGATCACACTGCAACACCTGGAGGGTCCTACCTATCCAGTTGCGCTGTTTCTCCTGTTCCTCTGCCTGGTATGCGCAGAGACATTTGCCGGGGGTGCCCTGGCCCAGATGATGACCAGGCGTACTAAGACACTTCAGTCGCGTGGTAAGGATACAAAAAATGGCGAGACGCTGGCCCGTGCCATCAAGAGAGCGCGACTAATCGCAATGGCAATTCCCGCCGCTGCAACGGGCGCCGTAGTGGGCGTAGCCATTGCCGCACTGCTGCAATCATGGAGGATGGATTCTGCCGCCACTTGGCTCGGCCTCACCGCCCCGTGGTCCTTGCGGCTGGTGCTGGGCACGATCCTGTTTTTCTGGCTGGCGCCGTTCACTATGGTCGTGGCTTCAGGGTTTGTCGGGAAAGACTTTCCCGACTGGCTGAGCGAATGGTTGGGCCGCATCCGTGCCTACTCGTTGATTATGGGCATCGTCTGGGTCTTTCTCTGCGGCTCTTCGCTGCTGATGCCCGCCTTATTTCTTCGCCTTTCTGAACCCTGGGCACGCTGGATCAAATGGCCCGCAGTGCTCACCTGGGCTGCAACCACAGCCGGCAGCGTTTTGGGCGGCAAAAGCAGCAAGACGAGTGGCCATGATAATGGGTCCACCAGTGGCGCAGTTCTGGAGGGTGTCGTCCTGATCGGCCCCTATGTCTATATCGCGGGGTTGGTCTTCATCCTATCGCTGGTGCTCGAGAAGCTTCATGGGCCGCTGGCCGACAATCTCTTTCACCGTTCCGATCTACGCTTTTGGCTATCGGCCATTGCAGTGTTCCTCTTCGTGGCAGGATGGCTTGGCCGCCGGCTCGACATTAATGAGTTTTCTATGCACACCTTTTATCGCAACCGTCTGACGCGTTGCTACTTGGGTGCGTCGAATTTGACTCGCAGTCCCAGTCCGGTGACGGGATTCGATCAGCGCGACACTGCAGATCTGCAGATCGCGCAACTGGCCTTCGACAGAGAGTATCCCGGTCCCATACCCATCTTCTGCTGCGCGATGAATATCACGCTCGGAGAGGACCTGGCCTGGCAGCAGCGCAAGGCCGCCTCCTTTGCCTTCACCCCCTATTACAGCGGATATACAGTGGGCTGGACTGAAGCACGCAAAGGCCTGCGCTTCAACGGCTTTGTGCCCACCGAGTTTCTCTATGAAGGAGATCCCAGCGGCACAAAGGAGGTGGGGGGCCCGAATCTAGCCACGGCGATGGCCGCTTCCGGCGCTGCAGTCAGCCCTAACTGGGGTTACCATACAAATCCGGCAACTGCGTTCCTGATGACGATGTTCGATGTGCGGCTCGGATTGTGGATACCTAACCCTCGTCACTCTCCACTGGCCGGTCAGAAACTGGGAGTGAACCCGGACACTCCTCCCAAGCCCGCTTCACCAGTGTTCGCACCCGCGCGGCTCACCAGCGAATTGCTCGGGAGTGTCAACGATACCTCGAGGTACGTGTATCTGACCGACGGCGGCCACTTCGACAATATGGGTTTGTATGAGCTGGTGCGCAGGCGCTGTTACAAAATTGTCATCTGCGACGCCGAAGAGGACGGCGATTACTCCTATGAGGGCATCGGGGACGCCATCCGCAAGTGCCGCATCGATTTTGGCGCCGAAATCGAACTCGATCTGTCCCCAACCCGTCCCAACGTCAAGAGTGGTCTTAGTACCGCACACATTATTCGAGGAACGATCCGCTACCCTGAGACCCCTTCTGACAAAAAGGGCGCTGTCTGGTATATCAAGGCGTCGCTCACCGGCAAACCTCCCGCCGCGGGTGAGGAAGGGAGCGGAGAGTTGCCCGATGTGCCCGGCGATGTGCAGAACTACAAATTGCAGCACCCGCATTTCCCGCACGACTCCACTGCCGAGCAATGGTTTACCGAGTCCCAGTTTGAAAGTTATCGACGACTGGGCCAAAGCATTGTCGACGGGCTTTGAAGACGGGACATGGCGTGAATACAATGGGGCCAAAAGTGGCGGTGAGCGATGGCTTTACTTCCTGGCCATGCCGATACTTACCAGGCTGACTCCGTCAAAGGTAGTTCTGCCGGCATTCACCGGAGGCGTGTTCCTGAGGGCAACTATGCCGGTGTTCTTGGGCATAAGATGGTAGTGCAGTTGCAAATAGGTCTGGACCAGGGTTGCTCTTCTTCGCGATTGCAGCAGTTCATCCGACGGCGATCCTGAAGAGGCGTAGCCCTCGATGATGAGGGGTTGATCGTAGATTTCTTTCAACTGACCTACTGCCTGATCGATATTCTGCCTTCCATTCGCTGACAGCACTTCTTCCCCGCTCTGATTCGTAGTAAAGAGCCCAGAAGCATCTATCCACTCGCGGTTCTCAGGCAAGGACTTGAAAATCTGTCCGGCGCGATACTGCTCAGCCGGCAGATCGTCAAGGTTGTAGTAGCCGCGGTGTTTGTAGAAGCCTTTGAAGAAGAATTCGTGCTTCAATGCTTCCGTGTCATCAGTCAGGTTACCTGAGGCCTGGTTGAGGTTGGTAAGGGATTGCTGCAGGTTGGTGCCTGCGTCTTCGCCATACTGATCCTGGGCAAATGCGCTCTTCAGCGTGGTATTGATCTGCTCCGCCGTCTGGTTGAGATTCTGTGTCGCTGCCTTGGCATTGGTCAGGGTGTCATCCATCTTGGGGACCAGCTGCCTGGTCTGCACGTCGGCCAGGAGACTGTCGACGCGAGTGGTGGTGGTGTTGAGCTTCTCAGTTGTCTGGCGGACGTTCGCGATCGACTGCCTTACGTCTGTCGCGGTTGCTTTATCTTCGAGCAAAAGCCCTGCGGTGCCTTTCCCATTTCGAACGTCGAGCACCACTCCGTTTACGTTTCTTAATGTGCCGGTCGCGGTGTCAAGAGTGGTGTCAAGGCGGCCGCTTACGTCTTTCATGGTGCCTTGCAAGGCGGTGATGGTGGTGCCCGCCTGGTTCATCAGACCCTGGGCCTGCTCCAGCATTTTTGTTAGGTCCAAGGGCTCTTTACCAGCCAAAGTACTTTCCGGCGGGGCTTCGGGCGAACGATCGGTACCAGAATGGATGAGCAGGAATTTATCCCCCACCAACCCTTCGGTCTCGACGGTCACCAGCGAATCTTCACGGATCAAACCATGGAGTCGATCCTCGACATTCATCTTCAGGCGGAATTTTTGTGCCGGGCTCGCGGGGATCTGGATGTTTACCAATTCGCCCGCATCCATGCCATCCACTCGGACTTCCGCCCCCTTGGGAAGGCCATCCACACTCTTGAAATTGGCGTAGAAAACAACGTGATGGTTAAACGCTTTGTGCTGATCTCCAATTAAAAAGAGGCAGGCGCCGAACAGCGCGACGGCGGCTGTAACGAAAATCCCGACGACTACGTTGTGGTTTTTCATGCGACTAGCTGCGCTCCGCTATGAATTGTTGCAACCGTTTGTCATTTATGCCGTCCAGTTCTTGCGGCGTGCCGAATGCCAGGAGCCGGCCTTGATCCAACACGGCAAACTTGTCTGCGATCTTGCGCGCGCCATTGATGTCGTGGGTGACAATCACCATGGTGGTGTGACGCTCGGTCTTGACTTTCATCAGAAGAGCATCAATCTCAGAGGCGGTGATTCTGTCCAATCCGCTGGCGGGCTCATCCACCAGCAGTATTTCCGGCTGAAGCACCAGGGCCCGCGCCAGGCCGGCTCGCTTTTGCATACCGCCGGAGAGAGCCGACGGCATTTTGTTTCCATCTTTTCCCAGGCCCACTTCTCCCAGGGTCTCTTCGACCGCGCGCTTGATCTCCTCAGGAGATTTGTTGGGGGCCAGCCGGTGAAGGGGCATGGCGAGGTTTTGATTAAGAGTGAAGGAGTCAAAGAGGGCTGCGCTCTGGAAGAGATAACCCATTTTGCGGCGGACCTTCGCCAACCCGTCTTCATCCAGAGCCGACATATCTTTTCCTGTCACCAGGACTTTTCCAGCGTCTGCTTTCAGCAGGCCAATCATGAGTTTTAAGGTCACACTTTTGCCGGTCCCGCTTCGGCCCAGGATGCAGAGTGCTTCTCCCTGAGCGACGCCGAACGAAATCTTATCCAGTATTTTCCTGTCGCCAAAACCCTTCTCCACTTGTTCAAACGCGATCGTGGTGCCGCTGGTTTGCCCCTCGGTCATATGGCCTGGTCCGGGAAAAGGAAGAAGATGCATTTGACCAGGATCACATCCGCCAGGATGATAACCAGCGAAGAGACGACAACGCTGTTGGTAGCCGCTTTGCGCACGCCGTCGGAGCCTTCGTTAGTGGTGTAGCCATAAAAGCAGGAGATGACGGCGATCAGATAGCCAAAGACCGCGGTCTTGAGAGTTGGGGGAAGGAAATCGGCAACTGCGACTCCGTCGAAGGCACGCTGCATGTAAAGCGTCCAGCTTAAGTGCGACCAGATATGCTCGGAGAGAAAGCCACCGATGATACCCGCTGCATCCATAAAGATAGTCAGCAGGGGAAGCATGATGGTACAAGCGATGACCCTGGTGACGACCAGCAACTTGAAAGAGTCCACGGAAAGGGTCTCAATCGCGTCGATCTGCTCAGTGGCGCGCATGTTCGCAAGCTGCGCTCCCATGCCGGCGCCCACGCGCCCGGCCATCAGCAATGCGGCGACCAGCGGGCCAATCTCATTGAAGAACGCAAGTGACTGGAAGACGGGAATTTCTGCTGTGGCGCCAAACTGCACCAGGGTGCTTCGCGTATGCAATGTCATGACCACGCCGAGCGCCAGCCCGGACGCCACCACCAGAAAGAAGGAACCTACGCCGATTTCATAGAACTGCGTGAGCAGGTACTCGCCTTCAAACGGCGGCACCCACGCATCACGGATGGCCTTTGCGCCAAATAACGCCACTTGTCCGATGGAGTCGAAAAGCGATCTCAGCAAATTAACCTTCCCTCCCCGTTTCGACTTTTGATGCGGCTTACACTCGAAAGTCGCGCAGGTCTGCAGGCAAATTTATGACTGCCGGGAAGTTACGAGTCAGCCATGAACCTGAGGCTCAGTCTTCTGGAAAGGCAAGGCTACGTACAAAGAGATGGTGCCGGCAGTCGCGAGAAGGAAAGATCCCAACCGATAGGGTATTCAGGAATTCAGTTGGGCGGCACGCATGGAAACGGCACGCCATGCCGCCATCGATTGTCGCAGATACACCCCGGGGTCCCCTTTGAGTCCATAGCACTGGATGCCGAACGGCCCTCGATACCCGGCCTTTGTGATCGTCCGGACCAACCCGGTGACATCGTAGTCACCGCGGCCGAGAGGCTGAATCAGCGTGCTCCAATCCCGGCCCTGCCGGTCCGCTCCGTTGACCGTGACCCCGTACAGGCGTGGAATCGCTTTATCCAATATCAGAGGAAACTCCGGATCAAACCCAGAGCGCAATTCATGGCACAGATTGAACGTTGCGCCCACATTGCTTCGGCCAACCCGCTCCGCAACCCGCACCACGTCTCGGAACCGGGCCAGGTAAAAGCCATAATGCGGATAGAGAGCGACACGAAGGTTGGATCGAGCAGCAAGATCTGAGATTCGATCGACCGCCTGGATCGTCCGCTCTTCTGCTCCGGCGCCGCCCCCCGTGTCATTCCCCTGAATGGCGACCCATACGACAGTTCCCCGCCCTTGCAACGCCTCGATCGCGGCTTCCATCCCTGGCTCATATTTGGTCTGACCATGGCTGATGTCCACCGTCAACCATAGAAAGAACAACTGCAGATGCGCTTCGTCCAGGGCTCGCAACCGCTCGGGGATCTGCAGCGCATGATCGAAGACGGTTCCCGCAAATCCATAGTCGCGCGCAAATCCGGCCTGCTGCGCAGGACTGATATCGCCAAACTCGTAGGCAAATACGGAATTCGGCAGGCCGCCGGCGGCCCCGCCGTCGAACCCTCTTGCCTCGAGGTTCCCAAGCGCGATGCAAGAGGCTGCGGCACCCTTAACAAACCCCCGGCGACTCATCAGTTCCATGCTGCCCATCTCCTTTACTCTGTAGCCTATCTGCTTTCGCCTACGCCGTGTCTTCCACCTGGATTCAGGGTACGACTTTCCCCGGGGGCTTTCGCCGGAGTCAGCGTCGATGGCAGCCATCAATCTTTCGACGCCGTGGTGAGGGCCGAGGAGCCGCCATCTTCGGAGTGGCGGTCCTAAAATCCTTCCCCCTAAAATCCTCCTACCAGCCCATTTGGCGCATGCGCAGCAGGATGAGCGCGCTGTACTGGTTCATGCGCGCGGGCCGCCGCTTCAGGGGAGCCGGTAGAATCGCGGCCAGCCGGGCAGCCTGCTCCCGGTCGATATTGCGGGCTGCGGTCCCGTCGTAGGAACGACAGGCCGCGTCCGCACCATAAATCCCGGGTCCCCATTCGACCACATTCAGGTAAATCTCCAAAATGCGCTGTTTGCCCAGTACGAATTCGGCCACCGGCACCAGTGTGGCCTCTGCACCCTTGCGTAGGATGGACCGGCTTGTTCCGAAAAAC
>CAWIRT010000013.1:0-71986 GCA_963838445.1 uncultured Acidobacteriaceae bacterium
CCGTTCGGATGAAATAGATTTTTATTCGGAACGGGCCGTGGTGCGTGCGCACTGCTAGCGCTCAGTGCCAGGGCCTGGCCGCCCGCTCCGCCCAGTCGCGCTTCGGGGGTTTCGGCGAGGCTCGGCTCGGGAAGCGAGCCGACGGTCGGCGCGGTCAAGTTCTGGAGCTGCGCGGGGGTGACGGCGCCGGATAGCACGACCGAGGCCCACGGCTGCGCCAGCGCGGCGGCCAGCGCGATCGCGTCCTCGGTGACGCCGCGCGCCGCGGTCAGCGCGGTCAACGGCTCGGGCGGCCCGGCCAGCAGGCGTCAGCCGCACGTTGGCGACCGCCTCCTTGACCAGGACCGCCCATCCGGCCGCGGCGGCTTCGGCCGCTGCGGGGCCTGCCGATGGCTCCAGGAGGTTCCAGGTCACCTCCGTCGCGGTGAACAGCTGCTGCCCGTCAACGGTCAGGGACAGCGCCCGGCGGATCGTGTCGGCCTGATGCGGGCCGGTCGCGGGCAAGCCGATGATCACACCCTCGGCGCGGAGCCGGGACAGCGCGGCCAGCAACGCAGCGTCGGTAAACAATCCGGAATCAAGGGTCAGCGAATGCACCTGATACAAGGTCAGTCCGTCGCCCAGCAGGGCCCGGGTTTGCGCCAGCTGGGTCATGAACATGGCCAGCGAATGCTCCTTGACCTCCTGGACAGGAGGGTCCAGCCGCCAGTCGCCGGTATATCGGTATCCCCACTTCGAACCCGCGATCACGTCCATATGACCGCGCTCGGCCAGCCAGCCGGCCAGGAATTCCTCCGCCCGGCCGTAGGAACGAGCCGCGTGGACCCACCGACCCCGGCCGCATAGGCAGCGTCCAGCATCGAGAAGGTCCGGGCCCGCAGGCCGGTCACGCTGCGGTCGGGCAGGTCTTGCTCACGGCCGCTGGTGATGTACGCCGGGCGGCCCAAAGCGGCCAGCCCCAGCCCGATCCGGGAGACCACCGGCCCCCGGTCCCGAGCGTCACCGCAGGCACGGGAATCCGGCTCCAGTGGTCGCCGACCATGGCCACCACCGTACCGGCCGCCTATACCCTCCTGATGCCATGAAGGAGCGGGGCCTCCCGCTCCCCGTAGCGTCCCGGCGTTCATGCTGGAGGTGTCTACGTCATCTACGACGATGGGAGGCCCCTGTGGAAGCGTACGACGGCCCGCAGATCGTGGGCATGGACCTGCACCGCCGACGGTCGGTGCTGGTCAGGATGACCGAGGATGGCCACAAGCTCGGCACGGCGCGGATCGAATAGCCCGGCGCGGCTGGCGGCGGAGATAGCTAGGGCGGGCCTGACCCCAAGGTGGTGCTGGAGGCCTGCTACGGCTGGTACTGGGCGGTGGACACGCTGGCGGCCGCCGCGCCGAGGTACCTGGCGCACCCGCTGGGTGCGAAGGCCTTCAGCCACCGCCGGGTCAAGAACGACGAGCTGGACGCCCGGAACTGGCCGACCTGCTGCGGATGGGCGGGCTGGCGAAGGCGTGGATCGCCCCGCCGGAGATCCGCGAGCTGCGGGAGATCACCCGGTACCGCTGCAAGCTGGTGCACATCCGGACCAGCTGCAAGGACCAGGTCCACGGGGTGCTGGCCAAGCTCGGCATCGAGGTGACCTGCTCGGACATTTTCGGCGCCTGGGGAAGCGGTGGCTGGATGAGCTGCCGCTGCCCCAGGCGTTCTCCTGGAAGGTCGCCTCGCTGCGGCAGCTGATCGGCTGGCTGACCAGCGAGATCACCGTGCTGGAGCAGGTGACCGCCGACCTGCTGGCCGGGCACGACGGGTACCGCGCGGTCCAGCAGCTGCCCGGGATCGGGCCGGTCCTCGGGGCGGTCATCGTCGCCGAGATCGGCGACATCGACCCGGTTCCTGGCACCGGCTCGCGCTGTCCTCGCTGGGCCGGGCTGACCCCGCGGGACCACGAGTCCGATCCGAAGGTGGTCCGCGGCCGGATCACCAAGCAGGGCTCGCGGCCGCTGCGCTGGGCGGTGATCGAGGCGGTCCAGCGCACCCCGGCCGGCACCCGGCATCGCGACGCTCAAGGACGCCATCATCGCCCGCCGCGGCATCCAGGCACGCAACATCGCCAAGGCCGCCGCGGCCCGCAAGCTGCTCACCGGCGCTTTCGACGCGCTGCGCGACGGGCACGTCAGGTCCCTGACCGCCCGTACCGCACAGCAGGAGGCCAGGTGAGCAGGCCCGGCCGCGGGCAGCGCGTGATCGCCAGCAATACGCCGCAACCAGTAGAGGGCAAAACCATGGCGACGATCTGGGTGCCAACACCCGAGGCATTGTGGATGAGGGTCGGAATCCATTGCACTGCTCCCCCAGGTTTGCGAACCAGCTTGAAGCTGTAGAGCACCGGCGGATTCTCCACATCGTTCTCATCGTAGACGAACCCGTGCGACCACCAGCGTTTTCCCGTGATGATGGACGGATGTCCGTCGCCGTCGAGGTCCGCGAAGGCCAGGGCATGCAGCTCGGTAAACGCAACCGACTTGTCTGTCTCCTCCCATTGCTCCCGTTCCGCCAACGGGGTGGAAGGGTCGCCCATGATCAGGTGGCGCTTCCACGTCACATCGCCTTGTGCGCCTCTTTGTTGCTCGAACCATGCCAATCCGGGGCCATGCGCATTGAGGCTGGTAATGACATCCGGAACCCCATCGCCATTGACGTCGTAGACCAGAATGTCGGCGCCTCCACGCAGGGCAGGCTCTCCTTCGGTTGCGGCAAAGGGCACGGGATGAAATTTCCATAGACCGCTGGTTCCCGCGGGCGGCTGTTCCCACCAGCCGCTGGCCGCGATGATATCGAGGCGGCCGTCCCCGTTGATATCCCCTACGCCCACGCCATGGGGCGCACGCGTCGCCTTCTCCGAAACCGGAAAAAACTGCCAGGGTTTGGTGGGATCGGAGGGGTCTGGTTTTGCGTAACCGACCTGGTCGGCCTGCGTCATGATGAGTTCAGGGTGGCCGTCGCCGTCGATGTCGAACAGCTGGGTCGTCTCAGAAGTGACCGAGGGCACCACATTGTAGTTATCCCAATGGCGAAGTTCGCCGCGTGGATTCACAAACAGATGCGCCGAGAAATTAGGTTTGGGACCAAAACCCATGATCATCAAAACGTCTGGCCAGCCGTCGCCCGTAAAGTCGTGAATATGACTTAGAAAGCAGTTGGAGTAATTGCCGTGCTGGCCCACCCCGGCCGCATTGATGGTCGCAGGTGGGTAGAGTTCACGCGCAGTCGTGTAATCCGGTCCGATATAGTAGAAGGGACCTGCCACCACTTCGTCGTTGCCATCCTGATTAAGGTCTCCGGCAGCGACCCCTTCGGCATAGAAGAGGTCGGTCATCTGATGAAATCGAGGATTGCCGGCATTCTGCGCCAACCCAGCCGTCCTCTGGGTCAGGTCGAATATCGACAACTCTTTGAAGTGGACGGGCGCATCGTGCCCGCCGGAGACAAAAAGTGCCAGGGTTCCGAACTGGCTTCTCGCGTCGAGAGCTTCCGCGACACCGGTCTTGTCCCAGGGACATGCTGCACCGCGTAGCGTGATTTCCACCTGCTGCCAGCCATCAGCCCGTGGAGTGATGTGAATCGAAGGTCTCGATGGCCAGCCAGTCCTGGTGCCCTCCGCATCGTTGATACCCGAACAAGGAATTGGCGCGCACGCCCCGGGATAGAGCTGATCACCGCTCCCCGCTGGCTCACGAACAGGTGCCGGAATCGGCTTGCGGTCGATCTCCTTTCCGTCCCCATCGAGCGTGAGCATAGACATCTCTCCCGCATGAGCGCCGGTGAGAGCCACGTAGACTCCCATGGTTCGTTCGCCGGCATGCGCCGGATGGGAGAAGCGGGACCAGTCGAGAGGAGCATTGCGCAGGAGCACACCGGCTTCCCCGCTGGTAGAACGGAAGGCAAACCTCAGCACAAAGTCCTCGAAGCCGCGCTGCGTAGCCAGCCACCCACCCCCGGAAGCATCACAGGATCCAAGCAGTTCCCCGTTTTCGACCCGCCATTGCGCAGGCCCTTGCATACGCCAGCCCGTAAGGCTGGTGCCGTCGAAGAGCGACATCGGAGCTGTGCCGGTAGCCCGGGCAAGATTGCTTTGTTCGGCGCGGGCAACGGGCGACGAGGATTGTTGCTTCAGGCTGGCGCCGGCTTTTAAAAAGGGAAACCACGCTCCTGCGGTCGAGGCGAGTGCCAGAAATTGTCTCCGGTTTGGCTTCATCCCTTGTTCTCCCTCTTCTCCGGCATCAGGCTGAATTACTCATACTCGCATGCGTTTTTGGGAAACGCTACGCCAGCCATGATAGATGAATGTCCACAGGTTCCTGCGGAACCACGACAAGAACCGGCTAACGATCCCCGGTTCCTCAACGCCGCAGATTGGTTCAGGACAACTTGGGTGCCGCGCCTATGGCGCTCGGATCATGATATGTATTCCAACCCAGCCCTTCCGCTGGGCTGAGTTTAGCGGACGGCCCTCCGGGCCTAAATTTCCTGGGATACTTAGCCCCAGTAGGCCCCGTGGAGGAAGGCCTCTGCCTCGTCATCCGTCATCGGGTCCAGCGCCCGGGGATGGATGAGCATGGCCTTGCCCTTGCCGGTACCGAACTTGCGCCGGACTTTTTCCGTTTTGGGCACCGGCACGAGTTCAGCCATCGGCGTGTTATAGCGCGAGATGACGATTCGCTCTCCTTGCGCCACGCGGGCCAGCAGTTCCGGGAGGTGAGCCTTGGCGTATGCAGTCTTAACGGTTGCCATAGAAGTAGTATGACAAAGGCAGGTCATCATTGGGGACGCCAGACCGGATTGGTGAAGGCGCCGTCTCCGGCTACGTCCCAGACCGCAAACCGTGCCCACGTCCACCCCGGCGTGTCGACCAGCCACGTGTACTCGTGATCGTAGAATGCCGGCGTCGATTGCAGGTCAATGATTTGCCGGTGGGTGTTCACACCGTCGCCCCACACCACTTCAGCGATTCTCAAAGGAAACGTCGAGGATATTCTTGCTTTGACCCGGATGCTCCGATCACCCTCCGCGGACATCGAGGTAGACGGGAGAAGGATCTCGCCGGTGGTTATAAAACCGTCCCCCTTCTCGATCGAGTTCATGATGCGGTCATAGTGATCGAACGAAGGCAGTTCAGGCAATCGAAGATAGTTGATGTTCATATGCCCGTAGAGTTCATCCGCCGAACTGATCTGAAATACATCCACTTCTCCAATCATGTGCTTGTGCAAGCCCAGGTTGTTCAGGTCATCCAGCGTCTTAAATGCTCTCTCCCCCAACCTTGGCGAAGACAGATCCGACGGCATTGCCTTCCAACCGGTGCCCATGTAACTGCTGTCTCGAAAGTAAGGAGTATTCAAAATCTTATCGGGGTAACCCGTCGATCCCTTGGTGCGCGGATGAGTCTGATAAGCTAATCCACCTTCTGCCTTGATCATCTTCCACATGTCTTCGGCATCATGTATGCGATAGATCTTGCCGTATTTGTCATCTGCGGTTTCAAAACTCTGACCAGGCTTGCGATCCTGCTGCCAATACACCGGGTGAGGAAATACCAGCCCCCAGTGGCCACCCAGATAGATATCCGCTTCTTCTGAAGGGATCAACAGGAAGTTCCGGTCAGACTGCGCCCGGCAGGCTTTGTAGTACTCGTCGAGTTCGTGGAACCTGAGGTCCGTCAAATCGGCGGGGTGTCCGTCGCCGTGGAAATCCATGATCATGGCGGAGTCCATCCCAATGGCCTTCATCACCGGCTTGAAAGGAGGCTCCCAGTCGAGTCCCTTTTCCATGGCCTGCACCGTGTAGGCAAGGTGCCAGTGCGGTGCAAAGGTTACAAAACCATCCAAGTGCACAAAGTGATCGTTGTGCGTGTAAGCAAGAACGTCCTTGAGCGCTACGCTCGAGTCCTTCGCGCTCGGCAGCAGAAACAAACCCATTTCCTGAACGGAATCCGGCGGCGCGTTCATCCATGGATCGATGGTCGTATCGTCGTCGGGGTACTGGTGCACTCCCAGTCCAACCCTGCCCCGCCAGGAGCTGTACCAGAGATATCCCTGATTCGTCGTGTAGTCGCGGGCGAAGAAATAGCGGTGCGGAGGGGGAAAGACCGCAATGCTTCCCGCGCCCATCTTCGCCGCCACCGTGCGATAGTGCGCTGTCAGCGAGTGGCGATCGGAACCGTAAGGGGGCGTAACTTCCTTGAGCTTGCCCTCAACATCGTAGTAGGAGATGTGCGACTCCATATTTCCACCGGCCCGGCGATCCTGCTCAGCTGTCATCTCCAATCCAGCGTCATAGTAGAAGGCTGTGTCGGGCTCATGTGTGCTGAGGAGCGCGGCCTGCTGAATGAGTGGAGTGCCTGGGTAAAACGTATAGCGGAGTGAACCCGTGAAGATTCCGGCCCGCACCCCATCAAAGGTTACTTCCACTCGATCCCCCACCGTCTGGGCAGTGACTGTGGCCGGATGAAACTCAAGCAGGAATTGCCGAGTTCCCTGCGGGTCAGCCGGAGGGAAGTCAAAGAAGGCGTCCCATCCACCACGGCGCTTTCCGGTGGAACATCGATAGTACGGTTTCGCCAGCTCGACGATATTGCGACCATCTACCGAGATCGCCGTGATCAAAGGTTTGGTCGAGTCGAGCGAGAAGATCGTTTGCCAGTGTTGATTTGCGGTGTCATCCCAAGTGATTTTGAGCGACTGTGCCGATGACACGACCGCGATAGGCCCGGCCTTGACCGCGGACAGGTTAGGGGTGATCGCTGCACCGTAGGCGTGGGCCGATGAGCAGCCAAGCAGGAATAAGGTGGCAAGTCGTTTCATCTGAACCTCCTTTCATTGCTTTTCAGAACAGCGATCCTTGGACACGCCGGAATCAACTTGAAGCGGATTGGCGACGCTGGTCACTAGCTGCCAGACGCGCTTAGTGCTGATAGGCATGAACTCTGTCGCAAACCAGACGGAGCTGGTCTTCGAGATTGCTTAAAGAGTCGCCCTCAATGAGGGGAGCGCCCAGAACAACCAGACGCGCTCCGAATTCGGGAGTGCGGATCGCCTGTTCCACCGAAAGACCGCCGACCGCCTGGACCGGCACCTCCACCGCCGCAACCACCTCTCGCAATTGGTCGAGCGGACTGGGATATGGCTTTCCCATCGCCGCGAGGCCGCGGCGTTCATCGTACCCAATATGGTGAATGACGTAATCGCAGCCAAGATCCTCCAGCCTTTTTGCGGCAGCGACCCTGTCCTCGGCAGCGAGATTGTCACCCATGACTTTCAAACCAAAATCCTTTGCGGCCTTGACCATCGCTTTGATCGTCTCCGGATGAGCACGCTCCATGACCACGACATGGGTTGCTCCCGCTTTTGCTGTCAGCTGAGCCTCAAGCCCACCGCCATCCATAGCTTTCAGGTCAGCCACGATGGGAACGCCGGGAAACTCGGCGCGCAGAGCACGAATACTGTTCATTCCTTCGGAGATGATGAGAGGAGTGCCCGCCTCTAACCAGTCGACTCCTGAGCGGACGGCGAGCCGCGCGGTTTCGAGAGCTTTGGAGATGGAGGTGAAGTCGAGCGAGATCTGTACGATGATTTTCATAATGAGTTTGAGGAATTTGCCTCACTTTCCGAAATTCATTGGGCACCGCCGAACTTTCGGCTGGCCTGGGACGTACCTATGGTATCCACTCATTGCTTGAAATACCGAATCTTGCTCCTGCACTTCCTCGAAAAGAAAGGTTGGAATGTGATGGAATACCGGTCGCGTCAAGTCGATTCAGTCAGAAAGTGGTTGCTCGTGGTTCCCGCCTTGACGATATTCAGCTTTTCGCCGGCCCCCGGTTTTTTGCGGACGGCTCAGGCGCAGAATCCGCCCTCTGCACAGGTACCGCCTGCCGCGCAGACACCGGCAGAGAAGACAGCCGTTGACGGTACGTGGCAGGGCACGCTGCACGCGGGGCAAGATCTGCGCATCGTGGCGAAGTTTTCCAACGACGGCGGCGCTCTGAAGGCGACCATGTACAGCATCGACCAGGGCGGGCAACCCATTCCGGCCGCTTCAGCAAGCCTGGCCGGGAGCGTTGTTAAGTTTGAGATCAAGATGATCGACGGCAGTTATGAGGGCAAGCTTTCCGGCGATGGCAAGTCGATCGTGGGCACATGGACGCAAGGTGGCAATCCGTTGGCTCTCGTCCTGGAGCGGACGACGCCGGCGACCGAGTGGGCCATTCCGGCGCCACGGCCCGAGATGCCGCCGATGTCGGCCGATGCTAATCCCGGCGTGGAGGTCGCGACGATTAAGCCGGCCAAACCGGATGCGCAGGGTGGAGGCTTTATATGGGACGGGCGCGAGCTCAAGGCCATCAACAACACCCTGGCCAGCCTGATATGCACCGCCTACAACGTCCAGTCGAAGCAGATCGTGGGCGCCCCCGATTGGGTCTTCAGTGAGAAATTCGACGTCACTGCGAAGCCTGACATGTCTGGCCGGCCCAGCCTGAAGCAGGCACAAGGCATGACCCGTCAGCTGCTGGCCGACCGCTTCCAGCTCAAATTTCATCACGACAAGAAAGAGATGTCTGCCTACGTTCTCACCGCGATTGCGAACCCCCCAAAGATGACTGCGGACACCACCGATCCCACCCAGGAGGGTCTATTTTTTGGGCCCATTGGAACGCTCCATGTCCACAACGCGCCTATGCTTGACTTCACTCAATTGCTGCAGGCGTCCCTGCTCGATCGTCCCGTGGTCGACCAGACGGGTTTGGCCGGCCGTTGGGACTTCGTGCTGAAGTGGACTCCGGATGACTCGCAGTTCGCCGCCATGGGCGTCAAAGCTTCGCCGCCCAGCGATGCGGCGGACGCGCCTCCGCCGCTCTACACGGCGATTCGTGAGCAACTGGGACTCAAGTTGTCTTCCGAGAAGACAGCGGTCGACGTGATTGTGATCGATCATGTCGATCATCCGTCACCGAATTAAATGAATGGTGACCTATGCAACAATCTGAGGTGAGCCATCCGTACTTGTGTCTACACCCTCGCGGTCGCGTGCGCGCTTCTATTTCCCAGCTTGCCTGTGGAGGGGCAAACTGCGTCAAGCTCATCCCCGGATAGTACGCAAAGGGCAGCCCAAGAGAAAGAGCCCGCGGCTATTCTTGAGATTGGTGCGGCTACGAGTTGGACTGTCACCGGAGGTGCGGCCTCCTTTGCGCCGAACCTCGCCGCAGAAACGACACCGATAGAGAATTGGCTGGAGTTGGAGGTAGGCGTGTCGCCCTTTTTTGGCGGCCGCACGACCGAATGGGATACCGACCTGCTGTTCAAAAAGCCGTGGACGCTCTCCCTCAAAGCAGAGTTCATGCTGGGGGTGGGCCCGGAATGGGTGCGTACCAGGCAAGACGGAAAGACTTCCAATTCAATTGCCGGCGAGGCAGCCGGTGACTTCATGTTCTGGCCACACCAGGCATCGCTTTGGCTGGTTTCTCGAACCTGCTTTTGATTATAGCTTCGCTCGGGATCATCAGAAATCGATCGGGATGAGTGCGGGCTTGCTCATCGCGATTCCCCGATAAGAGATAGATACGGCCGGAGCGCGCAGCGCTTGAAAATTACGCTCCGTCAGAAAAAGCATCACGCGGTGCCATCGCACACACGCTTTGAAATTTTTCCTGTATATACCTTGACACGTATATGCCGCGTGGAGTATATCAAGAGAGTGGAATCTGTCTTCGAAATCATTGCGGAGCCGAACCGCCGCGCGATATTGAGCCTCCTGGTCTCGTCACAACAGTCGGTGGGAGAGATCGAGCGTCAACTTCGTATGCCGCAGCCGACGGTGTCAAAACACCTGCGGGTGCTGCGCGAGGCCGGTTTCGTGGAATCCACGGTGGACGCACAGCGCCGTCTCTACCGGCTGAAACCTGAACCACTTCAGGAGGTCGATATGTGGCTGGCTCCATTCCGCCGGTTCTGGTCCGCTCACCTGGATGCTCTCGAACGCCACCTGGACCGCATGGCTCAGGCGACACCAACGAAAAGGAAAACAAGGAGAAGACGACGCGGCCCAAACCGCGAACGTGACAAAGGAGAAACGAAATGAAAATCAAAGTGACCAGCCTATACGTGGACGACCAGGACAAGGCCCTGCGCTTCTATACGGAGGTACTGGGCTTTGCCAAGAAGGCCGATTTCAGCCAGGGCCCATTTCGCTGGCTGACCGTGGCCTCAGCCGAGGAGCCGGACGGCACGGAGCTGCAGCTGGCGCTCAACAACAACCCGGCGGCGAAAGCCTACCAGCAGGCGATTTTCCAGCAAGGCCAGCCCGCAGCCATGTTCTTCACCGACGACGTGCAGGCCGATTACGAGCGTATGAAAGCGCGCGGCGCCCAGTTCACCATGCCACCAACGGACGTGACGGCATCCAAGATCGCCATGCTGAACGACACCTGCGGCAATCTCATTCAGGTCACGCAGCTGATGAAGTGGTAGCGTGGGCGCCGGCGGCCAGACGAGGAGAGAAGATGACCGATCGCGAGCAGTACGCACCGGGTCCCGCCAGCGGGGCGCAGGTACGAAAGGACGGAGAGAAGTGGACGCTCATCCTCGTCCGGGAGTTCCGTCACCCGCCGGCGATGGTGTGGGAGGCGCTGACCGATCCTGCGCACCTGTCCGAATGGGCGCCGTTCGACGCCGATCGGAACCTGGCCGCCGTGGGGCCGGTGAAGCTCTCGACGGTCGGGACGCCGAAGCCGCAGGTCTCCGAGACCACCGTGAAGCGGGCCGAGGCGCCGAGGCTGCTCGAGTACGACTGGGGTGGCAACGATATCCGGTGGGAACTCGAAGCCGCTTGGCGGCGGAACGCGCCTGACGCTGTGGCACAACATCAATCGCCGCTTCATCGCGTGGGGCGCCGCGGGCTGGCACATCTGCTTCGACGTCCTTGATCGGCTCCTCGCGGGTGAGCCGATTGGACGCATGGTGGGCGCCGAGGCCATGAAGTTCGGCGGCTGGCAGCGATTGAATACCGAGTACGCAAAGCAGTTCGGCATCGAGACGCCCGGTTGGTCGCCCAACGCCGCGAAGTGTTGAAGCATAGGAGGAAGAACCCCATGGAATCGACCCTGCAGAAGCCGGCCTTCGTCGCCGCCAACACCACTCCCAAAGCCAAGACCATCGTCTATTGGACCGTCACCGCGCTCTTCTGCCTGGAGATGAGCTTCACCGCCTACTACGAGCTGCTGCGCCTGCCGGAGGCGGCGCAGGCGTTCACCCGCCTTGGCTTCTCCGCCGCATCCTTCCGGGTGGAGCTCTCCTGGGCCAAGGTGGCGGGCGTGGTTGCACTGCTCCTGCCCATGGTGCCCGCGCGGGTTAAAGAATGGGCCTACGCCGGCTTCGCCATCAACCTCGTCTCGGCGCTCATCGCCCACCTCTCCATAGGCGATCGCCCGGCTGGCGCTGGGTCCCGTCGGCGATCACCAGCGTGCTCTGGGGGCTCTCGTACTTCTTCTGGCGCCGCCTGCAGGCCACGCCGGCGTGCAGGCTCGTAGGAATGCGCGGACGCGGCGACATTGCCAAGGTTGCAGGTTACGCTGAGCGCAGCTAAATTAGGTGCGAAGTTGGAGCTGACATGAAAAGGTCCGTCCCATGGAGTCTGCCTCTGCATCCATCGACCAGAAGATCAAGGAACTTGGGGACTGGCGCGGGAAGACGCTCGCGAAAGTGCGCGCCATCATACACCGGCAGACCCTGAGATCGCCGAAGAGTGGAAGTGGATGCCGGGACTCCCGTCTGGTCCCACGGCGGCATCGTCTGCACCGGAGAGACATACAAGAATATGGTCAAGATGACATTTGCCAAGGGAGCTGCGTTGGAGGACCCTTCCGGTCTCTTCAATTCCAGCCTCGACGGGAATGTCAGGCGCGCCATCGATATTCACGAAGGGGATAAGGTTGATGAGGCGGCCTTGAAGGATCTCATCCGCGCTGCAGTCGCACTCAATCTCAAGGGTAAGAGCAAGCCGAAGCCGCGGCGAGCGAGCAGCAAGCGGGCCGAATAGCTTGCATCGCAGGTCTCGGCCCTCCCAGAATCAAAATATCCAACCGTAGAGGAAACCATGTCTCAGGAATACATTGAGATCCGCGGTGCGCGCGAGAATAATCTCAAGAACGTCTCGCTGCGCATCCCCAAACGCAAGATCACGATCTTCACCGGCGTCTCGGGTTCGGGTAAATCGTCGATCGTCTTCGATACCGTCGCGACCGAGGCACAACGCCAGATGAACGAGAACTTCAGCATGTTCATCCGCACCTTCCTGCCCCGCTACTCCCAGCCGGACGCCGATGCCATTGAGAACCTGAGCATGCCGATCGTCGTGGACCAGAAACGGCTCGGCGGTGGGTCCCATTCGACGATGGGCACGATCACCGACATCTACCCGGTGCTGCGCCGGTTATATTCCCACATCGGCAAACCGCATGTGGGCCATGCGAATGTCTTTTCCTTCAACGACCCCAAGGGCATGTGCCCGAACTGCAACGGCCTCGGCCGCAAGATGGGCGTGGACGTGGATCTGTTCCTCGATAAATCCAAATCACTGAACCAGGGCGCGATCCTCTTCCATGAATATGCCGTCGACAGCTGGGGCTGGAACTTCCTCGGCCAGTCAAAACTCTTCGACATGGACAAGAAGCTTTCGAAGTTCAGCGAAAAGGAAATGGAACTGCTCTTGTACAGCAAACCCTACAAACTGAAAACAAAGGTCGGGGGCAAGGAATTCAATTTAACGTGCGAAGGCGTTATCAGCAGGTTTACCGCCAAGTACATCACGCGCGACGTGAAGACCATGTCTGAACGTACACAAAAGGCGGTGGCGCCATACATCACGATGGCGCCGTGCACGGTGTGCAAGGGCGCGCGCTTAAGCCAGGAAGTGCTGAAGTCCAAGATCGACGGATACAACATCGCTGAACTGGCCTCGATGGAAGTGGACCAGTTGATCGATGTGATCAACGCGATCAAGCAACCGGAAGCCACGCCCATTTTGAAAACACTCATCCAGCGCCTGCAATATCTCGTGGATATCGGCCTCGAATACCTCACCTTGAATCGGGAAACAGACACGCTCTCCGGCGGCGAATCGCAGCGGGTGAAGATCGTCAAACACCTGAGCAGCAGCCTGGTGGACGTGATGTATGTGTTCGACGAGCCCAGCGTGGGCCTTCACCCGCGGGATGTGCATCGTTTGAATGAACTTCTTCAACAATTGCGCGATCGAGGAAATACGGTTCTGGTGGTGGAACACGATCCTGATGTCATTAAAGTGGCTGACCATATCGTGGACGTGGGTCCGCATGCAGGCAGTCAGGGCGGCCAGGTCATGTACGAAGGTCCGTTCAAGAACCTGTTGAGCGCGGACACGCTGACCGGAAAGTATATGAAACAGCCGGTTTCGATCAAAAGCGATTTCCGTTCTCCGAGTGGAAAACTGCCGATCAGGAATGCAAAAGCCAACAATTTGCAGAACGTGAGCGTCGACATCCCGAAGGGTGTATTCACGGTGATTACAGGTGTGGCGGGTTCGGGGAAGAGCTCGTTAATTCATCAGACCTTTCTCCGGCAACACCCGGATTGCATTGTGATCGACCAATCCCCTGTGGGTGTTTCGAGCCGGTCGAATCCCGGCACCTATACCGGCATCATGGACGAGGTGCGCAAGGCCTTCGCGGCCGCGAACAAGGTGAGCCCATCCCTGTTCAGCTTCAATTCAGAAGGCGCCTGCGCCCATTGCCAGGGACTGGGCGTGATCTACACGGAGATCCCCGCGATGGGCGAGGTGAAGTCGCCATGTGAGATCTGCGAGGGCAAACGATTTAAAGAGGAAGTGCTGGGATACAAGCTCAACGGAAAATCGATCAACGATGTGCTGGAAATGACGGTCAGGCAGGCGCTCGAATACTTCAAGATCGACAAGATCACGAGCAAGCTGCAGGCCATGAGCGACGTGGGCCTCGACTACCTGACCCTGGGTCAGCCGTTGAGCACACTCTCGGGTGGCGAATGCCAGCGCATCAAACTGGCGAGTGAACTGCACAAACAAGGCAGCATCTATGTGCTGGATGAGCCTACAACCGGTTTACACATGTCGGATATCCGTCATCTGCTGGAGATCATGAACCGCCTGGTGGACGCCGGCAACACGGTGATTGTGATCGAACACAACACAAGGGTGATCAAGAATGCAGACTGGGTCATCGACATGGGCCCGGAAGGTGGCACGAAGGGGGGCAAGGTCATGTTCGAAGGCACGCCCAAACAACTGCTCAATGCAAAGAATTCGCTGACCAGTGAGTACATGCGGAACTAACCCGACTTTCTCACTTCCCGGTCTGTGAGAAATGCCGGCCAAGGTGATGGCTTTATCCAGCTTGCCTCAGACTTCTTCCGGCACCACGAAAGGCGCCCGGTAGCCTCGATCGCCGTCGCGCAGGAGTCTCTGCGCTTCTTCATCGCCGATCACCTGCTGGGTGTCTGGATTGAAGTTTATCGTCCGGCCTAGCCGATAGGATGCATTGGCGAGGTGCACAAGCGCACACGAGATATGGCCTTCCTCAATGGGGGCATTCAGGCCGGCCTTGTTGCGGCTGATCACGCAATCGATGAAATTCTTAAAGTGAGCCAGCTCCGTGCCGCCATGCGCGACGGTCTGTTGTTCCTGATCGCGACCCATCCAGACGGCATAGGTGTCCGCGTCTTCATCGCCGGCGGCAAGATATCCCTTTGATCCGTAGAATATGTTTCCGACTGTATTATGGCTGCCCGCCATGGGACCGAGCTTCTCGGTGACGGTCGACTTTTTTGGCTCGGGCGTGCCAAGACTGGGTGTTCCTATCTGGGCCTCATGATTGGTCATCCAATGCCTGACTTCGAAAGTGATCATGCGGCGCTGGCCGTTCGGCTGGTCGAATTCGAATGCGCAGTTCAGGTCGTTGGGAGTCTGCTGATCGTCGTCGAACATAAAATGGCCGCCGATCGCGCTTACTTTGTTGGGAAAGCCCAGGCCCATTCCCCATCGAGCCATGTCCACCTGGTGAATACCCTGGTTTCCAATATCGCCATTGCCGTAGTACCAGAACCAATGCCAGTTATAGTGGAACCGGTTTTTCGTAAATGCGTGCTCAGGCGCCGGTCCGGTCCACAAATCGTAGTCAACGTCTTGCGGAATGGGCTGCACGGGCGCCTTCCCAATGGTGTCTCGCCACTTATAGCAGAGCCCTCGAGCCATATAGGTCTCCCCGATAATGCCCTCCCGCATTTTCTGCACTGCCTCGCGGATGGTGGTTGCGGAACGGCTCTGCGTTCCGTGTTGGACGATGCGGTTGTAGCGTTGGGCCGCGTTCACCAATTGCCTGCCCTCCCATAGGTTGTGAGAGCAGGGTTTTTCAACGTAGACATCTTTGCCCGCCTGGCACGCCCAGATGGCGATCAAGGAGTGCCAGTGGTTTGGGGTGGCGATGGAGATAGCATCGATCGATTTGTCCTGGAGCAGTTTTCTGACGTCGGTATAGGTGGCTGGTTTCGGCAGCCCCATCTTCTCCATCTGCGCGAGCCGCTGGCGTAAGACATTCCCGTCAATGTCGCACAGGGCGGCAATCTGCACGTTGGGCAATTGTGCGTAGTTGTGGAGATGATCTCCGCCCCGCCCGCGTACGCCGCAGATCGCCACCCGTACTCGGTCGTTCGCGCCCATCACGAGCGCCCGGGTGGCCAAGCCAGGCCGCACTGCCGAGTGCCGTGAGCCCGGCCGCGCCGGTGATGAGAAAATCACGTCGATTAAGGTGGTCTTTTTCGTCTGCCATACATCTCCTTACGCAAGGTAATGCAGCGTCTCGTCAATCAGCTTCGTAGTTCCTGTGAAAGGGTCTCCGCCGTTGGTGTCGAACTCCATCGAGAAGTATCCGCGATACCCACTCTGCCGGGCTATTTCGAACATCCTGCCCAGGTCCACGTGATACGTTTTGCCTGCATCGGACTCGAGCGTGCCCTTTACGTGACACATGTTGAAGGCGTGCTCCAGCATCGCGGTCACGGCTTTTTCGTTTCCTTCATCCCCGTATTTCACGATTGAATTGCCGAAATCAGGGAGCGCGCGCAGATAGGGATGGTTTACTTTTTCCACGGCGTTCACGATGAAGAACGGGTCCTCCGCAACGGCGTTATCGTTCTCCAGGTTGACCACGACATTCCGTTTGCCGCCATAGTCGGCTAATTGCGCGAGATGAATTGCGGCCGCATCCAGGTCCGGCTTCTCCCCTTTTTGAGCCGACAGGTGCTGCCGTACGCTGGGAGAACCGATGGCAGCTGCGATATCGATCCATTTGCAGCCGTCCCGGATGGCTGCCTCGGCGGTGCTGCTGTCCGTGGTCGCAAAACATCTGCCAGGCAGCCCGAGGTCGACGATATGGGAGCGTGCCTTGGCAACAGCCTCACGAAAACTCTCCAGGTACGCAGGATCGGTCGAAGAGAAATGATTCAGCAATGGATTGACGTTGTGAACGGCGAACCTCTCTACCACCATCGCCGGGAACTCTTTGATGTCGATGCTCGGAACGCCGGGGCTCGGAATGCCGGGCTTGCGGTCGCGATTGGCCGCGGTTGCCATGTAGGCGCGGAAGGGCCATGAAGTGACGGCAAGCCGATCCCGGGGGCGGGTGGGAAACTCCAGCTCCGGATGACGACCCTGGCTCTTTGATTGAGCCGAGTCCTCGACGGAAATGCAACATGCGCAGGCGACAGTCGCCATCTGCTTCAGAAAATCACGGCGTGATGAAGGCAAAGCAGCCTCGCGCGAGCGTAGAGAGGTGGATCGGAAAAAACCTGATCTCAACCAATCATAAACACTTCATAGGAGAACCGTACTCGCCCTCCCATATCATGAAGAGGTCAAGAGGTTCGCCGACTTTGGCTTAGGTTCGGGCACATGCTTCGGTGACAATTCTATCGAACGTAATTTCAAAATGTTCGGAGCGTACATGGGCCTAAACGCCGATGATTTTGCTCGGTTTATGTACGGGCAGAAAGCCCGTACGTGGAGAAAGCTGGCAGGGGCTAAAGCCCTGATCATTTCGAGTTCATAGCGGCACGACTAAAGTCGTGCCCTGATACAAAGCAAAACCCAAAACCGAAGCTCGATAGATCATACCCAAGGCTCACGAAAATGAAGAAACTCCAGGTACGGGC
Organism: uncultured Acidobacteriaceae bacterium; assembly: GCA_963838445.1. Classification (GTDB taxonomy): domain Bacteria; phylum Acidobacteriota; class Terriglobia; order Terriglobales; family Acidobacteriaceae; genus PALSA-350. The sequence goes on from CAWIRT010000013.1 coordinate 17,268, forward strand.
AGAAAGCCCGTACATGCCCTCCCGAACCTTCATTCAGGCGGACCTGATGAGTGCTCATTGTTGGGACAACTTTGCTTCGAGTTCCGGTACTGCACGAACAACCGTACCATTGAGAAGTTCCGGCCTTGGAAGCGACCCTTCCCATTGCGCCCCGGAGGGACAGGAAGCTATGATCACGGGAATTTCGTTGAGTTCAGCACTTAGCCCTTCCGTCTTCAAAACGCTGCGTACGAGACTCGCAGCGATGCCACGATTCGGACATCCGGGCAGATACAGCAATTCAAGAGTCATCGCTTTCCTCCTCTGCCTTGCGAAATGTCAGTGAGCACTGGGCACTGTATTTTGTTGCCTGTTTGGTTGCTCAGATTCGACTCACAGTGCGCCTTCGCCCGCTCCAATTCACGTTCGAGCTTACGCAGCGCGGCGATCTTTGCTCGAACCGTGCTGATCTTGTTTTCCAGCAACTGCTCCACCTGTTTGCAGTCGGGACGCAAAGTACCTCTAAGGGTCAACAACTCGCGAATTTCTTCGAGCGAAAAACCTAATTTCTGAGCGTTGCGAATGAAAGCGAGGTCATCCATATTCGATTTCGAGAACAAACGGAAGCCGCCACTGGAGCGGGCGGTAGCTCGCAAAAGGTGGCGGTCCCGGCGGTCAGCCTTTCAACTGGAAATGGAACCGCTTCAATGCTCTCGCTCGTAGAAGCGAATGGCATCGATGGTCAGCCCGGTTTCCGCGGCAACCTCGCCGATCTGCAGAGTGAATTCATCGCATTACCGTACGTCCTAAAGGATACACTCTGGTGTTGACTCCAGAGTCAAGGCTCAATCGTCCCGGCAACGCAATGCCACCTCTTGCAACGACCCGCGGACTACGCTTTTGTCACTGCCATAGAATGGCTTTTGCTTCGACCTTCACCAGCTGTATTCTTCCAGATAGGTCATAGTCAGTTCTCGGAAGGTCGTTCGACACGATCGATCGCGAGTGACTCCATAAATCCCTTTGCCGCCCGAAGCCGTAGACCTAGCTGGTCCTGAACTATGCTACAGATCTGCGAACTGAAGAAGTCCGGCGATGCGGCCGTGCCGCCCTCCTGCGCGGGCGGAGGCAGCTCAAGTTCGTAGCTGATGTCGTACTTGCCCGTAAGACTGGTCTTGTCATGAATGGGTCGGCCAGCCATGGTCGACGGGAACGTGCCGAGGTCCGGCATGGTCATGCCAAAAAGTGTTTGCTGGCAGGGGTTGGGTCCAGTGGCCACAATCGTACCGCTCCTCAGCGTGACGGCGTTGGGATGCTTCTGCCGGATGTCGGCCAGCGTGGTTTCCGCAGAGGGCTTAAATTTCGGGCTTTTTCTGCCGACCCTCAGCTCATAGATGGGAACCTCTTTGGTCTCGCGGTGGAGCGCGAGATTGAAACGGTCGGCCAACATCGCCTGCAGCATGGCGCGGAGCATCGCGGGCTGCAAGGTGGGGTCTTTCCACTTGGGCAGGTCGGCCTCAGAGACCTTGGCGTCGATGTCGTAACGGATTGAGTCGAATGCGGCCGGCAAGCCCGTGATCTGGTAGGGGCGAAAGGTGAGGCCCCCTTCTGACGGGATGTATGCTCTCTGGATGACCGCCATCAGTGGCAGGCCTTTCAGGCGATAGCCATCGGGGGTTGGGCCGTTCTGCACAGGGTTCTGCGGAGCCGGCTCAGATTTGTCTTCGCGGATCGAAACAACGTCGAAAGTGAGGGGCTTGCCGTCGGCTCCCACAGGCGGCGCTCCCGCAGCCGAAGTGACGGCTTGCGCGACAAGGGCTACCAGACCTGAGAATAGAATTCCGGCCGCCATGGCCAACGAAATGCCACGACCGAAGCGCATTTTCTAACCCAAACGCTTCATGATCATTTGAGTGACTTCAACCCCTCCCCAATCGAGCTGGCGGAGCCGTAATTGGCATCGCCGTCGTAGATCGCGCGGAGAGAGTGCGTCGCAATGGAAGGTAGCTTTCCTTTGACCGTGACGGTGCCGTTGTTGAGCTCGCCCATATTCAGAAGAGCGCTTCCGTCGAAGAAGCGCACGTCTCCGGCCGGTGCCGGTCCAGTGCCGACCGCAAGTACCGTTGCAGTAAGGGTAACCATCGACCCGGAGGCGGGGTTGGCGGGCAAGTACGAAAGGGCAACCGCCGGCGTCAGCTTCGCAATCATTCCGGAATATCTTGGGGATTGCTGGACGCCGCCTTGCAAATCAAGACTACTCTTCGGCACACCGGCGATCGTGGCATGCGCGAACTCTTGCCCGTGAGTGCCTGTTTGCTTAGCAGCTTTCGAGAATGTCTCGAGTGCCGGCGACGCATTTCCCCCATCAACGGTATGCTCATTCAGATTCTGTGGTTGCGCGGAAACGACTGAATTTCCCTCGCCGTTCGCGATCTCACCCTCCGATGATGACGGAGGCAAGTTCGACATGGATGTGCCTGGCGCCGCCGGCTGTGCCTGGCCCATTTGCGCGGATGCCAACGAGCCGGCCTCCGGGCTGCTGACCTCCTGATCCGTTTCCGAGGCTCGATTGAGCCGCTGCATGACAGATTCGATCGGAGACACCTTTCCATTCGAACCCGCGAGCCGGTATGCAATCGGCCTGCTGAGCAAAAATGCAAAGGCAGCAAGCACGATCAGCGATATGGTACCGCCGACCAAAATGGAACCGAGCCCCAGGGGCTCCTCGTCCAGGCTTTTGAACGAAGGTATACCGGTGGCGCTGACCGAAAGAGATACTGCTTCGGTAAGGGCGTAGGAATTCCGGTACGCGGCCGGGAGCCCAGCCAAAACATCTGCCAACAGGTCACACCATAGACGGGCTCTCTTGAAAAAACCTTTCTCATCGCGGAAGCGATCCCGGATGAGTTGCATGGCCTCGCCCTCGTATTTCTTGCGGAAACCCGAAGGATATAGGCGAAGCAGGCGAGTGTATATCTTTTCAGACATAGTCCCCCCTCAAGATTTTGCGGGCACGGGCAACGCGCAAAACGTCGGCCATCTTTTCCGCCTCAGATCGCGCCAGCTTGCGACCGGCAGCGGTCAGCCTGTAGTAGCGGCGGCGTTCCTGCCGGTCTTCAGTCTCCTCGGACGGGTAAACCTCATCGATCAGCTTTCCCTCAAGGAGCGCCTGGATCGACGCATACAAAGTTCCAGGGCCAAGCCGCAGACGTCCACGGGTCTGCTCTTCCACCTGCCGCATAATCGCGTAACCGTGAAGGTCGCGATCGGCAAGAGAGAGCATGATCTGGAACGCGGCCGTTGGTAGCGGATCAAGTTTTCGTTTTGGCATATTGGATCGATGATCAGTATATCGATAAACGACTGTACAGCCGCGCGATTGGAATTGTCAAACATCCTGGCAATTACTTCGCTGAGTTAGCTGTGCCGCACAGCCGTGAGAGGAAATAAGGCGATGGGAGAATCGTTGAAGGTGGCCAGGACTGCGTCCCATGCTAAGCATTGATGAATCCTCATCTCGACGTCTCCCACCAATCGCTCATTATTCGTTGGATCGCCGTCAAGAGCTGCACCAATGTCGACTTCCCTATCCTCCCCGCGTCTGATCTCCCCCCCGAGGTAGAGTTTCGGGCACCCGGCCGCCGGGTTTGCCCGGTAACTCCCCGCTCTAATCAGCTGTGGCTTGGTGAGCCATGAAAGAGTATTCTTCAAACCGTGTCCAGCATAGGTGGCTGGGCTATTTTGGCCTATGGCCGAGGGGCAAGCATGATTATCCCGGTTAGAAGTCGTGTGAAGCTCTTTCCCTCTGTCGCTCTCGTATCTGTTCTAGCATTGGAAATTTGCCCGCGCATTGCGCAGACCCAGAACGCGACCAACGCTCCTAAAGTTGACTATCAGCGGGACGTTCAGCCGATTCTGCAGACCCACTGCTACGTCTGCCACAGCGCTACGGCCCAAATGAGCGGATTGCGTCTGGACAGCCGTCAGGCGTTATTGGCAGGCGGAAACTCGGGAAAGATTGTGACGCCGGGTAGCGCGGCCAACAGTACGCTTTACCAACGCCTGGCCGGAATGAACGGTCTCGCCCAGATGCCTTTCGGCAGCGACCCCTTGCCGCCTGACCAGGTCAAATTGATCGGCGCCTGGATTGACCAGGGCGCGGAGATCCCGGAAACAGGGGCTGGTTCCGCGACCGCGAAGGCGGTCACTCACTGGGGCTTCATCGCGCCCGTGCGCCCCCCGGTACCGCAAGTGGCACACCAGGGATGGGTCAGGAATCCCATTGACTCATTCATCCTGGCGCGGTTGGAGAAAGAAGGGTTGTCGCCCTCGCCGCCAGCCGACCGCGTAACGCTCCTGCGGCGGTTGAGCCTGGACCTCATTGGGTTACCACCCACGGCCGCCGAGGTCGATGCTTTTGCCGCCGACAAGAGCCCCAGGGCATACGAGAAACAAGTCGAGCGCCTATTGAACTCTCCCCATTATGGAGAGCGCTGGGGCCGCATCTGGCTTGACGCTGCGCGCTACGCGGACTCCGACGGCTATGAGAAGGACAAGCAGCGGCGCGTATGGTTCTATCGCGACTGGGTGATCAATTCCCTCAACCACGACCTGCCCTACAACCAGTTCGTTATCGATCAAATCGCCGGTGACCTGCTGCCGCACGCCACCCAGGACGATATTGTCGCCACGGGCTTCCTGCGCAATTCCATGATTAACGAAGAGGGTGGAATCGATCCCGAGCAGTTCCGCATGGAGGCCATGTACGACCGCATGGACGCCATCGGCAAGGGCATTCTGGGCATCACCATCCAATGTGCGCAGTGCCACAATCACAAATACGATCCGCTGAAGCAGGCAGAGTACTACCGCATGTTCGCGTTCATCAACAACGCGAATGATTCCAATATCGCCGTCTATACGCCGCAAGAGCAGATCGAGCAGGAAGAGGTTTTCCGCAAGACGCGGGAAATCGAAGCACGCCTACAGCACGAGCATCCCGCGTGGCAGACAGAGATGGCCAGGTGGGAAGACCAGGTGAAACAGGGGCAGGTGGAGTGGGCAGTCATCCAGCCGACCGTGGACGACATCTCGACCGGTGGAGAGAAATACATTCTGCAGAAGGATGGCTCCTTTCGCTGCGAAGGGTACGCGCCCACGCAGAGCGGCGTGAAGCTGAAAGTCAAGACCGACCTCAAAAACATCACCGCATTTCGCCTGGAACTGCTGACCGACCCGAGCTTGCCGTTGGGCGGTCCGGGCCGCTCCCTCCAGGGAATGGGAGCCTTGACGGAATTTACCGTGGACGCTGCTCCTGCCGACGCCCCGGAGAAGGTCACCAGGTTGAAGTTCGCCAAAGCCGAGGCCGATTTCGAACAGCCGGTGATGCCGCTCGCGCCCATCTTTGACGACAAAACCGGCAGGGCCCGGGTGACCGGTCCGGCGCAATTCGCGATTGACGGCAAGGACGAAACCGCGTGGGGAATCGATGCCGGGCCTGGCTTGCGAAACCAGTCCCGGAAAGCAGTCTTTACCCTGGCGACGCCGGTTTCCTATCCTGCGGGCACGATTCTGACCATTTCCCTGGTGCAGAACCACGGCGGGTGGAACTCCGGCGACAACCAGAGCAACAATCTCGGCAAGTTCCGGTTGTCGGTTACAGACACCGCCAGTCCTACAGTGGATCCTTTGCCGAAGAACGTACGGGACATACTTTCTATTCCCTCCGGCGAGCGTACTCCCTCACAGATGCAGACTGTGTTTGGCTACTGGCGCACCACTGTTCAGGAGTGGAAGGCGGAAAACGACGAGATTGCGCAAGTCTGGCGAAAGTACCCCGAAGGGTCGGCGCAACTGGTGTTTGCAACGCGAGCCGTTCCGCGGGAAACGCACATCCTTACGCGGGGCGATTTCCTGCAGCCGACCGCGTTGGTGCAGCCTGGCGTCCCGGCGTTTCTGCACCCGCTGCCCCAGGATGATTCCTGGAAAAACGGCCAACCTACGCGGCTCACTTTTGCGCGCTGGCTGGCGGCGCGGGATTCCCCTACCACGGCGCGCTCCATCGTCAACCGGGTGTGGCAGGCCTACTTTGGAATTGGGATTGTCGCGACCAGCGAAAATTTCGGAACCCAGGCCGAGCAACCTTCGAATCAGGAATTACTGGATTGGCTGGCGGTCAATTTCATGGATCAGGGTTGGAGTTTGAAGAAGCTCCACCGGCTGATTGTCGCCTCGGCAACCTACCGGCAGTCCTCCAAAGTGACGCCCGCATTGCAGGAGCGCGACCCCTACAACCGGTTGCTCGCCCGCGGCCCGCGTTTTCGTGTCGACGCCGAGGTGGTGCGCGACATCGCATTGAGCGCCAGCGGGCTGCTTAATTCCGCCGTTGGCGGTCCGAGCGTCTTCCCCCCGGCGCCGGATTTTCTCTTTCTTCCTCCGGTGAGTTATAGCCCGAAACCCTGGAACCAATCGAATGGATCCGAGATTTACCGCCGGGCTCTTTATACGTTTCGCTACCGCTCAGTTCCCTACCCCATGCTGCAGACCTTTGACTCTCCGAACGGAGACATGTCTTGCGTGCGGCGCACGCGTTCCAATACACCTTTGCAGGCCCTGACAACGCTCAATGAGCCAGTGTCACTGGAAGCGGCGCGGGCTTTGGCGGCGCATGCCTTGACCGATGGCGGCAGAACGGATGACCAGCGGCTGGTTTACGCTTTCCGGCGTGTCGTCGCCCGCACTCCAAACCAAAGTGAGAAAAACGAATTGCTGGGCTTTCTGCAAAAGGAAACCCGGCGCTACCAGGATGGCGAACTCAATCCCTGGGATCTGCTGGGAGGAAACGACGCCCTGGCGCCGTTCCTGCCAAAAAATGTGACCGCTGCGCAGGTGGCGGGATGGACGGCGGTTTCCCGGGTCTTATTGAACCTGGATGAAACCATTACAAAGGAGTAAGGCTCATGAGCTGCTCGGATCATCTTTATCGAAATCTCAGCCCGAAGGAAGTGTCGCGGCGGTGGTTTCTTCGCCAATGCAGCGTAGGATTGGGATCGATCGCATTTGCTCAACTGCTTCAAGAGCGAGGATACGGCGATACCGCTACCCCCGATCCGCTGGCTCCCAAGCAGCCGCAATTCGCCCCTAAGGCCAAGCGCGTCATTTTTCTCTTCATGGCGGGCGCGCCCAGCCACCTGGAGTTATTCGATTACAAACCGCAACTGGTGAAATTTAACGCCACGTTGCCCCCGCCGGAGCTCCTCAAGGGTTATAAAACCGCCTTTATCAATCCCAACTCGCGGCTCATGGGCCCCAAATTCAAGTTTGCCAAGTATGGACAGTGCGGCATAGAGCTTTCCGAGTTGCTGCCGCACTTATCCAAGGTGGTCGATGAGATTACGGTAATCAAGTCCATGCAGACGGATGCTTTCAATCACGCCCCGGGACAGCTTTTGATGAACACCGGGACCATGCAGTTTGGGCGCCCCAGCATGGGGGCGTGGGCGCTCTATGGGCTGGGTTCGGAAGCGAAGGACTTGCCCGCCTTCGTGGTGATGAGTTCGGGGAAAAAAGGACCGAGCGGCGGCAATTCGTGTTGGGGAAGCGGATTCCTCCCCACTGTTTACCAGGGTGTGGAGTTCCGCAGTAGCGGCGACCCTGTTCTTTACCTCTCCAACCCCAAAGGCGTGAACGCGGCGGAGCAACGCGACACGACCGACGAAATCATTAAGCTGAATAAGTTGCGGGAAGAGGCCACCGGCGATCCTGAAATCGCTACGCGCATCAACTCCTTCGAGATGGCGTTTCGCATGCAGTCGAGCGCTCCTGATCTGATGAACATCGCCAATGAATCGAAAGAAACGCTGGCGCTCTACGGCGCTGAGCCGGGAAAACCCTCTTTCGCCAATAACTGCCTGCTTGCGCGCCGCCTGGTGGAGCGCGGTGTTCGCTTCGTGCAGCTCTACCATGAGGCCTGGGACCAGCATGACCACCTGGTGGAAGATATCTCTGAAAATTGCCGCGACACCGATCAAGCCTGCGCTGGGCTGATCCAGGATTTGAAGCAGCGCGGCATGCTCGACGATACGCTGGTCATCTGGGGCGGCGAATTTGGCCGCACGCCCATGGTCCAGGTGGGCGTGGATGGAAGCGCGAACGGCCGCGACCATCACCCGAATGTCTTTTCCATGTGGCTTGCCGGCGGCGGAATCAAGCGGGGGATGTCGATTGGCGAAAGTGATGACTTAGGCTTCAACGTCGCGCAGGACCAGGTTCACGTGCACGATCTTCACGCCACGATTTTGCAGCTTCTGGGGTTCGATCACACCAAGCTTACCTTCAAATTCCAGGGACGCCCCTTCCGGCTGACAGATGTTCACGGCCATGTGGTGGATAAGATGCTGGCGTAAGGGTTGGCTTCAGGCGTCGGCCCATTGCTTTTTGATGTAGGCAAGCCCTCTCTCTAAAGCCGCTTCGGGATTATCGGTGGCCTTGCATTCCATGGTCAGCCATCCGGAAAATCCCCATTCCTTGAGCGCCCTAAATCCGGGACGGTAATCGAAGGGCAGCGAACCTGGCTCCGTGCGCGCCTTACCATCGGCAAGGTGACAATAAACCGTGTACTTGCCGTATTCCCTTAGCGTCGCAGCAATGTCTTTCTCCTCCAACTGCATATGGTAGAAGTCACTCAGCACCGCGAAGCCGGGCGCGTCCACCGCTTCAATGAACCTGGCAGCCTGGCTTTGCAGGTACATAAAGTGGGTTTCCTTTTGATTGCACGGCTCGAGCATCAAGTTAACGCGCGTATGTTCGACATCGGGCACCAACTCCTTGAGTTGAGCCACCAACAACCGTTCCTCAACCTCGCGCGCCGTCATGATGGGCGAAAGGTCCTGAAACTTGTTGGGTCCAAACACCGGGACTTCAATCATGTTGTTGGCTCCAAGGGCGCGTGCTAACTCGAGGCGCTCGCGGTCCGTCTCCACACCGCGCGCGCGAACCAGGGGATCCGTGTCCAACAGCTTGATGGAGCCCACGACGGCGCTGACGGCGATTCCAATGCCGGCGAGTTGCTCTTGAAGAAACTCCAACGGCTTGTCTGACCATTCGTTGCCGAGTTCAATACCGTCATAGCCCAGCCGCTTGACCAGTTGCGCTCGCTCGCGCAAGGTCATGTTTTCGGGGAGAGGAGTACGCACTCCGAAGCGCACGGTGCCCGCCTCGGAACGGGCTTGAGCGGGTCCCGCCGCCAGCACCGCGCTTCCCACGACCCTCGGTTATCACCTTAAAACCGGCCATACGTTATCAGTTCAAAACCGGCCAACGGGATTGGCCGAAGACGTGATTGTTTTACCTTGCTGCAGCGTGCGTTTGCAAGGATTAGGATTGAGCCCTCGAAGGGGTGTTTGATATTGTGGTGTGGCTCTGCCGGGGTCGCGCCCTGCGGAGCGATCCATGGCCGATGACACGGGGCTGGCTCCGAAGGAATCGGTAATCGAGACCCTCTGCAGTTGACCCGATGGGCTGGCTGTCGGAGGGTTTCGTGTTTCTACCAGTATTCCTAAGGTGAGGCTCCGGCGTGGGAGGCCCTTGGATCCCGAGTCGCGACGCCGCCGGGCGTTCTTTGCCCGGCATCCTTATCGCTTTTGTTTTTGCCGTTGCTGTTGTGGTTGGTTTTATCATTGGCTTTCTCCCGGACCGCCGGTCTTGGTGCGCCAGCTGCGGGGGCCGCATTTGAGAACGTGCCCGTGGTGCAGAAGACGATCCAGCATGGCGGAGACGGCGGCGCTGTCGCCGAGCAGTTTTCCCCAGTCTTCAACGGGTCTGTTCGAAGTAATCAGCGTGCTGGCTCGCTCGTAGCGTCGCATGATGATTTCCAGCAGTTCCTCCGCTGCGGTCAACGGTAGCTTGCGCATTCCCAGATCGTCGATGATGAGAAGCGGCACCGTGGTAAGCAGTTCCACATGTTGCTTGCGGTTGCCGTCCAGCGTGGCGTCTGCTAACTCTTCCAGCAGGATGTGCGCTTCGCGATACAACACGCGATAGCCCTGCTGGATGACTGCCTGCCCGATGGCCTGGGCGCAGTGACTCTTACCGCTTCCACTAGGACCAAGGAACAGTGCGTCTTCGCGCCGTCCGATCCAAGCGGCCGTGGCCAGGTCGAAGACCAGACTGCGGTTCATCTTTGGGTTGAACTGGAAGTCGAAGTTATCCAGTAGCTTGTGTGGATCACGGAACTCAGCCTGCTTGTGGCGCCGCTCCAGCAACCGCTTGCTGCGACAAGCAAGTTCGTCGGAGACCAGGATGGAGATCAGATCGATGGGAGCCATGGCCTCAGACTGAGCCTGCAGCAGACGCGTCTCCAGCACGGCGGCCATGCCGCTCAGGCGCAGTTGCACCAGAGAGCGCTTGAGTTCTATCGGGTTCATGATTGGGGTTCCTCGAAGTTGATGCGCTGTTGGATCAGGTCGCGATATTGAGTCAGCTCGCGGATCAATGGATCGACTTGCTTCAGGCTGAGAGGAGCCTGCGGATTGCGCTCCAGATAGCGGCGCACGAAGCGATACTCGGCGACGCGCAACTCCAGCGCCGCTGCACAGGCATCGTCGCAAGCTGCGCTGCCGTATTGCTTGACCAGTTGGAGAACGCCTTGGATGCGGCGTATTCCGAGTTCGCCCTGGCGAGCATGGATGGCGTCGCAGACAGCGCCGATGCTGGCTCCCGCTTTGTGCCCACGTGCCAGCAGTTGAAGCAACTGTGGCGGTGTGCGACGCGGACGATCCCCATCGCGGATGCGATGAGCGCCACGCTTGCCGCTCAGATGCTCGCGTAGCAAGGCACCCGTGCGGGGATCAAGCAGACGCACGAACATCGCGTCCCACTGCACCTTGACCTTGCGCCCGATCCAGCCCGGCGGCGCTCCGTAATAAGCCGCTTCCACTTCAACACAACCATCCAGATGAACCGTCCGCTCGCCATACTGGTAGTAGCGGAACGGCTCCAACGGAAGCGGATGCAAGAAGGGCTTCTCTTCGGCGAACATCGCCGCCACCTGCCGTTTGGTACGGCCGTGGATACGTTTATCGGCCCATCGCTCTTCCCAGTGATCCAGGTACGCTTGCGCTTCTTCCAGGCTCTCGAACTTCTTGCCCTTCAACGGCGTCATCTGCGCATGGTTGACGCCACTCTCCACTTTTCCTTTTCGATCCGGATCGCGTACTTTGCACGGCAGCGCCGTCACGCCGTAATGTGCCAGAACGTCGCGATACAACGGGTTCACGCCCGGATCGTAGAAGTCTGGAGACAACACGCCCTCGCGAAGGTTGTCCAGGATCATGACCCGCGGCGAACCGCCAAGCCGGCGAAATGCCTTTTCATGCAGCTCGGCCCACACACGCGCACTCGACCGGAAGGCCAGCAGGCGAACACACTTGCGACTACAACCCAGGGTCATGACAAACAGCCGCGTGCGCCGATACTTGCCACTCTCCGGATCGCGCACCATCGGCCCGGTCCCATAATCAACCTGGGCCTCTTCCCCTGGCCGCGTCTCGATGATCACGCGCGCTTCAGGCGATACTGCTCCGCGCAGCTTGAGTACGAATCGCTGAACACTCTGATAGCTGCTGGTATACCCGTGCTGATCGACTAGCCCGGATTTCTCACGGGTTGGGGGTGTTGAGCTAGAGGAGTGGCGAGGAAAAGGGTTGGGAAAGGCCGTTTTTCGTGGCATAACTGCGTTGTCGAAGCGTAGTGAATGCCGTGCGGAGAGCGGCCTTTCTTATGACAGAGTGTAGCCAAGAGAGCTTCTCGTTTGCACGTCATTTTTCCCGCCGAGTGGAAGCCGGGTTCAGCGCTGGGCATGTGTCCAGTGACGGGGGATCGATGCTGTTGCGTGCCGTGGATGGCAAGATCCATCTTCTGCATCGACTAGCAGCTTGCTTTAGCGATGGCCGCAGGCCAGAGCGAATCGAGCACACGGTTTTTGAGATGCTCTCTCAGCGTATCTACGGGCTGGCACTGGGCTATGAGGATCTGAACGACCACGAGCAGTTGCGCAAGGATGTCGTGTTCGGTTTGCTGAGCGGCAAGCGCGAACTGGAAGCGCCGCTGGCCGGCAAGAGCACGCTCAACCGGCTGGAGCTGTCAGGGCGCAGTAAGCGCTACCACAAGATCAGTCCTTCCGTCGAAGCGATCGATCGGCTGCTGGTGGATCTGTTTATCGAGTCCCATACGGCGATGCCAAAGCAGATCGTGCTCGATCTGGATGCCACCGATATCCCGCTGTACGGCCATCAGCCGGAGCGTTTTTTTCACGGCTACTACGACAGCTACTGCTATCTGCCCCTGTATATCTTTGCCGGAGACCAGTTGCTGTGTGCGCGGCTCAGAGCTGCCAACCAGGACGCAGCCGCCGGCTCGATCGAGGAACTGAAACGTATCGTTGGCCAACTGCGGCAACGTTGGCCGCAAGTCAACATCGTGCTGCGCGCTGACTCCGGCTTCTGCCGCGAAGCGCTGATGGCCTGGTGTGAACAGAAAGAAAACCGGGTGGAATACGTCTTCGGCCTGCAGCGCAATCGGCGCCTGCAAACCATCATCGGGGAACCGATGCAGGAGGTGAAAAAGCAACATCAGGCCACCGGCAAAGCCAGCCGCATGTTTACAGAGTTCCTGTATCGAACGCATAAGAGCTGGTCCTGCTCCCGCCGCGTCGTGGCCAAGGCGGAGTATCTCGATAAGGGAGACAACCCGCGCTTCGTAGTCACTTCGCTAGCTGCCCAGCAATGGCCCGCACAGGATTTATACGAGAAGTTCTACTGCGCCCGCGGCGAGATGGAGAATCGCATCAAGGAACAGATGTGCCTGTTTGCCGACCGGCTCTCCAGCGACGAAATGAAAGCCAACCAGCTACGGCTGTACTTCTCCGCCCTGGCCTACACGCTCATGGAGGCTCTGCGCCGGCTGGCCCTGAAGGGAACCGAGTGGGCTCAAGCCCAGGTCGATACCATCCGCCTGAAACTGCTCAAAATCGGTGCCCTCGTGCGGCTCAGCGCGCGCCGCGTGCGCTTGGAAATGAGTTCCACCTATCCCTGGAAAGACCTCTACGCACAAGCCTTCTATGCCCTGCGCTGTTGAAGCCCGCTGGCCTCCACGTCTTAGCCCTCTCCAACATGTTGCTGGCCTCGCTTCCGCCCCGGCGTGCGCAAAATACGACCAAAAACTCAACCCAACCGGCAGCTCAGCAACAAACACCGCCCCGCAACCAAAATCCTGACCACAAAATACCCCGCAGATCCCTCAAACCACATCAACCACGAAAAACTCACCACTCGTGAGAAATCCGGGCTAGATCCTCCCAGATACCCATCGCGTTGCGACCCCGCGACAGCTCCAGCTCGATCAGCTCTCGGTACGCTTCACTGGCTCCGCATGGGCGCTTGCCACACTGCTCCGGCAACCTCGCTTCCGGCAAAAAGCCGGTAATCACTTCGTTGGCCGGTTTTGCATTTTCCGCTTGTCTGGATGGGGAAAAGCCGGTGATCATCTCATTGGCCGGTTTTGAACCGGCAGAGTCGGTCGTCACCGAAGGGGCCGCTGTTGCCGGCGCCTTTCGCCCCCAACTTCCCGGTGTGCGTATCGCTATCCCGGCAGACCTCAAATAGCCGCCAGCCGTCTCGCGACGAACTCCCGTCGCCGCCTCAATCTTGCGTAGGGACCAACCAAGACGCCCCAGCGCGATCACCTGCTCCTGCTTTGTTCTTTCCAAGACATTACCCATGCCAACTGAGGCTAATTTCCCTCGTCGGAGCTAATGTCTTAGGCCGCTTCTCTATGGCCGGTTTTGAAGTGATTATCTATGGCCGGTTTTGGGTGATTGCCGAGGCCCACGACCGTGCCGCACCCCGCCAGGAATTTTCTTCGGCTCACCTCGATTGCTTTTTTCATGTGCATCCCTCTTACTGTGGCTGATGGCACGACACCTTTGGGAAAATACGGGGAAATACAGTGACAGGTACCTATTCACCGGCAAGGCTCTTCCTTTGCTGTAATCGGTGTGCTGGCGGCGGGGGCCGGACGTTTGTGGGCAAAGAGGCGAAGGTGAGGCGTTAATGCCATGCGAAGACATTGCAGTTAGATTGCTGCAGTAGGTGGTGAGTTGGCCGGGGAATGTTGGTCAACGTCTCTCACACGGATCATTGAGCACTGATGCGCATCGGGCCGCTGGGGGCTACGCTACAGGCTCCAGGTGAAGAGGCATGCCAAGTGGAGCCGTCAGCATAGGTCACCGAGTTCACGTCAAAAGTCCTGATCGCAGGGAAATGGGCGAACGAAAGTTCACGAGTAGCGCTGCCATTTCCCTTCACATCAAAGACGACATCAATCGTCTGCCAGAGGTCAGGTGTTGGAGCGGGGACACTAAAAACTCTCCATTTGTCACTGAACGCGTGAGCCGTGATTTCCGCGTTCACGATCTCGTGAGGCAAGAAATTCGTCATTTTGAAATCAAATCGCTGCGAGAACCGCTGACGAACATCGTCCGCTGGACCGGAGGAAGCGTTCTTGTAAGCAACAAGGCTGCCGTTTTGCTCCACTTCAAGCCCGACAGGGCATTTGGAAGGATCGACGCGTGGGGGCTGCGTGAGACTCTGTCCAAACATTGATGTGGTTGCGAGCGTGACGGCAAGTGAGAGGATTCTGGCGCATTTCATGTTCGCCCCCAAGTTTCGTACGCCTGACGTAAACAGGCTACTCCTGCCGATTTGCTTGAGCAAGGCTCGCACGATGGCGGGCAGGAACCGGGGGGGTTATAGTGGTGGGGAGGTGCCGACATGAGCGAATGGCAGAACCGTATGGGGACAATTCGGGTTGGAGCTATGGTTATTGTCCTGGCGGTCATAGGGGTTATCTGGCTTGTTCGCCACTAAGCCTTAGCCTTCGCCTATCTTGCTTTTTGCGCTACTGCCATTGGTGCCCGACCCTCGGGCTCACGTTCGCCTTTACATCTATTCTCTTACCGACTTAGCATTTTTGTATGCAGCTCAGGGCCGGCTTGATTCGAACCATCGCGTTGCTGCCCTTGTTATTTGGCGCCGGTCTGCCATCGCCCGCGGCTAACCCAATTTCAGTACAAGAGTTGGAGCGTCGCTTAGCGGACGCGCCTGGCCAGCGAGATGCCCAGGTTGCTCGAAGATTGTCTAATTTAGAGCTGACTCAACGACTCGACTCGATCAAATTATCGCGTTGGCTCATCGAATTACCTGGTCCGAAATCCCAGGAGGCGCTTCTGCAACTTGCCGACTTGTCGGCATTTCTTGATCTGCCAGCCGCAGAGATTCCTGCTACAGCCGCACCTGATTCCGCAGCGCAGCGCCGCATGCTGTCGCTCAGCCTGGACTACATTGGTAAGACCATCCATCAACTTCCTAACCTGTTTGCCACGCGCGTCACGACTAGCTATCTGGACACTCTGTGGGAGCATTGGACAGCGGAATCAGGTCTTATACGGCACGAACCCTTTCATGTCGTCGGGCGATACAGTGCTGACGTGCTTTATCGCAATGGTGGGGAAGAAGTCCATCCGGATGAGCCCAAAAGCACTAAGAGGGCGCATGGGCTGCAAACCTCGGGAGAATTCGGTTTGCTGGGAACTGTCCTCGAGGATGCCGTCAAGAGCAAGCTCTACTGGAGCCATTGGGAGCAGGGCACCACAGGATCACTGGCGGTGTACCGTTATTCGGTGCCGGCGGAAAAGTCGCACTATGAAGTGGGGTCTTCCTGGCTTCAGAAGCCAGGCGCAAGCCGGGTTGTTTTCCAACAATTCTCTGGGTACGAGGGTGAGATAGCCATCGATCCTTCTACCGGAACGATCCTTCGCCTCGTATTGAGAGCAGACTCAAAGCCAACCGACCCGCTGGTCAAGGCAAACATCCTGGTCGAGTATGGTCCTGTCGTGCTGGATGGCAGGACTTATATCTGTCCCGTTCGAAGCGTAGCCATCTCGGTGGGGTCCGGAATGCAGGTCTTCTCGAAGCAAGGGCAACCTGCACCGCGACTTCTGCAAACGTCACTGAATAACGTGAAGTTTGAGCAATACCATTTGTTCCACGCGGACGCACGAATCCTGGGCGGATTCAAGCCATGAGCCATCCCATCGGTTCGCCCGGTACCAAGATCAAGATACGGCGACACGATACCTATTCACCTGAGCTGCTTGTCCGGCCAAAGGCGATCAGTTAGATTCATTGCAATAGGTATGCTATCCGGATTCAGTTAGCCGCATGTGCCTCGAAAAGCGTACCCCAGCGGTTAAACAGGCTGCGGAAAAAGTCTCTGCTTGAACAGAGTCGTCCCCTCAGCAGCTAAAGCCTCATTCATTTCAAAGCCATTACGGACGGGCTGAAGAGCCTGCCTGAGATCTGCATTTAGGTTTCGATGAAAGGCAACCTACGTTGTTCGCCTTGGGCCGTTACGCCTATCGCGCTTGGGTTACCAATCTCTCCCTCACCCCTCTCGGCGTTTGGCATTTCTACGATGCACGCGCGACCATCGAACCTCGCATCGGCGAGCTGCTGGAAGATTACGCGCTACGCAAAATTCCCACCCGCTCCTTCGCCGCCAATGCACTGTTCTTGGAAATCATTCGCCTCGCCTACAATCAGGTCACCGCCTTCCAACGACTCTGCTTGCAAGAGTCCTGGCAACGTCTCACTCTTCCAAGCTGCGTTACAAGCTCTTCCTGCTGCCCGGCGAACTCACCAGGCCGCAGAATCGTCCCGTACTGCGGCTCCGTGAGTCCTCCATGCTGCAGACCCTGGCACACAACATCCTGCGTAGCATCCATAGACTCCCGCCTCTCAACCTCCGAAAAACAGCCCTTTCACGCCGGATCCAGGTATCAGGGCACGACTTTACTCGGGCCGTAGAAAGCAAACAAGATGAGGGCTTTAGCCCCTGAGGTCCCTGAGGTACGTCTTTCTTTCCCTGAAGGGTACGGGCTTCAGCCCTAACTTACAAGAAACGAAACGATGGGCTTTAGAGTCTGCGCGAGAGCCGGAAAGAAGCGCTCACCTTTATCTTTTTCTTCAAAACGCCTACAAAATCGTCATCCTGAGCGAAGCGCCTTACAGATTCATCGCATGACACGGCGCTCGGTGCGCGGAGTCGAAGGACCCCAGGGCTACTTGTCCTACCCATGCCATTCGTACCCTTCCCAACACCGAAGCCCGTACCTGGCGGACCGCCACGGTTTTTCCCCGGGGGCGAGAGCAAAAAAGGTAGCGTCTTGCTATGTACGCCGGCCACATCACAACCTGTATTTTCGCGTGATGGAGCATAAAGAGCCGAAGGGGAGAATCGTGTTCTCGGGTCTGGGTGGTCGAAAAGGTGCGAACAGCCTCGACAAGATAAGATCGTCGGGGTCCTTCGACTCCGCGCCCCAAACGCTCTTGGCCCGATAAATCTGTGAGGCGCTTCGCTCAGAGGCTGTGACTTTTTTGATTTTTCGCGCCCTTGGAAGCACCTAACCTTTTTGTTTTCAGCGTCGATTTTTTCGCAAAACCAATAAAGTCACAGACTCTCAGGATGACGATTTTGTGGAAATTTAAAGAAGAGCATCCCGTAGGTTAGCGCTTATGGGACGGGTCGTCCTTTCAAATCCAAACCAGGACTGGCGTCCTGGACTAAGTCCAGGAGTCCCTTCGGGACTAAATTCCCAAATCCGGTTTCTCACGCACACTCTAAAGCCCGTCCCCTTCAGGCGAAAGAGTTTTTCCGCAGCCTGTAAAGCTGTGGGGAGCGCGGACGCATTTTACGGCCCGGCTCAAGCCGTGCCCTTCATTCGAAGGTCTTCCGCAGCCTCGAATGCCGTGAATGCTTCCTGTGCTGACCAAATTGGCCAACTTAAAAACCTAACTTGGACAAGACTGATGCAGGGTAGGTCAGGACAGACTAAGGGGCAGGGCACTAGAGCCTAAACAAGCTGATTCCAATGTCGACCAGAACGCTCACACCTGCCGCCACTGCAAATTTGTGTGTGTTCCCCGAGCGGATAGCCCGATCATCCTCTTTCCTGTTTCGAAGGTAGACGCTGCCCAGGATCAGAAACAGAGCAGCGGTCTTGATCACTTCGAAGGCTATCAACGGAGGAGTGCCAGTAAATCCGATGTGGCGGGAAGGATAGAGGACCATCAAGGAATACAAAGCCGCAAGCATTCCAAAGCTTACTGCCAGCATGTTCGTCTGGCCTGGATTGCGATTGGCTGTTGGTAAGTTCATCGTGCCTCCTGGCCAACTCGGAGAACGGCACAACAGGAGCCGTGTGGGCCAGTATAAGCCCTGGTGAGCCGTAGTCACGATGGCCGATTACGATCCCGCGGCCGTGGCGTTTGAACAAAAGGGGCGCAGCCACTCGCCAGCCATTAAGAGCCTTCTGACCAAGGAGGTAGCAGGAGTCGCGACGTTGCAGGTAGGCCGGGGTAAATGCGGGTCACTCCGACCACAAACCCCTACTGCATCTGATTTCTGTAGGCTTCTCAGAGTTTGAGCTAAGTCATTAAAAGGATTGGAGGCGCGGGTCGGAATCGAACCGACGCATAAAGGTTTTGCTGACCTCTCCGGCCACTTTCTAACTTGCTGATTAAGCAATCTTAACTATTCATTTCATTGAGTTTATCGCGCTGCTATGGTTTTTCCGTATTGCAAACAAAGAGCGCCAATCGGCCTAAGACCCTCTACAATTTCCTCTACAGTAAAAAGGCACGAAAAAGGCATCGCCCAACCGTAGTCGAGTGATGCCTCTGGTGTTCGAATTGTGACGTTCGTTGACTGCGTGAATCCTCTGACTATCAGCGGACGGAAGCGCCTCAGTCTTCCACCCGCGGACTCAAGTGGTGGATTAGTTGAATGAGGGTGGTGGCAGCGAACAGACGATTGCGTGATCCGAATCGGCAGCGGAAATCGGCTAAATTTAAAATTAGCGTCGGAAGTTGCCAACTGTGAGGCGTCGAATTTAAGGGTCTGCGAAAATCTCGAGATTTTTGGACGCTGATTGGAGTTCGCCAGGGATTGAAGCCGGCTTAACCGTACTAAGGCAATATGGGATAATTCCTTCAAAAAATGGACTTGGCGCACGAATCGGATATCGGCTTAGCGAGGCTCTATGAGAACACTTCTCTTTCACGAGGAGAAAGCATGCGCTTGAACAATGTCAAAGCTGCAAATCGTGCGTTCGACCAGATGCTGAGAATTCGTGAAGAGATGCGTAAGCGCGGACCCTCAGTCTACAGCCAGTTATTGAAGCTGCTCCGACACGAGAGTCCCTGGGTACGCTGTGACGCCGCCATTCCGATGCTTTTCTTTGCACCGAATGAAGCTGAAGTTGTTCTGAATGAGCTGGCGAAAACGCAGGAAAGAGCCTTGGGGACCATCGCAGAAATGACCCTTAAGGAGTGGAGAAAAGGCACCTTGAAGCAGTTGTGACACGAGCGGTGATGACGACGGCGGGGAGGTGTCGCACCGCGATCCCCTGCCAAACCCGGCCGAGCTCACGTCAGAATGATCGCTGTTTTTGGTGCTCACCAGCTCATCTCTGGACGGAGAGTGGGGACAGACGGAACGCAACCTTTGTAGTTACTTGTGCCGTGCGTCTGTGAAGGTCCTGTCTGCTCCTTGCACCTCTCTTCTCGGATCTTCCCTCCATCCTTGGAACGGTCCGTTCCAGTCTGCGTCGCCTTACGCTGCTCCCAAATCAGCGCTTCTGGATTCTCGCTGGCATTCACAGTCTTTGTCACCTAGTTAGAACAGCTGAATAAACTAAACGCTACTCCCAAGGCGGCGGCATTTCTTCAACCCGAAGCGCTGCTGCCTCTATTCAAGGTTGGTTCGAAGTTTATGGTCAGCTCTTCCATGATTACGGGTAATCGCGGGCGACTTATCGTCCTCTTTACCCAATATTGCCGGGTCTACTCGGCTTCAAGACGTGAAAAGCCTTTCGATGGTCTTCATCGGCAGGAAGAGCCTGTCAGGTTTCAGGGGCAGCGGAACAAAGTCGTACTTCAAATAGAATGTGCGCGCTCCCAACTTGGCATCAACGACAACGGCCCAAGATGCTACCTGCTGCGAACCGAGCCACGCCCGCTCCAGAGCGTGCATAAGGAGGAACTCACCGAGACCCTGGCCATGTGCGGATTGGCTGACGGCCATCCGTCCAAGAAGTGTTACCGGAAGGGGAAATCGTGGCAGCTTCCTAGTCGGCTCCTCCGGCAGGTCCGCAGCATGGATCGAATGTGCAGAAAAGCTGTAGAAGCCGGCGATAGTTTTGCCGTCTGAAGTGAGAACGAAGACAGCCGCCAGATTGCGTTCCATATCCTGACGGGCTTGTCGCCGAATATAAATGTCTAGAGCAGCAACGCCGCAGGAAAAGGCCGCTCGATCATGCCCTGATCCAAGCGGCTCAATCCTATAATCGAGTTTCAGGTTCCTCGTGGTCACTATCTGCGCGCACGTTTCCTATAGCGCTCAGCCGCGGACTTCAAACGGGTGCCCGGCTCAGGTGGATGGAGAAGCGCCTCGACAAAGAAGTCGCGCTCCTTGTTTTCCAATGTCCAGGTCGTATGCTGCTGAATGGTCCGAATAGCAGCTTCGTCGGCATGTTGAACCATGAAATCGGAGAACGAGAGGCCCTTGATGCTGGCCGCGCGCTCGATTCGCTCTTTTTGCTCCGGGAGAAGACGGGCTTCTGTCCGTTCGGTGCGTAGACTGGCATTGGCCATTGATACCCCCAGCGATACGTGTACGGGGGTGTTCCGTACACGTATCGAGTATACCTCGGATGACCATGAAGCAGCCGGGGGCTGGATTAACCCCTAAACAAGCTCCCATGCGCCAGAGGGTAACTCGGACATTAACTGGTTGATTTAGGATTGGAGGCGCGGGTCGGAATCGAACCGACGCATAAAGGTTTTGCAGACCTCTCCCTTACCGCTTGGGTACCGCGCCATCTTGGACTATTGTAATGCCGGGCTGGACGAAAACCAGTCTGGCTACTGCGACTTTCCGACCATCACGGCTCAGGAAAGAAGCACGCGACAAAGTAGCCGTTTGGAGCGGGAGACGGGACTTGAACCCGCGACCCTCGCCTTGGCAAGGCGATGCTCTACCACTGAGCTACTCCCGCATACGTCCTGAGGCAGTATATCGGGCGGTTCGCTGCCCGGTCAACGCAGGCCCTCTTCCCTGCCCGTGAGATAAGCCTCTACCAGCTCCAACACATGATCGACCCCCAACGTTGTGTCGACCTCCAACTTCGCATGTGGATGGGCTCAAAGTGCTGCTTAATGGTGCGATAGAGCGCAGGATCTCGATTCTTTGCCGGATGGCTGGGGTCGGTCCGAGCCAGACGCTCTTCCGCGACCGCATCCGCACACGTCACCTGCACGATACGCCAGGGCGCACCCACTCCGGCCGCCGCCAGCAGGACATCCCCAATCTGAGCCTGGGTCGAAAACGTACGTCCATCGAAAAAGATGTAGTCGACTCGCCGGCGATCCGTCAGGTAGGCAGCGGCCTCCAGGATCGCACGCATGCAGAGTTGATCCTGTTCCGCGGTGTAATCCGTCAATGCACCCGGAAACAACGCACCACGCACACGATCCTTATCGAGAACAGCTGCGTTCAGGCGCTCCGCAAGAGCCCGCGCCAGCGTGCTCTTACCCGTCCCGGGCAAGCCGGCAAATAGTACCCAGGTGGTCATTGATTAGACACCAGGATCGAACACCTGCCTAATCCTCGAACAGGTGGCCGTCGCGCATGTGCAGGATGCGGTCTCCAATCGCCGCCGCCTCGGGGTTATGGGTGATCATCAACACCGTCTGCTTGAACTCCTGGTTGGAGCGCCGCAGCATCTCGAGCACCGCGTTGGAATTGGCGGTGTCGAGATTGCCGGTTGGCTCATCGGCAAGAATGATGGCAGGGCGCGTGATCAGCGCGCGGGCAATCGCCACCCGTTGCTGCTCACCGCCGGAAAGCTCCGACGGACGATGATCGAGCCGCCCCGCTATGCCGAGCATCTCCGTAAGGTGGTTCAGGAGTTCCTCGTCCTGCGGCAGGTGGCTACCGGCAATCTCTCGCGCAATTTCAATGTTGCCCCGCGCCGTTAGCGTGGGCAGCAGATTGAACTTCTGAAATACGAAGCCAATCTTCGTCTTGCGCAAAACAGTGCGCCGCGCATCGGTCAGCTGGGCAAAATCGACGCTGTCGATCAACACGCTTCCCGAGGTGGCCCGCGTCAAGCCGCCAAGAATATAGAAGAGCGTCGATTTTCCGCTGCCCGAAGGACCGACAATGCTGACGAACTCGCCCGGTGGCACACCAAACGAGACATTGTTGAGGGCGGGGACCTCTACTTTGCCCGCCCGGTAGATCTTGCTAACGTTCTTTGCCTCAATGATGGGCTGCACGTTCCTGATTGTAACTGGCAGGGTGCTGCCTGGGGTTGTGGCCTCGGTTGCGAGTACTCAAATCGCGAGTGCCTCGAAAAGCGTACCTCACGAAAACCGTCGGGAAACACTGGTTCCAATCAGGCGCCCACCACCAGAGGATCTCTGGTCTCCGACTGGTGGTCCGCGACGTGCCCGGTTGCGTGTTCCGCTGCGTGTTCCGCAAGCAGGGGACGCAAGCCGTGACCCTTCTTGGGGCCGCGTTTGCGGGCCACCATCATACGGATGCGTTCCAGCAATTCCACCGGCGAGCCGGCGCCTTTGGGTAAGAAGGCGTCGGCTCGATTGGCACGATCGAACGCTTTCACACTGCCGCTGATAAGGATCGCCGGCACTTCCGGCGCAAACTCCTTCATGCGGCGAATGAGCTCGTTTCCGTCCATGTAGGGCATGATCAGGTCGCTCACGACCAAATCGATCCCACCTTCGCGAAACAGTTCTAATGCTTGTTCACTGCTGGCCGCTGTCAGCACCCGGTATCCCCGGGTCTCAAGCATGAATTTACGAACGGATAGCGCCTGTTCGTTGTCGTCAACACACAAAATTGTTTTCTTTGGCCGCATGAGTCCTAATATTCTCCTTTCAAAGGAGGTGTGAAACGCGGGCACACATGCACGTGCGCGTCCGCCGGCTTGGGGGAGAACGGAATAAGCCGCGTCAGGGATGGCTTCTCCGCCACGGGTAAAAGGGCCTGCGTGCAGTCACCATGTCCCATGCTGCGGAATGCGCAACCCAGGAACAGCAGGTCTTCGTCCAGCAGCAGAGCGCATCCAGGCGCGTCCGATCTGAATTCAGTTGTCAGATTTAAAGGCCGACAGTCGCATTACCTCGACGGCAACGCTTGCACAGAGTACGAAGAGTGAAGCGATGTGTAAACAGGGAAGATCAAGCGAAGTGCTGCTTGTTTTTTCTCGCAAGTTCCACCGCAAAAGAGCGTCGCGTTGCCAGTATTGTGTATACGCGTGTTCAGCCCTGTTGAAAGCATGTGAATCGTTCAAGGAAAAAGCGCTCTTTTGCTACAGGATCAGTGCTGCTCCGAAATAAAAAATGCCTCACTCGCTCCGAAACGACTTCTCCTTTTTAATCTCCTACGCCTGTTCGATCGCGAGAGGCCGGCTGGCTGGTGAGCAAAAAGCCAAGTTTGACACCTCATGCTGCCGGTTCTATCCTTAGAGAAGTCGAAGCTAGTCACCTCTACTGCTTCCTAATTGAGCAATGACCAAGGTCTCTCAACACCCGGGCACTTCCTGTTGCAGCTGCTGTCGCTGCTGCATGCTGCGGGTGTGTTTGTAGTTCGAGTCGGAAGCTTCAAATCCTTACCTACGAACCTCATCCACCTGCAGCCGGCCCACGCCGCGGGTTCCCTCGTGCTTGAAGCAAGCCTGGAAACAACGCCCCGCAGGCCTACTGCCAACCAAGTATCGACGAGGAAAAACCATGAGCATCGAATCACGCATTCCACGCATTCTTGAGCAAGCGCCCGACTTCCAAGCCAAGAGCACGCACGGCGTCATCCAGTTGAGCGACTACACCAGCAAGGGCAAGTACGTATTGCTGTTTTCGCATCCTTCCGATTTCACCCCCGTGTGCACCACGGAATTCATTGAGTTCGCGCGCCGAACCGATGATTTTGAGAGGTTGAACGTGCAGCTGGTCGGGGTCTCGATTGACAGCATCTACTCCCACATTGCGTGGGTGCGCGACATTGAGCGCAACGCCGGTGTGGAGGTGAAGTTTCCCGTCGTCGCCGACCTGGACCAGAAAGTCTCGCAGGCCTACGGGCTGGTGCATGAGGCCGCCTCCGATACAGCCACCGTGCGGGCTGTTTTTGCCATCGATCCCAAGCAGAATATCCGCGCCATCGTCTACTACCCGATGCAGTTGGGGCGTAACGTAGATGAGTTGATTCGCATCTTTGAGGCGCTGCAGACCATCGACGGCAATGGCGTGTCAGTTCCCGCCAACTGGAAGCGGGGAGATTCTGTCATTGTGCCCGCCCCGGTCACGGTGGAAGACGCGCGCAAGCGCACCAACGGCGGCGGAGCCGGGCTGGCAGTAGAAACCTGGTACCTGGCAAAAAAGGATCTTGCCACCCAGGCAAAATAGGTAAACTCTGAGGGCAGCCCTGGGTAACCGAGGCTGCCCTCAGGACGACGAGATGAGCACCGGTGGCGAAGTGGCTAACGCGCTGGTCTGCAAAACCAGTATTCGCCGGTTCAATTCCGGCCCGGTGCTCCAAAACTATCGTTTCCGTGGAAGTGACAGATCCCAGGGTAGACAACCATCAAACTCACCGAAACAGCAGCAGACTAGCGAAGAGTCAGCGTAAGTGAAAGTTTCGGGCTTTTATGGAAGGCTACCCTTTATATTGCGAAGGACTCCGACCAAGGGAACGGCTCAAGAGGCTATGCAATAAGTGTCTGCTTGGACGGAGTCGTCTCCTCAGTGGCTAAAGCCACATTCGCTCCAAAATGATTACGGACGGGCTATCGAATGCTGCAAAGGTAATGTCCTCCTCGCAGGTTGAGCCGCCGAACGCTGCCGAAGCTGAACGGAGAGGGAAATAGCGCCGCAGGGGCTAAAGCCCTCGTCCTACTGGCCCTTTTCGGCACGACTGAAGTCGTGCCCTGATACAAAGCACCTTTCGGAATCTCGAAACAGACTGACCTGGACATTAGTTTTGCAGTCATCAATAAAGGCCGCCCCCTCAGAGCAATCAGGTCGGCGGAATGCGTCTGCGGAATGCGTCGGCGCTGACCACGAGGTAGCACCCTGCTGCTGCATCCTTTGCTATTCGAACCAGCGTCGCCGTCTATACCAGCCGCGGACCTTTGGGGGTCGCCGGATTGTGGGGACAACGAACGGTGCGGCAGTCGTTCCAGACACCTACAGGCGCCAGGCAGGCGATGCACACGATGCGTCCAGCTTTGACAACCACGCGACGTTCCATGAGGCGAGTTTAGAACGGCCACCGGCAGGGGGCAATGCACTATTTGGGGAAGGAACAACGGTTCATTAGAGGGAGGAGGAGCGGTCTTCCCGGGCCCCTTGTTTCACGATGACACCTGGTCGAGCTCGAAGGGGAGCTTGCGCAGGCGTTTTCCGGTGGCCGCGAAGATTGCGTTGCCAACGCTGGGACCGATCAGGGCGAGAGGCGGCTCGCCGATGCCGCCGGGAGGACGGCCGCCTTCCACGAGGTAGGTCTCGAGCCGCGGGGCATCCGGCATCCGTAGCAGTTCATAGGTATTGAAGTTCTGTTGCTGAATCATGCCGTTCTTGACAGTGATGCGCTCCTTGAGAGCGGCGCTCAATCCCATAAGAACGGCGCCCTCGATCTGCGCGCGGATGCCGTTCATGTTGATCACGCGGCCGGGATCGACGACCGTGACCACGCGGTCGACGCGTATGTTGCCGTCCTTGACCGTGACTTCGGCGACCTGGGCGAGATAGCTCGTCTTGGAGAAAAAACAAGAGATACCGCGACCGCGATTGGGACCGAGGGGCTTACCCCAACCGGCCTTCTCTGTGACAAGGTCGAGCATGTGGATCATACGCGCGGGATCGGCGAGCGTGCCATCGAAGTTTGACCTGGGCGCGACAGGGTGAGCAGCGGCAGCCTCAAACAGACGGCGGCGGAAGAGGTAGGGATCCTGTCTGGCGAGGTGAGCAATTTCGTCGATGAAGGACTCAATAGAAAAAACGTTGAAGGATATCTCGACGCCGCGCCAGGCTCCGCGGGTGGCGCCGCTTTCTACGGGCACATAGGAGATGCGGAAGTGTTGCGCGGGATAGGGCTGGTCGAGTGCCCCGCCGAGCTCGAAAGCCTGCGCTTGTCTCGGATTACGCTGGCCGATGATGGTGGTGTCGGCGATGCGGTCGGTCCACGAAACAAGGTTTCCTTCCTGGTCGATGCCGGCGCGAAGGCGGTGCATACAGGCGGGTCGGTAGCGGTCGTGAGTGAAGTCGTCTTCCCGGGTCCAGACGAGTTGGACCGGGCGCTGGACACGACGCGCAATCTGGAGCGCCTGATGATCGAAGGGCACGCCGAATCGGCGCCCGAAGCCTCCACCCATGAAGGTGACATGGACGGTGACGTTTTGCTTGTCGATGCCAAGAAATTTCGCGGCGGTCTCCTGGGTTCCTCCGCCATCCTGGGTCGGGGACCATATCTCGCAGCGGCCATCTTCCAGCCTAATGGTGATGTTCATGGGCTCCATTGTGGCGTGGGCGAGAAATGGAAACTCATAGACGCTCTCGAGGCGTTTGGCGGCGGGAACAGTGTCAGGGTTGAGGGTGGTGTTAGTAGAGTTCCAATACTCCTGGGCGTCAAGGCCTGCACGTAGCTGTGCGGTGAGGGACTCGGTGGATTCGTCGTGGTACTGTCCGGCTTTCCATTCGATGGCCAGCGCGTTGCGGCCCTGGATAGCCGCCCACGTGTTGGTAGCGACGATGGCAACCTCGCGTGTGTTCTTGTTGGCCGAGTTGGGATCAGTGGGGATATCGAAGACTTCGAGGACTCCGGGGATTGCTTTAGCCTTAGCGGCGTTGAAGCGGAGGAGATCGCCGCGAAAGTAGGGACACTGGGCGACGACAGCGTAGACCATGCCAGGAATACGAACGTCGAGGCCGAAGCGAGCGACTCCCTTGACCTTGTCGGGGATGTCGAGGTGACGAATCGAGCGGCCGAGGAGGGTGAAGTCTTTGGAGTCCTTCAAGGGCACGGTGTTGGGGTCGGGAAGGGGAAGCCGGCGCGCGTCTTTGACGAGGGCAGCGTAAGCGAGGGCGCGACCCGAGGTTGTATGCGTGACCTGGCTTTTGCGGGCGCGGCATTCTGAGGTGGGAACACTCCACCGGCGCGCAGCGGCTGCGATCATGGTCTCGCGGACCTGGGCTCCAGCTTGGCGGAGAGGCTTGTAGCCCTCCCAGACTGAACCGCTGCCGCCAGTGCCATCGGCATTGTCGGCCTGACTGACGCTGATTTGGGAGAAGTCGATCTCAGCTTCTTCGGCGAGGATCAGGGGCAAGGCGGTAAAGACTCCCTGGCCCATCTCGGATTTATTCAGAACAAGATGGATCTGTCCGTCGGGATGGATGCGAATCCATGCGTTAAAGGGGTCATGAGAGGCATCGGAAGAGGGCAGGTGAAGACGGCCGCGAAGGGTAAGGCCTACCACCAGGGCTCCGCCTGCGGCCGCGGAAGTTGCGAGGAAGGTGCGGCGCGAGAGGGTGGTCCTGCTTTCGACTGGTGGAGGGCTGGGTTTCGTGCTCACGAGTGGGTCTCCCCGGCAGCGCGATGGATAGCGTTGCGAATGCGAAAGTAGGTAGCGCAACGACAGAGATTGCCGGCCATGGCTTCGTCGATGTCGGCATCGGTGGGACGAGGTTTCTGCACGAGCAACGCAGCGGCGGACATGATCTGTCCGGGTTGGCAATAGCCGCATTGCGGAACTTGTTCAGCTATCCAGGCTTCCTGGGCTGGATGCGGACCATTTTGGGCAAGGCCTTCGATGGTCACGACCCGCTTGCCGGCCGCGGTTGCGACGGGTGTCTGGCAGGAGCGCATTGCTGCGCCGTCGAGGTGAATCGTGCAGGCTCCACAGAGCCCGATGCCGCAACCGTATTTCGTGCCTGTCATGTTGAGCAGGTCGCGGAGCACCCAGAGAAGGGGCATCTGAGGATCGGCATCGATGGTTTGTGTGGAGCCGTTAATCTCGAGTGCGAACCGGGCCATGGCTGACTCCTGATTCAAGGTTCAGGCGCCAGGAGAGTCTTCGCCAGCGGTTTGCAGGAAAACGAACTGGGGATGCAGGGAAGGCTCGCAATCGTGCAGTGAATATGCGATCGGAGATTCGCCATTCAGCGCTGAGTGGGGTTCCCTGAAATGTGGGTTTCAGGTAACTTACTTGCCTGGCCTGCCCGGTACCGGGGGAGTGAGGGTATCTTCGAGAAAAGGATCAAGAAAACGAGACGAAGCATTAAAAGCCACATGCATAAGGATCGCCACGAGGACAGCCACCCTCGCGGTGCATTGAATGCACAGGCGTACGACGGCGTAACTCCGACGGTGACATGAAGGAGAATCGAGTCCCCCCGTGGCATCAGGTGTGAGAGAGTTATCGAGAAAATTTCGGCTTATTCGAGGCGGCCGGACTGCGGGACTTGCCTTGGGATTCGCGAAAACAAGATCGTCTCGCGGGTCTCAACGCGGCTTGCCTGATACGGCCCGCAAGGCGCCGGCCAGGAGAGTGCATGGAGGCATGATGAAGTTGATGCGAGGCGCCCGAGAGTACGATCACCGGCGGACGTGCCGTCGAATTCGCGGCGGACCCGCTCTGCTGGCGGCCGCGGTTCTGCTCTTCGCACTTACGGGAAAGGCGCAAGTAAAGAACGGAGGTTTTGAGGCCGCGACTCCCAATGAGTCGTGGCAGGTGGAACCGGAAGAGGCGAAGCAGAGCTATACCATCAGCGCCGACACAAAGGATTTTAAGGAAGGCCGGCAGTCGCTTTTGATCTCTGCGGAAAAGGCCGCCGCTCTTACGTTGCGTCAGGAGCTGTTTCTACCAGTGGGGACGCTATGGCGGCTGACCGGCTGGGTCAAGGCCAATGTGTCGGGTCCGCTTCTCGCCGAGGTTGCAACGGGTGAGAGTGTGGAAGCCAGACCCCGGATCGGAATGGACTCCCCGGGAGGGAGTCAAGGCTCAAGTGAGGAACCGTCCTCGCCCAATCAATGGCAACGGATGAATCTGCTTTTTCGTGTGCCCTCGCCCGGCAGGATGACGATTGCGCTGCGTGTCTTCAACCACCAAAGCGGCAAAGTATGGCTCGACGACCTCCAGCTCCAGCAGCAGAAGGAATCGGCTGCGCCGGAGATTGCCAGCATCGGCGATGAGCGAATCGGCAGACGCCCGATTGATATCAAGCAGGGTGGGCAATTTATCGAGCCGCTTTGCAGCGTGTTGCCCTCTTTGATTGCCCAGCAAGTGGCCTCGACGAGTTTTGAAGAAGAGACATCCTGGAAGTATTCCTACAGGAGGGCTATCGATCAACCGTATCGTCCCTGGTATCCGGACGGCAGCGTGCATGTAGCGGCGTATTCCTACGATACCGATCATCCATTCAATGGGCTGAGGTCGCAACGAATCGATCTGCCGGTTGCCAACACCTGGGCGGGGATCTCGCAGGACGGGTTCTATTTCGAGGCGGGCCGCAGTTATCGCCTCAGAATGCATCTGCGCAGCCAGGGAACGGCTACAGTCCGCGCCCGGATCCACGGAGAAGGCGGCGCAGTAGCAGGTTCCGTCTCTCTGGGCAATGGTTCGGGCGACTGGACGGCGGCCGAGGCGTTGTTCACGGCGAAGCGGACGATTCACAATGCGACCCTGACCATTGAGTTCGAGGGCCCGGGCACGCTCTGGATTGACAGGGTCTATCTCATCGACAAGGATGCGGTGCTCGGTATCTGGCGCCCCGATGTCGTCGAGGCGATGAAGAAGATGAATGCCGGCATCGTGCGCTTCGGAGGCAGCATCATCGAAGTCTTTGATTGGGACAAGATGATCGGCAACTGGGACGATCGCGCTCCGATTCCCGACGAGGCGTGGGGTGGAATCGAGGAGAACTTTGTTGGGCCGGAGGAGATCGTCAAGCTTGTA
Source organism: uncultured Acidobacteriaceae bacterium (assembly GCA_963838445.1). Lineage (GTDB taxonomy): Bacteria > Acidobacteriota > Terriglobia > Terriglobales > Acidobacteriaceae > PALSA-350. The sequence continues at coordinate 47,392 of CAWIRT010000013.1, forward strand.
CAGTCCGTGGGCTATGAGCCATTGATCTGCCTGCGCTGGACGGGCAAGACGCCACAGGATGCGGCGAATGAAGTGGAGTACTTCAACGGCAGCGCGGATACGAGGTGGGGAAGCGTGCGGGCGAAGAACGGACATCCCGAGCCCTATCACGTGAAGTATTGGGAGGTAGGCAACGAAGTAGGCGGCGCGGAGTATGACGCATCTCTCGACGCGTTCACAGACGCGATGCGCAAGATTGATCCGACGATCAGGATCTCGACCTCGTATCCGAGCGCCAACACCGTCCGGTTGGCTGGACGCGGCATCGACTACCTGAGCCCACACCACTACAGCGTGGCCGATCTGAATGGTACCGAGGACGACCTGAAAACGCTTAGGGACGAGATTGCACGCGACGGGAACGGCAAAGATATCCGCGTCTCGGTCACGGAGTGGAATGCTTCCGGCGGAGACTGGGGACTGACTCGCGGGATGCTGCAGACGTTGGGGAACGCGCTCATTTGTTCGCGCTATCAGAACATGCTTCATCGCTACAGCGATATCGTCGAGATTGCCAACCTCTCGAATTTCTCCACCAGCTTTGCCGGCGGACAGTTGCAGACAGGACCCGGGTGGATCTACAAGATACCCACCTATTACACTCAGGGTTTCTACCAACGCTCCGCCGGCTCGTATACGTTGAAGATAGCGCGGACCAGCCAACTGCCCTTCTACCTGCAGGAGCCCGACCTCGATGCAACCATCACTCCCGACGGAAAGACACTGCGTATCTATGCCATCAACTCCACACCGGATCGACACAAGGTCAATTTCCGCCTGACCAGCACGCTTGGTTCTGTAACCGGAGGGCAAGCCTTCGTGGTGGGCGACAGCGCAGTCGTCGCTGATTCGGAAGCGAGCAATTCGAAGGACAATCCAGAACGAATCTCACCCAAAGAACGGTCTGTGAACTTGAGCGGCAACAACTTCGAATACGAATTCGCGCCGTTCACGATCACCCTGGTTGAGCTTCAGCTGCGCGGCAAGTAACCCGGAGAAAATGAGGGAGAATCTGTCCTCAGATTCCCGCTGCGCAGAGCTAGCCGATGATTGCTACTCCCAACGAAAAATTTTCGCCGAGAGCGCCGCGCAAACGACAAAGATCAGGACCAGTCCGGCTACATCGCCCAGATGCCCTGACCAGGGGTCGCCGTTCCAGATTCCCTGGAGCAGAGACACAGCGTAGGTTAATGGAAGGACTCGCGCCGCTAGGTGAAGCACTGGCGGCAGCGACTCGACCGGGTAGAAGAGTCCTGACACAGCAATCATGGGGTACAGAATGATCGCGCCGACCGGTTGCGCAAAGCGCGCCGTGGGAACGATGCTGGCGATGACAAAGCCAATCGACAAAATACTCCAGGTGCTGATCAGCAGCGCTATGGTGAATGAGAACAATGGAACATGAACGCCGACCGGGTAGTAGCGCTTGCCCGCCAGAACCATCAAGGCCAGCGAAGCCGCAGTGAGCAACAGCTTGACGAGCACGTGGGCGGTAAGGATCGTCTGCGGGCGCAGCGGCGTGGCGCGGAGCCGCTTGAGGATGCCGCCCTCGCGATAGATGGAGATAATCGTGACCAGGGAAAGCACAGCGCTGATGGCGATCAGCAGCGACGCGAAAACGGGAATACCCACGCGGATAAAGCTGCTGGCAGCCACTGACGACGGTGCGAGCCTATGGCTGGCGAGTCTACCCCAGGCGAGGAAAATAAGAACCGGAAACCCGATGGTGCCGAATGCGCCCAGCGGCTCGCGCAGGAAGATTTTGATCTCGATCCAAGTCAGTTTCCAGAGTCCGCGCAACATCATGATTGACCCTATTCGCGAATCGAGCGACCGGTAAGCTTGAGAAAGACGTCCTCAAGGTTGGGGAGAATCGTGCGGAAATCGGTGACCCGGATACGGTTCTCGGAAAGACAATGAATCACCTCGGTCACCAGGTCGTCACCCGGGCCGCGAATAGTAATTTGCTTTCCATTGCAGATCACCGTATCCACCCCCGGTATGGCCCGAAAGCGCTCTGCCGCGGTCAGATCCTCCGTAGTGAGAGCGACGGTTCGCTCCGGGCAATGCCGGTTGACGAGCCTGACCGGACTGTCCATGTCGATGATCCGTCCGTGCTCAATGATTGCTACCCGGTCACACAATCGCTCGGCCTCCTCCATCAGATGGGTGGTCAAGAAGACCGTCTTGCCGCGATCCCTGATGCCACGCACCAGGTCCCAGATGGCCCGTCGCGACTGCGGATCCAGCCCAGTGGTCAGCTCGTCGAGAAACACCACCTCTGGATCGTTGATCAGCGCAAGGGCAATAAACAGGCGCTGCTTCTGGCCTCCGGAGAGATTCATAAACCAGGCGTCCCGCTTATCGGTGAGGCCGAGCTGTTCGAGTAAGTGTTCGGCATCCACCGCCTTCTTTTGGTACAGCGAGGCCCACAGGTCAATTGCCTCCCAGACTTTGATCCGCTTTTGTAGCTGCGCCTGCTGGAGCTGAACTCCGATGCGGTCCTGCAGCTTGTAGACATCACGATGGGGATCGAGACCGAGAACCGAGATGGTGCCCCGATCGGGCTTGCGCAGCCCTTCGATGCACTCCATAGTGGTGGTCTTTCCAGCGCCGTTGGGTCCGATCAAGCCAAATATCTCGCCCTCGCTTACCTCCAGGGAAGCTTCATCGACCGCCACAGTGCGGCCATATGTCTTGCGAATTCCGGAGACTTGAATGACTGGATGCATGTAGTTTGCGGCATTTGGCCAGTTTGGAGGACTGGTAATCCACTGACGATAACAAGGTTCCGGAGTTGACGCGAAGGTGGCCAAAAGACGGGGTTTCCGGTAACTTGCCCTGCCTGACCCTTTTGGCCGGGGAATTTACTGGAAATCGGGCCACCTTCCTGACTGCCGCCGCGTCCTTCAGGAAGAGGCGAACGTAAGGGATAACCCCCTTGAGGTCCACGGATACAACTACAATCTTTGTCTTTGCTGCCCAAGACGCATGGCGGATTCCAACAGAAACGATATGCTCTTTTCAAGCAGCGATTCTCTAAACCTTCATTGATCCTTTCGGGGGATGGGCTCGATGAGGAACAAGGAGAGTCACTCGAATAGAAGAGTTAGCCTTACTTGTAGTTCGCAGCAAATGAATAAATTGCATCTGCCAAATTTCTCTCGTTTACGTTTTCCACGATCTTGCCACAGGCACGAAATCACTCTAACGATGCATTACCTTCGCCCTACCAGGTCACTCTGGTAGGGTTTTTACTTCCCTGCCCCTCTCGAACGCGGCCTTCCATTCTCCCTTCGCTGCAAATCCGTGCCAGTCCACTGCAATCTGACTGGGGTTTCCGCGCGAGCAACTGCAGAACCGGCTTCGTTTCCCAACCACGTCGCGACGCTGGGGCTCAGGGGCTCAGCCGGCGTAACCATTTTGCAGCGAACGCACATGGATTTGCAGCGGAACATCTATCAACAAGCACTCGTCCTGCGGCAGACTGTAAGTATGTCGATTACCGCCAATGCGGCAAGTGAAATAGACAGCTCGTCTGCGAGCACTCTCGCGGCCCATCCTAATACCATGATGGCTAGTCGCATCGGCGTCGCGGTCCGTCCCACACTGCTCTTCGTGACTGCTTTCGCACTCAATGCCACTCCGCACGAAGCGGTGCATGCAGCCACTGCCTACATGCTCGGGTTCAGTTCGACGCTTTACCAGATGTGGGTTAATCCCGACGCGGCCGAGGCTACACCGAGACAACTCATTGCGATTGCGGTTGCGGGTCCAATCTTCAGCCTTATCCTGGGCCTGATCAGCTTCGTTTTGTATCGGTGGCGCTACAGCCGCAGGCCAAGCGGGCTTCTCTTCCTGATGCTCGCAATCATTGCCTTCTATATCCCTCTCGGCGGCTCAATTTTAGGCGACATTCACCTGGCATTAGGATTCGGAGGCGCCTCAAAGCTCCTGATGAACGCGATTTCCATTGTGGCCGTCCTCATGCTTTCAACGATGATGTACTTCATGGGGAAAGAGCTCTGTTCGTGGGCGCCCCCTTGGTTCAGCCGGAGCCAAGCGGTTCTTTGTACCACGGTTGGTCCGTGGCTGATCGGCACCGTGCTCATGACGTTGGTGTACTTGCCATTCCCCAAGTTTCTCTTCGTCCCCAATTTGGCAGGCTCGGTCTTTTGGGTTTTCGCGGTAATCGGAGCTATCCGCGCCGGCCGGACAATACCGGTGGCGCGTCCGATACGTTCGCTAACCCAGGCCGATCTGATCGTGACTGCTGCCGCTCTCCTGATGGTGAGATTTCTTGTCCATGGGGTGCGGCTAGTTCCTTGATGGTCGCTTCATTTACAACAATTTGTTGGTCTCAAAGGGGATTCCGAGCCAGCAAGCCGGCTTAATTCCTTTGACTTGCTGTGTCTGCCTCACTATCCTTCTGTCACATCGTGCTTCCCAAGTCCTGAATTCCTGGCTATGAGAAATGACGGTGCAGATTCTCATCCGGAAGTAAGTGAATTGCTGGTCCGGTGGCGAGACGGCGATCACGCTGCCCTGGAGCAGTTGGTCCCGCTCGTGTACGACGAACTGCGGCGACTGGCGCGCAGTTACCTTCGCCATGAAGCGCCCGGACAAAGCATTCAAAGCGCAGCCCTGGTTCATGAAGCGTACTTGCGCATGGTGGGAAAGAACCCGCCTGACTGGCAGAATCGCGCCCACTTCTTTGGAGTCGCTGCGCGTTTAATGCGAGAGATCCTGGTGGACCGCGCACGGAAAATCAGGGCCGCCAAACGTGGCGCGGGAGGCGGAGTACTTCCATTGGATGAGGCGATCGGCCTGCCGCATCAGAGAAGCGTGGATCTGATTCTCCTGAATGATGCTCTCGAACGTCTCGCAAAACTCGATGGACGCCAGTGCCGCATCGTCGAACTCAGGTTTTTTGCCGGTCTTTCACTGGAAGAGACTTCGATTGCGCTCGGCATCTCTGAAGCCACGGTCTCGCGCGAATGGACCACTGCGCGACTTTGGCTGCGCCACGAGATCGCAGGAACCGGACTGGCATGACTCCCGAACGATGGCAGCTGGTGAAAGAAGTCCTCGAGGGCGCCTTGCATGTTGGGGGAGAAGAACGTGCGGCTTTTCTGGGACGTGCATGTCGGACGGACCCCTCTCTTCGAATCGAAGTTGACGCCCTTCTTGCCTCAGCTCCCGAGGTTGTGGACGAGTTCCTCAAATCGGCACCGCCGCAGCGGATGCAACTGGCGAAAGGTTCTCGTCTGGGACCATACGAAATCGACTGTCTGGTCGGTTTCGGGGGCATGGGCGAAGTCTATCGAGCGCGCGATACGCGGCTGGGACGAGTGGTCGCGATCAAGATCTACCTTGAACCACTGAAAGCGCGCTTCGACCGAGAAGCACGAGCTATCTCGGCGCTGAATCATCCCAACATTTGCACGCTTTACGATATTGGGCCGGATTACCTGGTCATGGAATTGGTGGAGGGCCGGTCGCTGGCAGACCGGTTGAAGCAGGGACCTCTTTCCATCCATCAGGTGTTGCAATACGGAGCGCAGATTGCCGATGCTCTGACCGCAGCGCATGCCCAGGGAGTCATCCATCGCGACCTAAAACCCGGAAACGTCATGGAGACTCCCAAAGGGATCAAGCTGCTCGATTTCGGGCTGGCAAAGTATGTAACGGCCACTTTGCTCGGGGACGCCGAGAAAACGCTGACAGCGCAGGGTGCTGTTCTGGGAACACCGGCCTACATGGCTCCCGAACAACTCGAAGGCCACGACTGCGATGCTCGCACCGATATCTTCGCGCTGGGGCTAGTGCTCTTTGAGATGGCCACGGGTAGCCGCGCGTTCGGCGGATCGAGTCAAGCGCAGTTGATATCCCAAATCATGCACGGCGAACCGGCGTTCGAGAAGGTTGCGCCGCCGGCACTTCGCCGTGTGGTGGAACGATGCCTTGAGAAGGATCCTGCCAAGCGCTGGCAGACGGCGTCCGACGTGAAGCTGGCTCTCGAAGATCTGGGAAAGAAAACAGCATCGACGCGCATAACGAGCGGCGCGCTCATGGCGACGACAAAGCGCTGGAGATTAGCATGGGTGATTGCAGTTGTGGCATCGGCGCTGGCCGCTTCAGCTCTTGCGTGGACCTGGTGGACTCGCAATCGGCCAGCCCAGATAGCCCAAAGCGTCAAATTGATTCCTCTGACCACCGACCCTGGAGTGGAACAGGAACCATCGCTTTCGCCGGATGGAAGCCAGGTGGCATTTTCATGGAACGGACCGGACCAGGCGAACTTCGACATTTATGTGAAGACTACAAGAGCAGGAGCCGCGGTGGCCGCCCCGCCTTTAAGGCTCACGCGAGATCCGGCAGACGATCGGAATCCAGTGTGGTCGCCGGATGGAAGTTCGATCGCTTTCCTGCGTAACTTGAATGTTGGAAACCGGTTCGGCCTGATGCTGACGTCGGCTCTCGGTGGAAAGGAACGCAAGCTGGCTGAAGTCTCGATACCGGAAACGGGTGGGTTTTATTCGCCCTATCTCGCTTGGACACCGGACAGTCAATCACTCATCATTACCGACCAAGCATCCGCTGGACGCCCAACTGCCTTGTTTCTTGTTTCTGGCAGCACTGGGGAAAAGCAGCAACTGACGTTTCCGCCCAGCGGGGTGATCGGAGATCATTGCCCGGCAGTATCTCCCGACGGCAAATCTCTTGCCTTCCGGCGCGCGCATGCAAAGGGCAATTGGCGGGGAACCATTTATCTGCTCGGACTGGACATGGATGGCAAGGCTCGCGGTGAACCCCGCGATGTGATCCTCGCGCCCTGGGTCACGACACCAAATGAAGTCTTTAACTGGGCGTGCGTAGCCTGGACGACGGATAGCCGGAAGCTGATCTTCTCCCACGACCTTGGGCTCTGGACCCAGCCACTCGCACCGGAAAACAGAAACCCTGCTCGGGGTCAGGCGGTCATGGCTGTCGAGGTCGGCGCCGGACTCAACTTCATCACCACCTCTCTCACCTCGCCACGTTTGGCTTACGCTCTGACAAACGGCGGGGGACAGAGTCTCTGGCGCATGCATATTCCGGAGAGACATACAAAAGAAGACCCCCCGGAGAGGATGTTTGCATCGACCAAGGGTGAATTTGCCGTGCAATATTCTCCCGATGGTAAGAAGGTGGCGTTCGAATCCCCCCGTGGGGGTAGCCTTGAAATCTGGGTTTGCGAAAGCGACGGCCAGGGTTGCGCCCAGCTCACGACAATGGGGTCCTCCGCATCGGGCGTACCCACGTTGTCCCCTGATGGGAAGCAGGTTGCCTTCTACTCCAACGCGCAGGGCAACCCCCAGATATTTGTAATTCCGTCAGAAGGCGGAGCCACGAGGCGGCTCACTTCTCTAACCGCCGGAGCCGCGTTCCCCCGCTGGTCGCGCGACGGGAAATGGATTTACTTCTCTTCGAAGGAGAGCGGCACCGCTCAAGTCTGGAAGGCGCCATCGGGCGGCGGGCAAGCTGTCCAGGTAACTCATGGCGGCGGTCTGATTGCGTCCGAATCGCCGGATGGAAAGTGGCTCTACTTTTCCGGCGAAGGCGCCGACTCCAGCCTGCGAAAAATGCCGGTAGGCGGCGGTGAGGAGACCGAGGTTTGGCCGTCGATCACCAGTTGGAACTTCGCCGTGATGGACGATGGCGTCTATTTCCTCAGCGGGACCGGTCACCGTTTCGCCATCGAGTTTCTTAGTTTCGCGACCGGCAAGGCGGAAGTGGTAGCCCCTGTTGGGAACGCCTACTTCGGTTTCAGCGTCTCCCCAGACCGAAAATTGATCCTGTACGACCAGTCACTTCCGCCGAGCAGCGAGTTGGTTCTGGCGGAAGGCGTTAAGTGAACTAATTTGTGTGTTCGTGATTTACGTCCATGCGAAGGGAGTGGGGTCCTTTCTGTCTCGACCTTGGGCACGGCAGGTGAGCCCGCCGCTATTCTTGTTACTGCGGTGATTCGGTGGGCTCAGTAGCCGCTTTGAGGAGATCTTCCATTTCGTGTCATGGAGCCATGCGCCTTCAAGGGCAGAGCCCCATTCCGCAGGCTCTGCGTTTGACAGCGGTTCATTCTGAAGGTAGTGCGTAGCAGACTTGACCTCGATAGCGCAGCACCAAAGTGCCCTGATGAAAATCCGCCATCCCGAAATAGTCCAGATAGCCGCTTGCGCCTTCGAATTTACCTGTTCCCCCCGAGATGTACGACCGGTAATTCCCCCATGGCACAGCTACGATGGCTTGATCGTTTGTTGGGTAGGTGGGGGTCAGCACGGCCTTTTTCAATGTGATCGTTTCACCCGCAGCAGTGACCCAGTAATGTTGGACGTTGTAACTGCCGTTGCTGTTTTGTCCGAGGATGGTGGCCGCGAGCGAGCCCGCCAAATCACCGGAAGCTGGGCCCAGGTTGGTCACGCCCGCAATCGCACCGATATTCGTCATCAGCGCCCCGCTCACTGGAACGCAGTGGGAGGAAGCCGCCTGGGCCGCAGCGACAGGCGTCAAACGCAGGAGGTTGTTCGGGACAAATGGAAGGAGCAAAAACATCACTCCGGCATTGACGCGTGACTTCAGCAAATTGAGTTTCATGAACTTCTCCTTGTGTTGTGTCCTGAGATAGGGTCCGGGGCATGCCCCGGAATCTTCATTAAGCTCATGCGCAGAAACTCCGCCTTTTCCCTCACGGAAGGCAACAATTGACGAATATTAGTTCTCGGTTTTCGTGGTGATGGCTCGTCCCTCTCCAGTTCATCCCAAAAAGGGCTTTGGTTAGGACCTAAATCGCGTTGGATGCGATCGCTGCGGTAATGCACTTGAGCGAAGTCGCCTTCCCGGAAAAGTGCCCCAGAAATCTGTTGTAAGCTTGCTAACCCAAGTAGTGAGCAATGGAGGACGTTATCATGCGCATTAGGTACGATCCCATGGATCTCTACGTGGAGAAGCTGGAGCGGCGAAAGGATTCGGTCGGGAAGTTTTTAAACAATGAGGATTCAGATGTAATTGACGAATGGCCACTACACGCCCGAGACTCGGTAGAAACGAAGAATTCACACCTTGCTGAGTCAACTGCCTCGTCGCCTCCACCGGCACCAACCCCAAATGATGTGCGGGAAGTAGACGCATGTCTCCTGGAATTCAACCGGAAGTTTCCCACTGGAAATAGCAAATCAGTATAGTGCCAACAGGGATTCCTGCTCCTCTGAGGTCGATCTAATGGCGCGAAAGTTTCGCCGTTATCTGTTTCCGTTGGCATTTCTTTCCTGTGCCACACTCTCCTGGGCACAGGCACCCGCGCCTAGTCTGCGAAGCATGAGTCCGCGCAACTTTGATGCGTCGTACCTGGGGGACCGGGTAATGCTCGGCCCGGATTGGCTGTTGTCTCCGGATGACAACCCCGCCTACGCCTCACCCGACTACGACGACAGCGGATGGAAAACGATATCTACTGATCAATCCACACTTACCAATGGCATCCGCGATATTCCATACCTCTGGTATCGGTCCCACGTTCAGGTCCCTCGCAGTGCGCGTTTTCTCGCGATCGAGACCCAGTTCATTGAAGGAAGCTATGAGCTCTATGTCAACGGGAAGCGCATCGGTACAAATGGCAACATGAACGGGATGCCAGAAGCTTTCCAGGACTACTTGACCTCCTATGAAGTTCCGGACAGCTTGATCTCCTCTGGTGGCGATCTGACCATTGCCATTCGTATCGCCGTGAACAAAAGGGGCCGCAAGGGCGTGGGCCTTTCTACGCCATTACAAGAGAACAGCATCTTCGTTAGCTCTCGGGATGCGGCGGGGCGCGACGAAAGCTATGAAGCATCCCACCAGACCGAGATTTCCCTCATGCTCAGCGGACTCGCCCTGGTGGTGGGCTTGGTCGCGCTCGCCCTCTACCTGGCCATGCGCAGCCAATTGGAGTATCTCGCCATCGCAATCTCTCTGCTGGCCAGCGGCCTTAACGCAGCTGTGATTGTGTGGGAGCACCTCCACCTTTTGACTTTCCAAACCGACCTTCTTGAAACGCTTACGAACAGCGTCACCAACGTCGCGCTCATCGAGTTCGTTCGCCTTATTCTCAACATGCGGCGCACACGTTGGCTGTTGGCACTTGAAGCCGCCGTTTTTCTCGGCTACTTCAGCCCGAACCTGGCTGCTGTGGGCCTGTTATCGACCATTCCAAACTTCGTCGGCAATTTTCTTCCCTCGCTGGTTGTGCTACCAGTGCTGTCGGTGCTGATGCTACGGGGTATGCGGCGCGGCAACCGCGACGCGCGCGTGGTTTTTCCCGCAATTGCTGTGATCTGCGTTGCCAATTACTGGAACGTCATTTTCTGGGCGTCGAAAAGCTGGCCTCTGCCGTTCAACATCCCTCCCATGCCCACTCTCCATTTCGGAACTTACGTAATGGAATTCTGGGACATTTGGAACGTCATCTACGGCGTGACCATGCTGTTGTTCCTCGTGCTGCGCACCATCGGCATTGCCAGGGGAACGCGCCCGAGCCGCCGCTGAGCTGGAGGCCGCGCGGATAGTGCAGAGTGTTCTCATCCCCGAAGAGATTCCCTCCGTTCCTGGATTTGCACTGGCAAGCATCTACAGGCCGGCCGGCGAAGTTGGCGGCGACTTTTTTCAGATCGTGGCCATGAAGGACGGAGGTGTGCTCGTCGTCATCGGCGACGTCAGCGGCAAAGGCATGCCTGCCGCAATGACCGTTTCACTGCTGGTCGGCACGTTTCGCACATTGGCGCACTATACGCAAAGCCCCAGCGAGATTCTGGCAGCGATGAATACGCGCATGCTGGCTCGCAGCAGCGGTGGATTTACAACCTGCCTGGTTCTCCGTTCGGATGCGCATGGATTGCTGACGATCGCCAGCGCTGGGCACATCCCGCCATACCTTGCCGGCAAAGAGCTGCCGCTTGAAAATGGCCTGCCACTGGGCCTCGCTGCCGGCACAGTTTACGCCGAATGCTCATTCCAGCTCGTGCCAGACCAGCAGGTCACTCTGCTCACCGACGGCGTGGTCGAAGCCAGGGATAATGCCGGTACGCTCTTTGGCTTTGAACGATCGGCTGCGCTCAGCATCGAACCCGCAGAAGCAATTGCCCGCACAGCACAGGCGTTTGGACAGGACGATGACATTACCGTTCTGACATTGTCCTATGCGGGCGTTCCCGTTTCCGCTTGAGTCGAACACACATGAGAGGTCGATTTTGGCATCTGCAATCAATGACCGAAAATTCTCGTTCCGGGCGGTTGATCCTCTACCCGGACAACCCTCTACCCGGAAGTTATATGTGAGTTATCAATCACCGGTGGGCAATAGAGGCCTTCATTCCATTCTCCCGCGGGTTTCGTGACGGCTCAGGTGAATAGGTATGTGTCACTGTATCTTCGATCCGATGCATCACAGCCTGTGAGGCGGTGCGGCGACCGTCGGGTTCTCCTGCTTCCATCCAATCCCTTCGCGGGTGTGGTGACCGCCAGGCTCGCGATCGTCCTTCAGTCGATTGGCTCGATCAATTCGTGGCATCGCTCACCAGCCTGGCCGCCGCCGCACCGCGTCTGTGATTGTCATTCGGAGCGTACGAACAATAGCGTTTATCCCTATTGCTCTTCGCCCGGACCTTGCTCTTCGTGGCCTTGCGCCGTGCTGACTCCGGAAACCGTTCCCGTAAACCCCCCGGTGGCGGCAAAGAAGACGGGATTGTGTAAGGCGTCGGCCAGCACCGGCACCGACGTCTCGGTAAACGTAAGGGTACCGGACGCATTCTTGAAACGGCCGGTTCCCCCGATGATTTGAAGAGTCAGAGTGCAGTGACCCTCCTGAGCCGCGAGATCGACGCAATCGCCTCCTTGCGTGAGATTGACCTTCAATAGACTCCCATCCTGGAAGCGAAATACGCCCGCGCCGGCCGGATCCGCGAAGTGGAGCTGATTTGGGCCAGAGCAGGTACTGGACGGCGTCGGAGAATTTTCAATCGCTCGTACATTACGAAAGGTGAATGCGCCCAGCGTACCGTTCCCGGCGAAATTGTCTTCGTTGTTACTCGCATCGGGTTGTTGGAGATTGACGGTGCTGGCCGCAGAAGTTCCCGAAAACACCATCTTTACGGGTTGTGCGTAAAGGCTCGCGACACCGAGATTGAGCATCAGCGCCATGGTTGCTATGTGTTTCATGTGTGCTTCCTGCTTTCTGGAGGGAGATCATGGTGAGACTTTGTTTCCCCTCCACCCGTACAGGCGGCAGTGGACGCTCAAAAGCGGCCACGTTTTTTGGTATATTTTTTTGAACCCCGGGGAGACGGGCTATCCATCGACCCACGCTCTGCTGAAATCACGAACCTGTTGAAAGCCTGGGCAGCGGAGACGAAGCAGCTCTGGGCCGTCTGACCGAGCACGTCTATCCTGAACTGCGTCTCATGGCCCGCCGGTACATGAAAAACGAGGCCCAGGGCAACAGTCTGCAGGTCACAGCGTTAATCCACGAGGTTTATCTCCGCCTGGTCGACGTGACCAACGTCGAATGGCAGGCGCGTGCGCAGTTCTTTGCTATCGCGGCCCAGATGATGCGGCGCGTCCTGGTGGACGCCGCTCGCGCGCACGGTGCGCGGAGGCGCGGCGGAATACCGCCCAAAGTGAATCTGGATGAGTCCGCGCTGTTGTCGCCCACGCCCGACCGATCTATCCTCGCTGTCGACGAGGCCCTGACGGCGTTCTCGCAGGTAGCGCCCCGCCAGGCCAAGGTGGTCGAGTTGCGTTATTTCGGTGGATTGACCGAAGAGGAAATTGTGGCGGCCCTGAAGATTTCGCCACGCACCGTCAGACGCGATTGGGACCTTGCCAAGGCATGGCTGCTGCGTGAGTTAAGCCATACAATGGGAGACCAATCGAGACTCTAATATGACTCCGGAGCGTTTCCGGCAGATCGAAGAGCTATACCACACGGCTCGCGAGGCCACTGCCGAAGAACGCGCGGTACTGTTGGCCCAGACGGATTTCGAATTGCGCCGCGAAGTAGAGTCGCTTCTCGCACACCGTACTGGCGGCGAGTTCCTGGAATCGCCTGCGATCCAGAACGCCCCGCAACTGCTCGACAATTCGATGGTCGACGCATTGGCTCCGGGAGCCTGCCTGGGCCCCTACCGTATCGAAAGCAAACTCGGTGAGGGCGGCATGGGCCAGGTGTTTCGGGCCGTGGACACGCGATTAGGCCGCGCCATAGCGGTCAAAATCACTCGTGAGCAGTTCAGCGCCTGGTTTGAACGCGAGGCGCGCGCGATTTCGGCGCTCAATCACCCGAATATCTGTACGCTCCACGACGTTGGCCCCAACTTCCTGGTGATGGAACTGGTGGAGGGCGAGACGCTGGCGGCGCGGCTGAAAAACGGCCCCCTCCCCATCCAAACGGCGCTTCTTTATGGTTCCCAGATCACGGCCGCACTCGTAGAGGCCCACAGCAAAGGCATTACTCACCGCGATCTCAAGCCCGGCAACATCATGCTCGGGAAATCAGGGGTCAAAGTTCTGGATTTTGGACTGGCGCGCTCGGGCCAGGATGAAACTTCCGTTGCGAGCCGCATGATTATCGGCACGCCAGCGTACATGGCGCCGGAGCAGCGGGAAAGCAAACCGGCGGACGCCCGAACGGATATCTACGCACTCGGCTGCGTGCTCTATGAAATGTTGACGGCCACGCGAGTAGGGCCGCAACTTAAGCCCATCCGGCCGCGAAAGCTGGAACAAATTATAAAACGCTGTTTGCAGGAAGACCCGGAACGAAGGTGGCAATCCGCCGCCGAGTTGCAGCGGGAATTGGCGGCAGTCACCCTGCCGACACGCTGGAGGCGCTTGGCTGTGGGCGCCGCGATCATCCTGGCATTGTGCACCGCTGGGTACCTTTATCTGCACCGGGCGCCAAAACTCACCACGAAGGGCACGATTGTCCTGGCTGAATTTGAGAACAAGACGAGCGATCCGGTCTTTGACCAGACGCTTCGTCGGGGGTTGGCGGTGCAGTTGGAACAGTCCCCATTTCTCAGTCTCGTTTCAGACCAGCGGACCCAGCAGGTACTGCGTTTGATGAAGCGGTCACCCGAGACGCAGCTCACTCCAGAGGTCGCGCGTGAGATCTGCGAGCGAACCGGGAGCGACGCGGTTCTGGAAGGCTCGATCGCAGGCCTGGGAAGTCAATACGTCTTGTGGCTACGTGCCCGGAGCTGCCGCACCGGAGAGGTGCTCGCTGAAGAGCAGGCACAGCCGGGAAAGAAAGAAGAAGTCCTCAGCGCGCTGAGCCGAATGGCGGTTCAAATCAGAACCAGGCTGGGCGAGTCGATGGCCACGATCCAGGAGCACTCGACGCCGCTGGAGCAGGCAACTACGTCCTCGCTCGAAGCTCTGAAGGCGTATAGCGCGGGCTGGAACGCCGCCTTCGCCCATGGGTTTGCTGCCGCGATCCCTCACCTTCAGCGCGCCATTGCCATCGACCCTCAATTCGCGATGGCCTACGGGGATCTATCGATCTACTACTGGAACATGGGCCAAACCGATCTATCCGCTGAGTACACCCGTAAAGCCTATGCGCTTCGGGACCGCGTGAGTGACCGGGAAAGGCTCTGGATCCTTTTTCTTTACGACCGCCAGGTAACGGGAAACTTGCAGAGAGAGTTGCAGACTCTCGAATCATGGGTGCAAACGTATCCGCGCGATTGGTTGCCCCTTTCCGTTTTGGGCGGGTGGGGCACGATGGGCACAGGCCAATATGAAAGGGGAATTCAGGCTCTACAGGAGGACCTTCGGCTGAATCCGGACGATTCATTCGCTTACGGCGGTCTCGCTCTGCACAATATCTTCCTTGACCGGTTCGGGGAAGCAGCGGAGGCCTTGCGGCGAGCCGCGGAGCGCAAGCTGGAAATCCAGGATTTTTGGGTCCTCCGTTACTATCTCGGGTTTTTTAGGGGCGACCAGACGGAAATGGAGCACGAAGTTGCGCGCGCCCGCGGACAGCACGGCGTCGAGGACTGGATGTGGCATAACCAGGCCCTGGTGCTCGCGCGTTCCGGTCAAATGCGGCAGGCGCGGATCATGTGGGAGCGCGCAGCCGCATTGGCGCAGCAGGCCGGGAATCGCGAAAGAGCCGCAATCTACAGGGGCGCGGAGGCGGTGTGTGAAGCGCATTTCGGGAATGCGGCTGAGGCGAAACGGGGCGCTGCGGCGGCGCTCGAACTCGCAAAAGGGCGCGATGTGGAGTATTCCGCGGCCTTCGCGCTGGCGCGCTCGGGCGATTCCTCCGCGTCGCAAAGGCTTGCCGTGGACCTGGAGAAACGGTTCCCGGAGGATACCCCGGTGCAATTCGAGTATCTTCCGACGCTGGCCGCGCTTTCCGCACTCGCTCATCGGGCGCCGTTGGAAGCGGTCGAATCTTTGGAACGGGCGCGTCCTTACGATTTCGCGCTGCCGGGCACGGCGTTCTTTGCCAAATTCGGAGGTCTCTACCCCGCGTATATCCGCGGGGAGTCGTACCTTGCAGCAGGACGTGGCCAAGAAGCCGCGGTGGAATTTCAAAAGGTCCTGGATCACCGCGGCATCGTTTTTGCGGACCCCATAGGCGCCCTGGCCCACCTGCAACTGGGCAGAGCATATGTTGCTTCGGGCGACATGGCCAAGGCCAAAAACGCCTATCAGGATTTCCTTACCATCTGGAAAGATGCCGACGAGGACATCCCCGTCCTCAAACAGGCCAGGGTGGAATACGCCAGGCTGCGCTGAATCTCAGTGGGTTGAAACAGGCAACTGCCATCAAGAGTCCGGTGAGGCGTTTCAGGTTCATGGTCTAACGTTCTTTCCAATGGCCTTGGATTGTGACTCGCCGATACAGGGTGCATCTCGACAGGACACGTTGTTCGCAACCGAAAATCATTGTTCGAAAATGAACAGACGTCTGAAATGAGCCGCTGCCACCTATGCGCCGCAGCCATTGAGTGCGATCTGTGTCTCGCCTGCGAGCGCCCGACACGACGTGGCGATGACGAAAGGGTATTTGCCTTGACGTGGAGATTCGGCTCTTGTACTCTGGCTGCGTCAACCCCGGGTAGCACTGGACGCAGGGGCCTGAAATAGCGGGCGCGTTTCCAGAGCGATGGTTGATATGAGCCTCCCTAGCCATTTGGGGGAGGGCTTTACCCAACGCTACCCGATCCCACCTAGAGAAGCTGCTCCATCTTCCCGGACGTTGAAATGTTCGTTGGACGCTGCTGCGTCCCAAGGGAGGATTGCGGTGAGAAAACATTTGAAAATGATGCTGGGCGTGTGCGCAATCTATGCTGCCATGCTGATTTCGACCCGTGTGCCGGCACAAGACAAGGCAGAAACGATCCCGTATGGAGCGAATCCGGCGGCAGGGCACTACCTGAGGGTGGATGACGCGAAGATCTATTACGAGACGTATGGAAGTGGCGGAACTCCGCTCGTGCTGTTACATGGCGGCCTGTACGGATATATCGAAGAGTTCAGCGGGCTGATAGGAGAACTGAGCAAACACCGCCGCGTGATTGCAATTGCCACGCGAGGTCATGGGAGATCGGAGTTGGGGACGAAACCATTTTCCTATGCGTTGTTCGCTCATGACGCCTTTGCTGTCATCCACCATGAGACCGGCGAAAAAGTGGATGTGCTGGGATTCAGCGATGGCGCGGTGACTGCGTATACGCTGGCCACGGCTCATCCAGAGCTGATACGGCGGTTGGTGGCTATCGGGGGACCGCGGAAGTTTGCGGATTGGACTCCCAAAGCACAAGCGGAGTTCAAAAACGCGAAGCCTGGAGATGTGGAAAGGGACTCGCCACAATTTGTCGCCGACCGGAAAAAGTTGATGCCTCAGCCGGAGAGGTGGCTGGACTTTATCGAACGGCTCAACGGGATGTGGTCAGGTCCGGTCTATGTGACCGATGAACAAATCCGTTCGATCAAAGTTCCAACCCTGATCGTTGCGGGTGATCACGATCCGTATAACCAGATCACAAAATTTGTAGAGCTGTTCCAGCTATTGCCCAATGGAGAGCTGGCCCTCATTCCCGGTTGTGGCCACGTAGTGCTGGATTGCAAAGGACCATTCACCATCGCAGCGGTCGCGGATTTTCTCGATA
Organism: uncultured Acidobacteriaceae bacterium; assembly: GCA_963838445.1. GTDB lineage: Bacteria > Acidobacteriota > Terriglobia > Terriglobales > Acidobacteriaceae > PALSA-350. Next base: position 64,626 of record CAWIRT010000013.1, read on the forward strand.
AGCAGGAAAAGTGAAGCGGGCATTCCGCGATTAAACGAACGCCTGGTTCCGGCCCGGTGCTCCAAACAACTATCGTTTCCGTGGAAGTGACAGATCCAGATCGGTACCCATGAGTTGCTTGGTCAGCAGGATGATCTGGCCCTGGTGTAGTTGCAGGTGGCTGACGATGCGGTAGATTGCTTCGAGAATGGTCATCGGCCCCCATTTCCCTGTTGGCTGGGGGTTGATCATTTCCAGCAAACGGGCAGGCGGAAGCGACCCGATCACCTTTCGGCTTTCCGCAAGCGTGGCGGCAAAGCACCGGCGCACCTCATCGCATTGCTGCGATGGTGAGAGCGTAAATTCGGAATCTCGGACTCGTACGTCCGGTTGGCCGTCGATCCCGTGCAGGAACCACTGGCGCAGATTCCCCTCGAGATGGAGCAACAGGTTGGCAATGGAGTTTTCGTGGTCCCCGCCGCGATGCCACATCTGCTCATCGGAAAGCCTGGCTAGACATTTTTGGATGTCATCCTCGGAGAGCTGCATCCGCTTCACCGAGGCGGCAAGAAATACTTCACCAATTTGGTCTGTCATCAGGCCCACATCATAGACGCCGCCGGGCAAGTTGTTCAAGCGCCATGGCAAGCTGTGGCACGCCACGCCCGATCTCCTGTATGTTCACCGCGGGTGGCGGGCAACCTCGAGCCTGGCCGCAAACGGCCGCCCAGAATGCCGGCGCGCAGAGCAAAGTAAGCCAGCGAACGGCAGGCATCTTCGCTTAGCGCGGTGGCAGCAGCAGGGCGTAATTCTGGAAATGTTGCACTTGTAAGCTGAATCCGCTCACCCGCCGGTTTGATGCAAGGAGAGAGTTTAAAAAATGTCCGTAGTCACGCGCATGCTCAGCTCAACAGCGACAGTCGATTGCGTCAATGCGCCGACGGAGATGTGATCCACTCCGGCAAGGGCATATTTGCGGATGTTTTCCAGCGTGATGCTGCCTGAGGCTTCCAGCGGGATCGTGAGCCCGCGATCACGCACGATACCCACGGCTTTCTTGGTTTCGGCGGGACTCATGCCATCCAGCAGCAGCGACTCCACACCCGCGGTCAGGGCCTGCTCCAGCTCGCTCAAAGTCCGCACCTCGCAGGTGACTGCCTGACCGGGCGTTCGCGCTGCAAAGGCACGGGCCACGACCTTGGGAATGCCGCCGCCCAATGCAATGTGGTTACTCTTGATCAGAATGCCGTCGGAGAGATCCATACGATGACCCTCGCCTCCGCCACAACGCACCGCATACTTGTCCAGCACGCGAAGGCCGGGAGCGGTCTTGCGGGTATCCAGCACTTTGGCCTTGGTTCCGGCGACTGCATCGACGTATTGCCGGGTGGTGGTAGAGATGCCGCTCATCCGCTGCATCAGGTTCAGAATGACCCGTTCGCAAGCCAGAATCGCGCGCGCATTGCTCCGGATCACGGCGACCGCCTGGCCCTTCTTGACCCGGACGCCGTCGAACATCTCCGGGTGGTTGATGACCTCGAAGCGGGTGGAGCTTTTCTTGTCCAGGCGGATGAAAAGTTCCAGAAAACGGGGGATGCAACCCAGCCCGGAAATCACGCAATCCTGTCTGGCCAGAACCGTGCCCGAAGCCCTCAATCCTGGTTCGATGGTCATGGCGGTGGTCACATCGTTGGTGGCCCGATCTTCCACCAGGGCCTGTTCCAGGGTAGCCTCAACACGCCTGCTCTTCCAGTCCATCGGGCTCCCTCTTTATTGGTTGCAGTTGAGGCTGTCGAGCGCAGCTCGGTTCTTAGGAATCAGCACGGTCAGCTCAGCAGCCCGGCGCCGCAGTCCTTCTACCACGTTGGCTGGAGCCTTGGCCAGAAAACCCTCATTCGATAGCTGGCGATCGGCATTGGATATCTCTTTCTCGAACCGTGCCAACTCTTTCTTCAAGCGCTCGCACTCCGCTGCCACATCGATCGTACGCTCATAGACTACGGCCACATCAAATCCGGGCGCCGAGCGGACACCTGCGCCTTCGGGCATGCTATCGACAAATTCAATCGACGAAACCTTCGCCAGGCGGCCGATGATGTCGCTGTTCTGCTCAATGCCGCCGCGCTCAGCGGGCGCGACCCGGAGCCGGATAGGCACGGTGGCCTTTTCTTCCACTCCGAGCTGCCGCCGCAGATCGCGGACCGCGACGATCAACCCCTGCGTCCGCTCCATCTGTTGCTCTGCTGCGCTGTCCACCAGATCCCCCCGGGACTGGGGATACCGCGTGAGCGCGATCGACCGGGCGGGCGGGTGATTTTCGTACAGCGCATGCCAGATCTCCTCGCTGATGAAAGGCATGAACGGAGACAGCAGGCGCAGGGCTGATTCGAACACTGATAGCAGGGTAGCGAGCGCCGAACGTACCGGCGTAGGAGCAGCGGTAAAATCCAGACGCAGCTTGACCACTTCCAGGTACCAATCGCAAAAATCGCCCCAGAAGAAGCTATAGAGTGTGTTGGCCGCCTCGTGAAAGCGGTATTCCCCCAATGCCTGGTTGATCTCGCCCGCGGTGCGATTCAAGCGGGAAACAATCCAGCGAGCTTCGAGCGGGGCGTCCTTTTCCGGTTCCGCACCGAGCTGATGCAAATCGGAAACAATACCGGCATCCGCGGCACGTTCCATTTGCATAAAGATGAAGCGCGCGGCGTTCCAGATTTTGTTGGCAAAAGCGCGATAGCCGTCGGTGCGGTCTTCATTGAAGGCGATGTCGGTGCCAGGCGCCGCCATGGCGGCCAGCGTGAAGCGCACCGCGTCCGTTCCGAATTTTTCCACCACCTGGATGGGGTCGATCACGTTGCCCTTGGTCTTCGACATCTTCTGCCGGTCCGCGTCGCGCACCAGCGCGTGGATGTACACCTCGCGGAACGGCACCGCGTCTTTGAGGGTGCGCTTGCTGCCATCCGCCATCGGCTCCTCGAGCATGAAATGGCAGCCCAGCATGATCATGCGCGCCACCCAGAAGAAAAGGATGTCGAAGCCGGTCACCAGCAGGCGGGTGGGATAAAACGCGTCGAGATCGGGCGTGTGTTCCGGCCAACCCAGCGAAGAGCAGGGCAACAGGCCGGAGGAGAACCAGGTATCGAGAACGTCTTTCTCCTGCTCGATACGGTTGCTGCCACAGTGGGAGCAGACCTCCGGTGTGGTGCGGGCCACGGTAATTTTGCCGCAGGCAGCGCAGTGCCAGGCCGGTATGCGATGGCCCCACCACAGCTGGCGCGAGATGCACCAGTCGTGGATATTACGCATCCACTCGAAATACGTCTTCGAGTATTGTTCCGGTGTAAAGCGGATGTAGCCCTGTTCCACGGCGGCAATCGCATGGTCCGCCAGCGGCTGAATCCGGATAAACCATTGCGTCGAAAGCAGGGGCTCCACCACGGTCTTGCAGCGATCGCACTTCCCGATGGAATTGACGTGATCGCGCACCCCGGCCAGCAGGTTTTGGGCTTCAAGATCGGCCAGTACCCGGTGCCGCGCCTTGTACCGGTCGAGCCCGGCATAAGCGCCAGCGGCGGCGTTCATGTGCGCCGTCTCGTCCATCACGTTGATCGGATGGCAGACCCTGCCGTTGCCCCAGGGCAAAATCGTTGGGGTCGTGCGCGGGGGTCACCTTGACCGCACCAGTACCGAAGTCGCGGCTCACCCAGCTGTCGGTCACCACCGGGATCTCCCGTCCGGTCAGCGGAAGGCTCAGCATCTTGCCATGCAGGTGAGCATAGCGCTCATCGTCCGGGTGAACGGCAACCGCGACGTCGCCCAACATGGTCTCGGGCCGGGTGGTTGCTACGGTAACGAAGCCGCTCTCTCCCACGATGGGGTAGCGAATCTCCCAAAGCTTGCCCTGCTGCTCTTCGTGGATGACTTCCAGGTCGGAGATCGCGGTTTGGCAGCGCGGACACCAGTTGACGATATAAGCGCCGCGATAAATGAGCCCCTGCTCGTACAGCCGGACGAAGGCCTCGCGCACCGCTGTAGAGCGAGGCGCATCCATGGTGAAGTACTCGCGCGACCAGTCGACGCTGGTGCCCAGGCGGCGCATCTGGTCGAGGATGGCAGCGCCGTAATGCTGCTTCCATTGCCACACCCGTTCGACAAAGGCTTCGCGGCCCAGCTGCTGGCGCGTTTTGTGCTCTTCGGCAAGCTGGCGCTCGACCATCAATTGGGTGGCTATGCCGGCATGATCCGTACCGGGAATCCACAGAGCCAGGTCTCCGCACATGCGGTGCCAGCGAGTGAGGATATCAATCTCGGTGTGCTCCAGCATGTGCCCCATGTGCAGCCGGCCAGTAACGTTGGGCGGGGGGAGCAACACGGAAAAGACGGGGTGGGCAGGCGCAGAAGTGGAATCTGCAGCGTGGGGCTGGTCAAACAGCGCCCTCTTCGACCCAGTAGGCCGCCCAACGATCTTCGATCGCGGCCGGGTCGTAGGCTTTAGGCAAATCACGGGGCATGGGGGCGTCTTCTTTCAACACCAGAGGGCATCATCGCTATTGTGATCATGCTCTAGAACGGGTTGAGTTTGTCGAGGCCCTTCTTTTTCTTGTTTTTCTTGGAAGATGAAGATTCATCGCTCGCATCAAACTTGGGCGCTGGGGTCTTCTTTTTCGATTTCGCATTGGTGGCGCCTGCGTCCGTGCCAGTCTGGACCTGCGCGGCGTTGGCATTATGCACATCGTTGGTTTGCGGCGGAGCGTCTGCCGGTTTTTCCACGGGGGGCAGAGGTTGGTTGTTCGTCGGACCAACCGTGGCCAATCCGCCCTGGTTCTGGGCGCCCGGTACTCCAGCTGCGGCTGCCGCCGCGGCTGCGCCTTCAGGAGTTACAGCGGGGCCTACCGGCACCCCCGATGTGGCACCAGAGGCTGCAGGAGCCTGGCCTGCGCTCTCACCCGTACTTGCAGGAGCCTGGCCGCCTGCGTTTTCACCCGTACCCACAATCTGGGCCCCTATCGCAGGTGCGCCATTCACGTTCTCCAACTGAAGGGTCGAGCCGGAGCCAGGTGCGGGAGCTCCAGTTCCATCGGCGACTGCGGTCGCGGGAGCGCCGGCGGAAGGCTTCAACGATGGCAGCGGCTGGTTGCTGAGAGCCGCGGTGAACAGTGCCGAGTCGCGCTTATGAACATCGGGCGCGGTTACCGGCGGAGGATCAGTCAGGGTCGGCTCCCCGATTCGGGCAGCATTGACCGTGACCGGACCACGCTTGACCAGCAGAAGGGCACGATCCTTGAAGGTGATGCCGGTGCGGCTTTGCTCTTCAGCCTCGCTGTTGGCGAGTTCTTCCTTCGAAGGTTCGGGCACCGCCCGATTGAGTGCGATCAGGCGCTCACGGGCATCCTCAACGTGCGCCGCCATCGAGTAATGGGTGACTACGCGGGAGTATGCGTCTGCCGCCTGGTCATCGTAGGCCTTCATGAGCTCTTGCTTGGCCTTGGGATCGATTTTGGCCAGGCCTTGCACATAGCGGGCTTCGGCCGCATAAGCGTCTCCCAGGCCGATCAGCGCCAGGTCGCTATGGCTATAGAGCGGGTAACTGTCACTCACCGTCTGCAGGCGGGCAATCGTCGCCGCCCAGTTCTCGTGCGAGGCGTAGAAACTCCCAACCTGGTATTGCCGCTCCGCCAGAACTTCCTGCACTTCCCGCAGCCGTTGCTTGGCCCGCGGGTACAAAGGTGGAATCGGGGAATTGTTGGATCATGGTCCGGTATTCCTGCTCCGCTTGCTGGGCATTCTTCGGGTCGCGGTCAGGTTTTTCCATCTGCTGGTAATAAATGTCGGCGACCTTCATCTGTGCTTCGGCGGCTTCCGGCGTATTGGGGAAGAAGGTGATGAAGTCCTTATATTCTGCCTCGGCCTGGGTTAGGGCGGCGGTGCCCCCTTCCTTGAACCAGCTATCGCCGACCAGCAGCTTGGCGCGCATCTGGTATTCCGATTCCGGATACGTGTTCAGCAGAGTCTGCAAATCCAGCCGCGCCACATCAAACTTGCCCTTCTTCATGGCATTCAGAGCTTTATCGAAAAGCTCTTTATCGGGCTGCTTGGAAGCGTGACCGGCAAGCGGATCGTTCGGCGTCGGAACCGTCGACGGTTTGGAGGGCTTGAAGATGCCAAACTGAGCACACGCGGGGAGCGTGCAAAGAAGACACAGGGTGGAGAGCCGGAATAGGAAACGCTGCATAGCACCTCATGGGCAGGGGCTCGGCCAGCGAGCCAAAATCATGACCGGTAGTGGTGCCCCGCCACCGCGGCCAGCATTACTTACTTACTCAATGTTAAATGGCGGAGACCCGCCTGGAATGGGAAAATTTAGGCTGGGCAACCCTGTTCTGCCTCCCGGGCCATTTTTAGCAGCACCCGAGCCTCTTTTTCGGGATGGCCGGAATCAAAAACGGCGCTGCCGGCGACCAATAGATCCGCCCCGGCCTCAACCACCGAGGCAATGGTGTCATGGGCCACTCCCCCATCCACCTCGATTCTGTAATTGAGATCAAGTTCCCCCCGTAGTTCGACCAGCCGCCGGATCTTTCCAGCGAGAAATGAATGAATTTTTGACCTCCAAAGCCCGGGTTAACGCTCATTACGAGCACGTGATGGACCATAGGCAGAATATCGAGCAAAAAATCGACCCGGGTGGCCGGATTGATGACCACGGCAGGTTCCATGCCATGTTGGGCGATCAGTTCCAGGGTCCGGTGCAGATGGCGGCACGCTTCGTAGTGAACACTGATCCAATTAGCGCCGGCCGCTGCAAATTCTTCGATAAAGTCGTCGGGGTTCTCGATCATCAGGTGGCAGTCCAGCGGCAGGCTGGTGACCTTGCGCAGCGACTTGACCACCGGGGGTCCCATGGTCAGGTTGGGGACGAAGTGGCCGTCCATGATATCGATATGGATGACAGAGCCGCCGCCGCGCTCGGCGGCCTCGATTTCCAGGGCCAGCTTCGAGAAGTCGGCAGAGAGGATGGATGGCACCAATTCAACCATGATGACCCCTCAACTCCCCTCAGTGTACAGGAGTTTTATAAAGGCGAAGCAGGCGCGGATTGTGCACCGATCCCTCGATGTTGGTGGCTAAGTCCTTTGTTTCACGAAGGCGCTCAACATGCTCAAGATGCTCAACGTATTAATTGAGCATCTTGCCCCTTTTATGGCTTGCTGCTGTTCTCCTGATAGCAGGCGGGGACCAGCACCAAGCACCATTCTGATGATCATAGACACTCCGCAATGTGGGGGAGCTTCCGCTCGTATTTGGGTTGCTACGTGTATATATGCGATTCAGGGGGGTTTCCTCTCTAGTTCAGGTAAATTATTTTCCTTAGTTGGTTGGCG
>CAWIRT010000014.1:0-6812 GCA_963838445.1 uncultured Acidobacteriaceae bacterium
AAAGCGGGTTGATGGGAAAGGTGCAGACTCTGAACCTGTGGCGCGTCTTTCGCGATGGATGTTCGCTTCTGAAGAGGTTCATAATGGCGCGTATGAAGACGGTTAGGGTAGCCCTACTCGAAGCGCTGTGGAAGGATGTCCGGCAGGTAGTGCGGCAGATGCAAAAGAAGCCGGCGTTTGCCGGGGTCGTGGTGCTGGTTCTTGCGGCTGGCTTCGCCGTCACCACCGCCATGTTCAGCACTATCCGAACCGTTCTTCTCAATCCTCTCCCGTATCGATCTCCCGAACGTCTGGTCCAGATCGTCAGCAGGTGGCCCAAGACCGGCGATCAAAACGACTGGAGCGCCCCGCTCAGAGACGCAATCGATTGGAAGACCACGGTGCCGGCTTTCGAAGACGTTGCCACGTTTCGCTTCGACTTGGTCAATCTGACGGAAGGGGCGCCGGAGGCTCTCTATGGAGTGCGTGCTGCGGCAAACTTGCTGCCCATGCTGGGCGTCCCTCCGCAGTTAGGGCAATGGTTGTCTGCTGAGGATGATCGGCCGGGGCATACGCACGTTGTCCTGCTCAGCGATGATCTCTGGCGTCGCCGCTTCCATGGCGATCCCCAGATTGTGGGGAAATTGATCCACTTCGACAGCGAAGGCTACCAGGTGCTTGGGGTTATGCCCAAGGGCTTTAATTTCCCGCCTCAGAGTGGCGGAAATGTTCGAGTCCCAAGCGACCAAATGCAGTACTGGGTGCCACTCGGAGCAGACCTCGCAAAGGAGCCACACGGTACTCCCAACGCGGGCGTGATTGCCAGGTTGAGAGAGGGAGTGTCGGTGCAGGCGGCTCAGGCGCAGCTGGAGGCTGCGTGCCGGCTCCTCCAGCAAGAATTCCCTGTCACTAACCAGGGCCTGAGCGCGAGCCTATCATCTCTGCACCAACATACCGTGGGCACATTCGATGGGCCGCTGCTGGCCTTGCTCGGAGCCACGGTGCTGATCCTGCTGCTTACTTGTGCGAACATCACCAGTCTGCTGCTCGCGAAAGGAGAGTCCCGTACACACGACTTAGCGGTGCGCATGGCACTTGGCGGAAGTATCGGGCGGGTGGCGCAGATACCCTTAGTCGAAGGAGTTTTGCTTTGTTTCGGCGGCTGCTTGTTGGGCTTGCCGCTGGCCACCGTCATTTTGAAACTCCTCATCCGTCTGGCCCCCATGAATGTGCCCCGTCTTGCCGATACCAGAATCGACCTGCATGCCGTGTTGTTTGAACTAGTGCTGGCCCTGGTGTGTGGACTCGTGGTGGGCGGACTGAATGCCGTTCAGGTGTTGAAACGATCGCCTCGGGACGTGCTTTCTGCAGGTTCGAGAAGCAGTTCTGGCCGACCAAGAGCCAAGCTACGAAGTGGACTGGTCATCGGGCAAATTGCACTTTGCGGTCATTCTGGTGAGCGGGGCTGGCCTGATGCTGCGGACGTTTATCAACTTACTGTCCGCCGATACCGGCTACAAACCAGAACACGTCCTATATGCTTTCACAGTCCTGCCTCCTTCCCGGTATCCCAAGCGAGCCGACGTGGAACTCTTTTACAAGAAAGTGCTGGACCGGTTACGCGTCACACCTGGAATCGGATCCGCCGCGACCTCTACCGCCTTTCCACTGGTCGGCGAGTATAACGGCGCCAAACTGCAAACCACGGAAATGCGCCGCGGAGATAGAAGCTCGGAAGTCGTTGCCGTTGACGAGGTTTCCGCCGGCTTTTTGGAAACCATGGGTGTACGGGTCATAAGCGGGAGACCAATCCGCGAAGCAGATACTGCGGATGCTCCAAAGGTAACCGTTATCGATCAGGACACGGCAGCACGGTTGTGGCCGCATCAGGACCCGATCGGAAAGCTGATCAATACAGAAGATTCCACAACACCCGTATGGCGCCAGGTGGTCGGAGTCGTCGCGGCGACACGCAACCGCTCCCTCGACATTGCCCCGCGTCCCACGATCTATCTTCCACTCTCTCAGGGGTGGTCGAGCGGGATCAGCTTTTTGGTGGTTAAGGGTTTCGCTTCGCCTGCAGAGACGACTCGCTTGCTGAAAAACGTGGTCGCCGGCGTTGATCCCAATCAGTCTGTCTATTTTTCCGAGACCTTCACTCAGTTGATCCAGGACTCGATTGCCATCCGGCGGTTCCTTTTTCTGGTCATGGTGTTTTTTGGGGCGGCGGCCCTCACACTTTCCACTCTCGGCATCTACGCGTTGGTTTCATTTCTTGCGGCAACCCGCGTCCGGGAGGCCGGCATTCGGATGGCGTTGGGAGCAACGCGGGGGAGAATCGCCTGGTTAGTTATTTTTCAGGGAATTCGACTGGCGCTCATCGGCACAGCGGCGGGATTGGTTGGATCGATCTTTCTGAGCCGCTTCCTGGTCAGTCTCCTGTTTGACGTCAGACCATTCGACTTGAGCACATTACTGTCTGCCGTCCTGGTCTTGGCCGGCGTGACCATATTGGCGGCACTCGTTCCTGCATATCGGAGCGCGCGGCTTGAACCAATGCAGGCGTTGCGGACGGAATGATAGACCACCGCGTGGGCCGGCTTCCCCCCTCAACCGTTTGTGGCAGTGGGCGAGATGCCCTCCAGTTCCGCGGCGGAGTTTACGTCCAGGTACACCGTGACGTCCGGATGGGTGCGGAGAAGAGTCGAGGGGCAGGCAGTCGAGATTGGGTCGTGAACCGTGCGACGGATCACCTGCGCTTTACGGGGGCCCGGTACCGAGGCGATCAGCTTGGGTACACGGAAAACTGTCGGAATCGTCAATGTGAGTGCTCGTTCCGGTGCTTCCTGCCAACTCGGGAACCAGCCCTCGGCTGCCTGTTGCTGACGGCACATTAAGTCCAGTGTGACAATCTTCATTTCCAGCGGGTCGTGAAAGTCAGCCTCGGCTGGTTCGTTAAAGGCCAGGTGCCCGTTCTCGCCAATCCCGAGCAGACAGAGTTGCGGTTCTGCAACGTGCAGTTCCTTGATGTAATCCTGGCATACGGCTTCGAGATCCTGGGCGGTTCCGTCCATCTCGAAAAAGGCACCCATGCTCACACGCTGGGTGAGCCGTTGGCGCAGAAAGGAGCGAAAGGAAGCCGGATGATTCTCATCCAGCCCGACATATTCATCCAGATGAAAGCCGCGCACTTTTTTCCAGGGCAAACCGGCCGTTGAGGTGAGGAACTCAAGCGTGTCGAATTGGGCGGCGCCTGTGGCGAAAATAACGCCAATCTGGTCGCGAAGCTGGTCCAACCGCCGAAGCTCTTCCGCTACAGCAAGGGCGGCTGCCTCACCGGCAGCCCTTTTGCTGGGGTAAATTTTCAGCTTCATCTTGCCAGCGGTCAGAGAGGTGACCTGATCTTTCGTCATTTCCATAGTTACCTTCCGAGCATTGCTCTTAATTCCGTCCGGTGTCTCGAAAATGGATTGGGGAATGCCGCCGAGCCCATGGCAACGACCGGCTGCCATCCCAGAGCACCGTCAGTTGTCTCTTTTACCACGAACCGAGGTTCCCACTCTAGTGAGGGGACAATAAATCTTACGGATGGAAAGGTCAGGAAAAGGATATAAGGCGCTAGAAGCCGTGCCTGGTTCTTTCAGCCATTTCGAGCGCAGCGGCCACCTGTGCCAAGACTCTATCTGCGGCCAGTGGCGGAGCTCCGGCCAAATAAAAGTCTCTTAATCGCACCAAGGCAGCCGCCAACAGGTCACTGCTCTCTATCAATCGTCCTACGAAAGCCTCTATCCGGACGACGGCGTGCTGGGGCTCCTGCGGTTGCGAGAACTCGATCAACTTCCCCGACTTTTCTGGCGGGTTCATGATGGGACTATTATGCGTCATACCGGGCAGTATGCTGGTTCGAGGCACAATATGGCGTGTCTCGGCCGCGATATTGTGCTACCGAGTCACTCGTCAAGAGATGAGGCCCCACGAGGCAGGCTGAAACATTGCAGGTACAGGTGCGCAGTTCCCACGAGATTGAGCCTACCTGGCAGAGGGCTCGTGGCGCTGGAAGAAGCCCGCTATGAAGAGCGCGGTAAGAACATAGAAACCCAGGATTACAGGATTGGCCGTAATCGAGTGCGAACCGATTTCATCGCCCGCTGAATATGCGTCTTTACCGTGCTCAGCGACATGCCAGTGGCGGCTGAGATCTCCTGTGGTTCCATGTCATCCAGGAAGCGCATGATGAAGACCATCCGTTGTTTTGGAGAGAGAGCCTTCAACGCTAATTGAACGTGGTTCGCCTGCTCGCCGACCAGCATCCGCGCTTCGGGCGACGGCTTTCCACTGGCGAACGGGGAATCCGCATCAGTGACGTCGACTGTGGCCAGGTTCGCTCTTTTCCAAAACTGAAACTTCTGCAGTCGCTGGTAATCGCGCAGAACGTTCAAGGCGATGGCGCAGAGCCAGGTGCTCACGCTGCAATCACCGCGAAAGCGTTCCCGCGCCTTATATGCTTTCAAGAAACAGTCTTGGACAACCGTCTCGGCGAGATCCTGGTCCCCGGTGGAAAGAGAAATTAAGCGAAGCAACCTTGCCCGGTAAGTCTTGACGAGCAAATCGAAATCATCCAGTTCTGAAATGTGAACGCTCCACGGTCCCGGAACATAGTGCTGCAGACACAACAGTCGAGATTGGCGGATGTGCGTAAGTGCACTAAGGGTTGAGACGGGATTCGCTTCGAGGTGATTACGCGCGGCGATAGATTGATCGCTGTTTTCGGAGCTTGCCAGTTCAAACGGGCCGCGATCCCGATCAACATCGTGGGCGCATATCGCTCATTTGCGAGCTAGACGTGTGCCCCTGACAGGCCAAGACTGAAACCCAAAAATCAGGGTAAGAGCAGGAGGTGTAACCCGTTTTCGGCCGATAACCGTCTATCAGCTATATGCATGCCACTCACGCATCGAGTGTCCTCCGTTTTACGGGAAAGGAGCGCGCGGCTTCAGAACTCGATGACATCGACCAGCTTGTTCAGCGACACCGCTCCCGTCTGCTGCGTTTTGTGGCCTTTTCGATTGGCGATCAGGATCTAGCTCAATCCATCGTCCAGGACTGCTTCATGAAGGCGTATAACGCGCGAGAGAGATTTCGTGGTGAATGCAGTATTCAGACGTGGTTGAACCGCATCGCCCTAAACATGATTCTGGACCACCAGCGGACACAGAAATTCCGCTTCTGGAGATCGTTTCGCAAAACAGCGCTGGACATTACAGAGATTGCGTCCACCTTGCCAAGTACGACGCGAACTCCGGAGAAGAGCCTCCTGATGCAAGAGCGCGTGGCCCAGGTGGCAAAGGCGCTCGAATCGTTATCGTTCAACCAGAGAACCATTTTCCTCATGCACTTTCAGGAGGGGATGAATATACCGGAGATATCGTCGGCCATCGATATGTCTGTAAACACGGTGAAAACACACTTGCACCGCGCGGTGAAGGCGGTGCGGGAAAAGATCGGAGAGATGAAATGACCGGTCAGCACTTAACCGATGAGCAGTTCACGGAACTACTTTCTGGCGATTGCCCTGCGGATGCCCGCCGGCATATGCTGGCTTGCACGCAATGCCAGTGTGAGTTCGAGCGCGTGCAAGCTTCGATTGAGGACTTCGTAACCCTGAGCCTGGAGTGGGCAGAAAAGCGGGCTTCGGCATCGATTCCCCCGCTGTCGGCGGTGGTTCGCGGATGGCAGTCAGCAAGCTCGTGGGCTGCGGCTGCGGCGGTCCTGGCCGCGGCAGTGCTTTTCGGGGTACATCAAAAAAGGAGCATGACGCCCGAAGGTATCTCCGTGGCCAGTAATCAGCCAGCTGAGTCTGCGTCTGAAGTCGCAGATGACAACCGGCTTTTGATGGCCATCGATAAAGAGCTCCGCTGGCAGACGGAATCGCCTATCTCCATCGACGATCTGACCACCTCGGCGAGAAAGTCACATTCTCAATCGACACGCAGGTTAACAAACTAATGCGCAGCCGGCGATCCATTGTCGCTCACATTCTAATAGCAGGATGCTTGACTCTGGTTCCGAGCTCAACGGTGCTCGCGCAGAGGCCGGGCGGCGCAGGCCCGTCTCCCGGAGGCGGGATGGCTGGTGGGGAAAGGATGTCCGGCGGGGGTTCCATACCCGGAGGTTCTCCCAGGGATATGGAAGGTCCGGGAGACACCCGCGGCGGGCTGGCATCGAGTACATCCGCTCAGCCAAACACCGGCATGAGCACCATGCGGGGCGGAGTGCAGCTCGGCCCTCCGGTCCGCTGGTGGGACGACAAGCACTATGCCAAGGCCTTGCATCTGCGGCCTGAGCAGCAAAAGCGCATGGATGGGTTATTCGACGAAAATCGGGCCAACCTGGTAAGCCGCTATCAGACTCTGCAGCAGGAAGAGTTAAAGATGGAAAGTCTCAGCCGGGCGCAGACGCTCGATGAAGGCGCCCTGTTTGCCCAGATTGATCGCGTCGAACAAGCAAGAGCAGATCTCCAAAAAGCAAATACACATCTGATGCTCCAGGTTCGCAACGAAATGGATACAGATCAGATATCGCGTTTTGACGCCTCCCGTTAGTTCGTCATTTCTTTAGGCTACAGCGTGTAACCTTCGCCCTTCATAACTCCTTTCCATCACTCGCCACGATTTTTCGTTCTACTTCCCCGGGTAAGTCATTCAACAGCGAACAGCTCAATATTTCTAGTTGTGGTCGCCGTCACCTATTAAGAGACAGGCCGGCGTCGACTGCCGGCGCAGCAGGATAGCCGCACAAACCACCCGAAACAGCGGAAACACTGTCCCTCTCGC
>CAWIRT010000015.1:0-10465 GCA_963838445.1 uncultured Acidobacteriaceae bacterium
CCGCGGCGCACGGATTTCTGGGTCGATGACCCGGATTCGAAAAACCTTCCCCGGAAGGGTTTACCCAGCTACGACCCGAATCAGTTTGGCACCGACGAATTTGTGCGCTTCTGCAAACTGTGCGGTGCCGAGCCGTACCTCGCGGCCAACGTTCGTAGCCTGAATGCCTACGCGTTCGACCAATGGATCGAATACTGCAACTCGCCTGCCGGCAGTACTTCCTGGTCTGAGGTGCGCGCGGCCGGCGGGTAACCCGAACCGTACAACGTGCAGTATTGGGGAGTGGGTAACGAGAGCTGGGGTTGCGGCGGCAACTTCACACCCGAGGAATATGCCAGCGAATAGTGTCCTTCGGTCCGACACCATCCCGCCAGTCATAGCTGTCGGCGAAGCAGCCCCCGGGCCAACGCACCGCGGGAGCCTTTATCTGCCTCATTTTCTCGATGAGCGCCGTACGGATACCGCCGGTATTGGCGATCTTCGACTTTTCGCCCACCCACACACCGTCGTAGATCACCGCGCCCAATTCTTCTGTAAAGTGGCTGTAGATCAGAGGCGAGATGGTGCCCAGCGGTTCGTCAAGCATGACCTCAATGATCGCAGGTATCAGTCGTGGCTGCCAAGATATGGTCTTGATTTGAAACTGGTTGCCTCGGGACCAAACCAGGACGATGTGGACTGGACAACGCGCTTTTTTGAGAACATCTTCAGCCCGGGCCGCCCCATCAAACCGCCCTTTGGCTGGTCAATGCACTACTACACCGATCTGCCGGAGGCGTTGAAATTCACTGCCGAGGATGTGTATCCCGGGTACGAATTGGCCGATCGGATGGAGAAGATTATGCTCGATCAGTGGACCGCGATGGGCGTCTACGACCGGGCTCATCGGGTCAAGCTGGTGGTAGACGAATACGGGCCGTGGTACCGGTTCAGCGATACCAAGCTCGACCCAACCCACGTGCTGGGGCAACAGCTGACGATGGGACGATCCTGCCCGCCCCGCCTGCCCCGGTTTACCGTGGGGCCTGCCGTGGGAGCGCTGTAGGCGCGGCACCATGCGCGTTATCCTGTGCGACACCTCGGCTCCTCCAAACGGAACACATTCGACACCTGCAATGCTTCCCATCACCGCCACCTTCCGCGATAATCCGGTAGACATGAGGTCGCTGGCAAAAGCAGGCTATTTGCGATGGACTTGGTTGTTCCTGCTTTGCGGGGTTGTCGCTCTACGCGGGCAGGAGGATGTTGCGAACCAGGCTCTGGATCTCATGCGAGCGAACAAATTTCATGAAGCTGAACTGCTGTGGCGTCAACTGGAAAAACGATATCCAAACAATCCCGCCGTGCACAGCAACCTGGGAGTCACCCTTGCCCAGCAAGGCCAGTTCGAGCCGGCCACGGCGGAATACCGCAAGTCGCTCGCACTGAATCCCAGCCAGCCGGAGGTGGCGTTCAATTTAGGGGTAGCCGAGTTTAAGCAAGGGCATTTCCAGCAGGCGATCCCCATGTTCAAAACCGTGGTCAAGCTAAAGCCGGACGACACCCGCAGCCCCCTGCTACTGGGCATGAGCTACTACGGCCTGCGGCAATATGCGATGGCCGTTCCGTATTTGCAACAGGCCAGCCGGAATGATCCATCCAACCTGGAATTGCACAACGTGCTCGCGCAAAGCTGCTTATGGAGCCACAAATATGACTGTGCGTTTACCGAGTTCAAGAGCATGCTGGCGGTAAATCCGGATGCGGTGCAAGCGCACATGCTGCTCGCCGAAGCGCTGGACGGGATGGGAAAGACGGAGGATGCCATCAAGGAACTGGAGAGCGCCGCAGCCATTTCTCCAAACGAACCTGTTCTTCACTTCGAGCTGGGTTATCTCTACTTCAAAAAGGGAGAGTATGAAAAGGCGCTGCCGGAGTTGCAGCAGGAAGTTAAGAATAATCCGGGGTACGCGCAGGCCTACCTGTACCTGGGTGACATTGCGCTGCGCAGCAATGACGACCAGCAAGCCGAACCTCTGATCACCAAGGCCATGCAATTGCAGAAGGACCTTCGGCTCGCCTATTTTGATCTGGGCCGCATCTATGCCGACCAGCATAAGAATCAGGAAGCCATTGCTGCTTTTGAGCGAGCAGCGAAGCTTGATCCCACTCAGCCCGACGCTCACTATCGGCTGGCGCGGCTTTACCAACTGGTGGGGCAAAAACAAAAAGCGGCTGAGGAGTTCGCCCGGACTAAGGAATTACACAACAAAACAGACGACTCGTTGATCCAGAAAGTATCCGGTGACGTCGGTTCATCGCCGCGGCAATGACGCGCACCCTAAGGCAGTCAAGAGCTATTATGCAACCATGAGCGAATCCCGGGCCCCCGTCACGCGGCGGGATTTTTTATGGATGACGGCGGCGTCGACGCTGGCTTTGGGTCAGGGCATTACTACCCGCAATGTGAAACCAACACCCCGAGGCAAGCCTTCCGGGATCCCGTTTCTCGCCCACTTCACTGACGTGGCAACGCAGGCCGGACTAATCGCCCCGGTCATCTACGGCGGCCTGACACGTAAGAACTACATCGTCGAAACAGTGGGTTGTGGAGTCGCCTTTCTGGACTACGACAACGACGGATGGCTGGATATCTTTGTGCTCTGCGGTACACGAATGGAGGAACCGGTCCCGGCCTCCAGCAACCGCTTGTACAAAAATAATCGCGATGGGACGTTTACCGATGTCACTGAAAAAGCGGGGCTGCTAAGGAGTGGCTGGGCCAGTGGAGTCACGGTAGGTGATTACAACAACGATGGCTTTGAAGATATCTTCATCACCTACTACGGTCAGAATGTTCTTTATCTCAATAATGGAGACGGCACGTTCACGGATGTCACCCGGCAGGCGGGCCTGCTCTACGAGGGCAACCCGCGGTGGGGGTCTGGGTGCACTTTTCTGGACTACGATCGCGACGGCCACCTGGACCTTTTCGTAGCCAACTATGTTGACCTGCATCTGGAACGGTTACCGAAGCCTGGGGCTAACCCTTACTGCAATTTCAAGGGGGTTGCGGTCAACTGTGGTCCGCGCGGCCTGGCTATGCCGCGCAACTATCTCTATCGAAACCAGGGCGACGGAACATTTCGCGATGTATCCCAGGAAAGCGGTGTCGCCAAAGCGCAACGCACCTACGCGATGACCAGTGTTGCTGCGGACTTTGCCAACCAGGGCTGGACAGACATCTATGTAGCCTCAGACTCCACCCCAAGCCTTTTCTTTCGCAACCAACGGAACGGCACGTTCACCGAAGATGGCGCCGAACAAGGCATAGCCTTCAGTGCGGATGGCGCGGAGCAAGCGGGCATGGGCGTAGCAGTTGGCGACTACAACCTGGATGGCAATCTCGACATATTCAAGACGCATTTCGCCGACGACACTAATGTGCTCTATCGCAATGATGGTGGTGCTAACTTTACCGACGTAACCATCGCTGCCGGCTTTGGAGTGGAGACCCGATACATCTGCTGGGGAACCGGGTTCGCTGACTTCGATAACGACGGCTGGCCCGATCTTGCGGTGGTCACCGGCTCCGTGTATCCGGAAGTGGAAGCTCAGTTCTCCGAATATCCGTTGAAGACGCCACGGTTTATCTTCCGCAACCTTGGCAACGGAAAGTTTGAAGAATTGATTGACGAAGCCGGGCCGGGGATCGCCGCCCCGCATTGCAGCCGTGGTTGTGCGTTTGGGGACTTTGACAACGATGGCGATGTCGATATGGTCGTCGTCAACTTGAATGAACCTCCGTCTCTGCTGCGCAACGATCTCACCGGGAATCGCAATTGGCTCAAGGTATTTCTGGTGGGGACCAAATCCAATCGCAGCGCGATCGGCTCCAGAGTGCTGGCGAAGTATGGGGGGAAGGTGCAGGCTCAGACCGTCATGGCTCAATCAAGCTTTTATTCGGTGAACGATCGGCGGCTTCATTTCGGGCTAGGATCGAACAGCCATGTCGATCTGGAGATTCACTGGACCAACGGATTGCTCGAGCGCTTCCCCAGCATCGAGGCCAATCAGTTGGTGACCGTTAGGGAGGGAATTGGTGTCTCTAAGTCGGCGTTCCCGGCGATGAAGGGTGGCCCGAATGTCCGAAAATAAAGAGGCGCCAGGCCGGCGAGAGCCCTGGCGCCCTTGCATCATGTCGCGGGTTAAGAATCAGAAGTGGAACTTCGCACCAAGCTGCAAGGTGCGAGGATCGTAGGCAGCGGTGACCTGTCCAAAGTTCGCGTCCGCTGAGTTCCTATCGAGACCATCGTTACTGGTACTGCCGAATTGCGTGTGGTTGAACACGTTGAAGAACTCGAACCGCAATTCCAGACTAGGTAATCCTTCTTTAAATGCAATGGTTTTGTACAGAGACCAGTTGAAATTGACGAATCCGGGCCCGACGACCGCGTCTTTTCCGGC
Source organism: uncultured Acidobacteriaceae bacterium (assembly GCA_963838445.1). GTDB lineage: Bacteria > Acidobacteriota > Terriglobia > Terriglobales > Acidobacteriaceae > PALSA-350. The sequence goes on from CAWIRT010000015.1 coordinate 4,447, forward strand.
ATTGCCAAAGCCTTGGTTTGGGCCGCCATTCCAGGGAGCGGTTGGATTCGCGAAAGAGCTGGTACTAAACCATGCGAGCCGATGCTTTGGGTAGGTGACCGGCGCTACAAGATCGGGACGGTTGTTGATATTACCGCCGCCCAGGCCCAGCGTGTCGGTGCCGGTGTATTGAATGTAGACCGGATATCCCGAACGCCAAACCGTCACTCCGGCGAACTGCCAGCCCCCAAGGGTCAGGCGCTCCGCGAGGTTTGAACTGTTTGCGAAAAAGGGCAGGTTGTAGATGTAGTTCAGGTTGAGGATGTGACGCTCGTCGAACGATCCCGACCCACGGTCGTATTTCAGGTCAAAAGGATTTGAAACCGAACCTAAGTCGTTGCTTACCTCATCAATCTCATGAGAATAGGTGTAGGCCACTTGGGTGGTAAGCCCATGGCGGTTATCCATGCGCAGACCTGCCTGGAGCGAGTTGTAATTGAAATTGGTCTCGTTCTCCTCTTGCTGAATCGAGCTAAAACCAGGGAAGATTCGATACAGGTTCGCGTTCAGCGTGCCGTTGGAAACGCCCTGGCGAAGGTCGTATGGATTCGCGGTGTTGTTTGGATCGGTCAAGGGCAAGGTATTCACGGCCCGGTCATCGCTCTGGTCCCAGCCTACGGAGCCGGCGTACTGTAACACCCCGACGATCGACGGCGCGAGCTGCCGTTGAACGCCAAAACTGTAATTCGCGGTCCCGGGGGGCGAGTAATTGTATGCCAGATTAATCAAACTGGAGGGAAAGGTCTCAGACGTTGTGAGTCCCGTCAGGGCGCTCGTATTCGGGTTGGAGAAGTAAACGTTGGTAGCGGTCGGTTGATAGGCAAAGGGTGGATTCAAGGCAGCGTTATATACATCGTTGCCCTGAACACGCTCAAAGAACATTCCAAAGCCACCGCGGATCACGGTTTTTCCGTCTCCGGTTAGGTCGTAGGCAAAGCCGATTCTTGGTTGCCAGGTGTCGTATTTGTCCTGAACATTCCCCCGGGGAAAACCATCGACGCCAGCCAGTTTGATGCCATTGAGATAGAAGGGCGTGCCCTGGTAATTGGTGAGCGAGGCGGGATCCAGAGTACCAGCCGCAGTTACAGGATTTCCCAGAGACTGGTCATAGTCCGCCCCGACGAAGTTGGCAAACTTGTTATATCGCTCAAAGGCATGCGGCAAACCGTCATAACGAATACCCAGGTTGAGAGTCAACCGGGGAAGGATATGCCAGTTGTCGAGGAGGTAGAAGGAATAGTTATTGTTGACCCAGTGCTTACCAAACAGGTAATTGAGTTGTTCAAAACTGCTGGCGTCACCGAGCAGGAAGTTGATATAAGAGTCACCGGAAAAAGCGCTGGAGTTGAAAATTGCGGTTCCCTGGGTGTTGGCCTGCAGTTGCTGGTTTTTGTAATCGTGCAGCCAGCTGAACCCAAACTTGAACTGGTGGACGCCCCTGGTCCAGGATAGATCGTCCCGCCACTGGAATCCTTCGTAGCCGTTCTTCCAGGGAAAGTAGCTCGAACTCCAGGTGGTATTCAGCGGCTTCCCCTGGAGTTGGACCTCCGGCAGACGGCTGCCTTGATTGTTAGCCAAGGGGAAGAAACTGGAAGCCGACCACCCACTGGGTTGGACGAATGTACCGCCAGGACCGTTGACGGGAGTGAGGGTGATCTTGTTGCCGCTGTAAAGGAAGGCGGTTTCGTTGAGCAGGTTTGGTGAAATCGTCTGCGTGAGCTTAATCACCGATGACCAGGCCGGATTTTGCATGGCCGTGCCCACGGTGGGATAAGTGCTGTCACCCCATAACGGCGGGAAAAAGCCTACGCTCACCCCTTCATGGAGTAAATGGCCCATTAACTGAAGCCTGCTGTTGATGGCATGGTCGATGCGAACTACGTCTTCACGGACATTGGTCGCCTGTGGGATGGACGAAATGTATTGATTGGTGCCGAAGTTTGGCTTGGGAAGGTACCCGCATTCAGTTCGAGCACAGAATTCGGGTCGATCAGGTCGGCGGGGATGACGTTCCCTGGGAACGGTTGTCCCGCGGTCAGGCCGTCACCCTTGTACAGCAAAAGTTTGGCTGGGTCGCTGGTGGCTGGAACAACAGGAACTGCGCCGCCGGCGGGAACGGTGTACGCCAGAGACGCCCCGGCAGTTGGGAAATTGCTGGTCATGATCGTATTTTGAACGGTAGGCGAGCTTCCCTGAATTAATCTCCGCCACTCTTCATTCACAAAAAAGAATGTTCTATTGCGAGAGTTGTTATAGATATGGGGAATAAAGAGTGGTCCACCGATATTGCCGCCGGGTTCGTTCAGGCGGAACTCTGGCCGCGGCTTGCCTGCCAGATTGGTGAAGTAATTGTTGGCGGTGTAGTCTTCATTCCGGTTGAAATAGTACAGTTCTCCGTGGAAGTCCTTGGTCCCGTGATTGATCACCAGGAGGACGGTCCCGCCTGAGCCGATGCCGTAATCGGGCGCGTAGTTGCTGTTAAGAGTCTGGAATTCGGACAGCGCATCGATCGCAGGTAGTGAGCTGAAGCAGCCGCCGCAACCGCGATCGTTCAGTTCACCTCCGTCCAACAGGTAGATGTTGTGGGTAGGCCGGGCGCCGTCGAAGCTGATGGAGTTGGCCGAGGTCAGCCCAGCCACTCCACTAAATGCCGGCAAGTCAGTGGATACTCCCAGCCCCAGCGCCGCCAAAGCGGTCACATTGCGGCCGTTGGTCGCCAACTGGGTGACCTGCTGGCCGGTGATCAGGGTGCTGAGCTCGCTGGTTTCCGATTGCACCTGCAGGGCATTCGCCTCCACGGTGACAGTTTGTGCAGCGTTGCCCACCGTCAGGTTGACGTCCTCCTTCAGGGTTTGATCCGTGTTCACATCGATGTTCGTTCTGCTGAATTTCTGGAATCCCTGCGCCGTGGCGTCTAGATTGAAGTGGCCGACGCCCAGGTTCGGGAACACATAGATGCCCGAGTTGTTTGATGAGGTTTCTCTAACCTGGCCTGTCGCGATGTTGGTGAGAGTGATTGCGACGTTTGGAATCACTGCGCCGGTGGGATCGACCACTGTTCCGGTAATGGTTGCATTTTCCTGAGCCCAGGTGTTGGGTGTCAGAAGGAAGCACGCACTGAAGAGGGTAGCCAACAGGACACGAGAACGCCACATATACCGCCTCCTAAGTCGAACATTTGATACGAAATAAGATTGCAGTCATTCACCCTGGGTATTCGTTTCCTAGCCGGTGTTGCCAATCAATAGATTTGCTGAAAACGTTTTCTGAAACGGCCCAGTCCGAGGCCTTTACGGTCCCTTTGTAGCGTTCTATGTTGGTATCCGCTGACAGAAAAAGATTTCACACAAAGCCGGGAAAAAAGGCTCGTTCGTTCTGCGGAGATGGTATATCGCATGGACTGGAAGTCTGTCAACAGCATTTCGAATCGTCGCTCACGATTACTTTTCCACTGGATCTGTCTGCATCCGCATAGACATAATCAAGAAACTACTTTTCTGGTAGGTTTGGGGCGCCTGCCATCGCGACGAAGCTCAATTAGTGGGTCATTTTGCCGGGTTAGGAAGCGACCATTCTAATCGTAGGTTTTCTCACGCAACCGTTGCGGTTATCTTCTCATCACAACCCAGTATGGACAGTCATGGACGGTCACGACTCGTCTTGTAACTCGGGCAAGATCTTTCTAACGTCCCGGCTCTCAACCAACCGTGTCGGAAAAACGCGAAGGGTGCCCCAGCCTGCCCCGGCGTGCCGTGGGGTCTCGCTTTTGAGACCTGGGATCCGCGCAATGAATGATCCATGGGCGCCCTTGACGTAACCACAGGGTAGCGGGGGCTTTCAGGCTCGTCCGTAGTCACCTGGGAATAAATGCGGCTTTTAGAAGCCGCTGAGGAAGCTGCTCATAGCAAGAGGCGTTGCGAACAAATTTCTCGACGGAAGCGATTTTCGAAGGGTCTAGGAATAATGCGCTAAAGTTTCGCGGTTGCTCCTTTGCTCTGGAGCATTGATGTGGTGGTCCGTGGCTGATAGGAAACTGCGACCGTTAATCCGCGGAGATGTGATCGACAGCAAGCGGTGCGGGAGCCCGCCATTGAAAGGCGAAGAGGGTCAGCAGATATGCCGATCCGGATGCCAGGAAAATGAGCAGGGCGTAATTCGTCCACAGGATCCCCACCAAAAAGGTGAAGAGTACGCTTCCGACGGCTCCGACGGCTCCTCCTATTCCGACGACGGTGCCAACGGAACTGGAAGGGAACATGTCCGACGGGGTGGAAAGCAGATTCGACGACCATCCCTGGTGCGCCGCAGTTGCGAGACACAGCAAAGCGATCGCTTGCCAAAGAGGATGAACAAACGGAACCAATACCACCGGCACTGCGCAAAGCGCGCAGATCGTCATGGCGAATCGTCTGCCCATCCGGACTGAGTGCCCACGCCGGATGTAATACCCTGCCAGCCATCCGCCGGCAATGCTGCCGATAGTGGCGCCTACGTACACAATGATGAGGGGCGGGCCGAGGTGGCGCATGTCCACGTGGAAGCGCTCATTGAAATACTTGGGAAGCCAGAAGAGGTAAAACCACCAAATCGCATCGGTGGTCCCCTTGGATAAAGCAAATCGCCATGTACCCGGACTGAAAAGAAGGGCCTTGTAGGTTGCCGGTTTGACGGTCAGCGAAATAGACGGCGCCGGATTGCCATATTTGGGATGTAACCGGTCGTAGGGAAACAACAGCCAACCGACGAGCCAGATCAGTCCGAGTGTGCCCGTGGTGTAGAAGGCGGCCTGCCAGCCATAGCGAACGGCGACCCAGGGAATCATCAACGGAGCGATCAACGCGCCGGCGCTGGTTCCTGAATTGAAAATGCCGGTAGCAAGCGCTCGCTCCTCGACGGGAAACCAATCGGCCGTAGCTTTGAGTGCCGAAGGAAAGTTACCGGACTCGCCGATTCCCAGGGCAAAACGAGCCATTCCGAAGCCAAACGGACTGCGCGCCAACACATGGCTTAGGGAAGCAAGCGCCCAGACCCCGATTGATAAGGCATATCCCTTCTTTACGCCGACGCGATCGACGACCCGCCCCGCAAGCAGAAACCCGACACCATAGGCAAAGATGAAACAGTTAACAATGTCGCTGTAGCGCCGGTTGTAGAGCGCCAGGTCCTGATCGCCGCCAAGTACGTGTTTCAACATGGGTTCAACCAGGCCCAGGGCTGTCCGGTCCATATAGTTGATGGTCGTGGCCAAAAAGAGCAGGCCGCACACTACCCAGCGCAAATTCGATCGAGTGGCAGGTGAATTCATGAATGATTTCTAGACGTCCATCATGTAAGGAGCACGTTGGGGACGCGATAGCATGCAATTCGCATCGTCGTCGTTTTTGAAATGCTCTTTGACGGGGTCCCAATAGAGCCTGCGTTTGGTCTTCATGGCGATGTGATGGATCAAACACGTGGAGCATGCCCGGTGGCCTATTTCTGCCGGGGCAATGGGCGCTTTTCTGCTCTTGATACAGTCCAGCCAGTTTCCATGCTGGTCGTCACTCTGGTAAAGATGAATCTCGTCGGGCCCGATGACGCTTTCGAGGATTTTAGGATTGCTGGCAGTCAGCGGTTGAGGAGCGGCTGCCGGTTTTCCGCCCGGATCAGTCGGTGTAACCATTTCGTCCCGGGTGACAAAGATCCAACCCTCACTCCCGTAGAACTTGATCCCATTGGGGAAGTCGCCGCTGATGTCCATGGTCACGCCATTGGAATAAATCGCATGAGTCAAAAACTTGCCGTGAACATCCCACAGGCCATGGGTAGGGGACTCGGCCGTACCCCATATTTCGACTGGGCCGGGTACTCAGTGTTCATTCCCCAATGCGCCGTGTCTACGTGGTGCGCTCCCCAGCCGGTGATCATGCCGGCGCCGAACTGCTCGCAGCGTAACCACCCGGGGCGGCTGAACCCATCCTGGGGATGGACTCGTATCTCG
>CAWIRT010000016.1:0-49888 GCA_963838445.1 uncultured Acidobacteriaceae bacterium
CGTCTCTCTCTGCCGTTGCGGGGCCTCCACCAACAAGCCATTCTGCGACGGAACCCATTCCAAAATAGGTTTCCAGGCCGCGGCCGCAGTCGTCCCGGAGTCTGCCGAAAAAGTCTGAAGGCAGCAAGACCCTCCTGCTCGCGGAGAGTTACAATACTTACAAGAGTTACAGCGGAGGGGTCGCTATGAGTTCCGCTCATTCGACTGTGATCAGCATGCGTCTTCCCGTGGCCAGCGGGAATCGCCTGAAACGTATGGCGAACCGGTATGGCTGGACACCGAGTGATGCAAGCGCGCGCCTGGTTGAGGAAGGCTTGCGTCGCTCGGAGTTTGCCTTCATCGATTTCCGCGATTCAACCATGGGCCGGCAAGCATGCATCCAAGGCAGCAGTCTTGCTGTTTGGGAGATCATGCTGTTGGTCCGAAGCTACCAGCACGACCTCGCAGCTACCGCGAAACATTTGCGCTGGCCGGCAGCGAAGATGCAGGCAGCCGTCAACTACGCAGAGGCGTTTCCTGAGGAGATCGATCAGGCGCTGGCCGAAAACAGTGCGGTGGATTTTACGGCACTGAAGCGTATGTTGCCGCAGGCACTAGAATTTACCGCGAGAAAAACTACGAAACGCTGAGATGCTCAAGCTTCTTCTGGATGAGCACATCTCACCCGAGGTTGCGGCGTCTTTGAGGCGCCGCGACCGAAAGGTTGTCGTGTTCGGCATGGCTGAATGGGAAGTTGGAAACTTCCTTGGCCAGGAAGACGCCGCCTGCCTTCGGCAAGCCGCTGTTCAGAAGCTGACGCTCGTTACGTATGACCGCAGAACCATCCCACCGCTGCTCAAGGATTGGGCGGAAACGAGACATCAGCACGCAGGCGTGATTTTCGTGGATGAAAAGACCATCTCCCAGGCAGACATCGGAGGTTTGGTTCAATCGCTGGGAGTGTTGCTGAAAGAAGCACGCGACTGGGATTGGACCGATAGAGTCTGCTTCCTGCAGCGTTGACACCCAAGAGGTACGCTCTTCTTTCTGAAGGGTACGGGCCTTCAGCCCGTACATCAACAATCCAAACAGATCGGCCTTTAGGCCCTGAGGGAACGTTTTCAAGGCTGCGGAGAAGGTCGATTCTTGCCCTTGCTACTCCTCGTTGCCGAGCGGCAATTTCGACCGTCTCCACAACCGCGGCAGAAGCGACAAATCCAACATGCTCCGCGTAAAGTCACCCAGGTTATCCCCCAACAACCGTAAGCTCTCCCGCAGCACATAGACAGCTGTAAATAGATCCCCGGCCACCAGCGCTATCGCCGCACCGCGCAGGCCAAGCGACGGAATGTGCATTAAAACCCACGCCAGCACCAACGCCAGGCAGGTGGCGCTCAGCATCGCCCGCGCCATCCTCTGATGCTGGTTGATCGCCATGGGCACCACCGAGCTGGTGAACCAAAAAGCCGAAACTACCATTTGCAACAGCATGATGTTCAGCAGCACAGGGTCGGTCGGCACTTTACCGACCGTCCAGACTCGCCAGATCCAATTGCCCAAAAACGCCACTCCCAGTGTGATCCCCAGGCACAGTAGCAGTGAAATCTGGCACGCACGCCGGTGAAGCATGCGCGCAACATCCATGGCTCCTATACCAAAAGCCGCCGACATCTCCGGCCAGATCGAGTTGTTGATCAAATTCATTCCCTGGGCCGCACTCCTGGAGATGGTCCGCGCAGTATTGAAAGTCACCACCGCGATAGGACCCATCACATAGCCAATCACGACCAGGATCCCCTGCAGGTTCAGCGCGTTCACCAGCGGAAAACTCATGAAGGAAATCGCCGGTCCGGTCAGACGGCGAATGACCGACCATTGCGCGTGCCGGATGCCAAAACGGATCCAGGGCACTTCGCGGCGGAGAAGAATCCATAAGGCGAATACCCCCACCGCATTGACCGCCACGTACAGCACGGTGACCGGCACCGGCGACAGGTGCAGCCCAACGCCAATCATGGTGCTCAAGAACGCTGCCAGTACCACCAGGCTCTTGGCCATCGTTCCCAGAGGATATTTGCCCACACAGCGAAACGCCGCCTGAAACAGGGTTTCCTGCATGCCCAGCAGTACCGCCAGGCCAAGGAGTAATACGATCAGCCTCGCGTCCCCCGCGCTGATCGCGTGCATGTGTAGCCAGGTACCTATGGGGAGTAACCACACCGTCCCGATCAGCAGAAGCCCCAGCAGGCTGGTAATCACCGTAGTCAGAACCCAAACGCTCTGGAAGACAACCAGGGCCTCCTCGAAGTTCTGGGCGGCCGCCAGCATAGTCATTTCGTTGCCGGCAACGCTGCCGAACCCCACATCGCTGAGGCCGAGATAGCTCGGAATCGTATTGAGCAGAATCCATTCCCCGTACAGGTGCACGCCCCAGTGACTGAGGAAGACGGGCACGGAGAAAATCTGGGTGAGTGTAGTGGAGAGCCGGCTGAAGGTATTAGCGCCGAATCCTGCAATCAGTCTGCGTTTAAGACTGCGTGTACTCATGGGGGACCGGCGGTAGAACTATCGTACATGGACCGTCCAGCCCTTGCTTGAGGATGCAGCTACCAACCATGTACCCTCTCAATTATGAAAGCTTTGCTCCTTTCGCAGTACAACCAGCTCGACATCGCAGATCTGCCCGCGCCTGTGCCCGGTCCGGACGAGATCCTGGTAAAGGTTGCCGCCTGTGGCATCTGCGGCAGCGACGTACACGGCTACGACGGCACCTCCGGAAGGCGGATTCCGCCACTGGTTATGGGGCATGAGGCAGCAGGGGTAGTGGCCGCGGCAGGTGCTGGGGTGAAGAACTTCAAGGCCGGCGATCGGGTCACGTTCGACTCCACGGTTTACTGCGGCCAGTGCGAGTTCTGTCTCCAGGGGGAGATCAACTTGTGCAATAACCGGCAGGTGATTGGGGTCTCCTGTGGAGACTACCGACGTGCCGGTGCCTTTGCGGAATTCGTCGTGGTGCCCCAGCGCATCGCTTACCACCTGCCGGAGAGCCTGGGATTTCAGGAGGCCGCCATGCTCGAAGCCGTCTCAGTGGCGTTGCACGCGGTGCGGGTCTCGGAAATGAAAGGCGGCGAGACGGCCCTGGTCATCGGCGCCGGCATGATCGGTCTCCTCACGCTTCAGGCGGCCAAGGCTGCGGGAGCTGCAAAGGTTTTAATCGCGGATATCGATCGCACCCGTCTCGAGACCGCTAAAAACATCGGTGCTGATGAAACACTTCTGCTTTCCGGAAAAGACCTGGTGAAGGAAATCCTCCGTCAGACCGAAGGTCGAGGGGTAGACGTTGTCCTCGAAGCCGTGGGACGGGAAGAAACCATCGCTGCTTCAATTGCCAGCGTGCGCAAGGGTGGAACCGTGACGCTCATCGGCAACATCTCTCCCGAGGTCAGGATCCCGCTTCAGGCTGTGGTCTCACGCCAGATTCGCCTCCAGGGATCATGTGCTTCCTCAGGCGAGTATCCGCAGGCCATGGAATTGTTGGCGAACGGAAAAATTAAAGTAAAGTCGTTGATAACGGCGGTCGCTCCCTTACGCGATGGGCCGCGGTGGTTCGAGCGGCTGCACGCGGGCGAGCCAAATCTTATGAAGGTGGTCCTTGATCCCAGTGCGTAAATTAAAGGCGCAGTATTTTCTCACTGCTGTTTTGCTAGGGCTCCTCGTGAGTGCGAGTCACTTTGCGAGAGCTGCGAGTCAAGATTTGCAGGTCTATTTCATCGACGTGGATGGCGGTCAATCGACTCTCTTTGTCACCCCGGCGGGGAAGTCGCTGCTGATCGACACTGGATGGGCAGGCAACAACGGCCTCGACGCCGGGCGCATTGCCGCCGCAGCCAAAGATGCCGGCGTCACCAAGATCGACTATCTGCTGTTCACCCACTATCACGCTGATCACATCGGCGGCCTGCAGGAACTCCTGGCACGCATGCCTGTCGGCACGTTTATCGATCATGGACCCGACAGCCCCACCGACCCCTCGACCAAGAAAGCCTACCCCGCTTATCAGCAGATTCTGGCGAACGGCCATTACGGCCACATCACGCCCAAGCCAGGAGACGCGTTGCCCATTCCAGGAATCAAAGCAGTGGTAATCAGTTCCAATGGTGAAGTCCTCGACCACCCACTGCCCGGCGCCGGTCAACCGAACGCCTACTGTAAGGAATCTGAAACCAGGCCGGATGACACGACCGACAATTCCCGGTCGCTTGGAACCCTGTTCACCTTTGGCAAGACCAGAATTCTCGATCTGGGCGATCTCACCTGGGATAAAGAAATGAAGTTAATGTGTCCGGTGAATAGGGTGGGCAAGGTCGACATTCTGGTGGTGTCGCATCATGGGTTGTTCCAGAGTTCGAGCCCTGCCCTGGTGGATGCGATTGCGCCTCGCATAGCCATCATGAACAACGGCGCCAAAAAGGGAGGCTCCACGCCAACCTTTGAGACCTTGGCGAAAGCGCCCGGTCTGGAGACCCTGTGGCAGCTTCACTTCTCGGACGAGGCCGGCACACACAACACCACAGCAGAGTACATCGCTAACCCCACCGGGCCGGATGCTGCGAACTATCTGAAGTTAACCGTCCATCCCAGCGGCAGTTTCACGGTATTCAACTCCGGCACTGGGAAGACTAAGGACTATGCTGCTCGCTGACGCTCGCTGGGAATTTTTTCCAGCCGGCCCAGTAGGAAGATGTACGCCGCTATCCCGATAGACAGGTAAATGCCGGCCACGCCGAAAGCCCAGCCGAAAGAGTGCCGGGCGGTTACCAGGTAGCCGGTCACAATGGGCGCCACAATTCCTGAGACCTGGCTGGAAAAATTCTGGATGCCGCCCAAAGTGCCCACGCTACCCCGGGGGCCGATCAGTGAAGGTACAGACCAGCCGACGGCTGAGGCCGCCGATAATCCAGCCAGGGATGTGCTGATCCATATCAGCGCGCTGGTAGCCGTCTGCGCATAGGCTGCGCCGACGATGCCGAGTCCCATGGAAGTGCCGCCGATCAGCACCGCACGTTGCACCCGGCTGGCATTCCATCCCCGTTCCAGCAGGCGGTCCACCAGCCATCCGCCGATCAGCCATTCGCTCGCCGTTCCAATCAGCCAGGGCACGCCGGTATAGAGGAACGAATGCAGCAGATCGATGTGCAGGGCGGAGGAGAGATAACTGGGCAGCCAGGTAAGCAGCAGGTAAAAGACGTAGTTGTAAGCTCCAAAGCCGAGGGTTATCCCAATTACTTTGGGCTGCCGTAACAGGTAGCCGAGCGACGCTGTTTCCGCGGGTAGAACCGGGCCGGCGGTGTCTTTCTCCAGGATGTAATCGAGTTCCTGCGCTGTGAGTTCTGGGTCATCGACAGGATCGCGATAGATCCGGCAGAAGAGCAGGAAATAGAGAAAGCTGACCATGCCGGTGGCGGCGAAACTCCACCGCCAGCCGACCTTCAGCAGCAGCATGCCGATCAGCGGCACGCCAATTGCGGAAGCGAATTTTGCTGAGCCGTCGAAAATCGACGTAGCCGAACTCCGCTCCTTCGCCGGAAACCAATAGCCGATGGCTTTTGCATTGGATGGAAAGGTGGGAGCTTCCCCGATGCCCAGCAGCAGGCGCGCCCCGAAGAAGCCGCCCAGGCTGGGCGTAATGGCCGCGGCGAAAGAGGCGAGACTCCAGATAAAAGTGCTGATCCGCCCCACCCGGCGCACCCCGAATTTATCCAACACGACTCCGACAGGAAGCTGGCAAAGCGCGTAGGTCCAGTTGTAGGCGGCGGAAAGGTACCCGAAGGTGACATTGGAGATAGCAAACGTGGTGATCAGCGCCGCATGGGCCACCGACAGGTTGACCCGGTCAAAGTAGTTGACCAGCACCCCGATGCCGAGCAGGAAAGCAATGCGCCAACGGCGCCTGGGAATCTTGTGCTGCGATGGAGTGCTTACACGAGGCATAGGCGCACTGCCTAGACTAACCTACGCAACCGACTCTCATTTTGTCTTTCCAGAGAATGCGTGGGGCACCCAGGCATGGGCTGTCGGGATACCTGGCTGCCGCCGGGAGGCTCAATTGGACCCGCCTGATTCGTCGAGGCCCGGAGGGCCGGCACCAAACGTCAGCCCAGCCCGGAAGGGCTGGGATGGCAATCATGATGATTGTTGAGCGCCGTAGGCGCGGCACTCTAACTCTGAATTCAGACCGTCCCTTTCGGGACTGGGTTCGGAGGACCTGGCTTCTTCCTCCTACGTTTGATATTGCGTGCCGGAGAGGCCGCCTTCTTCCCGTTTGCCGGCGGAATGGTCGATTCGATGATGCTCCGCATCCAGTATTCGCCGTCCGCTCCTATCTCAATTCCATGGACCTCGCGCTCAAACCCGGGAAACTGCTTACCAAATTTCTCCAAAGCCAACAGTAGACGAATAATCGGGCTGTTGGCGTCGCCCAACCGCTCTCCAGGCATACGCACCGGAATGCCGGGAGGGTAGGGAACCAGCATCACGCCGGCCAGCCTCCCCGCCATCTCCGAGATGCGCACCTTCTCGGTACCATTACGTATCAGTTTTTGATACGTTTGTGCCGGGGTTAGCACGGGATCCGGGTCCACGTCGCATGCCTGGTGCAGCAGGTTGGTCAGATCCAGTTGTCCCACGGCCGCATGCATCTCATCGCTCAGTTCCTTCAACGTCATGTCACGGTAACGAAGCGGATGCTCTGCGACCAGGTCGGGCAATGCTTCGTATAACGTTCCTTCGTTATCGTACAGCCGCTTGAACTCGAACAGCGTTTCCAGCAAACTACCCCATTTGCCTTTGCTTGTTCCCACGGAAAATAGGATCAACGCGGTGTAGTCGCCGGTGCGGGCAATTTCCACCAGCCGGGCATCGAGAAACTCCGTCAGGATCGCTCCAGGGATACCCCAATCCGCCAGCTCCCCGCGCGAATTGATCCCGGGCATGAGAATAGTGACCTTGGTCGGGTCAAGCATGCAATAGTCTTCGGCAATATCCTCGTCCTTGAAGCCGTGCCAGTCTTCTTCCCGCTTGAGCGTCCAGCAGGTTGGCGAATTGATGAGCAACGAATCCGGGGTTTCTTCAAACAAAGAAGTCGCTCCGGTTGTCGGATCCGTGACAGTATCCGGCTGGTAGATTCTGAAGAACCATTCCTCCCCGTTGGTGGAACGCAGCCGGTGAGCGATCGATGACATGGCTTTCCGGAAACTGATTGCATCCTGAATGGTCTCGTACATCAACGTCGGCCCGGCCGGCTCATCCATCATCGAGGTCGCCACGTCGAGCGACGCAATCATGGGATAGAAAGGAGAGGTGGTGCCGTGCATCATAAAGGATTCGTTGAACTGGTCGAAATCGAGCGGAGCCCGGTCGCTTAGCTTGACGTGGATCATCGATGCCATGGAGAACGCGGCAAGCATCTTGTGCGTGGACTGCACCGCGAACAACAAAGGCCGATTCGGCATATCTTCGGGCACATCCATGGCGAAGCGGCCGCGATAAATGGCGTGGAACTTGGCATAGGCATACCACGCCTCGTCGAAGTGGAGGCGGGGCACGCTGCGCGCCAGTTCGCTGGTGACCCGCTGGACGTCATAGCAGAAGCCGTCGTAGGTGGAGTTGGTGACCACCGCATAGGTGGGTTCCCGCGATGCCGCGTCGGCACTGAAGGGGCTGTTTGCAATGAGTTGCCGAATGTAGTCCGGGGAGAAGCGGCGCAACGGCACCAGCCCAATCATCCCATATCCATTCCTGGTGGGCTTGAAGTACACCGGGCGCCCACCCGTGACCGTAAGCGAGTGACAGATCGACTTGTGACAGTTTGCGTCAATCAGAACAATGTCATTGTTACCAATGACGCCGTGGCCCACGATCTGGTTGGAAGTGGAAGAACCGCCCAGGACGTAGAAGGTCCAGTCCGCACCGAAAATGCGCGCCGCATTGCGCTCCGATTCTGCAGGAGGCCCGATGTGGTCAAGCCACGAGCCGAGCGATGAGGTGGAGATGCCCAGGTCGGCACGAAGCAAATTTTCGCCGAAGAAGCGATGGAACTGCATGCCTACCGGATGCTTGAGGAATGCTACGCCGCCCATGTGCCCCGGTGCATCCCAGGAGTAAGCACCTTGGTCGGTGTACTTTTTGAGCTCGCGGAAGTAGGGAGGCAGCAACTGCTCGTCATAACGGGCAACGGCGAAGTCCACCCGGTTGGCGATAAAGGCAGGCGTATCTCCGAACAGGTGAATGTACTCGTGGACCTGTTTGATCACTTCCAGGGGCAACTCGCTTACCAGCGTCCGGTCGGCGATCAGGAAGATCGGGACTTTCTTATTTCTGCGGCGGACTGCGCGAATAATCTTCAGCGCCGCGCGTTCGTCGAACTGGTGTTCTTGCTCCAGATCCCAGTCCAGCAGGATGGCGCTATAGGACGGATCCGACTGCACCATCGAAAGTCCGTCTTCCGGCGTCGAGGTCCTGATGACCTCGTAGCCTTCTTCGGTGATCGCTCCGCAGAGGCGATCCATGGCCCGGTCCGATACTGAGTTCGTACCACCCAGTTCACTGGCAATCAAAAGTACCCAACGGCCATCACTCATAGTTTGCAGTCTCGATGAATCTTGTTACGGGCATGTTTCAATCCTTACGGGATGACGGGGTGGTGGTGGCTTGCACCAGCTTCAAGACCGCGGGTGCAACCATGTTCAACAGCACGGCCTGCGGTTTTTCAGATTGCTTCAGAAAGGCCACTTCCCGGGTCTTCCAGGCTGCGGGAGCGTTATGGTGTTCGCGCAGATAGCCAATTGCATCCAGGCCTGCCTGCGAGACAAAGTGCAAATTTGTCGAAACCGGCACCAGCTCTCTTGTCAACTCAGATCTGGGCAGCAGAGGTTGTAGCTGCGCATCGTTGTCCCGCCACAGCACCAGCCATTCCTGCGCCTGTTCCCAATCCTCCCGCGAAGCCTTTCCAGCGACGATGCGGTTGACCATATCCAGGAACTGGCGCGCGGTGTCGCTTTCCGGTGGCACGGCGTCGATCATATGGTTCAGCGGCGAGAAGGCGTCGTATTCGTGCAGCTGTTCGCGCGCATAGAGCCGGGGAGGTTGCATGACGTCGCCGAACACCCGCAGTGGCAACGGATCAGGCTCCCCGGTCATACGGCTAAGCATAGCGGGATAGCTGGAGTTGTGTTGCAGGCCATAGTAGTTCAGCTTTTGCGAAATGAGCGCCATCCGTGCGTACATCGATGCCACGTCACGCGTACTGCGTGGCGACCAGAAGCGTTCGGCAATGGCGGCAGTGCGCGGCCAGATGCGGCTATCGACGTTCTCCGGAGTGACGAACTCCGACCACATGGTCGCCTCGCCGCCCAGAATCCGCTTGCTGTCTTCACTGCTGAGAGTCGTTGGCCCGTCACCCTCCGGGTCCGCTGCATAGTGCTCCGCCGCGGACTGGTTCAAGTCGATATAGTAGCCGGCCGACAGTAGCGCCCGATTGCCGCCTTTCACCGCCTGGCCGACGAACTGCGGACCGCGCCAGGACTGAATGACCACGTCTTTAGGAGTGCCCGGCTGAAGAACCTCGTCCCAACCCACCATGATTTTCCCGTGGGCGGCGACAATCGTTTGTACTTTGGCGCTGAAATAAGCCTGCAGGGCGGCATTGTCTTTGATCGCATGCGCCTTCATGAATTGCTGGATGCGCGGGTTCGCATCCCATTCCTTGCCGTTGCACTCATCTCCTCCCACGTGGAAGTAGGCGTCGGGGAAGAGCGCAGTCATTTCGCCGATGAAGGCGTCGAGAAAGGTGTAGGTGCTGTCACGCGTCGGATCCATTGCGGGGTTGAACACGCCCCACTTCCGCTCGATCTGGTACGGGCCGGAACCGCTGGCCAGCTCCGGATAGCCAACGAACCAAGCCGTGGCGTGCCCAGGCATGTCGAACTCCGGCACCACGCGAATCCCGCGGTCCCGCGCGTATTCGATCACGTTGCGGATTTCTTCCTGGGTATAAAAAAGGCCGTCAGAGCCCTTCTCCTGCAGCAAGGGAAATTTCTTGCTCTCCACCCGGAATCCCTGATCTTCCGAGAGGTGCCAATGGAAAACGTTCAGCTTTACCGCTTCCATCCCGTCCAGCGTGCGATAGACCACATCGAGCGGCTGGAAATGCCGGCCCACGTCCAGCATCAGCCCTCGCCAGGGAAACCGGGGCTGATCGTCAATCGTCATCGCGGGAACGACGAAGCCTCGCGGCGTGATGCGGACCAGCTGCAGAAACGTTTGCAGGCCATGCAGCACGCCCAGCGGGTTCGCGGCTTCGAGATGAACCTCAGTGGCCGTAATCTGCAAATGGTAGGACTCATCTTCATCTACCTGCTGCACCGGCGCGCTGGCGCCCTTGGTGTTGATAAAGAACGACGCTTTGTTGAGCACCGCCTCGCGCCACAACGGGATTCCCGTCTGCCGCGAAAGCATGTTCAGGAAGCGCTGTTTGGCTCGTTCCAGCCGTGGCTCCTGGAAGCCCTCGAGCGCGACGCCGAACCCGTTGGTGATATGAAACTCGCCATCACCTGGCTTCACTTGAGCCGGAAGGGGCATCAATGGTAGCGGAGCCTGGGCCTGCACGCCCCCCGCGAGAAGACAGCTGAGCAATAGAGTCATCGATACAATCCGAAGCAAGGGAGACCTCACGCTCAACGATTCTATCTGGTATAGGATTGCCCATAATGACCACCGCCACCGTTTTCGAGCATGAGATGCTGCGCGAGATTTTTGAGCAGCCGAAGGCGCTCGCCGACACCATCGAGCACTATGCCCCTAATGGCAAACTGGCGACCGACGTGTTCCAGCCGGTTGCCGACGCACTGCGTTCCAGGTCGCGCCTGGTAATTGCCGCCAGTGGCTCCAGCCGCCACGCCGGGCTCGCCGCCGAGATCATGCTGGAAGATCTGGCGGGCCTGATCGTCGATGTCGAATATGCCAGCGAATATGTTTACCGCTCGACCCACACCATTCAGGATCCCGGGGTTCTGGTCATCTCTCAATCGGGCGAAACGGCCGATACGCTGGCGGGGTTGCGGGAAGCCAAGGCGCGTGGTTTGCCCACGCTGGCCATTACCAACAATCCGAATTCCAGCATGGCGTTGGAGGCAGACGCTTCCTTGCCTACCTGCGCCGGGCCGGAGAAGGCCATTCCTGCAACCAAGAGCTTCACGACTCAGCTTGCTGTCCTCTACTCGCTTGCCCTTTACCTGGCGCGCATTCGGGGAAGAATGACCTCGCCCACAGTTGAAAGCCACACCGAGGATCTGCGCCGCCTGCCCGCTCTGCTGGAATCTGCGCTCGAAAGGTGGCAGAAGCAAATTGCCGGCCTGGTGCCGTCCTTGAAAGGATCGCGCGCTTTTCTTTACCTCGGTCGTGGCGTCCACTACGCGATTGCCCGTGAAGGAGCGCTGAAACTGAAGGAATCGGCTTATCTGCAGGCAGAGGGCTATCCGGCGGGTGAGTTGAAGCATGGTCCGAACGCATTGGTGAGCCCGGACGCGCCCTTGGTGGTGATTGCCACCCGCGACCTCTCGGATCCCGACGCCATGCTGCGCTATCGCAAAGTGCTGCAGTTGATGAAGGACATGCGGGCACAAGGCGCGACCCAGATCGTGATCGCCACTGAGGGAGACGAGGAGGCCGCCGGCCTTGCCAACCACTGCATAGAGGTTCCCAAAACTGAAGACATGTTAGCCACCATGCTGGAGGTAGTTCCTCTGCAGTTGATTGCCTACTATCTGGCGATTCAGAACGGGGTCGACGTAGACCATCCGCGCAATCTGACAAAAGCCGTTCTGCAAGAGTAAGCAACCTACTCCCAAACCTTCTCCTGACCACCAATGCTGGGTGCCCCACATCTGCTGGTTTTTCGCGAGATGTGGGATACCTCTAACCCCGTCAGTCCTTCCGCGCAAACGGCAATGAGGTTGGGGTTCGGTATCCCACATCTCGCGAAAAACAGCGAGATATGGGGCACGGCGGATTCAGGTTCCAAATGCAACAAAATTAGCATCACGTTGATCCCCAATAAGCGCAATCCGGTGAGTGAGATGGGGTGCGATGCGCTGAAATGGTCTATGGAAAAGCTGGAAAGCAAAGGGCGCTTCCCACTTTGCCACAGACCCGGCTGCTGCTGCTGCCTTCATCTCTTGAGGAGTTACGTTCCCACGATTTGTTGCATTTGGAGTTTGTACCCGCCCACCCGGCATTCGTGCGCAGCAGGAATCGCCTGTTTAAATTCCCCAACTTCGTCAAGGCCCGGAGGGCCGTCCGCCGAACGTCAGCCCGCCCGGGAGGGCTGGGTAGAAAATCACGCCGTGGGAGCGCCGTAGGCGCGGCACTCTTTGAAACACACCCGCCGGACCGGCTAACTTCTTGTCGCCGCCTCGTCCGGTCCGCCGCTTTATAATGAAACAGTACACCTACGATTATGGCCACCAAAAATCTTCCCCTGGAACATTCCACCAACTCATTGATTTCGCAGCGAGATCAGATCTTTGATGCCTTTCGCCGTTGGGGCCATTTGCAGGCGAAACTTGATCCTCTGGGGCAGTATCTTCTGCCCGAACCCATTCCCGAATTGAATTTCGATGGCGAGGATGCCGACGAGGCCAAGGGCTATTACTGCGGAACCATAGGGGTAGAGTTCATGCACATTCCCGACGCAGCCAAGCGGGAATGGATCCAGGAGCGCATGGAGCAGCCGGCGCCCATACCGGACCAGCGCCAGGTTCTGGATCGGCTCACCCAGGCCGATCTCTTTGAACAGGTAATTCAGTCGCGTTATCTCGGCACCAAGCGCTTCTCTCTCGAAGGCGTCACCGTCTTGATTCCCTTTTTGGATGAAGTCCTGAACCACGCTTCCGATTATGGCGCGGAGAAGGCCGTAGTGGGCATGAGCCATCGCGGACGCTTGAACGTGATGGTGAATACGTTTGGTAAGTCCGCCACGGACATCTTTTCCAGGTTCGAAGATGCAAACCCGCGCAGCATCCTCGGCGGAGGCGACGTGAAATACCACGTGGGCGCCACGGGCCAATTCCTCACCCGAACCGGCGGAAAAATGAACCTTCACCTGGTATCGAACCCCAGTCACCTGGAAGCGGTGGATCCGGTGGCCATGGGCCGTGCTCGAGCCCAGCAAGTGCGTTTGGGAGAAACCGGGCAGGCCAAGGTGCTGCCGGTGCTCATCCATGGCGATGCGGCATTTGCCGGCCAGGGTATTTGGGCGGAAACCCTGAACCTGGGCACCATACCCGGATTCACTGTCGGCGGTACCATCCAGATCATCGTCAACAACCTGATCGGCTTTACCGCCGACCCTGAGGAGTGCTATTCATCGCGCTTCTCCTCCGATATCGGCAAACGATTACCCATCCCCATCTTCCACGTGAACGCAGAGGATGCAGACGCCGCCATCCGGGTCGCCTCCATGGCCGTGGATTATCGCTATACGTTCCGCAGTGATGTGATCATCGATTTGATCGGTTACCGCCGCCACGGACACAGCGAGGTAGACGACCCCACCATCACCCAGCCAATCCGTTACGCCAGGATCAAGAATCATCCTCCGCTCTACCAGATCTACGCCCAGCAAATCGGCGCCGACCCTTCTGCACGCGTGAACCAAATACAGGTTGAGCTTGCGGAAGCGCAGAAGCTAGCGACCCAGATGAAGAAGAGCGCCTTGCTGGCCAAGCTTCCGGACTATTGGTCGAACTACATCGGCGGCCCCTACAAGCCTGAATACGAGGTCGACACCGGGCTCAGCGCGGCGTCTGTGGAAGACATCAGCAATAGCCTCACCAACTATCCGCGAGATTTCCATATTCATCCCAAGATCAAGAAACTGCTCGAGCAACGCCGGGAGATGGGGCGGGGAAAGCGCGTGTTCGATTACGGTATGGCGGAAGCGCTGGCCTTTGGTTCGCTCCTGTTACAGGGCACCCCAGTGCGTCTCACCGGCCAGGATAGCCAGCGTGGCACCTTCAACCAGCGCCACAGCGTGCTGGTGGATATCGAAGACGAACAGCTCTATTTTCCTCTAGCCAATCTATCGCCGAACCAGGCCCGTTTCGAAATCTACAACTCGATACTTTCTGAAGCAGCCGTGCTGGGCTTTGAATACGGCTACAGCCGCGACTATCCTGAGACCCTGGTTTTATGGGAAGCGCAGTTCGGTGACTTCGCCAACGGCGCGCAAATCATCATCGATCAGTTCATTGCTTCGGGTGAAGACAAATGGGGACTGCTCAGCGCAGTGGTCATGTTGCTGCCGCATGGCTATGAGGGCCAGGGGCCGGAACATTCCAGTGCCCGGTTGGAGCGCTACCTGCAATTGGCCGCGCACGACAACATACAAATCTGCCAGCCCTCTACGGCGGCTCAGTATTTTCACCTGTTGCGCCGCCAGGCATTGCGGAAATGGCGCAAGCCGCTGATTGTCTTCACGCCCAAGAGCATGCTCCGCAATCCCGATGCCAGTTCGCCGGTAACCGGCTTTGAGTTGCCGCGCTTTCAGAATGTTCTCCCGGAAACTGAGGTGCAGCAGGTCAACCGCCTGCTCCTCTGCACCGGCAAAATCGGCCACGAGTTGCGCATAGAACGGGCGAGGCGCAAAGACAGTACTACCGGCATCGTCTTTTTGGAACAGCTTTATCCCTGGCCGGAAACCGAATTAGCGCAGGAAATTGTCCGTCATCCCGAGGCTCACGAAGTGGTCTGGGTGCAGGAAGAACCTGACAATATGGGTGCGCTATCCTTCGTCGTGCCACGCCTGCGACGCCTCTTCCCCGAACGCAAGGTGCTGAGTATCAAGCGTTCCGCGGCTGCCAGTCCGGCAACCGGCTCGGCCAAGGCGCATGAACTCGAACAAAAGACGCTGATCAGCCTGGCGTTGCGTGATGAAGGCAAATGATGAGCGCGTAGGGCATGCACCGTCCTGATTCGGAACCGGAAATTTTAAAAAGACAATTTGCTGACATTTAGCCCTTGCCACTCGAACTAACCTTAACTTCGGCTCCCCCAGAAGACGGTTCGAGACATGGAGATGAGTGTCCTGCAGTGGTTCGAGCAAAATGCATCCGTTTGCCCGGATGTTTTTGCCATCACTTGTGAAAGTCGGCAACTAACCTACCGCGAATTGAATTCCAACGCTGACCAGATCGCAGATGGATTGCGAGCTGCTGGTATGGCGGACGGTTGCCTGGTCGGACTCCTTGTCGACCGTTCCCCGGAGATGGTTGCGGCGCTGCTTGGCATCTGGAAAGTGGGCGCAGCCTACCTCCCGCTCGATCCCGAGGCTCCCATCGAGCGGATTGCCTTCATGCTGGAAGACGCCGCGCCTGCCTTGGTGCTCACCCGCAGAAAGTTTTTTTCGAGTGTTCCCCGCTCGCCCCTGCTCGACGTGCGGTTGCTCGATCTCGACCACTTTGGCGCCAAGGGAAAACCCTCGTGCCCCGCAAGCCGAGCGCTTTCCGCAGATAGCCTTGCTTATGTGATTTATACCTCCGGTTCCACGGGGAAGCCGAAAGGGGTAGAGGTCACCCATGGAGGTCTCGCCAATACCGTCCAGGCTGTTGGTCAGGATTTGAAGCTGACACCGGATGACATCGTGCTCGCCTGGTCCACAATCGCATTTGACGTGGCTGGTCTGGAGATCTATCTGCCGTTGGCCTTCGGCGCCAGGTTGTATCTGGTTGAGAAGGAGATGGTCAAAAACGGCGGCGTGAGCATGGAACAGGTTCGCAGTTCAGCGGCAACGGTCATGTTGGGAACGCCCACCATGTATCGGCTCTTGCTTGAGGAAGGGTGGCAAGGCGATCCGAGGATGCAGCTCGTCGTGGGGGGCGAGGTCCTTCCCTTGAGCCTTGGAACCCGATTGGCCGGATGTGCCGCGGGGTATGGAACCAGTATGGGCCGAGTGAAACCGCCATCTGCGCTACTCGGGCCAAAATCGATGTCAACGTAGAAAAGATCACCATCGGCCGCCCACTGCCCAATGTCAGCATTCACCTTCTCGATCAACACCGTCAACCGGTGCCGAAAGGTTCGATCGGCGAAGTGTACATCGGGGGAGCCGGCGTGGCCCTTGGTTACCTCAACCGGCCTGATCTTAACCGGGCACGCTTCCTTCAAGATCCTTTTGCAGGCGATACGCATGCCAGGCTTTTCAAGAGCGGTGATCTTGCGGTCGAACTTGCGGATGGCAGCTTCGACTTTCTGGGCCGCAATGACGACCAGGTGAAGATACGCGGCTTTCGCATCGAGCTGGGGGAAATCGAATCAGCACTCAGGCGCTGCGAAGGGGTGCGGGCCGCGGTAGTGCGAGCGATCGAATTGGAAGAGGGTGACCGCAGGCTGATCGCCTTTGTGATTGGCGACGAAACTTGCTCCGGCCAATGGAAACAGTCTCTGCGACGATGGCTGCCCCATCCCATGATCCCGTCGGAATTCGTATCGTTACGCACTTTTCCCACCACGCCAAGTGGGAAGGTGGACGTCCAGGCTCTGGACGCGATGCGTCTCAGCACATCAGATTTCCGCCCTGCCTCAGACGCATGCGCGGCCGATCCGGTGGAAGCGCGACTCAAGGAAATTTGGCAGAGACTACTCAAACTCCACCACGTCGGCCTCGATCAGGACTTCTTCGCTTTGGGCGGCCACTCCTTGCTGGCAGCCCGCATGTTGGTTCAGGTCGAGCAGTGGTTTGGTTCCAGGCTTCCTCACTCTGTGCTCGTGGAGCACCCGACAATTCACGGGTTGGCAACTTACCTCCGCCAAAGTCCGCCAGGGAAGTGGCCGGCACTGGTCACCATCCAGGCCGGCGGGCTTCTTCCGCCTCTGTTTATCTCCCACGGAATCGGAGGGAGCCTGTTGAGCTTTATCGACCTTGCTGCCGAGTTGGGTCCGGAGCAGCCTGTCTTCGGCCTCCAGCTCCCCGCATTCGTCGACCAGCATCAGGCGGAGCTGAGAATTCTCGCGGCCAATTATGTGAAGCAGGTGCGCGCGATCCAACCATCCGGTCCCTACCACCTTGCCGGTCATTCGTCCGGCGGCGTAATCGTCTTCGAAATGGCCTGCCAGCTCACAGAGCAAGGCGAAACGGTCGGTCTGTTGGCGCTTCTTGATTGCGATCCCAACACCGGAAAGCTCGTCCGCCGGCCTTTCCAGGATTGGGACTCGTTTAAGGCTTCCTGTCGCCGCGCGTGGGCAGAGCTAACGGCGCGCGAATTTAGCATCAAAGAACGGCTTGAGCGCAGAATGGCGTACCAAAAGATAAAAATCAGAAGCTGGCTGGCGGCTCGATTGCGCCGTACGGGGAGAGTCCGTGGCTGGCTCCCCGGCTCGCTCTCGGGCTCCCTTCTTGGAGCGGAAGGAAATCTCGCGCTCGCCATGCGCGACTACGAATTGCGGCCCTACTCCGGAAGCGCGACCCTTTTCATTGCCATGGATCAGCCCGATGCCGACGCCGAGCCCGAGAGAGCCTGGGCGGGCAAGATTCTGGGTGTGTGTGAAATTCAAACAATTCCTGGGACGCATAGTACGATGCTGAGCCGGCCACAGGTAATTTCACTCGCCCATGAGATCACGCAGAGACTGGCGAGAAGTGTGCGCTCAGATGCGAGCGGCGTAGTGGCCTGAGTCATCTGTCAGGAAACAGAGTCTGAATCAAAGCTGAAACAGGCGAGCGTGGCTTCAGGTTGCGCAGTCGCCAGCGCCCCGATCGTGCCCTGCGCCGGTGACAAATCATGCAGCTTCCACGGGTGGCTGAAACGCTCTCGCGTCTCCAGCAACTCCGCTGGTTGGTCCGCCAACAAAGAAACATCGAAACTATCGAGTGCACGAAGAAGGCCTACTCCCTCGGCCTTGAGAATTGCCTCCTTGCGCGTCCAGCAGCGATAGAATCCGCTAAGCCAGGCATCACCCTGCAACCGGCTCAAATGCGAACATTCATTCGCAGAGAAATGAGTATCGGCCACCTCCGGTTCGATTGGCCTCACATCTTCCACATCCACGCCAACCGGCCGTCCATTGGCCACCGCCAGTACGGCAATGCTCCGGCTGTGACTCAGGCTGAAACTAAGAGGAGACAACGGATCGTTATCGGTCAATTCGGGTTTGCCAAAACGATTGGCGCAAAAGCGGACTTTTTCCGCGGGCTGGTTGAGATACGTCCCCAGAATTCTCCGCAGGTTCGCGTGCGCGACGGCATAACGAACACGATCCGGAGCAAAATGAAAACGTTGCATCCGTTCTCGTTCCTGCTTGTCGAGGATTTCAAGGTGAACCGAAAGATCGATCCCCGCGGGTTCGAGAGCCCAGGCCCACAGATGGACCTCGTCGGCGTCAATGGTCCCCCGCACTCTGGAGGCGGTCCACGCTAGCTGGGAGATCTCATTCGATCCTATGAGTTGCTCTCCGGGTTCCCCCGGGGTGTGCTCTTTCCGGAGTTCTCGATCCACATCAACTCCAGTTGGCGAAGCTTGTTGGTCAAAAATGCGACATCACGGGCGCTGACATCTTCCGATTCCGCGCGGGCGATCTCGTGTTGCAGGAAGTTGAATGCCGGCCGCATCTCCACCGGGAAATCGTCACTGCGCAGTCCGCGCAGAACTTCCCACGCCTGAAGAAGGAGTGTCCGGTCACCCGCCTTTGCTCCTTCGTGCGACAGCAGCGACGCTGCACGCCGGAGTCTTTCATGAGCATCCAGTTTGTTCATGGGTATTAAAGTGTGACACGAAACGGTCGAAATCATCTACCACCGGCTGCGCTTTAGAACATGCCGGGTGGTTCCGAACAAAATATAATTTAAAAGGTGAGCGCTGACCATAAAGACAATTCATTTTCGGGCTGACTGCTCAGGCAACCTGAAGGGAACCGGTGATGATCCCAGCTCCGAATAAAACGCAAAAGGGCTACGACTTCCGTTTGCCTTTGGCCGAGTATGTGCGCAGCCAGGCATTGCCGGTAGACAAACTGGGTCACCAACCGCGACTGTATGCCTTGACCCAATTGGTGGGCGAGGGCATGTCCTACGATGATGATGTGGTCTACGCCGCAGCATGGCTTCATGACCTGGGAGTGTTCTTCGGTCATCGGCCCGAAGATCCGGAAGAACTTTCCGGCTGGGATAATGTCAGCTACGCGATGAAGCAAGCGCCCGCGGCGCTGCTCCGATACGGGTTCCCTGCAACAAAAGTTGCACAAGTCGTGGAAGCAATCCGCACCCACCAGCCACATCTCGATCCGGCTTCGGTGGAGGGCAAAATTCTCCGCGATGCAGATATTCTTGAACAGTTGGGGGCAATTGGCATCCTACGTGTAGTGGCGAAAATAGGCCGGGATACGCGATATCCCACGTTCACCGATGCCGCGGCCACTTTACGCAAGAGCTTGGCAGATTTGCCAGGCAAGCTGCACCTGGAAAGGGCAAGGGCGCTGGCCCGGCCAAGAATTGATCTGCTCGAAGCTTTTCTTCACCAGCTCGACAATGAAGCGTTGGGCGCGCTTTGCTAAAGTTGTCCAACCATGGTTACCGATGATGTTCCAGAGTCTGATACCTGCGGGTCGAGTGTGAGAGACTAACCGTTGCTGCGCCACAAAAATAGGGCCTTTGCGAGGCCGTGAACTGCATTTGGGGGTCTGTTTCATGAAACTAAAAAACACCAGGGTGGTGGTTTGCGGTGCCGGCGGTTTCATCGGCGGACATCTGGTCAGAAGTCTGCTCGAAAACGGAGCAAAAGTCGTCCGCGCCGTGGACGTAAAGCCGCTTGAGGAGTGGTACCAGACATCAAATGGGGTGGAAAACCTGGTCCTCGACCTTAAGGACAAGGACAGTTGCATGAAGGCTGCCCAGGGCGTTGAGGTTGTCTTCCAGCTCGCCGCCGACATGGGTGGCATGGGCTTTATCGAGAACAACAAAGCGCTCTGCATGTTGAGCGTATTAGCCAACACGCACATGCTCATGGCAGCCCGGGAAAAAGGAGTCGAGCGATTCTTCTACTCCTCCTCTGCCTGCGTCTACAACGGCGACAAACAAAAAACTCCTGACGTGATTGCGCTCAAGGAAGAGGATGCCTATCCAGCGCTTCCTGAAGATGGCTATGGTTGGGAAAAGCTTTTCAGCGAGCGGATGTGCCGCCATTTTGAAGAGGATTTCGGGCTGCAGTGCAGGGTAGCCCGCTACCATAATGTCTACGGCCCTCTTGGTACCTGGACGGGCGGTCGTGAAAAGGCGCCTGCAGCCATCTGCCGCAAGGTTATCGAGGCCAAAGCCTCCGGCAAACACGAAATTGAAATATGGGGCGACGGCAAGCAAACTCGCAGTTTCATGTACATCGACGACTGCACTCGGGGCACCCAGGCCATCCTCGAAAGCGAAATTCATGAGCCCATCAACCTCGGCAGCAATGAACTGGTTACCATCGACCAGTTGGTGGCGCTTGCGGAAGACATCGCCGGGATCAAGCTGAAGCGAAAGTACAATCTGGACGCCCCAAAAGGCGTCAACGGCCGCAACAGCGACAACACCAAGATCAAGCAGTATCTGGGCTGGGAGCCATCGATCCGTCTTAAAGAAGGGCTGGCAAAGACCTACGAGTGGATCGAGAGCGAAATGATGGCGGTATCCAAAGCGTAATCAAAGTACCGTGAATGGGTATTTACAGTTCAATGGAGCAGCTTTGATAGTGATCAACTGAGGCGACGGGAACTCGTGGGAGTGTCAGCGGTGGTGACGGCAAGCGCTCAGTTCCGGCAGATTCTGGGTATCCGTTTCTTTATCGGAGACGCTGATGAAGCTGTCGCCCGCATGAGCGGTGGTGGCCTGCTGGTAGTTCCTGCAGCACCTGCGTTAAAAAACATAGCCCACGACCCGGCCTATCGTGAAGCCCTCCAGGGTGCGGATCTGGTGATCACTGACAGCGCCTTCATGGTCATGATCTGGAACCGCCTCAAGGGTGATTCCATTCGCCGCGTCTCCGGCCTCAAGTATCTTTCCTCCCTGCTCAAACAACCCGATTTCTACCGGCCCGATGGAAGTTTCTGGATCATGGCCACCGAGGCAAGCGCGCGTAGGAATTGCGCTTGGTTGCGCCGCCAGGGAATTGAGCTGGATGCTGCGGACAGCTACGTTGCCCCGCTGTACGGCAAGACAATTTTTGACCCGGCACTGCTGAAGCGGATCGAGGAGAGGCGCCCTCGCCATATTGTCGTGACCCTTGGTGGCGGCACCCAGGAGCGGCTCGGCCTCTATCTAAGAAGCGAGCTCAACTGCAAGCCATCGATCCATTGTGTTGGGGCAGCCATCGCCTTCCTGAGCGGCGACCAGGTGCAAATTCCGATATGGGCGGACCGGATGTACCTGGGGTGGCTCTTTCGCTGCATTTCCGATCCCCGGCGCTACATGCCTCGCTACTGGGATGCGCGCAAACTCTTGTCGCTAATGATTCGCTATGGCAGCAGCCTTCCCGATTCCCTCAAGAGCACCGCGCCAGCAACCGTAGAGTTGGCAACCGCTCTCACCGGCGGCGTCCCCCAAAACATCCCATCGACCCACCACCTCCAAAAAACACCCCATCGACACGCCGACCACCTCGCAGTAGTAGACCCACCCCACTCTGGCCACGGACCAATTTGTCCCGACCCACGGATCAATTCGTCCTGACCCACGGACGGAAAAGACCATCAACGGAGCGGACACAACTCTGGACGAGAGCGCCATCGGGCTTTGTGGGCCTGATGAGGGTCTTAACGTGCATAGCAACGGATGGATTTGGGGCTACTTTGCCTTCCTTCAACTGAAACCCAAAATCCCCTTGTCGCTCCCTAAATTACGGCTGGCTTGAGCGAACACTGGCACGCTGCGTTTCCGCATGCTTCGCCGCGGTTTCAAGTGCCTTTGCCTGGGGCAGATAATCGAGCGCTTTGTTGATCATCGGATCCCAGTTGGCGCGGACCTTCAAACCCTCTTCCTGGCCGAACTGCGTAGTGAAGATCTCTGCTTTGATGTTTGCCTTGACCCAATCCATCACCGGCGTCAGATCCGCATCGGTGTAGGGAATCTGCTGGCTGGTCAGGAATTGTTTGAAGGAATCCATCACCGCATCGTCCACCTGGAAATCCTTGCCGACGGTCCGGTTCGACATGTAGTGCTTGGCAAAATTGAAGAACGCGTAGTGCTCCAGCAGCACATCCTGAACCGGTACAGACTTCGGAGTATCGATCTTGTCGTCCGGCGTGATGCCCCCTCCGCCAAACACCGTTCGCCCGGAGTCGGTCGCCTTGACCTCACGGCTCTTCGTGTCCTGCGGCTGGTCGTGGTTGTAGTAATAGTCGTAAAGCGAAACCCCGTTGTAATTGCGCTGAATCAGCCGCCCGCTGGGGGTGTAGTAGTGATACGTGGTGAGTGCCAGCCCGGTGTTTTCAGACAGCGGATAAACCGTCTGCACCAGACCCTTGCCGAAGGTGGTCTCGCCGGCAATGATCGCGCGATCATGATCCTGCAGCGCCCCGGAAACAATCTCCGCAGCGGAAGCCGTGCCGTGATTCACCAGCACCACGATGGGATATTCCCGTCCTCCGTTCCCATGAGTCGCACGATACGTCTGTTCGGGGAACGCACGCCCACGCTGGGAAACGATGACCTGGCCTTTTTCCAGAAACTTATCGCATACCGCCACTGCCTCACTCAATAAACCACCGGGATTGCCGCGTAGATCAAGTACCAGTCCATTCACGTTGCTGCCGAAGTGGTCGAGCGCATCGGAAAGCTCGCGGCCGGTCGTCTCCTGGAAATTGGTGATGTGCACATAACCGACATCCGGCCGAATCATGTAGCTGAGGTCGATGCTGTTGTGCGGAATCTCGTCCCGGATCAGGTCGAATATCAGCGGCTTGGCCGCACCCTCACGCGCGATCGTTATCTGCACGTGGGTCCCTTTGGGGCCTTTCAGAACGTTGGCAACATCTTCCGAGTTCATGTTTTCCGTGGACTTGCCGTCCACCGCGACGATCACATCGCCCGGCCGTATTCCGGCTTTGAAGGAAGGTGTGCCTTCAAAAGGACTCACCACCACAATCTTGTTGCTTTGCGGCTGAATCAGCATCCCCACGCCGTAATACTTGCCATGCTGGTCTTCGCGCATCTTGGCGTAGGCTTTTGGATCATAAAAGCTGGAGTGCGGGTCCAGCACGCGCAACATTCCCGGAATGGCTCCGTCGTAAACCGCCTTCTCCGCCTTGTCGCCCGTCAGTGGCTCGGCGTAGTTCTGCTCCACCAGGTTATAAACATTGGTGAATGAGCGCAGGTCATCGCGCAGTGCAGATTCGTCGGTACTGGATTGTGCGCCCAGCCGCTGGCTCACGACCGTGCCGAGGAAACCACAAACCACAAAGAAGAGGAGAATGGAGAACAGAAACCGTCGTGTACGGGAGGCCATTGTGCGGTAATCCTCAGGGTCCGGTAGCGCAGGGGAGAGGGAGGCCCTGCCGCGCGGCCCGGGGTCTTCTTGATCGAAGTATATCATTGGACGTAAGCTGATCTGATAGGTACTCAGACAGCAATAACAGCAGCAAATCCGGCCTGTTTCACGAATTGCACCATGGGCGACCAGGCAAACTACCACGTAAGGGCTAGAGCGTTTTACTTCTGGTGTACAGAGGGTAATAGGGTCGGTCGGGGTCTTCACATGAAGTGATACCGCTCATCGCTGCTCTCGCCTGTAAACCCCGGAAGATAAATGCCCGGTGAGCCACCACTTAGCAGCTTTACGAGATGTCCAGACACATGACGTTTTCCCAGTTCCAGCGAACAACGGCGATATCGATCCTGAGCCTGAGTATCGGCTCTGTTTTTTCCCTGGCCCAGGCCACCAACGCTAAAACCAGCAACACCGCTGCCGAGCCGGCGCCGGTTGCCGGTAAGGTGGTCGAAGATATTGTCGCCCGCGTAAACGACCAGATCATCACCAGCTCTGACTACGATCGAGCCGCCGAGCAACTAACCTCAGAGGCTGGGCAGCAGGCGATTCCACCTCGCGAACTGGAACAGAAAAAGGCCGACTTGCTGCGTGATTTGATCGACCAGCAGCTGCTCCTCTCCAAGGGCAAGGAACTCGGCATCACCGGCGAAACGGACCTGATCAAAAGGCTGGACGACCTTCGTAAACAAAACCATCTCGAGTCACTTGACGACCTCGAAAAGGCTGTCCAACAGCAGGGACTCTCCTATGAGGACTTCAAGGCAAACATCCGCAACGGCATCATCACCCAACAGGTGGTGCGAGACGAGGTCGGCCGCAGGATCAGTATGTCTCCGGGCGAGGTTCAACAATATTTCAAAGCACACGAGGCTGAGTTTGCTCAGCCCGAGTCGGTAACCCTCAATGAGATCTTGATCCCGACCCCGGCGAAGTCGGCCGCCGAAGGGGCAGACACCGCTGAGGTTGCGGCAGCCCAGGCGCAAGCCGAGGCGATCGAAGCGAAACTGGCGGCGGGGGCGAAGTTCGACGATCTGGCCAAACCGGCGCCCACCGACCCCAATGCGCCCAAAAGCGTCGTCCTGGGCGAATATCGCCGCGGAATGCTGGTTAAGGAAATTGAAGACAAAGCCTTCGCCCTGAACGCCGGCCAGCACACCCAACCCATCAGAACCAAGCAGGGATTCATCATCCTGCAGGCCACACAGCATAACCAGGGCGGGGAAGCCAGCTTCAAGCAAGTGGAGCCCCAGGTGGAAGAGGCACTCTTCCTGGAGCGTATGCAGCCCAAGCTTCGGGAATACCTCACCAAGCTGCGCGAAGAGGCTGCGATCGATATCAAACCGGGAGCCGTAGACACCGGCGCAAGCGGGAACGAAATGAAGTTG
Source organism: uncultured Acidobacteriaceae bacterium (assembly GCA_963838445.1). Taxonomy (GTDB): domain Bacteria; phylum Acidobacteriota; class Terriglobia; order Terriglobales; family Acidobacteriaceae; genus PALSA-350. Next base: position 24,932 of record CAWIRT010000016.1, read on the forward strand.
TCCTACAGCGCCTATACCCCTCCCGCCCCCGAAGAAGAAAAAGAAATTCCAGCGCTCCCGCTTCCGCGGCAGAAGTCGCTCCACCGCGGTCCAGACCGCGCAAACGACTGCACCCCCAGCTGCGGCCCCCGCAACGTCCGCCCCCGCGGCGGCTACGGCAGCACCGGCGGCGGTTGCCGCCACTCCCCCTGCAACCAAGCCCACGCAGCAGGCCAGCAACAACACGCAGAACGTCGAGAAACCTGGTAAACGAGAGAAAATTCGCTTCGGCCAGGCTCCTCGCGAGTCTCTTCCTTCCTCGCAAGTCGCGACCGCAGTCGCTCCGGATGCTGGTCCCACTGTCACCACGCCCGAGCTCGCGCTACGTAAACCCCGACGGCACGGTGAGCCAATTCCGTCACCGACGTGCCCGAACGTAAGACCCGCCTGAGCAACCGCCCTCCGGTGCACAAGGTAAAGACTCCGAAGTCTTCGGATACAGATACAGCAAACCAGCCGACTGCCGACGAACTGGCGACGCAGAAGGTGCAGAACGCACCCCTCGCGCTGACCGACCCCAACGCGCCGAAAAAACCCAAACAAAAGGCTGAAAAGACCCGCTATTCCGCCAAGCAGAAGGTGGAAGACAACACTCAGCCCTATCTGGGCAAACCGGAGCCTGCCCCTCAGGCTGCCCCCGCCGCAAGCCAGCCGGCAGTCCCCGGCGCCCCGGCTGCCGGGCCACCGCAACCGTAAGGTGAAATGAAAGAGATTTACGTCGCGGATGTAGGCAAATTCGAAAATCAGGCAGTCGTCGCCTTTTTCGCCGTCAGATCCAAGCAATTGCGCAGCCGAAAGGATGGCGGCCAGTATTTGGCCGTCACCCTCGGCGACCGCACCGGCCAGATCGAATCGCGGATGTGGGAGAATTTCGCCGAGGCCGTACCTGGGTTTGAGCTCGGAGACGTGGTCAAAGTCCGCGCCGAAGTCTGCCGCTATAACGACCGATTCCAGTTAAACCTCGAAAAGCTGCGCCGCGCCAACGCCGACGAGTTCGAACTGGTGGATTATGTTCCCCAGACACAGAAAGACGTGGATGAGCTTTGGTCGGCGCTGATTCGCACTGTCGATAGTTTTTCCGATCCCTGGCTTCAGGCGCTGGTGCGCTCTTTCCTTTGCGATCCACTCATTGCGGACGCCTACCGCCAAGCGCCGGCTGCAAAATCCCTCCATCATGCGTGGCTGGGTGGTCTCCTCGAGCATGTGGTCTCGCTACTCGGCATTTGCGATCTGGCCGCCCACCATTATCCCGAGATCAACCGTGATCTGCTCCTGACCGGGGTCATCCTGCATGACATTGGCAAGCTGGAGGAGTTGCGCTGGGGTACCAGCTTCGATTACACCCTCGAGGGGCAGCTGGTAGGGCACATCGCCATTGGCTTGGTCATGATCGAAAAGAAGGTGGCCACCCTGCCCGGCTTTCCCCCGGCGCTGCGCATGCTGGTCGAGCACATGGTTCTCAGTCATCATGGCAAACTGGAGTTTGGATCACCCAAGCTGCCCATGATTCCGGAAGCAGTGTTGCTCCACTATCTCGACGATCTCGATGCCAAGATGCACACCATGCGCAGTGAATTTGAACGTCACCAAGCGCAGGGCGGAGAGGCGGGCGAGATGACCGACTGGGTACGTTCCATGGACCGGCCGCTGCTGAACACTGCCACATTCCTCAAGCCCAAGGAGTAGAGCATGCACTATCTGCTGAAGACCGAACCAACCGCCTACTCGTTTGCAGATCTCATCCGGGAAAAGGAAACGGATTGGACCGGCGTGACCAACCCGCAAGCGGTCAAGAACCTCAACGGGATGAAAAAAGGCGACAAACTCGTCATCTATCACACCGGCGACGAGAAGGCCGCGGTCGGTTTGGCTCAGGTCAAGGCAGTTGATTTTTCCGATCCTAAAGTCCCCCTGGTTCGCATCGCCGCTGGCCCCGCGATCAAGCGCCACAAAACGCTGGCCGAGATCAAGCAGCAGTCACTGTTTGAAGTGTCTCCGCTGGTCCGGCAGTCGCGGCTTTCCGTAGTACCACTGGATGAGGCTCAATACGACTGGATCGTGCACAACTAAGTTACAATCGAACCTTGGGTCTGCTCGCCAAACAAAATGCTACGTTTTTCAACGGCTGGTGAATCACACGGCGAGTGCCTCATCGCCCTTATTTCTGGACTGCCCGCTGGCCTCGACGTCGATGTGGAATTTATCGACCGCGAGCTGTGGCGGCGCCAGCAGGGCTACGGCCGCGGCGGCCGCATGCGCATTGAACAGGATCGGGCCCACATCCTCTCCGGAGTTCGTCACGGCAAGACCATCGGCTCGCCGGTTTCCATCCAGATTGAAAATCGCGATTGGAAAAACTGGACTGAGGTTCTTCCGGTGGCGGTGGGAGATCCCGCAAAACACAAAGCCGTGGCCTCGCCGCGGCCGGGTCACGCCGATCTTGCCGGCTCGCTGAAATACGATTTTCCCGACGCGCGCTACGTACTCGAGCGGGCCTCTGCGCGCGAATCAACCGCTCGTGTGGCGGCCGGCGCCATGGCTAAGTTGCTGTTGAAACCCTTGGGCATAGAGGTGAGCAGTCACGTAGTGCGGGTCGGCCGCGTGGAGTTGCCGTCGATTGCCTCCTGGGACCAGGTTGCGGCAATGCGCGAACGCGACGAAATCCTTTTGAACTGCGTCGATCCCGACATTGAACAGCAGATGAAGGCGGAAGTGGACCATGTCTTGCGCACCGGCGACTCCATCGGCGGGGTCTTCGAAGTGGTGGTTCACGGCGCGCCCGCCGGGCTCGGTACCTATGCCAATTGGGATGAACGTCTGGATGGCTTGCTCGCCTGGGCGGTGATGTCCCTGCAGGCAGTCAAAGCAGTGGAAGTGGGCCAGGGAGTTACTGCGGCTGAGTCTTTCGGTTCCGCGGTTCATGATGCGATCGGTTACAGTGCCGAAGAGAAGGACGGAGCGAAGACCAGGTTTACCCGCGACCACAACAATGCAGGCGGCATTGAGGGTGGCATCTCAAACGGTGAAGATATTATCGTGCGTGGTTATTTGAAACCGATCTCCACCCTGCGCCGCCCGCTCGGTTCCGTCTCCTACAGCACGCGCGAGGCGACCAAGGCGGCTTACGAGCGTTCCGATGTCTGCGTTGTGCCGGCCGCCGGAGTAGCTGCCGAAGCGATGGTCGCGTTTATCATCGCTAAGCTCGCGCTGGAAAAGTTTGGCGCCGACTCAGCCGGAGAACTCCGCAGAAATTACCAGGGGTACCTGGAACAGATTCGCCGATTTTGAAGGAAAGATACTCCCTCGCATGGTTTATCCGATCGTCAAGTTTCCCGACCCTATCCTGCAGCGGCCGGCAGAGCCCGTCACCGCGTTCGACGATGAGCTGCGCAGGCTGGTCGACGATATGTTCGAGTCCATGTACGTTGCCCACGGCATTGGCCTCGCGGCTCCCCAGATCGGAATTCCCAAACGTCTGACGGTGATCGATCTCAGTTTTCAGAAGACTCCCGAAGACAAAATTGCCTTGATCAACCCTGAAGTCGTCACCAGGGAAGGAAAAATCTTTGAAGAGGAAGGCTGCCTCAGCCTGCCCGATATCCGGGAGAAAGTCGCCCGTGCGGCGAAGGTCAAAATACGCGCTCAGGATCTAGAGGGCAATTGGTTTGAACGCGAGGCCGACGACTTGTTGGCTCGCGCCTTCCAGCATGAAATCGACCACCTCGACGGAGTACTTTTCATCTTTCGCATCAGTGCGCTCAAGCGCGATTTCGTGTTACGCAAGATCCGCAAGTTGCAGCGAGCCGGGGAATGGTAGACGAGCAATGAGGCTCGTCTTTTGCGGCACCCCGCAGTTCGCCATTCCTACGTTGCAGCAGCTATTGACCGCAGGCCACGCGATCGAGCTGGTGGTTACCCAGCCGGATCGTGTGCGGGGCCGCGATCAGGATCCATCACCGCCACCGGTTAAGCTGTTGGCTCAGGAAGCTGGTTTGCCGGTAGAGCAGCCGGAGAAGATCAAGAACAATCCCGGCTTTCGCGCTCGCCTGGAAGCGATCAAGCCCGATGCCATCATCGTGGTTGCCTATGGCCGCATCATTCCGGATTGGATGTTGAACCTGCCCCGATGGGGCAATCTCAACCTGCACGCCTCGCTTCTCCCCAAATACCGCGGCGCCGCTCCCATCCAGTGGGCGGTGGCCAATGGGGAGACGGTCACAGGCGCCACCACCATGCGCATCGACCAGGGACTCGATACCGGCGACATCCTGCTGCAGCGTTCACTGCCCATTGCCCCTGATCAGACTGCCGAGCAGCTTTTTCCTCTGCTCGCGGAGAGCGGAGCGAGTCTCATGCTCGAGACCCTCAAGGGGCTGGAGGCGGGTACAGTTCATCCCATCCCGCAGGACAACGCCGGTGCGTCCCTGGCGCCGATCCTGGAGCGTGAAGATGCCCTGGTCAACTTCGCCCGGCCTGCCGGCGAGATTTACAACCGCTGGCGCGGTTTTCAACCATGGCCCGGAGCCTACTCATTCTTTCGTGGCAGAAAGCTGACTCTGCATCGCTTGATCCCAGCCGGATCCAGCCCTGCCCCTCCCGGGGAAATGACGATGGAAGGGGATCGGCTCTTCGTGGCAACTGGATCAGCCACACGCCTGGAATTACTCGAGGTTCAACTTGAGGGAAAGAAAAGAATGCCGGTAGCGGATTTTCTTCGCGGCACCGTTCCCCATCCGCGCGAGAGGTTGGGCCAGTAGGTTGGCTGGCCGCATCTCCCCCGCCCGCAAGGCCGCCTTCGAGCTGCTGCTGGAACTCAGGCGGATGCCGGAGTCGCACAGTGACCTCCTGCTTCGTTCCAAACCAGTGGAAGCGCTCTCTGATCTGGACAAGAATCTTGCCACCACGCTGGTGATGGGAGTCCTGCGTTGGCAGCTTGTGTTGCAGCAGCGCATCCGTGAAGCACTTACTAAAAGCAGGGGTCATCTGGGCGATCCGGTCGAGGTTTCGCTGGAGCTGGGAGCGCTGCAGCTACTGCTGCTCGATCGCATCCCGGCGCGCGCCGCGATCTTTGAAAGTGTCGAATTGGTCAGGCAGTCCGGAAATGAATACGCCGTGGGGCTGGTCAACGCCGTCTTGCGCAAGCTGGCTGACACTCCGAAGTTGGATGCATCGGATGCATCCGCCGCCCATCCTTCCTGGATGGTCGACAGGTGGGTTGCCGCCTATGGACGCGAGACCGCGGATGCAATCTGCCGCTACGACCAGTTGCCTCCTCCAACGGCCATCCGCCTCGGTTCGCCCCAGAACGAAGGTCCGCAATTCGAGCCGGGCACGTTTGTCGTCCGTGCAAGGCGGGTCGAAGAAGTCGCTGGGTCGATGCGCATCCAGGATGAAGGATCGCAGTTAATTGCCGAGTTGGCGGGTCGAGGCACGGAGATTCTCGATTGCTGTGCTGCGCCAGGAGGGAAGACCGCCATTCTGGCCGAGCGCAATCCCACCGCCTCGATCACTGCCTGTGATATCAGCCCCGCGCGGCTCAAGGCTATGCAGGCGTTCCTTGGCCGGCAATCCAGCATTCATTTTCGTGTTCTCGATGCCACTGAGCTGCCTTTTCATCAGCAATTCGATCTGGTGCTCTGCGACGCTCCCTGCAGTGGAACAGGAACCCTGGCCCGCAACCCGGAAATCCGGCACCGGATCACGCAAGACGATTTCCATCGTCACCATGATCGCCAGGTACGTCTACTCTGCTCGGCCATGCGCACACTGCGGCAAGGAGGCAGGCTTATCTATTCCACCTGCTCCCTCGAAGCCGAAGAAAACGAGACCGTAGTGGCAGAGGCTCTAGAGCGGGAGAACGGTTTCCACCCTCTCCCCTGGAAAGACCAAATCCGAGCGCTGGAGCGCGAAGGAACGCTCCACGAGGGTACGGCTGAGCGATTATTTCCCAAAGATGCGCCCGACCATTTCCTGCGCATTTTCCCCGGCCTCTACCCTGGCGACGGCTTCTTCGCCGCCTGCCTCATACAAGAATAGAGCGAGAAACAGCAGGGACCTGCTTTATGGGAGCTTCACCTTTCCTTTGTCATCAAGCAGCCGACCTGTCCCGGCGTGCCGTGGAGGGATCTGCAGTTTCGCGGACCCTTCATGGAAATGTTTTTCGACCGACCTCAGCGAGGGGACCTGTTGCTCCCCTCTCAGTGCTTCCACCCACTCTACTGAGCGACTCTCAGGCTAACTACCATCCCTGGTTCCACTCGATGGCCCGCCATCGGAGTCTGGCTCAACACAGTCCCCGCGGGATCCACTGTATCCGCGGGAGCCATTCCCGGATCCCCGCTGGGTTCGGGCGCCGACGAGTAGGTGCTTTGCACCGGCCCCACCTTAAATCCTGCGTGCGCGACCAGTGCTGTCGCCGCCGCCAGCGGCATGCCAACCAACTGTGGCATAACCAGTGCCGGCGCCGGAATGGGCGCCCGTGTACTCACCAGCAGGCTCACACTCGGCCGCTCCACACCAGCCGCTCCCTGCTGCGGATTCTGAGCAATGACCGTGCCGGGCTGAGCACCACTGTAGGGCATCTGCGCTGTCTCTTCGAGCTCCAGGCCTACGCGGCGAACATCGATCGCCGCCAGCCGCTCCTGCTGACCCACTACTTTAGGAATCGCGACCCGTTGCGGACCAAGGCTCTCGGTCACCCGCATACGCCATTCCCGCCGCACGATAGCGCCAGGTAGAGGCGACTGCGCCAGTACTCGGCCGGCCGGCACATCACCGCTGTAGTACTTGTTGTCGATCCCCAGGTTCAGTCCCATATTCGCCGTCCGGTGCACCGCTTCAGAGACGGTTAGTCCTTGCAGATCCGGAACCCGCACTTCCGCCCCATGAATAGCGAAACGCATGGTCACCACAGCCGAAACCAGGCCCGCCATGGCAATCGCCAGAAAGGCTAAGACGAGGCGGAAAAAATGGATCATGCCGGCTCACCGTAAGTGATCACATAATCAATCGTCGCGGACTTTTCCAGCATCTTCGAAACCGAGCAGTATTTGTTTTTCGAAAGGGCGATCGCATCCTCCGCCGCCTTGGCAGACACGCCCCCGCCAATGTGATAGGTGAGCTGAATATGCGTGAAGACACGGGGAGGTTCGGGCGCCTGTTCGGCCACTGCCGAAACAATCAGCGAAGTAAGCGGTTCCCGCTTCTTGTGCAAAATAGAAACCACGTCCACCGAAGTGCAGCCGCACAGCGCCATCAACACCAGTTCCATAGGACTCGCGCCGGCTCGATGCGCGGCATCGCTATCCAGGGTGACGTGGTGCCCACTCTTGGACTCGGCATCGTACTGCTGGTCATGTAGCCAGGTGACGGTGGCGTGCATACCTCAGTTTATCGAGTTACCCCGCGGCCGGGACGTTCAGCGATCGAACGCGACCTCACATGGTTAACGCTTGACCCCGCGATATAAGCCCGCGATCCCGCCGCTGTAGGGGGTCCACGAAACCTGTTCAAAGCCAACAGATTCCATAGTTTGCAGCAATTCCTCGGGGGCAGGGAACCGGCGGACGGAGCGGGGCAGGTAACGGTACGGTCCCGAGACTCCCGAGATCATCGACCCCACTGCCGGCAGGACCCGGCGGAAATAAAAGGCGTACAGCTTGCCCATGAGGCCGCCCGGCTCGCTGAAGTCGAGGATGCCCAGCTCCCCACTCGGCTTCAACGTACGGTAGAACTCCTCCAGGCCCGCCCGGTAGTTGGCCAGGTTACGGAAACCGAACGCCGTAATGAGCAGATCGATCGAGCCGCCAGGGAGAGGAAGATGAAGGGCGTCTGCCTCCAGGGCGATTGCTCCGCGGGGGCCGAATTTGGCGGCGCCGCGGACCAGCATTTGGTGAGCGAAATCGGCAGCCAGCACGGGTCGTCCTTCCTTTGGCCGGAATCGCAACAACGCCAGTGTCATATCGCCGGTGCCGCAGCAGAGGTCCAGAATTTGCGCGTCGGGCCTGGCCAGCACCTGGCGAAAAGCGCGTGCCGTCCGGCGCCACCAAACCCGGTCGATATTGCACGAAAGGACGTGATTCAGCAGGTCGTACCGCGGAGCGATCTGGTCGAACATCGACCGGACCGCAGCGGCTGCGCTGGCTTCATCCTCGGTCCCTTCGGGTTGAGCCCCTGGCGCTGCCACGGTTACTTGCTGCTTTCGGAGAAGCGTCGAATATAGGCGATCGCTGCCAGCACCTCAGCGTCGGTTACGTCCTCGGCTACCACCGCATCGCCCACACCCTGCAGCAGGACAAACCGGCGTACCCCGCCTCGGTTCTTCTTGTCACCCGCAGCCGCCTGTAACAACCGTTTCGAACTAACCGAGGGCAAGGGCGGAGGCTGGAAGTAGCATATGAGCGATTCGATGCGGCGCACCGCCTCGTCCTTCACCAGCTTTCGTTGGCGGCAGATGTCGAGGGCGGCAATCATGCCCCAGGCGATGGCTTCGCCGTGTAGCAGTGCCCGATACCCGCTCGCGGCCTCAATGGCGTGGCCCAGGGTGTGGCCGAAATTGAGAAACATGCGCACCCCGAACTCCCGCTCGTCCAGCGTGACCACCTCGGCCTTAATCCGTATCGAGGCCGCCACCATCTTTTCCAGCGCCTTCGGATCGCCGCCGTCAATGGCTTCGCGATGGCTCTCGATAAAGCGAAACAGCTCAGCGTCGCGGATGAGGCCGGCCTTGATGCTCTCGTAAATCCCCGCCCGCAGCTCGCGTTGTGGCAGGGTGCGGAGCAACTCGATATCCGCGAATACCGCCTGCGGCGGATAGAAACTGCCCACCAGGTTCTTGCCCGTTTGCAGATTGACCCCGGTCTTGCCTCCCACCGAGGAATCCACTTGGGAGAGCAGGGTGGTCGGCACCTGGATGTAGTCGATTCCGCGCATATAGATGGCGCTGACAAACCCGCCTACATCACCGGTGACCCCACCACCGAAAGCGATGAGTAGCGAGGAGCGGTCGGCGCCCGCTCTGGTCATCTCCGTGGTCAGCCGCTCCACCTGGCTTAAACGCTTGTGACGCTCCCCCGGGGGCAGAAAAAGCACGATCGGTTCTCGCGGAGCCAGTGCAGCCTGCACGCGCTTGCCCCAGAGGGCCCAGATCTCCGGCGAGGTGAGAAGAAAAATGAGCTTGCGCGGATTTCCGGCGAGCGCCGGAGTGCGCTTCGATAAGGAATCCAGGATGCCGCTTCCCACGGAAACGGTATATTGCCCGAACTTGGTCGTGACGGAAATCTTGCGCACGGCTTAGTCCATCGTATCCCAGACTTCAGTGCTGGCTGGTGCGGGTAGAGAAGAGCGAAGCCATGGTAGCTGCCAGCACCACCAGAGCAATGAAGCCGAGCGAGACTGCGATCGGTACCTCGATCCATTTGGCCGACAGCATCTTCAAGCCAACGAATCCCAGGATCGCGGCCAACCCGAAGTGGAGGAATCGCAACCGGTCGAGCAAGCCGGCGAGTAGGAAGTACAACGCCCGCAGCCCGAGAATGGCGCAGATATTCGAGGTGTACACGACAAACGGGTGGTGGGAGACGGCCAGCACGGCGGGCACGGAATCAATCGCGAATACCAGATCGACCAGTTCGATGGCCACCACTGCGATGAAAAACGTTGCCCTGGGGCTCTCGGTCCAACGTTTGGTCCATTGTGTAATCCATCTGGCCGGGATGGGTGCGGCGTTGGTCTTCTTTTTCCCTCGCAGCAGCCGGAGCGCGGCCACCACCAGCAGCGCGCCGAAGAAGTATTGAATCCATGCGAATCGTTCCAGCAGCGCGATCCCGGCAAAAATGAACACCCCGCGCATGAGGATGGCGCCCACAATCCCCAGCAGCAGCGCTTTCCTTTGCAGTTCCTGGCTGAGTCCAAAGGAGCGAAACATCAGCAGGAAAACGAAGAGATTATCGATGCTTAGCGAGAGCTCGATCAGGTAGCCGGAGGCAAATTCGAGCCCGGTCTGGCGACCCTCAGCATGACCGATCCAAACACCGAAACCCGCGGCGAGGACCAGCAGGAACACCACAAAAAGAAAATTGCGGCGTGTTTGGGAGGACGCCTCCCCTCGACCAAGAACCGCCAGGTCGAGCACGATCAGCACCAGCACCACGACGTGAAACCCTATCCACCAACTGATCGGAGCGCCATCGAGCATTACCTAATGCTAGCCTACCGCCTGAACCTTCATCCGCAGTGGTCTAGGCAGCACGCTCTCTCAACCCCAAACAGAATTGTCGTCCCGACCGGAACGGAGGGACCTGCTGTTCCCTCAACAACCAGTCGAACCCAAATGGAAATCCCGCCCTCCCCTTTGTCATCCCGCTTTGCCCCGGCGTGCCGTGGGAGCAGCCGACTTGCTGAGGCGAGTCGGGAGAGAAATGACAAGGCTCGCTACACCAGCAACCAATGCTTTGGGTGGCCCATTCAAGCCTTCTTTTTGCTTGAGTGGGCGATCACGCTTCACGCCAAGCTCCCGATGTCATTAGGAGCGAGGCCGAGGGATCTGCAGTTTCACTCCACCCCTCCCCAATCCCACGGGGAAACTACCGCTGGTTCAATAGCCGAATCGTCTCCAGAAACACCTCACCCACGATGGTAAGGCTCTTCGCGCTCAGCTTATCCATGGTGTCCTGCGGGGTATGCCAAAAAGCATTCTGATATCCGTAATTGAAATCGATAATGTCGGCGCACGGTACTTTCCGTTGCATAAACGGCGTGTGATCATCGCCCACCGAATTCTGTTCCTGGAAGAAGTAAGACTGGTCACCAAACTTCGCCGCTGCCTGCCCCACTACGTCAAGCAGCCAAGGCGTAGAGCTCAAGTCCCGCTCCACATCCAGGTCCCGGTCCCCGATCATATCCGCCAGCAAAAAGGCCTTGATGTGTTGAAGAGTCCCGTCTACTTGCCACTTGGCTGCGAGATGCCGGCTGCCGTAGGTCGAGTCTTCATCCGACCACCCTTTAACCGCCTCTTCTCCATCAAAAAAAACCAGCCACACACTGTACCCATCGAGCTTTTTGCCCCGAAAGCTGTTGGCCAATTCCAGCAACAAACCGGTGCTGGAGCCCCCGTCGTTCGCCCCCACGTACCCGGTATCTTTCAGTGGGTAGTTGGTGTCGTAATGGCTGGCCAGGACGATGATGCCATCCTTGCTGCCGGGAAATTTGACGATGTAATTCGTCATAGCCAGCGGTCCTGCGGGAGTGGACGCAGTGAAGCTGTCCTTCACCAGTTCGTCTTTGGAGAACTGCTTTTCCAGAAAGGCCTGCGCCTTGGCATGTCCCTTGCTGCCGACCCAACGCGGTCCGGTTGCTACGAACTCGCGGGTGTAGGCAAGGGCACGGTCACCATCAAAGTGAGGAAGCGGCGCGGCCGTCTGCGCCTCGGCCACCCCAATCATCAAGAAGCAGAGAACAGCGGCCGCGCACTTCATGATTGCTCTTTTAGCCGGTTTCTCCGCGCCGGGTGGACCATGTAGGCGACCCCAATACTCACCAGGTACAGCACCAGCATCGGCGCGGCAAAAACGCACATCGTGAGCACATCCGGAGTCGGGGTGATGATCGCGGCAATGATGAAAATGATCAGGATGGCGTAGCGGACATTCCTCCACAGCCAGCCTGCCGTCACCAGGCCAAAAAGCGCCAGAAAGAAGACCAGGATGGGTAACTCAAAGGTGATCCCCAGGCCCAGGATGACCGTCATGAAGAGTTCGGTGTACTCGCCCAACGTCACCATCGGCCTGAACTGAGAGCCGTAGCCGATGAGGAAGTTGAGAGCCCCGGGATAGACATAGTGGTAGCCGAAAAAAGCGCCCGTAAGAAAGAGTCCGACAGTGGCTGTCATGAAGGGCAGGATGTAGCGCTTCTCTTGCCGATAAAGGCCAGGAGAGATGAACAGCCACACCTGGAACAGAATAAAAGGCGAAGCCAGGATCGCGCCGCCAACCAAACTAATTTTGATAAAGAAATTGAACGGGTCGACCGGATTCAGATAGACCAGGTGAGGGTCCAGATTGTGCGCCTTGAGCGCTGAAACGATGGGCTTCTCCATAAACGCAAACAGCTTCTCCCGGAAGCCGTAAGCAATGAAGAAAGCAACAATCAGGTACAGCCCGGAATGAATGATGCGCTTGCGCAGTTCCTCCAGGTGTTCCAGGAGGCTCATTCCCGGTAATTCCGCTCGTTCCGTCACCGCCGTCCGGGCCCGGTCCACAATGTCAGTCATGATGGGTGACTGCCTGCTCCGGCTCGCGCTCGAGGCCGTTGCTGGCCAGTTCGGGGTGGTCTCCCGCGACCGCTTTCAGTTCTGCCACTTCTTCTTCCACCGGGATCACCCTCGAGGACGGGCTTTCCGTGCTGACGGTTATTCCGTCGCTCGGAGGACGGATCGTCAACGTATCAGAGCTGGTTTCCGGCGTGACCGGTGCCGTGCTGACCGGGGCCGGCGTGACGGGTGCCGCGATCTGCTTCTGGCGATCCGCCACCTCGGCCGCCCGCAACTCTTCCTCAATCTGCATCTTGAACTCATTGCTGGCACGCCGGAATTCGAGCACCAGCTTGCCCAGCTGCCGCCCGATTTCCGGCAGCTTTTTGGGGCCAAAAATAACCAGCGCCAGTCCGAAAATGAAGATGCTGTCTCCCAAACTCATCGCTCTGTCATGATACCTGCCCCGCCAAGAGGCCACAAATCAACCAGGCAAACAGATTCCCGCCACATAGAATCAAGGTTTCAAACCGGCTTTGAGAGTTTTCGGGTGTATTACCATAGGGTTGGAAGAAGACCGGATCGATGAAGACATTCTCTCTGGACGAGGCTCAATCGCTACTGCCGATCTTGGAATCCCTGCTGCGGCGGGCGATTGATGCCAAGGCGAGCGCCAGTCTGGTCGAAGAAGAATTGCAAATGCTCAGCCAGAATATCTTTCTCTCCGGAGGCATGCTGGTGGATGTTGGTGCTGTGGCCCACAAACGCATGGCTCAACGCACCTCGGTCCAGCAGGCCCAGGATGCAATCCAGGAAATCGATTCGATCGGCGTCCAGGTAAAAGATCTCGACAAGGGCTTGCTCGACTTCCCATACCAGGCTGGGGAGCAGATAGTTTTGCTCTGTTGGCAATTGGGCGAAGCAAAAATCGACTACTGGCACACCATAGAGGCTGGATTTCAGGGCCGACAGCCACTCGATGAACGCTTCCAAAAAACCCGTCCGGAACGACCCAACTAAGCCACCCTCCGCCTGCGGATAAGGTTCCCTGCCTGGGAAGGAGCTCCTGCTGCCTCGTATCAGGGCACAACTTAAAGTCGTGCCCTGATACAAAACCTAAAGGCAGATCTCACGCAGACTCTGAACCCATCCCTTCAAAAAGCGAGCTCTCACACACCCTCTTTGGCCCTGGTTGCGATCGACGGCTAAGTCCTTTGTTTCAAGCGACGCTTAAGTTTTGCGTGTATTTTGCCTCCAGGGTGGTGCAATAGTGGGTGACGAAAAGGGTGCGTGATATGCGTGGTATGCGTGATAAGTCCGAATCCAGGCAAGAGGATGTCCGGGATAATTTGCCCCTGAGCCGTTCTGGCGAGCCGGGTTTCATGCATCATCCGCGCACGCGGCCGGCAAATGATTTCGAACAGCACAAAATTATTGGTGGACACACCTATATATATGCGGATTGGGGTCAGTTTCGCGGCAGGAGAAAGGCTTTTTTTTCCGCAGCCTCTTTAGCCCTTGCCCAGACCCCATCAAGGCCCGGAGGGCCCACCCGCTAAACGTCAGCCCAGGCCCGGAAGGGCTGGGTTGAATCTGAAGGGGACGGGCTTTAGCCCGTCCGTAATCACTTGGGAATGAATGCGGCTTTAGCGTGCAGCGAAGCTAGCTGCCATTCTAGCGGGTGTAAGTCCCGTCGGTGGAAATTGCCCAGTTGCCACCGTAGCAATAACCGGCGACGGAGCGGGTGACCAAACCGTTGAAAGCCCGGTAGTAAAAATCCTCGATGGCTAGATGGAAATCCGGTCAGATCCGTCAGGAGGGTGAACAAATCAGCAGGTCGTAGCGCAAGTGAACCGTAGTGAAGCTCCGAAAAGCATTCCCCACGGGAAGCGGACTTGTGGGAGTTTTGGGAGTGCCGAGTCTGTGCTAAAGGGACGAAGGCCAGCGTTGGCGGTGAAGGAACTGGGTGCATACAGCCGCTAGATTCCCCGGAGTCGTGGAGGACGACATGTTGAGAAAGAATGAGCAGTGAAAGCTGGGAACCAGTCGCGGGTCGCCTAGGCGGAAACGCACAGCGAGGACAGGGCGTATAAGCTGCAGAGCAGTGAAATCGCACTGTGCCTGCGAGTGGGGCGGATGGGGCCGGATAAGTGTTGATGGATCGGGACAGCATAACCCGGACCGGAGCGAGGGCCCCTGGGGTAGAGCGGCGTGGCCGCTTGAATGGCGGTGCTTGTGCGCACAGCGTTCTCCGACACAGAGCGGAGACCGAACGCTCGCAGCGGTGGGCACGAAGGCAGGATGCAAACCGAGAGGGCGTGACACGTGGACGCCGCTCGCGGGAAGGCACCTGCTCATACGCCAGCCTTGAAGCCGTACCGGGGAAAACCCGCCGTACGGAATTTTAGGGGGGATGATGGAAACGTCGGCATCATGCGAAGCCCGGTCCGCGCCATCGTCCTACCCGACCGCCGAGGGAACGACTCCATCCAGGCAGATACTTTTCACCCAGCCCTTTCAAACAACCAAAACGACCACCGGGTACGGTTACTAAATCGGCCCCGCCACGTCTCTCTTACTAACCTGCGCCAACCCTCCCCCTGCGACTGTTAGACTGCAACCGGCCGTCGATGCATGACAAACACAGTACGCACGCCAGCCTCACCCTCCTGCTCGGCACGCTGATCACGGATCGGCAGGGCCGCGTCCAGGGCCGGCTCAAAGATGTCGCCGTGGCCACCGGACCCGCCGCGGGAAACGTCGCCGGACTCGTGCTCAAAACCAGGGAGGGAGCCAGGCTGGTAGCCGTGAAGGACGTACTCCAAACACCGGCCGGAACCCTCGAACTGCGCGAGGATGCGCTCCTTCAGCCGCTGCGCGGCGATGAAAACCTGCTCCTCCTGCAACAAGACGTCCTGGACCGGCAAATCATCGACGTCCATGGGAGGAAGGTGGTGCGGGTCAATGACGTCGACCTGCAGTGGTTTCCACAAAATGGCCGCGAAGGACTGCGCGTGGCCGAGGTCGCCGTCGGACTGCGCGGCGCGGTGCGCAGGCTGCTCAAGGGAGTGATGCCCAGGCAAGCACTGGCGAGTTTTGCCATGCACTTCCGTGCCAGCATCATTCCCTGGGAATTCGTGGATCTGATTGAAGTCGACCCGGCGCGCCGGGTGAAGCTGAAGATCGAACACGAGCGGCTGTCTCACATGCATCCCTCCGATCTGGCGGACATCCTCGAAGACCTTCCGCCTCCTGAGCGGGAAGCCATCTTTGTCTCTCTCGACGAGGAAGTAGCCGCAGATGCGCTGGAGGAAGTCGATCCCCGCCTGCAGAAGTCTTTGCTCGAATCCCTCGATTCCGGCCGCGTAGCCGACATTGTCGAAGAGATGGATCCAGGCGCGGCCGCCGATCTGTTGGCCGAACTCTCCGATGAGCGCTCGGAGGCGATTCTCGAGGAGATGGAGCCGGAGGAGCGGCAGGAAGTTGAGGATCTGCTTGAATTCCGGGAAAATTCCGCGGCCGGCAGAATGACCACGAGCTGCGTCCAGGTTTCCTCCGCGGGTACGGTAGGAGACGCAGTACGGGCCCTGCGGGAATTCGAAGGAGATCCGGAAGGGATAACCGAGATTTATCTCACCGGAAAAGATGACATGCTTGAAGGGGTTGTCCCATTGTCGCGTCTGATCCTGGCTCTCCCGGAAACACGGGTTGCCGTGTTAGCCGAGCCTCGCGTCATTTCCACTCCTGCGGAAGCTCACCAGGATGAAGTTGCAGAACTTTTCGACAAATACAACCTGCACGCGCTGCCGGTAGTGGATAGCGCCAACCGGTTGGTAGGCGTGGTGCAGGCGGACCACGTAATTGCATTTTTACGTGCCAGACAATGAACCAATGCTGCTTTGCTGCAGTTCAATAACAATCCACATTTGAAATAGACCGCATGCTCAAGCGCTGGCGAATCCGCATACTGCTCTTCCTCGCCGTGCTCGGGCCGGGCTTTATTACCGCCAATATCGATAACGATTCGGGTGGCATTCTCACCTACTCCAATGCCGGGGCCCAATTCGGCTACACCCTGCTCTGGACCATGATCCCCATAACCATCGCCTTGCTGGTGGTGCAGGAAATGTGCGCCCGCATGGGAGCGGTCACCGGCAAAGGCCTGAGCGATCTCATCCGCGAAGAGTTCGGGCTGCGTATGACCTTTCTGTTGATGGTGCTGCTGGTGATCGTCAATTTTGGCAACGTCATGGCAGAGTTCGTCGGCATTGCCGGCAGCATGCAGCTGTTCCACATCAGCAAGTACGTATCTGTGCCCGCCAGCGCCTTGACCATCTGGCTCCTGGTGGTCAAGGGGGATTACAAGCGCGTCGAAAAAGTCTTTCTGGCAGCGTCCGTTTTCTACATTGCCTACATCGTCACCGGCGTCCTTTCCCAGCCCAGCTGGCATCAAGCCTCGGTGGCCACGGTAACCCTGCCAAGAGGCTCCATATGGCACTCTAAAAGTTACATTTATATGATCGTAGGTGTCATCGGCACTACCATCTCGCCCTGGATGCAGTTTTATCTCCAGTCCTCCATCGTCGAGAAAGGGGTCACTGCGAAGAGTTACCCCGCGTCGCGCCTCGACGTGATCATTGGATCGTTCTTTACCAACATCGTGGCCTGGTTCATCGTTGTCGCTTGTGCTGCCACCCTGTTCGCTCACGGCATGGGAGCGATCCGGGAAGCGGCAGATGCCGCCCAGGCGATGAAGCCGTTAGCCGGACGGTATGCTTTCCTGTTGTTTGCCGTCGGATTGTTCAACGCTTCGCTGTTTGCCGCCTCCATTCTGCCCCTCTCGACTGCCTACACGGTGTGCGAAGGGCTGGGTCTGCAGTCCGGCCTGGATGGCGGCTTCAAGGATGCGCCGGTCTTCTATTGGCTGTATACGCTTCTGGTGGCCGGCGGAGCCATTGCCGTTCTGTTTGTCCCCAACGCCAAACTCATCAGCATGGTCATCCTGTCGCAGGTATTGAATGGCGTCCTCCTGCCCCTGGTGATCGTCTTCATGCTGCTGCTCATCAATCGCAAGGACCTGATGGGCGAACACGTAAACTCACACTGGTTCAACGCCGTGGCCTGGCTCACCGCGGCGGTGGTTATTGTGTTGTCACTGGTGATGATGTTTACCGGAGGCGCAGGCTAGTGCCTGTAATACGATGAAAGTTCAGGGTCTGCCTTGGACGTCGAAACTGCTCCCAACTACGAAACCGCTAAGCAGGAGCCCACAGCGAAGCGGAGCAAACCGTCGGCTCTTGGCTGGACGGTTGTGTTCTTCCTGGCAGGTTGGGCAGCGTTCTATGGACTGTCCCGCAGTCTCCCCTATGTGAGGAACGGCTCCGACATAGTGTTTCGAGCCAAGCTGCGATGGGAGCACGAAGGACAGGTCTTTCCCGCCGGCCCCGGCGTGACCCGGGCACTGATATTCGGCAACAGCAAGATCCTCGCCGGCTTTGTTCCCGCCTGGTTCGACCAGATGAGTGCGGCGAACCATCTGCAGGTCTCATCGTTCAATTCCGGTTTTCCGGGAAGCGATTTGTTTTTGCCTCCGCTTGAGGCCATGTGTGCACGGGGGCAGGCGCCCAACGTGCTGCTGCTCACGCTGCCGTGGAGCAGCGATCCGCCCCGGCGTGGCATCTTTCATTTCCTCCCCGACGACCACGCGGTCGTCGATCGTCTCTTTCCGTTTCGCAATTTTCTGAGAGACCTCACTGCCTTCCTTCTCGCCGCACCCACCCACGGCGGCATCAGGAGCTATTACCGCGAGTCGGAAGAAAACGAGCGCCAGGTGATCGCCGAGCGGGGCTACCATCTCATCACCGAGCAGAGCCGTTTTGCTACCGGGCGCCTGCCCGACGACTTCCGGCTTGCATCCGACCAGCCGAGGCAGGTGCTCCCACGGATCGCCCCCGCACAAAGCGCACAGATTGGGGAATTGAATCAACTGATCCGGCAGTATCACATCGAGTGCTACTACGTGCCCTTCTACATGCGCAGTGGCGAAGCCGCCCCAGCGGCTGAGACGGATGCGCGCTTTCGTGCGCAAGTCGAGCAGGCCACCCCGTGCAAGCTGCTCGGCCCTGACTACTACCTCTACCCCAATCGCCTGTTCGCCGATCAGACGCACCTCAATGAAGCCGGTGCGCGGATCTATACCGAGGCGTTGTTTCAGCTGCTGAAGGACAGGCTTACTCCCCATGCTCTTCAATAGCTTTCAGTTTCTGTGCTTTTTCGTCGTGGTGTGGCTGTTGTTTCTGGTCACCCGGGGCACTGCCCGCAAAATCATTCTCCTCATTGCCAGCTACTACTTCTATATGTGCTGGAGCACCCGCTACATTTTCGTGATCTGGGCCATCACGCTGATCGACTATGTAGCTGGCTTGCAAATAGAAAAAGCGGAGCAGCCAGCGCGCCGCCGGCTCTACCTGGGTGTCAGCCTGTTCTGTAATCTTTCGTTGCTGGTTGTTTTCAAGTACTTCAACTTTCTGACCGGCTCCTTTCACACTGCGAGCCATCTCTTTGGCCTGCGCTATGACCCGCCGCTGCTGGCGATCATTTTGCCCGTGGGCCTTTCCTTCCACACCTTCCAGGCCATGAGTTACACCATCGAGGTTTACCGCCGAAGAGTGCCGGCAGAAAAGAATCTGCTGGAGTACGCGCTCTACGTCGCCTTCTTTCCCCAAATGGTTGCCGGTCCCATCGAGCGTCCTTACGAACTGCTGCCGCAGTTTCATCGTGAGCCGCGGGTCACCTTTGAAGGTGTTCGTGCAGGCCTGGTCCAGGCTCTGTGGGGTCTGTTCAAGAAGATGGTGCTGGCCGACAATGTCGCCGATTTTGTAAAGCTTATCTATGACACACCGCACCATTACAACGGGGCCGCGCTAACCCTGGCCACGTTGCTGTTTTCTATCCAGATCTACTGCGATTTTTCCGGCTATACCGATATTGCCTTGGGCCTGGCGCGGATGATGGGCTACGAGTTGCGCATCAATTTCATGCAACCGTATTTCAGTCGCTCGGTGGGCGAGTTTTGGAGGCGATGGCACATTTCGCTATCCACCTGGTTTCGCGATTACGTCTATATTCCCTTGGGCGGCAATCGTGTCAGGCTTCCCCGGCATTATGCAAACCTGATGATCACCTTTGTCATTAGCGGCCTTTGGCATGGCGCCAATTGGACTTTCGTCATCTGGGGTTTCCTGCACGGTCTCTACCTGATCGTTGCCCAGTCGACCGCCCCGTTGACTGCGCGCCTGGGCCGCCTGCTCGCTCTCCATCGTGTGCCCCGCCTGACCGCGTTTTGCAAGATGATCGGGACTTTCAGCCTGGTGACCTTCGCCTGGATATTTTTTCGCGCCAACACCGTAAGGGACTCCTGGTTTATCGCCACCCACCTTCTACCCCTCGGGCGGTTGGATCCCTTGTTGTTAAAGGTGGGTGGCTTCAGCCGCGCCTCGGCGCCTTATCTGCTGTTGTCGATAGCCGCCATGTTTGTGGTTGAGTGGTGGATAGCCCATCCGTCGAGCGCCCCCCGGCTTTGGGCCAGGCCTGCCGTTCGTGCCCTCGCCTACAACGCCTGCCTCTACGCCATCGTCTTCTTCGGCTTCTTCGGCCATCGCGACTTCATCTATTTCCAATTCTGAGAAACCCGCAGCGGCACATACAGGAAACAAAAACGATGGGTTTTAGGGCATGTGTGAGAACTCGGGATTTAAGGAATTTAGTCCCGAAGGGACGGCTGAACTTAGCCCAGGACGCTAGTCCTGGGTACATCAAGAAACATGATTGAGTCCCGCAGGGACGGCTGAAGGAGGATTGCGTCGCGGCCCATTTCAGCCGTCCCTGCGGGACTGGGTCGTCCTTTCAAATCCAACCCAGGACTAGGCGTCCTGGGCTAAGTTCAGCCGTCCCTTCGGGACTAAATTCCTAAATCCCGAGTTCTCACACACCCTGTTTAGCCAGAGGGCAGCGCCTTCCCCACAACTCTGAACGAAGGCACGGCTTCAGCCTGCCGTAAATGGCGGGGTTGATGAGGGCTTTAAATGAGAACGATTCTCTCTGGGAACAGATTCCTCGAGGCCCGGAGGGCCGACCGCTAAACGTCAGCCCAGCCCGGAAGGGCTGGGTTGGAATCCCCATCACGATATTGAGCGCCAGAGGCGCGGCACCCTGTTAAAGCAGCTTACCCGCAGCCAATTCGCGGATGAGGATGCGATCGGCGGCCAGAAAGTCGTAGCGGGTTAACTCCCGCAGCGGGCACCACCGAAGGTCGTTGAAGATACGATTGGTCATCTCCCCGGCAAACTGATAAACCGCGAAAAACTGCAAATCGATCGCACTTCCGCTACGGTAGGTATGACGAGTGTGCGCCACCCTGTTGCCGATATCCGCGGCAATGCCCAACTCCTCATCGAGCTCACGGCGCAGGGCTTGTTCCGCGCTCTCCCCAACTTCCACCTTGCCCCCGGGAAACTCCCATTTCAACGCCATAGGCTGGTCCGGGCGCCGTTGACAAATAAGCACCTTCTGCTCCCGCAGGATCAGTGCGGCCACCACCAGCCGAACTACCTTCGTGTCCGTTCTTGACCGCCTGGAATCTCGCTGCACGCTCATGTGATTTTAGACGTTACCGCCGCAAGACCGTCTGTTTGCAGGCAACGGACGCTTTTTGGGACACCAAAGATCTCCGGGTGGATCGCACCGGCCAGAGCCTCGAGTCCCTGCAACAGGTTAGGCGCCGGGGTGTTCAACAACTCATCTGGAATACAGTAAACCCGTCCCGTGTGCACCGCCCGGAGAGACTGCCACTGCCGCTTCTCGATCACGCGAGCGAGCGGAACCCGGTCTCCAGCGCCGCACCAGGCAAATACGAGCACATCGGGATCATGGGCGGCGATCGCGGCAGCGTCTGTAACCGATCCAGGATTGCCCAGAAAACGGCCCCCCGCGGTGGAAACCAACTCTGCTACCCAGGTTTGCGAGTGAATGAGCGGCTTGCCCCACTCTTCACAATAGACCAGCCGCGGTTTTGCCCCGGCCGTTGCGGCTTGGATGGCCGCAACGGCCTGCATCATTTCCTCGACCACCGCGCTGGCCCGGTCCTGCGCGTGAAGTATGTCGCCGAGGAGGCGTATGTCCTGATAAATGTCCGCCAGTGAGTGCGGCGCCAGGGTGAGTACCGGGACGCCGCATTTCAGGATCGCAGCCAGGGATTCCATCCGGTAGGGAACCGACGCGACCACCAGGTTGGGAGAAGCGGAAAGTATTTCGTCTGTGGTCGATGACCACGAGTCGGCGATCACTTTCAGGTTTCGTTCCCGCAGCGCCGGCACCGCTTGCAGGCAGTAACGAGTGCAGGCAACCAGTGAGTCGAGGCAGCCGAGATGGTCGAGCGTAAGGCTCACACTGGGCTGCAGCGCGGCAACCCGCAGGCTACGGCCGGAGCGCTGAGGAATCATGCCTGGCCGGGCAGAGTGCCTTCCGGATAAAAGATGGGCCATCCACGTTTGCTTGCGATCTCCCGCAGCGCCGGCGTCGGGTTCACAGGATACGCCTGCAGTGCGATCTCGAGCATCGCAGCGTCGTGAATGGAGTTTCCGAATACCACGTCAGGAGCGGCGACGCCCGCCTTGATCAGCGACTGGGCCTTACCTTCTCCGGTCGGAACGTCGAGCAGCTTGCTGGTAATCACCCCACCCACCACTTGGGCCCGTGCGGAAATCACCCGGGTGGGCGGAATGTTGAAGCCGCGAACGCCTTCATCGATGACCCAGTTGTTGGTCGAACTCACTACCCAGATATCTGTCCCACGATCCTGCAAAGAGGAAACGAGGGAACGCATTTCCGGGAAGATCTTGTCTGCGAAACGTGCCTGGAAGAATGCCGCAGCGGCCCGGCGAACTTCCAATTCACGCAAGCCGTCGTAGATCTGAACCATTTCTCCGCACATGGCGAGTTCCGAGACCGTGCCGGCAAGGTAGAGGCGGTAGCGGGAGTCGATCCAATCGCTCGCGTTGCGGGAGACGATCCCCTCTTCGATCGACCAGACCATGAAGTCGTAACCCGAGTCTCCGTCCCATAACGTTCCGTCGCAATCGAAGACGGCAATCGCAGGCTCTCGGGAGAGAACCGAATCGGCAAAGTCTTTGGGGGAAAGAGACGGGATATGGCTGGACTTGCTCGTGGTCAAACGGGATGACGCTCCTGCCGGGGCTCAGGCCCCTGGACCTATTGTCGGCGATCTGTGGCAATTTTGCACATCCGCCATGAAGCCGCCATGAAAAGGAGGGCTTAGGGCGCATAGGGCGCATAAGGCGCACACTTTCACCCACGCCGCGGCACGGCCCGGCTCTCCTGAACGATTGGGAGGAGCTCTTGACGCTTTGTATCAGGGCACGACTTTGAGTCGGGCCATAAAGTCCTAACAAAGATCTGGGCTTTAGAGTCTGCGTGAGAACCGCAAATTTGCATGCAGTCTGGGAGGGACGGCTGAACTTTGCTGAACTTAGCCCATGTATGACACGTCGGCCTCTGTCAAGTCCCGATTTTCTGGAGCGGAGACAGAAAATCCCTGCTGTGGTTGGGACGGGGTCAAGGGCGCCGTTCTTCGGCGTTCATCTGGACCCTTGACCCCGTTCCGACCACGGTGACAATCGAGCTGGGAACAAAGCACAGATGTTTTTTCTGTGCTTTGTTCCTTAGTTTAGAACTGTCTTGCTTTGCCAAACGACCCAAGCTCGTACATTGCATTCAATCATTTTCGATGGTCCCTGTTGGGGTTCCATCAACCATGTATTCGGCCCGGTAATGCTCCATGATTTCTTGTGCAAACTCTCCCCTCACGGGAAGAGGTGGGGCGCCCAATCAGGACGTCGGCCTAAGCCTCGGCCACTGGGCTAAACGGGCTGCCCCGCGTGCGAACCGCGCTCCATCACCTGCTTGTAGTTCTGCCCGGAGCGCAACATCCAATACAGTCGAACCGCTAGTTTATGGGCGATGGCCACCTTGGCGACGCCGTGATGCTTGTTCAGCGACAAACGAAGATATAGTCGGTGCCAGCTTGGATCGGACCGTTGTGCCCCCATAGCGGCTTGGACCAGCAGCCAACGCAGCAGCGTGTTGCCCTGCTTGCTGATGTGACCCAAACGGCGCTTGTCAGCGCTGGAGTCTTCGGCCGGAATCAGACCCAGATAACTGGCCAGTTCCCGGCTTCGCGCGAATCGCGTCCAATCCCCGATGGTCAACACGTAGACCAGCGAAACGATCGGACCCACTCCCGGGTGAGTCATCAGCAGGCATGCCTGCTGATGACTCTCCGCCGCTTCAACCACTGCCTTCTCCAGCGGCTCGATCCGCTTCTCCAACTCGTCCAGCAAATCCAACAAGTCGACTCGCCTTTGCATGTACCAGCCAGACAACGGCAACGCCTCGATGCGCCGCCGTCGCTCCGCCGACCAGCTCTTGGAACCCAACAGGCCCTCGTTCTTACCCATGGAGTCCAACTGGTTGGTGATCCGGGTGCGCAGGCGAACCAGGCGGCAACGATGCAACAACAACTGCCGCAGCTGCTCGTTCTCCACCGAAGGCTGCCAGACGGCCGGAAACCGGTCTTCTTGCAGCAAACGCAACATGTGCCTGGCATCCCGCTTGTCGGTCTTCTGCCGGCGGGCACTCGCAGCGCGAATCGCGCTCGGGTCCCCGAGCAGAAATTCATAACCCAGTTCGTCGATCAATCGCCGGAACCAACGGAAGTTGCCCGTCGCCTCTAGACCTATGCGCACCTGATTCCCGGCCAGAGAACGGTAAAATCGCTCCGCCTCTTCCGGATGGCTCAAACGACGCTCACCAAACTCTCCCGTCTCTAGATCTACATAAGCAATTTGCTGGAAACGGGGATGAAAATCACAGCCTATAATCATCATGCTCGGCTCCTTCTTCCGAGCTTCATGGTCGTTTGGTAGCAACCAGTCTACTTGGCTTGAGGAGCCGACGCTGTCATGCAATCAGGACGCAGCTCCGTAAGCGCTAACTCGTTGGGAATGTGTTTCTTCAAACTCCGACGAAATCGTCATCCTGAGAGCTTGTGACTTTTTTGATTTGGCCTGTAGTTTGTGGCTGGAAAGCTGGGAAGAGCATCCGCCAACAAGCATCGCCGAGTTCCTTCGGCTACGCTCAGGACAGGCTCTTCGACTGCGCGCAATAAGTCGTCCGCTATGCGATAGATCCGCGCGGCGCTTCGCTCCCACGGCACGCCGGGGCAGGCAGGATGACGGCTTTGTGGGGGCGTGAAAAGCATCCGGTTAGCTACGCGGAAAACACGAAAGATCGGAAAAGTCACAGGCTCTCAGGATGACGGCTTTGTGGGGGGTGAAAAGCATCCGGTTAGCTACGCAGAAAAACACGAAAAGATCGAAAAAGTCACAGGCTCTCAGGATGACGATTTTGTGGGAGTTTTGAAAGAACATCCCAAACGAATAGCGCTTGTGGGACGCAGTCCTGGGGTGGAATCCGAAAGGACGAACAGTCCCGGAGAGACGGCTAGCACAACCGAATCTTCAGCCGTTCCTACGGAACTGCGGCAAATTCGCGGTTCTCACGCAGACTCTTTGGCCCCTGAGGACCACGCACCG